>NZ_LAHL01000015.1 GCF_000966195.1 Domibacillus robiginosus | reverse complement strand
TAAGTGTAGACGCTCCAAGCTTTGCCCCGCTTAAATGAGAATGATTCCCTCAATCAGGTCTTATTTGTCTTGTTCCTTGTATAACCGCCTTTTTATAGAAAGATTTTTTAAACAGCAAAAAAGTGCCCTCCTGCGCAATAGTCACTGCACAGGGAAGCACTTTTCCCTTCTCTACTTTACCAATTACCCGCTTCGATAAAGTCAACAAAAGCTTTCACTGAAGTGATTTCAAGAGATTCCTCATTATAATACATCCAGGTTTCTCTATTAATCCTCTCACCTTCCCGATTTGTGATTTCTATTTTATACAAGTTATCTGTATCCTTTAGAATTTCACTCGGAAGAATGCCATACCCTATCCCATTTACCACCATGTCTTTGCAGGTCTCTACATCATCCACTTCCATGCTGATTGACGGTGCTTCTGAGTAGTGTGCCTTCCACCAATCACCAATAATATTTTTAAGATGAGAATCGGTTTGATACTCAATTCTCGACTCATATGGAAGATTTGATAGATGAATCTTATTTACAGACGCAACCAACATTGTTTCCTCAAAAAGATGTTGCTTTTTCCCTTCCCATTGAAAATCTCCACGCACAAACCCAATATGAATGTCCTGATTATAAAGGGATTTAACAATTTCGCTGCTCCAGCCGGTTAGTATATGAAATTCAACTGCTGGGTACGCTGACTGGAACTTTTTCAATATAGGACCGAGCTTATATTTGGTAAAAAAACTAGACGCTCCAATTCGTAATATACCAGCTGGCTTTTTACCAATCTCCGCCAAGGTTTCTTTTACACTTTGATAATGCTCAAGTACCCTTAGAGCGTTTTGGGCAAGATATTCTCCCTCAGCCGTAAACTCGATTCCTCTTCTTACAGGGTTTATGATCTTAACCCCGAACTCTTCTTGTATCTGCTTCAAGCGATTGGTCAGAGCTGGCTGGGAGATAAACAAAGTATCTGCTGTCTTTGTAATATTCTTTTGCTGATAAAGCACCTTTAAAATTTCCCAGTCCCGGTATTCCACTACATTTTGCTCCTTCCCACTAAAAAACAGACAAAACTTCATTGCTCACATGTATGATTAAAAAATTCTCTCTCTATAAATTCCACAAATGCTTTTACTATTTTTAATTCCATCCATCCCTTGTATGAGTACATCCATGTTCTTCGTAAAATCGCTTCGCCTTGTTTATCTTTTAAAATAATTTTATGTAAAGCTTCTTCACCTTCTAGAATCATGCTAGGCAGGATACCATATCCTATTCCATTAAGCACCATTTCCTTGCATGTATCCACCCTGTTCACTTTAATGCTGGTTAAAGATGAAGCAGAATAATTTTCAACCCACCAATTATCGATTAATAACTTTAGCAGAAACTCACTTTTATATTCAATTCTTCGTTTGAAAGGCAGCTGGTCAATTTCTAATTTATCAATCGATGCGATGCACAGGGTTTCTTCAAAAAGCAAATGCTTCTGATCTCTCCAGCTATAATCGCCTCGTACAAAGCCAATGTGAATATCTTTATTATAAAGGGCTTTCATTATATCGCTGCTCCAGCCCGTACGCACCTTAAATTCCACTAAAGGATACTGTTCTTTGAATTTCTTTAAAAGGAGCGGAAGTTTATATTTTGTGAAAAAATTAGACGCCCCTATCCGTAACGTCCCTCTTATCTCACCGTTCATGTTGAGTATATTCTCTTTGATTTCTCGGTAAAGAGACAGGGCTTCATCCGCTTCCGTGGCCAGGTACTCCCCCTGTGGCGTAAGGTGAATACCCTTTTTGTTGCGGGCAGCTATAATCTTTATATCCAGCTCACGCTCCATAAGTTTCAAACGACTCGTTAGGGCCGGCTGGGTTAAAAAAAAAGAGTGAGCGGTCTTTGTGATATTTTTGTGCTCATACAAAGCCTTGATGATTTCCCAATCCCGATAATCCATTCCACCGCCTCCGCTCTTTTTTCAGTACTGATTATTATTGTAATGCAAGCGCCTCTGCTGGCTCTTCAGGAGCGAATGCTGCCAGCCGAGTTCGAATCTCTTCTATATGTACCGGCTTTCGCGCCGCATTGATAAATCCTGAAGCGGTAACAATAGCGGTGCCATACTGATCATTAGGAAAAGAAGGAATTTGATACACTTCCTGCAGCCGTTATTCAATGTCAAAACATTGAGAAGCTGCAATATCATCTAGATTTACACCACCAAAAGACGGTTTCAGTATCTTCACAGTTTCTATCATTTTATCAGTGTCTGTTGTGTCCAGGCAAACCGGGAAAGCATCTACATCGGCAAATGCTTTAAAAAATAACTCCTTTACTTCTATTACTGACATGGACGCTTTAGGGCCAATATTTTTAGGATCCCGCATCGCTGTACCATTGGATACAACAGCCACGAGGTGCCTTTTCTTCGTGTAATCATATATTTTGGCATCATCTTTTTTGACGTTTAAAACAAAATTCTGCAACTCCTGGAAAATAAGCTAAACTTAAATCATTCCTATTTTATACAGTAACTGTAGAATGAATTTCGATTCCCCTCCCTTTTTGCTTCATGTATTTGTAGTACAGCTTGTTTAAGAGTCGTCATTCTGTATCTCTATTATTCTTCTCTCTTATGATTGGAGCATAAAAGCATAGCTTATTTGATTGTTTTTCAAGTTTTTGCCCACTATTTCTTTGGATCTCTTTTTTATTCATTTTCTTGAACCTTGAAAACTGTTACAGCTGCAGGGATTGATTTAATTCAGAATCAGGAAGAATTAAAACCATTTTCCCTTTGCTTTTTCTTTCTTCGATTAACGCATGGCTTTTGGCTGCATCAGCCAGTTTATAGGTGTGGCCAACAACCATATTTAAACGCTTCTCTTCTAAATAACGAATAATTTGCGAGGCAACAGGTTGTACAAGTTCCGGCCTGTGCTTTCTTATGGTTCCAAAGCTGAAGCCGCGGATGGACCGGCAGCTTGCATGAAGGTCTTTTGTTTGGATCAACCCGCTGTTTCCTCCAGCATTGCCAAAGTGTACGATTCTTCCGAACATCGCCAGGCAGTCCAGGCTTTTTTCGGTTACGTCTCCTGCAATGGAATCTAAAACAATATCAACTCCTGCACCGTTTGTAAATTCGAGCGTTTTTTGGGCAAAGTCTTCTGTTGATGTATTAATGACATGGTCTGCTCCCGCTTCTAAAACAACGGCTGCTTTTTCATCCTTGCTTACAGTACCGATTACCTTGCCCGCACCTAGCAGCTTTGCTAACTGAATCGCGGTTGTTCCCACACCCCCGCCGGATGCATGAACCAAGACGGTTTCCCCTGCCTGAATGCGGGCAACATCCGCTAGAAGCTGGTAAGCCGTAAACGAAGCAATAGGTGCCGCGGCAGCCGTTAAAAAATCAATTTCTTCTGAAATAGGGAAGGTAAGATTTGCAGGTGCAACCGCATACTCAGCGTAAGCTCCGCCTTTTGGAAAAGCTATTACTCTTTGCCCGGCGGTAAGGCCATGTACGTTCTCGCCTACTTCTGTAATGATTCCTGCTGCATCAATTCCAGGCACGTAAGGGACCTTGCCATTTCCTTTAGATCCCCGCCGTGTTTTAATATCACTGAAGTTTACACTGCAGGCTTCCACTTTGATGAGTACTTGGCCAGGACCTGCCTTTGGCTGATTAATTTCTGTATAGGTTAATACTTCGGGTCCACCAAATTGCATTACGACAATTGCTTTCATCAAACCTCTCCTTTTCTTATGATGAAAAATGCCTCCTCAACAAATAGAACAAGAAAAAGTTCTTACGCTATAAATCAAGAAGGCATCTGAAATATGGAGACTATTCATTACAATCGTATAAGTCTATTATACTTATATTGCTGTCCAGCCGCCGTCTACTCGAATCGTTTCACCTGTAATAAAATTCGCCATATCCGAAGCCAGGAATAGCACTGCTCCTGTAACATCCTGTGGCTTTGCTAACGAACCAAGCGGAATACGGCTTAAAACATCCTGATGAAAGTCTGGATCTTCAAACATTGCTTTGGTAAAATCAGTTTCAATAAATGTTGGCGCCACGGCATTGACCTTAATTTGATGTTCAGCCCATTCAACCGCCAGCGCTTTTGTCAACTGTACTGCTCCGCCTTTGCTGGAGCAGTAGGCTGCACGTTTGATGTATCCAACGAATGCCATCTGGGACACAATATTAATGATTTTGCCGGCGTGTCCCTGCTCAATCATATATTTTCCAGCCCGCTGGGTACAAAAAAATGTTCCTTTTAAGTTGGTATCAAGCACCCGGTTCCAGTCTTCTTCTGTCACTTCTAATGACGGTTTTGCAATATTAATGCCTGCGTTATTTACCAGGACATCAATCCGGCCAAGACGCTCATAAGCATGGTCAATCATGCTGTAAATTTGCTGTACATCCTGAATATCCGCTGTTAAATACGAACATTGAGGATTATGCTGCTGCAGTTCCGCTGCTGTGTCTTGAAGATCCTGCTCGTTTCTGCCAATAATGATAACGTCTGAGCCTAACTCTGCGAAGGCAAGGGCAATATTTTTGCCAATTCCCTTGCTTCCGCCGACAATGACTACCTTTTTGTTTTTTAGTTCTGAAAAATAACTCATGATTTTGCCTCCTGCTGATTCATTTAGTACAGTGAATCTGGACGTGTATGTTTAACGGGGCTTATCAAGCAAGTGATGGCTCTTCAACAGCGCCGTATGCTTCTTCATAAATCTTTTGGATTTCTTTCACTGTTAGCCATCTTGGATTGTTATTTAATAGACGATCGACTTTGCTTGCTTCTTCCGCCAAAGCTGGAATATCGGAAACTGTTACGCCTACTTCTTTCAAGCTGGAAGGAATGCCGACATCCTGGGACAGCTGGGCAAGCGTTGCAACGGAACGGTCTGCTGCTTTACGAAGTGATAGTCCTTCAATATTTTCTCCAAGCACTTCTGCAAATTTCTCCAAGTCTGCGACTACATTATATTTCATGACATACGGCAGCAGGAGCGAGTTGGCAACACTATGCGGCACTTTAAATTTACCGTCAAGTGGATAAGCCAGAGCGTGAACAGCCCCAACTCCTGCATTTCCAAGAGAAATCCCTGCCAGAAGACTGCCCATTGCCATATCTTCACGTGCTTTTAGATCTTTTCCGTTATATACGGCTTTATGAATAGAACGCGAAATCAGCTTGATCGCCTGAAGAGCGATGCCGTCTGTTAGCTCTCCAGCCCGAATGGCCGTATATGACTCTACAGCATATACTAACGCATCCATTCCAGTTGCCGCTGTAACCGCTGGAGGGACGGTCAATGTCAGTTCAGCATCTACAATGGCTACACTTGGAAGCAAATATGGGCTAACAATTCCTTTTTTACTTTGTCTCGTGTATCGGTAAAAATAGCATTGTACGTTACTTCCGAGCCAGTTCCGGCTGTAGTCGGAATCAGAATTGCAGGAACTCCCGAATTCTTTACTTTGTCAATGCGGACAAAATTGCGCACATCTTCTTTGTTTGTTAACATGATGGAAAGCACTTTTGTAATATCTGGTGCACTGCCGCCTCCTACACCTACAAGCAGATCATATAGCCTTTTCCTTCAATCTGGGCAGCCAGCTGTTCTAAGTTTTCAAATGGTGGTTCAAGTACTACATCATCAATAACATCTGCTTCCAGGTCAGCTGTAGCCAGTGGTTCCATCACTCTAGACAGTAACCCTGTTTCACGAATAATTTTGTCCGTTACAATAATCACTTTTGTGGCTTCTAATTTTTTTGCCTGTTCCCCTACTTAAGCTATAGGTCCTGTCCCTGTAATTAGCGTTCCAGCTGTACAAAAATATGAAATTCCCATGGTCCATTCCTCCTTAGCTTAATTTAATACCAATAAACTTGATTTCAGTCATATCCTCAATCGCATATTTAACTCCTTCTTTTCCAACACCGCTTAATTTAAATCCTCCGTAAGGGTAATTGTCTTGGCGATATATAGACGTTTCATTGATCCAAACGCCTCCTGTTTCAAGACTTTCAGCTACCCGCATAGCGCGGTTAATGTCATTAGTGAATACTCCCGCCTGCAATCCGAATACAGAATCATTTGCCATTTCAATGACTTCTTCTATTTCAAATGGAATCACAGAAACAATTGGCGCAAATGTTTCCTCGCACACTACTTTCATATCCGGCTAAACATCTACAAGAATCGTTTGCTCCAGCAGCGTTCCATTCCGGCTGCCGCTAATCGCCAGTTTTGCACCTGCCTGGACAGCTTCTTGGATCCAGTTGTGCGCACGGATGGCTTCTTTTTCGCTGATCATTAGCCCAATATCCGTTGATTCTTCTGCTGGATTGCCAATGACCAAGTCCTTTACCGTAGAAACATATTGATTTAAAAATTCCTCATAAACCCCTTTTTGTACGTAAATACGCTGTGCTGAAATAGAAACCTGTCCGGAGAAGGCGAAGGCTCCAAGTACTAACCCTGTGGCAGCTGCCTTAACATCCCCAATTTCTGACCCGTTTCCGACTACCAAATTGAGTGCACCTTTAGGCAGTCCTGCTTCTTCAAATAACTTTACAAGCATATGAGCTGAGAGCGGTGTTTGCCTGCTGGTTTTAAAACGACCGTATTCCCTGCGGCAAACGCTGGTGCCAGCTTGTGCAAAGCCAGGTTCAGAGGAAAATTAAAGAGTGTAATAGCAGAAGTAACGCCTATTGGCAGACGGCGAACCATTCCAATTCGGTTTTCTCCACCAATGGCCGCATCCATCGGAACAAGTTCTCCTTCATTTTTTTTCGCTTCATCCGCTGCAAAACGAAGAACCTGTACGGCTCTTCCTACTTCCCCTCGGCCGTCACGAATGGGCTTTCCTGCTTCTAACACAAGAATTTGTGCAAATTCTTCTTTTTCTCTTCCAGCAAATCCGCTGTTTTACGTAAAATATCCGTACGCTGGAAAGTCGGCATTTTCTTCATTATTTGATGAAAAGTTTGGTAAGCGGATTCAATAGCATTTTCAGCAATCTCTTTCGAAGCTACACTCACTTTTCCAACCACTTCTCCGTTAAATGGGCTGATAACATCCGTCACTTTTTCTCCTGATTGTTTAACAGGATTTCCCTCGTCAGGGAAGTTACATGCATTAAATCAACATTAATCATTTAAAACTGCCAACTTTTTCGCTACTGCATCAACAATTGCTTTTACGCTCATTTCAGGACTGGTCAATACTGGCTTTGATTTAATTTTTAAGGTTTTGAGCGCCCTGGCCATAGAAAATTGGGCAAAAAGAATAACGTCGCACTCCGAAGATAACTCTTCTACCTTCTGGTGAATAAGCTCGTCATGTTTAGCCTCTTGTCGATTTTGCAACGCTTCGAAAGCTTCAGAAATAACAGCGGTTTCAATAAAAACTTTCTTTTGACGTTTAGCTGCAATTCCTTCTAACAATTTTGTTGTTGTAGGTCCAGCGGCTTCTACAGTGGCAATGACTCCAATGCGGCTTCCCCTCTCTACTGCCTCCTCAAGCATGCTTAAATCAGCGCTTAACATTGGAACATCAAACAAGTGGCTGATTTCCGCAACGGCCGGCGTAAAAGAAGAACATGTCAGCAGTATCCCGTCTACTCCATGATTGGCAGCTTTTTGGGCTAAATTCATTAATCGTCTGATCATATCTTTTGTTACTGTATTCGTTTCGTTTAATTCAAAGATCAAACTTTCATCCATAAAATTTACTAACGTAACATGGGGAGCATGCTCACGAAATGCCTCTAAAATCGACGGAACTGAGTTCATCGTTGCGTGAATAAGTCCAATTCGATAGGTTTTTTCTGTCAAATTATTGCCTCCTGTTCCTTTTAGTTACTGTTTTAATAAAGGCTTTATACACGAAAGAAAATGAATTATTTTCTATATAATAAATGTATTATAGTTATAATAATTAATAAAATATTTAATTTGGATAAGGATTGATAGATATTTTCGATAATGAGAGGAGCTTAAAATGGGTACAAAAGATTGGATTATTCTACAAACCGTTTATGAAGAAAAAAATATTACCAGAGCAGCGGAGCGGCTATATATTGCACAGCCAACTTTAACATATCGCCTACAGCAGATTGAGAAAGAATTTGATATAAAACTTTTTTATCGAGGACGAAAAGGGGTCGATTTTACAGAAGAAGGAGAACTATTAGTAAGACATGCCGTAGCTATGTTGAAAGAACAGCAGAAAATAGAAGAACAGCTCTGGAACAGAGGGAATGAAGTGAAGGGCACCTTACGGTTAAGCGTATCGAGAACGTTTGCTTTTTATCGACTACCCCAGCTTCTCAAAGCTTTTAATGAAAAGTTTCCTAAAGTTGAGTTTCATGTCACTACTGGTGTAAATAGTGATGTGATCCAAACGGTTTATAAACAGGAAGCACATGTAGGAATAGTCAGAGGAAATCATAACTGGCCAAATAAAAGCCTGACAATTTCAGAAGAAAGTATTTGTATCCTTTCCTCTCAAAAAATATCATTAGAAGACCTCCCTTCCATGCGAAGAGTCATTTACCAGACCGACCCTGCATTAGACATGATTATTGATAACTGGTGGAAAGACCACTTTTCTACACCTTCAATCAGTCATATGGATGTCGACAACGTGGAAATTGCAAAAAGAATGGTTCTTAATAATCTGGGTTATTGTATCTCACCGAGTATTGTGCTTGAAAAAAACGACCAGTTGCAAAAGGTTGTCCTTATGGACAAAAATGGATCTCCCATTCTGTGGGAAACCCGTGTGTTATACAGAGAAGAACTTTTAGAATTGACAATGGTAAAGGAGTTCATTGATTTTGTGCAGACGTATAATTTAACTTTCTCTGAAGAATAAGTGAAAAAGTTAATTTCAGGTTTATGAAATAGAAAACAGTGATCAACACTTGTGAAAACTATATATAGTTCTTAACTCTTATTTCTGTATTACATTATTTACTTTGGTAATTCTTTAGCAATTACTTTCAATAATTTCAAACAAAAGAAAAGGGCTTTCTGCGAGGGAAAGTCTCTTTTTCGTGCATTGTATTCTTGTAATTCCAGATTAGAGATCGCTTCTCCATGTCGAATCTGTTCTTAATTCCTATCAAGTAAATTTGTCAACGAAAGACCTCATAATGTAGACAAAGTATTGATGACTGTATACGTAAACAAAATGGGCCGGCGGCGTCCGGGTAGCCCTGCTTTCCACGGGGCAGGGGCAGGCGCAGCCGAGGAGCCTCCCGCACTAACCTAGATGCCCGAAGTCCGGCAAGCTTTATCTATCAGCTCTTTTAAAAACGAAAGACTTTGTCTTCATACTGCAAAAAGCCTTTGTTTTCTTTCCTCTACTCTTAAAGAAACAGACTGACGATGGTTGCAGAAAGAACAGAAGCCACCGTTGCCACCAAAAGTATTTTCAAACCAAAACTAGCCACTTTCGTTCCTTGCTCCTGGCTAAAGCTTTGCACGGTTCCCTGGATGATTCCGACTGATGAGAATCTTGCAAAGCTGATCAGGAATACAGATACAATACCGACTGTTTTGGCCGTTAAGGTATCAATAAGCGGAGCAAAGCCCAGCATGGCAACGAATTCGTTTGCCAGTATTTTTGTTGCCATCACAGCCCCTGCTTGAACAGATTCTCAAAATGGAATCCCCATTACCAGCGCAACTGTTGATAACACACAGCCAAGGATGGTTTCAAGCTTTAGGCCTGTCAATCCTTTCCATTCCCCAGTGTTTCTCACAATTGGTACGCCTGCCAGATACGCTTTTATTGTATTTAATTCCATTTCCAAGTATAAATCGTTACGTAAAAGACATCATGGAATGTCACTAATATGGCTTCTTCTGTCGCTTTATGCACCGGACCCATAGCAAGTGTAGTGTTGTCAGCTTTTGTACTGCTTGTGTATGCTAAAAGCTTTACATTTGCACGTTTTGCAGCGTTAATCGCATGGGCATGTTGAGCAATGCGCTTTTCATTAATCGGTTTTGTAGCCGACATCACCAATAAGCAATCAATGCCGCCAAAAGCTTTATCTAAGAAGCCGGGTCTTTGAAATCACCTTGTCTTATATCCATTCCAGGTGAATGGAGCGCATCTACTTTTTCTGAATTCCTGACACTAATCACTCATTTATTTTCGAAAACACGATAAAAACATTATAAAATTAAATAAAAATTTATTGTAAAACGATAAATAACATGCTAAATTCAAATTAACAAATAAATAAGTGAGGTGCTTTATGAAACAAGTGTCAACGCTTTTTTTAAAGATCGCTGTGATTCTTATCGGGATTCCTGTTCTTGCTTTGTGTCTATTTTTGCTGCCTCAAATAGCGAATGAAGCAAATGAAGCAGCAGAAAGAGGCGCCGATGTGGCTTTTGTGGTATATGGCATTTTAATGGTTATGTATATAGCGACGGTACCGTTTTACACGGCTCTGTATCAGGCTTTTAAACTTTTGAGTTATATTGACAAAAACAAAGCTTTCTCAAAATTATCTGTAAGGGCTCTAAAGAATATAAAAAGCTGTGCCATCATAATCAGTGGGTTGTATGTGGTGGCACTACCATTAGTCTATATCATGGCGGAGATAGATGACGCACCGGGTCTCGTATTAATCGGAATGGTCCCTATCTTTGCTTCTATGGTGATTGCCGTCTTTGCAGCTGTTCTGCAAAAGCTTTTGCAGGAAGCCATCGATATAAAATCAGAAAATGACTTGATCGTCTGAGGTGAAAACAATGGCAATAATCATTAATATTGACGTGATGCTGGCTAAAAGGAAAATGAGCGTAACAGAACTTTCAGAAAGGGTTGGCATCACAATGGCTAATCTTTCAATATTGAAAAATGGAAAAGCAAAAGCCATTCGGTTTTCAACGTTAGAGGCCATTTGCAAAGCGTTAGAATGCCAGCCCGGAGATATTTTAGAATATCGAAATGATGAAGATATCCAGGGTGGATAAAGTGGGTTACTATATTCGGAAAAAGCCTTTGGAGGCACAAATCATGCAAGCACTCAAACAACTCATTCGTTTTGGCTGGGAGCAGGCCCTGTCATGCTTGTTTCCTGTCGTTATTTTTGCCTCTCTAGCTTTTACACAAATCCTACCACTTCCTTTTCTGCCACGGTACGACTGGCTGCTCATTATCTTCCTTCTCATGCAGTGGGGGATGGTGCGTTCCGGACTTGAAACCCGGGATGAATTAAAGGTTATTACATTGTTTCATCTTATTGGACTCGTACTTGAACTTTTCAAAGTGCATATGGGTTCCTGGTCTTATCCAGAGGAAGGATATTTTAAATTTTTTGGCGTGCCTCTATATAGCGGATTTATGTATGCAAGTGTAGCGAGTTATCTTTGCCAGGCGTGGAGGAGGCTGAACGTTGAACTGGTTAAATGGCCGCCATTTTTGATCGTTGTGCCTCTTACAGCGGCAATTTATTTAAATTTTTTCACCCACCATTATTGGATTGACGTTCGCTGGTGGTTATCCGGACTTGTCATTATTGTCTTTTGGCAATCATGGGTCACATATGAGATTGATGGAACTCGTTACCGTATGCCGCTCGCACTTTCTTTTGTGCTCATCGGGTTCTTTATATGGATAGCGGAAAATATCGCAACGTTCTTTGGCGCCTGGGAATACCCAAACCAAACCGATGCATGGAGTCTCGTTCATCTAGGAAAGGTGAGTTCATGGCTTCTATTGGTGATTGTCAGCTTTCTTATAGTAGCGACGTTAAAGCAGGTTAAGGGGAAAATGCCACCAGGATAGATGCTAGTCAATTTTATAACGGTTAATCAGCCTGATTAAAAAAGTCGAGTCCTTAGCGTAGTAAGGAATTCGACTTTTTTAGTTTGAAGTTATCCAGTTGTTCAATTTCCATATCTTTTTGAATGTGGTTGACCAATTCGGCAATTAATTTTGTTGAGGACTGCGGCTGTTCCGCCCATCTTCTCATCTCATCAACAGCAACAGCAAATCCTTTTCCTTGTTTCTCTACGTGCGCTACCTCTATGGCTGTGTTCAATGCTAACAGATTCATTTGATCGGCGTTATATCCAGCCAGGATTCCCCTGACTCTTTTGAGTGCTATAAGAGGGATCCACTCACTTTATTGGAATCACTAAATCATTGACGGATAAATTTCATTTGATTTAAGTTGTTTTTAATAGGCTGACCGCCCTCTTCTCCTTCAAGCGTTGTTTCCTTTTCTGTCTCTGCCACTGGATTTGGATAGATATCCTATGTGCCCATTTGTGATAATCGACATCTTTTCGTATTTCTTCGCAAAAGCTGGCTTATATGCTTTATACGCTGTCAAAAATGAATACTTGTAACCTATTTAATTGGCTTCTCGAAAATAAACACCGAGATTGCCAGGTCCTCTTCTATTTTAATATCATTAAATAGATGCAATAATTTAGATCCAACAAGCTCTTCCAAACCTTCAGGTATATTTTCTTTATATAATTCCTGTATCATGACTGTTCGTGCATTATGAACCATTTGCTGCCCTTCTGCTGTTTTTGATATGAATTTTTCCGACACGGTCAAATTTCCATGCATTTTGGTGACAGCCATATTTTCAACGAAATAGGTGTAAATTTTTTCTGGTCCTTTTCCGAATAAATCCTTTCTTACTTTTCGAATAATCTCATTGAAAGCGGATTCTTTTTTCATCATTTCTCATCCCTTCTACCAACTATTATACGTTGAAAAACAAAAAAAAACGAAAAATAATTTCCTTACCATCTTGTCTTTTCAAGCAAGAGGCGTATAATTATTTTTAAAATAATGAGGTATAAATGGAATTCTTAATAATTTTTTTGTTAAGGCTCTATTACATAAATTTATGGTGGAATGGCACATTAGTAGGCATATGCTAATTGGTTAATCCAGCACAATAAACACCTTAGAGGTGTTTGCTGTGCTGGATTTTTTTATTCCCTAATAAAGAGGAGCGCATTGCAATGAATCAGGAATACATAAACATTTATTTGAATCATCAAGAATATACCGTACAGCCTGGCACCAGTATTTTAGAAGCCGTTAACCAGGCCGGCCTTGCCCTTCCGCAAGTATGCTACGTCCCGGAAGTAGATCCAATCCAAACCTGTGATACATGTATTGTCGAAGCAGACGGAAAACTGGTACGTTCTTGCGCCACACCTGTATCTAATGGAATGAATATCTCGCTTTCTTCTGACCGGGCAAAGGCTGCGCAAACAGAAGGAATGGACCGGCTGCTTGAAAACCACATGCTGTATTGTACAGTATGTGACAACAATAATGGAAACTGTACGCTGCATAACACAGTTGAAATGATGGGCATTGAGCATCAAAAGTATCCATTTACACCGAAGGCAGATCCAAACGAAGTAGATATGTCCCACCCCTTTTACCGCTACGACCCAAACCAGTGTATTGCCTGCGGCCAGTGCGTGGAAGTATGCCAAAGCCTGCAAGTCAACGAAACTCTTTTAATAGATTGGGAAGCAGAACGTCCACGCGTTTTATGGGATAAGAGGGGAACAACCATTAATGATTCTTCTTGTGTGAGCTGCGGTCAATGTGTCACGGTCTGCCCTTGTAATGCATTGATGGAAAAATCAATGCTCGGTGAAGCCGGATTTATGACAAAAATAGAACCTAATTTATTAAATCCAATGATTGATCTGGTAAAAGATGTGGAGCCTGGCTACAGCGGTATTTTTGCTGTCTCTGAGATTGAAGCAGCAATGCGCGAAACAAGAACAAAAAAAACCAAAACCGTGTGCACATTTTGCGGTGTCGGCTGCTCTTTTGAAGTGTGGACAAAAGGCCGGAAGATTCTTAAAGTGCAGCCCACATCAAAAGCACCTGTTAACGCCATTTCAACTTGTGTAAAAGGCAAATTCGGCTGGGATTTTGTGAACAGCGAAGAACGGATTACATCACCCATGATCCGTCGAGGCAATGAATTTGTGGAGGCAACATGGGAAGAAGCGCTAGATCTTGTTGCAAGCAAGCTTGGAGGCATTAAGGAGCAATATGGCAGCGATGCCCTCGGCTTTATCTCTTCTTCTAAAATGACCAATGAAGAAAACTACTTGATGCAGAAAATGGCTCGCCAGGTATTTGAAACAAATAACGTCGATAACTGTTCGCGCTACTGCCAGTCTCCTGCTTCCTGGGGATTACAGCAAACAGGCGGCATCGGCGGTGACTCGGGCACAATTAAAGATATTGCTTCTGCAGGCCTTGTTATTTTGGTAGGCTGTGCGCCTGCGGAAGGACATCCAGTGCTTGCGACAAGAATTAAACGTGCTCACAAATTGCACGGGCAAAAGTTAATTACGGTTGATCTGCGCAGGCACGAGATGGCAGATCGTGCGGACTTGTTTATTCGTCCAAAACAAGGAACGGATTATGTATGGATTTCGGCTGTGGCAAAATATATGATCGACCAGGGCTGGCATGACCAGGCATTTGTTGACGAAAAAGTAAACTTCTTCGATGACTACGTAAAAGGACTGGAGCGCTTTACGCTTGAATTTGCCCAAAAAGAAACAAATATCTCGAAAGAAACACTGATTCAAATGGCGGAAATGATCCGTGATGCAGATGGAACAGCGATTTGCTGGGGTATGGGTGTCACACAAAATAGTGCCGGTTCCTATACGTCAGCCGCTATTGCCAACTTGCTTCTCGTTACCGGTAATATGGCCCGTCCAGGTGCAGGGGCGTACCCGCTTCGCGGCCACAATAATGTCCAGGGTGCGGCGGATATGGGTACGATGCCAAACATCTTCCCTGGATACCAGTCTGTTACAAACGATGAGATCCGCGCTAAATTCGAAAAAGCCTATGGCGTTGATATTTCCTCGAAACCAGGGCTTGATAACATTGAAATGCTTGCCGCGATTGATAAAGGAGATTTAAAAGGCATGTATATTGCCGGTGAAGATATGGCATGGGTAGATGCAGACTCTAACCATACACAGGATATGCTGGCGAAATTAGATTTCCTGGTTGTGCAGGAAATTTTCTTTACGACAACGGCTCAATTTGCAGATGTGATTTTGCCAGGCGCTCCATCGTTAGAAAAAGACGGTACGTTCACCAATACAGAACGCCGCGTTCAGCGTTTGTATCAGTCACTGGACACACTTGGAGACAGTAAGCCGGACTGGTGGATTTTCATGCAGATGGCAAAGCGGTTTGGCTATGAGTGGAACTACTCTCACCCGAGTGAAATTTTTGCGGAAATGGCGAGTTTAACACCATTTTTCAGTCAATGTGATTATGATGTACTAGAAGGCTGGAATAGCTTTAGCTGGGGTTCTCAAGATGGCACAGACACGCCTCTCCTGTTTACGGACGGCTTTAATTTCCCGGACAAAAAAGCGCGTTTTGCCCTGTTTGATTATGTACCGCCAGTGGAATACCCGGCTGAATTTGATTTAACGCTCAATAATGGACGGCTTTTAGAACAGTTTCATGAAGGAAATATGACCAACAAATCAAACGGCATGAACAAAAAGCTGCCAAAGGTTTTCGTAGAGGTATCACCAGAACTCGCAAGAGAGCGCGGTGTAGAAAGCGGATCACTGGTTCGCCTTTTATCTCCTTACGGTTCGATTAAGCTGAATGTATTAGTGTCAGACCGTGTTTATGGGAAAGAAGTGTATGTACCGATGCACTCGACCAGTCATGAAAATGCGGTCAACCTTCTGACCGGGAATGGATTTGATATTATCACCCATACACCTGCTTATAAACAAACAAAGGTGCGGATGGAAGTGCTGAGCGTTAGCGGAGAAAATCCACTTCCAAAAACAAGTCCAAGAACGAAAAAACGCCACCCTCAAAATGGAGTGGAAGTTGAACGCAAGTGGAAACGGCCAGGATATGTTTCATTAGTTGACTAAACATTGGAGGTAAGAGAATGGCAAGTCCGATCAGCACGTTCAAAAAACGGGAATGGAATGAAGAAGAAAAAAAGCAGCAGTCAATGACTAAATTAACAGACAGCTTAACAGAAAATGAAGAAGCGCTTCAAAAAACAATGGCCATTGTTCGCGAGCTTCATGACAGCGGCATTCTTGAAGCCGCAGAATCGATGTTGAAAGCAAAAGAAAACATTGCAGAAGTGGCATTGGGCCAGATAGGCCGAAAAGAAATGACCTCCCTTATCAACAATGTGATGGCTGCGGCCGGTATTTTAACCGCTATTGATCCGGAACAAACAAAAAAATTGCTGGCAGGTGTCACCAGTGGACTCGAAGAAGCAAAAGAAAACAACGATCAAAAAGTCCGCTTATTTGATTTAATGAAAGCATTGAAAGACCCGGATGTGAACCGTGCGATGAATTTTGGCCTTCACTTTTTAAAGGGTTTGGGAAAAGGAATAAAAGAATAACTGTATACAGGGAAGGGGGTCTATCCCCCTTCCCACCTGTATATGTAATAGCTATAAATTCAGCAAAATGTTGGAAAGTTTCGAACACATTATACATAAAGGGAGGGAATGACCGTGACGCCAGCAGAAACAAACCGGAAAATTCTCCGTTTCACTAGCGGAAGAGCTGAGTACAAAGAGGATCGCATTGTCACCGAGTACCCTGTCACCGTAAAAATTAATGATGAAGAATTTGTTACGATGGTCTGTACGCCAGAGCATATAGAAGATATGGTAATTGGTTATTTAGCTTCTGAAGGGGTTATCCGCAAATATGAAGATATTCAAGATGTATGGCTGCAGGAAGGAGAAGGCTACGTTCACATAAAGACGGCCAGAGTCAACTCATACTATCAGCAGTTTCATAATAAGCGCTATATTACATCCTGCTGCGGGGCAAGCCGGCAGGGATTTGTTTTTGTAAATGATAAATTTACTGCAAAAAAGATGAAGAACAGGAACGTTACAATCTCAGTGGAAGATTGTTTCCGCTTAATGAACGAAATGCAGAGCTCTGCGCAAACGTTCCAACAGACAGGCGGTGTCCATAACGCAGCTCTTTGCGACCGTAACGGAATTGTTCTAAGCAGAATGGACATTGGACGTCATAATGCACTTGATAAAATATATGGATATTGTTTAAAAAACCGAATTACGATGCATGATAAAATCCTTGTTTTCAGCGGCCGTCTTTCATCAGAGATTTTATTAAAGACAGCTAAAATCGGCTGTGAAGTGGTACTAACTAAATCCGCTCCAACAGAATTGGCACTAAACCTTGCAGAGGAGTTACAAATCACAACGGTAGGTTTCATTCGCAACCAGTCTTTAAATATATACACTTACCCTGAACGAATTGATAGTGTTTTAGATTGTCAGCACTAAATCAGGCTATTTTTTTTAAGGGAGAATCTTTTTGAGACGCATAAGTACAACTATGAACGTGAAAAACGATGTTTCCCCCAAAAAACATAACCGGTTACTCCGAATTCAAGGAATACCGGTTATGTTACTTTCTTTCCAAAAGGTCTTAATGAGATAAGCATTCGACTTTTATGAGGATCAAATGGACCCTTCTCTAAAATTAAATAAGCTTTCGATTACTTTATTTCGCTAATCTTTTCAACTGCTGTAAGGATTTCATTACGCGCGCGATTTCGATGTGATTGCATTAAAACACGGGCTGCATTACTGTCTTTAGCCTTCATACATGCAATAATTGCTTTATGCTCTACTATGGAGTGAAAAGGTACAGGCCTGTGATTAATGGTAAATAACCGCGCCCTATATAGTTGATCTGAATGGGTATCTATTACCGTCCTAAGACGCTTGTTTTTTGCGTAATCAATAATTAGATGGTGAAATTGGTCATCTAGCATCGCCCATTTTTTTAAATTTTCTTGCTCAAGCGCTTCTTCCTGCTGTTCGATTAATAATTCAAGTTCATCTATCTCTGCTTCTCCAACCTTTGCAGTAGCAAGACTTACGGCAAGTCCATCAAGTGTTTCAACAATTTCATAAATTTGTTTAAGATCCTCTGTTTCAATTGGTTCTACAATAAATCCTCGTCTCGGAATAAGACGAACCATCCCTTCCGTCTCCAAACGGACAAGCGCTTCCCTTACTGGCGTACGACTCATCTGTAATACTTCAGCCATCTCCCGCTCTAATATTGTTTTTCCAGGAGGAAGGATTAAATCACGAATAGCCAGCCGGATAATATGGTATGCCCGCTGTGGTAAACGGTATTCATCAAAACCTTTGAGATTATCAATAAAGAACAAAAACTCTTTCTCTATACTTGTTTCGTTTAAAGAAAAATTTATTTCACTATCCTTATCAGCTATCCTTTTTTTCATCACTATCACCTAATCCATTCATCTTTTATCAAGTCATTATTTAAGCGATAAATCTGGTGCTTAACACGTACCATTTTACGCATCTAAAAAAAAAGTATCCTCTTTAGTTTGCAAACCAAATCGTGCAATGTCAAATAAACAAATTAAGCAACATAAAAATCAGGCTCTTATTATTGAAAAATTATTTTCGACTGATAAAAATTCTCTTACAAAAGAAAAAGGCCGGGGAAGTTTTTTTCAAAAACCCCCGAGCCTTCTTTTTTAAACTTCCGTTTTGACTTTTGATAGATTTTCTATAATAGCATCGGTTATTTCATTTGTGTTATACGTTCCTCCCAGGTCTCGCGTCAGAATGCCCTGGCGCGTCGTTTCAGCAATGGCTTTATTGATGAGCTCTGCTTCTTCTTTTAACCCTAGATGATCTAACATTAGTGCAGCGCTTCCGATTGCTCCAATCGGGTTGGAAATCCCCTGGCCTGCAATATCAGGTGCCGATCCATGAACGGATTCGAACATACTTGGTGCAGTCCCTTCAGGATTGATGTTTGCGCTGGCAGCTAATCCTAGACTTCCTGCAAGAGCACTGCCCAGGTCAGAAAGAATGTCTGCGAATAAATTAGAAGCCACCACAACCTCTAGCTCCTCGGGTTTTAATACAAACTGTGCTGCCGCTGCATCAACAAGCCATTGATCCGTCTCTACATCCGGATAATCTTTGCTTACACGGGCAAATACTTCATCCCAAAGTACCATTCCATACTGCTGCGCGTTGCTTTTCGTGATGCTTGTTACTTTCTTTCTTTTACGTGTCCGGGCAAGATCAAAAGCATAACGGATGATCCGTTCGCAGCCATGCTCTGTAAATAAAGCGGATTGCACAGCCACTTCTTTTCCAGGTCCACGTCCAGAGAAATTGCGGCCTCCGATGCCTGAATATTCCCCTTCGGAGTTTTCACGAATCAATACCCAGTTTAGAGAATCAACATCCGGATGATTAAGTCGTCTTGGAACACCAGGGAGAAATTCGATAGGACGAATATTAGCCCACTGATCAAATCCCTGACAGATCGCCAGGCGCAAGCCCCATAAGCTTATATGATCTGGCACTCCTGGAAATCCAACAGCTCCGAAATAAATCGCATCATAATCTCTTAGTTTATCTACTCCGTCTTCATCCATCATTTTTCCATTTTCTAAATAATATTCACATCCCCAGGGGAAGAAATCGCTTTCAAATTCAAACTTCCCATTAGAATCTTTCGCTAAATGATTAATGACACGAAGACCAGCCTCAACGACTTCTGTGCCAATTCCATCACCTGGAATAACTGCTAAACGGAATTTTTTTGTTTCATTCATTGAAAATCCTCCTCTACTAACTCTACCTCTTCAGGCGGTTTAGTTTAATGTGAATCTTATAGTCATTATAATAATTAATGTATACGTTATTGTCAAATATTTTTTGACAATTTAGAATATTTTTAGTTCCTTCTATAAATACTCAACAAAATGTTGTATTATTGGAATGCAATTTTTATAATTTTTAAAACTTAAAGCTTCTCCTTACTGGTACAGTTATTATTTCAGATAAAAGGAAATACCCAGAATAAATCGGCATTAATGTATGCATTAATGCCGATTTGAGAAGATTAGCTTACTATTTTCTTTTTTTATCATCCTCGGAAAAAAAAGGAGGGATTTTTTTTCGAATGCGCTTTTAAAAGTAGAGATTTAACTTCATAATTTTTTAATGAGATTTTGGCTTTATTCCCTCAGGTCGATAATAACTGAAGTAGTATTTTTGTATACGGTTTTAATGATAAGGTCATCACAAACAAGGATCTTAAAAGTGTTTAGCTGGATTGTAAATGATACCACCAATTCATGTTATAAACAGATATATAAAAGTGAGGTTACCACAAAACTAAACAGTACAAATAAAAATATTGAGTAAAGTCATTTTTAATGAATAAAAAGAAAATGCTTTTAAAAAAAGCAGTAAATAAATTCGCTTCATGGAGTAAATGAATAAGAGTCCAGAAACCTTATTTACTGTTAACCCTTCTGAGAAGGTTTTAGAAAAAAGATTGGATTTTATCATTTTTAGGGGAGATGGTTTGTATGTTAACAGTCTTAGCATTATAAATGATCACTGTATTCATTGCACTTCTCTCAAAAAATAAATTAACGGTATTCGGGGCGCTAACCATTGTTCCATTTATTTTTGGAGCCATTGCTACCTTCGCAACGGGTGCTTCATTTTGGGATCTCTTCGAATGGATTAAAGAAGGTTTTTATTTAGTGTAGATGAAGAAACAGGAGAGGTTTCTACGGAGTTATTTTACCCGCTATTGTGATTTTATTTGCGGTTTTGTATTTCGATGTTATGCTTAACGTCGGTTTGTTCGACCCTTTATGCGAACTTTTTATAAAAAAAGCAAAAGGAGACCCATTGAAAGTGATGATGGCTACTGTTTTAACAGCGACAGACGTCACAATGAATGGGGATACGACTACCACGATTATTATTTGTGTGGCTGCTTTCCTGCAACTGTATAAATAAATGAATATCAAGCTCGTTTATTTAGCTGTCATTATCGTGATCCCTATTGGCATTTTTAACCGGCTTCCATGGGGTGTCCAACGATTGCTGCAGCTACAGCCATGGATGTAAGTATCAGCGAATTATTTGCAGACCTGTTGCCAGGTATGCGGGGTGCTGAAGTGTTCGCTATTTCTATGCCTTATTTTATCGGCATAGGAAATAAATTTTATAAACTTCCAAAAAAAGTATATCATGTATACCTGGCCCATTGTTTTTTATATCTGGGTGTTTATACATTAACCGGGGCACTGCCGATTTAGAAAAAAGCCCTTTTAAAAAGGATTTATGCTTTGCTGTTGGACAAAGTCGATATCATAAAGTACAACTAGGTGAACCTCTCCATCAAAATCTTTGATTTAAATAGAGAGGTTCACGATATCTTCTTCAACTAAAGCCTCCCTCAGTATAAAAAATTCAACATTCATCTTCGGATTCTTTTATGCAGCCAGACTTCCTTTTCGTTCTTAGAACTGTTCTGGAATTCAAGCCCGATTTTTTGCTTGTTTTTTAGCACGATACATCGCTTTATCTGCATTTTTGAAAAGCGCCTCAACCGTATCCCCCTCTTCGGGGAAAAATGAGATACCTATACTTGCAGTAACACAAAGTGTATGGTCTGAAATAATCATTGGTTCAGCGATTACATCCTTGATCCGTTCCATTAAGGAAATTAAATCAGACCTGTTTTCTATATTCACTTGAAAAACTGTGAACTCATCTCCACCCCAACGAGCTACAAAATCCTCCTCCCCAACTGTGTGTATCAGCCTTTTTGCCACTTCAATCAAAAGCAGATCGCCAACGTCATGTCCAAAAGTATCATTAACGTATTTAAACCCATCCAAATCAAGTAACATCAGAGCGTGAACATGTTGTTCATTTTTCGACTCGCCTAAGAGCAGGCTGACACGTTTCTTAAATAAACGTCGGTTCGGCAGATCGGTTACGCTGTCGCGATAGGCCAGGTGCATAATTTTCTCTTCTGCTTCTTTACGATCTGTAATGTCACGCCCGACGCTAATGGTTTGTATGATTTCTCCAGATGGATCGCGGATATACTCGGCTGTAGTCTCAAACCAGCGATATTCCCCATTTTTATGCCGAACACGACCCGTAAACCGCTCCGTGTCCTGGTCGATAAATAATGAGTTGCGATGCTCCTGGAATTTTTTATTGGTGTCCGGAGGATTGAAAGATGCTGCAGGTTTTCCAATAACCTCTTCTGGAGTATACCCGAGTAATGCCTCTACAGTTGGGGAGATATACGTGAATATGCCATCGGCAGAAGTAGAGGAAATGATATTTTGAGATTTTTCCGAAATGAATGAAAACATTTCTTGAATATCTAATAATCCCTTGCTCCGGTTCACTTGCTGAGTGATATCTTCAAATCTGATGAAACTGCCCGTCTCTTGCCCGTCGCTTACAAGTGGAATACTTGTCAATCTAACATAAACCAGGAAGCCTTTTTTATGCCGAATGGCCAATGTAGATCGGGCTTTGATATTTCTGCCAGAGTTATCACTGTTAACACTTGATGAATAAAATAGCTGATCCAACGATGTCTGTAATATCTCTTCCTGTTTATAACCAAACATCGTTAATACCGCGGCATTTACGTATAAAAACTGACCTTCCACATCTACAATACATATACCGTCTGGATGACTTTCAAATAAATACTGAAGAGCACCAGCCTGGTCAAGTAAATCTTTTTGCAACATAATTCATGTATCCACCTTTAGAGACATTAAATTTTTGCGTCGTTGCGCGTTTTCACTATACTCCGATTAGATTTTGTATTCTCTCTCATTATACTATATTTCGTCCTCTCACCTTTCATTGTTTAGCTTATATATAATTTAAGTTAAATTGTCCCTTTCGTTTAACAAAGCTCAATAAAAAAGCCTCAACAAATATTTTCACATTCGTCAAGGCCTTTTTTCATTTGAAAATTTTCTGTATGATAGCTTTTCCTCTGAAAAATCTTTTCATCTCAATAAGGCAGCACTGCGTCGCTGACCATTTCCCATTCATGAATGTCAAATCCTCTTGCTCCCTGAATAACATAAGGATCCTGTTTTGCGATTTGTTCCACTTCTTCCAATGAGCCGGCTCGATAAATAACCAACCCACCGGCTTCATCAGCAAATCGGCCATTGGCAAATATTTTACCTTCCTGGCGCTTTTGATTTAAAAAGTCTAGATGCTGTGCGCGATACTGTTGGCTTTTCTCCTCATTTTTCATCGGTAAAAAAACAGCAAAGTATTTCATGTAACAATCGTCCTCTCTATCGTATATTTATACCTGTCTCGGCATTCACTGCTTTAAGCAAACGGAATAGCTGGTTTGTCGTTCGTCTTAAATTGTTATAAGCCATTTTTGAATCCATGGCTTCCTCCAGTGACATCGGCGCATTTACAATTGAAAAATAAGAGGTAATACCAAGTTCATTTAATACCGCTGTTTCTTCTGTAATACCGCCTGCCAATGCCAGAACAGGGATATTATATTTGTGGGCAAGCTGTGCGACACCCAGAGGAGCCTTTCCCATAGAAGTTTGTCCGTCCAATTTTCCCTCTCCTGTAATCACAAAGTCTGTATTCTTCATGTTTTTTTCCATCTCGATGATTTCCAAAATCAATTCAATTCCAGACTGCAGATCGGCATTTAAAAAACCTGAAAATGCAGCCCCCAGTCCCCCGGCTGCGCCTGCACCGGAGATATTGTGAATATCAGTACCGGATTCATAAAGGACAACTTCAGCAAAATGTTTCAGCCCTAAATCAAGCTGTTTCACCATTTCAGGTGTGGCTCCTTTTTGAGGCCCAAACACATAGCTTGCTCCCTCTGGACCATATAAAGGATTGTTTACATCACATGCTACTTTGAATGTGCATTCCTTCAATCTTTCGTTTACGTGAAGCCGATCAATTTTCTGAATCTCAAGCAATGCTTTTGCTCCTAAACCAACCTCTTCATTGTTTTCATTTAAGAAGCGAAAGCCCAGAGCTTGCAGCATACCAACTCCAGCATCGTTTGTAGCGCTTCCACCAAGGCCTATAACAAACTCACGGCATCCTTTTTCAATGGCATCGGAAATAAGCTCTCCAACGCCATATGTAGTTGTAAGAAACGGATTGAGCTGGCTGTAAGGAACAAGGGGCAAACCACAGGCTGCAGCCACCTCAATTACAGCTGTCTTCCCGTCACCTAAAATTCCATAGATGGCCCTTGCTGTTTCTTTTAAAGGACCCACTACTTCTTTTTCGACTAATTTCCCGCCTGTTGCCTGTACCAATGCTTCTACCGTACCTTCTCCACCGTCTGCTAAAGGAAGTGTCAAGACTTCCGCTTCAGGATAGATATCTTTTATACCTAAAGAAATTGCTTCGCTACCTTTTATAGAAGAAATGCTTCCTTTAAATGAATCAATAGCAATTAAAACTTTCATCATTAGCACCTCCCTTATTTATCATTAAGTATAGAGAAAGAATGATAAGGATGTAATAGTCCAGGTACCAAAGAATTAAGAAACATTTTGTTCTCTGTAACAAAAAAACTTTGAACTAAAGAGCTTGAAATCAGATTGTAGACAAATGATTGATAACCGAGCACATGAATAGGATAGATCGGCGGTGTCCGGGCTGCTCCGCTTTCCATAGGGCGCTGCCCGGACGCCGCCAAGTGGCTTGCAACAAGACTGTATAGGGCTAATGGGGTTGTATTTTTCTTTTTGAAAAAGAGGAAATGCCGATTCAGCCTCTGTTTATTGATTTTCAATACTACTTAGTAAAGCCTGCCGGACGAAGACTCCTGCGGGAAGTACAGTACGTCAGAAGACCTCGCCAGCGCAGTCGAGGAGGCTTTCGCAATGTCCAAGAAACGCGAAGTTCGGCAGGCTTCACTTATCGGCTATTTTTTTGAAAGTGAAAGGCTTGGTCTGCACACTGGCTTTAAACTAAAGAGTTTGAAGTAAAAGAGCAATATAAAGTTTCACAGAATCGTGGTAGTCTCTTGGATTTGATCCTGTTTTTTCGGCAATTTTTTCAAGGCGGTATTGCAGGGTGTTTTTATGAATAAACCACTCTTCAGCTGTTTTTTTCAATGAAAGGTTATGGTGATAATAACTGTGCAAAAGGCTTATTTCCTCTTCTGAAAGCGCACCGATAAGTTTCGCCGTATAGTCCTTTCTTATATGAAAATCAATATTTTCCATTATCATTTCTAGATCCAGCTTTGTATATTCGCATACTGTTACTTTTCTTGAAAGAGCATATTTTAAGGCGAGCTTGGCGTGCGTATAGGACGTTCCAAGTTTATCTAAAATATCAATGCTCCCTATTCCGATTGAATAGCTTACATTCATAGAACGGAAACACGTCTGAAAGGCTTTTAATATTGTTTGGTACTGTGATTCGTTAATAATGAGGGCGTACTGGTTAGGAAATAAGTAAGTAAAAAGTTTAATTCCCTGTTCTAATAACGTCCCATTCATTTTAACAGGGAGTGATGAAGTATGATCCAAATCATGCAAATGAATAATAGCGACAAAAGCTTTTTCTTCTAATTCATATTGCAATTGAGGCAAGTGCTCACGCATGAAGGCATCCTCTTTTTCATTTTCAAAAATGAGCATACGAACAATAGAGGCGCGTAACTCATCAAGAGAGTGAATGGCGCTTTTTATCATTTGCTCCTTGATCAACACTTCGGTAATTTTGGTCAGTAAAAAACCTAATGACTTACATTCTTCTGGATCTCCTGATATGCCGATTACACCGAGCATTTTTTGGTCTATCATGATTGGATAATTAATGCCTTTTTTTGCACCCTTAAACGTATCATCCTCTGAAACTTCTACGATACTTTCTTTTTCCAGTACCTGAAAAGCAGCAGCATGAAAGGTGCCAACTCTATTTGGATCTGTGCTGGCCACAATTTTTCCGTCTAGATGTATAAGATTAATATCCTTCCCAATCACTTCTTTGGCAGCATCTACAATCATTTGAGCCAGAGGTGGGCTGATTTGAAAATGTTCTTTCATGTTTATTTTCCTTTATAGTGGATTATTTTTGTTATTTTATCACTAAATCCTGAATTAAAATGTCTGTAGAAAGTTAATTATACATTTGAAGCAACTATAATAAAATGCGTGGCTGGCTTCTTTCATTTTTTTACTTTATATATGGCTTTTCTCTTTTCTGTTTTAAATGCAAATAGCTCTAAGTACACCCCGCATGTTTTGTCGCCGCAAGCAATTAAGGTTTTCCCTGAAAGTTTAAGACCTTCCGCCCGTCATCAAACAAACCCTTTTTTAACCGCCTCTTAGAATCCACCTGTCTAAGAAAAGCATTATCAATGGCAACTCCCTGTTTGTCCAGCTCTGTTTTAACCATCCTCTGTTTCAATTCATGACGGACAGTGGCTCATTGATTATTTCTCTATCCGTAATGACTGTCTTCGGCTCTTTAGCCGGGGCTTCTTTTAGATCCAGGATCTTTTGGTCTGTATTTTTATTTACTGCTTCACGAAAAATCAAGGAAACAAAATACCGGATTTGTGTATATCTTTCTTCCGAAAGCACAGGCTAACTTTACCCCTTTTAATATAAGCAGTTATTGTTTAAACAATAGCTGCTTCTTTTATTCACTAGGTGGAATAATAAATGGCTCATTGGAGAGTATATCCTTTGTTACTATATGTGAGGAGGGCTAACAATGAAGAAAGTCTCGATTTACGCTGCAGCTTTTATGGCGATGTTTTTATTAACGGCTTGTATGGGTAACGATAATGACAATAATGCCGCTGACAAAGAGGATAATACTCCGGCAGAAAATACAGCTACAAATGATCAGCAAGCAGATGACGATACCACTAATGATAACCAGACCTTAGAAGTAGCTGATGAAGCTGCTGATAATGTTAAAAAAATTGAAGAGGTTAATGGGGCAACAGTGCTTGTAACCGATCACCGTGCTTATGCAGCTGTTGATCTAAAAAATGGAACTGACGTCAGTGATGACTTGAAAAATAACATTGAAGAAAAAGTAAAAGAAGCAGACACCTCGGTGGAAAAAGTCTATGTTTCTGAAGATCCAGATTTCAGCACGCAAATGAAGGAATATGCTGATCGAATCGAGGCAGGCGAGCCCGTTGAAGGATTCTTCGATGAATTCAGCGACGCTGTTCGACGAGTATTTCCAGATGCTTAAATGCAAGGTCAAGCATCTTGTAATGAAAAGAAAAGTCCTCATCGAAAAGAGGACTTTTTGTCATGCACTAAAAGCATTTTTACAAAGTTTATCATGTTAAGAGCTATAAAAATATGCACCACTCCCCATGCAAAAAAGCAATCACCTTTGGACAGGATAACTGCCAAGCTGAATTAATTCTTAGTAGTACGTTTACTAGGCAACCTATTTCAGTTAAAATTCTTTCCATGTGCGCTGTTCTTGTCTTTAACTATCCCCAGCTCTCTTATATTCCGAAAAAAAGGAAAATATAATCATCTAGGAATAGATGCTGGCCTTTATAAAAATAAACATTCAAAAACACTGTGAGACGGCTTAAAAGGCCGTCTCACAGTGTTGAAAAATAGAGTCGTCAAGAGAATATTCCATTGTTTAGCTGAAATCGTCTTTTTATGGTAGCCAGAAGCACGCTGTTTTCTTTAAGAAGCAGTGAGGGGCTGCGTCTGCCCTGCGAAAAGCGGAGCCCTGCGGATGCTGCCTCTTCTACGCCTGGACCAAGCACGGTAACCCATACTGCTAGAGACCTAAACGTTCAAAAATGTGTTGGGTTTAAACAGTCAGTCTCTTATTTCAACAGAATGAGATGGGCCTAAAAGACTGTCTTTTTTGAGATAC
This sequence comes from Domibacillus robiginosus, assembly GCF_000966195.1. Taxonomy (GTDB): domain Bacteria; phylum Bacillota; class Bacilli; order Bacillales; family Domibacillaceae; genus Domibacillus; species Domibacillus robiginosus. Next base: position 43,693 of record NZ_LAHL01000015.1, on the reverse strand, counting down.
ACTTTTTAAGTATGATCTGTTAAAAAGGTCTTTTACCGAATTTTAATTTTTCGAGTGGGTTCCTTGCCAAAATAAACTTGCCCATTGTTGCCACCTGATTAGCGTGGATTAAACGGATAATACGCAGAAAAACAGCAGGAAGAAAATTACTCTGGTACACAAGATAACGTGACTCCCATTTAGGCTGAAATTTATTTTTATATTGATAAAGCCCTTTAAAATTATAAAAATGATTAACTTTGTCAAAAATGATCTGTCCCGCAGCCTCATACATTCCACTTTGATCAGGGTCTTTCATATTGGCTAAAGGGGAGATGCCCATACTGCACCACTCATATCCTTGTTCCTTGCACCAGTTGAAGATAGAAATAAACAAAAAGTCCATAGTTGCGTTTGGGCTTTTTTCAGGCTGGTAACGCATTAAATCGATGACAAGTGTACGATCGATTTTTGGCTGATTGTACGCAAGCGTTGCAAAGGCAATAATATCCTCATTCTGATTTTTAACAATTCCAAGAGGGAATCTGGCTACATAGTCATCATAAAAATAGCCGACTGAAAACCCTTTTTCCTTCCTGCTCCCTAACCAGGCATCTGAAACTTCCTTTATTTCTTCTAGCAGCTCTTTTGAATGGGGTGGAAATAAAACAGAAAATTGATAGCCTTCCCGTTCAAATTTATTCCGGCAAGTACGCAGCCGTTTCCTGCTGTTCCCTGACAGTGAAAAATCCGGAAGATACACTTTCGCTTCTTCTCCTATTTTAAGAGAACCATACCCCAGTTCCTGATAAGCCGCCATATATCGAATAGATACCTGATAAAAGACGGGAGTCATATTTATTTGACGGCAGTATTTGTGAAATTCATGAATAGCTCCATAAATGAGAGATTCTTTCCCAATGGGATCCCCCAGTACAATATAGGCATTGCCTGCTTTTTGGTAGATAATCAAAACTTGCTTCTGTTGTGACCAAAAAAAGCGTTTATCATTCAAAAAGCTTAAGTGGGATGCGTGATTTCCACCGTTTCTTTGTAAAAATAACCACACTTCATTCAGGTCATTTTCATATTGAAGAAGCATAATAGAAAAAATCCCTCCAAATCATGATGATAAATATCGGCCTTGCTTTAAATATGCAATATGGTCTGCTTCCTTCTTAAACATATATTTCAGCAAAAAATTCTGTCTCTTTTCCATACTAACTTTTTGCCTCGATATTGCCTTAAAGAAGTTTGACAATTTCATGAACATTGACAAGATACAAACAGGTTTTTCAACTCGATAAGAGGGCTGAAGACAAATACTGATTCCTACTTTTTAATTTTTAATATCCCAGCCCTTATAACTCTTATAAGCACTTCAAACTTCGAAATTATACCTGCTCAGGAGTATAATTTTCTTGCTGCTCTTTTTAACGGTTATACCTTTTTCTATTATATTCTCTTTAACTTCTTATTATTTCCCCCAGGACTTCTAGATAAAAGAAAATATCTTTCATTTTAAAAAAGTTGCAGCTCGATACTAAAATTTCTTTTTACTTTATGCAGATTTCAGCTTTGTTTCTTTGGCCTCGAAACAGTCATCAAATACTAAAAACAAGAAAATAAAAAGCATGATTCCCAAAAGGAACCATGCTTTTTTTAAGACTTTGATGCAGCAGAAGAAGCATTTAGCTTCAAGGATACCAATTTGATCTGATAATTTTCCATTTCTATGACTGTCCAAAGGTGTGAATGAAGATTGATCATATCTCCTTCTTCAGTCAGCTTGTCATTTTGTATCTGGATCCAGCCGCCGATCGTATCTACATCATTGCTTTCAGGAAATGAGAAGCCAAATCTCTCCTCCAATTCCGATAATAAAACACGTCCATTTACCACATACTCTGTTTCGCTTTTTTCCTGGATATCTGGTATTTCATCTGTGTCGTATTCATCACGGATCTCACCGACAATTTCTTCCAAAATATCTTCCATCGTTACAAGACCCGCTGTGCCACCATATTCATCGGTTACGATGGCCATATGCGTACGGCTCTGCTGCATTTTTAAAAGAACAGCTTGAATGGGGGTAGCTTCATGGAAGCGCGGCATTTCATGTATAAAACGCTCCATTTCGCGGTCATTGCCGGCTGCAATGTGCGTTAACATTTCTTTCGTATTTACAAAGCCAATTACCTGGTCTTTGTCATATGCTTCCGTGACAGGATAGCGTGTATAATCGTTTTCTTCCAAAACAGCAATCATGTTTTCGAACGAAATATCTTTTTCAAGTGTGACGATCTCTGTTCTCGGAATCATAATGTCCTTGATCACGCGTTCATCAAATGCAAAGATGTTTTCCAGATAATTTAATTCTGTCTGGTTAATTTCACCGCTTTCAAAGCTCTGGTGCATGATGAGTTTCAATTCTTCCTCGGAGTGAACTTCATCATGTCCTGCAGGCTCCACACCAAACAGGCGGAGAAAAATACGGGCAGCACCGTTTAATGCCCAGATAAATGGAGACATAATTTTACCGAACCAATAAAGTGGAGGCGCAAGCAGCAGCGTCATTCTTTCCGCAAATTGAATAGCCAGCGTTTTGGGAGCAAGCTCTCCAAGTACCACATGCAAAAACGTTACGAGTGATAAAGCAATAGCGTACGAAAGTACGGTCGCCATCGCATCCGATAACTCCATGCTCTCAAAGACAGGGTGAAGGATTTTTTCAACCGTCGGTTCCCCGAGCGCGCCCAGGATAAGTGCCGTAATCGTAATACCAAGCTGGCAGGCAGACAAGTAGTAATCCAGGTTATGGGCTACTTTTCTGGCCAGCACGGCTTTTTTGTTGCCTTCTGATATAAGCTGGTCAATTCTGGACATCCGCACTTTCAGGATTGCAAATTCAGCACCTACAAAAAAAGCTGTCAATGCAATCATCACTGCCACTAAAAACAAGTTTAATAATATTATACTGTCCAATTATTTCCCTCTCTTGAGGGATTCACCTCCAAAAGTATTCGTATCCTGTAATGATTAATTGTTTTCTTCGTCTTTGACTTCTGTACGCTCCAGGAGTACCTGTTTAATTTGATAATGATCCATTTCAGCGACCGTCCAGATATTACTTCCCTGCTCAATGATATCCCCGACTTCAACCGTCTCCATCTTTTTAAACTGGATCCAGCCACCAATGGTGTCGACGTCTTCACTTTCTTCAAATTCAATCCCAAACCGATCTTCTAATTCCTCTAAAAGAACAAGGCTATTAATCATATATTGATTTTCACCTTTTTTCACAATATCTGCCACTTCATCTGCGTCAAACTCATCGCGGATCTCCCCAACGAGCTCTTCCAGAATGTCTTCCATTGTAATGATGCCGGCCGTGCCGCCATATTCATCAATAACCAGTGCCATGTGAACACGGGCAGTCTGCATTTTTAAAAGCGCATCTTGAATGCTTGTCACTTCGTGAACTAATGGAAGATCCCGTACAAACTCTTCCAGCCTGCGCTCACGGCCTGCCGCAATATGCGTCAGCATTTTCTTAACATTAACAACACCCATAATGCGGTCTTTATCGCCAGCTTCTGTGACAGGGTAGCGTGTATAATTATGTTCAGCCAGTACCTGAACAATGTCGCTATACTGCATTTCTTTATCAAGCGCTACAAAAGCTGTTCTTGGTACCATAATGTCTTTTGCGACACGCTCGTCAAATGTGAAGACGTTTTCCATATACGAAAGCTCTGACCGGTTGATCTCGCCGCCCTGGAAGCTTTGTGCCATAATAATACGTAATTCATCTTCAGAGTATGATTCACCATGTCCTGCCGGCTTCACACCGAAGGAGCGGAGAAGCACACGTGACGTTCCATTTAGTGCCCAGATGAATGGAAACATCAATTTACCAAACCGGTAAAGCCAAGGAGCCAGGAGAAGTGTTACTTTCTCGGAAAACTGGATCGCGAGTGTTTTTGGTGCCATTTCACCCACCACCACATGTAGAAACGTCACTAGGATAAAGGCAATCGCGTAGGAAGAAGCGGAGGCTACAGCATCTGATACATTAAAATAGTTAAATACTGGGTACAGTAGGCTCTCCACTGCCGGCTTTCCGAGTGCGCCAAGCCCGAGTGCTGTTACAGTGATGCCAAGCTGACACGCCGATAAATAGTAATCCAGGTCGCCGGCTACTTTTTTGGCCAGTACCGCTTTTTTATTTCCTTCCGCAATCAGCTGGTCAATGCGTGACATACGTAGCTTGACCACCGCAAACTCTGAACCAACGAAGAAAGCCGTCAGTCCGAGCAAAAGTACAAGTAAAAACAAGTTGATGGTTGTAATAATGTCCAATTATTTCCCTCTCTTGAGGGATTCACCTCCAGGTATTGTTATAGCATGGTTAATAGTTTCATAATATCCATCATTTTCTGCTCAAGAATTTTATGAACGCGCTCTTTTTCTTCTTTAGGCGCATCTTTTAATTTTTCTTCAAGTGATGCCAGCTTTTTTTGAAGGCAATCGATTTCTTCCTGCACGTCATACATAATGGGATCTATTTCCCTGTCTTCAGGTTCATGGAGCACTTGCTCAATCTCCGCAATCGACATACGCTGCTTTTTTAGCAGCTTAATTCGTTCCAATGTTTGAAGCACGCTTTCCGGATAGAGACGATAATTAGTAGAAGAACGCTCAACCGGCAGTAGCCCGCACTGTGTATAGTAATCAATTGTACGTGAAGATAAACCGCTTAATTCAGCCACCTGGCCAATGCGCAATAACGCCTTCCCAACCTAAACGCCCCCTTGCTTTTTTATTTATGGTGTAATCATATCATATAAACCCAACAGCGTACAGTAGCACGTGATGGTTGAATGTTTTTTTTTGAAGTGATACTGCTTTACATACACCTTGTCAAAATCTAAATAAAAAGTAACATGTACCTATCCCCGAATAATTGTTTTCACACTGTTGATACCCAGTGTATAAAGTGAAATAGTCTTACTGAATTCGTGACTGACAAGCTTCTTTTTCGTTACTATTTCTGATTTTCCCCCTCATGTTTTCCATATACAGACTACACGACAAGCAATACACTCCTTGCTTTTCCCTTTACTGCTTTTCAATTGATATAATGGGAGAAAAAATTAAGGAGTTTTATGAGTAAATCATTTAGCCTTGGATCCAGTAATGGACCTAAACGAACAAATCCGGACCAAAATGTGTTTATAGAATTTGAACGGCTTTACTATGTAATGAATTCTGTCAATTGCCATGTAAACTTAATTGGAGAAAAAGCCCTTCGACAACCATCTGATGAGTTGAATGTTCTTTTCGGTGTTCCTACTATGAAAGATTTGCGAAATTGGTAAAGTATGATCATGCGTTTCGTCAGGCTGTGATTGAGGTGTTTGATGAAGTAAATAATGAACATGAAATAAGGATGGATATGAAGGTTTGTCTGGTTTGTCTTGATGAGCTGCCAGAATTCTTAGCATAATTAAAAATAAAACCGCCAGACTAAATCTAGCGGTTTTTTTAAATATATATTTGTTTACAGTCTTTTAAATATAAAGGGTTACTTTGTTTACTTTCCGATAAACATTTGTGTCCAATGTCCATCTACATAACCTACACCAATATGAGTGAAGTCAGCACTCAAAATATTCTTACGGTGTCCATCGCTGTTCATCCACGCCTTCATTACTTCTTCAGGTGTTTTTTGACCTTTGGCAATGTTTTCACCAGCCGTTTTATACGTAATACCGAATTGCTTCATCATATCAAATGGTGAACCATACGTAGGTGATTGGTGAGAAAAGTATCCTTTGTTTTTCATATCTGCTGATTTTGCACGGGCAACTTCACTTAATTTTGTATCGAGCTGAAGAGCTTTCAAGCCAGCTTTTGCACGTTCTTGATTTACAAGCTCAAATACTTTTTTCTCAAACTCGTTAACAGAGCCAGTCGTTGCTGCTGGTGTTTGAGCTGGAGCAGTTGTTGTTGGAGCTTTCGCTGGCTCTTGAGTAGTTGTTGTCGGTGCCTTTGCTGGCTCCTGAGTAGTTGTCGTTGGTGCCTTTGCTGTCGTTGCTTTTGGTGTTGTTTGTGCTGGCTGTTTAACAAACGAAACAGTTTGTTTACCATCAACATATTTCACAATTACCTTATATTGAATCGTTTGAACAGTTGGTGTAGCAGCATGCGCTTGTCCTGCTGAAAGTAATCCTAGTGAAAGAGCACCAGCCGTAGCTATCATACGTAGTTTCTTTTTCAAATTAATTCCCTCCTGAAATCCTTATTTGTTTGTTATGACCATGTTGCTCGGTCTCTGCCACTAATAATGCAAGAAAAAAGATTATTCCGCAATAGGTTTTAAACCTCCAATTTTAACTAGTTTTCTGCAATGATAAACTTCCAATTTAAAACTAGACTATAAACGTAAGCGTGGCTTGATCCTGGAGTAAATGCTGCTTCTATAATAAAAAGCAATTTTCTGTTTTTGTAATTGAATTGTTATAATTGTTATAACAATGTTCAAACAAAAAATATGGTAAAAAAATGTTTTATGCTTTAAATGCCTGGTGTGTCCTTTACATAAAAACAAAACCACCAAGTTAAACTTAGCGGTTTTATGACTTACTCAGAAAATGACGGACTGCTCTGAAGCCTTAAAATAAGCCCGGGAATTATGAAAAAGAAACGGCAGCTTTGCCTTTCGACTTCCTCCGAACATATATTTTCGCCTAAACTACATGTTTATTATAAATGAATAAAGAAAAAAGAATGGTGAATGGCAACGATTTTGTTCAGCATTTTAATGGCAGCAATCGAATCGATTCCTTACTGCCATATATGAAGTGAAACGAAGCAGCCAGCTGCCCGTTATAACCGGCAGCTGGCTGCTTAAAAAATGCTTTGCCCCCGTCTTGAAAACGGAGATCAGTCCCAGAGCTATTTTTACAGACTAATAAATAGACGGCAATATGTCTCTATCATATAACATCTTAAAAATCCTGAAATGAACTTTAAACTCATTAAAATGGAAGATAGTTCCTTCTTCAAAATCACACCAGTCAAAGAACGATTCCAAAATATCAGGATGCTCATCATCAAGCTCACCAGAAACATTAAGCGGATACTGTAGCTTTTCAAACATCTTGCCGTGGCCATAAACTCCAAAGATACTTTCCGTTTCTTCTTCTGTCATTTTCCACTCTCCTTTCTGCTAGATTCCTCCTATAGTATGACCGAATAACAGAATGGAACCGGCACATAGCCCCTCTTGCCAGCTATAAAAAAGTACATAGACTTGTTCACCAATTTACGCACACTTCTCTTATTGCTTGTTTATAATAAACAAACAGAAATTATTGAAAGGAGCGCTCTTAATGGCGGAAAAAACCGAATACACAGATATATATGAAGCAATCAGAAACATAGGATTTGGGCTGGAAACACAGTTTAATGAGTGGATCCAGGACCAATTAAATAAAGAAAAGCTTGTGTTACCGGCAGCCTTTTTATCAAATGTACAGGGAAAGCTGATCCAGTTTATTAGAGAATACCAGGAAATTATTTCTCTCCATTTAAATACGCCAACCAAGGACGATGTGGCAAATGTTGCAAAACTGCTGATTCAGACAGAAGAAAAAGTAGATGATTTAAACGACAGAATGGATGATTTGGTAGCTGTGATAGAGGAACTCAGGACAGGAACGTATAAAAGGCCGGCCTCCAGCCATTCATCATCGGCTCGGTACGCAGAAAAAAGTGTTTCAAAGCTATTAAGCCAGACTGAGGAAAAAGTAAATGATTTGATAAACAGAATGGATGATTTAGCAGCAGTGGTAGAAGAACTCAGAAAAGGAACCCATAAAAGGCCGGTCTTCAGCCATTCGTCATTGACTCGATATGCAAAGTGTAAAAGAAAATCAGAAGCCAAGCATAATAAGAAGAAAGTAAACCTCGAAGAACTTCTGAACCCAGCCATGGACTCCAAGTCCTTTATTCCTTTGGATTCTGCTTTTGGAGATGAGATTTTTTTAAAATTTCTACAGGATATGAAGGTAAAAAGGAGAAAGAAGAGATGAAAGAGCGGCCGGACTTTGATCATGAAAAAGAATGGCAGCGCTGGAAAGGTTTTTTCAGTATTTGGACTACGCCAGAACCCGAAGTAGGCCAGACACCGAGAATCGCTGTCTGGAAGAAAAATAAAGCTACCCTTTGGTATTATCCATCCCCAAACAAGAAATACGCTATCCCCCTTTTCCTTGTCTATTCACTTGTAAACAGGGCATTTGTATTGGATATGGCCCCAGGAGCGAGCATGATTGAATCCTATCTGCAAAATGGGTATGACGTCTATTTAATGGATTTCGGTTCACCCGGATATGAAGACAAGGATATCACGATTGATGACTACTTGATAGATTACATTGATCGGGCAGTCCGAAAGGCGTTAAAGCATTCTCATGCAGCCGAGCTTACAATGGCGGGTGTCTGCCTTGGAGGGACCCTGGCCGCCCTGTATGCTTCCGTTTCAGAACAACCTATCCGAAATTTGATTATTCTTGTGGCACCTCTTAATTTTTCTGAACCGCCGATTTTTGATAAACTAGCAGAAGCGATGAAAAATGGCGATTTCAGTATGGATCCAACTCTTGATGCACTGGGATTCATTCCAGGCAGGTTTATGAAGTACGGACTACGGCTGGCCAGCTCCCCTATTTATATCAGCCCATATCTTTCCCTTTTAAATAAGGCCTACGACAAGGACTATGTCGACAGGTGGCGGAGGTTCAACAAATGGACGAATGGGCATGTCGGCTTTTCCGGAGCAGCCATTAAACAGTTGGCCAACGAAATCGGCAAAGATAATAAATTTATGAAAGGAACACTTGTGATCAGAGGCAAAAATGCTGATCCAGCGAACATCCAGGCAAACCTTCTAGTTGTGGCAGGAGAACATGACCGGCTGGTTCCCGCAACGCTTAGCCAGGATTTCATCAACAAGGTATCCAGTCCAGACAAGGACTACCGCCTCGTCTCCGGCGGGCATACAACAGTGGCCGTCAAGGGAGGCGCCCTTCCGCCTTTTCTGGCAGACTGGCTTCCGCCAAGATCTGATAAATTATAATGTCACAGAACTAAATCAGGAAAGCTGACAAAAATATTAAAATGAATAATTGACTTCAATAATAAAAAAAGCGGCTTTAACCAGCCGCTCTTCTTTTTGTATTTGTCTTACGGTTAGATCTCTTGATGAAGATTTTAGCTGTTTGGCGCTACTTCTTTAAGCCGTCCTTCTTGCTTGTATTCCATTTTGAACTCAATCAAAGTGTAATAACTAATGTCAATTCATATAACGATATTCCCTCAAATTATTCAAAATGGAGATTTCCTGTAATAACTCCTCACCAATATTCGTTTCTCTCACTTTTTTTCTCTTTAATTCTTCATCTACCAGCCTTTTTACCGATAAAACATCCGTTCCTTTACATAAAACCTCTTCTTTTGAATTAAAATGTTTATGAGCGACCAGCTGCATCCCATAGGAATTGTATAGCAAAGTGTATCCAGCTATACCTGTTGTTGATTGATACGCTTTGGAAAAACCGCCATCGATGACAATCATCTTCCCGTTCGCCTTAATCGGATTTTCTCCATCAATTTCTTTAACGGGCGTATGACCATTGATAATACGACCTTGGTCAGGATTAAGATCAAATTCGGTTAAGATTTTACGGCAAATGTTCTCATCTTCACGTAAAGAGTAGTATGGATTCTTTCTTTCTCTATGGGTTTCCTTATCCTGAATAAAGTATCTCTCAAAGGTTGTCATTTCTCTTTTCCCAAAGAGTGATGAATATTCTCCTGTCCATAAATACCAGACCATATCCGTCGCAAGGTCATCGGTCTCTTCCGGATGTGCAAATGCATACCGTAAATAATGCTCAAAAGTATCAAGTAAGTCACGACCTGCATAGGTTTTATTTTCAATCACCATTTTTTCCATGTTTCCTTCTTCATCTAAAGGAATACATCCATGTATTAACAAATTCCCATTATATCTCAAATAAAGGCTGCCTTTTTTCATGAGAAAATTCATATGTCTAGCTAGTTTTTCTGAATGCTGAACAGAAAATAACAGTTTATCCAGCACTTGTTCCTCTTCCTCTAATAATTGATCGGGCTGCTCCGGGTTAATGGTTGCAAAACACGTATTTTCCAGCGGATACGTTTTTCCCTGAATCGTTACTTCGTTTTTGTCATAATCAATTTTTTCAAGCAAAAGCCTCTCCGACATATCAAAGCACGGGCGTCTTTTGATGATCGGGCTTTCTAGCTTAAACTGAATGATGGAAATGGCCTGATGAATTTTGGTGATTTGCAAATGTTCCTGCTCCGATAGGTTGTTGTTTGATTGTCTCTTTGGCCAAAAAGCTGGATTGTCGTCATAGTACTTTTCCGCAAGGTTCAGAAGCGGTCTTAGATTGATTCCATAAACATCTTCAATAATATCCAAGTTATTATAACGGGCACAGATACGAATAATGTTGGCAAGACAAACCTTTGAACCGGCAAAAGCACCTAACCATAGAACATCATGATTCCCCCACTGAATATCAACGGAATGATAATTAATAAGAGTATCCATAATTTTATGAGGATCAGGTCCACGGTCATAAATATCCCCAACGACATGAAGATGATCCACAACCAATCTTTGAGTTGTATAAGCAAGACCAATAATCAACTTATCAGCCTGATCAAGTGAAATAAGTTGCTGGACCATTTTTGTATAATAATCTTTCTTGTTTTTAAATTCATCTGTTTTATATAATAACTCTTCTACAATATAGACAAACTGTTTAGGCAGTGCTTTCCGTAATTTCGAGCGTGTATATTTGGAGGAAGCATAAGAAATAAGCTGCATCATACGCTCTATGATTTCTATGTACCATTCATGTAATTCTTTTTCATTGCCGAAATGACTTTTAGTTAATTGTAATTTTTCTTCAGGGTAATAAACCAATGTGGCAAATTCATTTAATTCTTTTTCATATAATTTATCTTTAAAAAGGTCTCTAATTTTCACTTTTACATTTCCCGAACCATTTCGCAGCACATGCTGAAAAGCTTGATACTCCCCATGTAAATCACTGACAAAATGTTCAGTCCCCTTTGGCAGGTTAAGGATCGCTTCAAGATTAATAATTTCAGTGGCTACTTTTTCTTCGCTATCGTATTTTTGCGCTAATAAATCTAAGTATTTTGAATTCAAAGTTATGTATCCCCTTTCAAAAAATCACTGTCTATTTCTAATCTAACCTATTTCATACTCCCATTATAAAGGAAAAATGAAATAGACGTTATAACAATCATTAATATTTATCGATGTTACTTTAAGTGTACGCTCTTTCGCTTTTAAAACTAACATCCTCTGAATAAAATCGTACTTATGGACAAGTTATGTAAAGAAAAAATAAGCAAAAAAAGAAAAGACAGTTGTCAATGAGCCTGCGCCTAAACCTATAAATGAACTTGTAGATAAATCTACTCATATATTCATATACATATATATAAGTATACACTCAAGGGTAAATTTGGCTCTGATCTATAAATTCTACTAAAGGATGCTACCATAAAGAAATCAAAATACTAATTTTAAGCAAACAGGCATAAGAAAATGTAATGATCTTGAGGATTCATTTATCTAACAATAAAAAATCTCCCAAGATGTTTTTTTTGTTTTAGCAATACTGTAGCCGGGAAAGTTTTCACGATTTTTATTATTATTCGCCTATTTTCGCAAAACGCTCGGATGCGTTCACCGATTTCATCATACAAGCGCTGAAAAACAGCTTTTTTTCTTCTTCTCTTTCTTCTGCTTTTACTGGATCAATAACTCATGTTCAGCCCATACAGCCAGCTTTTCAATAAGCTCCTCAATATTCGCTAATTATTACCACCACGCATACTGGTTTGCCCAAAACAGATAGCTTAACCAAGTAGATAAATAACAATATTGTCTTATTCTTTTTTTAATGGGAGAAATTGATTATTGGTTGGTTTCTAGATTTGTGTTTAAATGGAAAAGTCTTATTCAATCAATCAGAAATTTCAGGAGGAAACATGAAGAAAATTATTGCCGCAACACTGCTTACCGTCTCTCTAATGCCATCTCTTGCCTCAGCAGCCACCACCTATACGGTTCAATCTGGAGATACAATGTGGAAAATTGCCAGTAAATATAAGGTTGGAACTTCAGAAATTATTACAGCCAATCCCTCGGTAAAGAATCCAAACACGATTTATCCGGGCCAGAAGCTAAATATTCCGACGGTTTCCACAAATATAACAAATATGGAAGAAGAAGTTGTCCGTTTAGTGAATATTGAACGTCAAAAGGCGGGCCTTAAACCATTAACACAAAATTGGGAGCTTTCTCGTGTTGCTCGAATCAAATCTCAAGACATGATGAACAATCATTATTTTTCCCATAATTCACCTACATATGGTACTCCATTTAATATGATGAAAAATTTTGGCATTACATATAAATCAGCAGGAGAAAATATCGCCCAGGGGCAGACAACACCTGCAGCAGTCATGAAAGCCTGGATGAATTCAGCCGGTCATAAAGCAAACATCTTAAACAGTAACTTCACTCAAATTGGTGTAGGCTACGAGCCGAATGGAAATTATTGGACACAGCAATTTATCCAGAAGTAAGGATGAAAAAGGTAAGTTAGTTAGCTTACCCTGTTGTCTTTGTAAAAAAGACCTCTCTTAAACACACGTTCTTTCTGTACGTATCAATCGTGATTCTTATATAGTTCGATTATTTTCGATCAAATGAATCTGGTTTTATAGTCAATATCCCGCCCTATACAATGGCAAAATGTGAAACATAAAAAAGCACAGCGATGTTGCTGTGCTTTTTACTCTGCTATCTCCTTTAAATCTTTATTGTTCTCCAGCTCACGAAAGGCTTTTAAGTTCCCTTATCCTCAAATACGACCATCTTTCTCGCCCGACCTATCATCTTTACTAACTCTTCATAACCTTGCTGGATCATACTTGCTCTTTGATTAAGCTTCTTATACTTTGATGGTATGGCTGCTTTTTCTTCTGTTACTATTTAAATTCTGTTTGAAGGATTTCCCAATCTGCTTCATTGGTTTTATGACCTAGACAGCAGCTTTAAATTTCTCGTGCTTCTTCTTCTAGAAATTCTTCTTTGGTCACATATTTAATTCCGTACCCTTTAAAGAGAAGCATGTTGGTCATTTTGGCGAAACTGGTACCGACACCATGCAAAGTACCAGCAATGTCCTCACCTTTCATTACAAATACATATTTCATTGCCATTCACGCCCTTCAGTCTACTTTTATCAAAGCCCTGGCATTTCTGCAGCAGCCACAATCATTCGCTCTCTTTGTTATCTGCTCCCAGGTCCGCTTCTTTCTTGTATAAAAATAGGCATGAATCATTTTCGTATGCTCAGTTGTTCATCTTATCATATTATAGATGACCTTAATAAGGTGTATCTGAAGCTAATGTTCCAGGTTATTCCGTAGTAGCAAATCCTTATTTTGATCTAGGGCGGCTTGTTCAGTAGGCTTGCTGACCTGGCCTACTGCTCCAATTCCTTCGTTTTCATGCATGCTCGTTTTAGACATACCTACTGTACGCTGTTTCAATTTATGCAGCTTCTTACCGATTATGATGGATATCGGAATTTCTCTTGAAAAGCAGAACTTTGAGTTTTTTACTAAACCTAAAAACATTTTGTCTTCCAATACTATTCACCAAGTAACGTACTTTTATAAAAAATTTCACTTCATTTATCCTTTTTCTCTATTTGTTTTCCAGCAGCTTGCATGATTATCGCTTCGCTTTTTATACAAGTTTAGCTGCCGATATAACCCTTCCTATATAAAAAGGTTAACCAGTTTTTACTGGTTAACCTCATCAATGGCATGCTGCTCAGCTTACATAAATGTTTTTCCTGTTCCTATAATCGCTTTTATCTTTTTTCCTTTTACAGTTCTTCTTTCTCTAATGACTTATTAGCCGGTGCAAACCAGCCGGCTAGAGCAATACCAACTAATACTCCGTAGAAAATCAGCGTCCACACGGTACTGTGTGGGAAATGATGGTCCAGGACACCAATGTCCTCATGGGCAAGAGTAATAACAGCAAGCTTGACACCGACCCAGGCAACAATGGCATAAGCTGTTGTTTCCAATGCTGGACGTTGATCAAGCAGCTTGACAAACCAGGTTGCTGCGTACTTAATCAAAATAAGGCCAGCAATTCCTCCAAGAAGAACAACAATAAACTTTCCTCCATCCATGCCGCCGAAGTTACCAAGCGGTGAATCCGGAAGACCGAGGGCCAGCGCAACCGCAGCTAGAATTGAATCAATAGCGAAAGCAAGGTCCGCTAAACCAATTTTCCCTACTGTCGGCCAGAACCCTTTTCCTGCGGCTTGTTCTGCTTCTTCTTCCACGTCCTCACGGATATTCTCATTTTCTTTCCCAAACCGGGCCTTAATGACGTGCTTTAAGCCCAGGTAAAGAAGATAAGCTGCTCCTATCGCCTGTATCTGCCAGACATTTGCGATAAAAGAAATGGCAAAAAGTGCAGCAAATCGGAATACGAAGGCCATAAGAATCCCATAACTTATTGCTCTCTTTTTTTGATCTTCAGGTAAATGCTTGGCTATAACTGCTAGTACAAGGGCATTATCAGCCGATAACAATCCTTCTAATCCAATTAGGATTAATAATGCCCAGGCATACTCCAGCCAGATTGAATCCATTCATCTCTCTCCTTTTAACAATATAGTTTGCTATGTAAAATTTTTGATACCAATAGTATGTATTCCCTCACATTCCACCGTTAATCCTATAAAATACGATTCTATTCTTAGACAATTATCCGCAGCGGACACCGTATCTTTTAATGGAAATGTGAAAAGAGACTGCCTAATTCGTAATGTGAACATAAAAAATCAAGAATAGATCCTTCAGCTTTTCTTGATTTTTTATTCCTTTATATGGGCGCATTGTTCTTTCACCTCTGCCAACCCATTCCATTCACAAGGATAATCCGGATATTTAAAACGGAAAAAGATTTTCTGCGGGATAAAATTGCCCCGATCAACGCTCAACTGGCTATGACGTTTTAAATACAATCTAATTATATCTAGATTATATATAAAATGTCTAATTCTTTTTAAAGTTCTCTATTCTAGCTAAAATGGCTTCTCCTTTGTCTTTTACTATTTTTACAAATACTCAGGAAACTGCCGGGTTAAATTGTGGCCCTGGCAGTTAAGAAACGCTCCACTATAGTGAACAGGTAGATAAGTTGATTCTTTAGCTCCAATTACAACATAGGTAAGTACATTCTTTAGCCGGGACCTTTCTCGGCTTTTCTTCATCTTTTGTATAAATATTCATTTGAAAGGTTATACTGATATTGTTAGTTTCAAACCCACCCCATATGAACGCAGCCATTTCTTCAGCCAGGCTTTCTCTGGCTGCTTTTTTATTAAGCGATAATTTGCTGGACAAGTCCCCGAATAAAAGCTTTCCAACATTGGAATGCTGTAAGTAAAAAGGTGATACCTTCATGTACTTTCCTACCATACATACAAATTTCTGGGATGCAGTGACTGCTGTTCCAATTGTAATGATTCTAACACAGTTAATTAAACTGAAGTTTAAACCAGCCAAAGCCCTGGTCCCTACTATTGCTCTGGTAATTGGACTTCTTATTTCTGTCTTAATTAGTCATCCAGGTCATTTAAAGGCAGGCTTATTTATAGGCTGGTTTTATGGCTATGCGGCGATCGGTTCGTATGTTTCTTTAAAAATAAGTGTTGCCTCCTTTTTAAAGAAAGCTCATCATAAGTAATATGGATGAGCTGCTTGTATAGGTCTATATAAAACGGTCCATCCCTGGCTTAATGTAAAGAAGTTTGGCGACTTCCTGTAACTGCCGTTCTTTATCGCACAGACGGCATTCTACAGTAGGCTAATTTTTTCGGTCATGTTTTCATCATTTATTTTCATATCGCAGAGTATCCGTACTTTTAAAAAGCCGTGGGAGCTTTCCTGGCTTTTTTGAATGGATTTTCTTGAATGGTGGTCTATAATACGGGGCTGGTAATCCATTTCTGCAGTCAGGCCTTGCCTGGCTGCTTTTTATTTTAACTAAAGTATTTTATTATGAATAATATCGTCAAACTCTAGGGGGGACTTATTGTGACAAAGGAAGCATCAAAAAACATTGCCAAGCTGTTGAAAGAGTCAAACTATGCAGTTATCGTAACTGGAGCTGGCATCTCGACTGAAAGTGGCCTTCCCGATTTTCGCTCACAGGGCGGTCTCTGGGACGGTAGGCGCCCAGAAGAAATCTCCCACGCTTCTAAAGTAGGGACAGACGAGTTCCGTGACTTTTTCACAAAACGATTGAATGATGCAGCCGAGCATAAACCGAATGCTGCTCACCGCCTTTTAGCAGATTGGGAGAAGAAGGGATTGGTTCAATCCATCCTTACCCAGAATATTGACGGATACCATAAAGCGGCTGGAAGCAAAAAAGTTCTTGAGCTTCACGGACATCTTCGCTACCTCACTTGTAATGGGTGTGGACGAGATTACGATGTAAGTAAATTTACGGTTGAACACAGTGATGCCTGTTTGGATTGCGAAGGAACTGTTCGCCCAAATGTGACTCTCTTTGGAGAAGAACTTCCGCACCTTGCCTGGTCTGAAGCGATTCAGGAAGCGAGAAAAGCAGATTTGGTTATCGTTCTTGGCACATCTCTTCAAGTATGGCCGTTCAACTCCTTAATTGATGAAGCCTATCAGGGAGGGAATGCCGCCCGAATTGTTATTGTAACAGAAAGCGAAACACCCTATGACGGAATCGCCAGTATCCGACTGCATGATAAAATTACAGCAGCCTTGCAGGCGGTAAACGAATACCTGGTATAACATCATCATTCTCTGGCGCTGTTTTTCAACTTCTTTACCTCTGTAAAAGAAAAAGTCAAGCTCTGTCTTAAATCGTTTTGCTTAACTGTGGCTGAAATAAGTAAACCTTGCTTACCCAGCTATACGGATGAACTATTGAGTAACTAGCGGTAATACAATACACCTTCTCTTTAAACCATTATTAGTAATAAAATGGATAACAGCTCCAGAAAATTTCTTTAATCAAAAAAGAGAAGGGAAATAATTCACCTTCTCTTCTTACCTTCGAGTTCTATTAAACAGCCATATTGACTACTCTTCTTAAAAAAATCTCTTTCCTAAAGAACGTTATGGGCTGTTTGAACAAGGAGAGCTTGCTTGGATGATATATAAAAATCCCCAATGAATACATACTCGTCAATAAAATGCTTTCATTTAACAAGGCTTAAAAAATTATTCATTATCAGATTTCGTAATATCAGCTTCAATTCTGCTCATAAACTCTTCTGCTGCACTGTATCCTTGCTCCTTTAAATACCAGTTGTTTGCAGCTGCTTCAATCAACCCTGCCACATCACGCCCAGGCTGAAGCTGGATTTCTATAGAAGGAATTTTAACACCCATATAATCAGTATAGTGAAATTCCTGTTCCAAATCATTATACAAGGCATCCTTCTCCCATTTCGTCAAATGGATATCAAGAGCGATTCGTGTTTCATCCTGAAACGCCTTACGACCATATAAGCGAACCACGTTCAATAATCCAATACTGCGGAGAGCCAAAAACTCTTTGGTTTTCTCATCATGTGTACCTAGAATTGTTTGCGGACTAAGCCTCTTTAGGACAACGATATCATCGGCAACCAGCCGGTGTCCCCGGCGAATCAATGTGTGCGCTGTCTCGCTTTTCCCTACTCCCGAGCTTCCACGAAGTAATATCCCAATGCCTGACACATTTATACAAACTCCGTGCACCGCCATTTCGGACGCCAGTTCCTTTATTAAATAGTAATCCAATCTGGTGATAAACTCTGAAGTGATCTGTGGCTTATTTGTTACTAACAAAGGGATTCCCTGCTCTGTACAATGATGAATTAAATAAGTAAGTCCCTCTTCACCAGCCGTTACGATAAAACATGGCGGATGATAATGAACAATATTTCCAATTCGGAGCTTACGTTCTTCATGGCTTAATTTATGTAAATACGTAATTTCCTTTTTCCCCAAAATTTGAACTTGTTCTGTTGGAAAAAAATCAAAATGACCAACAAACTCAAGACCAGGACGATGCACTCGTGGCTGCGTAATGACTTGCTGTAGCTGATCTTCACCAGCCAGTACTTTTAATGAAAACTTTTCAACCAAGTTTTCAACCGTTATTTTTTTCACTCTATACTCACGTCCTATTAGCCTTTTTATAATGAATTATACTTTAGATTATGGATGGCGTCACTCGTTTACGAACGGACCTTCCAAAGGATATTCATATAACCTGTCAGTTTCGTTGCAGTGTGATGATATGCAGCCTTTCTTCCCAGGCAAGCTACGTAGTATAATAATAAAAGTGAGAACTTAAAATAAAAGAGGATTAGAGCAGGTACTCGTTAAAGTTTTGATTCATCAGATGCCCTGTTATCTGAATGATGGTTTGTCACATTTTTTTTACTCTTATCCCCTCGATTACAATTTTCTTATTCCTCAGTACAACTATTATCTAACTGTCAATTAGTGAAGTGTTTTTGTTATATCTCTGGTCTTCTATCGTTTCTTTAAAGTCTAACTTCTTATTCTGTAAGAAAGAATGTATTATAAACATGGCAATTTTCTAAATCTTATGATCCATTTAGTCATATTTATTTTTGCAGGTTTTTTCTAATAATATTTTTCTATTCCAAACAAAAATGTATGACTATTACAATACATATTTAACGAAAGGGAGGAATACATTGGCAGAATCAGGAAAACTAAAAGCACAGCACAAAAGGGCTTCACTATTTGAGATTATTCAAAGAGGAGCTGTTATCACTGTTGGATCCTTATTGATGGCAACAGGCCTGGAAATCTTTTTAGTTCCAAACCACGTTATTGATGGGGGAATTACGGGCATATCTATCATGCTTTCCCACATTACTGGAGTGAGCCTGGGGCTCTTTATTTTCCTCTTGAACCTACCGTTCGTCTACATTGGATACAAACAAATCGGTAAAACCTTTGCTTTATCAACTATTTTTGGCATTTTCATGCTATCAATCTTCACAGCTTATTTTCATCCTATTCCTCCTTTTACAGAAGACATTCTTCTTGCTACAATCTTTGGAGGAATGGCACTCGGCAGTGGTATCGGCCTTGTTATTCGCTACGGCGGAGCGTTAGATGGAACAGAAATTCTTGCTATTTTGATTAATAAAAAAGTACCCTTTTCTGTTGGTGAAATTGTAATGTTCTTTAACGTATTTATTTTAAGTGCAGCAGGATTCGTTTTTAGTTGGGATCGTGCGATGTATTCGATTTTAGCGTATGTTATTGCTTCCAAAACAATTGATACGGTGGTTGCCGGGCTGGAAGAATCTAAATCCGCCTGGATTATCAGTGATCATTTTCAGGAAATTGGGGAGGCCATCAATGACCGTTTAGGGCGTGGGGTAACGTTTCTCAATGGTGAAGGAGCTTACACAGGCGACGAAAAAAGAGTAATCTTTTGTATTATTACGCGCCTGGAAGAAGCTAAGTTAAAAGGGATTGTGGAAGAGTTAGATCCAAATGCTTTTTTGGCAGTAGGAGACATTACAGAAGTTCGTGGAGGGCGTTTTAAAAAGAGAGATATTCATTAATAACCAGCCCTGTTAATGGAGTATAGGTCATTAAGTGAATTTTAATTAAGGAAGAAAACAGAAAATCATCATCTCTTGATACTCAATAGCTAGTGAGCCTGAAAATATGATTGTTTATTTATGTAGAAGTACTGTTGATTGACTATATGTTAATTTCATCCATTTTTCTGTTGGATGAAAATGAAGGTTAACTTACATAAGCATAACGCTACTATCTGTGTAAAAGTAGGGATTACGGGCTAACCAAAAAGAAATACCTCTCCATATGAATTTAAAAGTCTAACAAAAAACAAAACAAAAAGACATCCTTTTAACTATAGGTACAGGCAAATGCTTATTTGTATTTTTATGCATCTTCTTCCTTCCCGGCATTGCGAGACAATCCCACTTTTGGCTTTACCAGTCAATCACTCACTGTAACTACGAGAGCCCTGGAGCCGATTTCCTCACATTATCTTAAGCTGAGATTCGCGCTGCTTGCCTGAATGGACGAACTGTTGAATAACAATTTATTTTAGAAGAAGAAAAAGGACCATTTTTGCGCTGCATCTCCAATTGTTAAACATAATTAACAATTGAAGATGCAGCTTTTTTATGACTAAATATGACCGTTGGACCAAGCTTGAAGCTTTTCTCGCTTATCTTGAGGGAGAAATACCCTATAAGTTAATGATACTCTTACATTGTGAACATCATGTTCTAAACCATATTTTAAACAGGCTAGTTAGGCTG
Source organism: Domibacillus robiginosus (assembly GCF_000966195.1). Taxonomy (GTDB): domain Bacteria; phylum Bacillota; class Bacilli; order Bacillales; family Domibacillaceae; genus Domibacillus; species Domibacillus robiginosus. Next base: position 23,147 of record NZ_LAHL01000015.1, on the reverse strand, counting down.
TTTGTATACTTTTTGAGAAAGAAAATAAGCGAATGTAGCTGTTAGGAATATGATAAAAACGAAGCTTGAAGAGGCTTGTCCAAAGGCCACTTCTGGACCTGGATTCCCCCTTGTTGAATAAAGATCGGGCGTGTACCACGCTGTGAGAAATAGACCTGTTCCGGTTTGAACTATCATATACAATACAGCAAAACAAATTAAAAATATAAGATACTTTTTTATTATTCTCACCCCTTTCTCATGTATAAGTATATCCTTGAAACAGATTGTCCATTTTACCGATTATTTAACAATTCACTTTATATTAGAAATACAGCATAATTGCACTTATCTTATATTTGGAAGCGGGTTTTATGTTTTACTTTCTTCAGCTGCACGCCCGTTAGCTTAATAAGTTTCTTTATTTGTTGAGTAAATGTATCTAAATAGTTATATATCCTTCTAGATAAGAGACAGCTTCTCCAGACATTTTTACCGTTTCACCTGAATCAGCACAATACAATTTTCCGCCTCTTTCTGATAACTGCCATGCAGTAAATTTACATTTATTCAATTTGTTTTTCCAATAAGGAATCAATGTACAGTGAGCAGAACCAGTAACAGGGTCTTCATCTATTCCAGCCTTTGGTGCAAAAAATCTTGATACGAAGTCTGCTTCCTTTCCTTTAGCTGTTACAATTACGCCAAAAGCATCTAGCTTTTTTAATTCATCCATATTTAATTCAAGATTCAAAATGTCCTGCTCCGTATCAAATACGGCCATATAGTCTCTGGACTTATACACTTCTACAGGTACTTTACCTAAGCCTTTAATAAGTGCCTCTGGAGCATTGCACTTTTCTCCTTCTCTGGAAGGAAAAGATAGTGTAAACAACCCATTATCCCGAGACACTTCTAAGAGCCCGCTTTTTGTATAAAACGCTATATCCTTTACCTTCTGATCTAGATACGTACAGATCACAAAAGCAGATGCCAGTGTGGCGTGCCCACACAAATCTATTTCTCCTTTTGGAGTGAACCACCTTAATTCATACCCCTTATCCTTTTTAACAAAAAAGGCTGTTTCAGATAAATTATTTTCTGCTGCAATTTTCTGCATTACATCATCTTTTATCCATTTATTTAGTGGACATACTGCTGCGGGATTCCCTTTAAATTGTTCATTTGTAAACGCGTCAATCTGATAAATAGGAATTCTCATCGCTATAACCTCCTCGAAATCAATTGATGTTATGGTAACATGCCCAAAAAAGCCACACAATCCCAAAAATGTGTGGCATACAAATTAATTAAAGACTTTTAAATAATAGCTGTAAAATGATGAAACCCTTCTCTTATTGTTCATTTGTTTCAGGCCCACAAATAGATAGACGAACGACTCTCTTAGGAATACTGCTTCCTATTGCCAATCGTTCAGCAGCATTTGCTTCAACACCATGCTTTAAAGCAAGGGCCTCAAAATCTGTTCCTGATCTATGGGCTGGAAGCTTCAGTCAGCTAAAAATTACCATTTCATCATTGTAAGAATCATAGCCCGATAAATAATTATTCACCAATTGATTTCGGTAAATCGTGTGTTTTCGAAGTTTATCAATGATTGTATCCAGATATATGAGACACAATGAACTGGGCAGCTAATTCTGCTAACAACGGTGAAACAGAAATATTTATGTTATAGAGCATGCACAGTAAATGATAAGTAGCATCCTGTGTGGAGGTTTTAGTAAGGATATTTCCATTCAGTTGCTAATTTTGATGACAACATTAATCCTTTTCAAGAATACGATGAATTAAAAACTTCGCATCAAGATCAACTCCACAAATTAAAGCGGAGCCGCGTTGATGCTGCCAGGGCAGCCCAATAAAGTACATCCCTTTAATTGGGCTTACGCCTCTTTCATGAATAGGTTTTCCCTCTGACGAAACCACACCCTCGACCGTAATCCAGTCATATGAAGGAACAAAACCTGTAGACCAAATAATACTGTCAAATGACTGTTGGCTGTTATCCTGAAAGACTACTGTTTTCCCCTCAATACCAATTACTTTGGGCTTTACATCAACTTTCCCCTGTTCTATACATGCTTTCAATTCCTGACCGAAAACGGGGTCTTTTTGTTTTCTAAACCAATTTCCTTTTGTTGTATTAATACCTGCATATAAAAGACCAGTGAATTTCAACCAATCAAATATGCTTTTACCAAATAAATACAAAGGTAAAAACTTAAATGGATGATTAACAGCTATTGTCACTGTTTTTTCTTTTGACAGCTCCACTGCAATTTGTGCTCCCGAATTTCCTCCTCCTACAATTAATACAGAATGACCCGGTAGTTGATCCGGAGATCGATAGGCAGCTGAATGAAGTTGATAGAAGCTTTCTTCTGCTGTTTTCGCAAAAGACGGCACATATGGTTTTTGAAATGCTCCCGTAGCAATAACGACTTTTTTTGCTCCTACAATGCCTTTATTGGTATCCAAATAAAAAAAACCTTTTATTTTATCTAGCTTTTCTACGGTTACATTATTGAGGATAGGCAGCTTAAAATAATTAACATACTCAGTTAAATAATCGGCCATTTCTTGTTTTGTCGGAAGCCCTTCAGGTAAGCCGTTCATGTGTAATCCAGGAAGACTGCTATACTTTCGCGGAGTAAATAAAATTAAAGAATCATACCTTTTTCTCCATGAATCTCCTGCCTTCTCGTTTTTATCTAAAATGATAAATGGAACCTTTTCTTTTTTTAAATAATAGCCGATTGTAATTCCAGCCTGGCCTGCTCCAACAATTGCAACTTCATAATGCTCCACATGATCAGCTCCTTTACACCCATAACATTCAAATATATATTTGAATGTAATTATAAGTAAAATAAATAAGAAGTCAATCATTTGTTATTTTTAGGTAAATAACAAATACCTCAATATGATAAAGTACTAAAATAACCTTAGGGGGAGAAAAAAAAAATCACCCCAGATCCTAAAGTTCTGGAGTGTTTCCAATGCAGCATAATTGTATTTGTTGCGCTTGGAATTTAATTTAATGTAGATGCTGTTAAGTTATATATGGCTAAGCCCTTGTTCTAACTGATCGAAAACGCGGGTGCTCGGCAAGTATAGAATCTCTCATTTCCTTTACTACCGGATGTTCTGAAGTGAAAAACTGATTTTTCGAATCGTAAAGCTCGACTAATTTTCCTTTTTCGAGTACACCTAACTTATCACTAATCGTATAAGCAGCTTTAATATCATGTGTAATAAAGAAGTAGGATAACCCGAAGTCTTCTTTTAGCTCTCTTAGTAATTCTAAAATAAGGGTTTGATTAACCATATCTAGACTGCTTACAGATTCATCTAAGACAATCAGCTTGGGCTTGAGTGCGATAGCTCTTGCAATATTGATTCTCTGCAATTGGCCGCCGCTAAATTGATGAGGATATTTGTTTAAATCCCCTTCACTCAGCCCTACCCTTTCCAATAATTCAATAACAATGCGTTTCATTTCGGTTATTGTTAGCTTTTCGTAGTTTTCTAGTGGCTCTGCAATAATACGCCTGGCGGACATTCGAGGGTTGACCGCCGAATATGAATCCTGAAAAACAACCTGAAGATCACGGCGAATGTTTTGACGTGTTTGCTTGTCTGCTGTATAGATATCATGCCCTTGAAATAGAACCTGCCCCAATTGAGGCCGTTCTAACCCTAGAATGACTTTTCCCAACGTGCTTTTACCAGCTCCGCTCGTACCAAGCATTCCTAAACAGGTTCCTTCCCCCAAAGAAAAAGATATATTAGAAAGCACTTTTTGGGAGTGACCTTTCCAATTAAAAAGCGCTCGGGTACCATAGCTATGAGTTACTTCATTTACTTGCAATAAACTCATTTTTTCACTCCTCATAAATGCCTATCATCACTCAAGCTAAAGAGATGGCCGTCTCATCTAAATGTAAAATTGAGCGTGCATTTAAAAGTTTTTTCGTATACTCATGGCGTGGCTCATCAAATAGTTGGAACACATCCGCTTTTTCTACAATTCTGCCCTGTTGCATAACGGCTATTTCATCTGCCATTTCAGCAATGACTCCGAGATCATGGGATATTAATAAAATGGCTGTACCATATTCAGCACGAATTTTATCTAAATGGTACAGCACTTTCTTCTGGTTATTTACATCAAGGGCGGTTGTTGGTTCATCGGCAATAATAACAGCTGGATGTAAACATGCTGCTATTGCGATCATCACTCGTTGAAGCATCCCACCACTTAATTGGAAAGGATAACATTTTAATAGTTTAACTGGATCAGGTAAATTCACATGCCGCATCGCATCACTGGCCAGCTCTGTTGCTTGTTTTTTATTCCATTTCGTATGGGAACAAATGGTTTCAACAAATTGATGACCGATCGTAAAAACAGGCGTAAAAGCATTCATTGGATTTTGCATAATAAAAGCTATGTCCTTCCCACGGATCTCACGCATGTCTTTTTCTCCTAAACCGTTCAATTCGTTCCCTTGTAATATGATACTTCCTTCAACCTTTGTTGTTTTACGATCAAGAAGCTGAAGAATGGACATACTCGTAACGGTTTTACCGCATCCACTTTCTCCAACAAGACCCAGTACTCTTCCGCGCTTAAGTTCAAAATTGATACCTTCAACGAGGGTTGTAGCACCACTTTTTGTTTTTACCTGTACATGTAAATCTCTCACTTGTAACACATTCGACTGTTCTTCAGCCAACATCATCATTCCTTTTTAAAATCGACGTTTGATACCAAAACGTTCCGATAACGCTTCGCCTAATAAATTGAAGGTAACAACAACAACCATAATCATCAAACCTGGATAAAGCATCAATTCTGGGTTCGTCCGGATATACGATTTTCCTTCGTGAATCATCGCTCCCCATTCAGATGCAGGCGGCTGCACTCCTAATCCAAGAAACGACATGGCGGATATATCCATAATCGCCCATCCCATTTCCAATGTGCCCATTATGACAAGTGGCGGGAGAACATTTGGAACAATATGATTTTTTATAATCTTCCATTGAGAGGAGCCGCTTATTTTTGCAGCTGCTATAAAATTTTGTTCTTTCAGGCTAAGCACCATTCCCCGGAACATTCTCGCGTAATAGACCCATTGCACAAGCATTAGCGCTAAGATGACCTGTGGAAGTCCAGGTCCAAAAATACCAACCAGTCCAAGGATAAGGATAAGACTTGGGAAAGCCATAACTCCATCACAAAATCTCATCAGAATATGATCAATCCAGCCACCCTTGTATCCTGAAAAGGTTCCGATGATTAAACCAATTAGTAAAGAGGAAATGAAAATAAGCATGGCAAATCCCAATGAAATTCGTGATCCATATATAATGCGGGATAAATTACATCTTCCTAAATGGTCGGTTCCTAATGGAAAGTCCCAGGATGGAGACTGTAGTTTATAGGCTAAATTGACAGCAATCGGATCATTTGGTACTATCCACGGGGCAAATATAGAAATGATAAAAAGAGTACCTAATATTATAGAACACATGAGGATCACTTTTTGACTTTTTAATATCTTGCTTATACTTGTCATCATCGATGCTGACCTTCTTTCCTGGAAATGCGTGGGTCAACATACATTTGAATAAGATCAACAATTAAGTTACTCAAAATAAATAAGCTAGCTGCAATGAGCACGTAGCATTGAATAACAGGTATATCGCGGTTAAAAATCGCTTCGATAAAATAACGCCCAAACCCCGGCCAAGAAAAAACGGTCTCAACAATAATTGTTCCTGTCAGCAGTTTTCCAAGATTCATCCCCAGCCCAGTAATCATTGGAGAAATAGCTATCCTCAAAACATGCTTGGCCATAATCGTTCTTTCTTTAAGTCCTCTTGTACGGGCAAACAGCACATAGGGCTCTTGTACATTTTCAAGAATGCTAGCACGCAACAGTCTTGTATACATCGCAATTAAGGGGAGGGCCAGTGTAATGGAAGGCAGCACAAGATGCTGCCATGTTCCAGTCCCCTCAACCGGGAAAAGATCAAGCTTTACAGAAAAGAAAAAAATCAATAGGTAACCCAGCCAAAAAGAAGGAATGGAAGCTCCGAAAAAGGAAAGTAACCGGCTAAAGTGATCAACTGCACTACCTTTCTTTACTCCTGCCAGAAAGCCAAGCGGCACACTCACAACTACCGCTAGGAATAAGCTCCCAAGCGCAAGCTGGATGGTCGCTGGTATTCGGTAAATCACTTCGTCCCAAACGGGCTTATTCGAAATATAAGATATGCCAAAATCAAGCTGGCATATCTTTATAATAGAGTTTACATATTGAATGAAGAATGGTTGATCTAAACCAAACTCATGTCTTTTCTGGGCCAACATCTCATCGGTTGGCTGGATATGAGCTGCTGTTAAATAGGCCTCGGCCGGATCTACCGGTGAAAGGTGAATCATCCCAGTCGTAAGCAGCGCGGCCAGTAGAAAAACTGGGATGATGGACGAAATTCGTTTTAATATATAGGTGCCCATGGGGGTCCTCCTGCTACTTACTGTTTAATGCTAATTCCCGTGAATGGATGTTCGTCACGATTAGCAGAGAAAGTGAAATTAGTGATATCCTTTTTATAAATCGCTGTTTTCTTGAGATAAGAAACAGGAACAATTGCTCCCTGATCTTGCAATGATGATAAAACAGTGGAGTAAAGCTGTTGACGTTCCTCATCATCAGTTGTCTGTGGAACCCGTGCCATTTGCTCAAGTAATTCATCTTTGTTCGGATAAGCGGAAATAGCTTCACTAAACCCATATCCTTCGGTTGCCACAATATTTACAAATGTATGTGGATCATAAGGAGCCCCGAAGTTGCTGTAGATATTAATATCAAATTTATTATCTTTAAATCTTTGCACTTGATCAGCTAGTTCTACACCAACAATTTTCAAATTAACACCAATAGCTGCCCATTCTGATTGTAGGGTTTCTGCCATGGCTTTTTGAATTAGTTCTGCTGAATCATACATCAATTCTATTTCAAGTGGTTGTCCATCTTTTTCGCGAACTGTTTTTCCCTTAGGAAGTGTCCAGCCGGCCTCGTCTAATAACGATTTTGCTTTTTCCACATCGTAATCAACTGACATTACGTCAATTTTGGAAGTGTAAGGGAAGTTTGTTGGTAAAATATGATCTGCTGCTTCTTCTAATCCTGAAGTAATTCCATCAACCATTGCCTCTTTATTAAATCCATAATGCAGCGCTTGACGAACACGTTCATCAGCAAGCTGTTCTCTCTTTGTATTCATAACAAGCAGTCTCGTCGCAACTGGATCAGAAATACTCGTTTCATACTTTTCGGTAGATTCCAATTGTTTAAAGGCATCTAAGCTGATCGTTCCTTCTCCATAAATTAAGTCTAGCTCACCTTTCTCAAACGCAAGTACTCTTGTTTCCGCATCAGGAATGATCTTGACTTGAATTTTTTCTACTTCTGGGAGCTCACCCCAATAATTTTCATTCCGTTTAAAAACGGCATATTCATCCGCTTTATACTCATCTAAAATCCATGGACCTGTACCGACCGCTTCCACAACCCCATTTGATGTGTCACCATCTTCCGGAAATCCAGCTTCACCTAAGAAACGAACAGGCCGAACAACAGCTAACTCCTGAATCGTTGGATAGTATGGTTCAGTTAATGTCATTTTAAAAGTATGTTCGTCGATTACTTCTGTACGATCGATTTTCGTAAGGAATCCCAACCAGCTATGTAAGTCCATATGATTTAGTATCGTATCAAAATTCTTTTTAACAATGTCTGCATTAAAACTTGTTCCATCAGCAAATTTCACATTTTGACGCAGGTGAAACGTATATACTTTTCCGTCTTCAGAAATGTCCCATGACTCAGCCAGATGCGGTTTTAGCTCTCCCCCATCACCGTAGCTCACTAACGGTTCATACACCATTGACTGAGCAAATAATTGTGAAGGATTATAAACATGTGGGTTCATTTCGCCTACATCCCGCGGCCAGGCAATTGTAAGCATGTTGTCATGATCCGCCTTTGACGCTGAATCATCACTGCTAGTATTTGTACAACCAAGTAATAGCGTTGACAGAATTAAAACAAATACAGTTGTTAGTAAGATATTTCGTTTACTTTTTTCATTAAACATGGTGTTGGTTCCTCCTGATTATGATAATCGTTTTCAATTGTAAGTGTGCTATATACCTTTGTCAATGTAATATCTGAATTTTCCTTCTAAATGGAATCGATTTATATAACTAGCTCAAAATGGCAATAGCAAATTTGAGTTTTATTCCCAATTAGTGGGTTCATGTATTTTTTTTGCTTCTTTCTTTGTTCAAGGCTGCTTGTGTGAATCATTTTATCCATTCCCTCTGCATCTGCGAGTACATAATCTCTTGGTTCAACAACCACTTTCCTAACGCTAAACTTCTCCTTTAATCTTCAATGGTCTCGTTGCTCGTGATGAATTGCATTTGTAAATTTCGGGAACCGGGCTGGTTTTCAAATAATTTATTGTTCCTTACTGCTTCATATACAAGGACAGCAGTGATCCCAGTCTCTTCTGTTTTCCCGGCTCTAAACTCTTCCTAGCAAGCGTTTGGTTTATTTCTGAGATATCGTTACCCCAGCTTGTGCTCCCTATCAATCGGACATCCTCCGCCAATAGCTTTTACAATGTACTGTACAGTCGACCAGTAATTTAAAAGCAGGAAAATCAAAAAAATGGAAAAATACTTCTTAAATTAAATATATAAATATAAAAGGAGGAAAGATTCACCGGTAAGTTAGTAAAACCCGGATTTGGTGGTAAAATAGGAACAATAAAGTAGGCAGGAGAAATCTTTATGAAAATTAAAACTGTTAGCGCCTGGAACGATGACCTCTGGCAAGACGCGAGTCCTCTTTATATGGAGGCATTTGGAGATAAGGGAGCCAAGCCAGTTAAGATCATCAAAAATATGTTTACACAGGGAATTGCCGAGCTTCATGTGGCGTACGATGAGTCGGCGGCAGTTGCGATGGCTCTTACAGGGAAACTCGCACTTGATCGGGTGATGATCATCGACTATTTGGCTGTATCCCCCAAAAAGCGAGATCAAGGGTTGGGCAAACATTTTGTTGATTACCTGCGAAAGAAAGCAGGTGATGAGGGGTATCAAAAATTAATCATTGAGGCTGAGTCAGAAGAAACACCAGATAATAAAAGGCGTATCCACTTTTGGCAATCATGCGGCTTTGTTCTCACAGAGTATGTCCATCACTATATCTGGGTGCCGGAAACCTACCAGGCTATGTACCTTCCCCTGGCTGCTGATTCGGGGAAGGTAACGGGAGAAGAATTGTTTGTGTTTATTAATACCTTTCATCGGCTGTCTTTTCGTGGAGATGGGAAGCAGGAAGGTTAGGGATGGCTTTTTCTCCTGGTTCAGTCTTTTTAACCAAGGGAGTTAAAACAGAATAGTACTCTCTTGCCTGGGAACTGTTTCTTTTTTGTCATTTACTTTTTCAAGCCAGTCGCAAAGCAGGCTTCATTACTCGCTATAGTTGATGGAATACGAGCCATTTCTTGAAAAGATCCTTTACTGTCTTTATTCCATCATTTTCACAAATTTCCCATTTACCTTCAAGTACGTTTGAGTTGTTCAGAGCGTCAAGCTGTTCAAAACACCTCTTGTTTTGTGGCTATATACAAATGGATCTACCTTACAAATTAAGACAAGTACAGGCTGCTATCCCCGGCATAAATGTGTTCATTAAAGCTTCTTGAAATGGCTGCCGGAAAATTTGTAAGGAATAAGAAATTTTTGAAACAAGACGCGTGCTCTTTTGAATAAAAAATAGCAAAAAGAACGAAAGAATGTTAATTTCGTTCTTTTTGTTGTTTAACCGCATTAATTCTTTGTTTTTTGTTTTAACAGTGCTGATAAGAAAGCTAATGTTAATCCCTGTCCCCAGCCCTGAACTCTTTTATACGGAACCTGCTTGTACCCTTCTGCATCATCCATTACAGCTGTTCCTGCAGAGACACTTGCTACGGATCCATCTTCTTTGATCTGGCTAAAAATCCCTTCAATCGATCTCTGGGTGTATTCATTGTACAATTTGCCTCTAGATAGCAGCGCAGCAGCAATGCCAGCGGACGCCGATGTCTCTTGATAAGAATCAGAATCTGTCAAAACCGTATGCCAGAGTCCCGTTTTCGATTGCAAACGGACCAGGGCACTCAACTGATCACGAAGAGAATCAGCAATAATCATATAAGACGGATGCTGTACTTTGATTAACTCTAATGCTCTTGCCATCGTATAAGCTGCCCAGCTGTTTCCTCTTGCCCAAAAAACGCCAGACATATGATTTTGAGCAACATTGTCCCAGCCGTGATAGTATAAATTTGTGGTTTCATCCTGTAAAAACTGCTCGTGTCCGTGATATTGTTTCAAGCCAAATTCAAAATAATCATTTCGATCTAACATATGGCCCATTCGCAAAAGAAAATATCCCGCCATAAACATCGTATCTGCCCATGCCTGCTCGGGAAATACGTCCTTTCCTCCGTTAACCGTGTGCTGTAAAATACTATCTGCAAATCTGTCTGCATCATTTAATAAAAAATCGGCCATTTCCATTGCATAGTTCAAATACGTTTCTTCTTCTGAAGCCTTGTATAAAGTAAGAAGCGTGTGGCCGATGGCACAAGCATTTACAGATAATAGTGGTAAACCGTCTTCAAGTTCCTTATCTATCCAGTTCTTAAGAAAATGTAAATATTTCTCCTCTCCGGTGGCTTCAAATGCTTCAGCAATACCGAAAAAAGCTACTCCGCCTGGCCAGTCCCATCCATAATCCATTTTCATAGTCCGTTCAATCACTTTACCTATTTTGTTCTTTACTTCATTCTCATCAAAAACAAGTTTAACCATCTTTCACTCTCCTAATTGATAAAAGTAAAAAATTCGATACATGATCCTGCGAAGCTAAAATGAAGCTACAAGGATATATGAGGAGATGCTGATCAGCATTATGATTGATGGAATACATAATCGATAATTGCACGTTTGACCGAACACCCCTTTTTCGTATGTCATTATTGTAAAATACATCTTTTTTACTTTATATAGGATTTTCCTGCATGTTGATAAATTGAACAAAAAACACTGTTAAATGCACACATTTCAAGGATTTCGGAACGCTTTTCACTTTTTAAATAATTTTTTGTACTCTCCGACTTTCATTCCGCTTTATGTTATAAAGGGCTGCATAAATTGAATAACATAAAAAAACCAGGGCCTCATACAAGACCCGGTTTTTTTATGTTTGCAGCTAGAAAACAAACCTATTTTTCTGTAAATTAACACCAGTCAGCGTATCATTCTTTCAGTTACATTCCTTTGACTTAATCATGATTCATCAAAGATGATTGACTTCAATAGCTTCTAAGCCTTTTTTGTCTACTTTTTTAAGCCGTTTAATGATTTCGTCTGTTACTTCTTTGGTAGTATTTTTCCCACCAATATCAGGTGTTAAAAATCCATCACTTGTTACACTTTCAATAACATTTAATAATGTACTACCTAATTCCTGTTCGCCAAAATGATCCAGCATCATTTTAGCCGTCCAAATTTGTCCAATTGGATTTGCAATTCCTTTTCCAATAATATCAGGAGCAGATCCATGTACAGGTTCAAACATAGATGGGTATTTTCCATTTACATTAATGTTAGCTGCTGGTGCGATTCCAATACTGCCCATAATAGCTGCACCCAGGTCCGTTAAAATGTCTCCGAATAAGTTGCTGGCCACAATGACATCGAAACGATCAGGCTGTGTGACAAAAAAGGCAGACAACGCGTCAATATGCTGAGAATCATTCTGGATATCTGGATAGTCTTTCGCTACATCTTTAAACACATTGTCCCAAAATGGCATAGAGAACGTAATTCCGTTAGACTTGGTTGCGCTTGTTACGTGCTTCTTCCGCTTTTTTGCTAATTCAAACGCATAGCGCATGGCTTTTTCAGTAGCTTTTCTTGAAAACACAGCATTTTGAATGGCTATTTCATCATCACCGCTGTAAATATTTCCGCCAACTGAGCTGTATTCCCCTTCACTGTTTTCCCGTACTACGATAAGGTCAAAATCTTTTGGATTTATAAGCGGTGAACGAATGCCTTTTAGCACTTTAGCAGGTCGTATGTTAATCTGCTGCTCAAATTCGCGCCGGATCTTAATAAGCAAGCCCCACAAAGACACATGGTCGGGTACAAGCTGTAAATTACCTACTGCACCTAAAAAGATGGAATCAAAATCCTTAAGTTTTTCCATGCCATCATCCGCCATCATCTTACCGTGTTCCAAATAGTATTCACAGCTCCAGGGAAAATCGGTAAATTCAAATTTTAATCCGCCATGAATGTCAGATATCGTTTTTAAAACCTCGACTGCTGCGGGTACTACTTCTCTTCCTATTCCGTCCCCCGGGATGTTCGCAACTTTTAACGCTTTCATTTTATCTCTCCTCACCTTTTCTTTAATAAGATGATAAAACTTTCAAAAATCTAAATTCGGTATCTGGTATCCGGTCGACCGATTTATGTTTTTATCTTAATTGAAAACGATTTTCTACGCAAGATATTTTTGAAATTTTAAAATTTTTCATTTTTATTCTCCTAGATACAAGCAAAAAACCATGAATTATTTAATCATGGTTTGGTCGTATCAGCTGAATTGGTTAGAACATTAGTAAGGTGCTCCAGATCAAGTTTTAAATGCTCCATCATGGCTGAAGAGGCCTGCTCCTCTTCTCTCTTTTTTATATACGAAAATATATGGCGGTGCTGTTTTAAAATAATTTCCGCTCGATTTTCTCCTTGAAAATTTAAAATGCGGAAAAAATACATAAGCGACTTTAAATCGTTTAGCTGCTTTTGAAGTCGGCGATTTTGAGTGTATTGAATAATTAAACTGTGAAATTGTTCATTTAATGTGATGATGCTATTAGCATCTAGTGAATCATTAATAGCTTGCTCTGTCTTCAGTAAGATTTCTTCTATTTCTTCTATATTAGCTTCTGTGGCAATTTGCGTTGTTAATCCAACAGCAAAGGATTCAAGCGCCATCCGGCAAAAATAAATTTCCTCTACGTCCTTCAAAGTCGGCTCATATACGATAATTCTAGACTTTTCATCCATCACGACAAGTCCGTCTTTCTCTAAAAGACGAATGGCTTCCCTGACGGGGGTTTTGCTTACCCCAAACTCTTTTGCTAACTGATTTTCAATAATCCGCTCTCCCGGTTTAAATTTCCCTTCAAATATCATTCTTTTAATAGACTGGTAAAATTGTTCATAGTATGGGAGCTGTTTTTCAATTGTAAAGTCGCTCATTTTCTCATCCTTCTTCCTATGGTGGCTATTTCTTTTTTTATGCATATACGAAAAGATTACAAATACTTTTCCACTATAGCGTATTCCTTTCCGTTTTTTTCAAACTCAGAGCCTGACTCTGTAAACCAAAATTTATTATGAAAGTCTACTTTATTTTTTCTAGCATTACACCAGATCCTTTTTGCGCCTCTGCTTTTTGCTTCTTTTATGATATAGTTTAGCAGCTGACTGCCATACCCTTTTCCTTGCTCTTCCTGAAGAGTAGCAAATTTTCTGAATTGAGCCTCCTCACCCTCTATAAAAAGAGAGACAACTGAAATTAACATTGTTTTGTTATATACACCAAAACGCAGGCCGTCATCATCACCTTTTAACATAATGTGCTCAAAACTTTTATTAGGCCACATCACTTTATTCCTTATACTTCCAGGCTAGCTCTTTAATGATCGTTTCCATTGCTGCTTCTCCAAACTATTTTTATTTTAGTATATATCAAAAAAAATGAAGCAACTACATTTGAATGAGCTGCTTCATTCCTTAAAACTTTATTAGCTTATTGGTAACGTGTTTGGCATTTAATAAAATGAATTCCGCTTAAAAGACATTTTTGTACAAGATATGATCTGCTTCTAAACTGATATAAGAACTTAATGGAGTCTTTTATTTACTTATCCAGTATATATTGATTTATTGCATAAGCTACACCGTTTTGATCATTTGAATGTGTAATAATATCACATATTTCTTTTACTAGAGGGTCTGCGTTCCCCATTGCCACTGAGAGGCCAGCCAACTCAAGCATTGGGATATCGTTAAAGTTGTCTCCAATGGCCACGGTGTCATCCAGAGGAATACCGTAGTATTCAGCTACTTTTTTCAGCGCATTCCCTTTATTTCCGTTTTGGTCCATCACTTCAATATTTAAAGGGCCTGAAGAAGTGACGACAATGCTCGAAACTTCCCCGAAATAAGCAAGTAACTCTGTTTTAATGCTGCTGTTTAACGTTAGCACAAAGAATTTTTGAACCGTCAAGTCCTTCTTGTTAAACAATTCACTATAGTGATTAAAATAGTTAATGAGACTAGATTTTTGTGGTTGTTCAGTGATTCTCTGATAAACTTCGTCCGGAAGTCCTTCAACTTTGATCTGATCCTTTTTCACAGCAAACGCTACTCGTTCTGACCAGTCTGCGGGCACATAAATCCCATGGTTGGTATAGATCCGATGTGGAACCCTGTCTTCATCTAGTTTTTCTGCAATCTTTACAATATCTTTTCTATCCATCGAGATACTTTCCAAAACACTTTCATTGACTTGAACAACTGTTCCGTTGCTTCCTGCCAAAGGACATGAAATGTCAAACTTTTTAAGGATTTGTTGAATATCTTCTGGAGCCCGGCCGGAGCAAATCATGACAATATCCCCCTGGCTCTGTGCTTTTCTCAGTGCTTCAACACTTTCTTTTGTAATCTCCATTTCCGGGGACAGCAAGGTGCCATCCAAATCAATAGCAATCAGTTTCATATTCTTCACCTCTTATACTAAAATTGAATAGAATACTGCCTCCTCAGTATAAACCATTATGTCATTCCTCCTCTGAAAAATTCAGAGCTTTTCGGACAATTTCTTTTCATTTTTTATCTCAAGATTGTGATTACTTGGTTCCTGTTTCTTGAACACCCTTATTTAAAAGCTATGTGGAAAAACCATATAGCTTTTTACTCATTAAGTGCTTTATATATTTAACACAGGTTTTTTACAAAAAACTATGGGCTATGCTTTACATCCTTGTCGACTGTAAATCATGTTAGTACAAATTGCTGCAAAATTTGATGAAGTCTTCTGGCTTGTAATACGATAAATAGAACTTTAAAGCGGGTTCAATAAGGGTAACTGCTGTTTCAGTAGAGAAGCTTTGATATTCTATATATCTTTATCGTTCATTAAAAAAAGCGTACGTAGAAATAAAAATAAAATGTATACAAAAAATATAAAAATGTATACAATGTTCTCGAACTAGTCTATCAGTAAGGAGTGAACGATCATGTTAGTGAATACAAAAGAAATCTTAACAAAGGCACAACAAGGACAATATGCTGTAGCTGCTTTTAACGTCTACAACCTGGAAACAGCACAGGCTGCTATCCAGGTAAGCGAGCGAGAAGGTACACCTGTCATTATTGCTCTGGGAGAACGCTATTTTCCTACAGTAGATGTTGAAGGCTTTTCCGCCATGATCAAAGCGGTGGCAGAAAAAGTAAAAATTCCGGTTTCACTGCATCTTGATCATGCCTACGAAAAAGAATCCATTATCCGAGCGATTCGCGCTGGGTTCACCTCTGTTATGTACGACGGATCTAAATATGACCTTGAACAAAATATTCAATTTACTAAAGAGATTGTAGAAATTGCCCATATGGCAGGAGTTTCTGTTGAAGCAGAAATCGGCTCTGTAGCACGCGGAGCATTCTCCGACGAAGAAGAAGGAGATGGAACTTTAACAGATCCGCAATCGGCCAGGGCATTTGTGGCTGAAACAAACGTTGACTTTTTAGCTGCTGCAATCGGGACTGTTCATGGAATGTACCAGGGCGAACCTAAAATTGACCTGGCTCTTCTAGAAAACATTCGTGAAGCGGTTGGTATCCCTCTTGTTCTGCACGGTGGTTCCGGAACACCGGAAGATGTTTTAAAGAGGGCGATTGAATTGGGAATTTGTAAAGTAAACGTCAATACAGAAGTTTCCATGGCAGCTGTCTCTTATCTTGGAAAATGGGCTGAAAAAAAACAAATGGCTCACCTATCTACCATTATGGACGAAATGCAGCAAGCAATGGAGCCTGTAATAACGAAATTTGTACGCTTGTTATCCCAAAAATAAAAAAACAGGAAGCGCCTTTAGCACGAGTATAATTGTTCTTGCGATGATCATGCTAAGAAGCTTTTCCAGCTGATCAGCCCTAACAGAAACGAAATGTATTTTAAAGGCTAAGCGCTGGAGCTAGATTCAGGTGCCCAAGCAGAGCTGTCTGGACCCGAAGTATTTTTATAATTTATAAAAACACAACAAAAGTGCCCTCAGATTTTACCGGGGCACTTTTGTGTATCCATCAATTGTATGCAGAAAATGGGATGCATTACCTGCCCATTACGTGCAGGTAAAAGTTCAAGTCCATTTCCAAGTGTTTTTTCATCAGCATTTCAGCTCTTTCACCATCTCTTGCCTTGATTGCTTCATAAATTTCTTCATGCTCATCAATAAGATGCGGACGGTTATAAATAACAACCGTTTTTCTAAGCAAATAAATAATGGCCTGCATTCGATCAATAATATCGATCATGACAGGATTATTGCTTGCTTTCACAATATCATTGTGAAAGCTTTCATTAGCGGACATGATTTCTTCTTTCGTGCCCCTTCTGCCAATTTCAACATATTCGTATAGTTTCTCAATTTCGTTTTCTTTTAAAAAGTTTGCCGCACATCGGGCTGAGTATCCTTCTAGCAAGAGGCGGACACCAAACATATTTCGTAAATCCTTCTCCGTTGGATTTACCACTCTCTTTTTAACAATTAAGCCTTCGTATTCTAATTTTCGTATCGAATCTCTTATCGGTGTTCTGCTGACGCCAAGCTCAGCAGCAATTTTTTCTTCAACGATTTTCGTACCACCAGGAAGCTCACCATTTAAAATTTTATCACGGAGAATTTCATAACAATGATGATACGCCGGTCGTGAGCTATTACTTTCAAGCACAAATTTCACCCCAGTTTCCCAGTTCTAATAATATCCATAGTACCAAATTATTTTGATAAAATCACACTTTTTAAAAAAGTAAAATCACAAAAAGTATACGCATATTTCAAAAATGTACACAAATTATTTATAAATTGTATACAAAAAATATATTTTAGTATACAATGTAAACGTAAATATGATGTAAGCGATTGCTTACACGCTTTTAATTCCAAGGTAGACGACCCGGATTGAAATGGGAAAACGATTTTTTTTCAAGCGGCTATCTACTTTTTATAAGACAATCTTAAAGCTCATTGTTGAGTTGCTAATAGATTGATTGAACCGCACAGCGCGAGGATCCCGTGAGAAAAATAGGTAGAGGGAAACCCCTTCCTCTCTTATTTTTCGAGGAGGCTCCCAAACCGTCCGCGGAGGACCAGCGCTTGAAGCGAAAATCAACAGGCAATTTAACTGAGCCTTTCAAAAAAATGCATTGGAGGAAAACAGCATGACAAAAAAAATTGGCTTTATTGGATTAGGCATAATGGGAAAACCAATGGCTTTAAACCTGGTTAAAGCAGGTCATACGTTAACAGTAAATGATCTTAATCAAGAGGCAGTACAAGCATTAGTGAAAGCGGGTGCAACAGCAGCCCATTCACCAAAAGAAGTTGCAGAAAACAGTGAAATCATTATCACCATGCTTCCGGCCTCTCATCATGTACAGTCTGTAGTTTTAGACGAAAATGGACTTTTAGCGGGAGCAAAAGAAGGCACAATTATTATCGATATGAGTTCCATTACCCCTGCGGTTTCGATTGAAATTGCAGAAGAAGCGGCAGCTAAAGGCGTTAGCTTCCTGGATGCACCGGTCAGCGGCGGCGAACCAAAAGCAATTGACGGAACACTAGCCATCATGGTTGGCGGTAAGGAAGACGCATTTGAAACGGCAAAATCAGTACTATTTGATATGGGTAGTGCGGTTACACTAGTTGGAGATAACGGCTGCGGAGTGACTGCCAAATTAGCGAACCAAATTATTGTAAACCTTAACATTGCTGCCATGTCAGAAGCGCTTGTACTGGCAGCTAAAGCTGGAATCGATATTGATAAAATGTATCAGGCGATCCGAGGCGGATTAGCAGGAAGTGCAGTGCTTGATGCAAAGGTTCCATTAATCCTTGATAGAAACTTTGCTCCAGGCGGAACCATTGCCATTAACATGAAGGATATTACGAACGTAATGGATACAGCTCATGAAATTGGTGTACCGCTTCCATTATCAAGCCATCTGTTAGAAATCTTCCATGCATTAAAAGTAGACGGAAAAGTAATGGATGATCACGGCGGTATCGTTCAATATTATGAAAAACTAGCAAATGTAGAAGTAAGGGGTTCTAATCAATGAGTGTAAATAAAAGAGTTGCAGAAGAAGTTCTTAGCAAGCTGCCTTCTATTGATACAAGCCTTGTGAATGAAATGATTGAGAAGGAACTTAAGAATTTAAACAAAAAAATTATTGTACTGGATGATGACCCAACAGGCGTTCAAACGATTCATGGAATATCGGTTTATACAGACTGGTCTTTGGACAGTATCACAAAAGGCTTCCAGGAAGAAAATTCTATGTTCTTTATCTTAACAAATTCACGTGGATTTACAGCTGCCGAAACAGCAAAAGCACATCAGGAAATTGCCGCAAATATTGTGGAAGCAGCCAAAAGAAACAATCGTGAATTTACAATTATCAGCCGCGGTGATTCAACGCTAAGAGGCCACTATCCGCTGGAAACTCAAGTATTAAAAGAAACGGTTGAAGGCAACTCTGCTGCTACATTTGATGGTGAGGTAATCCTTCCATTCTTTAAAGAAGGTGGACGCTTCACAATTGATAATACCCATTACGTTCAATATGACGAATATTTAGTCCCGGCAGGAGAAACAGAATTTGCGAAAGACCGTACCTTTGGTTATACCAAATCGCATTTAGGCGAGTGGGCTGAAGAAAAATCTAACGGTGAATATAAAGCCAAGGATATGACCTATATTTCACTTGAAAGCCTGCGTGCTCTAGATATTGAAACTATTGAACAGCAGCTGCTAAAAGTGGAACATTTTAATAAAGTAATTGTGAATGCCGTAGATTATGCTGATGTTAAAGTCTTTGCGATTGCGCTAATCAGAGCCATGAATAAAGGAAAGAACTTTATGTTCAGAAGCGCAGCTGCCCTTACAAAAGTGATCGGAGGCGTAAGCGATAAAAACCTGCTCACTCGTGAGGAAATGATGAGTGAAGACACAAACCACGGTGGATTAGTCATTATTGGTTCACATGTTAAAAAGACTACCGAACAGTTTGAAGAGCTGAAAAAGTCGGATGCCGTTGAATTGATTGAATTTAACGTTCATCTTGTACTAGAGCCAGAAAAATTCGAAAAAGAACTGGATAGAGTCGTAGAAACGACGAATAAGCTTATTATTGAAGGAAAAAATGTAGCCGTTTATACACGAAGAGAAAGATTGGATCTTGGAGAAGGCAAAAAAGAAGAAGAATTAAAGCTTTCTGTCCAAATTTCAGATGCTGTTACAAGTATCGTCAAACGGTTAGAAGCAAGACCTTCCTTCATTATCGCTAAAGGCGGTATTACATCTAGTGATATTGGAACAAACGGTCTGGAGGTCAAAAGAGCAACAGTAGCCGGTCAAATTCGACCTGGAATTCCAGTCTGGACAACAGGCAGCGAAAGTAAGTTCCCGGGCATTTCCTATGTGATCTTCCCAGGAAATGTAGGGACAAAAACAGATTTAAGAGAAGTTGTTGAAATGTTAAGTAAAAAATAACCTAACGTCTTTGAAATTGGCTGAGCGCCTGGGATCATAAATCAATAGGCGGGTTGACCAGATTTTAAACATTAGGTTTGGTCCTAACGTAAGGAGTAAACACTCAACTATTAGTCTTTCACCAAGAATTTTTAATCATCAAGAATTGGATTATGGGATTTGAGTAAACTCCTTACGGATACGGACCTCTTTTTATGAAACCAATTAGAAAATGAGGGAGAAAAAATGCCAATTATTTCAGTTACGATTGGAGTTGCCCTGTTACTAGTATTAATGATGGGCTTAAAATTAAACGCTTTCGTATCATTAATTATTGTTTCGCTAGCGGTAGGAATTCTAGAAGGAATGACACCGATTGAGGCAGTTGAATCTATTGAAGCCGGGCTAGGCGGAACACTCGGACATCTTACCATGATTATTATCTTTGGTGCTATACTTGGTAAGTTAATGACCGATTCAGGCGGTGCGCAGCGTATTGCGACAACATTGATTAAGGCTTTCGGAGAAAAAAGAGTTCAGATGGCTTCTGTTATTACAGCTGCTATTGTTGGAATCGCCTTGTTCTTTGAAACCGGGGTTGTGGTTTTAATTCCATTGGTATTTACCATTGCGACAGCTGCTAGAGTTCCCGTTCTATACCTTGGCATGCCCGTTATTGCTGCCCTGATTACGATGCATGGATTTGTACCTCCTCACCCTGGCCCTACTGCAGTTGCAAATGTTTTTGAAGCTAATATCGGTTTAACAATGATCTTGGGAATCATCATTGCCATTCCTGCCTTTATCCTTGCAGGTCCAGTTTATACAAAATTCTTTAAAAAAGAATCATTGGAAATTGACATTCCAAAGGGTCTATTTAATCCCAAGGAATTTAAAGAAGAAGAGCTCCCTAAATTTGGAGTAAGCCTTTTCACTGCGCTTTTACCGGTTATTTTAATTGCGTTACAAGCGATTGTACAAATCTTTGCACCTGAATCAGCCGTTGCACCGATCACTGATTTTATCGGTAATGCAAATGTAGCTCTTTTAATTTCCGTTCTTGTGGCCATCTTTACATTTGGCTTAAACCTTGGCAAAAAAATGCCGGAAATTATGCAATCTCTTAGTGAAGCTGTAAGCGGTATCGGAATGATTCTATTAATCATTGCTGCTGGCGGTGCGTTTAAACAAGTACTGATTGACAGCCATATTGACAAATATATTTCCGATCTTATGGCCGGTTCTACCCTTTCACCGCTGCTTTTAACCTGGCTGATTGCAGCGATCTTAAGGATAGCGGTAGGATCTGCAACCGTAGCAGGTATGACAGCAGCAGGTATCGCGGCACCACTTGTCGCTTCAACTGGTGCTAGCCCAGAATTGATGGTGCTAGCCGCTGGTGCGGGAAGTGTTACCTTCTCACACGTGAATGATGCGGGCTTCTGGATTTACAAAGAATATTTTAACCTCACTATCGGAAAAACCATTAAAACATGGTCTGTCATGGTAACGATTATTTCTTTAGTGGGACTTGCTGGTGTGCTGATCCTCGATATGTTTATGTAACTTGTAAAAAAGCATTGCTTTTCGGAATAATGCCTCAGACTATAGATAAAGCGGTTCTCAAATCTTCAATTTGAGAACCGCTTTAGTTTTTTATACAATTAAACAGCTCTATTCAAGCTGGCTGCGCTGGCTTCCACGACCGGCAGGCCAGCTTTAAAATTCATGGCCAGGAAAGTAAACATCGCCTGCATGGATAATTTCTCAATTCCCCTGATGATTGTCCATCACATGCCATGCCCTCTTCAGTAGCTGCAAAAAAACGTTCAATCGTTTGTTTCTTTGCACCTTGCATACTCTTGCCGTATAGTACAAATGATCAGCCGGCACAAGCTGATCGAGCGCGATAACCTCCATTTGATACTATGTTTTATTAACATACAAATTCCCCACAAGATTTTGATAGGCTCATTACACAAAAAAGCCTGATTTGTGATAAAGAAGTTTCTTTTTTTCGGACGAAATAAAATATATAATGTTAGTGAACATTTATAGGTGATGGAGTTCACCTTTAACCGCCGAAAGGCTAATGACTCCTGCTGGTAACTTTATTACTGGCAGGAGTCTTTTTATTTCTTAAGAATGAGGAGGCAACCAGGAAGTGGTTTATTTTTGGGTAGGTATTGCGGGAAGTTTTGGTGCTATTTTAAGGTATTTACTGGGGGTTTCCCTGTTCACAAATAGCTCGTTCCCGTATGCAACATTAATCATCAATTTAATTGGAAGTTTTCTATTGGCCTGGTTAACAACCCATTTTTTCAAAAAGCTCTCCGTTTCACCTGTTATTGCAACTGCTATTGGAACGGGCTTCGTTGGTTCTTTTACTACTTTTTCAACCCTCAGCATAGAAACCGTTACAATGTTTCAAGCTGGGAATACACTGCTAGCTGTACTTTATGTATTAATCAGTGCTTTTGGCGGTTTATTGATGAGTCGATTAGGATTTAGTGTAAAAAAGGAGGATCAACAATCGTGACAGCAACACATATTTTACTGGTCGGAATTGGTGGTTTTTTGGGTGCGATAGCTCGATATTCGATTAGTAAACATCTAAATAATAAATCAGCATTTTTACTACCAATCGGAACTCTTACTGTTAATTTATTTGGAGCTTTTCTTTTAGGGGTAATTACTGGAGCCAAAGCTGATATAATGATTGTTCTTTTGTTCGGAACTGGGTTTTTAGGATCCTTTACTACTTTTTCTACTTTAAAGCTAGAAATGATACAAATAATTGTTAGGAAGAATATAAATAAGCTCTACATCTATGCAATAATGACCTATGGAATCGGGATTATTCTCGCTTACATTGGTTATGTAGTCGGTAATTTCTATCAGTAAAAATTCATGTAGTCACTTTACCTTTAATGTTCTATTGATTTTAGCAGTGGTAAAAGAGAATAAGAAGTTCATATTAACCGTTTTTTTAAATACTATAATTAAATTGGGAAGAGGCTCACCACTAATTAACTAAGGAAAAGGAATCCGTGTACTAGCGCTTTTCTTCTTCTATTCTAGAATTACGGTTTATACGCAAAAGCTTACGGGACTGGTACTTTACTACGCCGGCGGCTTGTAATCATGAGGTGAAAAATAACCCGGTTACAGA
>NZ_LAHL01000014.1 GCF_000966195.1 Domibacillus robiginosus | reverse complement strand
GGAGATGCCGTTTTTTATTTGTTAAGAAGCATACATCGCTTTTACACGTTTTTGAAGCTCCGTATCCTCTAAATATTCATCATACGTAACAGATTTATCGACGATTCCCTTCGGCGTAATGTCGATGATACGGTTAGCAGTTGACTGAACAAATTGATGGTCATGGGATGCAAAAATCATCGCACCTTTAAAAGCAATTAAGCCATTATTCAGTGCCGTGATTGATTCTAAATCCAGGTGGTTCGTCGGCTCATCCAATAACAAAACGTTTGAACCGGACAGCATCATTTTAGACAGCATGCAGCGGACTTTTTCGCCCCCGGAAAGCACACTCGCTTTTTTCAAGGCTTCTTCACCAGAGAAAAGCATCCGGCCAAGGAAGCCGCGCAGGAAGCTTTCACTTTCGTCTGCCGGCGAGAACTGGCGCAGCCATTCTACAAGCGTCATCTCGGACCCGTTAAAGTACTCGGAGTTATCTTTCGGGAAATAAGCCTGTGAGGTTGTAACGCCCCATTTGTACGATCCTTCATCCGGCTCCATTTCGCCAGCCAAAATTTTAAACAAAGCAGTTTTGGCCGCTTCATTCGTTCCGACAAGGGCGATTTTATCTTCTTTGTTCATAATAAAGCTTATGTTGTCCAGTACTTTCACGCCGTCAATCGTCTTGGACAAACCATCCACACGCAGGACATCGTTCCCAATTTCACGCTCAGGCGTAAACTGTACATATGGGTAACGGCGAGAAGAAGGCTTGATGTCATCCAGTGTAATTTTATCCAAGGATTTTTTACGGGAGGTGGCCTGTTTTGACTTCGAAGCATTGGCACTGAAACGCGCGATAAATGCTTGAAGTTCTTTGATTTTCTCTTCTTTTTTCTTGTTTGCATCTGCCTGCAGTTTTTGTGCAAGCTGGCTTGACTCGTACCAGAAATCATAGTTGCCGGCATAAATCTGGATTTTTCCAAAGTCAAGGTCAGCAGTGTGTGTGCATACCTTATTTAAGAAATGACGGTCATGGGATACAACAATAACGGTGTTCTCAAAGTTAATTAAAAACTCTTCCAGCCAGCGAATCGCTTCGATATCAAGGTGGTTGGTAGGCTCATCGAGCAAAAGAACGTCCGGCTTGCCGAACAGCGCTTGAGCTAAAAGCACTTTTACCTTATCTGATCCATCAAGATCGGCCATCTTTTTATCGTGCAATGCTTCCGGAATACCAAGACCGGAGAGGAGAATCGCTGCTTCTGATTCTGCTTCCCATCCGTTCATTTCAGCAAACTCACCTTCAAGCTCTGCGGCACGCATGCCATCTTCGTCCGTAAAATCAGCTTTCATGTAAATGGCATCTTTTTCTTTCATTACTTCATAAAGCCGGGCATAGCCCATAATCACTGTTTCCATTACGCTGAACTCTTCATACTCGAAGTGGTTCTGTTTTAATACGGCAAGACGCGCATCTTTTGGCATGGACACATGACCGGTCTGCGGCTCCAGATCACCGGATAAAATTTTAACAAACGTAGACTTTCCGGCACCATTTGCACCGATCAGCCCGTAGCAATTCCCCGGTGTGAACTTTAAGTTGATATCTTCAAACAATTTTTTGTCGCCAAAGCGCAGGCTGACGTCTTGTACTGTAATCAAATGTGTTTTCCTCCCAATATGAATTCATCGCCTCTGATTATATCATTCTTGGGAGAAAAAAAGAATAAACAGTAAATTGAAAAAGCGGGCAAATCTTTTTAATTCCGAGTAAGTAAATAGGATTGACATTACATTATTTTCTGATAAACTAAACTCATTCGAAAAGAACAGATCATAAAGAGGGGGACATCAATTGATTACGTTTGAATCATGGAATGATATGCAGGACCAGATTCCTGACTTTCCGGCTGATTCAGAAACAAAAGGAGCACTTGAAGTGCTTCAGTGGGCATATGACACATACGGCGACAAGCTTGTTTATGCCTGCAGCTTCGGAATTGAAGGAATTGTGCTGATCGATTTGATCGCAAAAGTAAAACCAGATGCGGAAATCGTTTTTCTGGATACGCATTATCATTTCAAAGAAACATATGAGACGATCGACAAAGTAAAAGCACGTTATCCAAAGCTGAATATTCGTATGCAGCAGCCAGAGATGACGATTGAAGAACAAGCGGCCCAGTTTGGACCAGACTTGTTTGCTACAAACCCAAATAAATGCTGTGAAATCAGGAAAATCATTCCTCTTCAAAAAGCATTGGCTCCGTCAACAGCTTGGATTTCCGGGCTGCGTCGTGAGCAATCGGAATCAAGAGCAAACACAAATTACTTAAATCTTGATAACCGATTCCAAAAAATCAAAGTATGCCCGCTCATTCACTGGACGTGGAAAGAAGTGTGGCGTTATGTAACAAAGCATGAGCTTGACTATAATGTACTGCATGACCAGGGTTACCCAAGCATTGGCTGCGAACCATGCACAAAGCCTGCTTTTTCAATGGAGGACATTCGTTCCGGCCGCTGGAGCGGATCTGGCAAAACAGAATGCGGTCTTCATACAACAAACCCTTAAGTATGTAAATTTTTTTGTTAGTAATACCAAGTAATTAACTATGAATTTTAACCTATTCGGAGGGACCTATACATGACAAACATTGCTGCCCATGGAGGCGAACTTATCAACCAATACCAGCCGGATTTTGATCTATCCGGAATTTCAAAAGAAGTCGAACTTGATGCGACGGCTTTAAGTGATCTTGAGTTAATCGCTACGGGTGCATTCAGCCCGCTTACCGGTTTTCTTACACAAAAGGATTATGACAGCGTCGTAAAGGATATGCGCCTCGCAGACGGCACAGTTTGGAGCATTCCGATTACGCTCCCTGTACAGGATGTATCTGGATATGAAAAAGGGGACACAGTCCTATTGAAACAAAACGGCACAGTATATGGTGTGCTAAACATTGAAGACATTTATGAGCCTGATCAAAAGCTTGAAGCACAAAATGTGTATAAAACAACAGAAGAAGCACATCCAGGCGTGAAAAAAGTATACAGCCGCGGTCCGGTTTACCTGGGCGGTCCAATTACACTTGTAAAACGCATTGAGCGCGAGCAATTCGCAGAGTTTTACTTTGATCCAGCTGAGACACGCCGTATTTTCCGTGAAAATGGCTGGAACAAAATTGTCGGCTTTCAAACGCGTAACCCGGTCCACCGCGCACACGAGTACATTCAAAAATCAGCGCTTGAAATTGTCGACGCACTTCTTTTAAATCCGCTTGTGGGTGAAACAAAGTCCGATGATATTCCAGCGGATATCCGTATGGAAAGCTATCAGGTGCTTCTTCGTGACTACTATCCGGCAGACCGTGTAAAGCTTGCTGTATTCCCGGCAGCGATGCGCTATGCTGGACCGCGCGAAGCGATTTTCCATGCAATCGTCCGCAAAAACTATGGCTGCACACACTTTATCGTTGGCCGTGACCATGCAGGTGTCGGTGACTACTACGGTACGTATGAAGCGCAGGAAATCTTCTCAAACTTTACAGCAGAAGAAATCGGCATCACACTTTTGTTCTTTGAACATAGCTTTTTCTGTAAAAAATGCGGCAATATGGCTTCATCTAAAACATGCCCGCATTCAAAAGAGGACCATGTCATTCTTTCTGGTACGAAAGTGCGTGAAATGCTTCGTGCAGGAGAAATTCCACCGGCAGAATTCAGCCGTAAAGAAGTGGTAGAAGTTCTAATCCGTGGAATGAAAGAAACAGCAAACGCATAAGGGAGAGAAAAACATGACAAACAACAATATCGTCTGGCATGAACAGTCACTGACAAAAGAAGAAAGACGCAAGAAAAACGAACACCACAGCGCGGTTCTATGGTTTACCGGGCTGTCTGGTTCCGGCAAGTCAACGGTCGCAAACGCTGCGGCCCGCCGCTTGTTTGATCTTGGTGTAAGCACGTATGTTTTAGACGGCGACAATGTCCGCCATGGCTTAAATAAAGATCTTGGTTTCTCAGATGAGGCACGCAAAGAAAACATCCGCCGTATTGGTGAAGTATCAAAACTGTTTGTGGATGCAGGCCAGCTTGTATTCACAGCTTTTATTTCTCCATTCCGTGAAGATCGTGACACTGTTCGTGCACTGCTTGAAAACGACGAGTTTATTGAAGTATTCGTTGAGTGTCCGATTGAAAAATGTGAACAGCGCGATCCAAAAGGCTTGTATAAAAAAGCACGAGCAGGCGAGATTCCTGAGTTTACTGGCATTTCATCTCCGTATGAAGCACCGGAAAAACCGGAGCTTGTGTTAAATACGGATCAATATTCCGTTGAAGAGTGTGTAGATCAGCTTGTTGCGTACTTAAAGAAAAACAACTGGCTGTAAAGAAGCACCTTGCCTGAGCTTTTCATTCAGGCTATGATAAAAAGCATCAGATAGAGAGAAACGCATGATGAACGGAGGTGGCACGATGGGCAAAATATGGCTTGTCGGTGCAGGTCCGGGGGATCCGGATTTAATTACGGTAAAAGGGTTACGGGCAATACAGGAGGCAGACATTATTTTATATGACCGCTTAATCAGCATGGAGCTTCTTGACCATGCCAAAGAAGGAGCCGAGCTTCTTTTTTGCGGAAAGCTGCCAGATCGTCATTTTGTCCAGCAGGAAAACATCAACGAGCTTCTTGTTGAGCATGCCAGGCAGGGCAAGCAGGTTGTCCGGTTAAAAGGCGGCGACCCATATGTATTCGGCCGTGGCGGCGAGGAAGCGGCGTTTGCTGTTCAAAACGGCGTGGAGTTCGAAGTGATTCCGGGGATCACATCCGGTATTGCAGCTCCTGCTTATGCTGGTATTCCTGTGACCCACCGTGATTACGGCGCTTCTTTTGCCATCGTCACCGGCCACCGTAAAGAAGGCGCTGATGAAGAAACAAAATGGGCTTCTTTAGCTAAAGGTATTGATACCATCGCTGTTTATATGGGTGTTAAAAACCTTCCATATATTCAGGAAAAACTGATTCGCTATGGAAAAGATCCCAACACGCCGGCAGCTCTGATTCACTGGGGGACAACAGAAAAACAGCAAACCGTAACAGGCACACTTGAAAACATTCACGCTGTCGCACAGGAAGAAGGCATCACCAATCCAAGCATGATTGTGATCGGTGAGGTTGTAAACATGCGGCCAGAACTGCAATGGTTTAACGAAAAGGTCTCAGGAGGTGCAAAAG
The DNA here is from genome assembly GCF_000966195.1 of Domibacillus robiginosus. Classification (GTDB taxonomy): domain Bacteria; phylum Bacillota; class Bacilli; order Bacillales; family Domibacillaceae; genus Domibacillus; species Domibacillus robiginosus. The sequence goes on along the minus strand of NZ_LAHL01000014.1, from coordinate 67,228 downwards.
GATGAAAGCCGTTCTGTATATATGCCATGGAACTCGTATAAAAGAAGGGGCCAGGCAGGCAGCTGATTTTATCCGAGCAACCATGCCGCTTGTAGACGCACCTATCCAGGAAATTTGCTACCTTGAGCTGTCGGCACCATCTATTGAAGAAGGACTTCGTTCCTGCGTGGAAAAAGGAGCAACGGATATCACGGCGATTCCGTTTCTCCTGCTCACAGCAGGGCATGCAAAAGAGGATATTCCCGAGGAGCTTGCTAAAGCAGCCAGGCTTTTTCCGGACGTTTTGATTCGCTATGGCCGTCCGCTGGGTGTACAGGAACAAATTGTTGACGTGCTGATTGATCGCATGAAAGAAGCGTCTCCTATTTCGACGGACGCATCCGTTCTTCTTGTAGGCAGAGGCAGCAGTGATCCTGCAACAAAGGAAGACTTCAGCCAAATCTTGAATCTCTTTCAATCTAAAACCAAGTTAACTGATGTGACTATTGGATATATGGCTGCTTGCGAACCATCCTTTGAAGATGCTCTTCATCAAGCAGCAAACAAAAATCCCCGCCAGCTGTTTATTGTTCCTTATCTGCTTTTTACAGGTATTTTAACGAAAACGATGGAACGTGCTGTAAAACGACTGGATTCATCTGGTGAGGTTTATCTTTGCCGGCACCTCGGCTACGATCCGGTAATCGGTCGTATTTTAGCCGAGCGGGTAGAAGAAGCCTTTCAATCGGAGCCTGTATGTTTCCCATTATGATCGATTTGTCCGGGCAAAAGGTTGCCATTGCCGGCGGGGGCCCGATCGCAGTTCATAAAACGGAAAATTTGCTTCGGTTCGGTATACAGCCGCATATTATCAGCCCGGAGTTTCATCCTTCCTTTCATCAGCTGGCTAGGGAAGGGCATGTCATTCTTCATCGAAAAAAAGTAGAATGGGCAGACCTTGAGGATGCATTTTTAATTATGCTTGTAACAGACAATAAACAGGTAAATGCAGAAATGGCAGAGCTTGCTGTCTGCCATGGAAAACTCGTAGTTCATGCAGAGCACAATGATCTTGGTAATGCACAAATTCCAGCTGTCATGATGCGGGGAAAATTGCTGATCAGTGTGTCTACGAGCGGGGCAAGTCCCTCATTATCGACTCAAATTCGTAATCAGCTCGAAGAAGAGTTTGATGAACGTTATGAAGAGTATGTAGATTTTTTGTATGAAGTTCGCCAGTACATTAAGCGGCATATCCAAGAACGCCCTGAACGACGAAAATGGTTGAAAAGGGCATCGGAAAATTGCTACTTGGAATACCCGGAAAAGAGGAAACAGTACATGGCGGACCTTGTTACAAGTTTTCCCGCTCTGTAGACAACAGGAGGAACCTATATGGAACGTTTTATTATTCTTGCGCTCGTCGGTCTTGCCGCCCAGCTTGTGGACGGGGCGCTCGGAATGGGCTACGGCTTGACATCAACAACATTATTACTAAGTGCAGGAATCGCTCCCGCCATTGCGTCCGCCTCTGTTCATATGGCAGAAGTCGTCACAACAGCTGCGTCCGGGATCAGTCATCGACAATTCGGCAATGTAGATAAAGCTATGCTCAAAAAGCTGATTATTCCCGGTTCTATCGGCGCTTTTGCAGGTGCAACCTTTTTAAGCAGCTTGACGGGAGATTATGTACGTTTGTATATTTCCACTTTCCTGATTTGTCTTGGCCTGTTTATACTTGGCCGGTTCTTATTTTTAAAGGACGCCCGAAAACAAACGCCAAAAGCGCCCACGAATCGATTTTTTATTCCATTAGGCCTGATTGGTGGTTTCTTTGATGCCAGCGGCGGAGGCGGATGGGGTCCCATTGCAACGCCGGCTTTGCTTTCACAAAAAGGGATGCAGCCCCGTATCGTTATTGGGACAGTCGCTGCCAGTGAATTTGCCGTTGCCTTATCTGCAACAGTCGGGTTTATGATCGCGCTCGGTCCTTCCCAAATTAACTGGCTTTGGGCTGGTGCCATTATGCTTGGTGGTATTATTGCCGCACCTTTTGCTGCCTGGATTGTAAAAAGCCTGCCTACACGTGTGCTAGCGGTTATTGTGAGCGGTATGCTGATCATGACAAATTTACATGCCGTCTTCAAGTATACAGACCTGTCCGATTCTACAAAATCAACGGTGTTTATTGCTTTGATTATCCTGTGGCTTCCTTTGACAGGCTACATGATTCAAAAAGAAAAGCAAGCAGCACGTGATGAGCAGAAAAGCGTACATGCGAGAGAAAAAACCTCTTGAAAGCAAGACCTGTAACAGGGTCTTGTTTTTTTATATTTAAAATTAAATAAAGCAACTTAAATGAACATTCATTTTACTGCGCTTGAATCATTTGTAATTTCCAAACAGAAAATGCCCTTCAGTAAATGCAAAAGCTTTATGCCGCCAAGAAAAAACGGGCAATGCAGGAAGGGACCTTTGTGAGTAAAGAAGCGAGGAAGATCTATTTTGATGCCTACTGAGACTTTTCGGAACCAACTAAATACCCTTAAGCAGGTCCTATGTTTGAATTTGCTGGTTTTTAATGGAATATACATGCGGGCTGTCGGTAGAATTATACACGCTTGATCATTACACTACTCATAATATTGATTTTTCTTCCAGCGGGTGGGAGGAATTGAACAACCTGCTGACAGGTGAATTGGAATGTAAGCGAACAGCGGGAATAGGATCTAACGAAATTGAAATTTCGACCGCAATTGCTTCCAAATCATTGGAAGCGGATACTGAGAAAGCGGCGAAAAATCGAGTTGAAAAGCAGCTGCAGAATTTTTACTATTGCTGTGGCAGCTATAATTACTCGTAGACATGAATTTGTTTTTCGTTTCCAACATTCAGTTCACCTAAGGCTATTAAAAATGATCGATGAACCCATCGAATATTTTTGCTGTACAAAAGCGAGTTAACCGATCATAAGGATTTAAAATAATAAACATAAAAATGAATTCAAACCTGGACACAATGTGGACTTTATATTTTTCTTTTTTCTCAATATTACAAGAAAACTTTATTTTTGAGAAAATACACACTTAACTTTCTATAATAAATATTATGTTAACTTTAAAATAAAAAAATCTATTACAGTTATTCCATTCCCCCTTTCTTCTTTTTAACTCTTACCTCGCTCTTTCTTATCCAAAAGTTTCCGTTCGACTTTTTCTTCGTACTGCTTAAACATTGCTGAATTCGTTTTGATTCTTCTTTTCGAAAGCAGCTGATTGTAGCGCAGCCTTTTTTCATTTAACTGCCGGCTTAGCTTGATCGCTTCGTTTGAGTCATCGCAATTGTTCACCAATCGCTCAAGCTGATGTATATCCTGGCGCAATGCAGCGTCTTCTTGTGTAAATCCAGCATTTTTCATTATTCTCGCAGCCATGCGCATATCTGGTGGCAGTGACTCAAATTCATCTTTTGGCAGTGGTTTTCCGGCTCCTGGTAAATGATCCAACATTCCTTCTTTAAGCGCTTTTTTAATACGCTCTTCAGCAATTCGGAATGAATCCATCTTTATCCCTCCATACTATCTGTTACATGATGCTTATTATAACAAATCGCAGGCTAAATACCGAAAGTATTGGACTGCCTGCTTCTCCTTCCGAACATTCCTTACAATTCTTTATAAAATGTTCTGATAGACATATTTTTTAAAAAGAATCTAGCATGAATTTTTATTTAGTGACAACAAACGCGAAAACTGTTGAATTTTTTGTGACACTGTCGTGAAAATATTGTTTTTTAGCGCCAATAGGATTAGCATAGAGAGTGGTGAAAAGATCGTTACAACTATGTTTTATCTTAATGAAAACAAGTAATTGTGAAGTTGTTAACATTCTTTACGCTTTTGAATTACAGAATTACATAAGAAAGGGGTACAGCATGAAAAAGAAATGGTTGTTATTCTCAGCGATTTTCACTATTGCTACAGTGCTTGCAGGATGCGAAAATCCGTTAATGGTGCTTGATCCGAAAGGTCCGCAGGCCAAAACGCTATCTGACACCATTATTATGTCAATCATTGTGATGTGCGGTGTTTTACTCGTCGTTTACGTGTTGTATACGTACATGCTTGTAAAGTATCGGGCGTCCAGAATGGGAGAGGATTATGAACCTCCTCACGTGCACGGCAGCACGAAACTCGAAATTATTTGGACGGCTATTCCAATCATCATTGTTGCCGTTTTGTCTGTTATTACAGTTCAATCACTAAGTAAGGTTGAGAGCAAGCCGGCTGGCTATGAAGACCAGGAGCCACTTGTGATTTATGCAGCATCGTCTAACTGGAAATGGCACTTCAGCTATCCGGAACAGGGTGTTGAAACAGTGAACTATGTCAACATGCCGATTGACCGTCCGGTTGAATTCCGTTTGTATTCATACGGACCAATCACAAGTTTTTGGATTCCGCAGCTTGCCGGTCAAAAGTATGCGATGAGTGCACACGTAACCAAAATCAACATGTCCGCAGATGTACCTGGGTCATATATGGGCCGAAACTCAAACTTTAACGGCCAGGGCTACGCGCAAATGGAATTTGAAGCACAGGCAATGACGCCGGCAGATTTTGACGAATGGGTAAATGATGTGAAAACAACGGCGCCAAAACTCACTGATGCTGATTATGACAAGCTGCTTGAAACAGATTTTGTAGGCCGCAAATCATATTCGTCTACACACCTTGAGTTCAACCCGCCGCCAGAAGGCCGTCATCACGGAGTACCTAATAAAGGGACACCGAATACAGAAGAAGATGCAGACAAAACAGCGCCTTCTTCAGAACACCACACTCATCCAAATGAAACTGAATGATGGAAACAACAATGAAAGGAGACACATAACATGGAGTCGCATGAGCAACAATTTCTCATTTTAAACGAACCGATGATCCTCGCAGCGATGATCAGTATTGTGGTCGGCGGGCTATCCCTTGTTATCGGGGTGACCTACTTTAAAAAGTGGGGCTACCTATGGCGCGAATGGATCACAACGGTTGACCATAAAAAAATCGGCGTTATGTACATCTTAGTCGCTCTTGTAATGCTATTCCGTGGAGGCGTTGACGCCCTCCTTATGCGCGGCCAGACAGCCATGCCGGAAAACGGCCTGCTTGATGCCCAGCATTACAATGAAATCTTTACAACACACGGCGTTATCATGATCCTGTTTATGGCGATGCCATTTATTATCGGATTAATGAACGTGGTAACACCACTTCAAATCGGCGCACGTGACGTAGCATTCCCGCGCCTTAACTCCGTCAGCTTCTGGCTGTTCGCAGTAGGTGCAGGATTATTTAATATCTCATTTATTATCGGGGGATCACCGGATGCCGGATGGTCTGCTTACTTCCCGCTGGCGAGCCTGGAATTCAGCCCGACAGTCGGAAACAACTACTACGCAATTTCCCTGCAGATCGCAGGTCTTGGTACACTGGCAACGGGGATTAACTTCCTTGTTACGATTTTGAAAATGCGTGCACCAGGCATGACATTAATGAAAATGCCGATGTTTACCTGGTCTATTTTAATCACAAACGTGATCATCGTGTTTGCATTCCCTGTTTTAACAGTGGCGCTTGCACTTATGACAATGGATCGTCAATTTGGTACAAAGTTTTTCACTATGCAGGACGGCGGAATGGATATGCTTTGGGCTAACCTTTTCTGGGTCTGGGGACATCCTGAAGTATATATCGTTATTCTTCCTGCCTTTGGTATTTACAGTGAAATTATTTCAACCTTTGCTCGTAAAAACTTGTTCGGCTACAAATCAATGGTTGTCAGTATGGTGGCGATTTCCCTTCTTTCTTTCCTTGTTTGGGCGCACCATTTTTACACAATGGGGCAAGGAGTTATGGTCAATAGCTTCTTCTCGATCACAACGATGCTGATTGCCGTTCCAACGGGTGTAAAAATATTCAACTGGCTGCTCACCCTTCATAAAGGGAAAATTACGTTTACGACACCAATGCTTTACTCGCTTGCGTTTATTCCGATCTTCACAATTGGTGGGGTTACAGGGGTTATGCTTGCGATGGCAAGTGCCGATTACCAGTATCACAATACAATGTTCCTGGTGGCGCATTTCCACTATGTATTGATTCCAGGTACGGTATTCGCCGTTATTGCCGGCTTCCATTTCTGGTTCCCGAAAGTATTCGGTTTCCGTTTAAACGAAAAGCTTGGAAAACTTGCTTTCTGGTTTATCACAATCAGCTTTAACGTAGCGTTCTTCCCGCTGTTCATTCTTGGACTAAACGGTATGACACGCCGCATGTATACGTATTCTGAAAGCACTGGGTATGGACCGCTTAATATGCTTTCCTTCCTGGGTGCAGTTGGTCTTGGTATTGGCTTTATCATCCTCGTGTATAACTTGTACTGGAGTATCCGTTACAGCCCGCGCGATGAAACAGGCGATCCATGGGATGCACGCTCTCTTGAGTGGGCAACACACGGTCCTGTGCCGTTCTACAACTTTGCGCGTATTCCAAAAATTAATGAATTGGATGCGTTCTGGTATGCGAAGAGAAACAACAAATCACTTTATGATGATCGTCCAATTGAAAAGATTCATATGCCAAACAACAGCGGCATGCCATTCCTAATGAGTGGTGCATTCTTCGGTGCCGGTTTCTGCCTTGTATTCAGCTGGTGGATTCCAACAATCATATTTACAATCTTAATCTTTGTATTTATGGCCCTTCGTTCATTTGAAAAAGATCATGGTTATTACGTTTCTGTGGAAGAAATTGAACGGATAGAACGGGAACTTGGAGGTGAGAAATAATGAAAATTGATGAGTCGTTGCCGCTTGAATATAGCACAGAAGAAAACCGGCTGAAGATTCTTGGTTTCTGGATTTTCCTTGGAGCTGAGATTGCCCTGTTTTCAACTTTATTCACGGTATACTTTACTCTCCAAAATGGGGTTGGCAATGGACCGAGCGCAGAAGAACTTTTTAAAATTACCCCGGTTATGATTGAAACAGTCTTGCTTTTAACAAGTAGTTTCACGATCGGTCTGGGTATTCACGCAATGCGCCTAGGTATGAAAAAAGCGATGATGACATTCTTCGTTATTACACTCGCGCTCGGCCTTGGATTCCTTGGCACTGAGATTTACGAGTTTTTAGAATACATTCATGAAGGTGCTACGATCCAAACAAGTGGATTTACATCAAGCTTACTGACATTGCTTGGTACGCACGGTGCGCACGTAACGTTCGGCTTATTCTGGGGAACAGCCATCCTAATTCAAGTAGCAAAACGCGGCTTGACACCAGAAACAGCGAACAAATCGTTTATCTTCTCGCTTTACTGGCATTTCCTGGACGTTGTCTGGATCTTTATCTTCAGCTTCGTTTATTTGAAAGGAATGATGTAAGATGATGAAGCAATTGTTTCCGAAGCAGCACGTAATGGGCTTTATTTTCTCTATGGTCCTCTCGGTTGTTGCTCTGGCTGTTATTACTTTTGATATGTCATACAAGATGGGAATGGCTATTCTGCTTGTTACAGCTATTGCGCAAGCTTTAGTACAGCTTCTGCTCTTTATGCACATCGGAGAGTCAGAAGACAAAGGTACACTTTACACAAACATCATCTATGCTGTATTTGTAGGTGTTGTGACAATCCTTGGAACATTGTTCACAATGATCTGGGGTTACCAAATATATTAAGAAAAAACCGGAGCAAAGAGCTCCGGTTTTTTATATTTTTTCATACCTTGAACTTACTCTCTCTATCAAAATGAAGACTAACCAAATGCCAAAGATCCACATCGAACTCACAAGGATGGTGGCCCCAACAATAGACATCATGTACCCTTCGTTGTAACCGCTTGCAAAAAGACTTACAAGAAAGATTAAACCGCCAATAACACAACCTGCGCCAGAAAAATACTTGATAAAGGTAAGTATCTTTGCTTGCTCTTCTGTCATTTTTTATCAGCTCCTTCTTACTATCTATTTTACGCAACTTCACAGAATTGTCAAACATTTTTCGAAAAATGTTCAAATTTAAATCTTTCATTCCAATAAAAAAGCAGGAAGATGATTTTCTTCCTGCAAACCTTTTCTTAATTAAGGCGGCTTTTCAATGGCTGTTTCCAGCTCGCAGCAAGCACATCGACCTCAACGAGCTTTTTGATTTCTTGTACGGATGCCCTTTTATCACTCATCAGCTGGTTGGCTGCCTCAATAGTAATGGAGGCTGGGTGAGTCTGGATACGTTCTATGCTGGCTGCCGGGTCTACCATTCCTTCCGTTAAAACACGAAAATAAAACCCCGTATACCCTGTTTGTTCCACTAAAGCAGCAAGTTTCGGTTCATTGTGCCGCGCAGCCAGTTTAAAACACGGCTGTCGCGGCTGGCTGATTTGCACCACTGCTTCACCGAGCTGAAATACATCCCCAATATGAACATTCGTTTCAAGCAGACCGGACGCTGTAATATTTTCACCAAAAGCAGCCGGAGGCATTGTTCGCCCAAGCTCTTTTTCCCAGTATGTATAGTGTTCAGACGGATAAACGCAGACCGCTTTGTCTTCCCCGCCATGATGAATTAAGTCTGCCTGTCCATCTCCTTCAAAGCCTGTTTTGGATAAAAACAAAGGCTTCTCAACCGGTATTTTTCGAATGCCTGATTGCACCACTTTCCGTCCATAAGCTAAATCAGCCGGCTTGCCTACATTTACAGATAAAACCTTCATGCTTTCACTCCTTAAAAATAATCAGGGATTGGTTCCTTTAAAATGCGGTTCCATAAGCATTGCTCTGCCCGGACCATACATAAGCCATGTGAATACCGCTGGTAAGGAGCCGGAAGCACTTGAAAGCCAAGCTTTTCATAATAAGCGCTCCCGATTTCGCTATACAGCATAAAAGCAGCATCCGAATGCTTATCCATACATTGACGGATAAGGGATGAACCAAGCCCCTGCCTCCGAAAATTTGGTTCGACTACAACAGAGCCGATTCCATATAAATAAGGACGAAGCCGAAGCAGCATCAGGGATGCTCTTATATATCCATCAGTATCTTCTAACACGTAGCGGGTTCCGTATGCCTCTTCCTTTTGATTGTCGTGTATGTATTGGGCAAGTGAACGCCCCTTGGGCCACTCCTGGTGCCCGAGCTCATAAAGCTTTTGTCGTTCTTCTGGCCAGGCTTCGCGCAACAGCATGTCCATCCTCCTTTTCCTTTTTATCGTACAAAAAAACCGTCCTAAAACGCAAGGACGGTTTTTTCATTTGTTACACAGTTACCGCTTGTCTAGCTGGAGAATACGCCTGCTGAATCATTTGCATATCGGCTTCAGCCAGCTGCGGCACCTGGTAATAGCCGTGTTTGTTTTGATAAATGGAAATTTCATAAGCCATTTCAATACAGTTTGGAAGAGAGTCAGCTAAAACACGGCGGACAACGGGATTTGTCGCTTCAAGAGCAGCCGTTGTTTTAAATGTCGCAGCTGATTTCAGCGCACCAAGCATAAATGTTGAAATGATTTGATCATTGATCTCTGTGTCTGCCTCAATCGGCGCTGTCGGATCTTTTGACTCAATGCCGTACTGGAAGTTATTGTCCTGCTTCATTTTATAGCTTTTTGTTGGAACAGCAGGATCTTTTCCTGACTTAAAGCAATCAAGTGTGGTATTGTATTCCTGCTGGATAAACGTATGCTGGCGGTTTAGAATATCAAGCAGTTCTGAATCCTTTACCATTGGGCGCAGCATCGTGTATTTGTTTAACGTGCTGACTGACATACAAAGTACTTCATGAACATCAAGCATTTCATGTGCCCCGTGGTTAAATTGCGGTGAAGTCATCTAAATCGCCTCCTAAGTGAATTGTGATGCTCGAATAGTGTGTGGCATCACAATTGATTTATGCTTGGAGGATGTTGTCACTCCGTCCTGAACGTGTAAAAATGGTATAAATGAAAAAACAAAATGACTAGATGAAAGGAGTAGTATATGCCATGAATAAAAAAGAGCTGGAGACGCATATTATTAACCAATATAAGCAGGACGAGCACATGATGGTTCTCGTTTTTGCACAGTGGTGTGTAAACCATGATCTGGACCCTCTACAGCTTTATAAGCAGGCTTACCCTGACCAAAAAGAAAACGAAGCGTTGAAGCAGGCAATCGACTTAACCGTACCAAAAGAGGAAGCAGGGCATATTTCAGACGAAACGCTCCTCAATGTTTTGTCTCTTTATGGAAATGAAGATCTGGCCTTTGTGGTAAGCAAAGAAGTGAAAAAATGCGCAAAAAAACCGGATTGATCGAGTGAACCTCTCCATCTAAATCAAAGATTTTAATGGAGTATCCCTTATCTTGAATACGGTACAACATCAGCGGTTAAGCTTCCTTCGGAAGCCCGAGTGCATGATGCAGACTAATGAACGAAGACAAGGTCTGGGATGTCCTTATTGCCAGCTCAGGGACTTTTGCCTGAATTGACAACCATTTCGTTTCCGAAGTGGATTTTTGAAAAGCCCGAATGAAATAACGGGCTCCGATATTATAAGAAGCAGATAAATCCGTATGATAGACTTTGCCCGTTGAAAACACGGCAAGGTCTTTTTTGGGGTTCCGTTTCACTTTTCCAGAGCCGTCAAACGCCAGGGCGCTGGTGTTTTGCGGATTGATCCGAGATATGCGCATGCTCAGGCAGTGCGCCATTTCTTCCACTTTGTTCTGGATGCCTATTTTCCGCCATCCATGAAGCTTGAAACGAAGTTTCCTGGCTCCATAGAACCCCTTTGGGATTTTCATTCTGCCCAGATATTCGAATACGATGACGTCACAGCTATGTTCCACAGCAAATTGTATAATTTTATGGCTTGTGTGGCGGACAATATGCTCCTGGTATCCATTGATCTTCCGCCAAAAATTCGGTGCATGAATGTGACCGCTTGCCCGCTGGGCTTTTCGCAGTTTGTTCGTTAACGTCTGCAGACGGTCTTTTTCTTTAGGCTGGTCAATAAATGTCCGACCTAAGACAGTGCCTGTTGCATCGATAATTGAACAAACTGCAGAATTCGTGAGTCCGAGGTCTACTGCGCATACTTTTTGTTCTTGAATAGGAGTCTTGTTTAAAGTGACCTTGTTTTCGTAGCTGATGGAAAGGAAGAATTTCTTTCCTCGCTTAATCAGCTTAGGATTGTTCTCTTTCCATTCCCAGACACCACGTTTGTAGTGATCCTGTTCTTTAAACTCGATATCCATCCATACCCAGTCATTTTGATGAAATACTTTGATTTGTGCGGACGTACCGGATGTTCTGGTGAACATATTTCCGCGATAAAAAACAGGGAACTCTTTATGCTTCACTTGTAGTCGCGGAGGCTGTTTCTTGAATTTCTTTCCTTCAGAAAGAGCGTATTGCTGCTCTTTTTCCCAGTTTTGATAGTTAGAGCGAAAGCTCTTTACTTTGCCAAAAGAAGAAGCAATGGCACTTCTGCGGAAGTAGGACGGAAATTTGTAAAACCGTTCGTTAAACTCTTTGTATTTTGGGAGAGGGTTTGATTTGGTTGCGTGAATCAGTTTTTCCACCGCAGATGCAATTGATTTGGTTGTCAGGTCATCGGTATGATCAAACTCTTTGTCGATCACCTGGATGATAAAGGACAGGGCGTCATTATACACATCCAATGTAGCATTGAAAATTTCCGTTTGGTTTGTAATTTTGTGCAGCAGTGACTTCACAACTTTCATGACCAAACCCTCCTCTCTACGTTCAATCCCTTATGATATGTAATCGTACCAAAATGGAAACAAATAGTAAAATAAAAAGAAAATCAGTAGAGTGATAATAAGGAAGAAGCGGTAATCTGTGTACTGAAAAAACATATAGTAGAATAGGAAGAATAAAGACCTTAGCGCCTAACCCCCACTAAAACAGAGATTTTGAAGGGGAATGGGGCGCTAATTTTTTATTCACTCCGGCACTTTCTTATGTTAAGCTTGATTCCGTGCTCCATGTTGCCCGGTTATCATCTTCAATAATACCGAGTGTGACATCACTGATTTCACTTTCTTCTAAAAGACGCTTTTTTACCCGGAATTTAATATCATCAGCCTCGGCAAGAGACAGACCTTTTCGAAGCTCAATGACCCCATCTACATGATAAGATCGGCCTTCTTGTATAATACGGAGATGATGGATATCCACTGTGTCCGCATCCTCTAAAATAACACGGCCTACCTTTTGTTCAATTTCAACTGGGGCTGCAACACCAATCAAGCCAATCATGTTATCGTATCCCACACGGAAAGCCACAAACACCATCAGCAGACCAATCAAAATCGTGATTAGCCCATCTGCGGCCAAAATGCCGAAAAATTGGGCAAGCGTAATACCGATAATGGCTAAAAGCGCGCCGGATGTGGCTACAAGATCTTCATAAAAAACGAGTCGGGTGGCTGGAGATGCTTTGCTGACATTTTGGAAAGCCTGTTTCATAATGTTGCCGCTTTTTTCTACCCGTGCTTCCTCTAAAATTTCTTTCATTGCTTTAAATAAAATAAAACCATCAATAACGAGTGCAGCTAACAAAACAGCTACATTCAGCCAAAAATCTGTTGCTTCTTCAGGATGCTGCAGAAGCTTCCACCCTTTTAAAATCGTTTCATAAGCCATGATAGAAACGACAATGACCGCAATCATGCAAAAGATATTCACCAATCGGCCAAAGCCTGTTGGGAACCTTTTTGAAGGCCTCATTTCTGCGAGAGCACTTCCGAAATAAACAAATCCCTGATTAATCGCATCTGCAAGTGAATGCATGGCAGAGGCGAACATCGTTCCACTTCCGCTAAAAGCGGCAGCGATAAATTTTAAAATCGCTAAAATTGTGTTTCCAAGTGACGCTATGCCTGATGAGGTGTTTCCTTTTTTCAGCAAAGAACCAATTCCCATAAGCCGCCTCCTTTTTTCATATTTATACCCAATTAACTGAGCGGTTACTCTTGAAGAAAAAGCTACTTTCCTTTTATCCTGCTCTCTGCTTAAACAAACCTTTTTTTATTGAGTGAGCATCGACTTCAAAGCAATGGGAAAACAGCTTATCCCTTTATAAAACAGCGTTTATACAGAAACCATTAAGGTAATAGGGTAAAGAAAAGCTGGATTGCTTAAAGAAAGAAGGGAGTTGCATGTTTTTTTGGTGGAGTTTGATTTTAGCCATTGGGTTCGCACTTATTCACTTTTTTTCTAAAAACATGACATTTCTGTCAGAGAAGCCACGCAGTCGTTTTCTGTCCATTGCCGGCGGGATTGCTGTTGCTTATGTATTCATTCACCTGCTTCCTGAATTACACCGGTATCAAAACGAAATCGGTGAGAAAATGAAACAGGGGATGCTTGGATATGTTGATAATCATATTCTGCTCGTTTCCCTGTTTGGTCTTGTGGTGTTTTATGGACTTGAGCGCCTTGTGAAAAAGTCAAAAAGAAAAGGAAGCAATAAAGGTGAAGGGAAAGCTGCTGCCGGTGTTTTCTGGCTTCATATGGCTTCTTTTTTTCTGTATAACATGGTCATTGGCTACCTGTTAATTCGTGAAGAGTACGAAAGCATCTGGGGAATGTTCTTTTTCTTTTTGGCGATGGGAGTTCATTTTGTCATCAATGACCATAGTTTAAGAGAAACGTATAAAGCTGCTTATGATCAATATGGAAGACTGCTTTTAACAGCTGCTATCCTTTTAGGCTGGGGAATCGGGGCAGCAGCAGAAGTGGATGAATTAAGCATTTCACTGCTTGTTGCTTTTATCGCCGGAGGCGTCATTTTAAACGTGATGAAAGAGGAACTGCCGGAAGAAAGAGAAAGCAGCTTTGGCGCATTTTGTATGGGTATCATAGTGTATGCCGCCCTTTTAATGCTGGTTGGAATATAAAAAAGGAACCGATCCGCCGGGTCGGTTCATTGTTGAAGCGCAGATCAAGGGGATGCTATTTCATTTGCTTTTCCGAAAAAAAAGCCGGAAAAATCGGCTTTTAAGATTTTACTATATTTGTTTTTTCCAGTGCTGTCATCATGCTCTGTATGTAACTTGCTTGTTGTTTTCTTGCCTGTTCTTCCTTGCTGCTTGTACTAAAAGCAGCGTACATAGCGACCTCATCATTTACTGCTTCTTTGAGTTCTTCCCACATTTTTTTGTAATCCATTTTCAGACCACCTTTTTATGGTAATAAACTGTTAATTTATTTTATAACGGCGCTTCCATACTGGCAATCCTTTTTTGAAGATTGTCCTTCTTTTTTCTCCGATAAACGGTGCAGCCATCACTCAAGAAGCCGAACGGGAACGATCAGCCTTTAGCTGAAACGGCTGACACAACCCTTAAAAAAGAAAAAGAACGGTCCGCTTCGGAAAGGGCCGTTCTTTTTTTAATGGACTCCCCGCCGTTCGATTAAAAGGCGCTTCCTTCACGCTTTTTTAATCCAAACAGCTGAGTATTCCAGTCCACACTTTGTACAGGACTCTGGTCAGAGACGAGCAGCTTTGTTATATAGGTCCGCTGTTCTTCCAGCCCCTTTTGAATGTTTTCTTCCGATCCTGATATAAAATGAATACCGGCCAGGCAGGCAGCAGCATACTCTGCCCAATTCGCATATGTGCTTTGCGCTTTAGTCGCCGCTTCCGCCCGGGCATTAAGAGAATCCACCCTCTCCATAAAGCCAACACGTTCTCCATACTGACAGAGTATGACGCAAAATCCGTAGTCTATAGCTGCAACTGTACCGGCCGGGAGGCGGTTTAAATACCGATGGGCAATATTGATTTTATGCTTTGTTTCTGGATCGCGTGTGGAATCCGCCAGCTGGTGACGTTTTTCCGGCTCCAAAAAGCGGAGCTGGTGCTGAATGCGATCGAACTCTGAGCGGCGTCCTTCGTCTAACAGCCATCGGATCACTTTAGTCATGGATTCTTTATCCTCGATTGACCACTCTTTTAACATTCGGCGGGCATGTGACGAGGAAATTCTCAATCGGCGGTTTACCGCACTGTAATAAGCAAATTTCCCGGCGTAGCAAAACGAGCCCATCGTGTGAAAATACCGATCAACCCTTCTTGCCGCAGGGTGAATGTTGATCATCATATTTGTTTTTGCCTCCTTTTAGTAGCGAGCCGCTTTAAGCGCGCGAAAGATCGAGCGGATAAGGAAAAAGAGCGCCAATACAAACACGGTTTCCCAAATAAAAGGCGCCCATCCATCTATAAAATCCAGCGATACTTCTGAAAAAAGAAAAGCTCCGAGAATGAGAAACATAAAAACAAACGGATTGTTTTCGTAAACCGTATCGGTTACACCATTCCAGCTGATTATAAAAACAACAGCCCAGAAGATCGTGCTTATATTAAACATACCGCTGCCAAAAGTGCGTATACGCTCCCGCATGGTTGACCGTCGAAGCTTTTGTTTGCTCTCCCGGCGTGATGGCAGCCCGTTTTTGCCGTTTCCTTTCCGTCCTGCATCTTTTGCATACGCATAAATTTTAGCTGAATACACCATACTTTCCGCATCATGCGGATAATGGCTCTCTATCTCCTGAAACAATAAAAGGGCTTCGCCCGTTTCTCCTTCTTTTATTAAACATTTCGCCTTCAGGCTGAGAACATCGGCATCCCTGGGAAACAAATCCGCCATTTCTGTACAGAGCGCTAACGCCTGCTTCCAGTCCTTCTGTTTATATGCCAATTGCGCCACTGCCAGCATCGCTTCTTTGTTGTTTGGTTTAAGTGCAAGATACCGGTCGTAAAACAGGGCGGCCTGCTCCCATTCCTTCAGCTGAAGGTGAATTTCTCCTTGAAGTTTGAGTAAATCAGGGTCTTCCGCAAAAATTGCTTCTGCCTCCTCCGCCAGCTCCTTTGCTTCTTCAAGCCGGCTGTCGAGAAACGCATCCAGTGCACGTTCACGTTTTTGAAGAAAGAAATCCGCTTCTATGTGCCCTTGATGCGCAATTTCTTTGAAAGACAAAGCTGGATAAAAGCCGAGCTGCTTCTGGTAATAAGACAAAAAAATCGCGCGGTCCTCTTCTTCCTCCAATAAAAATTCCGGATAGTTTTCACGCCAGTGAAAGCTGTCTTCAAGCAGCTGCCATACTTCTTTCGGCAAAAATGGGTGCTGCTTAAAAAAATCAAACAGCTCAAGCGCCGCTTCTTTTTTCACAGTCAAGTCCCACAAAGCCGGATCGTTCAGCAGGCTGATCCAATTTCCTGGCTGAATGCGCTGGGTGATATCCTCATAAAGCTGTTCCGCCTGTTGAAGAAGAGCTCCGACCGCATTTTCTTCCGCTGCCTGCTCACTGGTATATACGAAAGGTGGTTCTTCCTCTTCTTCATATGTATACGTGTTTACAGGCGCTTCCTGTACCGCTGTTTGCGCCTGGCTCTCCTGTTTTGGCGTGAATGGGTCTGTTCCTCTTTTCAGCTCCTTCGTAAGCGTATCATATGCTTCTCGAAGGCGCTGATAGCCTTCGGGATCTTCTTCCGGATGGTGTACCTTCAGCTTTTTCGCATACGCTTTTTTCAGCGCTGACAAATCATCTACTGGTTCTATGCCAAGAATGTCCCAATATGTCATTCGAATTCGTTCCACCTTTCAAGCAGTACCAGCTCCTGCTTGAACCGCTCGGCAGCGTGGCGAATGTCCTGCTCGTTTTGGCTGGCGAGCACCCGTTCAAACCAATCGAGCACCGCAGCCGCTCTTTGCCTTCTTTCCCCTATTGATTCCTCGTAGAAGCGTTCTCCTTTTGCAAGAAGCAGCCGGTTCTCCGTTCTTTCTCTCGGATGGATTTTCATTGCCTGCAATTCCTTCATGCGCGCTTCCATTTCTTCTTTCGTCTGGCTTCCGGGGTTTTGTTCGACAATGATGCGTCTTTTCTCGCCCGTTTTCACAATAGTTACTTCTACCTCTAGTAAACCGTTTATATCGTATGTATAGCGTACATCAATTGACTGCTCTCCCGCCGGTGCCGGCTGCACCTCTACAGAAAGCTCACCGAGTTTTAAATTGTTTTTAACATGCCGGCTTTCTCCCTGATAAATGTCTACGGTAATACCCGATTGGCCGTCCGCTATCGTATAAAGCCGTTCTACCTTGCTGACAGGAATCGGTGTATTCCGTTCGATAATCGGCAGGTAATGTCCCGTTTCAAAATCGTTTTGGTTCAGCCGCTTAACGACACTTGTACCAAGCGAGTAAGGGCATACATCCGTTAAAATCAATTCTTCAACGGTTTCATTCCGCTCTTTTAAAGCAGCCTGTACCGCTGTACCCAGCGCTACTGCTTCGTCTGGATGAATTACACCGAATGGCAGCTGACCGAATAATTTTCCGGTTACATGTTTAATAAACGGCATTCTTGTTGCCCCACCGATCAGCACAACAGCATCAATCTCTTTCGGATGAACACCGGCATCGCTTAAAGCCCGTTCAATCGGCTGGCGAAGGCGCAACAGGAGCGGCAGTGCCTGATTCTCAAACTCACTGCGTGTAATAGAAGTCTCTAGCTCCTGTCCGTCAACCTGTACCCGAAAGAAAGCGGAATGATCTTCTCCAAGTGTTTTTTTACATACTTCTGCCTGCTTCCATACGGAGGCCAGCTGCTTGGCTGACAATGTTTCCCGCTTGATCCCATTGGATTCAAGAAACCAGTTGGCAAGAAGGGTCGTAAAGTCTTCTCCGCCTAAAAAATTATCACCGGCAATGGACTTTACTTCCATCACCCCTTCAAACAATTCGAGGATCGACACATCAAACGTCCCCCCGCCCAGGTCAAACACAAGAAACCTGGTTTCACTTTGCGACTCGTGAAGCCCATAAGCGATTGCGGCTGCGGTCGGTTCACTAATCAAGCGTTCTACCCGGAGGCCAGCAAGCTCGGCTGCTTTTTGAGTCGCCTTGCGCTGCCGGTCATTAAAGTAAGCTGGTACACTGATAATCGCTTCTGTGATTTCTTCGCCTAAAAAAGCTTCTGCATCCTTTTTCAAGGACTGCAGCACGAAAGACGACAGCTCTTCCGGTAAAAACGGCTGCGCGCCTAAATGGTAATACTTTTCGGTTCCCATATGGCGTTTGAATACGGCTGCTGTCCGGTCGGGGTGCGTGATCAGCCGCTCTTTTGCAACCTCTCCAATGAGCAGCTCGCCTTCTTCACCTAAACTGACAACAGAGGGTGTCAGCCGTTTCCCCAGCACATTCGGTATAATCTTTGGACCCTCCTTTCCCCAGTAAGCTACCAGACTGTTTGATGTTCCTAAGTCAATTCCAATGGTTGTCATCCTATGTACCCCGTTTCCCTGCTATGCATAGTTTGGTATATTTTCCTATTATAGTTTGATAGAAGGGAAAGATAAATGAAGAACCAGTATTGCTTGTCCAATATACTTCTTTCGTCTCATTCTTTTAATCAATCGCAAGGGGAAAGAGGATATACGGCATAAAACCACTTTCCTAGAAAGGAAAGCGGCCTTATAACTGTCATTCTTATCATCAGCCTCTGCCTGCTTGAAAACCCGGATACTTTGTCATGCCTCCATCTGCAAAAAGCGTGATGCCTGTTACATAACTTGATTCTGAAGAAGCGAGCCAGGCAGCAGCGGCTGCAATTTCTTCTGGTTTGCCAATATACCCCATCGGGATAAGAGATTCCACATCTTCTTTTGCCTTTGGGTCCGAAAATTTTTCGGCATTGATCGGTGTATCGATCGCACCGGGCCCGATACTGTTCACACGAATGCCTTTCGGAGCGTATTCAAGCGCCAGTGTCTGCGTCAGCATGTTTACCCCGCCTTTACTGGCCGCATAATGAACAAAATGCGGCCACGGAATCACCTCGTGAACGCTCGACATATTAATGACATTTCCTTTAATTCCGTGATCAAGCATGTAAGAGATCGCTTCCCGGCAGCCGAGAAACATGCCTGTTAAGTTCGTATCTATTACTTTGTTCCAATCCTCCAGGCTTAGCTTTTCAGACGGAACTTCATTTTCAATTCCGGCATTATTGATCATAATATCTACCGAACCAAACGCCTCTGCTGCTTTTGTTATTAACGCTTTTACATCCTGTTCTTGTGATACGTCTCCCTGCACCCAAATCGCTTCGCCGCCTGCCTCCTGCACTTCACGGGCAACTTTTTTTCCGTCTTCTTCATTTTGAAAATAATTCACAGCCACCTTTGCTCCTTCACGGCCAAAACGAATAGCCATCGCCCGGCCCAGCCCTGAAGAAGCACCGGTAATTACCACTGCTTTTCCTTTTAAGTCAGGATACATGTTTGTTCCTCCTTCAGTAAAGTTACGTTTTCGTGAAGCCGATCAGCACGCCTCCAGCAACGATCAGAAAGCAGCCGGCCAGTACAAGCAAAAGCTGTTTTTTTGTTTTCTTTTCTCCCAATAGAAAAATGCCGCCCAGGGTTGAAATAACAGCACCCGTTTGAGACAGAGAAAAGCTGGTGGCCACACCGATCCGGGGGACAGATAACAGCAGCCCAAGATTGCCGATACCCCAGAGTATGCCGGACAAAATGTTTCGCAGAGCGTATTTGTTAAATGGCTTGCTTTTAAGCGTAAGCACAAGGGCACCGATAAACATCCCAATGGCCTGAGGCAGAATGGCGGCCCAGCTGTCAATGTTGAACCAGCGGATAATGACGACATAAATCAGGTAGCCTGCCGTCGAGATGAGCAAGAGAAGCAGACCTTTTCGCCGGCTGCCGGATTTTTGAGCCGGATCATCTCCGCCTCCTGTAATAGATGTCAGCACTACCCCAACAATAATGAGCACGATCGATATACTCCCCAGTAAAACCGTTGTTGTCGTGGTCCATTCTTTAAATACAATCACGCCAAAAAGAGTGGTAGCGGCCAGCTGCATACCGGTTGAAATCGGGACTGCTTTTGACACACCCAGATGCGGCACACTGCCAAGCTGGTTTTTCTGGCCAACGGACCAGAAAAGACCGGAAACAACGCCGGCAATCCAGGCGGTTGAGTTCACAACGGGCTGGGCCCACAGGTAAATGCCAAAAGCAAAAAGGAGTGCGCCAATGGTAATGCCCAGCGTCTGACTGTCGGAATCGCCGCCCAATTTTACGCTTACCAGTACGATGCTGCCCCACGCTAAAGCAGGAAGAAGAGCGATTAAAATAGTTGTCATTCTCAGTCCTCAGTTCCTCTTTTGTTAAATATGAACAGGTTCTAGCTATACAGTAGTTTTCGTTGAAAAGGAAATGATTATACGCAAAAAACGCTTAGTCTGGGACTAAGCGAAGGAGTAAAGCAATCGTTTTTTGTAAGCGCATACAAATGATAAACAGCTAAAGAAGGCGGACAAAGATCTTTGAGCTTAGGCGTGGCGCTGGTCTGATATTTCTTCATTCATTACCTGCTCCGCCCGGCCAATATAATGAACACCGTCCATAAGCTGAGAGGCATCACAAATTAAATGAACAAGCGTTTCTTTTTTTGTCCAGGCAATTAAATCATTAGCAAGAATAGGCTTTTGGCACTTACTGCAGCACCAATTTATGTTTCGATTCATTTTTTCCACGCACCTTTTTTTCTTTTTATCATACTGTGCTTCAAAAAAAAAGTGTGTCAAACGAAAACCGATTTTTTTGGCATGTTTTGTCGATTTGCTTTTTCGGTTCCTCATGGCTTTGGGGACACTTTCTCTCTTCCATACATATGATGAAGGGCAGGTTTGAATTTTAACGGGCGGAGGAGAAACGATATGTATTGGGATCCTTATTACGGTTATTATGGCATGATGCCTTATGAAGCGGTTCCAGCCAATGTAATCAGCGCGCAGGGGCAGCCAGACAGATTAGGACGCCGCTGGATTGTTCAGGAAGGTGCCTGGCGCGCGGTATGGACGCGGCGTGGAAACAGTAACGTATTCGATGGGCGCTGGTCTCAGGCGGGCCAGGCTGATATTACAGCGGTACTGACGATTTACACATCAGGTTCCTTTGTTTTTATTTTGCGGCGCAACAGCAGTGATGGAAATAATTGCAACTACACAGGCACATTTGGATCAGGCGGCAGAACAGCAAGCGGACAGAATATTTGTAACCGGGGCGGTGGCGCATGGAGTGCTGTTATTGAACGCCGTGACCAGCCCGATGGTCAGGACCGGCTCGGCCGGAGATGGGATGTGCAGGAAGGTGCCTGGCGCGCGGTATGGACACGGCGCGGAAACAGCAACGTTTTTGATGGCAGATGGACGCAGGCCGGGCAAACGCCGGTAACGGCTGTTTTGACGATCACTTTGCAAGGAAATAACGTACGCGTTCAAAGACGGAACAGTAGCGATGGAAACAACTGTGATTATAGAGGCACCATGTCTTCTAACGGGCGAACCGCTTCCGGCCAGTTTACATGTGACCGGGGTGGCGGCAGTTGGAGCGCCACGATTACTCGCTAATGCAAAAAAAGGCTTCCGGTTGCCCGGAAGCCTTTTAATTATTCGCCTGCTTTTTCCGCTAGGTACTCCCAGCGCTCAAGCATATAATCCAGCTTTTCCTTCAGCTCTGCTTCTTCTGCCATTAAGCGATTCAGTTTTTCAAAATCACTGCCGGCTGTTGCCATTTCATTGGAGATATCTGAAATCCTCTGCTCGGCTGCTTCCATGTCATCCTCGATCGTTTCCCATTCCCGCGTTTCCGAATACGACATTTTCTTTTTCCGTTCCGGGCGTGGCGGTGCTGCGGAGGTCTTTGGTTTCACATCTGCAACAGGGGTCTCCTGTTTCTCCTCAAGAAAGTCAGAGTAGCTCCCATAGTAAAAATCAACGGCGCCGTGTCCCTTGAATACAAGCAGCTGGCGGCATGCTTTATCAAGGAAATACCGGTCATGGGATACGGTTACGACTACCCCTGCAAAATGGTCTAGATAGTCTTCTAAAATCGTTAGTGTCTGCGTGTCAAGATCATTGGTCGGTTCATCTAAAAGGAGGACGTTCGGTGCAGACATTAAAATGTTTAACAGGTAAAGACGCCGCTTTTCTCCGCCTGAAAGCTTGCGGATCAATGTGCCGTGCGTATGCATAGGAAACAAAAACTTTTCCAGCATCTGCGCAGCTGAAACGAAGCTGCCGTCTTTGAGCTGAATGGATTCTGCTGTTTCCCGAATATACTCAATCATCCGCATGTTTTCATCCATATCTTCGTTTTCCTGCGTATAGTAGCCGATTTTCACTGTCTGCCCCTGATCCAGCTCACCTGCATCAAATGGCTCACGGCCCGCGATAATATTCAGCAATGTAGACTTTCCGCTGCCGTTGCGCCCGACAATCCCAATCCGGTCACCGCGCTTAAACAGGAAAGAAAAATCGGTTAAAATCGCCCGGCTGCCAAATGCTTTTTGAATATTTTTCAGCTCCAGCACTTTTTTGCCAAGACGGGCACCGCCGAGATCCATTTCGAGTGATTCACTGCTCTGCTTATTTTTCACTTCAGCATCCAGCGTTTCAAAGCGCTGAATGCGTGCTTTTTGTTTGGTCGTACGGGCTTTGGCGCCTTTGCGCATCCAGGCAAGCTCCTTTTTAAAAAGGCTTTCTTTTTTGCCCTGCTCAAGCACCTCGTTTTCTTCCCGAATGGCTTTCGCTTCGAGAAAGTCTGCGTAGTTACCTTTATACTCATACAATTTTCCGCGCTCAAGCTCCCAGATTTTATCGGCGACAGCATCGAGAAAATACCGGTCATGCGTGACGAACAGAACCGCTTTCTGCGATTTCTTCAAATATTCCTGAAGCCACTTAATACTGTCATAATCCAAATGGTTGGTTGGCTCATCCAAAATAAGCAGATCCGGTGTTTCGATGAGCGTTTTAGCCAGAGCCGCCCGTTTTTTCTGGCCGCCGGACAGTTCAGACAGCTTTTGCCCGAAATTCGGGAGGCCCAGCTTTGTCAGGATCGTTTTGGCTTCCGCACTTGTGTCCCATGCGCTCAGGTCATCCATTCGCTGCTGCTGCTTCATAAGCTCCTGCTGCACCGATTCGTCTTCGGCATTTTCCTGCAGCTGAAGAAGCGCCCGCTCATACTCTTTAATCGCTGAAAAAACCGGTGATTGGCTGGCGTATAAATAATCCATAATGGTCATGCTCTCATCAAAATCCGGATTTTGAGACAGATAGGAAATCGAATAGTCATTCGGATGATCTTTTTTCCCTTCGTCCCAGTCATCCAGGCCGGCAATCACATTTAAAAGTGTTGTTTTGCCGGTTCCGTTAATACCGAGAATCCCAATTTTATCTCCTTCTGTGATCGAAAAAGAAATATGCTGAAACAGCTCTTTTTCCCCTACTGTTTTCGTTAAACCTTCCATTGTTAAAACGTTCATGGCTTTCTCCTTTTTCTGCTGGTCTTTTTTCATTTTACCATTCTTCCATGTATAATGGACCCGAGGTGGTTGAATTGGTTAAAACGATTTTGCTCTCCGGCTACAAAAGCCACGAGCTTGGCATATGGGATCAAAAACATCCAGGCATTTCTGTTATCAAGCATGCACTTGAAGGACGGCTGCGCGTACTTGTAGAAGAAGGACTCGAATGGGTCATTATTGGCGGCCAGCCCGGTGTGGAGTTGTGGGGAGCGGAAGTTGTTTTTTCCTTGCAGGAGGAATTTCCTGATTTAAAACTTGGTGTTCTTACGCCTTTTTTAGAACAGGAGAAAAATTGGAAGGAAGAACGGCAGGATTACTATAACAGCATTATCGATCGGGCCGACTTTGTTGATGCGGTGTCTAAAAAGCCTTATATAGGCCCCTGGCAGTTCAAAGCGAGGGATCAATTTTCACTCGACAACACAGAGGCGCTCCTGCTTGTTTATGATGAAGAAAAAGAAGGCTCGCCCAAATTTTTAAAAGCGGCGGCGGACAACCAGGCCGAGCAAGGGAATTACGATATTTTTCTTATCACTATGTATGACCTGCAGGTAGCGGCGGAAGAACTGCAGGAGCGGGAACGTACAGATTTTTATTAAGGATGCCGGCTTGAACAAGTCAGGCCTGCCGTTTTATCATATAATAAGGTAATGGTAACGCTTACTTAACAGAAGGGGGCATCCGGTATGATCGAGCATAAAAACTTGTCTCTTCACCTGTCAAAGGAGCAGCTAAAAAGAATGGTGCATGAACTTGCAGCACAGCATTATTTGATTTTTTGGGGCTTTGACCGCGGTACAATGATTTTAAATGTGTATCAGGCAGCGGCTAACAACCAGTTTACGTTCATCCGCCACCGTGACACGATGGAGCTCATTTATGCCAAAATTGCCGACCGGAATGTGCTCGCTCATGTAAATGAATCGATTCCATTTTCTGCATGGATCGATCGGCTTCAAAGGGAGCGGGAAGCCGTTACGAAGAGGATGCGTTACAGGGAGCTTGATTACTATTTAGGTGTTCTGCATGATTATATGCTGGAAGAAAACAAAGAAAAAATGGCCGAAACAAAAGCGATTTTAGCGTCTCTTACATCTGATGCGTTATAAAAAAGGAACCTGAATCAGGTTCCTTTTTTGTTCTTTTATTCGTAGTCTACTGTTATGTGGGCAGCAGCTGTTTCCGCTTCTTTCCGGGCTTCCTGCACTGTTTGGGCGCTGGTTAAAACAACCGCCATACGGCGTCCTTTTTTTGTTTCGGGTTTTCCAAATACCCGCACCTGCGTATGGGGTACCTCCAGTGCTTTGTTCACTCCGCTGATTTTGTAAGAAGACTGTTCCTCCCATGCTTTAATGGTACGGCTGGCACCTGGAGATAAAAGATGCACACCTGGAATTGGAAATCCAAGAACTGCCCGGATGTGGAGCGCAAACTCGGATAGATCCTGAGTGACCATCGTAACCATCCCAGTGTCATGCGGCCGCGGCGATACTTCACTGAAATAAACGCCATTCGCCGTTAAAAACAGCTCTACCCCAAATAAACCATAGCCACCAAGTGCATCTGTAATTTTTTGAGCAATCGTTTCTGCTTCCGCAATCTGTTCCTCTGTCATATTGTGCGGCTGCCATGATTCAATATAATCCCCGTCCTCTTGAATATGACCTATCGGCGCGCAAAATGTGGTGCCGGAAACGGACCGAACCGTCAGCAATGTGATTTCAGAGTCAAATGTAATAAATTCTTCTACAATAACCCGTGTTTTTTTCGCCCGTCCTCCTTCAAGAGCCGTGTTCCAGGAGAGCTCTACATCTTCGTGCGAGCGGCAGACACTCTGCCCTTTTCCAGATGAGCTCATGATCGGTTTAATCACACAGGGAGTGCCGATCGTCCGCACCGCTTCCTGCAATTCTTCAAGCGTATTGGCAAACGCATATTTTGCCGTTGGCAGGCCCAGTGTTTCACTTGCCAGACGGCGAATCCCTTCACGGTCCATGGTCAGATTTGCTGCTTTTGCTGTTGGTATTACATGATACCCTTCTTTTTCAAGTTCAATCAGTGTTTCAGTCGCAATCGCTTCGATTTCAGGAATGATAAAGTCAGGCTTTTCCTGTTCAATTAACGCTCGAAGCGCATCCCCATTCAGCATATCGATGACGTGTGAGGAATGGGCCACCTGCATAGCGGGCGCTCCCTCATACCGGTCTACCGCAATCGTTTTTACACCAAGCCGCTGTGCTTCCATGACTACTTCCTTTCCAAGTTCTCCTGATCCAAGCATCATAATCGTTTTTGTTTGTAACCCTGCCATCTCTGCATTCTCCTTAATATTCGCCATTTCAGACTTTTTTCTTCTTTTTCATTTTTCAAACTCATTATAACATGCCAATTACGAACATATTAATACTAAATACAATAAATTATTCGCGCATTAACCCGTGTTAGCTTTTTGGGAAAACGGGAAAACAAAAAGAATAATAGGAAAGCGGGTGACGGAATGATGCCGAGCGAAACAAATACATGCCAGTTATGCAAAAACGAACAGTCACTTATTCCAATCAAACAGCATTTTATATGCAGCGAATGCCTTGCTGAAGGAAATGACTGGCGGCTGGCCCAATGGGAATCATGGTTTCAAAAAAGGATCAGTCGATATTTGCATGTATGTAAAAAATGCTTGAAAACGAGTGATGCTGAAGCAATCCACCAGGCCCGGGTTACAGGAAGAAAGATTACATCTTTGCTGCAATTTTTAAACGTACCCAAACATCATCCACTTGTAAAAGAAATAAAAAGGATTCACTCTCTGCTGAATCCGGTCCGTGAAGCAGATGTGTTTTTAGAAGCATTCGAGGATCGGGATGGGCAGGTTCATCAGCAGCTTTTTAAAAAAGTTCATAAAAAGCGCAAAAAGCTGCAAAAAAAGCTGCAGCAAAACCTGCCTGAATTAGTTCAAAAAGCGAGCCGCCGCTCTTCGGCTTTTGCAGCGGAAGAACTTTCTTTTTATGCCCTATCGATTGACCCGGATGCCCGGATCCTTTTGTTTGAAAGTCAATTTAACGAAAAAGCTGACCAGTATCAAAAAACGGTTGATACTTATGGAAAACAGGCTCCTGAATCTATCAAGGTATTGCATAAAGTGCGCATTCAGTCCAAAGTGCTTCGCTACTTATACGCTGATCTTAGCAGCCTGGCTGGCCAGGACTTTTCAAAAAAAGAAAAACAGTATAAGGATATACAAACTCAATTTGGTGAAATAAACGATGTAAAGGATTGGCTGGACAAGCTGGACCGTTACAAAGAAAAGCTGGACGTGTCAGAAAAAGAGATCGCTGCTGCTAGGAAAAAATGGAACAATCGATTAAAAGCGTTAATAGACGATGTTGAATTAATGCAAGCAAAAACCCGGGCAGGATAACCGCCCGGGTTTACGTTATGGTTTTAACAGGCCTTCCCTCTCTAAATAAGCACGTGCCACTTGTTCCGCAGACTGGTTGTTTACATTCACCTCTACATTCATCGCCCGCATATCGTCATCGCTAATTTTGCCGGCAAGCTTGTTTAATGATTGGACGAGCTCCGGGTATTCTTCTGCTGTTTCTTTTCTTAAAAGAGGCGCTCCCTGATAGGGCGGGAAAAGGTTTTGATCATCTTCTAAAACGGTTAAATCATACACCTGCAATTCGCTGTCTGTTGAATACGCATCGATTAAGTTGATTTCACCGTTTTGAAGAGCCTGATAGCGAAGCTTCGGCTCCATAGTTACAACAGAGGGAAAATCAATACTATACAATTTTTGAATCCCCAGATAGCCGTCTTCCCTGTCCGAAAACTCAAGTGTGAAACCGGCTTTGATCTGGCTTTCAATTTGCTTAACATCAGAAATGGTTTTGACATTGTTTCGCTCTGCCAGTGAAGACGGAATGGCGAGTGCATACGTATTGTTATACTGCATCGGTTCAAGCATTTCCATATTAAACTGCTCGCTCATGCCTCGCTTTGCCTGCTCATACACCTCGCGGGAATCAGTGCTACGGGCTGTTTCTTTTAAAAATTCCGAAATAGCAGTGCCCGTAAACTCCGGGTACAAATCAATGCTGCCGGAATCAAGTGCGTTAAATACAAACGAGGTTTTGCCAAGTCCCGGTTTTAATTGGACAGTTAAATCCGTATCCTGTTCAATGAGTAATTTATACATATTAATTAAAATTTCAGGCTCTGCCCCAAGCTTTGCCCCAATCACAATTTCCTTGTCCCCGCGGCCGAAAAGCGGGATAACAATGACCAATAAGGCCGCTGCAAGAAAGATACCGAGCAAGGCACCTGCTTTTCGAAAAGAAAGAGCTTCAAATCGACGGAGAAGCACGTCAAACAAAATAGCGAGCAGTGCGGCCGGCACCGCACCAAGTATAATAAGAGCTGTGTTGTTACGGTCAATCCCGAGAAGAATCAGATCGCCAAGTCCGCCGGCACCAATTAGGGCAGCAAGCGTCGCCGTTCCAACAATTAAAACCATGGCGGTTCGAATGCCTGCCATGATCACCGGCATGGCAAGCGGCAGCTCCACTTTTAAAAGCCGGCGCTTTTGATTCATCCCCATCCCCCGTGCTGCTTCAATCAGAGATGGATCTACTTCTTTAATTCCTGTGTATGTATTTCTTAAGATGGGAAGCAGTGCATACACAACAAGAGCAATCACAGCCGGCACTTTTCCGATTCCAAAAAGAGGAATAAGCAAGCCGAGCAGTGCCAGTGATGGAATCGTTTGAAGCACAGCTGTAATGCCGATAATGCTCTCTGCTGCCCGCTGTTTTCTTGTTAAGAGAATGCCAAGCGGGATGGCAATCAGTACGGCGAAAAAAAGGGCAATAAAGGAAATTTGAATATGTTCAAATAAAGCAGCAAGCAGCTCCTCACGCCGCTCTGTAAAAACTGTTGCAAGCCGGTTCATAGCCGTACCTCCCTGCCGAGAAATTGAACAATCGTGCGGTGAGTAATCGTGCCAATCGGCCGGCCATGTTCATATACCGTTAAAGCGTCTGCTTCAGCTAGCAGCTGGAGAGCTTTCAGGACCGTTTCCCCGCTTTCAATCCTCCTGCCTTCTGCTGGTTGAGCTGGAAAGGCAGTCACTACATCCCGGACCGTCCGGCTTTCTTCAAGATGGTCCGTACCGATAAAGCTTTTTACAAAATTATTGGCGGGCTGGCTCATAATGTGCGATGGTGTCCCGATTTGTACAACACGCCCTTCCTTCATCAGGCAAAGCCGGTCACCAAGCTTAATAGCTTCTTTCATGTCATGGGTCACAAATACAATTGTTTTTTGAATATTGCGCTGAAGGTCCAGCAAATCATCCTGCAGCTTTTCACGGCTGATGGGATCGAGTGCACTGAATGGCTCATCCATCAGCACCACTTCAGGGTCCGCCGCAAGCGCCCGCACCACTCCAATGCGCTGCTGCTGTCCTCCTGACAGCTCGGCCGGCTTACGATTTCGGTATACAGCAGGATCGAGTCCGACCATCTCTAAAAGCTCATCTACACGGCGGCTGATTTTCTCCCGGTCCCATTTGCGCATTTCCGGCACAACGGCAATGTTTTCTGCAATCGTCATGTGTGGAAACAGGGCAATCTGCTGAAGTACATAGCCAATGTTCCAGCGCAGCTCGTGAATATCAAATTCACTGATTTTCCGGCCATTTATCCGCAGCGTCCCATCTGAAATCGGAATCAGCCGGTTAATCATTTTAAGCGTTGTGGTTTTCCCGCAGCCGCTTGGTCCGATCAGTACAAAAAATTCCCCTTTTTGAATCGTCAAATCCAGCTCTCGAACTGCATAGGTACCGTCTGGATACTGTTTTTCTACTTGATCAAATTGAATCATCTTCTCACGCTCCATTCCTCTTTCTTTTTACCCATTTTCACTTTACACTATGCCTGTCTGTTATTCACGTTAAAAAAGTAAAAGCCGCGTATACGCGGCTTTTACTTTTTCTTGTTTCGGATACGGGCAACTTCATCTGCCACAAACTGAACATTTGTCCCGACGATCACTTGAATACTCCTTGGGCCGACAACGTGAGTGCCCGGCACACCGGCTGATTTTATTTTCGCTTCGTCTACTGCGTTCATGTCCCGCACTTCCACACGCAGACGGGTCACACAGTTATCAACCGAAGCAACGTTGGCATCGCCGCCGAGTCCTTCATAAATGACCGCTGCCATCCTTTCAAAACGGCTGCCTGGCGCTGTGTTTTCCACTCCTGTTTCAGCTGTTTCCTCTTCGCGCCCTGGTGTTTTCAAATGAAACTTTTGAATTAAAAACCGGAACAGCACGTAATAAATAAGCCCGACCACAAGCCCCTGCACAAGCAGCATATACGGCATATTGGCAAGTGGAAGCCGTGAACTCAGGACAAAATCCACTAGCCCCGCACTAAATCCGAAGCCCGCTGTCCAGTGGAAAAAAGCGGCGACCGCCAGTGAGACGCCGGTCAATGCTGCATGAACCACATAAAGCGCCGGCGCTAAAAACATAAACGAAAATTCAAGCGGCTCTGTTACACCAGTGAAAAATGAAGCAAATCCAGCGGCGAGCAGCAGTGAGGCTGCCTGTTTTTTCCGTTTTGATTTAGCTGTGTGATACATAGCCAATGCAGCAGCCGGCAGGCCAAACATCATGACGGGGAAAAAACCTGCCTGATACATGCCTGTGACACCTTTTTCCCCTTCTCCGGACCAGAAATTACCGATATCATTGATGCCTGCCACATCAAACCAGAAAACAGAATTGAGTGCATGATGAAGCCCGGTCGGAATAAGCAGGCGGTTAAAGAAGCCGTAGAGACCAGCACCAATAAAATCAAGCTTGCTGATGGCCGTCCCAAATGAAACAAGGCCGGTAAAGATAACAGGCCACACGTAAAATAAAATGCCAGAAATCACAAGCATCGCTACCGCTGTCATAATCGGCACGAGGCGCTTGCCGCTGAAAAATGCCAGTGCATCCGGCAATTGAACATGACTAAACCGGTTATACATAATAGAAGCCACAATGCCTGATAAAATACCGATAAACTGATTATCGATTTTATCAAATGCAGCATTTACATTTTCAGGATCTGTTCCCTGCAGCATTGCAACTGAGTCAATTGATAAAAGGGTGGTGACAACGAGATAAGCGACCAGTCCGCTCAGGGCGGCCGATCCATCTTTATCCTTTGACATACCAAGCGCAACCCCAACCGCAAATAAAATTGCCATATTGTCAATAATAGAAGAGCCCGCTTTAATTAAAAACGCGGCTGTTGCATTGTCTGCTCCCCATCCCGTTGGGTCGATCCAGTAGCCGATCCCCATCAGAATAGCGGCGGCAGGAAGAACGGCTACCGGCAGCATTAAGGATCGGCCGATATTTTGTAAATACTTCATCATGCTCAACAATCCCCCTTTAAAAAAGTAGTGAAAAACGCTTTCTTAACAGCACTTTATCATGGTTAAAGTATAGTTGTCTATACCAATGTAGTAAAATTTAAAAATGAAAACCCGTAATTTTTGAAACAAGCAACGAAAATTGGTATAGACAACTAGTTTTTCATCCATTACACTTAAAGCAACCATTCCATCAAAAGAGGTGCTGTAAAATGAACGAATATGTGATAAAAGGCGGTTCTGTTTACACCGAAAATGAAGTGCTTTCTCCTGGCTTTGTTCATATAAAAGACGGAAAAATCAACGCAGCCGGACCGCTGGCGGACTGCCCATCTTCTGTACCTTCCTTTTCTGTTTCTGAACAATACTTGATTCTGCCCGGTGCGGTTGATATTCACATTCATGGTGCAGCCGGTGCGGACACGATGGATGCCACACACCATTCCCTTCATAAAATGGCGTCTTTTCTTCCATCCGAAGGCACCACAGCTTTTTTAGCGACAACGATGACACAGGAAAAACGAGCGATTGAGTCAGCTCTTCAGTCTTTTTCTTCTTATAAACAAAAGCCGGGTGAAGCAGAAATAACCGGTATTCATTTAGAAGGCCCTTTTATTTCACCAAAGCATCCCGGCGCTCAGCCAAGTGAAGCGATTATTGAGCCAGATACGGAACTGTTTGAGCAGTGGCAGGCTCTTTCTGGGGGGCATATTCGGCTTGTTACACTGGCTCCGGAAGAAACAAATGGACTCGACCTTGTGTCCCATTTGGCTCATTTACACATTACCGCTTCCGCCGGCCACACGGACGCCACATTTGATCAGCTTTGCCATGCTGCCGAGGCTGGTCTGACCCATGTTACCCATCTTTATAACGGCATGCGCGGCATGCATCACCGCGAGCCTGGAACAGCCGGCGGAGCCCTTCTCCACCGGGATCTTTATGTGGAAATGATTGTAGACGGTATTCATATTCACCCGCAGATGGTGCGGCTTGCCTTTGAACAAAAGACGGCGAACCGGACCGTGCTGATTACTGATTCCATGCGTGCGAAGGGCCTGCCTGATGGGGAATATGACCTTGGCGGCCAGGCTGTCAGCGTCGAAAATGGAAAAGCCGTGCTTGGAGATGGAACGTTAGCCGGCAGTACGCTGTCCATGCAGCAGGCCATTCGAAATATGCGCAAGTTTACGAACTGTACGATTCGGGATATTGTAAAAATGACAGCCGAGAATCCGGCCAGGCAAGTGCGGCTGTTTGAGCGCAAAGGCAGTATTGCGCCGGGCAAGGATGCAGATTTAGTCATATATGATGAACAATTTCAGGTTCAAAAAACGATTTGCCGCGGTGTTGTGGCATTCCAAAAGGAGAGGGAGCAATGAACGTCATTCGTGTTCCGGATTACGAGGCGATGAGTAAACGAGCCGCTGACTTTTTAACAGCCAGAATAAAAGAACTTCCGTCTCCGGTGATTGGCCTGGCAACAGGCTCTACACCAAAAGGGATGTATAAACAATTGATTCACGCCTGCCGCATGGAAAAAATTTCATTCCGGCATGTGACGACATTTAATTTAGACGAATACATTGGCCTGCCCGCGTCTGATCCGAACAGCTATCATTCCTTTATGCGGAAAACCTTTTTTCAGCATATGGACATCCCGCCCGAGCAGATTTATATTCCAGATGGTGAAGCTGTGCTCTTGGAAAATGAATGCACAAGGTATGAATCCTTAATCGATAAAAAAGGAGTTGACGTGCAGGTACTCGGCATCGGCCAGAATGGCCACATCGGTTTTAATGAGCCGGGCACGCCTTTTGACCAAACAACGCATGTAACAACATTAACAGACTCCACCCGACAGGCAAATGCCCGTTTTTTCTCATCTATTGAAAGCGTACCAAAGCAGGCCATTACGATGGGTATTGCTTCCATCATGAAAAGCCGTGAGATTCTTTTGCTTGCATCTGGCCCCCACAAAGCAGAAGCGGTCGCACGCCTGTTTTCGGGAAATGTATTAGAAGCTTTCCCTGCCTCTGTACTGCAGGATCATCCACATGTTACAATAATAGTAGATGATGAAGCGTTTTCATTAGTTTCGCGGAAGGAAGAAAAGTATGATTGATAAACTTTCGCCTGTACCAATTTATTATCAGCTTGAACATGCTATTCGCCGGCAAATGGATACGGGCGAATTAAAGCCCGGTGATCTTATCCCTTCTGAACGAGAATATGCTGAACAGCTCGATGTCAGCCGGATGACCGTTCGGCAGGCGATTACCAATCTTGTCAATGAAGGACTGCTGTACCGCCAAAAAGGACGCGGCACATTTGTGGCAGAACAAAAACTGGAACAAAACCTTTCTGGATTAACCAGCTTTACAGAAGACATGAAGGCGCGGGGAATGGTTCCTGCCAATAAGCTGCTCGCATTTGAAATCGTACCGGCAGATAAAAAAGTGGCGGAGCGGCTTGCTTTGACGGAACATGCGCCTGTGTACGAAATCAAACGAATCCGGCTGGCCGATGAGGTCCCAATGGCGCTTGAAACGGTGTACATCTCTGCCAATTTAATAAAAGGCTTAAATGAAGCGGTTATTGCCACCTCCCTTTATCATTATATAGAAGAAGAATTGCATCTCGAGATCGGGCGTGCCGTTCAATCAATTGAATCAGCCCTTGTCAGTGAAGCAGAGCGGCCGCATCTGCTTGTGCCAAAAGGGGCACCGGTTTTGCTGATTGAACGGCATACCTTCTTAAAAGACGGTACACCACTTGAATATGTGAAGTCATCCTACCGCGCGGACCGCTACAAATTCACCATCGATATTACCCGGTAAAGGAGCGGATATGATGATGTACTTAAAATATGTTCACAGAGTAGCCGATATGCTTGTTGACGCAGCCCATAAGCAAACAAGCCAGGCAGATATAGCTGCCGAATGGATTGTAAAAAGCGTCCGCCGTGGCGGAGTTGTTCACGTTTTTGGATGTGGCCATTCACATATGCTCGCGGAAGAATTGTTTTACCGGGCCGGGGGGCTTGCCTGCATTCAGCCGATTTTTTTAGAAGATGTGATGCTTCATAAAGGCGCTGTCCGCTCTTCAACGTTTGAACGCCAAAACGGCTATATTGCTTCTTTGGAGGATCAACTCGATATTCGGCCGGAAGATGTACTGATTGTGGTATCCACATCAGGCATTAATCCGGTTCCGATTGACATTTTGCTTCGCGGAAGAAAAGCAGGCGTGAAAACAATCGCTATTACTTCTTTAGAATATGCCCGAAGAGCCCAGACCCGCCATGAGGAAGGAACCACTTTGCGTGATGCCGCAGATCTTGTTATTGATAACAGCGCTCCCTATGGAGATGCGCTGTTATCAGACAAAAAAGCGCCAGCGCCGTTCGGACCGGCTTCTACTCTGCTTAGTGCTGCTCTGCTAAATGGCATTATGGCCTCTGTCATTGCCAAAATG
Organism: Domibacillus robiginosus; assembly: GCF_000966195.1. Taxonomy (GTDB): domain Bacteria; phylum Bacillota; class Bacilli; order Bacillales; family Domibacillaceae; genus Domibacillus; species Domibacillus robiginosus. The sequence goes on along the minus strand of NZ_LAHL01000014.1, from coordinate 32,886 downwards.
ATTGAACGAGGGTTTGAACCGCCCATTTTTTTAAGCGGGAATGTACCAGATGCCGATGAACATAACCGCATGCTGGTTGAACAATATAAAGAGCGGATTCCTCTGCTTCGTTAAAAAAGCGCTCTTCCTTGCGGAAGAGCGCTTTTTAGCGGTACTGTTCCCGTATTTGCAGGACAGCGAGCTCCTTCATCTTTGCTTCTACCATCACATCGATCGATAAATCAGGCAGATGCTCGATAAAGTAGCGCCAGTCATCCTCTAAAATATAATTATGGTGCGCGCGGTCTGTTTTTCCGTCTCTTCCTGAGCTAATATGCATTTTCGGCGGAATTTCTTTATGCTGCCACGTATCGACGGCACGCTGGATAACCTCATCAATTTTCGCCTCTTCTTCATGATTGCACGCATGATGGTGAATATCAAAACAAGCGGCTGCGCCTGTTTCCCGGCATACATCCAATACATCGTGAATGGTAAAAATTTTATCGTCGTTTTCAATACGCATCGATTGTTTGATCGCTTCCGGAAGCTGCTTGAACGCTTGTGCAAAACGCTTCTTTGCTGCTTCCTTGTCTCCATACGCACCGCCAACATGCAAAATCATGTCGGTTCCGCCGGTAAGATCAAGCAGTTCCTGGTGGTGGATCAAGTCTAAAATCGACTTTTGCACCACTTCCTCGTTAGGAGAATTGATCAGCGTATACTGGCCTGGATGAACAGACAAACGAACATCATATTCAGCTGCCAGTTCTTTTATTTCATCGGTGATTTTTAAAACATCTTCATCTTCCCCCCACTCCCATGTCATCACCGGATGGGTGGCAAGCGGTATGAGATTGCTGCTCATTCGATAAAAATAAATTCTATTTTCTATATTCCATTTAATGATATCCAATGTTTCATTTAAGTTGTGGAGTGTCAGCTCTTTTATTTTGGCCATTCCTTCTGTTTCAGCTGTTTTCAGCCGGCACGTTTTAAATTTGGATGGCATCGACATATTAATGCAGGCGTATCCGATTCGCATAAATGTACTCCTTTTTGGTTTGTTTCTTTATCTTTTCCCAAACAGACAAGGGTTGAACCGTTTTACTATACAGGAATCTTTTCTTCTCCTGCAACGAATAATCGGCTATAATAGAAGTAAAGATAACTATAGATTATATGGATTATACATAATTATTTTATGGTAAAGGAATGAAAAACATGAATCTGCCGGCGATTTTAGCGTCACACAAAGCATTTTTGCAGCTGCTTCAATCAAAAGAGCATCTGCTCGATGAAGAACGCAACTTATCTCTTGCCCACTGTACAGATGAAGAATTTTTAGAATATTTTTTTGCCATTGGTATTTTAAAAGAAAACCGGACCTTTTCTCCACACACGATTAAAGCATATCGAAGCGATGCAAAAACGCTGCTTGCTTACCTTTCTCATCATAATCTCGCATTTCGCGCGATCGGATTTCCAGAAGTAAAAGCATTTAACCGGTTTATCGTTAGTACATACAAGCCAAAAAGTGCATTAAGAAAACTGGAATTTTTCCGCCGTTTTCTTGAATTTGGCTTTCATACACACTTTTATACTGCCCAGCTGTCGGTATGGATTCAAAAACCACACGTTCAAAAAGGACATACAGCGGAAACCGATGAAAACCGCACCGTGATGCGTGAACTGTCTTCGCGGGAAGCACGTCACATTATCGACTGCTTTGCAGAGACAATAAAAACAACGAAAAACGCAGAAGCGATTGAAGCCCGCAACCGGCTGATCGGGATGATGCTGCTGACACTCGGCATCCGCGCTTCTGAATTGATCGGGCTAAATTGGGGAAGCTTCCGGCGCAGCCGGCAGGGTGATTTGGTCGTAGACGTAATTGGAAAAGGCGGAAAAGAACGAACACTGCCGGTCATGAGAGAAACCGAGTCTCTTCTGTTTCATTATCGAAGCGTATGTGGAGACACAATAGAATTGCAGCCAAATTCAGCCGAACCGCTTTTTTACGCTCTATACAATAAAACCGATATACAGGCCAATAAAAAAAGGCTTTCCTACGCCGCTTTATATAAATTGGTCAAAAGAGCTGTTGAAGCAGCGGGAAGCCGGCCTGATGTCAGTCCCCATTGGTTTCGGCATACATTTGTAACAAACTTACTTGAACAGGACGTCCCACTTGCGGTTGTAAAAGATTTGGCCGGTCATGCAGATATTTCCATTACCAATCTTTATTTAGAAAGAATTCAAGAAGACCGGATGCATGATCATCTGAAAAATGTTCGTTTTTAAGCATGCTTGAGATTCGCTCTCTCGCGCATCGATAAATAATTAGATGGGTAATTGCCCATCTCGATGCAAAGAAAAACAGCACTCATTTCGAGTGCTGTTTTTCCTTATAATGGATCATTCCCTGGGCACTGACACGTAGATCAATAGACAGCAGTTCATAAACCGGATGATCCGCTTCCACTCCAGCTCGTTCAAGCTGTCCGCGTACTTTTTGCATGAGTACTGTTTCAATCTCTTCGACTTTGTTGTTTTTTTCCAAAATATGCATATACACATCAAGCCAGTTCAAAACCATTTTTACAGCTTGCTCTGGCTGCTCATTCATTCCATAGTGACTAAAGAAAAGCCGCTCCGGGTGAAAGGACATGATTTTTTCGATCGACTGCTTCATCAACTGCGGATCAAATTGATTGGGTGAAGTCGTCGGCATCAAAAGCCCGCTTTCTGTACCTGTAAGCTGAGCATATTGAATGCCTGCTGTATCTCCAGTAAATACACCAGCAGATTTTTCATCCCAAATAGAAAAATGATGGTTTGCATGCCCCGGTGTATGAATGAACCGGAGTATACGTCCGCCAAGATCCAGCTCGCCCCCATCCTCCATTTCAATGATTCGTTCTTTCGGTACCGGCACAATCGGATCAAATAATTCATCGAACGCTTCTCCATATACCATTTTTGCACTGGCAATCAGCCGGCTCGGGTCTGCCAGGTGGCGAGCGCCTTTTGGATGCACGACCAATTTTGCATTCGGGCAGGATTCCAAAAACAAGCCGGCGCCACCTGCATGATCAAGATGAATATGCGTGACGATCACATAGTCGATTTCTTCAGGCTGAATCTGAAGTTCCTTTAGCCCCTCAAGTAAAAATGGAACAGATGGGCTGGCGCTTGTTTCGATAATTGCTTTTTTTGGCTCATGAAACACGTAGCAGCTCGTCCGCTCTTCAAAACCGGAATCATGTAAATCAATCAAGGATAAATCAAATCCTAATGAAACCGCCGTCATTTTTTTGCCTCCTTTTGAAAAGAAACGAACTGCCCCGGGGAGCAGTTCGTTCTATTCATATCATACAGTATAGGAATTATTTTGAAACAGGAACTTCCGTTACCCATCCAAACTCGTCTTTGATCTTTCCTTTTTGAATGCCAGTAATTGTATCGTAAATACGTTGTGACAATTCACCTGTCTGGCCGCCGTTCAGCACCATTTTTTCTTCTCCCCATAAAAATTCACCAATTGGAGAGATTACAGCAGCGGTGCCTGTTCCAAATGCTTCTTCCAATTTCCCTTCACGGTAAGCCTGCGCAATTTCATCTACGGAGATCCGGCGTTCTGTAACCGGTACATTCCAGTGCTTTAAAAGCTGAATGACTGAGTCACGTGTTACCCCATGCAAAATGCTGCCGTTTAGCGCCGGTGTCACCACTTCTCCATCAATTTTAAAGAATACATTCATGCTGCCGACTTCTTCGATGTATTTTTTTTCTACCCCATCAAGCCAGAGCACTTGTGAATATTCTTTTCCTGTTGCTGCTTCCTGCGCTTTTAAGCTGGATGCATAGTTTCCGCCTGTTTTCGCTTCACCTGTACCGCCTTTTACTGCGCGAACAAACTGGTTTTCCACAAGAATTTTAACCGGCGCGATTCCTTCTTTGTAATACGAGCCGACCGGAGACATGATAATCATGAAAATATAATTTTTCGATGGAGCAACACCTAAAAACGGTTCTGTCGCAACAATAAATGGGCGGACATATAAAGATGTGCCTTCCGCTGTCGGAATCCATTCCTGGTCTACCTCAATCAGCTTTTTTAATCCTTCAATCACAAAGTCACCATCGATTTGCGGAATGCAAAGGCGTTCATTGGAACGGTTTAAACGTTCCATGTTTTTCTCCGGGCGGAATAAAAAGACTTTTCCTTCATCCGTCAAATACGCTTTCATTCCTTCGAATACCGTTTGTCCATAATGGAACACCATAGCCGACGGATCAAGGCTAATCGGCTGATATGGGACAATGCGCGCATCATGCCAGCCTCTGCCCTCTGTATAATCCATCATAAACATGTGATCGGTAAAAAAACGGCCGAAACCAAGATTGGCTTGATCTGGTTTATCTCTTTTTGTGTCAGCTAATTGTACGGTTAATTCTTGTGTCATCTTCAAGGACTCCTCATGTGTAAAAATTCGTCAGCACAAGGGCTGATGTATGTACTTCTTCTATCATACAATTTTTTAGAATATTTTCACACTATAAAATCAATTTTTTTCAATCTCTTCTGCTTTCTAATATAATATAGTAAGAAAGAAAGGTGAACCAATGCACCGCAAAGCAAGGTTCCCTGGCAGTGTTTAAAGAAAAATGGAGCTGGTTAAATGAATATAAATGAACTCAAAGCTTTGTTCGGGGAGCGGAAACCTGACATATTGGGCAGTGAAAATATAGTAAAATTCTCTGTTTTGCTGCCGCTTATTCAAAAAAGCGGTGAGCTGCACGTACTCTTTGAAGTTCGATCGCTGCTAATGCGGCGGCAGCCTGGAGAAATCTGTTTTCCAGGCGGTAAAATTGATTATAGCGATGAAGGTCCCGTTCACGCTGCTGTTCGTGAAACACATGAAGAATTAGGGATTCCAATGGATGGAATTGAAGTTCTGTTCCCGCTTGATTATATGATTTCCCCGTTCGGGACCGTTATTTACAGTTATGTAGGTTTGATTGATATGTCCAATATGCAGCTAAACGAAGCTGAAGTAGGTGAAGTGTTCACTGTGCCGCTTTCATTTTTGTTGAAAACAGAGCCGGATCTTCACTATGTGAAGCTTCATCCCGAGCCGGAGGAAAGCTTTCCTTATCATTTAATTTCACAGGGTAAAAATTATGCCTGGCAGACGAAAAAGATGGAGGAGTATTTTTATTTCTATGAGGACCGTATTATATGGGGTTTGACAGCACGGATTTTAAAGCATTTTCTTGATATTCTTCGTTCTGCTCCACATCTACTTGACAAATAGTCAGAATATACGATAATAAAAACAAATATATTAAAATGATGGGATTAGTATACAGACGGCTGCCGGATTAGAGAGGGAGTTCATCGGCTGAAAAGCTCCTGCGGAAAAGCACTGTAGAACCTGCCCTAGCCAACATTGCTTATGAAAACATAAGCCGGTATTCTCCGTTACGGATGTTAAGTGGGCGCATTTTTGCGTCAAAAAAGGTGGTACCACGGAAAGCATACCCGTCCTTTATGGACGATTCGGTATGCTTTTTTTTATGGAAAAGGATGAGATAATCGATGAAAAAGCAACGTATTGTCGTAAAAATTGGCAGCAGTTCTTTAACAGACGACAACGGCAACATTATGGAAGAAAAAATCGCTGATCACACATCTGCGATTGCAGCGATGAAGCAGGCGGGACACGAGGTAATTGTTGTTTCCTCTGGCGCTGTAGCAGCCGGCTTTCGGGCCCTTGGCTATCCCGCGCGACCAAAGGTGATGGCCGCACGCCAGGCATCAGCAGCTGTCGGCCAAAGCTTATTGATTCAGCGGTACATTTCCCACCTGTCACCAAAAGGGATCACCACTGCTCAAATGCTGCTGACAAAAGGGGACTTTTATTCGAAAGGACGATTTCAAAACTTTTATACCTCGATGAGCGAGCTGCTAAGCCGGGGAGCTGTTCCAATCATTAATGAAAATGACTCCATTTCGATTGAGGAATTAACGTACGGGGACAATGACATGCTGTCAGCGCTTGTAAGCGGCTTTTTACAGGCAGACGGGCTGGTGATTTTAACCGATATCGACGGCTTGTATGACAGCAACCCTAAAACAAATCCTGAGGCTAAACGGTTTAATTTCGTACCTTCTATTACAGAGGAAATGCTTGAAGCAGCCGGCGGAAGCGGTTCGTCCGTTGGAACCGGCGGCATGAAATCAAAATTGCTGGCCGCCGATAAAGCCCAGTCTCTCGGCGTTTCTGTTTTTATCGGAAATGGAGTCGGCGAGCGGAAGCTGCTTGATATTATTGAAGGAAAAGGAGCCGGCACTTATATTGGCTCACCTATGCAGCCGCACATGCAGCGCAAAAAACAATGGCTGGCTCTTCATGCGAAGCCGGCTGGCACCGTCATAGTAGATGCCGGAGCAGAAAAAGCGGTTTTAAAAAGCGGAAAAAGTCTTCTTCCTGTCGGCGTTGTGGCTGTAGAAGGCCTGTTTGATGCACTGGATGTAGTGGACATCTGCAGTCAAAAAGGTGAACTTCTGGGCCGCGGCCAGGTATTTTATTCATCTGTTGATTTAGAACGTGTGAAAGGCCTGCCCGGCCCCGAAGCAAAAGCCTATTCTATCAATGAACGGGCGGAAGTCATTCACCGTGATAACTGGGTAACCTTAAAAAATGAGAGCTAGGAGTGGGAAACATGAATGAACTGTTACAAAAAGCAAAGCTGTTAAAAGAAGCATCTTTTGATATGGCCATGAAATCAACGGCTGAAAAAAATGAAGCCCTTTTACTAATTGCCGATGCATTAATTGAACAAACACCCGACATTTTAGTGGCAAACGAGCAGGATATGGCTACTGGACGCAAAGCCGGCTTTACCGATTCCCTGCTTGACCGGCTGCAGCTGACAGAGGAGCGTTTAGCAGCAATTGCTGAAGCGGTCCGTCAGCTGACAAAGCTAAATGACCCAATTGGTGAAACGGTAGAATCGTGGACAACTGAGCATGGGCTTGACATCCAAACGATTCGTGTGCCACTCGGCGTAGTCGGTATGGTGTATGAAGCCCGTCCAAACGTAACCGTTGACGCAGCGACACTTTGCTTAAAAGCCGGTAATGCCGTTTTACTGCGCGGCAGTACGTCTGCGCTTCATTCCAATAAAGCACTTGTTTCAGTGATGAAAACGGCGCTGGCGAAATCTTCTCTTGCTGAAGACGCTATTCAGCTTCTCGAGGACACGAGCCGCACTACCGCTTCAGAAATGTTTAAACTGAATCAATATTTAGACGTTTTAATTCCGCGGGGCGGTGCCGGACTGATTCAATCTGTAATTGAACAGGCCACGGTTCCGGTCTTAGAGACAGGTGTTGGGAACTGCCACATTTTTATTGATAAATCTGCCCAAAAAGAAATGGCGATCGACATTGCACTAAACGCAAAAACACACCGCCCTTCTGTTTGCAACGCAGCAGAAAGCCTGCTGGTTCACCGCGATTGGCCTTATCAGCGCGAATTGTTTACTTCTCTCCAAGAAGCGGGTGTAGAGGTGCGGGGCGACGACCAGCTGTCGGGTTCGTATCACTTTATACAAGAAGCATCGGAAGAAGACTGGGGACAGGAATATTTAGCTATGACGTTATCAGCAAAGCTGGTTGACAGCACAAAAGAAGCCGTCACACATATTAACCGTTACGGAACCAAGCATTCAGAGGCGATTATCACAGAAAATGAAGAAAGCGCTGATTTGTTTTTCCGTGGAATTGACGCGGCTGTACTATATCGAAATGCTTCTACCAGATTTACAGATGGCGAACAATTTGGGTATGGAGCTGAAATTGGTATAAGCACACAAAAACTGCATGCTCGCGGACCTATGGGGTTAAACGCCATTACTACCGTGAAATCACTTGTGCGTGGTTCAGGGCAAATACGCAAGTAAAAAAACGACGGGGCTTTCTCCCGTCGTTTTTTTTACATAAATGCTTTATAGATGTAGCTGCTTTCTTTTAAGATTAAGCCGTCTTCCATTAATGCTTCCCATAACACCTGGTCAAGCGCATAAGGCGCTTGTATTTGAAGCTCTTGTATCATCTGCTTTGTTAATAAAACGGTATGGGAAAAGCCATCTATAATAAACAAGCCGGATACGTGGTCATCCTTTTTGTCCCAGTTAAACAAAAGCAGTGTATCGCTGCCCCAATCTGCCAGCTGTTTTTCCATGCAGTTTACCACATGAAAAAAGAAGCTTTCCGCATCCATTACTTTTGCTAAATATCCACGCAGCATTCCAGAAGTATTCATATCTTGTATCCCCCTATAAAGCTTGCTGTCTTATAGTTTGTTTTTCCCTTTACTTTCCTGTTTTAAACAAGAAAAGCGCATCATATTTTGATGCGCTTTTACCATTTTATTTTACTTCATTGATCACAAGCTGCTCGCCGTTTTCTTCATAAACGAAATTGACTGTTGAACCAGGTTCCATCGATTCGAACTTTTTCATAATTTCGTCTCCAGCTGCCTCTCCAACTTTAACCTGATAAGAGTTTGTTGAGCCATCTGCTTCTATTTCAACTGTATGCGGATCGACCAAACCGTTAAATGTACCCGTTGTTTCTTTCTCCTGCACGGCTTCGGTCACTTCTTCCGTCGCATTTTCTGTTGCTGTTTCTGCTTTTTCTTTTACTTCAACTGTACCCTGTTCAATGGCTGCGCCAGCATCAGATGCTTCTTCTTTTATTGTATCTGCTGCGTTATTTGCTTCTTCCTGTACTTTATCCTGTACACCCTGTGTGGCCTGATCTGCTTCATCAACGGCTTTTTCTGTTGATTCAGTCACTTCATTCGCTGCCTCTTCTGCATTGCCGGCCGCCTCGTCTGCTGCTTGTTCCACTTCTTCGGTTGTTTGCTCTGTTTCAGTTTCTGCTGGCTGCTCTACTTGTTCTGTTTCTTCTTGAGGCGCAGCAGTCTCTTCTGTTGCGTTTTCCTCCGGTGATGCATTTTCAGAATCAGCGGAACAGCCGGCAAGAATTCCTCCAGCAAGTAAAGCTGCTCCCATGAAACCTGTTGCTTTCTTCATTATGTAGCTCCTCCTCATAGGTTATTACCTCACACTATACTTGTTTTTTGTTTTGAAGAAAAGTAATACGATAATGATAGAGGAGAAATGGACGCTTTTCACTATTTCGATGGTCCCACCAGTTAGGGAGGATCCGGTCGGTAACCTTTTTTTAATGGCACAAAAATGGAGTTCATCTGTCTTTGAAGGTTGAACGGGTGCAGCTTTCGTTGATTTTTCCTGTTTCTATTCATGCTGTTGCGTTCAGTTTGTTCGATCAAGACAATGCCTCTTCTTTTGCCCATTCAAGCACCTCTTTCGATTTTAAAAATAGTCATGCGGTTTCTTTTACTATCATACGGTACAAATATGAAGAATATGTGAAGATGTTCTAAAAGATTGTAAATTTATCAGTCCTATAGATATTACTTAGCTTTGTACTTGCTCAATTGGCAGCTGGCTTTTTCAACTTTCTTTTTCATTCGGACAAAAAAGGGGTATAATTATGTGTTGAAAGATTAAAGAGGTGTTTTAAGATGAAAAAAATGATTTCACCCGCGTTTGATCCGTGGGAAAGCTATATGGACATTGACCAGACCGGTTTTGCCCGGCTGTCTAATATCGAATTTACAACGACGACTCTTTGCAATATGCGCTGTGAGCATTGTGCAGTCGGCTATACACTCCAAACAAAGGATCCTGAGGCACTGCCTCTTTCACTTTTGCTGTCACGCCTGGATGAAATTCCAGATCTGCGCGCTCTCAGCATTACAGGCGGCGAACCGATGCTTTCTAAAAAATCGGTTGCGCAGTATGTAAAACCATTACTGCAATATGCCCATGAGCGCGGCGTTTATACACAAATGAATTCCAATTTGACAATTGATGCAGGGCGTTATGAAGAAATTGCGCCTTTTCTTGATGTTTTGCATATTTCCCATAACTGGGGCACTGTAGACGATTTTGTGGAAGCCGGGTTTGCCAATATGGAGCGTAAACCTTCTTATAGCCAGCGGGAAAAGCTATTTGACCGAATGATTGAAAACAGCCGGATTTTATCCGAGGCCAATGTAATGGTATCAGCTGAAACGATGCTGAATAAACGTACTCTTCCCCACCTCGAGCACATTCATAAGCAAATTGTCGGGGAAATGAAATGTGCCCGCCATGAGGTCCATCCAATGTATCCAAGCGATTTTGCCAGCGCACTTGAATCTTTGACGCTTGATGAAACACGTAGTGCGATTCATCACTTGCTTGATGTGCGAGACCCAAATGTGTGGATGCTGTTTGGAACACTTCCGTTTTTTGCGTGCAGTTCGGATGAGCGCGACCGTGCCATTCTGACCCGTCTGCAGCAGGAACCTCTTGTAACCGTGCGCAATGATCCAGATGGACGCTCACGATTAAATGTAAATATTTTTTCCGGTGATGTGATCGTAACCGATTTTTCAGACGCTCCTTCACTTGGCAATATTAGAACCCATTCTCTTCAATCTTCTTTTGAGGTATGGAATCGGTCTGCATTGGCAAATGAAATTGACTGCCATTGCTCGTCCGTCCGGTGTTTAGGCCCGAATTTACTCGTTAAAAAAGCTTATTATCCAAATACAGACTTCACGAAACAAAAAGCCTGGACGGAAAGAAAGGAAGTAAAGCAATGAAAAAAGAAACAGCGATTTTTGCGGGCGGCTGCTTTTGGTGTATGGTAAAGCCATTTGATCGGTGGGATGGCGTACAATCGGTTGTATCCGGCTACACGGGCGGCCATACAGAAAACCCAACCTACGAGCAGGTAAAAGCAGGCCATACTGGTCATAAAGAAGCCGTTGAAATCAAATATGACCCGGAGCTTATAACATATGAACAAATTCTTGAGGTGTACTGGCAGCAAATCGATCCCACCGATGATGAAGGCCAATTCCAGGATCGAGGTGATTCATATAGAGCGGTTATCTTCTACTCTTCTTTGGAGCAGCAGAAGGCAGCAGAGCAATCAAAACAAAAACTTGCAAACAGTGGTCTTTTTAAAAAACCTATTGTCACACCGATTCTGCCGGCAGGTCCTTTTTACCCGGCTGAAGACTACCACCAGAATTTTTATCAAACACATGAGGAAGAATATAAAGCGGACCGGGCTCAGTCTGGGCGTGATGAATTTTTAAATGAGCATTGGGAACAAGATGAAACGAAGCATTAAGTCAGATGCAGTTGCCGACTGGATTAAAGAACAAATTGTGCGCGGCAAATGGGCGATTGGCACGAAGATTCCAAGCCAGCGTGTTTTGGCAGAAGAACTGTCGGTAAACCGCAGCACGGTTGTTGCTGCGCTGGAACAGCTGAAAACGGCCGGGATTATCGAGGGTGTGATGGGAAAAGGAACCATTGTATCGAGCAACACATGGTCGCTTCTTGCTGCCCTGCCTGCAGAAGATAAAGTGCAATCTTTACCAGCAGATACCGGAATTATTGATTTAAGCAAAGGTGAGCTTGCCGAGGATGTGTTTCCAGAAAACTATTTAAACGATGTGCTTAGCCGGCTGTCTGGAAAAATCCATTCACTCGGCTATGAAGACCGGGGCGGCTATGAGCCGCTTCGTGAAGCTATTGCCGGGTATATGACCCGGCAGGGAACCCCGGTAGCGCCGTCTTCTATTTTAATTGTATCTGGTGCCATGCAGGGATTTGGCTTGATTGCATCCGGCTTGCTTGAGCGGGGATCTTCTGTTTTACTCGAAGAGCCTTCTTATTTGTACTCCATCCGTACTTTTCAATCACTTGGCATGTCACTAAAAGGCATTGAGATGGATAGCGAAGGCGTGAAACTGGATGCACTGCAGAGAACGTGGACGTCCGGCCAAAAAGGAGCGCTTTATACCATTCCCTGCTTTCATAACCCGACCGGTATTTTAATGAGTGAAACAAGAAGAAAAGAAGTGCTGTCTTTTTGCAGCACAAATCGCCTGCCTGTCATTGAAGATGACATTTACCGTGATTTGTGGCTTGATGAACCACCGCCGCCTTCTTTAAAGTCGATGGATGAGACCGGTAATGTGCTTTATATTGGCAGCCTGTCAAAAACATTGAGTCCCGGCCTGCGGATTGGCTGGATTGCCGGCTCTGATTCCGTTATTGAACGGCTGGCAGACTTGAAAATGCAAGCTGATTACGGAACAAGTTCACTTTCGCAGCGCGTGGCAGCCGAGTGGCTTGGTGAAGGGCTGTATGAATATCATCTTGAATACGTCCGCAAAGAGCTTAAAAAACGGCGTCATGCGGCCTCCGAGTCTCTTCATCGTCACTTATCGGAAATAGCTGATTGGGCGATGCCGACCGGTGGCTTTTTTGTCTGGCTACGTTTGAATCAGCCTATTTCTTTAAGAGAGTTATATACAGAAGCTTTAAATGAAGGCATTTTATTTCATCCAGGCAGTATTTATACAGAAGGGACGTCACGGGCGATTCGGCTGTCATACGGTTATGCCCGGCCTGAACAGTTTGAAGAAGGCATCAAACAGATGAAAAAATGGATTATTGCTTTATCAAAATGAATAAAGGAGCACAACTCATGATTATTACAGAGCACACACTAGAAAAAATAGAAGATCCATTTGGTATTTTAGAGGGAGATCGATACGAGTATCGGCTTTTTGCTTCCGTTGATGAAGAAGATGAACTGTATTCACCGGAAGGCTTTTATATCCGTGTTTTGTACGCAGTAACAGAATCCAGTCAGCAAATAGCCGGTTTGTTTCTTCATAGTCGATTGGATGACAGTGTACTGGATTTTGAATTAGAAGAAGATGAACTGGAAATGGTGCGTGAATATTGCGCTTCGCATCTTTCATAAATAACAAAACCCCGTCTGCTTTTCGTTGCGGACGGGGTTTTTAAACATCAGCATCGCTGGCTGTTTCCGTAACAATCATTCCCTTCTTCATCAGTGGGCTTTTTCAATGTACAACTTCATCTGCTCTTCCGTTAAATTATGCATAAAGCGGTAAAATGGGATACTTTTCATTCCAAACGCCTTGCACATTTGCAAATAATACTCGTAAGCCTCTCGATACATGTCCATTTTGCTCCTCCTTCTGTTATACAACAATTTATTTTATATAATATTAATATATAACAGTTTAATCAAACCGTCAATTTTTTTTCAATAAAAGCAGAAGAATTTTTGCTTTTATTGAACAGTGATTTCATCTTCATCTTCCGGATCAACCGCCTGGTCAATAAATACTTTTGTTCGAACAAACCATTTATGTGTATCATCAGTTTTAGGCGCTTCTAAAGGGACCTTTACAGAAAAAGGAACTCTGTGTTCTTCGTATGCTTTTATATTGCGTTTAAAGGGAATGATGATTTCTTCAAAATGCTTTTCATGCCATGAGAAGTCGCTGTCTTCTTTTACTGCTTCATATTGTAAATAAAGCAATATGTGAATTTTATCAATCGGTTCATCCGCCTGTCCTCCTTTTACATGAATATGACCGCTGAGCGTTTCTCCTGGCGAAATAAGTTGCTTTTCAACAATTGTATCTACCTTTACACTGTCTAGCCCGATACTTGAAAAAAAATCTTTCCACATACATGAATCCCCCTTTTTTTTATTTTCTATTCCCGTAAAAGGTATTTTTTATTACTTTTTATTTTATTTTTTATTTGAATTTTACACATAGTGTATTAAAAAAGAGTTAATTAAAACTCTTTTTTCCACAATGGATAAAAAAACTTGGTGCCTTTTTTGTTTGCTGGAAGCATTTTCATGTCTGCTACTAAATGAGACACATAGCCAAGTATAAGAACTGCCTGAAGTCCTTCTATCGGAAATTTCTGAGCAACTTCGGCTGCAACAAAATAAAACAAAATAACACCCACAAAGGAATGCGTCCACGTTCGGTGAGAAACAACGGAGGCAAATAAGATAAACAGACCTATGTAAACAATCCACATTTCATTTATGTACCACCCTGCATAGGCGACTATAACACCGGTCAAAAAAAGCATCATTCTTTGCTTAATAAACAGCTTTGGTAAAAGCAACAGGCCAAGGCTGACAAGAAAACCTGTTATCTGCTTTATGCCGAACAGCATAAAATAGCTGTAAAGAGCCAGCAGCAAGCCAGCTATGGCAAAAAATAAAACAAGCCACTTTTTTTCTACCGTAATTTTGTTTGCAAGCTTACCATTTACGTCGAGATCAGGGGCCAAGGCTGCAACACCCCCAACAAAGCCAAAGAGCGCTGCCTCAACGACTGAAGACTGTGTCCAGACGGCTATTGCAACGCCTGTGGCGGCGCCGATCGCCATATGTGAAGATCCTTTCAATATTCCTCGTCCTTTCTCTATATAAAAAAAGCCGTCCTATAACCGGACGGCTTTTCTGACAGTAATAAAATTATTCCACTACTCGAAGCATCCAGTCCTGTACTGCTTCAATATGTTCCGTAGAAACTTCCATTTCACATAATACAGTGCCCTTGCCGATAATTTTCAATACCGGAACAATGGCCGGTTTTTTAGGATTGTAGGAATAAACAACCGTATCAATATGTTTGACCGGTATCCTCGTATTTGTTACCATTCCTGTACTTTTTAAGTAACCATCTTCGACTTTTACGCAGTTTTTCTTCCAGCTGTATGATGATTCGGTTACGATTGCTTCTGGCTGCTCATCTGTAAACATTGCCATTTTTTGATAACTCCTTTTTATTCAACACGACTACTTTAAAATAACAGCTTCCGCTTCTTTTGTAAACCAAAATTTAAAGTTAACATAATGTTATTATGGGAAATTAATAAAAATAAAAAAAAAACGGAGAGACTCCGTTTTACATAACTTTCGCTTTAATAAATACTTGTGGGTTTTGTGCTTTTATGGCTTTAACAAGCCGGTTTGGATTGCGCAGAATAAAAAAGTACGATACATTCGATCGCGTATAAACAGCGATCCGTTCTTTTTTTACGTATGGACGAATAATATATTTTTCAAAAAAAGACGCATCCTTTGACACTTGATCTATTTCAAACACTTCAATTATCTCATTTGTGGGGATGGATGTTTCCTGCGTGCCGTTTTTCACAACAAGCACACCCTCTTCCACTTTGTGACTAGACCATAACCGGCTTGCCCACACCATTCCAGTAATCAATGCGACGACAGTTGCTGCCATATAGATCATACTCATCCTCCTGACCCTTCTTCATTCATGTATTTGCCTTCCTTATTTTACTCGTTTTTTCTAAAAAAACACCTATTTCCTGCGCAGAAATGTAGCTTTTTTGTGACAAATACCTTGAAAAAAGTTGACAGCGTTTACACATTATGCTTATGTATAATTTTTTCTATAAAAATGTAAAACAGGTGAAGCATAGTATGCTTCACCTGTTATGGTTTCAATCAGAATTAGTGTTTTTCAACGTTAGCAGCTTGTGGGCCACGTGGTCCTTCAACCACTTCGAATGTTACGTTTTGGCCTTCTTCAAGTGATTTGTAGCCTTCACCTTGAATAGCTGAGAAATGAACGAATACATCGTCCTGTCCTTCAACTTCGATGAAACCGAAGCCTTTTTCTGCGTTAAACCATTTTACTTTACCTTCTAGCATGTTATGTCCTCCTCGCGCTTAATACGCAAATCTTTTCTTGCTGTTTGCTGCTATTTCAAGATGAAGCACATAATGTGATATCATTTGAAACGAACGAACAACTGTCTTTACTATATCATCTTTTTTTAGGTGGTGCAACCGCAATCTTTCCATTTTTCTCAATTTCAAGCATCCTTGCAACGTGTAAAAGATGAGCCGGAACGTCCCATTTAATCGTACGATCCGGATATACCCACATGCGGATAATATCAAGCTTATCAAGTCCTGTCTCTAGCTTCGATACCACCCACTTCATACGGTCGATTCCCGGATTTGCCATAATAAATAAGCTTGGGTTTTCAGCTTCTCCCTGAGCGCGTATCAGTCTTTCAATTTGATCCCCTGTGTTCCCTCTCAGCTGATTATTGTCGTACACCATTCCTTCCTGCTGTCGTTTACCACGTGATCCTTTACACTTTATGTACCCAAACCATCCCTGCTTTTCTACGATCAAATCATGGCCACCGACTGTAGATTCAAGCTGGACCGTCCATCCATGAGCCATTAAGTGATCTGTTACGGCTTCAAGCACGTCTTCCTGCGTTAAAACAAATTCATCCGGCACTTTTAATCGTTCAAGACTAATCGGCACGTGGCTTCCCCCCAGTTTTTTTATTATTACATTCCACTCGAATCATCGCTTTCCCTTCTTATCGCAAAATCTTTCGAACTATATTTAAACGCTTTTCATAAGGCGGATACAAGAATGGCAGCGAAAGGGACGATGTTTTTCGTAAAATGCTTTTTTTATGTGAAAAAAGGTCGAAGCTTGCTCTTCCATGGTAGGCGTTCATTCCAGAAGCCCCTACTCCCCCAAATGGAAGGTGTGGGCTTGATACGTGAAGAAGTGTGTCGTTTATCGTCGCTCCGCCAAACGAAATGGATGAAACAAGCTTTTCTTCAACCGCAGCTTCTTTTGTAAAAACATAAAGCGCCAGCGGTTTCGGAAGCTTTTTCACTTTCTTAATGGTGTCGTTAAGCTCTGTATAAGTGAGAACCGGCAAAATGGGACCGAAAATTTCTTCTTCCATTAAAATATCATCCCACTCTGCTTCAACTACAGTAGGGGCGATAAATAAATCCCCTCTGTCTGCTGGTCCGCCTATAAGAAGGCGCCCGTTTGTCCGCTCAAGCATAGCATGCAGCCGGTCAAACTGTCGTGCATTGACAATACGCGCAAAATCAGGACTTTCCTGCTGGGCCACTCCATAAAAATCATGCACAGCAAGCTGCAATTCTTCTAAAAAAGCGCCCCTTACATTTTGATGTACGAGCACGTAATCCGGTGCCACACAGGTCTGGCCGGCGTTTGTAAACTTCCCCCAGGCAATACGGCGGGCTGCTTGCTTTAAATCGGCTGAATAATCCACAAAAGCCGGACTTTTGCCGCCAAGCTCTAATGTAACAGGAATAAGCTGCTTAGCTGCTGCTTCCATTACCACTCTGCCAGTTGAGGCGCTTCCAGTAAAAAATATATAATCAAAAGGTGCTTTTAGCAAAGCTGTGACCGTTTCCTTTCCGCCTTCCTGTACACCAATAAACCCCGGCTCAAAGGTTTCTTCTAAAAGAGTTTTCACAACGGCCGAGGTATGAGGAGTACTTTCAGAAGGCTTTACAATGACCGTGTTTCCTGCCGCAACCGCTCCAATCAGCGGTTCCATAACTAATTGGAAAGGATAATTAAATGGACCAATAATCAAAACACTTCCATACGGCTCTGGAATAATGTAGCTTTGAGCCGGCTGCTGGTAAAAAGGTGTAGCCACTTTTTCGGTAGCTGCCCATTCCTTCAGGTGGCTCGTCATATACCTAATGCTTTCATATAAAAAACCAATTTCAGTTGTATACGCTTCAAATGTACTTTTTCGCAGGTCCCGGTGCAAGGCTTCCATGATTTCTTCTTCATACTTTTTAATCGCTTTCTTTAATTCTTCCAGACGCTCGATTCGCCAGTCGATCTGCTGGGTAATGCCTGAATCAAAAAAATCCTTTTGTACCTGCATCATGTCAGCCACATTCATGCTAACCCACTCCTGTATGTATATTTCTTTTAGTTTAACAGTCTCTTTTCAGAGCGTCAAAAAACACCTTCAAATCGAAAGCAAAGTACGCTATGATGACACATAGAGGTGAAGATAGTGAATATTTTGTTTTGGACAGCTGGTGCGGCTATTCAAGCAGCAGCGATGTCGATTTTTTTATTTCCGCACGCCATTTCTTCGGGTGGTGCTGCAGGTATCAGTATTATGCTGAATCATTTGCTTCAAACTCCTTATGCTGCATCAATCTGGGGAGTGAATGCCATCATGATCGTGCTGGCATTTAAGTGGCTTGGCTGGAAAGCAGCGGCCGGCACAATGTATTGTGTCTCCGTTACAGCAACCATTATTCATTTTTTAACGCCTGTTTTTTTTCTTCCACCCTCCACCATATGGATTGATCTTCCGGCTGGTGCCCTTCTTTTTGGAGTGGGACTCGGCGTTTTGTTTAAATCCGGCGCTTCTTCCGGTGGTATGGATATTGCAGCACTGATTCTGTCAAAATGGCGGAATTGGACACCAGGCCGAACTTTATTTTACATAAACACGATCATTTTAATTGCAACCGGAATAGTGGTAGATATAAAAACCATTTTGTATGCCATTGCCTGTCAATGGATCGCATCAAGAGTGATTGATTTTATTCAATCTGCCGCTTTCCACCCTGTACAAAAAAAGGCGCTTCCGAAGCAGTAGCTTCAGAAGCGCCTTTTTTTATTCACCACTCATGGCTGTTTGCAGTGTTTCAATGTTTTGTTTCATAATCGACATATAATCCTGTTTCTTTTCAATATCTTCTTCTGTCCGTGTAGCCAGATTATGAAGACGGAGAGAATCTGCATTAATCTCTTCCTGAATCACTTTAGCAATTTTCGGCGTAACATTCTGTTCAAAAATAACATAGCGAATGTTATGTTCTTTCGCTGTATCAGCCAGTTCCTTTAATTCTTTTTGAGAAGGTTCATCTGTAGATGAAAGACCGGCTACGCTCAGCTGTTCAATGCCATACGATTTTTCCCAATACCCATAAGCTGCGTGGGAAACGAGAATTTCTTTATGCGCTGCTGTTTCTGCCATTGTATGAAAATCTTCATCCAGCTGTTCAAGCTCTTTGGTAAGGGTCTCGTAATTTTTTGTGTAAAGTGCTTCTTCGTCCGGATTCAATTCAACCAGCTCTTCCTTTACAACCTGAGCCATTTGCTCTGCTAACAGCGGATCAAGCCAGATGTGCGGATCAACACCGCCATGGTTATGCCCATCTTCGGCTTCATGACTGTGCCCCTCTGCTGACTCTGTTTCGGACTCATGGCTGTGTTCTTCTGTACTGTGTTCATGCTCAGCTTCCGCTTCGGACTCATGATTCTCTTCTTCTGTACCATGTTCATGAGCTGAATCAAGTTCCACCTGCTCACCTACATTTACAATATGAACGTCCTCTGAGGAAAGGGTTTCTTTTACTTTATCTGCAAACGGCTCAAGGTTAAGACCGTTATACAGAAACAAATCAGCTTCTGCTATATTCAATACGGTTTTAGACGTCGGCTCATACGTATGCTCATCTGCTCCTGCAGGCAGCATACTTTCTACGTCTACTGTATTGCCACCAATTCGTTCAGTAAAATATTCGAGCGGATAAATCGTTGTATAAACTGTTATCTTGTCACCTGCTGCTTTTTTTGTATCTGCGGCTTGATCGTTTTCTTCATTTCCGCAAGCTGCCAGCATTAAAAGTAAGCTAGCTGTTGCTGCTGTCCATTTTTTCACATGTATATCCTCCAAAGTCGAGTGTTTCTTCTATAATATCGTAATCATTACGAATTGTAAACAGTAATTGTTACGATTTAAATAAGCACTCACCTTTCAGTGAGTGCTTGCTGCTATTATTTCGTTAAAATAATGGGTTTGTCTCTTGTTACGATCACCGTATGTTCAATCTGTGCTACCCGGCTGCCGTCTGGTGTTTTAAATGTCCATCCATCTCCAGCTTCTTTAATCATATCCGCTTTCTCTGATACGAATGGTTCAAAGGCAATAACCATCCCTTCTTTAAGAAGCGCATTATCCCATGGATCAAAATAGTTTAAAATATGGTCCGGAGCCTCATGAAGAGATTTGCCAATACCATGGCCTGTTAAGTTTTTAATGACAGCAAACCCGTTACGGCGTGCTTCATTTGCCACAGCTTTTCCGATTTGATTTTGCTTTGCACCTGCTTTGATTTTCAATAAGCCACGTTCAAAGGCCTGCTCGGCTGCTTCGCATAATTTTGTAAGAATAGGTTCTCCTTCGCCTACTACAAATGAAATGCCAGTATCGGCAAAGTAGCCGTCAAGTGAACCGGAAACATCAATGTTTACCAGGTCACCTTCTTGAATGGTCCGGCTGCCCGGAATACCGTGGGCCACTTCATCATTTACACTGATACACGTAAATCCCGGGAAATCATATTCACCTTTTGGCCCCGAAATCGCACCATGCTGCGCAAACAGCTGGCCGCCAAGCTCATCTATTTCTTTAGTTGTGACGCCTGGCTTTGTGAAAGCGCGCATTTCATCACGGATAGCGGCAACCACTTTGCCAATCTTTTGGAGTGCCTGAAGATCTTCATCTGTTTTTACAATCATTAAATCCATTCCTTCACTTTTAATTTTCCTACTTATTATAGCAGAATGTTAAGATTGTGTTGAAAATATGTATGGAGCATGTTTGATGCACCGATGCAATGTTAAACTAATACTATAAGCGGACAATATCCCGACCGAAGGAGTGATTTTCATGACAAAATGTATCATTTTTGATTTTGATGGTACACTTTCCGATTCTATTCAAGTATTTATAAAGGCATACAATGATTTTGCCGAAAAAGAAGGCTATAATCAAGTTTCGGTTGACGAATTGGACGATTTAAAAAAAATGAGCATTCCCGAACGCTGCCGCCATTTAAATTTCCCAATGCGGAGCATTCCATTTGCTGCGCCAAAGCTGTACCGCTTTATACGTGAGTCAAATGCCTCGCTTCCGCTGTTCCCTGGCATTAAACAAATGCTGGACGAATTAAGCAGCCGCGGCATTCATATTGCGATTATTTCCTCCAATGCATCAGACATTATTAACCAGTGCTTAAGATCCAATGGGATTCATTACATCCATGATATCTTATCTTCTAAGTATATCTTCAGTAAAGATAAAATGATAAAAAAATTGCTGAAGCAGTACAATTATTCACGGGAAGAGGTTTTTTACGTTGGTGACGAGCAGCGCGATATTGATGCTTGTATGAAAACAGGACTGCGTGCAGTATGGGCATCCTGGGGATATGATCATGAATCCCTTATTTCCGGAGAAGCATCTAAAGCCTCCATCCCGGACGATATTGTTGATTTTGCGATGCGGGCATAAAAAAGTGCGGATTATAAATCCGCACTTTTTTAATGAACTGAGCCCGCTGTATGCTTTTGCTTTCTTCCTCTTGCCCAGCGAATGCAAATAAGAAGTGTAACACCAATAATCACAGCACCGAAAACGTAAGGAAGACCCATATTCATATCAAATAAAGTACCCGCGAGCGCTGGCCCGATCATATTACCAATACTCATGTAGGCGTTATTCATGCCGGCTGCAAATCCCTGCTCACTTCCTGCCATCTTTGAAATCGTTGTGTTAATGGAAGGGCGCAGCAAAGAAGCAGCGGTAAAGAATATCGCAGAAATGATTAACACAGATGAGAAGCCGGTAGCAAATAAAATGCCAAGCATCGCAGCCGCTGCCACAACAAGCATCGTATTCATTACCTTTACTTCTCCAAAGCGCTCCAGCACACGGTCAAGTACAAAGGCTTGTACAACTACACCAATCAAGCCACCGACCACCATTAAAATAGAAATATCTGAAGGGCTAAAGCCAAATTTCTGGTCGGTAAACAAACTAATCGTTGATTGGTAATTGGCAAGTCCAAACGACAGTGTAAACATCATCACCAGCAGTATAAAATATGGTTTTTGAACAGAAAGTGCAAGCTGTTTCACAAGTGAATCGCGTTTTTTCACCGTAGCCTGCGCTTTCTCATTCGCCGGCTCACTGAGGAAAAATATAGAAAGAAGTGCAGCCAGTGCTGCTACAGTACCTGCAATAATAAAAGGCGCCCGCAGGCCAAACGCTGCTAGAAAACCACCAACTCCTGGCCCCACCACAAATCCAAATGACATGGCTGCTCCCAGGCGTCCCATTCCTTTTGCACGCGTTTCAACCGTCGTAATATCCGCCACGAAAGCCATCATGGACGGAATCATAAATGCTCCGCCAATGCCACCAATGATACGTGATACATATAAAAGAGCAAGATGATTTGAGAACGCAAATAAAAATTGCGCAGCGGAAAATAATAAAAGGCCAAAAACAATTGATTTCTTTCGGCCGTACCGATCTGATAAGTCTCCTGCCAGCGGTGAAAATAAAAACTGGGCAAATGCAAATGTAGCAATTAAAAACCCGAATGTTTTGCCGCCAGCCCCAAATTCATGAATAATAGTCGGCATGATCGGGATAACCAGACCAATCCCTGTCATTACGATAAACATATTCATCATTAAAATCAGCAGAGGAAATTGCTGAATACTTTGTCTTGACATGTACATCCTTCTTTCTTGGTCTAATAAATCGTTTTAGGCATTTTGCCAACTGCCTGTTCAAGCTCTTCAGCCATCGCTTTCATATGCGGCAGGTTTTTCAAATTAAAAAGCATTCCTGTCAGAACGGCAGCACGCGGGTTTACTTCAAGTAATTCTTTTTCTAAAAGCGCGATCGAGTCGAAGGCAAAAGAAGCATTCTGTTCCCCTTCTGCCAGGGCTTTTAGCTTTTTAATGAAATAAAGGGGATGAACACTTTCAGAATACAGACCCTTTTTCTGATCAAACCTGGAGGCTTTAAAAAATGGCTCCGGTTTGTTTTGAAGCATCCAAAGAGCCGAAGCATTCAACTGCTGAAATAAATGCCGGGCAAGGCGGTCAAAATCGTGCTGGGCGTCTCTTTCAATAATTTCTCCTAAGTATGATATCATCATCCCCTTTATGGAAGTGTTCAAATCTGGTGCATATGGAATGATTTCTTCTCCATAGATCGCAGCAATCTGCCCTTCTGTCCGCTTTTTCAGTTGAATGCTTTCCTGGCGGACAAAATCATGTAAAGAAGAATCTTCAAGGCCGCGTATTTCTTTGAGCTGCATCATAAAAAATTCCTGAAAGGCATAATAATGCCGCGCTCGAATGGCCATCTCCCGGATAAAATGTTCTTCATGGCTGTCTGACTCATTTTTTGCTGCTGCAATTTGATCGTGCAGCACCTGATAGTAATACTCGAATATATCGGATAACAGCTCTTCTTTTGATTTGAAATACGTGTATAAACTTCCTTTTGATAGCTCGCATACATCCGCAATCTGCTGCATGGATGTTTGATAAAAGCTCGTTGTTGAAAAAAGCTTCATAGCCGTCAGCAGGATTTTTCTTTTTTTTTCATTCATTTTCTACACCAACCGAAAAGTTTTGTAATTGACCGCGAAGTCAATCTTAGCATAGGCTGTCCCAAAACACACGAAAAATGTTTCGTAAAACGAAATAATATCAAAAAAGATACCCGGATGGTTTATCCGGGTATCGGCTCACTGCCTGCCTGACTTCAGTAAGTCACGTATTTCCGTTAAAAGCTCTTCTTCTTTTGTTAAAGAAGGCGGTGCTTCTTCTTCTTTTTTTTCTTTTGTGTAAAGCTTATTAAACAATTTAATAAACAGAAAAATGGAAAATGAAATAATAACAAAATCCACAACGGTTTGAATGAAAATACCGTATTTCACCTCAGCCTTGCCAAATGTAAAAGACAAGCCTGAAAAGTCGATTCCGCCAACCAAAAGTCCAACAAGCGGCATGATCACATCAGCCACAAGCGAAGAAACAATTTTACCAAAAGCGGCTCCGAGGATCACCCCGACGGCTAAATCCATTACGTTGCCCCGCATCGCAAATGCTTTAAATTCCTTCAACATGGTCCTCCCTCCTTTCTGCTTCCCTGTTTTATATCCTGAGAACAGACATAAAAAACATTTTAGCAGAAAAGAGCTCTATTTTTGAGCAATATCATCTTTTTTCATTTTTTCCTGTCTATTCCCTTTTTGTTCAGACTTGAACAGCTTGATAAACAACGTGATAAAAAAAACTGGCACTGCATAAACCAACACGTACAGAAAACCGGCAATCCACTGCATGTTCCCGCCTCCTCTGTTGATTGAACTCCAGCTTTTTTATTATATAAGGTTTTTATGTTTTATGACAAATAGATTTGAATTTTGCACATAGTGTAATATTAATTATTTTCTAAAAAAAGACTTCACACTCGAAGAGCGTGAAGCTTTTGGTTATTCGTTTTCTTTTTCAGTTAAAAAAAGCTGCTCAACAGCTCCCTGTTCTTTTTCGTCCACAATAAAAGAGCCATTTGAATAGCGATCCACTTTTTTTAATGTGTTGACTGCCACTTTCACATCTGGTCCCCTTTTTGTACGCACATAATAATCCCGATCTTCATCAAGCCGGGCTGCTCCAACAATGCGATGCGGGTTTGTTTTTAACTCACGAAGCAATACCACACCACGCTTGGCACGGGTTGTCTGTTCAAATTGGTCGAATCCTCCCCGTTTAGCTGATCCACGGTTTGTTACTGCAATAAATAGGGTTTCGCCACCACGATCTGACACAATAACCGAAACGGTATAATCCTCTTCCTTTAAGCTGATTCCTTTAACACCGGCTGCACGTGGACCAACCACAGGTACTTCCTCTTCTGGAAAGCGCAGGCCATATCCCTGATGAGTAATCATCAAAATATCACTGCTGCCATCTGTGAGCGCTGCTGCACACACTTCATCATTGCCTTTTACATTCATGGCTGTTAATGCTCTTGAATAACGCTGTACGCTCAGCTGTGAAAGCTCTGTTCGCTTGATCATTCCATCTTTTGTTGCCAAAAGTATAAAACGCTCGGCAGTAAAATCACGTACCGGGAAAGCACCGACAATAACTTCATCTTTAAAGCCGCTCACCATGCCTGAAGCATGCTGACCGGCATCTTTCCAGCGAATGTCCGGCAGCTCATGTACAGGCAGATATAAGTAACTGCCTTTATTTGTGAAAACGAGCAGCACATCTGTTGTGTTCATCTCACGTTTAAACAGGAGTCCATCTGATTCCTTCATGGCTGGAAGTCCACCTGAAGCGGAATAAGAACGCAAGCCGGTTCGCTTGATGTATCCTTCTCGTGTAACGGAAACGATCACATCCTCACTTGGGATCATTGCTTTTTGATCGATTTTAATTTCCTGAATCTCCGCCTCAATGATCGTGCGGCGCTCGGTGGCATATACTTTTTTCATTTCTTTTAGTTCTTTTTTGATAACTGACTCGAGCTTTTTTGCACTTCCTAAAATGGCTTCCAGCTGCTTGATCGTTTTTTCAAGCTCGGCGGACTCTTTTTGAAGCGCGGTAATATCTGTATTGGTCAAGCGGTAAAGCTGTAAGGTCACAATTGCTTCAGCCTGCGGCTCTGTAAAATCAAATTGATCCATCAAGCGGTATTTAGCGTCCTGTTTGTCTTTTGAGGAACGGATGCAGGCAATGACTTCGTCCAGAATAGACAGGGCTTTGATCAGCCCTGCTACAATGTGATGACGGGCTTTTGCTCTCTCTAAATCGTAAGCTGACCGGTTGGTTACCACTTCTTTTCTATGCTCAATATAAGCATCCAGCAGGCGGTGCAGCCCCATTAAAACAGGTCGCTTATCAGCGATCGCAACCATGTTAAAGTTATACGAAATCTGCAGGTCTGTCGCTTTAAACAAATAATTTAAAATAAGCTCTGCATCTGCATCTTTTTTCAAGTCGATGACTACTCGAAGGCCGGTCCTATCTGTTTCATCCCGTACTTCTGCTATGCTGTCAAGCTTGCGGTCGATGCGTAAATCATCCATTTTCTTTACAAGTGATGCTTTATTTACTTCATACGGTATTTCCGTAATGACAATCCGCTGACGTCCGCCGCGCATATCTTCAATTTCCGTTTTACCGCGGACAATTATTTTTCCTTTTCCCGTTTTATACGCTTTTTCAATACCGTCTACACCTTGAATAATGCCTCCTGTCGGAAAGTCCGGTCCTGGCAGCACTGTCATGAGTTCCTCTACCGTACAGTCCGGCTTTTCCATCCGCATAATCACAGCATCAATCACTTCATCAAGACGATGAGGAGGAATTTCCGTGGCATACCCCGCTGAGATCCCTGTTGATCCATTCACAAGCAGATTTGGAAATCTGGCCGGCAGTACAACCGGCTCATTGGTTGTTTCATCGAAGTTTGGAATAAAATCAACCGTTCTTTTTTCGATGTCTGTCAGCAGTTCTCCGGCTATAGCCGAAAGCCTTGTTTCCGTGTACCGCATCGCAGCAGGCGGATCCCCGTCAACAGATCCATTATTACCATGCATTTCAATAAGCGGTGTTCTCATCTTCCAGCTCTGGCTCAAACGCACCATCGCGTCATACACCGATGTATCACCATGAGGGTGATAATTACCGATTACATTACCAACCGTTTTGGCCGCTTTCCGGAACGGCTTTTGATGCGTGTTTCCTTCTGTATGCATAGAAAATAAAATACGGCGCTGTACCGGTTTGAGTCCATCACGTGCATCCGGAAGCGCCCGTTCTTGAATAATGTATTTACTATACCGCCCGAATCGGTCACCAATGACATCCTCAAGCGGTAAATCTTGAATGTTTTCACTTTCCAATTCGTTATTCCTCCCTACTGCCGGCCAGCTGCTCATTTTCTAAGAGAGCGGCTTCCTCTTCCAACCCGAACGCCACATTGGATTCGATCCATTTTCTGCGCGGCTCTACCTTGTCCCCCATAAGGACAGTTACACGGCGCTCTGCCCGTGCCGCATCATCAATCGTAACACGGATCAGCGTTCTTGTATCGGGATTCATCGTTGTTTCCCACAGCTGGTCTGCGTTCATTTCTCCGAGTCCTTTGTAGCGCTGGATCGTTGTTCCTTTGCCCATTTTTTTAAGCAGCACCTCGAGTTCACGCTCCGTCCATACATACTCTGTTACTTCTTTTTTCCCCGTTCCTTTTGATACTTTAAAAAGCGGCGGCATGGCAATATATACCTTGCCGCTGTCGATAAGCGGCTTCATATAACGATAGAAAAATGTAAGCAGCAGTACTTGAATATGCGCTCCGTCTGTATCGGCATCTGTCATAATTACGACTTTATCATAATTGGCATCATCAACTGCAAAATCCGGTCCTACGCCAGCGCCAATTGCATGAATAATCGTGTTGATTTCTTCGTTTTTAAAAATATCAGCAAGCTTTGCTTTTTCTGTGTTAATGACTTTCCCGCGCAGCGGCAGCACCGCTTGAAATTTACGGTCGCGCCCCTGTTTCGCAGAGCCGCCGGCTGAATCGCCTTCCACCAGGTATAGTTCGTTTCTTTCTGGATTGCGTGATTGAGCTGGCGTCAGCTTTCCAGACAACACCGACTCTCCCTTTTTACGCTTTTTGCCGTTGCGTGCATCTTCCCGTGCTTTGCGGGCTGCTTCTCTTGCCTGGGCTGCTTTGACCGCTTTTTTAATCAGCAGTGCACTCACATCCTGGTTTTCTTCCAGAAAGTACAGCATTTTTTCCGACACAATTTGATCGACTGCAGAACGGGCTTCTCCTGTTCCGAGCTTTCCTTTCGTCTGTCCTTCAAATTGCAGCAGATGTTCGGGTACACGCACGGACACAATCGCAGTCAAACCTTCACGAATGTCGGTTCCTTCAAGATTTTTATCTTTTTCCTTCAACAATCCGCTTTTACGTGCATATTCATTAAACGTGCGTGTCATGGCTGCACGCGCACCCGCTTCATGCGTACCTCCATCTTTTGTGCGGACATTGTTTACAAATGATAAGACATTTTCTGAGAATCCATCATTAAATTGAAAAGCAAATTCTGCTTCAATGCTGTGCTGGGTTCCTTCAAATGACACAACCGGATGAAGTGTATCTTTTTCTTCGTTTAAGTATTTAACAAATTCTTCAATACCATTTTCGAAAAAGTACTCTTCTTTTTGTTCCCTGTCTTTCCGCTTATCTTCAAGTGTAATTTTCAAGCCTTTTAACAAAAACGCCGATTCTCTTAATCGTTCGCTTAGCGTATCAAACTGAAAAACCGTTGTTGAAAAAATCGTTTCATCCGGCTTGAAATGAATTTGCGTACCGGTTGATTTTGTTTTCCCTTTTTTTTCAAGAGTCGTGACTGGACGGCCGCCCTTTTCAAAGCGTTGCTCGAATTGAAAGCCGTCCCGCCAGATCGTAACCGTGAGCGACTCAGACAGGGCATTGACCACAGAAGCCCCTACCCCATGCAGGCCGCCGCTTGTTTTATAGCCGCCCTGGCCAAATTTTCCGCCTGCGTGAAGCACGGTTAAAATCACTTCCGTTGTCGGCTTGCCCGTGCGGTGCATACCCGTTGGCATTCCACGTCCGTAGTCACGCACACTGATTGAATTGTCTTTATGGATCGTAACGTTAATTTCGGTTCCATGTCCGCCAAGCGCTTCATCAACCGAGTTGTCAACGATTTCATATACCAAATGGTGAAGCCCACGGCTATCTGTCGACCCTATATACATTCCAGGGCGCTTTCGAACCGCTTCAAGTCCCTCAAGAACCTGGATGGAGTCTTCATTGTAAGTTGATTGTTTTGTTGCATCCGCCATGAACGTAATCTCCTCTCTTTCCAACACCCGTACATAAAACGTATGTTCTTAACTATCATATCATAAAAAGCGGCGGTTCACCAATCTCTTTGCTGATTCCGTTTTAAAGAGTACGTTACTTTTGCTTGAGAATCAACCGAAATAATGTTCCCGCCGTCTAGGTCCTCATGGTAAAATGAATGAGAATGCCATGCACATGATTATACAACACAAAAAGGGAGAATGAGAAATTGATTCCAGCATTTGTACTTATAATCGCCTACTTACTAGGCTCGATTCCTTCCGGCTTAATTGCAGGAAAAGCCTTTTTTGGCATAGACATACGGGAACATGGGAGCGGTAATTTGGGCGCGACCAATTCATTTCGCGTTCTTGGAAAAAAAGCCGGCGCTTTTGTTACAGCAGCTGATATTTTAAAAGGAACAGCTGCTGCTTCTATCCCCATTGTTTTTGACACAGGGGTCCATCCTCTTTTAGCCGGCCTTTTAGCCGTTATTGGGCATATATTCCCTGTGTTTGCCGGATTTCGCGGCGGTAAAGCAGTTGCTACGTCAGCTGGTGTGCTGCTTGCGTACAACTGGCTTTTTTTCCTGCTTTTAATCGCCATTTTTGCGGCTGTTCTGCTCACGACAAAATACGTGTCTGTGGCATCAGTAACAGCTGCAGTGGCTGCTTTTATTTATGCGGTCGTGCATACAATTTACACGCAGGATATCCCATTTTTAGCAGTTGTCACGGCACTGGCTTTTTTCGTTATTTACCGACACAGAGCAAATATGTCACGCCTGCGCAATGGAACAGAACCGAAAATTCGATTGGGAAGTAAGGAATAACGAAGCCGGCTTAACTCAAAAGTTAAGCCGGCTTTTTTCCTGAAAGCGCCCCGCAGACAGCGAACTATTTTGAGTCCATCCGTTTCCATGCTACACTATGAAAAAAGATTGGAGTGATCACGATGAACATCGATATAACCAATAAAGCAAAAAAGTGGTTTAAAGAAGAAATGCAGGTGCAGTCAGGAGATTCTGTCCGCTTTTATGTACGATACGGCGGATCAAGCCCGCTTCATGAAGGTTTTTCATTGGGCGTAACAAAAGACGAGCCTGTAGAACCGGCTGTTACCGTTTCGCACGAAGGTGTTACCTACTTCGTCGAAGAAAAAGATGTCTGGTACTTTGACGGTCATCATTTAAAAGTAGCTTTTGACGACAAGTTGAAGGAACCAGCTTATGAATACATAAAATAAAAGTGCCAGCTGTTAAAGATTAAATCGCTTTATATGGTCAAACAGTTTTTCCTGTCTTAAAACGGCTAACTGCTTTGCTCCCAGCAAGTCAAAGTGGGGCCGGGATGGGTTGCGCATATCAATCCATTCCGGCTTTAATCCGTACTGCTTTCCCCACCGGGCCAGTTTCTTGGCATCTATACATCCCGCTTTTGTAACAGTCCGATAACCTGGAAACCGCTCATCCTGCCAATAATGAGTTAAAAAAGACACATTCCCTTGAGCAATTTCTTCCTTCCATTTTTCAACCTCTGCCCTCTTTACGCCAAACGCCATTACTGTTCCTGCTTTTCTTTTTCATAAACAGCGTGCCATTCAGGAAAAGCTTTTTTAAACTTTACCGGCCGGAATGTTTCCTTGTCTACCACTGTATGCACGCTTGAACCGGTTACACAAACATCACCCGCTTCGTTTATAATTTCGTAGCCGTATGTGGTACGAATCCCAGTGTGAGACTGAATCCATGTTCGAACGATAGCACTTTCTCCATATCGAAATGGTCGCTTGTATGAAAGCTGGATATCTATAACCGGGGAAACAAATCCGGCTCTTTCCATATCCGCATAATGAAAGCCTAAATCTTTAATGAGCTGGGTTCGACCAATTTCAAACCAAACGACATACTGGCCGTGGTATACAACCTGCATCGCATCGGTTTCTGCATAACGAACTTCTACTTGCGTTTCTGATATAAACAAAATGAAAACTCCTTTAGTCAATCAATTTCTTTACTTATTTTATCATGTTTTGAACTTGCGTTTATTCATTTTGTCTTAATGGGTACAGAGAAAGAGCATGTGAAAGTGGATGGATTGTCGATTACGTTTCCAAACCAGGAAAACATACTATTACTTTTTGGGAATATCACAAACGCAAACAGTAATATACGTCGATCAAACCGGCTATCTTGCTCCAGGAGGAATGTAAACTATTCGTCTCTCCCGTTGCTGTTTATCGTGAGCAAAAACACGGCTATCATGTAAGCGTTACTTTTTTAGCTACTAAGCATCCAGCATTTTAATCGTATGAGACTAGTTAAAGAGGAAAAGGCCAGCCATGATCTGCGATAAAAGCGTGAAAACAAGCAGGCTGGGATGTCGAACTATATCCATTCTCTTGTACAAAAAAGACTATTCCGGGAACAGCTGCCGGGATTAAGGGGCGCATTTCCAACCTCTCTTCTGGAGAAAGTAAAGAAACCGGCCGGCATGCTCCCACCGATGGGATGAGTCCTGCCGGTGAATTTTCACACAGTGAAACTGGCGAGTATACCCCCGCGGCTTCACGACTGCATTTTTTACAAAAACAATTGAACGATTACCTTAAAGTGACGGAGGATCACACATGACAATGGACCATATCTGGAAAAATCAACAAAATCACTCTGATAAACAGCATGCTCGCGGATACAAAGGAATGACAGCAAGCGCAACTGAAGAAGCGTCAACCATTGGAGCAGATATTTTAGCAAAAGGCGGCAATGCCATGGATGCAATCGTTGCTATGCAGTTTGCTCTGGCCGTATCAGAGCCGTTTAATACAGGACTTGCTGCCAGCGGTTTTATTATGTACTACGATGCTGAAACAAAGAAAACATCCGTTGTAAACGGACACTCGATCGCACCGAAAAATGCTCATAAAAACGTTTTTGTGGATGAGCATCAGGATGTTATTCCATTTTTAGAACGATCTACACCCGGCACGGCTGTAGCCGTACCCGGCATTTTAAAGGGGATGGAAAAAGCCCTGAATGAGTTTGGAACGATGTCCTGGGCGGATGTGATCGAGCCGGCTATCGCCTTATCTGAGAAGGGTGTCCGCGTTAATTTAACCTGGAATACAGGACTTCAACGTTTTAGCGATCGTCTAGGCGAAAAAGCAAAGGCATTTTTTTATCCAAATGATGTGCCTCTTACGGAAGGAGAAACAGTTGTAAATGAGGAGTTAACCAAAACACTTCAAATTCTCCAATCAAAAGGAGCCGATGCTTTTTACAAAGGAGAAATCGCCGATAAGATTATTGAAACGGTTCAGTCATTCGATGGTTTTATGCAAAAAGACGACTTGACTGCTTATGAAGCAACCGTCTCTGAAGCGATTACAGGTACATATAAAGAGTATACGATTGCAGTGCCTGCACCGCCAAACGGCGGCGGCTTTGCTCTTCTTTATATGCTGAAAATGCTTGAAAAGCTGGATATCGGGCAGTATGGCCTGCGCTCCTGGGAAAAGTATTACCTTTTGGCAGAAGTGATGCGCATTATGACAGCTGATAAGCTTGCCTTTATGGGAGACCCCTCCTTTTACAATATTCCGTTAAATGGACTGCTAACTGAGGACTATATAAAGGAACGGCTGAAGCTTTTGAATTTCAAATTCCGGAATGAGGATGTAACGGAGGGCAACCCGTGGCCGTACGATGACCAGGAGCCTCACAACAAGGCTGCCAGCACAACAGAGCCAGGACCGGACACCACACACTTTATTGCCGTAGACGAAAGGGGTAATATCGCTGCCTGCACGTCGTCGTTGGAGCATTTCTTCGGCTCTGGAATTATGGTTCCCGGCTATGGTTTTTTGCTGAATAACGACATGACAGATTTTGATCCAGACCCGGCCGGCTTAAATTCCGTTGAATCAGGCAAATATCCGGTCAGCATGAAAACACCAACTATCGTTTTTAAAGACGCTGATCCAGTTTTAACATTGGGTTCTCCTGGTGGACCGACTATCCCTGCGTCTGTTTTGCAAACAATGATTCATGTGCTTGATTTCGGATTGGATTTAAAAGAAGCCATTGAAGAACCTCGTATTTATAATGGCACCGGGCCGCTTATCTGGCAAGAGGAAGGCATTCCAGAAGAGGCAAAGCAAACGCTCGAAAGGATGAATTATCAGTTTGACTCTATCGCGCTGTCTATTGGAAACGTGCAGGCCGTTTTGCTCAACCCTGAAACAGGCGAACGAATTGGCGGGAGTGATTCTTCACGGCCAGGTATTCCTGTCGCAAACCAATAAAAAAAACGGCTTTTC
>NZ_LAHL01000013.1 GCF_000966195.1 Domibacillus robiginosus | reverse complement strand
CCCGGCTTTTTGATTGCCGGAGGTCATGGACATATCGGAACCGGCTTCTGTATTATACTGATCGGATGAATTTTGCTGGTTTTTCTCGGATTGTGCTGATACGCCTTGTACACTGTTTTTCCCGGTTTTTTGAATACGGGAAGCAAAGGACATATCGAGGCCGGCTTCTGTCCCATATTGGTCAGTTGGATCTTTTTGTTTTTTCTCAGCTTTTGCGGCTTCGCCTTGTTTATTCTTTTTATTTTGCTCATCAGCCGGTTTAACAGAAATATCAGAGCCGGCTTCGGTTTGGTATCGGTCCACAGAAATGGTTTTCTTTTTCTGGTCCTGAATCACAGCGCCCTGCTGATCAATATTGGCTTTATTAATGGCAGGCCTAATCGCCATATCTGATCCCGCTTCAGTTTGGTATTTATAAGTAGAAACAGCGTTATTGGCATTTTTGTTGTCGTTTTGGCCGCCGGTGTTTTTCTTATTTTGCTGGGATTGTCCAGCCGGCCCCTGCTTCAGCATATACATATGGAAAAAGTACTCGCCAATTGCAATCACAACGGCGGATAAAAGAGCAGCTGACCATAACGAAATACGCGGTTCGAATAAAATGGATCCCAGCAGCCAAACACCAATCAATACAAGAACTAAATCTGCCGCAGCCGCAGTGGGATTACCGTAGCGTGGTAAAATAAATAAGTCCCCAAGAAGAAAGCCGGCGGCGGTCAGCACAACGCTTGTTGTAAGGATGTCACCTAAGGAAATACCAAACATTAAACCTAAAATAATCCAAAGAACAACGGTCACCATGACAAATTTTATTAACAATGCTGCTACATATTTCATCGTATTTGCTCCTCTCCCTCTTTAAAGTCGTTGCCATCGTGCTTTCTTTTGCTTGATAACGGATGAAAAATAAACGGATGACTCATCAGCTGATTTGTCATGCCTTTGAGTAGGATGTGAAGTTGAAAGCGAAAATATTTAAATTATTTTGCTTTTTGCTTTCCAGTAAGTTTAAACGGCAAAAATGCCGGCCCTTGTATTTGTAAAGGACCGGCATTTTGTATAGAGGGAATCCGTTTTACTAACAGCATAAAATCATTTTATTTGGAGGAAAATAACAAAAAATGCAGCTGTCTTTCTAAAGGGACGACAAAACAACTAAATGAACCGATTCTAAAGGAATGATGCGTTTTACTTTTTTGGGGGTGACAATAGTAACGGTTTCTTCGTTGACCTCATGAATGAAGCCGATTATACTTTTTTTGGATAAAACGATTTTTACCTTTTTATCGATACAGCCTAATAAAAAAATCGGAAGCGTTATTTTAAAAAAAAGATGAATCAATTCAGGAGAGGAAGCAACCGTTTCTCCGAATTTAAATGTAAGACATCGCCGGAGCAGGGGATCAATATCAATCAATGCCGGCTCCTTTACAAGTCCGGGGTGGCGTGTAAAAGACTTTATAGACTGTATTTTTGAAAAAGGAATGATTATTTCTTGTTCTTTCTTCTTTAAAACAACAAAGTCACGTCCAGCAATGTGGACACGTCCCGACTGCTTGTAAAGAAGAGCCCTGCTTGTTGGCCGTGTTTTTTTAAGAAGCTTTTTTCGGCTGGCATGTGCTTTCGACCATACAATGCCGCTTTTTTTCTGTTTTCTGGCTGCTCGTTTTCTCTTAAGTAAACCATCCTTACTGCTTTTTGTTTTTGTTCCTCTTTTAACGGCCGGCAGGTCTGCTTCACTTTCGCGTGTAAGAATGACCTCTGCCCACTGGCCTACCAAACCTTCAAATGATACTCTGCGTCCTTCCTCTGACTGTTCGTTCGATAAAGCAAGGTTAAGCAGAAGCGCGTTTGTTTCGTCAATTTTTGCTTCAAGCTCCTCCTGCTCTTGTTCCGGGAGACAGGAAGGCGGTGAAGGGAAAGCTGGTCTATTTTCGCCCTTTGAACAACATTCCTCCTGCTCAAAAGAACCTTCAAAATCTGAATGTTCCTGCATAGAATCACTTCCTTTTTAGCACAAGTAAAAACCACGTTATTCTTTCTTCATATCGTATGTAATGGATTTTTAGTGGTGACTTGAAAATGAATTCTATTTTTTTGCAGAAAAGGGCGGTAGTTTATTCGTGTTTACTAGTCAAGCATAAGATAATAGTAGGCTGTAAGAAGCAAAGCAGCTTTTATTCGATGCTTTTATCAGCTGACTTATAAAGAGAGAGGAGGAGAAAGATGACTATATCAAACTGTGGTTGTCACGATTTCGGAAAACATGATCACCATTCCTGTGGCTGCAAAAAAAACCATCATTTCGGCTGTTTTCACACACAAAACCATCATCAAGACCACCACTTCACGCATCAAGGCTTATGCAGCCGCTGTGGACATGGACACATGAATGATCATTTTAATAAATGTCTATGTGACAACCGATTCCGCATTCGCTTGAGCGGATTAAGAAGCAGCATGGCGTTTCGTCTGCGTCAGCTGATCGGCTGCCGTGTTAAGATTGGCCTTGAGGAAGAAACAGTCGTTCAAGGAAAAATTACCTTTGTAGGAAATGATTTTGTCGAGGTGGTTGTGAAAGTCAAAGAAGCGAAGCATAAGCATGAATTCAAGAAAAAAGTTTTTCTTGTCCAATTTGATAAAATCAAATGGGTAGAACAGTTAGACAAATTTTAAGCTTTCCGATGTGAAAATGTATGAAAAAGCGGTAATCCGTAAGGATTACCGCTTTTTTATGGGAAAACGAACCATTCGATGATTCTGCAAACATCAATGAGACAAAGGCGGCAAATGAGGCTGTACTTTACTGTGAACCCGAATAATTCCCCACATTCCCTGCTCAATATCCCAGCGAATGTTTCCGGCCCGGTACATATAATCTCCTGGGTAGTTATACGTTCCGCCAGCACCGCCGATTAAGAGGAGATCTTCCGTTACACCTACAACCATATGGCCTGTGTATGAATCAATACGGGATTCAATATCTCTCGGATCAAATTTCCAATTATGTCCATGGATGTGAAAAGTATGTGCTCTTCGACGTTCTGAAGGAGTGGTAAGCCGGACAACAATAGGATCACCGGGATACGCTTCAAAAACAGGTGTGGCCGGATCACCGTGTACCTCTGAACTAAATAAGTCACCTAAAACAGGGTGTTTTCGGAAGCGGTTAATAAGCCTTTCCGTCCGGTAATTAAAGCCGCGCGAACCAAAATCATAAGTGTCTACTTCATCATCTTCAGCTTCGTCGGGTTCTAGAAGGACACCATCCAGTGGATCGATAATCACTTTACCATGCTTATCCTCTAAACGAACACCGTCATGCATCACCAGCACAAATTCTCTAAACCTGTCGTTGAGTGGGTGTTGAAGCAGCACATTGGTGCCTGTTCGGACAGGCTCCAGCGTGTAAGGATCAAGGTACGTAGTGAAGCGCGGTTCTGCGATAAAGGCGCCAAATGTTCCAAAGGAGCGGTGGTTCCGTAAATCAGCCAGATCCCACATGGCGCAGGTGCCCATGGCGTCCTGCACATGCCAGCGGTACGTAATCGTTTCACCAGGACCTACCGTTTGATCAGGATTAAAACCGACAGTGCCGCCGCTCGAAGTGGTCACATCATAATCGAGCATATTGACGTGCAGGGAAATCCGCAGAGAAGGCGGATAAAAAGCCTGTTCTTTTACCGGCGGGTAAGGGTGGATGCCATCCGGAAACGGGAATAAATCAAACTTTAGTTTGCTGGTCAGGGTCACTTCCACAAGATCACCAGAATTTCCGCGAAGAACAAGCGGCTCTGGATTTTTTTTGCCCGACAGGATGTCGTCTACGTCTTCTTCTAAAGCAAACACGATACCATATGGATCATGGTCTCCGAACGAGTTGTATAAAATTGGCGTTTGAAAAGCGACGACACTGTATCGGCGAATCGGCGCATTGTGCGCCACTTCAGGCGGAAGGGTAGACTGCGGATCGGCAGGAGCCGGCGGCTTTCCGGTTACCTCAGGCAGCGGCCGTGTTCTTGGCTCCGGCAAGGGCTGGTCAGACAGCGGAATCAAGTCTTCTACTTCCTGGTCATAAGCGCGAATCAGTCCCCACGTACCGTTCCAGATATCTTCTTCTGTTTCAAAAGCCCACAAATAATCACCGGCTCTTGGAATATCCATTTCAAATGTAAAAGATTCTGAAATGCCGATATGCTGCTGCGAACGCATTTGTGAATCATTGCTCGGCCGTTCAGACTTCCACCTTAATCCATGCAAATTAAAACTGTGTGATTCTTCATGGGCACCCTGCAGCAGCCGAATGCGGATGGAATCTCCTTCATAAGCCCGAAAAACAGGGGTGAGGGGGTCTCCATTCACATAAGAGCTGAAGGAATAAGCAGGGTCACATTCTTTCCCGAGCCGGAACTGCAGCGGTTCATTTTTGTAATTGACCGCAAAAATACCGGGATCGTCCTGTGAACCGGGAAACTGCGGCGGCTGAATCGGACAGCCGTCTTTATCAAACAACAGGGCAAAATCCTGGACAAACAGGGTGAAGTCACGGTAATCAGCAATTAGCGGGTGATGGACAGTAATCTCGGCTCCTTGGTCGGTTTCTTCACCTGTTTTAGAATCCAAAAACTGAGAAAAGCGAGGCTGCACGACAATTGTTCCAAAAATCCCATGCTGCTGATGGGAAACAGGAAACAGGTGATCGTGAACGAAAAAGGCTTTTAATTCCGTATCGGCAAAATATTCATATCGAGCGGTTTCATTCGGAAGAACGGAGCTGTCATAATTCCAGCCTACGTTAGCACCATCACATACAAGAACATCGAATTTTACGAAATGAATGTGAAAACCGACCTCATAGGTCCGCGTCACCAGCTGAAAAGCGTCACCATCTAAAATATGGGGCAGCCGATTCGTAAAGTTGATTCGAATACAGGTGCCGGCGGGTACATGTAAAACAAGCGGTTCTGGTTCTTTTTTTCCGGACCGTACATCATCTAAATCTTCATCGAGTACATATAGTCTTCCTTTTGGGTCGTACCAGCCTTGTTTGTTATAAACGATCGGCATTTCAATGACCGATATATTAAACTCGACAACAACCGGATTATCCAGGCACGGATCTACAAACACGGCGCCTGGTCTTGCATTGGGTACCGCCGCATTTTTCTCAAGCTCGGTCATGTCCCGGCCACCGACAATGCCGAGAGGCGGCCGTGGCGCCTTGCAGCCGACTTTTCCGGGAATGAAGTTTGGAAATCCCGGTCTTTCTTTTGTCGGACGCGGCGGAAAAGGACGGTCGGGAAGCGGCTGAAGTGGTGCGATTGGTATGCCATTTGGATAGCACTGGCTCCCGTCCTGCAATGTGTCAAAAATGCGGTTCATCCCCCACATGCCGGCTTCAAAATGCGGGTATAAATGGCAGTGAATAATCACATCCCCGATCGTGCCAGGCAGACTTCCAAGTCCGTATAAAGGCTGTATGCTATAGTGAGACTGCGGGCTGATCGCCTGCGCATCCACAATTTCAGACTGAACGTTACCCGGATCTCTCAGCCATTGATGCGCATGGTAGTGAAAAACGTGTGTTTCTTTTGAAGCCGCATGAATAAGGCGGATAATAGCCGGGTCATCCCGGTATCCGCGCAGAATAGGTGTTGCCGGATCACCGAACATCCAGGAGTCATGATGAACCTCTTCGCCTTCAACCTCGGGAGAGACAACTCCTTCTTCCACCAGCCTTAAGCGGTTGTGAAGGGGTTCATACCGGTAGTTCACCCCGTGAAACGATTCGCTTTCCTGATTGGTCATCGGGTTCAGCGGACGGTTGCCCGTTAAATCATCGACCTCCATTTCGTCATGGAAAAACCATGCATACTCACGGAAGGAGGGAAGGAAAGGATTGTGAATATCCGCAAACGCGCCACTGTTGATCGGTCCGCCTGTTATGGGATCGGTCCACCAGGAGCCTCTTTTTTCAACGAGCAATGTGCCGAACAGGCCCTGGATACTGGAGCCTTTCTCTGTGCTCGATACATTGCCAACATCGGTGAAAAAACAAATTCCTTCAAACGTAGCGTCCAGCTTGTAAAGAAGCTGTTCACCGCATTCAGCCAGTGAGCTCGGGTTAAATCCGACATTGGCTCCATCTGATGTCAGCACGTTATAATCAAGATCTTGAAAGTGCATGCCTGCTGCAAAGGGAAGCTGATTTTCAAAGAGAATTTCAACAACATCACCTTCGTTCGCCCTGATCGTAAGCGGCTGCACCAGGTCTACGGGAGTAAAAGGATTTTTGCGGATCAGTTCTTTCACCTTTGACTCATTTTCCTTCAGCACATACATTTGTCCATCAGGGTTATGGTCGCCAAAATTGTTGACGACCATCCGGATGGGAATCGCGACTACATGGAAACGCCGTATCATCGTTTTCCCTCCTTGTTACACCATATCATTTAACTCTGGAATGCACGGTTCACCAGGAAATTCGATGTAAAACACCTCTATATTTTGTACGTTGATGATCCAGGTGCGGTTTTCCAGCTGCGCAAAATGTGTTGTTTCAACAAGCAGCTCAACATGGTTGTCAATTAAAGAAACGATTTGTCCAATAAACATAAATGGGTAGGAGGGTGTTAATATAAAGGCTTTCTGGCCAATACCTGCTGCAAAATGGTCGATGAGCGCTGCGTTATGAATACCGGCAAAGTCTACTGAATTTGGAAGAGAAAAGGTCATCTTGTTTACACACCCCTTATCTGTTTTTTTAAATAAGTGGGAATCGCTCTCCACAATCAAAACAAGGTGTCAGCTGAGCAATCTTTTCTATAGGAATAGACAACGGTGTTGGGAATTGAAAAAACGGAGCATTTAAAATTTTAATGGTAACCGGATCAATCGTCAGATGGCCTCCGTCAACTTCAACGATAGGCCCGCAAAAAATTGGCCTGAATGTCTGCCCAAGCAAATTTAGCTGAGAAGCCTCTGTCACAATCAAAACACTTTCGCCAATTAAACCAGTTAATTCTTCAATAAAATCGTCCTCGTCATCCTCTTCTTCCTCATCCTCTTCTTCCTCGTCATCCTCTTCTTCTTCTTCTTCCTCTTCTTCCTCTTCTTCCTCTTCTTCCTCTTCTTCCTCTTCTTCCTCTTCTTCTTCTATTTCCTCAACCTGTTCTTCGTCGTTTTCTTGCTCTTCTGGATGTTCTTTTTCTTCCGCGTTGTCCGCTGATCGTTCTAGTTCATCGCTCGTGCTTTCGCTTTCTAGCACTGCCGTTTCATTTTCCTCGGCAATCAGGTTTTCATCTCGTTTTTCTTTTTCATCCTGTTTTTTGCTCATTTTATTTCTCCTTTACTAAATGGTTTCGCCGACAAGCGTGCGATGGGAGAATGAAGACCACATTCACCTGGTAATTCTTTGAAATAGCCTTGATACAATTAATGGAAATAGGCTTATGTAACGTATGCTTCGGATTGAGACAATATGCGCAGCGTTAATTTCATATTTTTCCTTCCCAAAAGACAGTCGGAGGATCTGGCCGTCTGTATCCTCAATTTTTCCGAGTAAAGTTTTTTTCTCAGTCTCGACTTTTACCCAGAATGACTTCCAGGAATTCAAGTTGGTTAAAAGGGTTTCTTCATAAAACTGCTGAATGAGCACGTCTCTTGCGGCAACGGTCTCGCCAAAATTGGAAAGTAAACGCTGTTTGAGCTGGTTATCATAAATAACGTTTTGATGGGTGGTGGAATAAAGAGGAATGCCTGTTGGAATATTAGCAGATTCAATGGCTTGAAAAGGAATCCAGATCCGCTCTTTTATACTTGTGAGCATGACAAAATCACGGCCAACTGCATTCACCTTGCCTGTTATTTCAACAACTTGGTCATTCTTTTTCAAAAAAACAATAACCTGCTGATTCCGTCTCATTTTAAGAAACTTCTTAAGCATTAAGAACTTCTTTTTTTCGGGCGCTGATTTTGCGATTTGCAGCAGGTTTGCCTGTTCCTTGTATTCAGTAAACAAGCGTATTTCTTCTGTAGGCACTGATCCGGAAGGGGAGCTGAAGCTTACTTTTTTTTCAATTATTTTGCTTTCAGTCCGCGGTTCATGCTTTCTTTTTTCGAGTAAAACGGAAAGGTATTGGTCAAATCTCATACCGGTTTTCATTACATTCCCCCTTATGCCAGACTACAGAAAATTTATATGTACACCTGGAATGATTATGCTGATAAAAAAACAGCCTGAACAGCAGGTTGTTTTTTGCTTTGCGGGATAAGAACTTTAAAGAATAAAAGAAGATTGCTTAAAAAAGTTAGCAAAATTGGTTAGACGCATTATACGGGCGTGTTGGCAGGTTCATACGATGTAGAACCAAGAAAAAAACTTGGAATAAAAAAAGGAAGGAGGTTAGCGCACACATGCATACCTGGAAATGCAACCACTGCCGATACAAGAATAATCCTAAGGCAAAAAATTGCAAACGTTGTAATGCGTATCATTACAAAAAAAATCTTGATCATTATAAAAAGGAGGAAAAGAAAATGGAATGTAAAGATAAAAAACACAAGAGAGTGTATACGTCAGGACCTATTTCAAATGCAACATCCGCAGCTGCTCAAGCTGCCCAAGAACTATGGGTATCTGTTACAAACTTTGATAAAAATGCAGTTGAGGTGAAAGTAGAGGTGTTAAACTGGGGTGACCCTGCTATTTCTGCTGGACTTGCAACTACACCTGTTGGTATGGCCGTTCCAATGAAAGCGATGGCTGTACCGGTCATGCCTGCAGAAAAAACAAAAATTCCGTGCCATCAGACACAGCACTTTTTTGGGGACTTACTAACAGGCGGTCCTTTGGCAACACCAGTTCTTTCATTTGAAATTCGCATCACAGTACTGAGTAAGGATGATGATGCAAAAGTTGTTTTCAATGCTGTTTCCTACAGCGCAGAAGCAGCAGAGCCGGAAGAAGAGGAAGTCGACGTGCTAGGGCTGGAAGAAGAAGAGGAAGAGCCGGAAGCAGCCGCAACAGTAACAGCCGCTATGTTCACATTCAAAGATTTTGTTTTGCTGGAAAAGAAATAAAGCAGCCCCTTTAAGGTTTGGTAAGACCCCTGAGCTGAAAGGGGTCTTATTTATATTTATGACCAAAAGAGATATCTGCTTAACAACACGCATAGCTATAAAAAGCAAAAATGGCACAGCAGCTGTTTTTATTAACTTATTCAGCCAGTGAACGTGAGGTGCGAAAATGAAGGAAATTACCCTGGCATACCTTTTGGCGATAGACTTATTACTATACAGCATTTTATTTGTTTATGTATTCCGCCGGAAAAAGTTGATTGGTATTCAGCTCGGAATGAATATCAGTCAGGTAATGGGCGGAGTTGCAGCCCTGCTGGCTGGGATTGTTTTTATTTTATTGTTTCCCTTTCACTTTACACTGATTACGATCATTTCCGCAGCAATTGGTGTGGCGGCAGGCGCAGCATTCGGGCTGCTTTTTGATTATCAAACCTGTTTGGCCGGGTTAACAAATGGCTTTATTGTCGGCCTGATGGCTCCCATGCTGGGGTCAGTACTGGATATGCCGGGACAACTAATTTGGTTTATTCACGGTCTTTTTTTGTTCTGTATTCTTTTTATCGTTATTTCTATTCAAAGGTCGTGAAGGAATTGATGTTTACTTTGCTTTTAAGCGGTTGGAGCGGAATTGGATTATACCGGGTTTATCATTTGTTAAGGAAAAAGCGGCTGCTTTTCGATGATCATTTTACGCTGGTCATTTGTATGTCCATCACCAT
This sequence comes from Domibacillus robiginosus, assembly GCF_000966195.1. Classification (GTDB taxonomy): domain Bacteria; phylum Bacillota; class Bacilli; order Bacillales; family Domibacillaceae; genus Domibacillus; species Domibacillus robiginosus. The sequence goes on along the minus strand of NZ_LAHL01000013.1, from coordinate 209,646 downwards.
GCTTGCGTCTTTTCTTTTTAGCATGTACACCATTCTGCTTTTTCCGGATCTATATGCTGCTTCTTTGCTTCTTGGTATATGGATTGGCTGGAAATTCGGTGCTTTGCTGCGAACACCGGCCCAATTAACGGGATTGTACAATGGAGCGATGGGCGGAGCAATGGGTACAATGTTTGGAGCTGTGCTGCAAAATCCAGCTTTATGCAGAATTCCTGTCGAATCAGCGGCTGCTGTCGATTTGTACAGTATCCCATTTGTGGCTGCTTGCTTTTATTCGTGCGTATTACTGTCCATTCGTCATTCATTGCGGTTGTAGAAAGGGGAATCAGGAAGTGAAGCAGGTCATCGTTTCGGCTGCTGCATTAGCAGGCTGCTTGTTCATTTTTTACGTGTGGACCTCTTTATCAGACTTGCCGAAGCTTGGAAAAGTGGAAGGAGCCTCCTTGCAGGAAGTGAGTGGAAGTGATTTTTCACTAGAAGGAAAGCCCATGCTGGTAGCTTTTTTTTACACGAAGTGCCCGGATATCTGTCCGTTTACAATGCAGGATTTAAAAAAGCTGCAGCAGGCATTGGCTGAAAAAGGAATATCAGAAAATCAATATGGTATTTTATCGGTCACGCTTGACCCGGCATTCGATACAGCTCCAGTCATTTTGCAATATAAGGAAGCGTTTGGGATTACTTCACCTAACTGGCTGTTTTTGAGAGGCTCCGAACAGGAAACAGAAAATTACGCCAGGCAGTTTAATATGGTATATGAAAAAAGCGAAGAAGGCGTGATTACTCATTCAACATCCATGTATATTGTAGATGCGGGCGGCCAGATTAGAGCGGTGCATGAGATGGCATCAGGAACGGAAAGAGTGGATATTGAAAAAACGACCGAGCATCTTATCCAGCTAATAAAATGAAAAGTCAGCCCAAACGCATTTGGGGCTGACCGGGATATTTATTATGCTTTTACCCATTCTGTTTCTAATTCAACGCCGGCTGCTCTCAACAGTGTCAGGACAGGGCAGCGGGCATCTGTTTTTTCTTTTAATTCTGCCAGTCGCTCTTCGGACTCATTTGTTGAAACTTTTGCTTTAAACCAGACTTTCTCAAAAAACACCTGGACTTCCGGCTCTCCACGCATGCCGAGTGGGTCCAGCTGCCCTTTTGCATCTATTTCCATAGACTGAAGGTCAAAATTCATTTCCTGCGCTACCATGTAAGCGACAATATTTTCACAGCCGGCTAAAGAAGCAAGAAGATACGAAAGGGGATCGGGCCCCTTATCACCGCCGCCAACTGCTGGTGGTTCATCCAATATGATTGTGTGCTGCTTTGATTGAATAGTCGTTCTTAATTTTTCCGTTGTACCGGTTACATGAAAAGTCATTTTGTCTTTTAAATCCATGTATCGATCCTCCTGTTGTATGGCATGCTCGTATAGCTTGCCGCAGTTCAGAAAAATTAAACACGAAATGGGCTGCGGAGAAACCGCCTAGCGAGAAGTTGTTTTCAGACCGGCTGCCCAGTTTTCCGCTGCCAAATCCCCGTTTATTTTTACGGCGGCTTCATAGCCCTGACTCGCAGCACCGACCAGGCTTGTAAATGTGTTTTTAGCATCTCCGATAATAAACAAATCCTTTAATTCTGTTTGTCCATGCTGTCCGGTTACGTATTCATTTTTATCATTGAGCGGGATGCCAAGCCGGGCTGGAAGAATAGAGCTCTGGCGTTCTCCAGTGGAAGCCATAAATCCACCACTGCGATGGATACTTTCTCCGCTCTGTAAAATTACTTTTTTTAATTGGCCGTCTGTAGACTTCAGCTCGGCGATAGGTGTTTCAATCAGTGGAATGCCGTAGTGCTCAAGCTGTTCTCTTTCCTCTGCTGTTATGCCGGCAGGTCCGTTTGAAAAAATCATTAAGTCATGGCTCCAATTGAAAATAAGCTTCACAAAAGGAAGGAGTGCTTTTCCTTGAGCAAAAAGTGCAATAGGATCATGCTGCCGTTCCCAGCCGTCACAGTACGGGCAGTGAAAAACTGTTTTTCCATAGACTTCTTTTAAACCCGGAATATTGGGCAGATGGTCCTTCATTCCGGTGGCAAAAATCATTTTTTTGCCGGACGCTGTTTTTCCATTTTTCGTTTTTACATAAAAAAGACCGTTTTTTCGTTCAACGTCTTCTATAACATCCATCATAAAAGTGACATTTGGATACGTTTTTAATTGCTGTCTGGCAATTTCTCTGATCTCGTTCGGGCTCGAGCCGTCTCTTGTTAAAAAACCGTGCGATACCAGTGTAGCGCTGTTTCTTGGCTCGCCCTCATCAATAACCAGCACTTTTTTCAACGACCTGCCCAAAACGAGCGCTGCATTTAACCCGCCCGGTCCACCGCCTGCAATGACGACGTCCAATTGCTCATTATCCATGTTTATGGCCCCCGTTTAGTCTTATTATCGTTTCGCCTGTTCCCTTAATAACGCGAAATCAAACGTTAAAACAACAGTATTGGTCACACTCATTTTGGTCATACTAAAGTCCAGGAGGTGTAAACCAATGGCGAAAGACGTTCTTTGCGAAGTGAATAACTGTAAGTACTGGAATTCCGGAAACAAGTGCGGCGCAGAGTCTATTTACGTAGTGAGTCATAAAGGCAAGCAAGCCTCCAAACAGGAAGAAACCGATTGTAAAACATTTGTACCAGAAGTGTAAGTTGTAAAAATGGAGGGGCAGCCATCGGGCTGTCCTCTTTTTTAGTATTGATAATTCCTTCCTTTTCATACATGGGTACAATTTATTTTGGGGTGTTTGTTTTGAAGAGAAGATAAACTTTTGCTTTTGTTGGTTGATTCACATGCGGAAGTGGTATGATACTAGAAAGAGCTAGAAATGAAAGGGGAATTCTTGTATCATGCGTGAATTACAAAAAGAAATCATTGAAGAACTGCAAGTGCAGCCGCAAATCGATCCACAAAAAGAGATTCGCCGAAGCATTGATTTTCTCAAAGACTATCTCCGGCAGCATTCTTTCTTGAAAGGATTTGTTCTTGGTATTTCTGGCGGACAGGATTCAACACTTGCTGGACGTCTCGCGCAGCTGGCAGTCGAGGAACTTCGTGAAGAAACGAACAAGGATTATACGTTTTATGCAGTACGCCTTCCATACGGTGTTCAAAAAGACGAGCCGGACGCTCAGGATGCTATGGACTTTATCGGCGCGGATGAGCGTCTGACAGTTAATATCAAAGGAGCAGTGGATGCAAGCGAAGCAGCAATTGAAGCTGCCGGCATTGAAATTTCCGACTTTGTTAAAGGAAACGATAAAGCACGTGAACGGATGAAAGTTCAATTTGCGATTGCAGCAGCAAAGGGCGCAGTTGTAATTGGCACGGATCATGCAGCAGAAGCGGTCACTGGCTTTTATACAAAGTTTGGCGACGGGGCAGCAGACATTGTGCCTTTGTTCCGTTTAAATAAACGCCAGGGGCGGTCAATGCTGAAGGAGCTGGGAGCGCCAGAGCACCTGTATATGAAAGTGCCGACGGCTGACCTTGAGGACAATAAACCGCTTATTCCTGATGAAACGGCACTGGGTGTCACGTATGAGCAAATCGATGATTACCTTGAAGGAAAAGAAATTCCAGTTGAAGCCGCCGAAAAAATCGAAGCTCATTTTACAAAAACACGTCACAAACGTCATTTGCCGATTACTATTTTTGATGACTTTTGGAAAAACTAACGCTTTCCGGCATAGGCCGGAAAGCTTTTTTATGGAGAAAAGAAAATGATGTAAACGGTATCCGTCGCAGAGCTGTGCACCTTATTACTTTTTGAATTTTCAATAAACAGAACAATGCCTTGACCGTCTCCTTTGAACCATATAAAATGAGGTCAAAATGTGTGAACACGAACAAAAAATAGATAAGTGTTTCCGATAATACGGAATTGAAGGGAAGAGAGTAAAATCATGACAGGGAAATCAGAATTGCAGCACCAGGAAATGATTCTTGTACTTGACTTTGGAAGCCAGTACAACCAGTTGATCACACGTCGTATTCGCGAATTTGGCGTATACAGCGAGCTTCATCCGCACACAATTACAGTTGAAGAAGTTAAAGAAATGAATCCAAAAGGGATTATTTTCTCAGGCGGCCCAAACAGCGTATATGCAGATGACGCCTTTCATTGCGATGAGCGCATCTTTGACTTGAATGTGCCGATTTTCGGTATTTGCTATGGTATGCAGCTGATGACAAAACACTTTGGCGGTACGGTTTCAAAAGCGTCGCACCGTGAATACGGAAAAGCTGCTATTACCGTTCAAAATGAGTCTGCTCTATTTACAGATCTTCCGAACGAACAGGTGGTGTGGATGAGCCACAGTGACCTTGTAACAGAAGCGCCAGCTGGTTTCACAGTTGATGCGGTGAGCCCGTCGTGCCCTATTGCTGCAATGAGCAATAAAGCTGAAAACCTGTACGCAGTTCAATTCCACCCAGAAGTAAAGCATTCTGTATACGGAAACGAGCTTTTAAAGAACTTTGTATTCGGTGTATGCAGCTGTACAGGCGACTGGTCTATGGAAAACTACGTTGAAATTGAAGTGGAAAAAATCCGCCAGATCGTCGGCGATAAAAAAGTGCTTTGCGCGATGTCCGGCGGTGTAGATTCATCTGTTGTAGCGGTTCTGATCCATAAAGCAATTGGTGATCAGTTAACATGTATTTTTGTTGACCACGGCCTTCTTCGTAAAGGGGAAGCTGAGCAGGTTATGGATACATTTGCTAACGGCTTTAACATTAATATTATTAAAGTCGATGCGAAAGAGCGCTTCATGAACAAGCTGGCAGGCGTATCAGATCCAGAACAAAAACGTAAAATTATCGGCAACGAGTTTATTTACGTATTTGATGATGAAGCATCAAAACTTCAAGGGATTGAATTCCTGGCCCAAGGAACACTTTACACGGATATCATCGAAAGCGGTACAGCTACGGCGCAGACGATCAAATCGCATCACAATGTAGGTGGACTGCCGGAAGATATGCAGTTTAAGCTGATTGAGCCGCTTAGCACGCTGTTTAAAGATGAAGTGCGCGCGCTTGGAACAGAGCTTGGTATTCCAGACCACATCGTTTGGCGTCAGCCGTTCCCGGGTCCTGGACTAGGTATCCGTGTGCTTGGAGCCATTTCAGAAGAAAAATTAGAAATCGTTCGTGAATCTGATGCGATTTTGCGCGAGGAAATTGCCAATCACGGTCTTGAGCGTGAAATTTGGCAGTACTTCACTGTCCTTCCAGATATCCGCAGTGTAGGGGTCATGGGAGATGCTCGCACATATGATTACACAGTCGGTATCCGTGCTGTTACATCCATTGACGGTATGACATCGGATTGGGCGCGTATTCCATGGGATGTGCTTGAAGTGATTTCTACGCGTATTGTCAATGAAGTCGCACACGTAAACCGCGTTGTGTATGACATTACGAGCAAGCCGCCTGCAACAATCGAATGGGAATAAGCGAACAAAAACAATAAAAAAATAATTTTTGTTCGTGTTTTGTATTGACGAACAAATAGTATATCAGTAAAATGAAAGAGTACATTTATTACTTTTACATGCATCGTATATCGTCGAGAATAAGGCTTGACAGTTTCTACCGGACTGCCGTAAATGGTCCGACTACGAATGAATGGAAAGAGAATGTCTCTTTCTATATTCTTTTGTTAGTCGTACCCGGAGCATCCATTGCTCCGGGTATTTTTCGTTCGTATATAAGATCGAAGGGAGAAAAAAGAATGAGAAAGTTTTTCCATATGGATGAACTTGGAACAACGTACCGCCGCGAGATCATTGGCGGCTTGACGACGTTTTTATCTATGGCGTACATTTTGGTGGTCAATCCGCTGACATTATCGCTGCAGTCTATACCGGACCTTCCGGATGCGATGAGAATGGATCATGGGGCGGTCTTTACAGCTACGGCATTGGCTGCCGCAATTGGATCGATTATTATGGGACTGCTTGCCAAGTATCCGATTGGCCTTGCGCCAGGCATGGGGTTAAATGCATTTTTTGCATATACAGTTATCTTAACGTATGAAATTCCTTGGCAGACAGCGCTGACCGGTGTTTTATTCTCGGGTATTATTTTCATTATTTTAACGATGACAGGCTTGCGGGAAACGATTATTAACTCGATTCCGCTCGAGCTTAAATATGCGGTTGGAGCAGGGATTGGTTTATTTATCACATTTGTCGGCTTTCAAAATGCGGGCATTATCGTCAATGACGACGCTGTGCTTGTTGGACTTGGGGATTTGAGTTCTGGCCCGACACTTCTGACGATTTTTGGTTTGATTATTACGGTTATTATGATGACTAAAGGAGTCAACGGCGGCATTTTTTACGGTATGCTGATCACAGCAGTAGTCGGCATGATTTTTGGCCTTGTGGAGCTGCCGGCTAAAATTGTTTCAGCGGCACCGAGTGTAGCACCGACATTCGGCGTAGCACTTGAAAACATTTTCCAAACGCCGGGCGACATTTTCACACTGCAAATGCTTGTAATTGTTTTAACGTTTTTGTTTGTTGATTTTTTTGATACAGCAGGAACACTTGTCGCAGTTGCTACTCAAGCAGGCTTGATGAAAGACAATAAGCTGCCGCGGGCAGGAAAAGCGCTGTTAGCTGATTCTTGCGCAACCGTAGCAGGAGCACTTCTTGGAACATCAACTACAACGTCGTATATTGAATCATCTGCTGGTGTAGCTGCTGGAGCGCGAACAGGTCTTGCGGCTGTAGTAACAGGTGTATTGTTCCTTTTATCTATTTTCTTCTTCCCGCTATTATCCGTTATCACATCACACGTAACAGCACCGGCGATCATTATTGTCGGCGTGTTGATGGTATCGTCTTTAGGGCTAATTGACTGGAAGAAGTTTGAAATTGCCGTTCCGGCGTTTTTAACGATTATCGCAATGCCTCTTTCTTACAGTATTGCAACTGGGATTGCAATGGGCTTTATTTTCTATCCGATTACAATGCTTGTAAAAGGACGCGGAAAAGAAATCCATCCAATTATGTATTTCTTATTTATTGTATTTGTGCTTTATTTTGTATTTTTAAAATAGTTCTCTAACACCTCTCTTCTAAACAGAGAGGTGTTTTTTTGCGTCGTCCTCATGCTATACTGTAAAAAACAAAACAACGGGGATGTGCTATGGAAAAATTTTTTGTGAAAAAAGTACTAAATAACAATGTGCTGATTGCAGCCGCAGATGATGAGACAGAGGTTGTATTAATTGGCAGGGGGATCGGTTTCGGACGGCAGCAGGGGGATAGCATCGTGCGAAGCTCAGTGGAAAAGCTGTTTGTATTAACAGATAGAAACGAACAGGAACAGTATAAAAAGCTGCTGCCTCATTTAGATGATGAAACACTAAAAGTGATTATTGCGGCAGTAGAACTCATTCGTGAGCGGGTAGGGAAAACGCTGAACGAACACATCCACGTTGGCTTAACGGATCACTTGTTGTTTGCCGTCAACCGTATGATGCGCGGTATGGGCATTCGCAATCCTTTTTTACTGGAAACGAAAGCGCTCTATCCGTTCGAATACGAGGTAGCTGAGGAAGTGACCAGGCTGATTAACAGTAAGCTGACAGTAAGCCTGCCCGAAGGAGAAACCGGGTTTATTGCCCTTCATATACACAGTGCTATTGCAAACAAGGATGTCAGAGATTTGAGCCGCCATTCCGAGCTGATTTCCACACTGATTGAAATGATTGAACAAAGACTCGAAGTGCAGTTGGACAAAGAAAGCATCGACTATATGCGGCTTGTACGTCATATCCGCTATACCATTGAGCGGGTCGTCCGTGGGGAAAAGGTCGAAGAACCAGAAAAAATTGCAAACCTATTGAAAGCGGAATATCCGGTGTGTTATAATCTGTCGTGGAAGCTAATCAAAGTAATGCAGCAGACTTTAAAACATCCCGTGTATGATGCAGAAGCGGTTTATTTAACGATGCATCTGCAGCGGATACAGACAAAAATGAAATAATTACATTGTTCTTTACGTGTTACTGATACGATCAGGCATGAGTAAGGAAGATACAGGGAAAATAGGGGTTTTAGAACTTCTATTTCCTAATGTCTTCTTTTCTCATGCCTTTTTTCGTGTTGTCTGTCTGATTCACCTTTGAGATGCACATACTAATCAATATAGAGGAGGAAACACACATGTTTAAAAAGCTTTTCGGTGTGCTTCAGAAAATCGGTAAAGCACTTATGCTGCCTGTAGCAATTTTGCCGGCTGCCGGACTTTTGCTTGCTTTTGGTAATGCGTTGCAAAATCCAGCCCTAACTGATTTGGCACCGTTTTTAACAGCTGACTGGGTTGTTACAGTCGCATCTGTTATGGAAAACTCAGGTGACATTGTTTTCGGAAACTTACCGATACTCTTTGCGGTCGGTGTAGCGATTGGTCTTGCCGGCGGAGACGGAGTTGCCGGTCTTGCTGCAATTGTCGGATATTTAATTATGAACGCGACAATGGGTACAGCGCTTGGGCTTGAAAGAATTGCTGTTCTAGAAGCAGGGGATCCTGCTCACGCACTGATTCTTGGCATTCCATCCCTGCAAACAGGTGTATTCGGCGGGATTATCATGGGGGCTATTGCTGCCTACATGTATAACAAATTCTTTAACATTGAATTGCCGTCTTACCTGGGCTTCTTTGCGGGCAAACGGTTCGTCCCAATTGCCACAGCGGCTTCAGCAGTAATCCTTGGTCTTCTTATGATCGTAATATGGCCTCCAATTCAAAGTGGTTTAAATGCTTTCTCGCATGTGTTATTAGGAGGCAATCTTGCTATATCGGCTTTTATTTTCGGTGTAATTGAACGGAGCTTGATTCCATTCGGTCTTCATCACATTTTCTACTCACCATTCTGGTATGAATTTGGTCAGTATACAACAGCAGCGGGTGAGATTGTTCGTGGTGACCAGCCAATGTTTATGGCGCAAATTAGAGACGGTGTAGAAAACTTAACAGCGGGTACATTTATGACAGGTAAATATCCGTTTATGATGTTCGGTCTTCCGGCAGCAGCGCTTGCGATTTACCATGAAGCGCGTCCGGAGCGTAAAAAAGTAGTGGCGGGTCTTATGGGTTCTGCTGCACTAACGTCTTTCTTAACAGGGATTACAGAGCCGCTTGAGTTCTCATTCTTGTTCGTAGCGCCTGTTCTTTTCGGTGTTCATGCGATTTTTGCGGGTCTATCATTTATGACAATGAGCTTGTTGGATGTAAAAATTGGTATGACATTCTCCGGCGGTTTGATTGACTATACATTATTCGGTCTTTTGAATCCGCAGACAAATGCATGGATTGTTATTCCAGTTGGTCTTGTACTTGCTGTTATTTATTACTTCGGTTTCCGCTTTGCGATCCGCAAATTTAACCTGGCAACACCAGGGCGTGAAACGGAAGATGAGGATAGTGAAGAGAGGCCAGCAGTTGTAGCAGGCGACCTTCCATATGAAATTTTGGATGCAATGGGCGGAAAAGAAAACATTGCCAATCTTGATGCATGTATTACACGTCTTCGTGTATCGGTAAATGATATTGGCAACGTAGATAAAAAACGTTTAAAACAGCTTGGAGCGGCAGGTGTTCTTGAAGTGGGGAACAACATCCAGGCGATCTTCGGGCCAAAATCAGATGGTCTTCGCCACCAGATGGCTGATATTATGAAAGGCAACAATCCTCGTCCGACAGCAACAGTAAAACCGGATCAGGAAGTGCAAAAAGAAGTAGAAAATGCGGCTCCAGCTGCAATCCGTAATGATGTAGAAGATAAATTTGTTGCACCTATATCAGGTGAGCTTCTGCCAATTACAGAAGTGCCAGATCCTGTTTTCTCAGGGAAAATGATGGGCGACGGCTTTGCGATCAAACCAAATGACGGTACAGTTGTATCTCCGGTAAACGGTAAGATCATTAATGTCTTCCCGACAAAGCATGCGATCGGTATTACTGCGGACAGTGGACGCGAAATTCTGATCCACTTCGGTATCGATACAGTAAAATTGAACGGAGAAGGCTTTGAAGCTCTTGTATCAGAGGGTGATGAAGTCAAAGCAGGCCAGCCTCTTCTTAAAGTGGATCTGGACTACATTGCGAAAAATGCCACATCGACGATCACGCCGATTATTTTCACAAACCTTGCAGAAGGTCAATCTGTAACGGTTGAAAAGCCGGGAACTGTGACAAATGGCGACGAGAATATTATCACTATTAAATAAGAAGCAACCCGCCCCAGCCGAATATTCGGCCGGGGCTTTTTTAATGAGCGTCGATATGGTAAACTGCCGTGGAAGAGGAGTGGATAATTGTGATGGATAATGCGTTATTAATGGTTGTCATTATTTTGCTGATCAATATTGTATACGTTTCATTTTTTACGATCCGCATGATTTTGACACTGAAAGGCTACCGGTATACAGCAGCTTTTGTAAGTATGATTGAGGTTGTTATTTATGTTGTAGGTCTTGGACTTGTACTCGATAACTTAAACGAAATACAAAACCTGATTGCTTATGCGGTCGGCTACGGTATAGGCGTGATTGTCGGCATGAAGATCGAGGAAAAGCTGGCGCTCGGATATATCACGGTAAATGTGATTACAAAGGAGTATGACAAAGATCTGCCGAAGCAATTGCGCCAGGAAGGCTATGGCGTGACCAGCTGGGCAGCAAACGGTCTTGAAGGCGAACGGATGGCCCTGCAGATTTTGACACCGCGTAAATATGAGCTGAAGCTGTATCAGAAAATTAAAGACCTCGATCCAAAAGCATTTATTATTGCTTATGAACCGAAAACCATTCATGGCGGCTTCTGGGTAAAACAAGTGCGAAGAGGAAAATTGATGCCATGAGCAAAAAAAAGAATTTTTACGTGGAAGAAAATGAAACAATTGACGAATGCCTGGAACGAATGAAGCGTGAAGGCTACGTGCCGGTTCGGCGGATAGAAAAGCCGCTCTTCGAAGAACGGAAGGAAAACGGGGAAACAATTCATGTGCCGATTGGCCGTGAAATCGTCTTTGAAGGAAAAATAATGACTTAAATACGAACATTAAAATATAAGTAATAAATATCGTTCGATTTTTTATTGACAACCCCTTCGATCGGTTGTTAATATGTAGAGGACAAATAAAGCACCTCATATAATAGCGGGAATATGGCCCGCGAGTTTCTACCGGCCGCCGTAAACGAGCCGACTATGGGGAAAGCATTCGTACTCTCGATCGACTACGGGCGAATCGCTTTCTCCTTTTTACCGGAGAAGCGGTCTGCCCGTTTTTTTATGGCTAGCTCCGGACACCATCAGTTTAAAGTCATAAGCCAATCCCTTATGGAGGCACAAAACGCCTTCAACAGGGATTATCTTATGCTCATCACTTAAAGCTGGGCGTCCTGCGCTTTTCTTTTGTAAACAAATCTCACAATGGAGGATCAAGATGACGATTGAAGTTGGCGTTATTATGGGAAGCACATCAGATTGGGAAACAATGAAGCACGCATGTGACGTACTCGATGAACTTGACATTCCCTATGAAAAAAAAGTGGTGTCCGCACACCGCACTCCTGATTTGATGTTTGAATATGCCGAAACGGCACGGGAGCGAGGCATTAAAGTAATCATTGCAGGAGCAGGAGGGGCTGCTCATTTGCCAGGTATGACAGCAGCTAAAACGACTCTGCCGGTTATCGGCGTCCCTGTTCAGTCAAAAGCGTTAAATGGACTTGATTCTCTTCTTTCTATCGTTCAAATGCCAGGCGGCGTGCCTGTTGCTACAACAGCGATTGGCAAAGCTGGTGCAACCAATGCCGGTCTGCTGGCAGCGCAAATTTTGTCGATCGCAGACGCAGGTGTAGCAGCGCGATTGGACAAGCGCCGAAAGGAAACCCAAAAAACGGTCCTCGAAAGCAGTGATCAGCTTGGCTAGAAAAATCATTGAACCGGGAAAAACGATTGGCATTATCGGCGGCGGACAATTAGGACGTATGATGGCACTGGCCGCTAAAGAAGCGGGCTTTCGCATCGCCGTTCTTGAACCGGCAGAAGGAGCTCCGTGCACGCAGACAGCGGATATCGTCATCCAGGCGCCTTACAATGACCAGGACGCACTTCAGCGCCTGGCACAAGTAAGTGACGTGATTACCTATGAATTTGAAAATATTGACTATGAAGGTTTAAAAGAGCTGATGAAAACGGCCCATATTCCGCAGGGAGCAGAGCTGATCCGTATTACGCAAAACCGTGTTTACGAAAAAGAAGCGATCTCGAATGCAGGCGTACCGGTTGCCCCTTACCGGGTGATTCAGTCTGAATCTGATCTGCACAAAGGGATCGAGGCGCTCGGCCTGCCGGCTGTATTGAAAACCGCAACCGGCGGATATGACGGCAAAGGGCAGTTTGTGTTAAGAGAAGTGAACCAGGCAGCCCAAGCAGCCAAGCTGCTTACGCACGGTGAGTGTGTACTTGAACAATGGATTCCATTCCAAAAAGAAATATCGGTCATTGTAACACGCAATCCAGAAGGGGAAACAACATTTTTCCCGGTGGCAGAAAACATCCACGTAGAGAACATTTTGCACGAATCAATTGTACCGGCTCGTATTTCAAAAGAAACCGATCGAGCAGCACACGAGGCAGCAGAAAAAATTGCTTCCGCTCTATCGCTTGTCGGCACCCTGGCTGTTGAAATGTTTGTAACAGAAGAAGGCGGCATTTACATTAATGAGTTGGCACCACGGCCGCATAACTCCGGGCATTATACGATCGAAGCGTGTGGAATCTCTCAGTTTGGCCAGCACATCCGTGCTGTTTGCAACTGGCCGCTGAAAAGCACAGCGCTTTTAAAGCCAGCTGTCATGGTCAACGTGCTCGGTGAACATGTAGAAGGTGTTGTGAGCGCCATTGTGGACAAGCCGGAATGGTCCATCCACTTATACGGAAAAGATGAAGCAAAAGAAAAACGGAAAATGGGGCATGTAACCATTTTGACAGACAATATTGATGAAACCTTAACCGAAATCCAGGAAAGCCGGATTTGGACAAAATAAACGACGATTAATCGGAGGATGACAACTAATGATCGAACGCTATACACGACCTGAAATGGGCAGCATTTGGACAGAAGAAAACAAATTCAAAGCATGGCTTGAAGTAGAAATCTTAGCTTGCGAGGCATGGTCTGAGCTTGGTGAAATCCCAAAAGAAGATGTTCAAAAACTTCGTTCAAACGCAAGCTTTGATATCGATCGCATTAACGAAATTGAACTGGAAACACGCCATGACGTAGTGGCATTTACCCGCGCTGTATCCGAAACACTTGGAGAAGAGCGCAAATGGGTGCATTACGGATTAACGTCAACAGATGTAGTCGATACAGCCCTTTCTTATCTATTAAAGCAGGCGAACGACATTTTACGTAAAGACATTGAGAACTTTATCGACATCCTTCGCGACAAAGCAATTGAACATAAACACACGGTAATGATGGGCCGCACACATGGTGTTCATGCAGAGCCGACAACATTTGGTCTTAAGATGGCCCTTTGGTATGAAGAAATGAAACGGAACCTTGAGCGCTTTAACGATGCAGCTGACGGGGTTCAGTACGGAAAAATCTCGGGCGCAGTCGGTACGTATGCAAACATCGATCCATTCGTTGAGCAATATGTATGTGAAAAACTTGGAACGAAGCCAGCGCCGGTTTCAACGCAGACGCTTCAGCGTGACCGCCATGCGCATTATATGGCCACTCTTGCACTTGTAGCTGCATCAATCGAAAAATTCGCTACGGAAATTCGCGGCCTGCAAAAGTCGGAAACACGCGAAGTAGAAGAAGCATTTGCAAAAGGACAAAAAGGTTCATCAGCAATGCCGCATAAACGTAATCCAATCGGATCTGAAAACATGGTTGGCCTTGCGCGTGTGATTCGCGGCCACATGGTTACAGCATATGAAAATGTATCGCTTTGGCATGAGCGTGATATCTCCCATTCATCTGCGGAGCGCGTAATTCTGCCGGATGCAACGATTGCCTTGAATTACATGCTGAACCGTTTCGGCAACATTGTAAAGAATTTGACGGTATTCCCGGAAAACATGAAACGCAATATGGACCGTACGCTTGGTCTTATTTACTCACAGCGTATTCTTCTTGCCCTGATAGACAAAGGCATGGCGCGTGAAGCAGCTTATGACACTGTACAGCCGCGGGCGATGGAAGCATGGGATAAGCAAGTTCAGTTCCGTTCACTTGTGGAAGCAGATGAAACGATCACATCGAAATTAACACCGGAAGAAATTGCTGACTGCTTTGACTACAACTACCATATCAAACATGTCGACACGATTTTTGACCGCATCGGCCTTTAATTAAACCGGAACCTGGGAGGATCACATCATGCAAAAAGGCAAGCAGCTCTACGAAGGAAAAGCAAAACGCATTTATGCAACAGACCAGGAAGATATCGTCTGGATCGAATATAAAAACTCGGCTACCGCATTTAACGGGGAAAAAAAAGCTGAAATTGACGGAAAAGGACGCTTAAACAACTTAATTACAGGGCTGTTGTTTGAAAAACTCGCCGAAAAAGGCATTGAGTCTCATTTTGTTAAGCAGCTGTCCCAAAATGAGCAGCTCGTGAAGCATGTTGATATTATCCCACTCGAGGTTGTCGTACGCAATGTTGCCGCTGGCAGCATTGCCAAGCGCCTCGGCTTTGAAGAAGGCGTGCCGTTTGGGGAGCCAATCGTTGAGTTTTATTACAAAAATGATGATCTGGGTGATCCGCTCCTAACAGAAGATCATATCCGTCTGCTAGAAGTGGCAGCACCTGAAGAAGTGCAAATTTTGAAAAAAGAAGCTCTTCGTGTAAACGACGTATTGATTCCGCTGTTTAGCGAAATGGGTGTAGACCTCGTTGACTTTAAAATCGAATTTGGCCGTCAAAAGGATGGCAGCATTTTGCTGGCCGATGAAATTTCGCCGGATACATGCCGCCTATGGGAAAAAGGCACAAACCGTAAACTCGATAAAGACTTGTTCCGCCGGGATCTTGGCGGACTGACAGAAGCATATACCGAAATCTACAATCGACTTGGAGGAACTAATAATGTATAAAGTGAAAGTTTACGTAACACTTCGTGAAAGTGTATTAGACCCGCAAGGAAAAGCAGTACAGCAATCTCTGTCAAACCTTGGCTACCAGGGAGTAGAAGAAGTGCGCATCGGCAAATACATGGAGCTTCAATTCGATGATTCTGTCCGTGACGTAGAAGGTACAGTCAAAGAAGTATGTGAAAAACTTTTGTCAAACCCGGTTATTGAAGATTACCGATATGAAATCGAGGAGAGTGCGAAACAGTGAAATTTGCAGTCATCGTATTTCCAGGATCCAACTGTGATGTGGACATGTACCATGCAGTAAAAGACGAATTAGGCGAGCAGGTTGATCTTGTCTGGCATGATGCGGACAACCTTGATGAATATGACGGTATTTTGCTTCCAGGAGGCTTTTCATACGGCGACTACCTGCGTTCAGGCGCGATCGCTCACATGTCAAACGTAATGGCCGCAGTTAAACGTGCTGCGGAAGCAGGCAAGCCGATTCTTGGCGTCTGCAATGGATTTCAAATTTTGCTTGAATCCGGCCTTCTTCCAGGAGCTATGCTTCGCAACAAAAACTTGAAATTTATTTGCCGGACGGTAGAGCTGTCTGTTGAAAATAATGAAACGATGTTTACTTCTTTATACGACAAAGGCGAAAAAATCAGCGTCCCAGTTGCACACGGTGAAGGAAACTACTACTGTGATGAAGCAACACTTGCCAAGCTGAAGGAAAACAACCAAATTGCCTTCACATATGCAAGCGATGTAAATGGAAGCCTTTCTGATATTGCAGGTATTACAAACGAAAAAGGCAACGTACTTGGCATGATGCCGCATCCGGAGCGGGCTGTTGATGAGCTTCTTGGCAGCGCGGATGGCCTTAAACTTTTCCAATCAATTGTAAAGCACTGGAGGAATTCTCATGTCGTTAATGCTTGAACCAAATCCACAGCAAATTAAAGACGAAAAACTATACAGCACAATGGGCTTAACGGATGAAGAATTTGCGAAAGTAGAAAAAATTCTTGGCCGTCTGCCAAACTACGCAGAAACAGGTCTTTTCTCGGTTATGTGGTCAGAGCATTGCAGCTATAAAAATTCCAAGCCTGTGTTAAGCCGTTTCCCTACAAAAGGCGAGCACGTTTTGCAGGGACCGGGTGAAGGCGCTGGTATCGTGGATATCGGTGACGGCCAGGCTGTTGTGTTTAAAATTGAAAGTCATAACCACCCATCTGCTATTGAGCCATACCAGGGCGCAGCAACAGGTGTCGGCGGTATCATCCGTGATGTATTCTCAATGGGTGCCCGTCCAGTTGCGATTTTAAACTCACTTCGTTTCGGTGAACTTGAAACAGCACGTGTAAAGTATTTGTTTGAAGAAGTTGTTGCCGGTATTGCTGGTTACGGAAACTGCATCGGGATCCCAACAGTCGGCGGTGAAATCGGCTTTGATCCGTCTTATGACGGCAATCCGCTTGTGAACGCAATGTGTGTGGGACTGATTGATCATAAAGATATTCAAAAAGGCCAGGCAAAAGGCGTTGGCAACACTGTAATGTATGTAGGAGCGAAAACAGGCCGCGATGGTATTCACGGTGCAACATTCGCTTCAGAAGAACTAAGCGAAAGCTCAGATGAAAAACGCCCAGCGGTACAGGTTGGCGACCCGTTCATGGAAAAATTGCTTTTAGAAGCATGCCTTGAGCTTATTTATAACCATCAGGACGTTCTTGTCGGGATTCAGGATATGGGTGCAGCCGGCTTAACAAGCTCGTCAGCAGAAATGGCGTCAAAATCCGGATCAGGAATCGAAATGAACCTTGATTTGATTCCGCAGCGCGAAACAGGCATGACACCGTATGAAATGATGCTGTCTGAATCACAGGAGCGCATGCTGATCGTTGTGAAAAAAGGACATGAAAAAGAAATCGAAGATCTTTTTGCGAAATACGGTCTTGAAGCGGCATCTGTTGGTGTCGTAACAGACGACAAAATGCTTCGTTTGATTCATAAAGGTGAAGTAGCAGCAGAAGTACCGGTTGATGCGCTGGCAGAAGATGCACCAGTGTACCACAAGCCATCTGCAGAGCCGGAATACTTCCGTACGTTCCAGGCAATGGAAGACGTAACACCGGACGTTACAGATTACAAAGAAACACTTGTGAAATTGCTTCAGCAGCCGACAGTTGCAAGCAAAGAGTGGGTGTATGACCAATACGATTACCAGGTTCGTACAAATACAGTGGTAGCACCAGGATCAGACGCAGCGGTAATCCGCCTGCGCGGCACAAACAAAGCACTTGCGATGACAACAGACTGTAATGCACGCTACATTTACCTTGATCCGAAAACAGGCGGTAAAATTGCCGTGGCAGAAGCGGCTCGTAATATCGTAGCTTCTGGTGCCCGTCCACTTGCGATTACAGACGGCTTAAACTACGGAAGCCCTGAGAATCCAGGCGTATTCTGGCAGCTTGAGCAATCAGCAGACGGAATTAGTGAAGCATGCCTTGCGCTTCAATCACCAGTTATCGGCGGAAACGTATCTCTTTATAATGAAACAAACGGTACAGCTATCTACCCGACACCAATTATCGGCATGGTCGGATTGATTGAAGATGTGAACCATATTACGACACAAGCAGCGAAGCGGGCTGGCGATCTCGTATACGTAATCGGGGACGCAGCAAGTGAATTTGGCGGCAGCGAGCTGCAAAAATTGATGAACGGCGGCGAAATTTCCGGTAAATCACCAGCCATTGATCTGGAAGTGGAAAAAGCACGCCAGGATGCGCTTCTTGCAGCGATTCAATCGGGCCTTGTTCAATCAGCTCATGACATTTCAGAAGGTGGATTTGCGGTAGCACTTGTGGAAAAATTATTTGGCACAGGCCTGGGTGCAAGCGTTTCTCTTCAAGGTGAAGCAACAGCTGCCCTGTTCGCAGAAACACAGTCACGCTTTGTGGTCACAGTAAAACCAGAAAACAAAGAAACGTTTGAGGCAGCTGTGCAGGATGCAAAACAAATTGGTGAAGTAACAGCTCAGCCAGTGGCATCAATTAGAATTAACGGAGAAGAAGTGGTACAGGCACCGGTTAGTGAACTGGAGGATGCCTGGAAAGGAGCTATTCCATGCTTGCTGAACTCAGAGGCTTAAATGAAGAGTGTGGCGTCTTCGGAGTTTTCGGACACGAAAATGCATCACAAATCACCTATTATGGCTTGCAAAGCTTACAGCACCGCGGACAAGAAGGCGCCGGCGTCGTAATGAGCGACGGTGAACGCCTTCGCGGCCATAAAGGTGAAGGACTTGTTACAGAAATTTTCAACCAGGACATTATCAACGGCTTAACAGGATCAGCAGCAATTGGGCATGTTCGTTACCAAACAGCAGGGGGCGGCGGCTATCAAAACGTACAGCCGCTCCTGTTCCACTTTCAAACAGGCAGTCTCGCACTTGCTCATAATGGCAACCTAGTGAATGCAACATCGCTGAAGCGCGAGCTGGAAGCACAGGGTAGTATTTTTCAGACAACATCTGATACAGAAGTGCTGGCCCACTTAATCCGCCGCAGCACATATGGCACGATCAAAGACCGTTTAAAAACAGCTCTTTCCATGGTCAAAGGGGCGTATGCGTTTTTGATCATGACGGAAAATGAAATGCATGTGGCACTTGATCCGCAGGGGCTGCGTCCGCTTTCAATCGGAAAGCTTGGCGATGCTTATGTGGTTGCCTCGGAAACATGTGCATTTGACATTATTGGTGCGGAGTTTTTACGTGATGTAGAGCCGGGCGAACTGATTACCATTAATGAAGACGGTCTTCATTCCGAGCAGTTTGCCGCAGCAATCAGCGACGCCATGTGCACAATGGAATACGTTTATTTTTCCCGTCCAGACAGCGATATTCATGGCGTGAATGTTCACAGCGCCCGCAAGCGTCTCGGCAAAATGCTAGCAAAAGAAGTAGACCCGGCTGTGCTTGACGCAGACGTTGTAACGGGTGTGCCCGATTCCAGTATTTCAGCAGCTATCGGCTTTGCGGAAGCGACAGGCATTCCATATGAGCTTGGTTTAATTAAAAACCGCTACGTTGGTCGCACATTCATTCAGCCGTCCCAGTCTCTTCGTGAGCAGGGAGTGAAAATGAAGCTTTCTCCGGTACGCGGTGTTGTTGAGGGGAAAAAAGTAGTTATGGTTGATGACTCGATCGTCCGCGGCACAACGAGCAGACGGATCGTTACGATGCTCAAAGAAGCCGGGGCAAAAGAAGTACACGTTGTCATCAGCTCACCAGCGATTAAGCATCCGTGCTTTTACGGCATTGATACATCTGAAAAAGGTGAATTGATTGCCGCGCACCATACAAACGAAGAATTGCGCGAATTGATCGGAGCTGATTCGCTTACGTATTTAAGCGTAGAAGGTACAATTGAAGCAATT
Organism: Domibacillus robiginosus; assembly: GCF_000966195.1. Taxonomy (GTDB): domain Bacteria; phylum Bacillota; class Bacilli; order Bacillales; family Domibacillaceae; genus Domibacillus; species Domibacillus robiginosus. Next base: position 190,012 of record NZ_LAHL01000013.1, on the reverse strand, counting down.
GGCCACCGCAAAAGAGAGCTTGGCGAATGCGGCCAGTGTATGGCCTGCTTTACAGGGGAATACCCGACGGAGATTTACCCAGATACACAGCACCCGCATGACAAAGAAATCATGTGCTAACAGGAGGAACAAAAATGGCAAAATCGTATGAAGCAGCCGGTGTAAACATCGAGGCAGGGTACGAAGCAGTAGAACGGATGAAAAAACATGTGGAGCGGACAAAGCGCGCCGGTGTAATGGGAGCGCTTGGCAGCTTCGGCGGCATGTTTGATCTGTCTGCACTGCAGTTAAAGGAGCCGGTTCTTGTTTCCGGGACAGACGGCGTTGGCACAAAATTAAAGCTTGCGTTTATGATGGACAAGCACGATACGATTGGCATCGACTGTGTAGCGATGTGCGTGAATGATGTTGTGGTACAGGGAGCAGAGCCGCTGTTTTTCCTTGATTACATTGCATGCGGAAAAGCGGTGCCTGAAAAAATTGAACAAATCGTTAAAGGCGTAGCGGACGGCTGCGAGCAGGCGGGCTGTGCCCTCATTGGCGGAGAAACAGCAGAAATGCCGGGACTTTACGATGAGGAAGAATACGATATGGCCGGGTTTACGGTTGGCGCTGTTGAAAAGAGCAACGTTGTAACAGGTGAAAATGTAAAAGAAGGCGACGTGCTGATCGGTCTTGCCTCAAGCGGGATTCACAGCAATGGCTATTCACTCGTTCGCAAAATTTTCTTTGACACACATAACCTTGATGTAAACGCGCAGGTAGAAGGCCTTTCCGTGCCGCTTGGAGAAGCGCTTCTTGAACCAACACGTATTTATGTGAAGCCGGTTCTATCCGTACTAAAGCAAGCGGCTGTAAATGGGATGGCGCACATTACAGGTGGCGGATTTGTGGAAAATATTCCGCGTGCTCTGCCAAAAGGTCTTGGAGCTGCCATTGAAGCTGGTTCATGGCCGGTACCGGACATTTTTAATGTACTTGAGACGTATGGAAAGCTTGACCGCCAGGAAATGTACAATATTTTCAATATGGGCATCGGCTTTGTATTGATTGTATCGAAAGAAGAAGAAGCAAACGTAAAAGCAGCACTCGAAGCAGCTGGTGAAACAGCTTATACAATTGGACGTGTTGTGAGCGGCGAAGGAGTTACCGTTCAATGACGAAAATTGCTCTGTTTGCATCCGGTAGCGGAAGCAACGTGCAGGCAATTGCCGAGGCGGTGGCAGCAGGAACGGTTCCTGCTGAAATCGCCCTGCTCGTCTGCGATAAACCGGATGCATACGTACTTGAACGCGCAAAAGCACTCGATATTCCGGCGTTTTCATTCCAGCCGAAACAATACGAATCAAAAGCAGCGTTTGAGAGTGAAATTGTGGACCGCTTGCAGGAGGCAGGAGTCGAATTTATTTTTCTGGCCGGCTATATGCGTTTGATCGGCCCTGTTTTACTGAATGCATACCGGAACCGGATCGTAAACATTCACCCGTCTCTTCTCCCCGCGTTTCCAGGGAAAGATGCAATTGGGCAGGCATTTGATGCCGGAGTGAAGATTTCCGGCGTTACGGTTCATTTTGTCGATGAAGGTATGGATACCGGCCCGATTATTGACCAGGAGTGTGTACGAATCGATTCTGGCATGACACGCAATGATGTACAAAAAGCGATCCAGCGAATTGAACACAATCTTTATCCGAACGTAATTACCAAACTTTTGAATGGATTTAGGGAGGAACAAACACGATGACGAAACGCGCATTAATCAGCGTATCAGATAAAAGCGGCGTAACTGAATTTGCGAGAGAAATTGCGGCGCTTGGCTATGAAATTGTGTCAACAGGCGGCACGAAAAAAATGCTTGCAGAAGCAGGTGTACCGGTAAAAGGTGTAACCGATGTAACTGGATTTCCGGAGATTTTAGAAGGTCGTGTGAAAACGCTGAACCCGCTTATTCACGGCGGTCTGCTTGCGAAACATGGCGAGCCGGATCATCAAAAGCAGCTTCAAGAGCACAATATCCAGCCAATCGATATCGTCTGTGTGAATTTGTATCCTTTTCAACAAACGATCGCAAAGCCGGATGTGACAACAGAAGATGCGATTGAAAACATCGACATCGGCGGCCCGGCGATGCTTCGTGCGTCTGCGAAAAACCACGAGTATGTAACTGTAATTGTGGATTCAAATGATTACGATCAAGTATTGTCCGAGCTGAAAGGCGAAGGGAAAACAACGCTCGAAACGCGCCGGAAGCTTGCAGCAAAAGTGTTCCGCCATACAGCGGCTTATGACGCGATGATTGCCGGCTTTATGACAGATCTTGCCGGGGAAGAAAACCCTGAAAAGCTGACCGTTACGTATGAATTGAAGCAGTCACTTCGCTATGGTGAGAATCCGCATCAAAAAGCAGCGTTTTATTCACAGCCGCTTGGCTCTTCTTTCTCTGTGGCACAAGCTAAGCAGCTGCATGGAAAAGAGCTGTCGTACAACAACATCCGCGATACTGACGCTGCACTTCAAATCGTCAAAGAGTTCGATGAGCCGGCTGCAGTAGCCGTGAAGCATATGAACCCTTGCGGTGTCGGTGCAGGAGCAACAATTGAAGAAGCGTATGCTCGCGCCTATGAAGCAGATCCAACTTCTATTTTTGGCGGCATTGTGGCACTGAACCGTCCGGTATCGAAAGAGCTTGCCGAAAACCTGCATGAAATTTTTCTTGAAATCATTGTTGCACCATCTTTTGATGCTGACGCGATTGACATATTGTCGCAAAAGAAAAACATTCGTCTTTTGACACTTGATTTTGCAAACGGCAAAAAAGGTGAAAAAGTGTTAACATCTGTGGAAGGCGGCTTGCTCGCGCAGGATCTGGATGAACTGTCTCTTGCAGATGCAGATGTGAAAGTTGCGACAAAACGTCAGCCGACAGAAGAAGAATGGACAGCTATGAAGCTTGGCTGGAAAGTTGTGAAGCATGTTAAGTCAAACGCCATTGTTGTTACAGATGACAAAATGACTCTTGGCGTTGGCGCCGGGCAGATGAACCGCGTCGGTGCTGCGAAAATTGCGCTTGAACAGGCCGCTGAAAAAGCAAAAGGGGCTGCTCTTGCGTCAGATGCATTTTTCCCAATGGATGACACAGTCGAAGCAGCTGCTAAAGCGGGCATTACAGCAATCATTCAGCCGGGTGGATCAATCCGGGATGAAGATTCCATTAAAAAAGCGGACGAATATGGTATTACAATGGTAATGACAGGCGTTCGTCACTTTAAACATTAAGAGGGGGCTTTTCTCATGAACGTACTCGTTGTAGGACGTGGCGGACGCGAGCACGCCATTTGTAAAAAAGTGGCGGAAAGCCCGCTTGTTCAAACTGTTTTTTGTGCGCCGGGAAATGCCGGTATCGCGCAGGATGCAAGAATTGTTGATATTGATGAAATGAATTTTGCCGATCTTGCTGCTTTTGCAAAAGAGCAGGGGATTGACCTTGTCATTGTTGGTCCGGAAAATCCGCTTTCTGCTGGTATTACGGATTATTTAGAAGGCGAAGGACTAAAAGTATTCGGTCCTAAACAAAATGCGGCTATTTTAGAAGGCAGTAAATCCTTCTCGAAAATGATGATGGAAAAGTACAATATTCCAACGGCACGCTATCAGTCTTTTGAAGATTACGAAGCAGCCAAAGCATATATCCAGCAGGAGGGTGCACCGATCGTTTTGAAAGCGGATGGCCTGGCTGCCGGAAAAGGCGTTACCGTTGCGATGACGATGAACGAAGCGCTTGCGGCGCTGGATGATATGATGCTCGATAAAAAATTCGGTGATGCTTCTGCACGCGTTGTTGTAGAGCAATTTTTGCAGGGAGAAGAATATTCTCTTATGGCATTTGTTCACGGCGAAAATGTATATCCGATGGAAGCAGCACAGGATCATAAGCGTGCATTCGATAATGACGAAGGTCCAAACACAGGCGGCATGGGTGCTTATTCACCGGTTCCGCATATTTCGCAGGCCATTCATGACCAGTCGGTAGAAGAGATTCTCCGTCCGATCGCAAAAGGCATGGTTGCGGAAGGCCGTCCGTTTACGGGAATTATCTTTGCCGGTTTAATGTTAACAGAAGAAGGACCAAAAACGATTGAATTCAATGCCCGCTTTGGTGATCCGGAAACGCAGGTGGTACTGCCGCGTCTTCAAAATGACCTCGTTCAGGTGATGCTTGATGTGCTTGATGGCAAAAATCCTGAACTAGCCTGGAAAGAAGAATCCGTTCTCGGTATTGTTCTGGCAGCGAAGGGTTACCCGGAAGCATACGAGAAAGGCAATGAGCTTAAAGGGCTCCAGGCTATTGATGCAGGATCGGTTATCCATGCTGGCACGTATGCAGATGGAGGCGTGATCCGTGCGAATGGCGGCCGTGTACTTCTTGTTGCTGGAAGTGGGGCAAACCCGGTGGAAGCTCAGCAAAACGCGTATGAAAAAATACAACATATCGATACGGAACATTTCTTTTTCCGTAAGGATATCGGCAGCCGCGCTATTGCGAAAGCCCGTTTATAAAAGAAAGCAGGGGGAGTTTCCTCCTGCTTTTTAATCTATAGACAAATTATATGGATGACCGTGTAAATGAAGGGAATGGAGCAACGGCGTCGAGGTAGCTCCGCTTTCCATGGGACAGGCGCTGAGCCCGACTTCGCCTAGCGGCTCTACCGGTCTCCGCTGCCCTCCCGCCGCCAAGTGGCTTGCGACAAGATGGTATAAAGCTAATAAGGTCGTATTTTTCTGTTTAAAAAAGAGAAAACGTCTACTCGATCCTTGCTTATGGATCTTCTCCACCACTTATCGGCTCTTTTTTAAAAGCGAAAGATTTTGTCTGCATACAAAAAGCAGGGGGGAGTTTCCCTCTGCTTTTTGTGCTAAATCGGGACAAAAAAAGAAGGGAATTTACCTGTTTTGTCCCGAAAATCAGACTAATGCAAGTTTCTTGCCAAAAGTTCGAACTTTTTTCACAAAATCGATGATTCTTTAATGCTTTACTGTGTGATCTATGTTACGATGGAGTTCAATCGCATAGTTGAAAGCGATCTCATTTTGAAAGGAACGATTGGTATGTCTGATTTAACACATAGATGGAGAAACAAAAAAATACGTGAACAGGTTGCCGTAGTAGACCGGAAAAAAGCGCCGACACTTGTTTTGAAAAATGCACGGTATCTACACTCGGCGATGAAGCGGTGGCTGCAGGGGAACATCTGGATTTATGAAAACCGTATTGTCTACATCGGTGACGAACTGCCGGACCAAGCGGATGAGATCGTTGACTGCACAGGAAAAACAATCGTGCCCGGCTATATTGAGCCGCACGTTCATCCATTTTTGATTTATAATCCAAAAACATTTTCTGAATATGCGGCAAAGCGCGGAACAACTACTCTTATTAATGACAACTTGATGATGCTGCTGGCTCTTACAAAAAAGAAAGCGTTTTCTTTGATAGAGGAACTAAACAAACAGCCGGTTTCGACGTACTGGTGGTGCCGGTATGATGCCCAGACGGAACTTGATAATGAAGATGATGTATTTGCAAATGGTAATGTCAGCGCATGGCTGAAACATGATTGTGTCATTCAAGGCGGCGAGCTGACTGGCTGGCCGAAGCTATTAAATGGCGATGATATGATGCTGTACTGGATGCAGGAAACGAAAGCGGCGAATAAACGAATTGAAGGTCATTTTCCTGGCGCCTCTGAAAAAACCCTTACAAAAATGACTCTGTTTGGGGCGGACGGTGATCACGAATCCATGACTGGAGAAGATGTAAGAAAGCGCCTGATGAACGGTATGATGGTGACGCTACGCCATTCATCCATCCGTCCAGATCTTGAAAAGCTGCTGACCGAAATGAAGGAACTCGGGCTGGATCAGTATGATATGATGATGCTGACAACAGATGGACCGTCTCCTGCTTTTTGCGCAGATGGATTAACGGACAAATTAATCCGCATTGCCATCGAAAATGGCGTACCGCCGATTGAGGCCTATCATATGGCATCATATAACGCTGCTCGGTATTATCGAATGGAACATATACATGGTATGATCGCACCCGGCCGCCTGGCAAGTGTAAACATTTTAACAAGTGAATTTGATCCAACACCCGAAGCAGTACTGTCAAGAGGCATTTGGGTGAAAAAAAGCGGATTGGAAGCGAGCCCATTCCCATCTGTTGCCTGGCAGAGGTTCGGTCATACAAAAATGAGGATGGACTGGGAGCTGCAAGAAGATGATTTGCAATTTTCAATGCCATTCGGTATTGAAATGGTTAACAACGTGATCACCAAGCCGTGCAGTGTCGTGAAAGACGTGGCCGGTGAGCATTTTTATATGGAGGATGATCAGAATTACCTCGTTCTTCTTGATTACGAAGGCAAGTGGCGGGTAAATACAACTATCAAAGGGTTCGCAACAAACGTACAGGGGTTTGCTTCCTCGTTTTCAAGCACAGAGGATATTGTTTTAATTGGTTCATCTAAAGAAGAAATGAAGCGGGCGTTTAACCGGGTGAAAGAGCTTGGCGGAGGTATTGTTCTTGCAGAGAATGGGAAAATCATCCATGAAATCCCGCTGACACTGTCCGGCATCATGTCTGACCAGCCATTTGAAACGGTAATGAAACAGGAAGCCAAGCTGCGGGAACTCTTATCAGCACGCGGCTATCCATATGAAGATCCGATTTATTCCCTGCTTTTTTTAACGTCTACTCACTTGCCTTATATTCGTCTTACTTCACAGGGGATATATGACGTCATGAAGAAAACGATACTCTTTCCAACGATAATGCGTTAAAATAGTAAAGTAAAACTATTTTCGGAGTGTCGATATGAAAAAAAAATGGATGGCAATGGCTGCAGCAGCCGTTTTAATTAGCGGTTGTTCAAGCGCCGAGCCTGCCAGTACGAATGAACAGCGTAAACTCAATCCTTTAACAGGGATCCAATCGCCTAATAATGCACACCGGGCTGTAGCGGTTGTTATTAGTAATCATCCGTCAGCCCGTCCACAGACAGCGCTTGAAAAAGCAGATATTGTATACGAAATTTTAACAGAAGGCGGCATTACTCGTTTTTTAGCCATCTACCAAAGTGAATATCCGGATAAAGCCGGCCCGGTCCGAAGTGCACGTGATTACTTTGTAGAGCTTTCACAAGGATATGATGCGTTATTTTTAGCCCATGGCTATAGCCCGGAAGCGCAGGATATGCTGCTTTCGGGTGAAGTCGATCAGATCAACGGCATTCAACATGACGGCGATGTATTTAAACGGGATGCATCGCGAAAATCACCTCACAACTCATACGTAGATATGAAAGAGGCGTTTCATGCTGCCGAGGAAAAAGGCTATAGTTTAGATGATGCACCGCCGCGGCTGTCTTTTTTATCGGATGGAGAAGCGGAGAAGTTAACCGGTGATTCGGCAGCTGTGTTTTCCATTCGTCCGTCAGCAAATGACTTGTTTCAATCGAGATACGAGTACGATGGTCATACATACCACCGTAAAATAGACCAAATCGATATTGAAGCAGAGAATGTTTTTGTTATTGAAGCAGACCACCGGGTAGTCGATGCAAAAGGGCGCCTCGATATTGACTTAGCATCTGGCGGTGATGCGTTTCTTTTTCAAGAAGGTGTGATGAATCTGGTGAAGTGGCGCAGCCAAAACGGGCGGATTGTGCCCAATACAGAAAGCGGCCCAGCCTTCGTGCCGGGAAAAACATGGATTCACGTTGTACCGGCTTCAACAGGTTTAAATAAAGCAGTAAATGTAGAAATAGATGGTGAAGGGAATGGAAGTTAATTATGCAGATAGATAAGTTGCGGGGAAAGGAGCTGGATCAGCTGTTTCAAGCGGTCCTCTCGCTGAATGATCTAGAAGAATGCTACCGTTTTTTTGATGATCTGTGTACAGTAAATGAAATTCAATCACTGGCCCAGCGTCTTGAAGTGGCACGTATGCTTCAGGAAGGTAAAACTTACCATAAAATTGAAACGGAAACGGGTGCGTCAACCGCTACCATTTCTCGTGTAAAACGATGCTTAAACTATGGAAATGACGGCTATGAATTTGTGCTGAAACGTGTTTATGATAAAGAGTAAAGCAAAAAGCAGCTCCCTATAGGGCTGCTTTTTTTTATTCAAAGGATGCTTTTTTCAAAAGTCGACGAACAATAAAGGCATGTTGGACAAATGAAGCGCGCGCTGTTTCATGATATAATACGAAGTTGTAGTTGAATGAATGGAGGAAGTACACATGTATGATGTTCGCGAGTGGCGGCATGTGTTTAAGTTAGATCCAAATAAACAGATAGATGATGAATTGCTCGAGCTTGTATGCGAATCTGGAACAGATGCTATTGTAGTAGGCGGTTCTGATGGCGTGACATTAGATAATGTGCTGGACTTAATGGTGCGGGTGCGTCGGTATCCACTACCATGCGTGCTGGAAGTTTCATCTCTTGAAATCGTGACGCCCGGCTTTGACCTGTACCTAATTCCGACAGTTCTCAATACAGATAACGCAGATTGGATTACGGGCCTGCACGTAGAAGCGATGAAAGAATACGGTGATTTAATGGACCCGAACGAGTTGATCGTGGAGGGTTATTGCATTGCTAACCCCGATTGCAAGGCGGCGAAACTAACCGGTGTTTCAAAAAAGCCGGATACAGATGAAATCATTGCCTGTGCGCGGCTGGCCGGGCACTTATGGAGGCTGCCTATTTTTTATTTAGAATACAGCGGCACCTATGGTGATCTCGAAGTCGTGCAGAAAGCAGCCGACGTATTAAAAGAAACTGAAACGGTATTTTTCTATGGAGGCGGTATTCAAACAGCCCATCAGGCGAAAGAAATCGGACAGTTTGCAGATGTAGTTGTTGTCGGAAATGCGGTGTACGAGAAACCGGAAGAGGCATTAAAAACCGTCGCGGCGGTTCAAAAATAGTGTATAATAAAGAACAAACGTTCCGAATGGTGGTGGCAGGATGCAATTTTTAACAGATCGATTATTAAACGGCTTAAATCCAGAGCAGCAGGAAGCCGTCAAAACAACAGAAGGGCCGCTTCTTATTATGGCCGGCGCAGGATCAGGCAAGACGCGTGTGCTGACACACCGGATTGCTTATTTAATTGTTGAGAAAGAAGTAAATCCGTATAATATTCTGGCGCTTACATTTACCAATAAAGCGGCGCGCGAAATGAAGGACCGAATTGGGGTACTGCTTGGCGGCGCAGCTGAAGAAATCTGGATGTCAACATTCCACTCGATGTGCGTGCGTATTTTGAGGCGGGATATTGACCGGATCGGCTACAGCCGGAATTTTACGATTTTAGATACGGCGGATCAATTATCCGTCATTAAAGCGATTTTAAAAGATTTAAACATTGATCCGAAAAAGTTTGACCCGAGAGCACTGCTGGGCGCGATCAGCTCTTCTAAAAACATTTTAGTTGATGCGGCAGCATTTGCGCGTCAGCAGGGCGGCTATATGGATAAAGTAACATCTGATGTATATACGGAATATGAAAAGCGGTTAAAGAAAAACAATGCACTTGATTTTGACGATTTGATTATGTTGACGATTCGCTTGTTTGAACGGGTGCCGGAAGTGCTGGAGTTTTATCAGCGCAAGTTTCAGTACATCCACGTGGACGAGTATCAGGATACAAACAAGTCCCAGTATACCCTTGTCAAACAGCTGGCGAGCCGGTTCCAAAATTTATGTGTAGTCGGCGACAGTGATCAAAGTATCTACCGGTGGCGCGGTGCAGATATTGCCAATATATTATCTTTTGAAAAAGACTATCCACAGGCAAGGGCTATTTTTCTTGAACAAAACTACCGGTCAACAGGGCGTATTCTGCAGGCTGCCAATGAAGTGATTGAAAACAATTCAAATCGGAAGCCGAAAAAGCTCTGGACAGAAAATGCAGATGGAAAGAAGATTGCATACTTCCGGGCTGATAGTGAACGAACAGAAGCCGAGTTTATCGCCGGCAAAATAAAAGAGCTTTCCGCCTCGGGAAGAAAGCCCTCTGATTTTGCGGTTTTATACCGAACCAATGCTCAGTCACGTTTAATTGAAGAAACGCTTATGAAGTCAAACATTGACTATACAATTGTCGGCGGGATTAAGTTCTATGATCGGAAGGAAATCAAAGACCTTCTTGCGTATTTGCGCTTGATTGCCAATCCGGATGATGATATCAGTTTATCGCGTGTCATTAATGTACCAAAGCGGGGACTTGGTTCCACATCTCTGGATAAAATTGCCCGCTATGCGCAGGAGCATGACATTTCTATGTTTAGAGCTCTTGCAGAAGTGGATTTTATTGGTTTAAGCGGTAAAGCTGCAAATGCTGCGGCCGATTTTCGTGATCTCATTAACATTTACACACAGCAGCAGGAATATTTGTCTGTTTCAGAGCTTGTGGAAGAAGTGATTGACCGGACAGGATATGTCGATATGCTTGCAGCGGAAAAAACGATTGAATCACAAACGCGAATTGAAAATATCGAAGAGTTTTTATCGGTAACCAAGTCATTTGAAGAATCGAGTGAAGACAAAACACTCATTGCTTTCTTAACCGATCTGGCACTTGTAGCGGACATCGATCAGCTTGGCAAAGAGGAAGGACCGACAGAATCGGTCGTTCTTATGACACTGCATTCCGCCAAAGGACTTGAATTCCCTGTGGTGTTCTTGATCGGATTGGAGGAAGGTGTCTTTCCACACAGCCGCTCGCTTATGGATGATGAAGAAATGGAAGAAGAACGCCGTCTCGCATATGTCGGCATTACTCGTGCGGAAAACGAGCTGTATATAACGAATGCTGAAATGCGGACACTGTACGGGAAAACAAATATGAATCCCGTTTCGCGCTTTATCAGCGAAATTCCGGAGGACCTGCTTGAATCGGAGAATCCAAAACGTCAGCCGAGAAAAGCGATGCCGTTCGGCCAAAAAACACGTCCCGCTGTTATGCGTCCGCAAACAAGCGCAGCAGCAGGACTGAATTGGACGGTTGGTGATAAAGCAGCGCATAAAAAGTGGGGTACTGGAACGGTTGTGGCCGTAAAGGGAAGCGGCGACAGCACAGAGCTTGATATTGCTTTTCCAAGTCCGACCGGTATTAAAAGGCTTCTTGCGCAATTTGCGCCGATTGAAAAGGTATAAAGGATCAAAAGCTAAACAAGCCGCGTTCTGCGGCAGCGCTTTTGTAACCACAGCTTGTGGACCTGGGGAAGGAGATTGTATATGGATATAAAAACAGCCGAACAGCGTGTAAAGGAGCTGCATGACACGCTGAATAAATACAGCTATGAATATTATGTGATGGACCAGCCTTCTGTGCCTGATTCAGAATACGACCGGCTGTTAAAAGAGCTGAATGACATTGAAGCACAATTTCCGCAGCTGCAGACACCGGACTCACCGACGCAGCGTGTCGGCGGTGCTGTTCTCGATGCTTTTCAAAAAGTCCGTCATGATACACCGATGCTTAGTCTCGGGAATGCGTTTAACGAAGCAGATTTATATGATTTTGACCGCCGTGTCGGGCAGCTTGTCGGCCACACGGACTACTCCTATGTATGTGAGCTGAAAATTGATGGACTGGCTGTGGCACTTAAATATGAGAATGGCATGTTTGTACAGGGAGCTACACGCGGCGATGGCACGACAGGCGAAGATATTACGGCAAATTTAAAAACGATTCATTCGATACCGCTTCGGCTGTCCAGGTCGCTTACCATGGAAGTACGCGGTGAAGCTTTTATGCCGAAGCAGTCGTTTATCGCCCTTAATGCGATTCGCGATGAAAAAGGGGAAGAGCCGTTTGCGAACCCGCGCAATGCGGCGGCCGGTTCTCTTCGTCAGTTGGATCCGCGCATTGCGGCTTCACGGAATTTGGACATTTTCCTATACGGTATTGCCAATCCAGGGCCGCTCGGCATCAGCGCACATAGCGAAGGGCTGGACCTGCTGGATACACTTGGTTTTAAAACAAATAAAGAACGGCGCGTCTGCAAAACGATTGAAGAAGTTATTTCTTATGTGAAGGAACAATCCGAAAAAAGGAATCAGCTTCCATATGAAATTGACGGAATCGTGATTAAGGTTAATTCGCTTGATCAGCAGGACGAGCTTGGATTTACGGCGAAAAGTCCGCGCTGGGCTACTGCTTTTAAATTTCCGGCAGAGGAAGTTGTCACAAAGCTTGTTGACATTACACTGAGTGTAGGACGCACCGGAGTGGTGACGCCAACAGCGATTTTGCAGCCAGTTCGAGTAGCGGGAACGACAGTTGGACGTGCTTCTCTTCATAATGAAGATTTGATTCGGGAAAAAGACATTCGAATCGGCGATATGGTGGTCGTGAAAAAAGCGGGCGATATTATTCCGGAGGTTGTTAGTGTGCTGGCCGACCGCCGTACCGGTGAGGAGAAGGAATTTCGCATGCCGGATACATGCCCAGAATGCAGCAGTGAGCTGGTCCGTCTTGAAGAAGAAGTAGCACTTCGCTGTATGAACCCACAGTGCCCGGCACAAATTCGCGAGGGGCTGACGCACTTTGTGTCACGCAATGCAATGAATATTGATGGGCTTGGAGAAAAAGTAATTGCACAGCTATACCGGGAAAAGCTGATTAAAGATGTGGCCGATTTATATACGCTGAAGCGTGAGGACTTACTTGAGCTTGAGCGAATGGGAGAAAAATCGGTGGATAACCTACTGTCTGCCATTGAAGCTTCTAAAAGCCGTTCACTTGAGCGCTTGTTGTTTGGCCTTGGCATTCGTCATGTGGGTGCAAAAGCTGCGAGAACACTGGCAATGGAATTTAGTACGATGGATCGCTTGAAAAAAGTGTCAGAAGAAGAATTAACAGCGGTTCACGAAATTGGAAGTAAGATGGCTGATGCGGTTGTGCTTTATTTCAAGCAGCCGGAAGTAGCAGAGCTTATGAAAAAACTAGAAGCTGCAGGCGTTAACATGTCATATGAAGGTCCGGTCCAACCGGTAATCGCAAAAGGAGAGTCACCATTTGCGGGTAAAACAGTTGTGCTGACCGGGAAGCTGACACAGCTGACACGCAATGAAGCAAAAGAGCGGATTGAAGCGCTCGGCGGCAGTGTGACCGGCAGTGTAAGTAAAAAAACAGATCTTGTTATTGCAGGGGAAGAAGCAGGGTCCAAGCTTGAAAAAGCAGAAAAACTCAGTATTGACGTTTGGGATGAGCAACGATTCATGGATGAACTTACAAAATAAGAGGTGGCTTTTTTGAAAAAGAAATGGGTTCTGGCGGCGGTATCCGCCATGCTGCTTGTAGGCGGGTGTGCACCGGCGCTGCAGAACAATGATGAAGTAACGCAGGAAAATGGGGATGAAAAAACAGCGGTTATTCCAACGTACCAAATCTCAGAAAACTTTTATCGGACAATCGTACCGTTCGAGCCGGGCAAGGCACGCGGCCTTGTCGTATCTAACTTAAACACGCGCTATGATATCGTTGAATTTGAAACGGGGCTGATGCGTATTGCCCAGGAAAGCTTTTCGCCAGAGAAGTTTCTCTTTCAAGAGGGACAGGTGCTCGAGGAAGATGTGATCAGATCGTGGCTGAGCCGAAAGTATACAGATGCACAGCTGAAAGAAAATGAACTAACAGCAGATAAAAACCTTGGCTTGAATCCAATTGATACAGGAGAAGGTTCAGTTGATGAACGAAATGAAAGAGCACCGATTTATCTGGCACATATTATGGAGCAGGATTATTTAACAAAAAAAGAAGATAATTCACTGCAGCTTGATGGCATGGTCATTGGGCTTGCGCTGAATTCTGTTCATTATTATCAAAAAGAAGAGTACGGTGCACAGTATGAATTTAAAATGAAAGATGAAACGATTGAAAAAGAGGGAAAAAGAATCGCCGCAGAGGTAGCTGCCCGGCTTCGCGAGATGGATAAAACCAAAAATATTCCGATCACCATTGCCCTGTTCAAGCAGGCACCACAAAACTCAGTGACGGCGGGCAATTTTATTGCTTATACGCATCTGGACCCAGGAGATGCAGACACGTCTGACTGGAAAGCTATGAATGAAAAGTATGTCTTGTTCCCATCCAGCTCGGCGGAAGAAGACCACCGTGAGGATTCTACGTATTTTGCGAACTTTAAACAGGATATTGAATCGTATTTTGACAGCACAAATGGTGTGATTGGACGTGGGCTTTACAGCGGGGAAGAGCTTACAAGCTTGAAAGTTGAGATTCCCATTCAGTTTTACGGAAAAGCGGAAGCAATTGGCTTTACGCAGTATGTAACCGGCCTTGTGATGGAACATTTTCCAGCTTATATTCCGGTAGAAGTAAGCATTACTTCTACGGGCGGTCCGGAAGCACTTATTGTGAAGGAAGCGAATGCGGAAGAGCCTTATGTTCATATTTACGAATAAAAAAAGCTTGAATTCATCCACATGGTTGAATTCAAGCTTTTTTATTTGCCTAAACAAAAAAAGTTGCATATAAGCAACTTCTGTCATACACTAATAAAAAAAACAAAGGAGGGCGCATATGGACGGGAATGTATGGCTCGCGTTCAGCTTAACACTGTTGGCTGGTCTCGCAACGGGTATTGGAAGTGCGCTGGCATTTTTTACATCGCGTACAAACACAAAGTTTCTCGCTTGGGCGCTCGGATTTTCAGCTGGGGTTATGATTTATGTATCGATGATTGAAATTTTTGTGAAAGCGAAAGACGCACTTGTTTTAGAACATGGAGACAAGACGGGCTATTGGCTGACAGTGATCGGCTTTTTTGGTGGTATCCTTTTGATCGCTGTTATCGACAAGTTTATTCCTTCAACAGAAAATCCTCATGAAACCAAAACGGTAGAAGAATTTCACCGGGAGCCGGAGCGGGATGAATACGCGAAACTAAAAAAGATGGGGATGTTTACAGCACTAGCAATTGCTATTCATAATTTTCCGGAAGGGATCGCCACATTTACTTCCGCTCTTCAAGATCCAAGTCTCGGCATTGCCATTGCAGCAGCAGTTGCCATTCACAATATCCCTGAAGGTATTGCGGTCGCTGTTCCGCTTTATTTTGCAACAGGGAATCGGAAAAAAGCTTTTCAATGGTCTTTTTTATCAGGCTTATCAGAGCCGGTCGGCGCATTGGTCGCCTGGGTTATCCTAATGCCTTATTTAACAGATACGATGTTCGGCATTATTTTTGCCGGTGTCGCTGGTATCATGGTTTTTATTTCGCTGGATGAATTGCTGCCAGCCGCCCAAAAGTACGATCAAACCCATATGGCTATTTATGGATTAGTAGCAGGGATGGCAGTTATGGCTTTGAGTTTGCTGCTTCTTTTATAAAATGAAAAACCGGAGGAGTTTATTCTTCCGGTTTTATTTTTTGAATTTTTTAAAAAGTAGTTGGCAACCTGGAAAATCTGTTATATAATACAAAGTGTATTAAACAATCTGTTTTATAACAAAGGGGATGTTTTAAAATGGGGAAAACGGATCAAGAACGGGTAAATCAACTTCAGCAATTATGGCAAGACGAAGCAAGATGGAAAGGCATTGAACGTCCGTATTCAGCAGAAGAAGTAATCAAGCTTCGCGGCTCTATTGATATTGAGCATACACTGGCTAAACGCGGTGCTGACAAACTATGGAGTCTGATTAACGAAGAGGGATTTGTAAACGCACTCGGTGCCTTGACTGGAAATCAGGCAGTACAACAAGTAAAAGCTGGATTGAAAGCGATTTATTTAAGTGGCTGGCAGGTTGCAGCTGATGCCAATCTTTCTGGCCATATGTATCCGGATCAAAGCTTATACCCGGCAAACAGCGTGCCGAGTGTAGTCAAACGAATTAACCAGGCACTTCAGCGCGCGGATCAGATTGCTCATATGGAAGGGGATGAGTCAATCGATTATTTCGCGCCAATCGTAGCCGATGCAGAAGCTGGATTTGGGGGACAGCTAAACGTATTTGAGCTTATGAAAGGCATGATTGAATCGGGTGCCTCCGCCGTACACTTTGAAGATCAGCTTTCTTCTGAGAAAAAATGCGGTCATTTGGGCGGGAAAGTATTGCTTCCTACTCAAGTAGCAGTGAAAAACTTGATTGCAGCCCGTCTTGCAGCTGATGTTATGGGAACACCGACCATCATTATTGCCCGTACAGATGCGGACACGGCTGACTTAATCACCAGCGACATTGATCCTGTAGATGCCAGGTTCCTAACTGGTGAACGTACGTCAGAAGGTTTCTTCCGGACAAAGGCAGGGCTCAATCAGGCGATTGCAAGGGGCCTGGCGTACGCGCCATACGCGGATATGATTTGGTGCGAAACATCTGAGCCGAATTTGGAGGATGCACAGCGTTTTGCGGATGCGATTCATGAAAAATTCCCTGGCAAATTGCTTGCGTACAACTGCTCACCTTCCTTTAATTGGAAAGCGAAACTCGATGATAAAACAATTGAAAAATACCAAGTGGAACTGGGAAAGATGGGTTACAAATTCCAATTTGTTACACTTGCAGGCTTTCATACGTTAAATTACAGTATGTTCCAGCTTGCGAATGAATACAAGACGCGCGGTATGGGTGCTTACTCGGAGCTTCAGCAGGCAGAATTTGCTGCCGAAAAGAAAGGCTACACAGCAACTCGTCATCAGCGTGAAGTAGGGACAGGCTATTTTGATGCCGTGTCGATGACCGTAACAGGAGGCCAGTCTTCAACGACTGCACTGAAAGGGTCAACAGAAGAAGAACAATTCCAGATAAACTAACCGGATACGAACAAAGGGATCTGTCTTGCATTGGGGGATGCGAAATAGATGAGGGCCGTCTTCATTTTGAAGGGCGGTTCTTCTTTTTGTTCACGCAGACTGAAATCGTGGTAAAATAAACTTTGTGCAATTAACAGCGTACAAATTTTTTACGGAGGTGGATTCCATTGACGCGAATTTCAGAAGAACAAGTCCGGCACGTGGCCCATTTGGCACGCCTTGCCGTTACAGATGAAGAAGTGCATACATTTACAGAACAGCTCGATGCAATCATTACATTTGCCGAGCAGCTGAATGAACTCGATACATCAAACGTGCAGCCGACATCACACGTTTTAAATATGAAGAATGTATTGCGAAAAGACGAATCAGCACCGGGACTTGACCGGGAAGAAGTATTGAAAAATGCACCGGATCAGCAGGACGGCCAAATTCGGGTTCCGTCTATTATTGAGTAAGGAGGAGAGACCGTGTCATTATTTGATCACAAATTAACCGAGATTCAATCGATGATCGAAAGAAAAGAAGTATCAATTCCGGATCTCGTGGATGAATCATTCAAGCGCATCGCCGCTGTAGACGGAGATGTAAAAGCATTTCTTGCATTAGATGAAGAGCATGCCCGCAAGCAGGCGGAAGAAGCGCAGGCTGCAGGGAAAACCGGTATTTTATCAGGGATTCCGATTGGCGTAAAAGACAATATTGTGACAAAAGGCCTCCGCACAACTGCTGCCAGCCAAATCCTTCACAATTTTGACCCGATTTACGACGCGACTGTGGTCAATAAGCTTCGCGAAGCAGGAACGATCACTGTCGGCAAATTGAACATGGATGAATTTGCAATGGGGTCATCAACTGAAAACTCAAGCTTCCAAAAAACACGCAACCCATGGAATTTAGCTCACGTGCCAGGCGGTTCATCAGGCGGCTCGGCTGCGGCTGTTGCAGCAGGCGAAGTACCGTTTTCACTTGGCTCGGATACAGGCGGCTCGATTCGCCAGCCGGCTTCTTTCTGTGGTGTAGTCGGCATGAAACCTACATACGGACGTGTATCCCGCTTTGGTTTGATTGCTTTTGCATCGTCTCTTGACCAGATTGGGCCGATTACACGCAACGTAGAAGACAATGCACACCTTTTAGAAGCGATTGTCGGGGTTGATCCGTACGATTCAACCTCTGCGAATGTGCCGGCTGAAAACTTTGCTGCCGGGTTAACAGGCGACATTAAAGGCCTGCGCATTGCGGTACCGAAAGAATACCTTGGAGAAGGTGTTTCAGAAGAGGTAAGACAGTCTGTTCTTGCAGCGCTGAAAGTGTTGGAAGGTCTCGGTGCTACGTGGGAAGAAGTATCTCTTCCGCATTCAAAATACGGTGTGGCCACGTACTACCTGCTGGCGTCATCAGAAGCATCATCCAACCTGGCCCGTTTTGACGGTATCCGCTACGGTTACCGCGCAGAAGGTGCAGAAAACTTAATCGATTTGTACAAAAAAACACGTGCAGAAGGATTCGGTGACGAAGTAAAACGCCGTATCATGCTTGGTACATTTGCGTTAAGCTCAGGCTATTATGATGCGTACTATAAGAAAGCGCAGCAGGTTCGCACGCTGATTAAAAAAGATTTTGAAGATGTGCTTGAAAACTACGACGTCATCATTGGCCCAACAACACCAACACCGGCGTTTAAAATCGGGGAAATCATTGATGATCCGTTAACAATGTATGCAAATGATATTTTAACGATCCCAGTAAACCTTGCAGGGGTGCCGGGTATTTCTGTTCCTTGCGGATTTGCAGAAAACGGTTTGCCGCTTGGCCTGCAGATTATTGGACGCCACTTTGATGAAAAGAACGTATACCGTGTTGCCCATGCGTACGAGCAGGCAACTGATTTCCATAAAGAAAAGCCGAAGCTGTAAAGGAGGGACCACCTGTGCAATTTGAAACGGTAATCGGACTTGAAGTCCACGTTGAATTAAAAACAAACTCGAAAATCTTTTCATCGGCCCCGGCCCATTTCGGTGCGGAGCCAAATACAAATACAACAGTGATTGACCTTGGATATCCGGGCGTTTTACCGGTGATGAATAACAAAGCGGTTGAATTTGCCATGAAAGCGGCTATGGCCATCAATTGCGAAATCGCTGAGGAATCCATTTGGGACCGGAAAAATTATTTTTATCCAGACAATCCGAAAGCGTACCAGATATCACAAAATGATAAGCCGATCGGCGAACACGGCTGGGTCGAAATCGAAGTAAACGGTGAAACGAAACGCATCGGCATCACGCGTCTTCATTTAGAAGAAGATGCGGGTAAGCTGACGCATGCCGGCAAGCATTCCCTTTGCGATTACAACCGTCAGGGAACACCGCTTGTAGAAATCGTATCAGAGCCGGATATCCGCACGCCAGAAGAAGCGTATGCATTCTTGGAAAAATTAAAAGCGATCATCCAGTACACAGAAGTATCCGACTGTAAAATGGAAGAGGGATCGCTTCGCTGTGACGCGAACATTTCAATCCGCCCATTTGGACAGGATGAATTTGGAACCAGAACAGAATTGAAAAACTTAAACTCTTTTAACTTTGTGCGCAAAGGGCTTGAGTATGAAGAAAAACGCCAGGCAGAGGTTATATCTTCAGGCGGAAAAGTAGAGCAGGAAACACGCCGCTTTGATGAATCAACAGGCAAAACCATTTTGATGCGTGTAAAAGAAGGATCAGATGACTACCGTTACTTCCCAGAACCGGATCTGCTTCCAGTTTACATTGACGACGAATGGAAAGAACGTGTCCGCGCATCGATTCCAGAGCTTCCAGATGCACGCAAAAAGCGTTATATGGAAGAGCTTGGACTGCCAGCACATGACGCGAAAATTTTGACGATGTCAAAGGAAATTGCTGATTTCTTTGAAGCAACAGTAGCAGCCGGTGCAGCCGCAAAACTTGCTTCCAACTGGATGATGGGCGAAGTGCCGGCGTACTTGAATGCAGAGAACAAAGAGCTGGCTCAAACGAAGCTGACACCAGAGAACCTTGCTGGCATGATCAAATTGCTTGAAGAAGGAACCATCTCTTCTAAAATTGCTAAAACCGTATTTAAAGAAATTATTGAAAACGGCGGCGATGCCGAAGCGATTGTAAAAGAAAAAGGCCTTGTGCAAATTTCTGACGAATCAGCGCTTTTAAAATTTGTAAACGACGCTTTAGACGCGAACCCGCAGTCTATTGCTGACTTTAAAGAAGGCAAGAAAAAAGCGATCGGCTTCCTTGTTGGACAAATTATGAAAGCGTCCAAAGGACAGGCGAATCCGCAGGCGATCAATAAGCTGCTTGCAGAAGAAATTCAAAAAAGATAATAATTGATCAGACAGAATGGCGCGATTGGAGTTCAATCGCGCCATTTTTATATGGAATTTAGCTGTATTTTCAAAAGAATGGCTTTCTTTTTGGGTTAATTCCAACTTGACTTGTCGGATAAGATCCTTTAAAGTATATATATCTTATAAAAATAATCGGAATTAAACGGAGGCCGGATCATGAGCGAAGAATATACTGTTATCCCAGGTGCTGAATCATTTTATTTAGAAGGAAACGAAATCGGTATCGTTCTTTCCCATGGATTTATTGGTACGCCGCAAAGTGTCCAGGCGGTAGCAGAAGCGTTGAACCAAAAAGGTTTTTCGGTTATTGCTCCACGGCTGAAGGGGCATGGCACGCACCAGGAGGAAATGGAAGCATGTACACGTGAAGATTGGTATCATAGCTATTCAAATGCTTATCGTTTTTTGAAAAAGCGCGGCAAGCGTATTTTCTTAATGGGCCAGTCCATGGGCGGTACACTGACGCTTAAATTTGCGGCCGCTCATCAGGATATTGAGGGTATTATTACGATTAATGCAGCTCTTACATTGCCGTCACTTGATTACTTGCAGCATGATCCGGCTCCTCGTTTTATCCCGGAAGGAGCGCCGGATATAAAAAAAGACGGTGTCCATGAAATCACGTACGAGGAAGCGCCTGTTGCTTCTGTCCGCGAGCTTCAAAAGCTGATGAAAGAGGTGCCGGGCGTACTGCACCGTGTCCGCGTTCCGGCGCTTTGCATTAAATCAGCAATAGATCACGTCGTGCCGCCGGAGAATACATCGTTTATTTACCAGGCGATTTCATCCAAGCAAAAGAAAATCGTCACGCTGCCGAATTCTTACCATGTAGCCACCATGGATCATGATGCGGGACGCATTGTAGAAGAAGCCGCTGCATTTATTGAAGAAACTATCCGAAAACAGTCGGCATTTCGAAAGGTATTGTAAAAAGCGGTCTCCGGATGGAGACCGCTTCAGACTGTAGGCAAATTATATAGATGACCGTGCACATAAATGGAGTGGATCAGCGGCGTTCAGGCAGCTCCGCTTTCCATGGGGCAGGCGCTGAGCCCGACTCCGCCTGCGGCTCCACCGGTCTCAGCTGCCCGCTCGTCCCATAGGAGTCTGCGCTGCCCTCCCGCCGCCAAGTCGCTTGCGACAAGATTGTATGGAGCGAGCAATGTCGTATCTTTCAGTTTAAAAAAGAGAAAAGGTCTAATCAGTCCTTGCTTGTTGATCTGCAACACCACTTAGTGAAGTCCGACAGGCTTCACTTATCGGCTCTCTTTTAAAAGCAAAAGACTTTGTCTATACACTAAAGCGGTCTCCGGATGGAGACCGCTTTTTTAATTGGTTAAAATATTGGCAATCACGTTCACAGCTGTTTTAATTTCATCCTCTGTTACGGTAAGAGGCGGAAGAAGGCGGATTACGTGGGTTCCGGCTGTTAAAATAAGCAGGTTTTGTTCACGCGCTTTGGCTAAAAACGGCCCCGCTTCTTCATTCAGCTCAATACCTACCATTAAGCCGCGTCCCTTTAGCTTTTTAAAAGCAGGATTCTCTTCCAGTGCTTCTTGTAGCAGCGAGTGAATCAGTTCGCCTTTTTTCATCACGTCGGCTAAAAAGGATTCATCGAAAATGGTGTTCAATGTTTCTTTGGCCGCTGCAAGCGCGACCGGGTTGCCGCCGAATGTCGAGCCGTGTGAACCAGCAGAGAACGCTTCGGCAAGGGACGCTTTACCGATAATCGCACCGAGAGGGAAGCCGCTTGCAATTCCTTTTGCAACCGAGATAATATCCGGGTTCAAGCCGATATGCTGAAAAGCAAAGGGCTTTCCGGTACGGCCGATTCCTGTCTGGATTTCATCAATAATCACAAGAGAGCCGTTTTGATGAGCCAGTTCTTCGGCTTTCTTTAAAAAGTCTGCATTTCCTTCATTAATACCGCCTTCACCTTGAATCACTTCAAACATAACAGCTGCTGTATTGTTATCAAGGGCAGCTGTCAAGGAATCAAGATCATTCATCGTCACATACTCAAATGATTCGAGCATCGGGCCGAAGCCGGTTTTAATTTTGTCCTGTCCGGTCGCCGCCATCGTGGCAAAAGTGCGGCCATGGAATGAATCAACGAATGTAATCACTTTTGTCCGGCCAGTTGATTTGCGAGCGAGCTTTATAGCTGCTTCATTTGCTTCAGCGCCGCTGTTTCCGAAAAACACAAGATCAAGCCCGGATGCATCTGCCAGCTGCTTTGCTACTTCTTCCTGCAGCTCAATTTGAAACAAATTTGACGTATGCCAGAACTGGTTTAACTGCTCTTCAACTGCTGTTTTGACATTATCCGGTGCATGGCCAAGGTTGCATACGCTGATGCCAGATGTAAAATCTAAATAGTCCTTGCCGTCTTTTGCTGTTAAATAAGAGCCTTTTGCTTTGACGGGTGTAACATCCCATCTCGCGTATGTAGGAAATAAATGACTCATACCGTTTCCTCCTTTTGAAATAAAGTGCCATGCCAAGTTTCGTTTTCGTAGAACGGCTTCTTGCCGGAGACAATATGAACATGTCCGCAGCTTTCGAGTGCTTTCAAGGCGGTATGAACCTTTGGAATCATCCCGCCGCTGATAACACCAGAATCAATGAGCTCATTTGTCTGGGAAGCAGTGAGAGATGGAATTAGTTCACCATCTTTTAAAACACCGGGCACGTCTGTCACCATAAGAAGGTGGTCAGCTGCAAGAGCATAAGCAGCCGCACCTGCCGCATGGTCTGCATTTACATTCAGCACCGTTCCGTCCGGTCCCTTCGCAATCGGTGTCAGAACGGGAAGAAGGCCAGCTCCAAGGAACAGCTGGAGCACTTCTTTGTTAACAGCTGTCACGTCGCCGACAAAACCGAGCTCTTCCTGGTTGATAAAGTCGGCCTCAAGAATCCCCTGATCGCTTGACTGTACACCGATAGCTGGAATACCTTGTGATGCAAGCATACGAACCAGCTTCCGATTCATGCTTCCAGAAAGAACAAGCTCTGCCGCCTGAAGCACTTCCTCTGATGTAACGCGCAGGCCGTTTTTAAATTCACTTTTTACATCCATTTTTTCCAGCATAGCATTAATTTCCGGACCGCCCCCATGAACAAATACAATTTTGTATCCGTCTGCAATCAACGCCTTCATGCTGTCAAAAAAGCTTTGCGACAATTCTTTTAAAACACTGCCGCCGCACTTTACGACTACGGTTTTCATTGTTCTCCTCCTTTATGGATACATCGGGAGGCCTTTAAGCCCGGCCGTTTCCTCAAATCCAAACATAATATTTGCATTTTGAACGGCTTGTCCCGCTGCCCCTTTTACTAAATTGTCGATCACGGATACAATCACAAGGCGATTTGTCCGTGTATCCACATCAACGGAAATATCACAGAAATTCGAACCAGCAACTTCTTTAATGCCAGGGAACTGCTTTACTGGACGGACGCGCACAAACGGGTCGTTTTTGTACGTGTCGGCATAAAGAGCGTGTGCTTCTTCTGTTGTCATACTACGTGTGAGCGGTGCATACATCGTTGCCATGATGCCGCGTGAGACTGGCAGAAGATGTGTAGAAAATGTAATAGGAGCGGCAGCGTCGTTCCACCAGGAAAGCTGCTGTTCGATTTCAGGAATATGCTGATGTTCATTTACTTTGTAAATACGGAAGTTATCATTCATTTCCGCAAAATGAACAAGAGGAGACAGGCCGCGTCCAGCACCCGATACACCGGATTTAGCATCAATAATAATATTTTTCATATCAATTACACCGTTTTGCACAGCGGGAGCAAGCCCTAAAAGCGTCGCAGTCGGGTAACAGCCTGGATTGGATAAAACCTTCGCTGCTTTAATATTTTCACGGTTCCATTCTGTCAGACCGTATACGGCATCTGCGATAAAATCTTTTGGTGCCGGTTCTTTCTTGTACCATTTTTTATAATCTTCTGTTTCTTTTAAACGAAGATCGCCCGATAAATCAACTACTTTAGCCCGTCCGCCTGCAAGCTTCGGAGCAAGTGAGGCTGCAGCGCCGGATGGCACAGCTAAAAATACAACGTCTGACTCCTGCTTGATTGCTTCTGTATCGATCTTTGTTAATGGAAGCGGGCAAATCTCGGCAAGATGCGGATATTCTTCTGTGACGGGGACACCATCTTTACTGGATGAATAAACAGCATGAAGCTCAAATTGTGGATGATTGGATAAAAGACGTATAAGTTCAATTCCTCCGTAGCCGGAAGCGCCAATAACTGATGCTTTCATAGGAAAACTCCTTTGTATTTTTATTTATATTTATTAATAATTATAAGTTCATTCTTTTTTATTATAGAATTGTACCTGTATGAAATCAACCGATTTTGTCAAATCGGTAGTTTTTGTGCATAATGGAGGGTAGGATGTTTTGAAAATCCGCAACGGAGGAACGAAAAATGAATCTGCAGGAATGGTTTGAAAAAGGACTGACACCTGAAGAATATATAAACAATATGTCGAAGCATAAAGAAAATCTTCTTTATGTATTAAAAAATTTTCATTTATCCAGTGAAGAAGCTTCTCTTATTCATAAAGTAAAAGAAGCTAACTGGCGTGTTATTGTCCTGACGGAAGACTGGTGCGGTGATGCCATGGTAAATATACCAATTTTGCTTGCCATGACAAAAGCAGCGGACATGGACGTCAGGATGCTGCATCGTGATGAAAACCTGGAACTAATGGACCAATATTTAACAAACGGTACATCGCGGGCAATTCCCATTTTTATTTTCATAGATGAAGAAGGAACGGAACAGGCGGTATGGGGACCGCGTGCTCCCGCTGTACAGGAGATGGTGACGCAATACCGTTCATCACTTCCACCGCGTGATCATGAAGATTTCGAGAAAAAAAGCCGCGATATGATCGAAGCGCTGACTGAAACCTACCGGACGGATGAGGCCATCTGGCAGGAGATATACCGCAGCCTTAAAACGACACTTGCGGAACGATTATATTAAGCAGAAAGACTGGGATAATGATGACGAAACGAGCACGAATTATTTACAATCCAACCTCCGGACGCGAGCTCTTCCGCAAGCATTTGCCGGAAGCGCTCGAAAAGCTTGAAAGAGCCGGGTATGAAACATCTGCGCATGCAACGACAGGGGAAGGGGATGCGACCGAAGCGGCGCGAATTGCCTCGGAACGGAAATTTGATGTCGTGATTGCCGCAGGTGGTGATGGAACATTAAATGAAGTGGTGAACGGCCTTGCCGGACAAGAACATCGCCCGAAATTTGGCGTTATTCCCATGGGTACAACAAACGACTTTGCCCGTGCATTGCATATACCGCGTGACATTCAAGGCGCCATTGACGTCATCACAGCGGGTGAAACGATTCCGGTAGACGTTGGGCGCATGAATGATCGTTATTTCATTAATATTGCGGGTGGCGGACGTTTAACGGAGCTTACGTATGAAGTACCCAGCAAGCTGAAGACAATGCTTGGGCAGCTCGCTTATTATTTAAAAGGCATCGAGATGCTTCCTTCGATCAAGCCAACGGATCTCAGAATTGAATATGACGGTGAAGTGTTTGAAGGGGAGTCTCTTCTTTTCCTGATTGGGCTCACGAATTCTGTCGGCGGTTTTGAGAAGCTGGCCCCTGATTCATCGGTTAACGATGGATTGTTTACACTCATTATTTTAAAGAAAACCAATCTGGCAGAATTTATCCGGATTGCAAGTCTGGCCCTTCGAGGAGATCATTTAAATGATCCTCATGTTATTTATACAAAAGCAAAGCGGATTCACGTTCAGTCTGCGGATCCGCTGCTTATTAATCTTGACGGAGAGCTCGGTGGGGAAATCCCGGCTGACTTCGAAAACTTGTACCGTCATCTTGATGTATTTGCACCTATTGAAAAGCTTCGTCCGCAAGATCGAATTTATTAATGAAAGCTGCTTCGGTATCACCGAAGCAGCTTTTTTTTATGTAATATATTTCGTGTGCCGAAAAGGTATGATACAATTAGTTACCTAAGTAACTAATTGGAGGATTGCATGGAAACACACGGATTATTTCATACGATTCATCAGCTGTCGCGCTTGCTGACCAAGCTGGTAAATGAAACCTTGCAGCCGTTCGGGCTTTACAGTGCGCAATGGGCGGTTTTATTTGTATTGAAAACAAAAGGAGCAATGCCGCAGTCAGCGCTGTGTGAGTATCTTGCCGTTGAAGCACCGCCTATGACACGGACGATCCAGCGCCTTGCCAAGCAAGGGTATATCCGGCAGGTGCCGGGTGAAGATAAGCGGATAAAAGTGATTCACTTAACCGAGAAAGCACGTGAGGCCTATCCGGAGTGGGAGCAGGCTGTTTTGTCAATGAATGACCGTCTGCTTGAGCGGGTGCCGGAAGAACAGCGTACGCTTGTACAACTGGCACTTTACGATTGGCTTGGGAAATTGAAAGGGGATTTGCATGAATAAACCAGCACTATGGACAAAAAGTTTTATCGGTATTTCATTAACAAATTTTTTCTTATTTATGACGTTTTATTTTTTGCTTGTAACATTGCCCGTTTATGTACTCCATGAATTGAAGGGTTCAGAAACCGAGGCAGGGCTGGCAACGACTGTTTTTTTAATTTCAGCCATTTTGATTCGATTCGTTTCTGGACAATGGGTGGAGCACTTTGGTAAAAAAAAGGTGCTGATCGCTTCATTGGTTATTTTTTTTATCGCATCTATTTTATATCCATTCACGAATGGATTAGCTGCCCTGCTTGTGCTCCGCTTTTTCCACGGTATCGGCTTTGGGATGGCGACTACTGCCGCTGGCGCTGTTGTAGCAGATATTATTCCAAACTCGCGCCGTGGAGAGGGAATGGGCTACTATGTGATGTCCATGAATTTAGCGATGGCTATCGGTCCATTCACCGGCCTTGCGATTATGAACAAGTGGGATATTCAAGCGGGCTTTACAGTGTGCGCTGCCGTTGCATTGATTGCGCTGTTAATCGGCTTTTCGATGAAAAAGGATACGGTGGACAGCAGACAGCCGGCCAGCCGGTTTAAGCTGGATCTTTCACCAGGGAATTTAATTGAAAAATCCTCCCTGCCGATTGCTCTAACCGGCACATTTTTTGCTGTTGTTTATTCAGCTATTTTATCATTTGTTTCGGTTTATGCCGAGGAGCTACAGATTGGTGCTGTATCCGGGTTCTTTTTTGTGGTGTACGCGATTGTGATTGTACTGTCACGTCCATTCACCGGCCGCTGGTTTGACCGGTACGGGGCGAATGCTATTGTATACCCGTCAATTGTTTTATTTGCAGCAGGACTTCTTTTGCTGAGCCAGGCAGGCGGAGCCGGGCTTTTCCTCGTTGCAGCAGGAGTGATCGGGCTTGGCTGGGGTACTTTATTTCCCGGATTCCAAACGATCGCCATATCGAAGGCGCGCCCCGAGAAAAAAGCGCTGGCGACTGCTACGTTTCTGTCACTCTTTGATCTTGGGATCGGCTTCGGTTCCTTTATTATGGGCATTGCCGCCTCGGGCCTTGGCTTTAAAATGCTTTATGCGGCAAGTGCGGTTTATGTGCTGGCTGGTGTGATCGTTTACTATTTCGTACAAAAAAGCAAAAAAGACCCGGATCATTTTCCGCAATTATAAGCTTTCAGCCTGCCTGCATCGTTTTATTCGATGATGGCAGGCTGTTTTATTTATAAAAAGGGAAAATCGGAAATTAATGCTTTGGATACAAACAGTTTGCAAAAACCAATCGGCCAAGTAAAATATCGGGCACTTCACAAAATGTATATGCTCATTTTTACATGTGGGCCGACGGGTGGATGATGCAACAGGTAAAGATTCGACTTAACCGGCGGTTGTTTACAAAAATTAGCCAGGATAAAAAATGGGCTTTCACCTCTTATCAAAAAAGAAATAAGCTATATATAAAGGGGCTGGAGGAGGAGAGGGAATGACCTGTAGAAGGGGGCTTGGCTTTTTTCTTAAAATATTGAAAGAACAGCAGGATCAATTAAAAGGAATGAAGACAGACATTTGCAGCAGCTTGCTGGCGAAAATATTTGATGCGGATACTATTCCGATTATGCTGAAAACAGGGGATGAGTACTTTGAAGCTGTCGGATCGAAGGATGATCGTCCGTTTACAACAAATTACTTCCGTATTGAACATCTAGATGAAAAGCGAAAAACGGTGACTCTTTCGCTGCTCCAGCCATTGGACGTGAGCTGCGGTACAGCTGTTTGCTTTCACCAACTTTCTTTTTTAGAGCGAACTGATTTATGCGTAACCGTCTGCATTGAAGGAATCAGCGCGATTCAATGTTTGGACATGGAACTGATGATTTAAAAAAACTTTATTGAACCGAAACGGTAAAGAGTTTCTCCGGCTGTTCATTAAACGGGCTGGAGGTTTCTTTTTTCATTAGCCGGACAAGCACAACGGATGCTCCTTGAAAGGAGCGATTTTTTTTTATGTTTGCTACACTAAAGGAAACAAAGAATTGGAAGAAGGAATGGGGATGAATCATGTTTGGGCTTTGTTAGTGCCGTATCGTCTGAGAATGGCCGCTGCCTGGGGATTAATGCTGCTTGAGCTCGCAGTTGAGCTTGTGCTGCCAATTTTAATGGCGAAAATGATCGATGACGGTATTGTGGCAGGAGAAGTGAATTCGATTTTGTTTTGGGGCAGCATTATGATCGGTCTATCACTGTTTTCCTTTGCAGCCGGCATTACCAATTCATTTATTGCCGCCCGGATTGGTCAAAATTATGGATTTGACATCCGGAAAAAATTAATTGAAAAAGTGCAGTCTTTTTCATTTGGCCAATATGGCCACTTTGACACATCTACTTTAATTACGCGAATGACAAACGATGTAACCCAGCTGCAAAATGCCGTGTTTATGAGTCTGCGCATTATGCTGCGTGCACCGCTTATGATCATTTTTGGTACAGCAATGGCACTGTTCGTTCATTTTAAATTAGCGCTTGTACTGCTTGTAACGGTGCCGTTCATGACCTTTTTTATGCTGTTTATGATGCGCAGGGGTGCAGGAATGTTCCGCCGTGTACAGATCAAGCTTGATAAAGTAAACAGTGTCATGCGCGAAAACCTAACGGGCATCCGGCTGATCAGGGCATTTGTCCGCAGCCGGTACGAAACATCCCGGTTTGAGCGGGCCGGCAAGGCGCTAATGGAAGATACAATTGGCGTCATCCGCACATTTGAAAGCATTGTGCCCATTTTAATGCTTGTTATGAATGGCGGTCTTCTTTTTATTTTATGGCTTGGCTTTATGGAGATGCAAAATGGCACGGCTACCACCGGTGAAATTGTCGCGGTCATTAACTACGCGGCTCGGATTATTATTTCATTATCCATATTCACATTTATTACACTTGCTTTTGCGCGCGGAAAGGCATCGGCTGTTCGCATAAACGAAGTGCTCGCAGTGGATCAGGAGCAGCTCCCGGCTGTAACAGAGTCCTATCCGGCAGAAGGGGATCTTTTCTTAGAAAACGTCACTTTCACATATCCAGGCGGTAAAACACCTGTACTCCATTCGCTTTCAATGCGAGTTGAGCGCGGCAGTATAGCCGCTATTTTAGGAGAAACGGGCTCGGGGAAATCAGCGCTGCTTTCCTTGATTCCGCGCTTGTACGAGCCCTCAGAAGGCCGCGTGGCCATTGGCGGGCGGGATGTGAGCCAAATGGATGTCAGGCAGCTCCGGCGTCAAATTGGCTTTGTGCCGCAGGAGTCCCATTTGTTTACAGGATCAATTATTGACAATATCCGCTGGGGAAAAAAGGATGCTACTGATGAAGAGGTAGTCGAAGCCGCACAAAAAGCCCAAATACATGATACAGTCCTTTCACTGCCAGACGGGTACAACACTGTTATTGGCCAAAAGGGTGTCACACTGTCAGGCGGGCAGAAGCAGCGCTTGTCCATTGCCCGGGCCCTGGTCCGCCAGCCGGATATTTTACTGCTGGATGACAGTACGAGTGCACTGGATGTAAAAACGGAAGCAGCGCTAATCAACGCGATTACTTCGCAAAACTGCACGGTGCTGATTGTCACGCAAAAAGTGTCGACCGCCGAACAGGCGGATTGCATTTTTATGATTGAAGACGGCCAAATTGCTGCTTCCGGTACCCACCGGGAACTGGCACGTAAAAACAGCTTATACAGACGCCTGCTGGAGTCACAGGGCAGAGGAGGTGGTATTCATGAAGCATCCGGGTCATAATAATGGAGACGTAAAGCCGCAAATTGGCAACATGTCTCTCACACTAAAGCGGATCGGCCATTATCTGTTGAAGCGAAAAGGAAAGCTGCTGCTGACAATGGTAATGGTGGCGCTCAGCTCTCTACTTGCTCTTGCCGGCCCTTTTTTAACTGGAAAGGCCATTGATGATTATATTGCATCAGGAGATGAGCGTGGGCTGATTGGGCTGCTCGCCGGTTTGGCGCTCGTGTATATCGGCTATTCGGCGGTCAGCTTTTTGCAAAACTACTGGATGGTGGAAATTGCACAAAAAACGGTTTATGAGCTTCGTGATGATTTGTTTCGTCATTTTCATAAGCTGCCGATTTCTTTTTTTGATAAACGCCGCCATGGCGAGCTGATGAGTCGTGTGACGAACGATATTGATAACATAAGCAGTACACTAAACAGCTCGATTATTCAGATAGCATCCGGACTTTTAACACTGGCTGGGTCTATCGCAGTCATGCTTTACTTAAGCCCGCTGCTGACTGCTGTTACCCTGCTTATTATTCCGCTAATGTTTTATGGAATGAAATGGATCACCAGCCGGACGGGACCGAAATTTAAAGAGCAGCAGCGCCATCTCGGTGATTTAAATGGATTTATTGAAGAAGCTATTTCAAGCCGGCATATTGTTAAAATGTTTTCACGGGAAGAAGAAATGATTCATGAGTTTATGGAAAAAAATGAACGGCTGCGTGAAGCGGGCTATATGGCACAGGCGTACTCTGGCTTTATTCCAAAATTAATGAATGTATTAAATAACACCGGTTTTGCAGTCATTGCGCTTGTCGGAGGTATTTTGGCACTGAATGGGCAGGCGACGGTCGGAACCATTGTTATTTTTACTGAATATGCCCGCCAGTTTACGCGTCCGCTTAATGATCTTGCCAATCAATACAATACGATGCTGTCAGCGGTCGCCGGTGCGGAGCGGGTGTTTGATATTATGGATACGGATGAAGCTGTAGACAGAGGAGAAGGAAAGATTCCGCCTCTGGCGGGAGAAGTCACCTTTGACAATGTATCATTTTCCTATGATACGGATAAAAAAATACTATCCAATGTTTCGTTTCATGCTTCACCAGGAGACATGATTGCCTTGATCGGGCCAACCGGGTCCGGTAAAACCACCATCATGAACCTGCTTGCCCGGTTTTATGAGCCAAATGAGGGCCGTATTTTATTTGACGGTATAAACAGCCGGGAGATAAGTGGAAACGCGCTTCGCAGTCAAATGGGGTTTGTACTGCAGGATACGGTCCTGTTTGAGGAAACCGTCATGGAAAATATCCGCTACGGTAGACTGGATGCGACAGACGAAGAAGTAATAGAAGCTGCCAGACAGGCAAATGCCCATTCATTCATTGAAAGAATGCCAGAGGGATATCAGTCTATGCTGCGGCAGGATGGATCAGGAATCAGCCAGGGACAGCGTCAGCTTCTGGCCATCGCCCGGGCGATTTTGGCCGATCCGGTTCTGCTCATTTTAGATGAAGCTACCAGCAGTATCGATACTATTACAGAGCTGCACATTCAAGAAGCACTGGGCCGGCTGATGAAGGGCCGGACCAGCTTTGTCATTGCCCACCGGCTAAATACAATCCGCCGCGCTGACCAGGTAATCCGGCTGAAAAATGGCTGTATTGAGGCTATCGGTTCGTACGAAGAAGTAGCAGCTGCTCAATAAAAAGCACCGCCTTTTTAGAAGGCGGTGCTTTTGGGTTTGGGTCACAGCTCCAATGTTTGTGGAGGCTGTCCTTTTTTGTTCATTAAACGGATTTGCTCGGGTGTGATCTTCAAAATCAATAATTTTGGATCTTCCGGTCCATCAAACCACGATTCTAAATGTTCGTTCCATACTTTTTGTTTTAAGCTTTCGTCATCGGATTCTTGCACTTTTCCTTCAATTTCCACATACTCATCGCCGATCCCTTCGCCATTATAGCCAAGTAAGATATGTGTATACGGATTTTGCTCTACATCTTCTGTTTTATGGGTGTCTTTGCTTGTTGCTGTATACAGCGTTAAATTGTCATTAAAAAAAGTCATATAGCGTGAACGTGGCTTGTTATCATGAATAGTAGCCATCGTCCCCACAAGGTTGTTGTCGATAATGGATACAATTTGATCTTTTAATGAACTCATTTTTATCACTCCTTATGTAAAGTACTATTCCACTTTACAGCAGTTCTAAACAAAAAAAGCACATCCGTGGCGGATGTGCTTACTTTTGTTTAAGATTCAGAATGCAATTTAACTAAAATTTCAACTGTTTTTTTCCTTCATCAACGCTTCGAACCCTTCTGTTACTACATCATCAAGTGAAATAAGTTTTATTACAAGCTTTTCCTCTTGAAAGTAACCTAGCTCCATAACGGCCAGGAAAATATAACGGTATGCAATAATGCCTTTTACAGTCCGTTCCTGCAAAACAACATTTAGTATTTATAATACAAACTATACCAAAAAAGACGAAACTAAAAACGTTTGCCTTGTAAAACTATCATTCACCCCACCGTTTATTTCTGGTGCTGCGCTCTTGACGAAATGGAAGCGAGGGTACTTTTTCAGTTCAATCTAATAGAAGATGATTGCACCAAAAGTCATACACGTTTTTACCGATTAAGGAGACGGTCACAATAATAAACAAAAGCCTTACGTACGAGGTACCTTTTTGAATCGCAAATTTTGATCCGGCCAATGCGCCGAGGACCATGCCACCGCCCATTACAAGGCCGTGACCGACATATACCATGTCGGTCAGCAGGAAAAGCAGGAGAGCCGCAATGTTGCTGCCGAAGTTCAAAAGCTTCGCATTGCCGGCAGACTGCATAAAGTCAAAACCAAGCAGCAAAAAAGCAAACAGCATAAAAGAACCGGTGCCGGCGCCAAGAAAGCCATCGTAAAAACCGATCACCAAAATTGCTGACGCAAACAGAATCGCTCTTTTTCCGCTTCCTTTTTGATAAGTGGAAACGCTGCCCCAGTCCTTTTTGAAAACTGTATAAATCGCTACCACAGTCAGCAGAATAAGAATGAGCGGCTTCAACAAATCTGGTGAAACATGCTGAACGGTTAGCGCCCCGAAAATGGAGCCGATAAACGCAAGTGGAAACAACCGGCCTGCGAGCCGGAAATCCACTTTTCCTGCCCGCACAAATGCAATTGTGCTTGTGAGCGCCCCCATTGTGCTGGCCAGTTTATTCGTGGCGACTGCTGTGGCCGGTGGAAGCCCTGCCGCGAGCAAAGCGGGAATCGAAATCAAGCCGCCGCCTCCGACGACTGCATCGATAAAGGCGGCTAAAAAGCCAAAAAAGAAAAGCATGATCATAACGGACTCGTCCAATCATCTCATCTCCTGTTAGATAGTTACTACTATAATAGTAACTAATATTTTTTCGGTTGTAAACATGATATGATGGAATCAAGAAGAGGCCATGGAGGAGAACATGAACGGAATGATCGAGAAAATACAGGAGATGGGCTTTAATCAGTATGAATCCCAGGCGTATGTGACGCTTGTAAAATGCGGTACCTCAACAGCGTATCAGGTCAGTAAAGAATCCGGTATTCCGCGGGCGCGGGTATATGACGTATTAAAAAGTTTAGCCGCACGAGGAGTCGTCATTCAGGAGAAGAGTGGCAAAAGTACGCTCTATTCACCGCTTCCGGTAGATGTATTTTTGGCTTCCATTCAATCAAAATGGGAAGCGACGTTTTCATCGGTCGGTGAATCATTAAAAGCACTAGAAATTGTGCAGCCAGAGCCGGACAAACGGGTTGCTTCCATTCATGGGGAAGAACCGATTTTGGCATTTTGTGAAACAATGCTGCAAAAAGCTGAACGAAAAGTGATTCTTTCCATGTGGAGCGGGATGTACAAAATGCTCCAACCGCTCTTGAAGAAAGCCGCACATCGTTGTAAGATGAAGGGTATCGTTTTTCAAGTAGAGCAGCCAATCAGGGGACTCGATGTACATCGCCAGACAAGCTTCGTTGAAGAAATCGGACAGGACAAATGGTTTATTCTGTCGATTGACGGTAAGGAAATGCTGTATGGACCGTCTGTTGAGCAGCGGGCTACCGCATTTTATACGGATGATCCGGTTCATATTTATTTGTTGGAAAATTACGTCTGGCATGATATTTTAGTGAATCGTCTTGTAAAGGAAAAAGAAATGGAAAAATGGATTTCGGCTGAGCGGGAATCGTTTTTCAAATAGAAAGAGGAGAGTAATTGTGGCAAAGATTCAAGCTCCGGTTCAAAAAGGTGATATCGTTCATGTAACGGTGGCCGATTTGACACATGAAGGAAAAGGGGTAGCCAAAGTTGACGGCTATCCATTATTTATAGAAGGTGTTCTGCCAGGGGAAACAGGAGAAATTCAAGTAACAAAATTAAACAAAGGGTACGGATTCGCCAGGCTGATCCGACTGGACAAGGCGTCACAGGAGCGGGTTGAGCCGCCTTGTCCCGTATATGATGAATGCGGCGGCTGCCAGGTGCAGCACTTATCCTATGCAGGACAAATGGATATGAAATACAACCAGGTGCGCAATGTGATCGATCGGATCGCCAAGCTGCCGGACGTGCCTGTGCATCCAGTGCTTGGCTTAGAGGACCCGTGGCGCTACCGAAACAAAGCACAGGTCCCGGTGGGGCTGTCGGCTGAAGGCCGGATTGTCGCTGGCTTCTTCAAAAAGCGCTCACACGACATTATTGATATGACAGAATGCTTGATTCAGCACACGGAAAGCGATGTTATCATTCAAAAAGTAAAAGACGTCTGTGCCGCTAATGGGGTTATGCCTTATGACGAAGGCCGCCATAAAGGCGTGCTTCGTCATGTGATGGCACGGATCGGCTATCAAACCGGCGAAAAAATGGCTGTGCTGATCACACGCACCAATGAAATTCCAAATAGGGAGGCTATTATTGAAGGCATCCGTCAGGCCATTCCGGACATTACCTCTATCGTCCAAAATGTGAATGCAGAAAAAACGAATGTTGTTTTTGGCAATGTGACCCGTACTTTGTTTGGAGAAGATGTAATTTACGATACAATCGGCGATATCAAGTTTGCGATTTCGGCCCGGTCGTTTTATCAGGTTAATCCGGTCCAGACGGAAGTGCTGTACAATAAAGCGCTCGAGTATGCCCAATTAACTGGTGAGGAAACCGTGATCGACGCTTATTGCGGCATTGGTACCATTTCTCTGTTTCTTGCGCGAAAAGCAAAGCAGGTGTACGGAGTCGAAATTGTACCGCAGGCTATTGAAGACGCAAGGAAAAATGCGGAGCTCAACGGCATTAAGAACGCTTATTTTGAGGCGGGAAAAGCAGAGGAAGTCATTCCAGCCTGGTACAAGCAGGGCATCAAGCCGGATGTGATCATGGTGGACCCGCCGCGCAAAGGCTGTGACGAAGCATTGCTGGAAACGATTTTGAAAATGAAACCGAGCCGGGTTGTATATGTATCATGTAATCCAGGTACGCTTGCCCGTGATCTTCGTGTTTTAGAAGACGGTGGATATAAAACGCGTGAGGTGCAGCCGGTGGATATGTTTCCGCAGACGGTGCATGTAGAGGCAGTAGCTGTTTTAGACTTATTGTAACAGGGTTTTGAAGCAGGGAAGGACAGTTAACCTCATTCCCTGCTTTTTTATTTTGTTTATGAAGCGCTATCTAAATGTAGAGCGATTAAAGGGTATAGGCAGCTTTAAATATGCTGTTTTAAAAAAGAAAAAGGTTCTACATTGGACAGGTTTTTCGGCAAAAACTATAATGGGTATACTGTGTATAAAAAGTACTTATTCAACATAAAGGGGCATGCATAAATGGCAGTAAATTCACATATCACAATTGGCGGGCTTACATTTGAATGGGATTTAGAGAAAGGGAAATTTTTGTTTGAACAACAAGATGCAGTCCTTTTTTGGATTTCTTCTGCCATGAAAACTTTTTTTGACACGATCGAAGAAATTTCCGGAGAAGAAGCCTCCAACCTTGTATTTGAAACAACAGGTTTCCGCCAGGGGTTGGTTGTAGGACAATACTTTGAAAAAATAAAAGATGTAGACGCTGCGCAGGCAGCGGAGCTTATTACGAATACTTATGCCTCCGCAGGCTGGGGCCGCACAACGATCAAGAATTTGGATTTTGGAGCAAAAACACTTACCGCTCATATAAAAGACAGCTGGGAGTTTAAAATCAACCAGGCACAGGGCAAAAAGCAGGGTGGAAATTATCTTCCCGCTCATTATGCGGGTATTTTCAGCGGGCTGTTTGGACAAAACATGTGGTACAAAGTCGTACAGGATCAGCTTGCTGGACATGAGTACAGCATCATTGAATATTTCCCGTCAGATGTGACAATTTCAAATAACATTCATCAATTAGCGCGTAAGAAAGAAGCGGAAGAAATCCTGCGGCTGGAAACAATTGTAGAGGAAAAAACAAAAGAGCTGAAAGAATTAGTCAGACAGCTTTCCTCGCCCATTATTCCTGTACTCGAAGGAATTGTCGTCGTTCCGCTGATTGGAAAATACGATGAAGACCGCTCGGAAGAACTTGTCGTGAAAACGCTGAATAATCTTCCGGCGCACAAAGCCAATTATCTAGTGCTTGATTTAACGGGTCTCGACAGGGATATTAGCGGTCATACCGTCAGCTTAATTGAAAAAATTGGTTCCGCTGCTTCCTTAATTGGAACGGAAACCATTCTTGTCGGTATTTCTCCAGAGCTTAGTTTGATTATTTCACAATCAAATATTAACCTGTCTAAATTCGACTGCTTTCAAACGCTGCAGCATGGTATCTATTTTGCTTTGGGTCAGCATGGAAGAACGATTGTTTAAAAAATCAAGCGGTGCTTTTGCAAAAGCGCCGCTTTTTGTTTTGCTCAAAAAAGGAAAGAGGCATAAAAGAACCGGAACAGGGCACAATTTTGATAATGAGTTTTTTGGGGAGGAAGACACGATGAATGCACAGGAAAACACATTATCTATCTTTGCTTTAGGCGGCGTAAATGAAATCGGAAAGAATATGTATGCCGTGCAGTATGCGGATGATATTGTTCTGATTGACTGCGGCTCAAAGTTCCCGGACGAAAGTTTATTAGGCATTGATTTAATTATTCCAGATATTACGTACCTGCGTGAAAATGAAGAAAAAATCAGGGCGCTCGTTGTCACACACGGACATGAGGATCACATTGGAGGCATTCCTTATTTTCTTAAACAGCTTAACGTGCCTATTTACGCAACGCGGCTGACAATCGGCTTGATCGAAATTAAGCTGAGAGAGCATGGATTGCTCGGCGATACAAAGCTGACACCGATACATTCCGATTCGGTCATTGAGCTTGGAACGATCCGTCTTACGTTTTTTAAAACAAATCACAGCATCCCGGACTGTTTAGGAGCCGCGTTTCATACACCGGAAGGAACGGTTGTACATACGGGTGACTTTAAATTTGATTTAACACCGGTTAACGATCAATATCCGGATATTCACAAAATGGCCGGGCTTGGTGAGAATGGGGTGCTTGCCCTTCTTTCAGAAAGTACCAACGCGGAGCGGCCTGGATTTACCCCGTCTGAAAAACACGTCGGACGGCATATCGAAGAAGCGTTCAGCAAAGCGCAGGGCAAAGTGTTTATCGCCACATTTGCTTCGAATGTTCACCGCGTTCAACAGGTCGTTGATGCAGCAAGAAAAACAAATCGAAAGCTTGCCCTATTAGGACGGAGTATGGTGAATGTAGTATCGGTGGCGATCGAGCTTGGCTATTTGGATATCCCGGATGAGATGCTGATTGATGCGGAGGAAATCAGTGACCAGGATCCAGAGAGCGTTGCGATTCTTTGTACGGGAAGCCAGGGAGAACCAATGGCCGCCTTGTCCCGCTTATCAAACTCAAAATATCGGCAGGTGGAAATTTATCCTGGTGATACCGTCATCCTGTCTTCATCGCCTATTCCAGGAAATGAACGAAATGTAGCACGTATTATCGATAATTTATTTCGTCTTGGCGCCCATGTCATTTATGGATCAGGGGCTGCTACCGGTATGCACGTGTCCGGTCATGGCTGTCAGGAGGAGCTGAAGCTTATGCTTACCTTGATGAAGCCGAAATACTTTATTCCGATCCATGGAGAATTTAGAATGCTGCAGCAGCACCGGCTGCTGGCAGAGTCTGTTGGCGTTCAGCCGGAGAACATTTTCGTTGTAGGAAATGGGGATGTAGTCGACATCCGTCAATCTGAAGCCCGGCAGACACGAAAAATCCCGGCTGGAAATATATTTGTGGACGGACTCGGAATTGGAGATGTGGGCGATATTGTGCTTCGTGATCGCAAACAGCTTTCCGAAGATGGGATGCTTGTGATTGTCATTACTTTAAGTAAATCAGAAAACAAAATCGTTTCCGGACCTGATACGATTTCACGAGGGTTTGTCTATGCCCGCCAGTCAGAAGAGCTGTTGAATGATGTTAATCAAATTGCCGCTTCTACGATTCAGAAATTACAGGAAGCGCATGTAACTCAATGGAAAGTGATGAAGCAGCATTTGAAAGAATCCGTTGGGAAATTTTTATACGCCCAAACGAAAAGGCGCCCAATGATTGTTCCTATTATCATTGAAGTGTAAGAAAATCAAAAACCATCCCCGTCAGAGAGTACGGGGATGGTTTTTTTACAAGGCTTTACTGAATGTAACGGCGTGCGCCTGCGTATTCCTGTTTGTAAGCCGCGGTATTCATCGAAATAATCTCTACCCGCTTACCGGCTTTTGGTGCATGAATCATCTGGCCATTGCCAGCATACATAGCTACATGATGGACACGGCCTTTGCCTTTATTGTAAGCGAAAAATAAAAGGTCACCCGGCTGTAGGGCAGATTTTGCGACTGCTTTGCCTGCTTTTGCCTGTTCAGAAGCATCACGCGGGATACTAATGCCGTGATAGCGGTAAACAGAGGAAGTAAAGCCTGAACAGTCAAAGCCGTAAGCCGACATGCCCGACCATAAATAAGGAAGACCGAGAAACTGTTTTCCGGTTGCTAAAAGCGCAGAGCCGGTTGGTTTTGGAATGTTCGGTATCGCAGCAAGCACACGGATATCACTTTTTTTGATCCATTTGGCTCCGTTTGATGGTGTCATGACCTGTACCCAATTCGTTTCTGATTTAATAATGGGCAGTTCCGTATTAAAGCTGATTTCCATAAACGATTTTTTCTTGTCATGAAAAAGGTACGCTGTCTTGGATTTTACCCAGGCTGTCCCACAGTTTTCATAAGAAGCAGGCTGCGTGGTGATCTGCGATTTAGGCAGCCAGCCTGGATAGCCTTTTTTGTTTTTGGACGTAATTTGATCCTTGACAGCCACTTGTGCCCAGCTGCCGCTGGTTTTTAAAATGACGACTTCCTGCCCATAAAGTGCCTGTGTTTCTGCTCTTCCAGTCAGCCAAATACGGTCTTTTACAGTTGCCATTTTGGATGTCCAGGCTTTTATATTCACAGGGTTTGAGAGAGATGGCTGATCGATTTTCCGTTTTGCACTCGTGTCTTTCCACAGAGTGGCGACAGACACATTAATATATGTTTTATTAGCGGCTTTTTTAGGAGAACAAGCAGCAGTGGATTCAGCGGCTTTTGCAGCGGGAGACAGGAGTGATAAAGCCATTACGCAAAGCATGATCGCTATCATCACCTTTTTAAAGGTCATATCTTAAAGCTCCTCTATTCATATGGTATTTGTTGTCATGACTATACCATGATTTAAGAGTATTGTTAATAGAATTTTTGTGTCCATATGCCTACGGCAGAGCATTTAAGATGTATTTATAGTATATGTGTGGCGCATAAAGAGGTTGAATGGAAATTGACTGATAGGCGCCTGCATCATGTATAATAGAGGAAATTGAAAAGGAGGCGTTTGTATGGGAAGACAATTACCAGTAGCAGAACAGGTGCTTCTTGCTTATTATGTACAATATTATTTGGAAAACAAACCGGATGTAATGTATGAACTTCATGAACGGATCAGTGAAAATATGAAGCCGGCAGTTTATGAGATTGCCATGAATGACTTGTTTGACCAGGGGCTTATTAATGGGCTCCAAAAAATCCGCCATTATAATGAAACAGACGGACATGTGATCAAACCGATGATTACAAATGAAGGCATTTTATATATTAATAACATCCTTAATATTCAATCGTATGCAAGTGACGACAACAAGCTTCAGTATGTGCAAAACAGCTTATCAACAAGCGGTCTGGAGCTTTCGGTTCCAGTGATTGCCGACTATATTCAAGAAGCAGCTGCAAAAAAATAAACCTTCTTCTAAAAGAGAGTGGAAAACGTCGGTACGTCGGGAAAGCAAGCGTATGCCGACAGCT
This sequence comes from Domibacillus robiginosus, assembly GCF_000966195.1. GTDB lineage: Bacteria > Bacillota > Bacilli > Bacillales > Domibacillaceae > Domibacillus > Domibacillus robiginosus. The sequence continues at coordinate 149,062 of NZ_LAHL01000013.1, read as the reverse complement.
TGATACCTCTTTTAAAGAGGTTTTTTTATATGGATGTTCAAGAGGAAAGAAAAGAGGATTAAAACGTGAAAAGAAGGGTGACACTGATTCTATGTGCAACTGCAGCTTTGTTTCTGTCAGCTTGCAGCTTAGAAGAAGTGAGCGATGTTTTAGAAGTAACAGAAGATGTGTTAACAGCAATCGAAAAAGAAAACCAGCAAACAGAAAAAGGCTCGAATAAAGCAGAGGAGCCAGTCGATGAAGCGGGAAGCATCTTAAAAACAAAAGGAGTGATAGAACCTATTCCGGCGAAGCTTGTGCGCCCGGTTGACGGTGACACCGCTGTTTTTGCTTTTGATGCGGATAATGATGGAAAAGCAGAAGAATTTAGTGCTCGCTTCCTGCTTATTGATACACCTGAAACCCGCCATCCACAGCTGGGCAGGCAGCCGCTCGGTGAAGAAGCAAAGGAACGAACAGCAGAACTGCTTCAAGGTGGAGATATTACAATTGAATTTGATATTGGCCAGCGCCTGGACAAGTATAGCCGCATATTGGTGTATGTGTATGTGAACGGGAAAAGTGTGCAGGAAACTCTTTTAGAGGAAGGTTTTGCGCGGGTTGCTTATGTATATCCGCCTAATACGCGCTACTTGAACGAGTTTGAAACAAAAGAGGGAATTGCCAAGAAGAAGAAAAAAGGTATTTGGTCAATGGAAGGGTATGTAACCGACCGGGGGTTCAACTCAAAATAAGGGGGAAGCAGAATGATTCACTTATGGGAAGATGAGGTTCCTTTTAAACTTGATGGGGAAGAAACACCCTATATGACATTTTACCCTGCTGGTTCTGAAACAGCACCAGCTATGCTGATTTTTCCGGGAGGAGGCTATGCGAGACGGGCTTTTCATGAAGGAGAACCTGTCGCGAAATGGCTGAACCGTCTTGGCACTCATGCATTTGTTGTCCAGTATCGCACAGCGCCTTACCGGCATCCGGTTCCGCTTTTGGATGCTTCCCGTGCCATTCGTCTTGTCCGGCATCATGCGCCGTCGTGGAAGGTAGATTCAGAACGGGTCGGAGTACTCGGTTTTTCAGCAGGAGGCCATCTTGCATCAACGCTTGCAACCAAATACGACCAGGGAATGAAGGGTGCTGCTGATCCGGTGGAACAACAGCCATCTCGTCCGGATTTGCTTGTTTTGGGGTACCCGGTCATTACCTTTGGGGAGCATCGGCATGACGGCTCAATGGAAAACCTGCTTGGAGCTGGTTCGTCTGGGGAGCAGCGGCTGTTTTTGTCCAATGAGCGGCATGTAACGAAAGAAACGCCCCCTTCTTTTTTATGGCATACAGCAGATGATGAGCCGGTTCCAGTTGAAAATAGCTTACTGTTTGCGGCTGCTCTGAGCCGTGCTTCTGTTCCGTTTGACCTGCACATTTTTGAGAGCGGCCGGCATGGGCTTGGACTTGCCACTGATCATAAAGAAGCGTCTAAATGGACGTCTGTATGTGAGAATTGGCTTCGCAAACAGGGGTTTTAGGAAGCTCCTGGCCTACAAAAAAGATAAAAACCAAACCGCATGACGCTGCTCATCGGCAGCCGCCCGGGCAAACACTTTCTTCACGTAAGGAAGATGAGAGGAATCGGCTGTTTCCTGATAAAACTCGGATGTCTCCTGCTCATCCTGAAAAGCCTGCAGAATGCCCTGTTTGAACGTTTTCGGGGAGGATTCAGTAAGGACAGGAGAAGGAGCGTTGCCGGTTAATGCATGATAAAGAGCGGAAAATGTTTCAAAGTGTCTGAGTTCATCAGCGCGAATGGCTAAGAGCCGCGATTTTTGGGAAGGTGTAGAAGCCATGTCCGCCAGTTTCTCATAAACATGAATGGATGTATATTCTCCATTGATCGCTTTCATCAGTTTCTCGGTCAACATCACAAGCACATCCTTTTTGGCATCATAATGCTATATCGTATGCAGAGGCATGTTTTCTTGTTAAAATGAACGGGTAAACGCAGAAAAATGTCGAACAAAGGAGGAGAAGGTAATGAAAGCGATGCTATTGCAGGAAACAGGCGGACCGAACGCAGTAAAGCGTACAGAAATGGAAAAACCGGCTGCGGGCAGCTGGGAAATTATTGTGAAGCTAAAAAACGCGTCCCTAAATCGGCGCGATGTTTTCATTACATATGGAATGTATCCCGGTATGAAGCTGCCAGCTGTTCTTGGAGCAGATGGAGCGGGAATTGTAGAGTCGGTGGGAGACGGGGTAGAAAGTTTGCGGGCAGGGGATGAGGTTGTGATTAATCCAGGTCTTCAATGGGGAGAAGACATTCGGTTCAACCATCCGGACTTTCATATTCTTGGCATGCCTACAGACGGAACTTATGCCGAATACGTAAAGATTTCATGTGAGAATGTATATAAAAAGCCGTCTTATTTGACATGGCCGGAAGCAGCGGCACTTCCTCTTTCTGCTCTTACGGCTTACCGGGCACTGATAACCCGTGGTGAACTAAAAAAAGGGGATACTGTGTTTATTCCAGGTATTGGCGGCGGTGTGGCTCTGTTTGCTTTGCAAATTGCTGTTGCAAAAGGAGCACATGTATTTGTTTCATCAAGCAGTGATGAAAAATTAGAGCGGGCCAGGCAAATGGGTGCAGCCGGCGGCATCAATTACCGGGCCGATAAATGGGCTAAAAAGCTAAAAAGCGAAATGGGCGGTGCTGATCTTATTATTGATGGAGTCGGTGGAGAAACCTTTAACCGTTTAATTGACCTTGCCAAGCCGGGAGGACGAATTGTAAGCTTTGGCGCGACAACAGGACCGGTACCTGAGCTAGTGCTGCCACGCGCATTCTTCAAGCATCTGGATATACGCGGGACAACCATGGGCAGTCCGCAAGAATTTGCAGACATGCTGACGCTATTTGAACAAGAAAAAATCCGTCCGGTTATTGACAGGCATTTCCCGCTTGAAGAGGCGGCGGAGGCTCTTCAGTACATGGAACATGGTGACTCATTCGGAAAAATTGTACTCGATATTTAATGTAGTACCCCCGGTACACTCGGAAGCAAAAGTGGGCAGCTCCTTAAGAAGGACTGTCTATTTTTTCGTTAAAAATATACAGAACCGGCTTATGCGTATGATCGAGGACAAATGCGTCCGGCTTTACACGGCGCAGTTGTTTGTACATGGAGAAATCACCGGCTGCTCCCCCAATCAAAGAAGCACCTACAATAATCAAAAGCACGCTGTTTAGCCAGATGCCTGCTGCGAACGGAAGCAGCCCGGTTATCCAGAAGGGCAGCAGCAGCGCTCTTCTCATCGCATGGACGGGAAGTATTTTTTTTGTCCCGGCATAAGCAATACCAAGCTCCCGGTTAACTCCATATAGCAAATCTTCTTTTTTGCATTTTCCCCAAACGATAAATCCGATCAAATGGCATATTTCATGAAGAATAATGAGCAGGATGTATAAAACTCCCCATAGCAATACATCAAGCAGAGAAAAGGAAAAGCGGCTTTCTCCGTAAAAAAGAATAGTGAAAAAACCGCCTGCTAAAATCAATAAGAGAGTAAGCACGATCGACCAAATATGAATACTCTTCATGTTGAGTTGAATCGTATAGTCAGGTTTGCGCGGAAGATTCATAACCGGCCTCCTATGATCGTTTGCTGTCTGTTATGCTACGTGCTCACGCAGCTCACGTTCTTTTAGCTTCTTCGTATACCAGCTGTGCAAAATCATACCAATAATAATCAGTGCCAGGCCAACCGATGCTGACAAACCAGGAAGCGCAGCACCGAAAAGCAGCACTTCACCGATTAATGTAAAAAGCACCTGGGCAGATTGAGTGGCTTCAACGGAAGCAAGCCGGCCAGGATTGTTTCGTGAACGGTCAGTTGCAATAAAAAACAGTGTAGTGGCAATGACTCCGGATGACAAGCCGACAATAAATGTTTGTGTCAGCTGGCTTGATGAAGGAGCTCCGTCCATTCCCCACCCCAACGCGCTAAGCAGGAGCCAAAATGGAAGACTTGCCAGAATCATCCCGAGAATGCGTGAAAACGTATCAATCCGTCCACCGCACAGCTCCATCATTTTCCGGTTGCCAAGCGGGTAGGCAAAAGCGGCAATTAAAACGGGCAGGACGCCGGTAAGAAAGCCAGACAGGGTTAAGCCATCGGACTTTTCCAGCTGCAGCATAGCAATCCCGACTAAAATCACACAGGAGATTGCCAGCGCACCGAGAGGAATTTTATGACGAACCATTTGTCCATTTTTTCTTTCTCCAAAAAGCGGTGTTAATAAAACACCAGCTACAATCGTCAGCTGCCATGTACCGCCAATTAGCCAGCCGGGACCTGACGCGGCTGCGTACGTAATCGGTGCATAAAAAAGTACAAAGCCGAAAAAACTCCATACGATCCAGGCGGCGGGGTGCTGCTTCATTTCAGAAAGCAGCTGCCGTAATGTACCGCGCATGGCAACAATTACAACAAAGAAAGGCAGCATAAATAAAAAGCGAAGAGATGCACTCCACATCCAGCTGCCGCCGGACAGCTCCATCGAACGGTTTAACACGAAGGTAACCGCGAAAAAAACAGAAGCTAAAAGACCAATTGCTATTTCTTTCATCGTATCGCCTCATTTTGAAGCCTTCCGGTTTTTAGCAGATTGCAAGAACACGGAATTCCAGGCTTTGTCTATATGTATGTTAAAATCATAACATATTGACAGAATAAAGGGGGAATTTCATGAAAGCGATCCTGCATAAAGGCGCGCCAGGACTTTTAGGCGTTTGGGCCGGACAGGTCGAAAAGCCGGCAACCGGTCCGGGGGAAGTGCGAGTGCGGTTAAAAGCAGCTGGATTAAATCATCGCGACCTTTTTGTGCTGCACCGCCATAAGGAAACAGAGCCGCCGCTCGTGATCGGATCAGACGGCGCTGGCATTGTTGAGGAAGTCGGTGCTGGTGTAACAACGATCCAAAAGGGAGACGAAGTAATCATCAATCCGGGTCTGGGATGGCCAGATAAAAGCGATGCTCCGCCGGAGGGCTTTGAAATTGTTGGTCTTCCTTTTCATGGAACATTTGCTGAGTTTATTACGGTGCCGGCAGAAAATGCGATGCCAAAGCCGGCTCACTTATCGTGGGAGGAAGCCGGTGTTCTGTCGCTTGCTGCCCTGACCGCTTACCGGGCTCTTTTTACAAGAGGAAAAGTAAAGCCGGGCATGACTGTTTTGATTCCCGGGATTGGAAGCGGAGTAGCCACTTTCTTGCTGCAGTTTGCCAAAGCAGCCGGTGCTACAGTGTATGTAACATCCCGGTCAGAGGAAAAGCGCCAAAGAGCACTGGAACTCGGTGCGGATAAAGCAATTGATTCAGCTGCTGATTGGCGCGAAGCACTTGACGGAGAAAAAGTCGATCTCGTCATCGAGTCTGTCGGAGCAGCCACATTTAACCGGTCACTTGAGCAGTTAAAAACAGGCGGCACCATTGTGACATTTGGCGCCTCTGCCGGCGATGAAGTAATGATCAATTTGCGTACATTTTTCTACGGGCAGTTTAATATGTACGGCTCCACGCTTGGGAGCAGAGAAGAAATGAGAGAAATGCTTGCGTTTATTGAGACTCATAATCTGCGTCCGGTAATGGACCGGACCTACACGTTAGACCAATTTGAAGACGCATTCATCCGAATGGAAAGAGCCGAACAAATAGGTAAAATTGCATTTACTATTGAATGAGATGCTTTAGTGTGATAAAACTAGTATCAAGATCAAATTAAATAGAAATCACCGCTGGGGGTGCCCTTAACTGGGCTGAGAGAGGCGATCTGCCTTAACCCTTATAACTTGAACCGGTTCGTACCGGCGTAAGGAAGAGGTGTTTTGACGCTTTATTTCTACTTGTCATAACAGCCGTTTCTTCCATGCGAAGAAGCGGCTTTTTTACGTTCAAGAAAGGAAGAGTGCCTTGAAAGAAACGATCGAAGAAATACATACACAAATTGACGGACGAAAAGAAGAGCTAATTGAACTGTTGAAGACGTTAATTTCATTCCGTACACCAGCACCGCCAGCACGTAATACGGAAGAAGCCCAGCAGTTTATCGCCCGGTTTTTGGGCGAAAAGGGCTTTGAAATTGACAAATGGGATGTATATCCGAATGACCCCAATGTGGTGGGGACGTTAAAGGGCACAAACAGCGAAGGTCATAAAAGTCTTATTATTAACGGTCATGTGGACGTGGCAGAAGTAACGCCCGATGAGAAATGGGAAACAGACCCATTCACACCGACCGTGAAGGAAAATGCAATTGTCGGACGTGGAGCCGCAGATATGAAGGGAGGGCTGGCTGGAGCTCTGTTTGCGATTCAGCTTTTTCATGAAGCGGGAATCAAGCTCCCGGGTGATGTAATCTTTGAATCGGTTATCGGTGAAGAAGTCGGCGAGGCAGGCACGTTGGAGTGCTGCAGACGCGGCTATCGTGCTGATTTCGCTCTTGTAGCCGATACGAGTGAACTGCACATTCAAGGGCAGGGCGGTGTCATTACCGGCTGGATTACGTTAAAAAGTGAGCAGACCTTCCATGATGCTACGCGCCGGCAGATGATTCATGCAGGGGGCCGGCTGATGGGTGCCAGTGCGATCGAAAAAATGACAAAGATTATTCATGGTCTGCAGGAGCTTGAGCGGCACTGGGCGGTAATGAAGAGCTACCCGGGCTTTCCGCCGGGAACAACAACCATTAATCCTGCGGTGATCGAGGGCGGACGCCATGCGGCTTTTATTGCGGATGAATGCCGTCTATGGATCACGGTTCATTTTTATCCGGATGAAACATACGAAAGTGTGGCAAAGGAAGTGGAAGAATTTATTAGAAATATTGCTAAAGGAGATTTATGGATGCAAAAGAACCCGCCGCAGTTTGAATGGGGCGGTACGTCTATGATTGAAGACCGGGGCGAAATCTTTCCTTCATTTGAGGTGGATCCTCATTGTACGGCTGTACATACATTGATGAACGCCCATCAAGCTGTACTGGGGGAAAAACCTGTCTTAGATGTGTCTCCTTCTGTGACGGACGGCGGCTGGCTTGCAGATGCCGGCATTCCAACAGCTATTTACGGACCAGGCGCTCTTCGTCATGCACATGCGGTGAACGAGCAGCTCGACATTGATGAACTTGTTCACTATACAAAAGTGATGGCAGCTTTTATTTACAATTGGACGCATCAAAAGAAAGGAGAATACTAAGATGAAATTTAGTGATCATTTGCGGGAGAAATGCCTGCCGATCTGGCAGCAAAACCACCAGCATCCATTTGTGCAGGGAATGGGAGATGGAACGCTTCATCCCGACCGGTTTCGTTTTTACATGGTGCAGGATTACTTGTACTTGATTCAATATGCGAAAGTGTTTGCGATTGGAGCAGTAAAAGCGGATGATGTGGCGACGATGGGCCGGTTTGCTGCGCTTTTAGACGGAACGTTAAACGAAGAAATGGCTCTGCACCGGCAGTATGCGGCACGCTTTGGTATTACAGAAGAAGAGCTTAAAGCAGCAAAGCCGTCGCCGGTTACACTTGCTTATACGCATTACATGCTGCACGCGGCTCAAAATGGAACGCTGGCGGATGTAATGGCGGCCGTGCTTCCATGTGCCTGGAGCTACTGGGAAATTGGCAAGGAATTAAGTAAACGGCCGGGCGCTGCGGACCATAAGCTGTATGGCGAGTGGATTCGGATGTATGCCTCAGAAGAATTTGGCCAGCTTGCCCAGTGGTGCATTGATTTAATGGACGAGCAGGCGGAAGGAAAGTCAGAGCGGGAGCGTGCGCGGCTTGAAGACATTTTCTTAAACACAACCCGGTTTGAATACATGTTTTGGGACATGGCATACAACGGAGAAATGTGGCCTGGCGATGCGTAAGCCGGTTCTCCAGTTTCAGGATGTGTCGTTTTCGTACGGCGGCAAAAAACTAATCCTTGATCAGTTGAATATGACGGTGTACGACCGTGAATTTGTCACGATTATTGGAGCGAGCGGTTCCGGAAAAAGCACCCTGTTTCGGCTGATTACCGGACTGGAACAGGAGGAGGCGGGTGCTGTTTGGTTAAATGGAGAGCAGTTCGAAAGCCGGCATGGCCGTACCGGCTACATGCCGCAGCAGGACTTGTTAATGCCGTGGCGGACAGTGCTTGAAAATGCGTCTGTTCCGCTTGAGCTGGCCGGCATATCTAAAAGAGAAGCAGCCAAACGCATTATACCGCTGCTGGATGAGTTTGGACTTGAAGGATCAGCGGACAAATACCCGTCTGAACTTTCCGGCGGCATGCGCCAGCGTGTATCCTTTTTACGCTCTGTTTTGACCGGTTCCAATATTCTGCTTCTTGATGAACCGTTCAGTGCATTGGATGCCATTACACGTTTGTCCATGCAGGAATGGCTGTTGGATCAATGGGAAAAGCGGGAAAAGACGATCCTGTTTATTACTCACGACGTGAACGAAGCGCTATTTTTGTCAGACCGTATTTTCATTTTTCAGGATACACCGGTCCGTACACTCCAGGAGGTAGCCGTTCCACTTGATCGTCCGAGGTCGCAGCGGGACTTGAATGATTCGGCCGTCTTAAAACTGAAAAATGATTTGATTGACCAGCTGCGGAGCGGAGTGAAAAAGCCATGATGAAGAAGTATGGGCCTGCCCTGCTGATTGTGCTTCTCCTATTCGGCTTATGGGAGCTGGCCGCCCGCCTGGTGAATCTTCCGTTTATTTTTCCATCTCCGTCTGGTGTAGCGGTTCGTTTTTGGGAGCTCCGGGAAACACTTTTTCTAGAGCATCTGCCGTCTACACTGTCGATCATTTTAATCGGGCTTGCCATCTCGATTGTGCTTGGCGTGGCGCTGGCGGTCTGGATGGCAGCAAGTGAAACGGCAGAACGGGCTTTTTATCCGATTGTGATTTCATCGCAAATGATTCCAACCATTGCGCTGGCGCCTATTTTTATTTTGTTTTTCGGCTATGGGATTTGGAGCAAGGTTGTCGTAACGGTGCTTATTACATTTTTTCCGATCACGGTCAATACATTTGACGGGTTAAAATCGAGCAGTAAAGAACTGCGTGAATTGATGCTCACAATGGGCGGAACAAAAAAGGATATTTTCTTTAAAGTGCAGGTGCCTTCTGCAAAGCCGCACTTTTATTCAGGATTAAAGGTCGCTGTCACATTAAGCGTCATTGGTGCAGCAATTGGGGAATGGCTCGGAGCACAGGCCGGGCTTGGTTATTTCAGCCGCCGCATGATGACCCAGTTTGATGGAGCGGCTGTTTTTGCACCTGTTGTGCTGCTCTCGATTGTAGGCATTGTGTTATTTGTAATGGTTAAACTGCTTGAAAAGCGGTCAATGAAATGGAGGAAAAACGAATGAAAAAATGGATAGCGGGGGCACTCGCTGCGGCTATGCTCGCAGGATGCGGAGCCAATGAAGAAAAACCAACGGAAACAGCAGAAGAGGGCGGCAAAAAGGAGATGCAGGATGTCAGCATTATGCTGGACTGGTATCCAAATGCCGTACACAGCTTTTTATATGTAGCGAAGGAAAAGGGCTACTTTGAAGATGAAGGCATTAACCTGGACATTCAATTCCCGGCAAATGTGACAGACCCGATTGGAATGGCCGCGTCTGATCAAGTAACAATGGCCATTACGTATCAGCCGGACGTGATTGTGGCACGTACTGAGCAAAATGTTGGCGTGAAATCAGTCGGCGCCATTGTACGAGAGCCGCTGAACCGGGTTGTGTCGCTTGCAGAAAGCAATATTAAATCGCCGAAAGATTTAGAAGGAAAAACAGTTGGCTACACAGGAATTCCATTGAATGAATCGATTGTAAAAACGATGGTGGAGAAAGACGGCGGCGATCCGTCGAAAGTAGAATTGGTAGATGTCGGCTTTGAATTAAACGCATCTCTTATCAGCAAAAAAGCGGATGCAGTTGTAGGGGCTTATATTAATCATGAAGTTCCGCTTCTGGAATTTGAAGGATACAAAACCGCTCATTTTGATTTGACTGAATATGGTGTACCGCCTTTTTATGAATTAATTGCGGTCACAAGCGACAAAACATGGAAAGAAAATCCGGAACTGATCGAGGCATTCTGGCGTGCAGCCGACAAAGGATTTGAAGATGTAAAAAAGGATCCGGACGGCGCATTGGATATTTTAATGGCGAACCAGGAGCAGGAAAACTTCCCGCTTGAAGAAAAAGTGGAAAAAGAAAGCCTGGATATTTTGCTGCCGCTTATGGAATCAGAACAGGGCTTTGGCTATCAGGAAGAAGAAACATGGCAAAAAACAGCCGATTGGATGGAGCAGGCAGGATTGGTTAAAGGAAAACCGGCTGTAGACGAAATGTTTGTTAATATGCCGAAATAAGAAAAGAAGAGCTGTCCGGAAAAACGGGCAGCTCAGACTGTAGACAAATTGTATGGATGACTGTGCACATGAATGGAATGGATCGGCGGCGTCCAGGCAGCTCCGCTTTCCATGGGGCAGGCGCTGAGCCCGACTTCGCCTGACGGCTTCTCCGGTCTCAGCTGCCCGCTAGTCCCATACGAGTCTGCGCTGCCCTCCCGCCGCCAAGTGGCTTGCAACAAGAGTGTAGAGAGCTTATAAGGTCATATCTTTCTGTTAAAAAAGAAGAAAGTTTTGTTTAGTCCTTGCTTATTGATCTTTAACACTTTAGTGAAGCCTGCCGGACGAAGACTTCTGTGAGAAGTACAGTGAGTCGGGAGACCCCGCAGGCGCAGCCGAGGGAGCTCCCGCACTGCCCGCGGAAAGCGTAGTCCGGCCGGCTTCACTTATCGGCTCTTTTTTTAAAGCGAAAGAATTTGTCTACACACTAAGCTGTCCGGAAAACCGGGCAGCTTTTTCTATTCTTTTTTTGCATATTTGGGCAGTGGAGGGGAATGAAAAAAGAGACGAAGAAACAGTCGAGAAAAGGAGTGAAGAAGGTGGATACATATGAATGGACGAAGCGGCCCATTGGGGTAAATGGGATCAACCTTTACACCGAAATGGCGGGGCCGGAGAATGGAGAGCTTGTTTTATTGCTGCATGGATTCCCGGAATGCTCTTATGGCTGGAAGAAGCAGGCTGATGCTTTAGTGGAACAAGGCTATCGGGTGGTCGTACCCAATATGCGGGGCTACTCAAAAAGCAGCAAGCCGGAGCCGCTTGAGGCTTATACACTCGATGTAATTGCGAAAGATATCATAAGCCTTATTCAATCTTTCGGCTTTGAAAAAGCTCTTGTGGTGGGTCATGACTGGGGAGGCATTGTCGGCTGGTTTTTAGCTTCTGTTCATCCTGATTTTGTCCAAAAGCTGGTCATTTTGAACGTTCCGCATCCAGCTGTTTTTGCCAAAACCGCTCCGTTTTATCCCCTTCAATGGCTCAAAAGCGCTTATATTTTCTTTTTTCAGCTTCCGTTTTTGCCGGAATGGCTGCTCAAGCGAAATGAGTACAGCCTGCTCGAAAAGCTGATGAAAGCAACTGCCCAGCCAGGAACCTTTGATGAGAAGGATATGCGGGTGTACAAAGAAGCATGGGCGAAAAAAGGATCGGTCACCGCTATGCTCAATTGGTACAGAGCGATGCGGCAGCAGGCACTTTTCGAAATTCCCACTCCTGGTCCGGCTGTACCCGTGCGTATGCTATGGGGCCGAAGAGACGCCGCGTTGTCTCTTATACTGGCCAAAAAAAGTGTCGAGCAATGTGGAAATGGACAGCTTGTACTAATAGATGAAGCAACTCATTGGCTTCATCATGAATATCCTGAAATTGTAAGTGCATGGATCAGCCGATTTTTAAAAGAAGAAGCATCCCAATCATGAACAATATGAACAAAAAAAATAAAATGGCAATAACCTGTTTTTGAATAAGCCTCTATGGTACGCTTGTTTTATCCCCTGATGTGAACAGAAGTGTCTCACATCCCCAGGGAAAACGGAGCGCCGCGCTCCGTTTTCTTTTTTTGACTATATGGAGGCGTTTTCACCATGATTGTGTTTGCTAGTGTGTTCCTTCAAATAATTTTACCTATGTTTTTACTGATTGCTGCCGGCGCTTTCCTGCATCGGAAGTATACGCTGCATATGCCGACTTTGTCAGGGCTGACCATTAACTTTTTTCTGCCAATGGTTTGCTTTGTCAATATATATGAAACTGAATTATCAGGCAAAACAGCTGGTATTGTATTCGTTTATTTACTTTTGTTTAATGGACTTTTAATTATCGCAGCCCTTTTTATTTCTAAACTGGCTGGTTTTGACCGAAAGCTGTCCTCGAGCTACCAGAACAGCGGGGTTTTAAGCAACTCGGGCAATTACGGCTTGCCGGTAAGCGGCCTTGTTTTTGCCGCGAATCCGCTGGGCCTGTCGGTGCAGATTATTATCTCGATTTTTCAAAATCTCCTAACATATACGTGGGGGTTTTACAATTCCGTTTCTGCGTCTGCTGACAGTGACAAAGTGTTGAAAAAAGTATTAAAACTGCCGGTGCTTCATGCTCTTATAGTGGCAGTGATCCTTAAAGCGGCTGGTGTTGGAATTCCTTCTTTTTTATGGACGCCAATCGAAAATGCATCAAATGCATTTTTAGCAGTGGCGCTGATTACATTGGGCGCCCAGTGTGCATATATGAAGATTACGTCCTTTTCAAAGCCGCTCGTACTGGCTGTTGTAACCCGGCTTTTTCTTTCTCCCGCGATTGGCCTGCTGGTCATTATCATGCTTAATGTGCATGGCACGCTGGCACAGGCAATGTTTATTGCCAGCTCGTTTCCAACCTCACGGAACAGTGCATTATTGGCATTAGAATATGATAATTATCCAGAATTCGCTTCACAGGCGGTCATCGTTACCACAATATTAAGCAGTGTAACGGTCGCCGTTGTTATTTATCTTGCCCAAATATGGTTCCCTGCGTAAGCGCTGTTTTTTCAAACCGCGCTCTTTTTTGTTGTGGTAAAATAAAAGGGACGAGGGAGGGGTAGGGATGATTGAAAACTGGATGGCTGAAGTGCAAAAAACGCGCCGGGCACTTCGCTGTACGATGCTTGAAACGGTGCTGAATGAGTTTGACTCGCGGATTACCGGTCTGAGTCAGGAAAAACGAAAACAAAAATACCGTCAAATGGCGGAAAATCCATTCCGTTTTTTTCGGGGAAGCGCTTATTTATTTTACTATGATATAGCGAAAATTCCATTTTCTTTTCATACACCGGAAAATAAACCAACGTGGATTCAAGGTGATATGCATGTGGAAAACTTCGGAGCGTTTCAAAACAGCGAAGGGGACCTTGTTTATGACGTGAATGATTTTGATGAAGGCTATATGGGTTCGTATGTATATGATTTGCTTCGAATGACAGTCAGCATTGCCCTTTACTGTGAACAATACGGATTTAATGACTCTGAAGAAAGAATGCGTACGTTTCTGCAAGCTTATTATAAGCAGCTGAAAAAGTTTGTAAAAGGAAAAGAAGATCCTGTGACGCTTTTTTTCACGGAAGAAAACACAAAAGGACCGATCCGGAAAGTGCTGAAAAAGCTTGAGAAGCGTGACTCTTCCAGACTGCTTGACCGCTGGACGGTAAAAGAGGAAAGCAAGCGGATATTTGCGCTTTCCGAGGAACTTTCGTCTGTTACACAAAAAGAGCAGGAAAAAATAGAGGCAGCCTGGCAGGACTACGTGCAAAGCCTCGATGAAGAAGACCGCAAGCGTAGCGAATTTTATGAAATCAAACACATTGTTCGTAAAAAAGGGTCCGGAACAGCTTCGATTGGCCTCGACCGCTTTTACATTTTAATAGAAGGAAAAGAAGAATGCGAACAAGAGCTTGATGATATTATTTTAGAAATGAAGGAAGTACGGGCGCCGGTTCCCGCTTACTTTATGCCGTATGATGAAGAATTCTGGCTGAGATATGGCCATCAGGGGGAACGGGTGGTGACGACCCAAAAAGCGATGCATCACCATGACGATCCGTTTTTAGGTTTTGTCACGATTGACAACCGCCACTTTTACGTGCGGGAACGTTCGCCATACAAAAAAAGAATCAAGCCGGAAGATATCGAGAATAACCAGGAGTTTGATAAAGTACTTGAAGTGTTCGGCGGCATTGCGGCAAAAATTCATGCTCGTGCAGACCGTGACATTGAACATTTATTGCTTGACTACCACAGTGAGGAAGAAATTTTAAAAGCCATTGGGGATGAATATGACGCATTTGAAACACAGCTTATTTTTATGTCTATGGCGTACAAGGAGCGTGTAAAAAGCGATTACGTCCTGTTTTGCGGCTGGCTTAATACGAAGTTCACATAAAAAAACTGCCAGTTCAGGCAGTTTTTTTTTACGAAACAAGTTTTAAGCCAATGACTGAACCAATAATCATGGAGATAAACAGAATCCGTCGGGTATCCCGGGACTCTTTATAAACAATCATGCCGACCAGCGCGCTGCCGACGGTTCCGATACCTGTCCAGACACTGTATGCTGTTCCCATTGGAAGGGAGCTCATCGCAAGGGTGAGAAGAAGAAAGCTTAAGCCAAAGCCGCCGAACATAATGAGAAAAGAACGGACTGTTTTTCGCTCGCTGACCATGGTCATTCCGGCAACGCCAACTATTTCTAAAAAACCGGCTGAAATTAACAATATCCAGCTCATGAAGTACTCACGTCTCTTTCAACCGTAACCGTTTTTAATCCGATTATCCCAACGAGAAGTACGGCAATCAGGCCAATTTTTATCCAACTGAAGGGCTCGTCAAAAAGTGTCATTTCAAGCAGAACGGTACCAGCAGAACCAAGGCCGACAAAAGCGGCGTAAACCGTCGTGGCCGGCAGCTGGCTTGAGCAATACAGCAGAAGAAGGAAACTAATCATAATCGCTGCTACGGTCAGTATCCATTCAAACAGCGAATCGGCATGCTTTAATCCCGACGCCCATCCAACTTCAAAAAATCCCGCTACGAGAACGAGAAACCATTTTACATTCATCTTTTTTTCTGTCCTTTCATAAAAGCCTGTTCATACACACGCCATGCTGTATCGAGCCGCTTCTGCGAGCGTTCCCGCGTTCCATAGCACAGCTCAACCAACAAACTGTCTAAAATAATCGTATACATAATGGCCGCGTCTTCTGTATGAACAGAATCAGACGGCAGCACCATTTTTACTTTTTCTTCGAGCGACTGAAGATATTCATCATACTTTTTTAAAATACGCTTCTTTAAAAAATCAGGCGGAAAAAAAGAACTGGTCAGCAAAAAACGAAACAGCGCATCTTCTTCATAAAGGAAAAGATACGACTCGAGAAGCTTGTATAAATCGTCGGCTGCTTCCACTCGTTTTGTTTCTGCGTCAAAAGCATCTTGAATGATGCACTCAAACAGATGGTCCTTGCTTTTAAAATGAGCATAAAGGGACGGCTTTTTAATGCCGACTTTTTCACTGATCTGTGCCAATGACGTTCCCGCATATCCATGCTCGGCGAAAAGAGCCGCTGCGGCTTTTTTTATGGTTTCTTTCATATCTTTCCCTTCCTACCGGTCGTTAGTTAAAAGAATAACACAGATATTTAAAAAAAGCAAAAAAGCCCGCCTGTATAAGGCGGGTGCAGACTATAAAAAAATGATTCATGACCGTCATATGAATGGGATAGATCGGCGGCGTCCGGGTAGCTCTACTTTCCATGGGCAGGCGCTGACCCGGGCGCCGCCAAGTGGCTTGCCACAAGATTGTATAGAGTGAATAAGGTCGTATCTTTCTGTGTAAAAAAAAGAAAAAGTCTATTAAATCCTTGCTTATAGATTTTGAACATCACTTATCGGCTCTTTTTTGAAAGAGACAGACTTTGTCTACAAACTGAGCCCGCCTGTACGAGGCGGGCGGACATCACGTTGTATATTCACCATTAATTTTTACATAATCGTAGGAAAGATCACAGCCCCATACGGTAGCAGCGCCTGTTCCTGTTCCAAGTGATACTTGAATAAGTACTTCATCTGTTTTTAAATATTCTTCCAGTTCAGCACGTTTGTCGTCTGTCGGTGCGCCGTTTTGGAACACATACACGTCAGCAAAAGCAACGGAAACAGAAGAGGTATCGACCGGATCCTCCGAATTTCCAATGGTAGACATGATTCTGCCCCAGTTTGGATCTTCACCGAAAAGAGCTGTTTTCACAAGCGGTGAGTTGATAAGCGACTTGCCGATTTTCTTCGCTACGGTATCACTGTCAGCACCCGTGACCTGTACTTCTATAAGCTTTGTCGCACCTTCTCCATCCCGGGCAATTTCTTTCGCCAGTTCAATGCAAAGCTCCGTTAAGACCGCTTCAAATTGGACCAGGTCCACTTCACCTGCCAGACCGTTCGCCATAATCGCTACTGTATCGCTTGTGCTTGTATCACCATCTACAGATACACTGTTGAACGATACGTTTACGGCATTTTGAAGCATTGTTTTTAAATCATCGGCTTCTATTCTGGCATCCGTTAAAATATAACTAAGCATTGTCGCCATATTCGGCTCAATCATGCCAGATCCTTTTGCCATCGCGGCAAGGGTGACATTCCCGATTTTGCGAGTTCTGAATTTCGGGTAAGTATCAGTGGTCATAATCGCTTTTGCCGACTGCTCAAGCCCGTCTGCACGCAGCTGCCCTTTTAAACCTGGAACAGCCGAGACAATTTTGTCAATGGGCAGTGGAACACCAATGATTCCTGTAGAAGAAGGAAGCACATCAGAAGGATCAATCTCAAGCTCAGCTGCTACCGCTTCCGTTATTGAACGGGCATCTTGAAGGCCTTTGTCGCCTGTCGCCACATTTGCATTTTTACTGTTCACAGCAATAGCCTGCAGATAGCCGTCTTTTATATGCTCTCTGCCAATGACGATCGGCGCGCCGCAAAATTGGTTTTTTGTAAACATCGCCGCTGCTGCTGCGCGGATCTCTGAGTAAATAATAGTAAAATCGAGTGTCTCGTCTTTGATTCCTGCATTAATAGAGCAGGATGAAAATCCTTTTGGAAAGTGAGTCAAAGAAAATCCTCCTATATGTTTATGTCAATGTTTTTATTATACAATGAAACGAGCAGCTTCGTGAAGAATATTTGAATAATTATTCAAATAATATGAATATGTAACCTTGACTTCTCCATAAAATCCAGTAAGATAAAAGGATAATAGAATGGCAGAAAGGGTGAGAAATCATGATCGAAGTACGCAAAGCTGTGCTGGGTGACGTGGAGCAAATATTTGAACTTGTGAATCATTATGCAAAAGAAGGGCTGATGCTGCCACGAACGAAAGAGTCACTTGTTCTAAATTTGCAATCGATTTTTGTTGCGGAAGAACAGGGGGAGGTCCTTGGCGTTGCAAGCCTTGCGATACTTGGTCACGATCTCGCTGAAGTACGTTCGCTCGGTGTAAAAGAAAATGCTAAAGGACGCGGAATTGGAAAGCTATTAGTGAAACGTATTATAGAAGAAACAGAATTAATCGGTATTCCCAAGTTGATTTCCTTAACTTATCAAGTCACTTTTTTTGAAAAATGCGGATTTGAAATTATTTCAAAATCAGAAATGCCTCAAAAAGTATGGACTGATTGTGTACACTGTCCGAAATTCCCGAGCTGTGATGAGATTGCTATGGCAATTAAAACTGCTTAACTTAACAGGCTGAAGACAAGTACGTGCTTTCTAACTTTGTCTGCATTTTTAAAGCTGCTCATTCCGGGCAGCTTATTTATTTTTTTTAAAGCTGATGATTTTCCTTTGAAAATGGGTATAAAGAGTTTATACAGTTTTTCACAAGGAGAAGACAGGAGAGATGAAGATGGAGCGAAATCGTACAATGATGCAGTTTTTTGAATGGCATTTGCCGGCCGATCAAAAGCATTGGAAAAGGCTTGCTGAGCGGGCAAAAGAATTAAAGGAAGCAGGCATCGGCGCTGTTTGGGTTCCGCCGGTTACAAAAGGGCAGTCGGCAGAGGACCAGGGGTATGGCGTGTACGATTTATTTGATCTGGGTGAGTTTGATCAAAAAGGAACAATTCCTACAAAATACGGGACAAAAGAAGAGCTTCAACAAGCGATCAAAGCATGCCACGAAGCCGGTATTCATGTTTACGTTGATGTGGTGATGAACCACAAAGCGGGAGCGGATGAAACCGAAACATTTGCGGTTGTGGAAGTGGACGAGCTTGATCGAAAAAAAGTCATTTCAAAAGCGCCATTCGATATTGAAGGGTGGACTAAATTCACATTCCCCGGGCGAAAAGGAAAGTATTCTGATTTTATTTGGACATTTGATCATTTTAATGGCACTGATTATGATGCTAAAGAGGATCGGACCGGTATTTTCCGAATTGAAGGCGAGCATAAGAAGTGGAATGAAAATGTAGATGACGAATTCGGCAATTATGATTATTTAATGTTCGCTAATATTGATTATCGCCACCCGGCAGTACGGGAAGAAATGATCAAATGGGGAAAATGGCTGGCAGAAGAACTGGATTGCGACGGATATCGGCTTGACGCAATCAAACATATCGATCATAAATTTATCGATCAATTCACAAAAGAAGTAGAAGAAGAACACAATGGAGATTTCTTTTTTGTCGGTGAATTTTGGGTACCCGATTTGGAGTCATGCGCCCATATGATCGAGGCAACCAACGGCCGTATTCACTTGTTTGATGTGCCGTTAAAGTATAATTTATACAGTGCCTCGCATGAAGGCGCCAAGTATGATTTATCTAAAATTTTTGAAGGTACAGTAGTAGAAAATTTTCCGCAAAATGCGGTGACATTTGTAGATAACCATGACACACAGCCGGGAGAATCACTTGAATCGTTTCTCGCAGACTGGTTTAAGCAAAGCGCTTATGCCCTCACGCTGCTTCGCCATGATGGATACCCATGCGTCTTTTATGGTGATTATTATGGAATTGGCGGGGAGCATCCAGTAGAGCCTAAAAAAGACGCGATTGATCCTCTTTTGTATTGCCGCTTACATAAAGCATACGGCGATCAGAAAGATTATTTTGATCATCCGAATACAATTGGCTGGGTACGTCGGGGAGTCAAAGAAATCGAGCGATCCGGCTGTGCGATTGTCATTAATAATAGCGAAGAAGGCGGAGAAAAGCACATGTGTGTCGGAGAAGAACGTGCCGGCGAAAAGTGGGTAGATATGCTGAATTCCCGCGATGATATTATTGAAATTGGCGCAGACGGCTGTGCAACGTTTCCTGTTAATGCAGGCTCTGTTGCTGTTTGGGCCCTTCCAGAAACAGATGTAGAAGAACCAGATCATAAAGAAGACCGAAAGCATGAATTGCTCAAAGACTTTATGCAGGAAGTAAAGCAGGAAATCAAGCAGGAAATCAAGCAGGAGCTAAAAGAAGAAGTAGAACAGAAAGTAAAACAAGAAGTAAAAGAAGAGCTAAAAGAAGAAGTGAAAGAAGAAGTAGGGCAGGAGATCAAGCAGGAAGTAAAAGAAGAAATTGAAGAGGAAACAATTAAGGAAGCAAAGCAGGAAATAAAAGAAGAGTTGAGTAAGGAAGCAAAATGGAACCAGGGAGAAACAAAAAAAGTAAGACCAGGCAAAGGAAGCAAAAAATCAACAGGAAAAAACAATAAAAAATAAACGAACAACCCGCCTTTTTCCCTAAGGCGGGTTGTTTATGATTACAATCTAAATGAGCTTTTTAAAGAAACAATTCGGTTGAAAACAGGATTGCCAGGTGTTGAATGCTTCGGATCTACATTAAAGTAACCATGGCGGAAAAACTGTAGTTTTTCCTGTACATCTACATCTTTCAAGTTTGGCTCGATAAATCCGCTTAATGTTTCAAGCGAGTTTTTATTCACATAATCGAGGAACGTTTTGCCTTCTGTATCCTCGCCCTCTTCGCTGTCCATAATGAGTGGCTCATACAAGCGGAACTCAGCAGGCACTGCGTGTGTTGCATCTACCCAGTGAATGGTTCCTTTTACTTTCCGTTCATTAAAGTCAGAACCGCTTTTCGTCCGCGGATCGTACGTGCAATGAATTTCAACTACATTGCCGTTCTCATCTTTAATGAAGTCTTCGCATTTTACAAAGTAAGCATGTTTTAAGCGAACTTCATTGCCAGGGAAAAGGCGGAAGTATTTTTTCGGCGGGTTTTCCATGAAGTCTTCTTGTTCAATATAAATCTCACGTGAGAATGGAATTTTCCGCATTCCCATTTCCGGGTTTTCCGGATTGATTTCCGCATCGAGCCATTCCACTTGTCCTTCCGGATAGTTCGTAATCACAAGCTTCAACGGGCGCAGAACACCCATCGTACGAGGTGCTTTCAGCTTCAAGTCTTCTCGAACAAAATGATCCAGCATCGCTGCATCTACAACCCCAGAGCCCTTTGATACACCCGTTTCCTTTACAAACTCACGAATAGCGTCTGGCGTAAATCCGCGGCGTCTCATGCCGGAGATAGTTGGAAGGCGTGGGTCATCCCAGCCGTCTACATGCTTTTCATCAACAAGCTGCTTTAACTTCCGTTTGCTCATAACCGTATTCGTGATGCCCAAACGGCCGAATTCGATTTGCTGCGGCTGCATATCCATTTCACATTCACGCACAACCCATTCATAAAGAGGGCGGTGGTCCTCAAATTCTGTGGTGCAAAGAGAATGTGTTACGCCCTCGATCGCATCTTCAAGCGGATGAGCAAAATCATACATCGGATAAATGCACCATGCATCGCCCGTATTGTGATGGGACGCATGAGAAACGCGGTATAAAACAGGATCACGTAAATTTACGTTTGGCGATGCCATATCAATTTTGGCCCGAAGCACTTTGGCTCCGTCTTCGAATTCGCCTTTTTTCATCTGTTCAAACAGATCCAGATTTTCTTCTACAGTCCGGCTGCGGTATGGACTTTCTTTTCCTGGCTCTGTGAGAGTACCGCGATATTCTCGAATCTCCTCAGCAGACAAATCGTCTACGTAAGCCAGCCCTTTCTTAATGAGAAGCACAGCACGTTCATACATTTCGTCAAAATAATCGGACGCATAGCGGAGTTCATCCCACTCGTAGCCAAGCCAGGCTACGTCCTCTTTAATTGAATCTACGTATTCCTGATCCTCTTTTAATGGGTTTGTGTCGTCGAAGCGCAAATTTGTTTTACCGCCAAAATCGTCAGCCAGCCCAAAATTGATGACAATTGATTTCGCGTGTCCGATATGCAGATAGCCGTTCGGCTCAGGCGGGAAACGGGTAATCACGTGATCCCGTTTGCCTGACTCCAGGTCCTGTTTAATGATCGTGCGAATAAAATTAGATGATTGTTCCAAGTGAATCCAGCCTTTCTCTGTTAAGGTCATGTATGCCTATTATATTTCACTGACCGCACGAAAGAAAGGGCTGGCCCTTATTCTTTCATTTTCGCGGTAAATTGGTCGAATCGTTCCTCCGTTTTGCCCTCTGTTTTTGTCAGCAGACTGACGATGACAATCGCTGCTAAAGAGATGAGGAATCCTGGAATTAATTCGTAAAGAAAATTCGCAAGCACCGGTACTTCTGACCAGACAATCACCGTAACTGAACCTGCAAGCATCCCGATAAGGGCACCCCATTTTGTCATTCGTTTCCAGTACAAGCTGAGCAGAATCGCCGGCCCAAATGCAGCACCGAATCCGGCCCACGCATAGCTGACAAGTCCCAAAATCGTATCATTTTTCTCCCAGCCAAGCGCAAGCGCGATAACCGAAACAGCCAGCACAGCTGCACGGCCGAGAAAAACAAGCTCTTTATCAGAGGCATTGCGGCGGAAAAATGTTTTGTACAAGTCTTCCACAAGCGAACTTGATGTAACAAGAAGCTGTGAAGAAATGGTGCTCATAACAGCCGCTAAAATAGCTGACAGGATAAAGCCTGTAATCACTGGGTGGAATAAAATTTCACCCAGTTTAATGAAAATGGTTTCCGGATCTTCAATCGTAAGACCATTCATTGAGTAATAAGCGATTCCAAGGAAACCAGTAAGCATTGCTCCAACGATAGAGAAAATCATCCAGCTCATGCCGATCCGGCGCGCTGTTTTCACATCTTTTTTGGACGTGATCGCCATGAAACGGACGATGATGTGCGGCTGTCCGAAGTAGCCGAGTCCCCATGCAATCAATGAAACAATACCCAGCGCACTTTGTCCCTGAAATACATCCAGCATTTTTGGATCAATGGAGCGTACTTCTGACACGGCTGTGCCAAGTCCGCCCATTTCAATCAGCGTGACAATTGGTACAAGAAGAAGTGCCAAAACCATAATAATTCCCTGTACAAAATCTGTCCAGCTAACTGCGAGAAAGCCGCCGAACAGTGTATATGCGACAACAATGACCGTTACAAGAACGAGTCCGACATGGTAATCAAGTCCAAACGTTGTATCAAACAATACGCCGCCGGAGACCATACCGGAAGATACATAAAACGTAAAAAACACTAAAATGACAATCCCGGAAACAAGACGCAGCATTTTTGAACGGTCATCGAAGCGATTCTCCAAATAACCAGGAATGGTAATGGAATCGTTCGCTACTTCCGTATAAACGCGAAGCCGCGGTGCTACATAAAGCCAGTTTGCCCAGGCGCCAAACGTTAATCCAAAAACAATCCAGGAAGAACTGATCCCTGACATGTACATCGCACCTGGCAGGCCCATAAGAAGCCAGCTGCTCATATCGGATGCGCCGGCAGAAAGTGCCGTAACAGCAGGACCTAACCCACGGCCGCCAAGCATGTAGTCGGTTAAGTTAGACGTTTTTCGATACGCTAACCATCCGATCAGCAGCATAACAGCCATATAAATACCAATTGAAAACAACAACCAAAAATTCATTGAAACATCCTTTCTTCATTTTGCGTAACGGTAACCATTATAACGGACTAAACAAAAATGTAAAAAAAAACAGGCCCTCCGGCACTGGTCCGAAAAGCCTTTCATTCCTATTACACTATGCTTTGGCAGTTTTTTTATTTTTTATTGGATCCACCGCTGTTTTGGCAAAAAATTTCGCGTTTTGCGGAATTTGTTTTGCTTCATTTACAGTTAATGTAACCGCCTGTTTTGCATGATCCACATCTGCCATAATGTGTTCCTGATGAACCTTCAATTCATCCGTTTCGCCTTTGATCTTATCCGTTTCGGTTTGAATACGCTGCTGCGCAGCTTTTAAATGATCCACTTTTGGTTTGATCGATTTAAACGCTTTGACCGCTGAAACGGCCAGATAAATAAGTGCAGCCACAAAAATAGCAAGGCTGATCCAGCCAATCCATTCCATAAACATAACCTCCTGAAATTCGAGCTTTCTTTTACTGTACCCTGAATATGCGGAAAAGTAACAGAAAATGTTTTGAAAAACAGTGAAAACGGAAAAAAGAAGGAAGAGGTGGTTTTATGATCAAAGACCGGACAAGATTAAATTTATCAAGGCACATCTGGATTGTCCCCGGAATATACAGCATCGGCGCTCTTCTTTTGGCCAGTTTAGTGGTTTGGATGGATATTTCACATTACGTAGAGCTTAAAAGGTGGGTGCCGGACCGGCTTTTAACCAGCACTTCTTTGTCTGAGACCATTCTCGGCTCTATTGCAGGCTCTCTTTTGACGATGACCTCGATTACTTTTTCTACACTGATGGTTGTATTAACCACTTATTCAGGACAATTTTCACCGCGTATTTTACAAAACTTTATTCATGATAAAGTCACGCTTCGGGTGCTCGGTGTATTTATGGGCGGGTTTGTTTACTCCATGTTTTCTCTGTTGTTTATCCGCGAAGTAAATGAAGATGACCCGGTTATTTCCGCGGCAGTAGGAGTATTTATTGCGCTTGTTTGTCTTGGTTTTTTTGCTCATTTCCTGCAGCACGTGGCTGATTCTATTCAAGTAACCAAATTAATTGACCGCCTGGCAGATGATGCAGTGGAAACCATTGAAAAAGTGGAAGTTGCAGGAAGGCGGGTGGATGAGCATCCTCCTGTGCCAGAGGGAGAACCGGAAGTGCTGGTCTCCGGTAAAAAAGGCTACATTCAATTGTATGAATGGGAAAAGCTTTTAGAGACGGCAAAAAAATACGATTGTGTAATCCAATTTCTGGAACCGATCGGGGCTTTTGTAACAAAAAAAACGCCTCTCGTTAAGCTGTACCGCTCTCGTTCGTTTCATCAGGATGTGCGCGATTACGTAAAAGTCGGCGAAGAGCGAACGCCGGTACAGGATGTGGAGTTTGCTGTTCAAAAGCTCGCTGAAATTACGCTGCGGGCCCTGGCTCCGGGAGCGAACGATCCGAATACAGCCATTGACGGCATTCGCCATATTGGGCTGGCGCTTGATGAAGCAAGCCGGCTTGATGGAAAGTATACTGTTTTTGAAGACAGAGTCATCATCCCTCGACGTCCGTTTGAAAAGATTTTATATGAAACGTTTTACGAAATTTGTTATTCAGGGCGAGATCGTGTGTCTGTTCTTTTAGCTGTATTTGAAGCATTAGAGATGATTTCGGATAACAATACCCCGGCCATTCAAGAAAAGGTGCGCGATTTCGGCAGCTATGTCCGGGCAAAAGTAGAGGAGGATATCTTAAATGAAGCAGACCGGCAAAACATTACAAAACGGTTTGAACAGCTATAAGCCGGTTAGTGACGCGTTTTTTCATGCACCGACGCTGTCTCTGGCCCGCGATTTACTCGGCTGCCTGCTGGTGAAGGAAACAGAAGAAGGCACAGCCTCGGGTTTTATCGTGGAAACGGAAGCATACCGGGGGCCATTAGACCGTGCAGCGCACAGCTATAACAATAGAAGAACAAAGCGCACAGAAGTCATGTTCGCGGAGCCCGGGCGCGTGTATACATATTTGATGCATACACATTGTCTGGTCAATGTGGTGAGCGGCGAAGAAGGCACACCGGAAGCTGTATTGATCCGGGCAGTGGAACCGTATGATGGGATCGATTTAATGATGGAGCGGCGGGGAGAAATGCCGATGAAAAATTTAACGAGCGGTCCCGGCAAGCTCACAAAAGCACTTGGCATTCATATGATCGATTATGGGCGTCGCTTTGATGAACCGCCCCTGTTTATTGCTCATGGCTTTACACCGGAAAAAATCGCCGTCGGTCCAAGAATCGGCATTCCAAACAGCGGAGAAGCAAAGGATTATCCATGGCGTTTTTGGGTGGGGGGGAATCCATACGTTTCCAGATAAAAAGCAGCGGCCAGGCAGCCGCTGCTTTTAATCCGGATATTTTTCTTCGCTTGAAGAAGAGTCCTTTGTTTTATGCTTGTCCTTTTCTTCGCGCTGTTCCATTTTCAAATCTTCCAGCGGGATGGCATCTACATTTTGCTCTTCTTCAAATTTATCGTACAGGCTTTCTTTTTCAGTATCGATTTGCTCTGGATTGTCCATTTTACCTTGATCAAGCTTTTTATCCATTTGCTTCATCTCCTAAAAAATCGTTTTTTGTACTGTAACCTTATTTTGTCATTGTTAAACATGAGAAAAAAATGGATAATAAACAAAAAAACATTGAAGGAGCTTTTATGTCAACAAAACCCGCTTTTTTATCATCACTGCAGCCATTTTTACAGGAATCCTGGGAGAAAGCCGGCTTCAAGCAGGCTATGCCGGTTCAGGAAGAAGCGATCCCGCTTTTACTCGATGGACGAGATGTGATTGCTGAATCACCAACTGGAACCGGAAAAACACTGGCTTATGTTTTACCGATGCTGGAAAAAATCGATCCGAAGCGCAATCAAGTCCAGGCTCTTGTTATGGCATCGTCACGTGAGCTGATTATGCAGATACAAGAAGAGATCCGTACATTCGGAGGCGGTGTTATTACATCCGCCGGCATGATTGGCGGTGCCAATATTAAACGTCAGACGGACCGATTAAAAAAGCCGCCTCATATTATTTGTGGAACACCGGGACGGCTTTTAGAACTCATTCAAATGAAAAAGCTGAAAATGCATGAAGTAAAATTGATTGTACTGGATGAAGGGGATGAATTATTTACAACTGCCCTTTTTGAGCCGGTTCAATCCATTATTAAAGCAACCCAAAAGGATCGCCAGCTCGCCCTGTTCTCGGCTACACTGCCCGCTGCGGCGGAACAGAAAGCAAAAGAGCTGATGAATGATCCAGAAACGATTCACGTAAAAAAAAGCAGCCTGCCTCAAGAAGGAACGGTCCGCCATCTGTATTTTACCTGCGCATGGAAAGAGAAGCAGCAGATGATCGAGAAGGTCATGCGCGTATTTGAACCGGAGCGGATGCTTGCTTTTGTAAAAGATATAACAGATGTAAATGTTATGTCAGAGAAGCTTGCATATAAAGGGCTTAAAAATGGTGTGCTGCACAGCGAGTTACGCAAAGAGGAGCGAGTAAAAGCAATCCGGGATTTTCGAAGCGGCAAAGCACCGCTTCTGTTTGCTACAGATGTTGCCGCACGCGGACTTGATGTGAAGGGACTGACTCACGTGCTTCATTTTGAAGCGCCGCATAACGTGCGTGAGTATACACACCGTTCAGGACGTACGGGGCGCGCCGGGGAAGACGGCACGATTATTACACTGATCACGAGTGAGTTTCAAGAAAAAGAACTGAAAAAAATGGCACGCCAGATGGGTGTAGAGCTCGAAAAATACGAATTTTTCAAAGGAAAAGCATTTCCATCCCGAAAATAAGCCGGATGGCCGGACTATTCTTTTTTAGTCCATGCTTCATCAAATAAAATCTAAATGTAAATAGAAAAAGGGAAACAGCCGCGGCTGTTTCCCTTTTTCTTATATAAATAATTCCAGGCGGCAGGAAAGATCTGATTCTACAATATCTCCTATCCGAATCGGAATCGGATTTTGAAACAGCGGTCCATCGTAAACAAATGTATGAAACTCGCCATTCTCGCCCATTGGACAGCAATCTGTCTGCGCGATATCCGCCGCAAAAGAGGCATCGAGTGTCCGGCCGAGGAATTCCTGGCTGATCACGCCTTTACGAGTACGGATGATTACGGCTTTATATTGTGTATCAAGAAATTCTTCAAGCATGCGGAAAGCTTGTTCCGGCTCCGCACGAAGGGGGAAAAGGGCGGAAAGTCCTGCGGAAGCCGCTGTGTTTTCTCCCCATTCAAAGTGAGCATCCGTGTAAATATCCCCATATGCAATGCCGTCTAATTGAAAGAATTCTTTCAAGGTGTTCAAATCATGTATAAAGTCTTCCGTGTAATGGTCGTAGCGGCACCGGATAAAATGAACCGGAAGACCGAGCATTTTACTTTGTGCTTCAATCAGTTCCGTTTTTTCGTCGTGTCCGAATGTGCGGCCGGTTTCAATCGGTACTGTTGTAATCAGGCAGGCAATATCGACCTGCTGCTTTTTTAACGTATGAAGGACCATCATACAGTCTTTGCCGCCGCTCCATGAAAGTGCATACCGTTTAACCACTTATTTTTCTCCCGTGTTTTCTTCATATTGTGTGTCGATTTCTTTGCGAACCGATTCGTAATCATTTTCTATCTGCTCGCGTTTTTTCTCATAATCTTCTTCAGCCATGCTTCTTACTAATTCGTAATAGTCTTCCAGGTCTTTACGGACTCCATCATATACGTCAGGGTCCAGGCTGTACTCATTATTTGCTTCGATAAGTGTGTTCACAGATGTGTTTTTAAAACTAATCATCCGGTTGGTAAATTTATTTTTCAGGTTAATTAAATCAGTGGTATCATTGTTTTTCTGGTAGATCGCGTCTACCGTATGGGAATTGCGCCAGTAGATCCATTCCACCATCGCATCATTTGATTTTTGAAACTCTGCTTTGAGTTCCTGCTCGTCATCCGCTTCAATAAATTCTCCATCTGCCGCGTCTGCAATGGCTTTTAAAGCGGCCTGATCGGCGTCTTCAATTGAGAAGCCAATAACGTTAATAATGGGTTCAATATCAGAGGCAGCCAGCCCTTTTGCCGTTTCCGCCGGGTTGCCGTCACAGGTTTCTTTACCGTCTGAGACAATATAAATAACATTTGTCGCCTCTTGACCGGCTGATGCCGCCTTTAAGGAATCACCTGCCTTGGCAAGAGCCGCTGAGATAGGAGTCCAGCCGCTTGCCTGCACAGATTCTACCGCCTGGGTAAATGAGCTTTGGTTGTAAGTGCCGAGCGGATATACTTCCTCAATAGCACTGCACGAAAGACCTTTATCGGAATCGGCACTTGTTCCCTTATGTCCGTAAATAGAAAGAGATACGCTTGTGCTCTCCGGCAGGTTAGCTGCAAATTCAGAAATCGCTTCCTTCGCAATGTCCATTCGGCTTTTTCCGTCGATTTCTGCTTTCATAGAACCGGAGGCGTCAAGGATCAAAGCGACATTTACATGTTCTTTTACTTCACGGCCGTTTAACTTGATGTTAGAACCGGTATCCAGCTCCTCCAAAGAGATTTTTTCCTGCGGAGTAAATTCATTGATCGCTGGAAGTTCAGGGTGAAAGGTATCAAAGAGCAGCTTGCTCACCGCCGCCTGCCGGGATTCTTCACTCGTTTCCGCTTTATCAATTTCTCCGATTTGCTGTACGATATCTTGTTTATCTTGCTCTGTCAGTTCATCATCTTCAATTTTTTCCCACCATTTTCCTTGCTTGGCTACTGCTTTTTCAAGTGTATCCGGATAAGAAAAAGTTGTTTCTTCTGTTACTGCAGCTTGTTCTGCCGCTGACTCTGCGGCTTCTTTTGTTTCCGTCTCCTGTGAGCCGCAGCCGGCCAAAAAAGCAGCAAAAACAAAAGGGAGTAATCCAGTCCTCTTCACAAGTTATCCTCCTTATCACATTTTCCTTTAGTGTAGCGAAAAGAAAAATCGAAATGTGTCGAATATTGTCAGGAGAATGGAAAATGATAGAAAAGACCTGTTTGTTAAAAGACTTTAGTCGTCCACGATTCACCGTTCCAAATGTCTGTAACTACATCACGGTAAAATTCAGGCTCGTGAGAAATCAGCAGAACGCTTCCTTTGTAATCTTTTAATGCCCGTTTTAATTCATCTTTTGCATCCACGTCCAGGTGGTTGGTTGGCTCATCGAGTACAAGAATATTGGATTCCTGATTAATCAGTTTACATAAGCGAACTTTCGCTTTTTCACCGCCGCTCAGTACCGAAACTTTGCTTTCGATATGTTTGGTTGTCAGGCCGCATTTCGCCAGAGCTGCCCGAATTTCGTATTGGGTGAACGACGGGAATTCTGTCCAAAGCTCTTCGATGCACGTATTGCCGGTATCTGTTTTTATTTCCTGCTGGAAGTAG
The DNA here is from genome assembly GCF_000966195.1 of Domibacillus robiginosus. Lineage (GTDB taxonomy): Bacteria > Bacillota > Bacilli > Bacillales > Domibacillaceae > Domibacillus > Domibacillus robiginosus. The sequence goes on along the minus strand of NZ_LAHL01000013.1, from coordinate 119,651 downwards.
CCGATCAGCAAGTTTTCGCCGCGCTCAACTGTACCGGAAACCGGCTTGATTTCGCCAAGCAGACTTTTTAGCAGTGTCGTTTTTCCAATTCCGTTTGCACCGGTTAATGCTATTTTCTGCCCGCGCTCCATGCGTAAGTTTAAAGGGCGTGACAACGGCTCATCGTATCCAATGACAAGATCGCGTGCTTCAAAAATCAGCTTGCTTGGTGTCCGGCCTTCTTTAAAGCGGAATTCCGGTTTTGGACGTTCTGCCGCAAGCTCGATCACATCCATTTTATCGAGCTTTTTCTGGCGTGACATCGCCATATTTCGTGTGGATACACGCGCTTTATTGCGAGCTACGAAATCCTTCAAACCAGCGATTTCCTGCTGCTGTTTTTTGTAAGCCGCTTCAAGCTGCTGTTTTTTCATTTCATATACTTTCATAAATTCATCGTACGTGCCGGCATAGCGGTTCAACTCTTGATTTTCCATATGGTAAATCAAGTTGACGACGCTGTTTAAAAATGGAATATCATGCGAAATAAGTACAAATGCATTTTCATATTCCTGAAGGTAGCGCTTCAGCCATTCGATATGCTGTTCATCAAGGTAGTTGGTCGGCTCATCCAGCAGTAGAATTTCCGGCTTTTCGAGCAGTAATTTAGCCAGAAGAACTTTTGTCCGCTGTCCGCCGCTCAAATCATGTACATCACGCTCAAGGCCGATGTCGTCTAAACCAAGGCCGCGCGCCGTTTCTTCAATTTTTGCATCAATCACATAAAAGTCATTGTTCGTCAGCAAATCCTGCATCGTTCCGGTTTCTTCAAGCAGCTTCTCAAGCTCTTCCGGTGTAACATCGGCCATTTGGCCAAACAGCTCATTCATTTTTGTTTCGATATCAAATAAATATTGAAATGCCGTGCGAAGTACATCGCGAATCGTCATGCCCTGTTTGAGCACAGCATGCTGGTCAAGATAGCCGACACGGACATTTTTAGCCCATTCTACTTTTCCCTCATCCGGCTGCAATTGTCCGGTAATAATATTCATAAAGGTCGATTTTCCTTCGCCGTTTGCTCCGATCAGGCCAATATGTTCTCCTTTAAGCAGGCGGAATGACACATCATTGAAAATAGCACGGTCGCCAAAGCCATGGCTCAGGCGGCTTACTGATAAAATACTCATCTATATAAACTCCTTGTTCTTTTTTGATCATTATATCATTTTCCGAAAAAATCGGGAGAAAACTGTTAAACAGCGGATACTCATTGTAAAATGACTGTATGAGAAAATGCGGGAGGGATGACGGATGCAGGAAAAACAGCAAATCGACATCAACGGAACGAGCCTTCGCTGGGACCGGGCAGAGGGGTTATTCCAGTTTGAGGGAGCAGATGTAGTCCTTTTTTGGACAAAAACAGCGCTCAAAACGTTCATTGATACGATTGAGGAAGTAACAGGTGCAGAATCCGCCCGGGTTGTCATGGAAACCGCAGGATACCGGACAGGAAAAATTGTCAGCAATTTTTATAAAGAAAATTGGAGTGTGGAAGAAGCACTGGAGCTGCTGCCGAATCTTTATGCAGCAGCCGGCTGGGGAGCGACAGCATTCAAGCGGCTCTGCTTAACAGAACGCCGTGCTGTTTTGTCGATTCGCAATGATTGGGAAAGCAAAGTTGTGCAGGCACAGGGGAAAGAAAGTCCGGGCACATTCCTGGGAGGCCATTGGGCCGGTGTGTTCAGCGGACTGCTAGGTGAAACCGTTTGGTATAAAATAAACGAGTATACATCAATAGATGAAAGTTCATATAAGGAAATTGAATTGTTTCCGTCTCCAAAAACACCATCTGAAAATGTTCGCGAACATATTCAAACGCAGGAGCAGCAGGTGATCACTCAGCTTGAAGCGATGGTGGAAAACCGGACGATTGAGCTGCGCAAGCTGATCCGTGAGCTTTCATCACCGGTCATTCCGGTTCTTGATGGTATTTTAGTCACACCAGTTATGGGCCGCTTTGACCAGGAGCGGTCTGATGATTTTACCGAAAAAGCGCTTCAGGCTATCGTTGAACACAAAGCAGGCATGTTGATTTTAGACGTAACGGGTATTAGAGCGATGGATAATTTAATTTTAAGCACGCTCGAAAAAGTTACGCAATCCGTTCAGCTGATTGGCGCGGTGCCGATTGTGGCCGGTATTTCACCGGAGCTGGGGATGGAAATGGCATCGAAAGGTATTTATTTAAACGATTTAAAGTGCTTTGCGACCTTAAAGCATGCGATTCATTATGCGATTGCGCTTGAAGGTATGCAAATTGTGAAAAAGGAAGACGAATTATTATAAGAAACCCTTTGCTATTTGGTATGATGAAAGAAAATACGGTGATAGAAAAAATTATTTTTTGCCTCGGGAGGTGAGAGGGAAGGGTGGCAGGACTGCTCTTCCCGCATTTTGATAGACGGAGAAATTGCGATTAAATTATTAGCGTTCGCGCTGCTCATTGTGTTAACTGGCTTTTTTGTAGCAACTGAATTTGCCATTATTCGTGTGCGCCAGTCACGCATCAATCAGCTCGTCGAAGAAGGAAACAAACGGGCCATTGCTGCACAAAAGGTCACGGGGAACCTGGATGAATATTTATCTGCCTGCCAGCTCGGCATTACTATTACGGCGCTGGGGCTTGGATGGCTCGGTGAACCAACAGTAGAAGCCATCTTGCATCCGCTATTCGAACACTTTGAAGTCGGTGCATCGGCGGCAAGTGTCTTATCGTTTATTATTGCGTTTTCAGTGGTCACATTTTTGCACGTAGTAGTAGGGGAGCTTGCGCCAAAAACGGTTGCGATTCAAAAAGCAGAACTGGTAACATTAACATTTTCGCCGCTTATTATTATTTTTGATAAATTGATGTATCCGTTTATTAAAGCGCTAAATGGTTCTGCGCGCGGACTTGTCGGTATTTTCGGACTAAAGCCGGCATCCGAGCATGAAATGGCACATTCAGAGGAAGAGCTGCGAATTATTTTATCGGAAAGCTTTAAAAGTGGAGAAATTAACCAGTCGGAGTACAAATATGTGGACCGTATTTTTGAATTTGATGAGCGCGTTGCAAAAGAAATTATGGTTCCGCGCACCGATATGGTTACCCTTTCGAAGGATTTAACGTGGAATGAAATCACATCCATTATTGAACTGGAAAAGTATACACGCTATCCGGTGGATGATGGGGATAAAGACAATATTCTCGGCATGGTTAATATGAAGGAACTGCTTTCTTATTATTTGAACCGCAACAGTGATCGGAGCCGGCCGCTTGAAGAATTTGTCAAGCCAGTGATTCGTGTTATTGAGACCATTCCCATTCATGACTTGCTGTTGAAAATGCAAAAAGAGCGTATCCACATGGCTGTGCTGATGGATGAGTACGGCGGCACGTCAGGACTGGTTACGGTTGAAGATATTTTAGAAGAAATTGTCGGGGAAATCCGGGATGAGTTTGATACCGATGAAAAACCAGACGTTCAAAAGCTTGGAGAAAAGCATTATTTATTAAATGCCCGTCTGCTTATTTCGGAAGTAAATGACCTGTTAGGCACCGATCTTTCAGATGAAGAAGTGGATACGCTGGGCGGCTGGGCACTAACAGAAAATATTGACGTAAAGCTTGGCGATTCCATTAAGCAGGATGGCTACGAATTCATTATCCGCGATGCGGACGGTCATCATATTCATGCAATCGAAGTAAAAAGAGCCAAGCCAATGGAAACTGAAGCTGCATCGGCTGAATAAAAAAAGAGTCTGCGATTTTTCGCAGACTCTTTTTTTAAAAGGCGAAACTGGGCAACAATGCTATTGAGTTTACTGGCCATCAAGCTTGTTTGAACAGAGCGATCGGCTACCGATTCAATGGCGGAAAAGGTTTGCTGGGCGGCTGCTGATATGTCTGCCGTTCGGTCTTCAATATCCCGTACAGAAGCAGCCAGCCGGCTGATCAACTGAACCACGCCCGCGGAATGAACCGCTTCTTCATTGGTCAAGCGGGATACCTCGCCGATTTCAGCCATCGCTTGGGGAACGGCTGCGAGTCTGTCAGCGCCCGGGCAGTAAAATGGACCATCTGGTTTCCGGCTTCAACAAAACCTGTATTTTCACTCATCGCGTTTACTACATGATCCGTATGCCCGATAATATCCTGGACCAGCTTTTCAACCTGGAGCACTTCTTCATTGGACTGTTCGGCCAGCTTGCAGACTTCCTCGCCGACAACGGCAAATCCTTTTCCATGCTCACCTGCCCGTGCCGCTTCGATCGAAGCATTCAAGGCCAGCAGGTTTGTTTGAGCAGCAATTCCCGCAATTGTTCCGGCAATTTGATTGATTTTTGCCGTAGATTCGCTTAGCTGCTGAATCTTTTTATCGCCTGGTTTCATATTGGCTCATGACAAAAACAGCCCAGTATAATTGCTGGGCTGTTCAGACCGTAGACAAATAATTGATAACCGTGTACATGAATGGGATAGATCGGCGGCGTCCGGGCAGCTCCGCTTTCCATGGTTCAGGCGCTGAGCCCGATTTCGCCTGACGGCTCCACCGGTCTCATCTGCGCGCTTGTCCCATAGGAGTCTGCGCTGCCCTCCCGCCTCCAAGTGGCTTGCACCAAGGGTGTATAGAGCTAAAAAGGTCGTATTGTTTCTTTTTTTAAAAAAGAAACATATCTATCCAGTCACTGGCTGATGGGTCTTCAACACCACTTAGAGAAGCCGGCCGGACGGGGACGTACAGTGAGTCGGGAGATCCCGCAGGCGTAAGCCGAGAAAGCTCCCGCACTGCCCGTGGAATGCGAAGTCCGGCAGGCTTCTCTTATCGGCTCTTTTTTTGAAAGAGAAAGACTCTGTCTACACACTAAACAGCCCAGCATGCCTGCTGGGCTGTTTTTAGCGAAGTGTCTCTAAAAGTGCATCTCCGTTTTTGGCGACGCGGACAATAGCATGGGTTTTTTGTTCCCACTGCGTACCCGTGTTTTCAGGGATAAAGAAATGCTCAATGCCGAGCGTCAATGTTCCATACTCGCCCGATCCTTTTATAAACAGGCCGTTTGGTTTCTGGTGCGTAAATTCACCTGCTTTAAAAACAGGAATTTGTTTTCCATCATAAGAAATAGAGTCAGCTGATGGTTCCAGAGAAACATGAATCCTTCCTTCCGGCGGCGCAGCAGAGCTATTGAAAAACTGATCGTTATAAGCTGTTCCTATTGCATAGCCAAGCTGAACGTAGTCTCCTTGAATAAGCGAGCGAGGATCAACCGGTGCAAGTTCCAATGCGACCATTTCTCCGTTTTGAAGAAGCTGTTCTTTCTGCCAGGCAGTTATGATCACAAAGCCAGTTTGCAAAACAAGCACAACTGCGAACAAACCCGTACTCCATTTTTTTGCAACAACAGGGGTGGTATGATTTCTTCCCCAAAGAAACCAGAGAGCGAAGAAAAGCAGGCTTATTAGTAAAAACGATAGTGATTTATGCAGGAGCAGCCAGGCGTATTCGTAGTATTTCCATATAAAAAAGCCGACGAACGCTGCCCACACTGGCCAGTTGTACAGTCTTGTTTCCAAAGCAGGCTTGAATAGGTGCCAGAAAATATACAACAGAAACGCTGCATGAAGAAAAAGAGAATCCCATCCTTCTTCAGTGAGTGAATAAAGCATAAAGACGAGTGACAACCAAAAACCAGCTAAGCCGACAGGCCATTCTTTAAGAGAAAGAAAGACAACTGCATTTCCTACAGCAGCTGAGAATAAAACCCATGTGCTGACAGAAAGGGAAACATCATTTTCAGCAAGCAGGCGCAAAATACCATATAGAAGTGCAGCATTGGCCGCTATATAATAGAGGATTGATTCCTTTCGTTTAAACAGCAGAACAGTCAGGAGAACGAGCGGAACGGCAAGGAAAAATGCAGTCCAGATAACCTCCCATTCAACTGCCAGATAAGAAAATGAGAAAATAAGGCCGGTAATTTGCAGTGTGAGGCGGACAACCTGCCATGATTCTTTCTTGATGGCTAAACCTGTAGCGGTGCAAACAATGGCTAACATGATAAAGCTAAGTGAGAAATTTCCGCTGAACCCAAAAATCATACCGACGAAAGAGCTAAGAGAAAAAACGGCAATGAGCGTACCGATTAACGCCAGAGCTCCCGTAAAAAACGTAACGGTATACCGTCTCCATTTTTGATCGTGTGAGCTGCCTGAAGCGGCAATTTTGCGAAGGCCGATAATGCTAAATGCAAAAAGTAAAAGCAGCATCGGAAAACCTGTGTAAAAAATAAATTCACCAAGCAGCTGGTAGGTCATATAAAACACATTTGGAACCGCATACAACCCGAAAAACAAAAGATGAGCGCCTAATTCAAATGGATGGCTTTTTTGTGAGCCGATAAATGCTCTCCAAAACAAAACGATGAATACAATATATGCAGCATGAAGCAGCAGAAAAACGGCCCGGTAATCCATATTGCCGGCAAGCACATCATAAAGCATATGCGTATCGAGCAAATAAACAGCACACCCCTGCATGATGGCCAGAGAAATAAACGAAAGCTTTTCTTCCTGGAGTCTGCGCCAGAAAACGTAAATCACTCCGTGCAAAAGAATGGCCCCTACATAAATAAGCAACTGCTCGCCATCCGTATAGGTAATAAAGACACCGGTCGGATACAGCTTCAGCCAGAAGGTAAGCTCAAATAATAAAAATACCAGCCAGTACAGCGGCCGATATCGTGTAAAAGCGGCCAGCAGCACAGCAGGAATAAGCGTGACTAAAAACAGGATATATGAATCCGCATGTGAGTTGTACATTTGGCCTATAAGAGCCACGGCAACTCCAAAAGCAACAACCGACAGCAGCAGCCACCAGTTGCTAAGATAAGCAAAAGTACGGCTTTTTCGGTAGATAAGAGCCAGCAGCGCACATAGAAGCAGAATGGATACACTTAAACCGATTTTTACTGGACGCTCAAGCCCGGGCCAATTGGAGGCAAAAAAATAAATAATGGCAGCAAAGAAAAAAATGAGGCCAAGTAAATAAGGAATATCGCCCTTTTTTTGTGCAAACATGTATGGTCCCCCTCTTCTTTTTCTTTTAGTATACTATTTTTTTGCGGGAGAAGAGAGCAGAGAGAAAAACAAACAAAGCTGCTGCGACTGCTGTATAAGCAATGAAAGGTTCAGCTGTCCAATTCCGGACAGCAATACCAGCAAGGGCCCACACAAATACAAGCGGATACACGCGGTCCCTGTATGAAAAGCGGAATGTAACAGCCAGCACTGAAGCTGCTATGAGCAGTATAAACGTCCAGACAACAGCCGAAAGACCAAAGCCATTCCATTCATAATAGGTTAAGGTATAGCTGATATTGGCCATTACAGCCACGCTGACCCAGCCGAGATAAATAGAAAACGGAAATCGATCCCAGAATGAAAAGCGTTCCCTTTCCACACGTGTGTAAATGATGATAAGTGACACGAGCAGAGTAAGGATCACCATTGTACTGAGTGCGAAAAATTCATAGTGCCAGAGAAAAATCCATGTGGCATTAAAAATGCAGCTCAATAGGAATGGCACATGAACTTTCCGGTCAATGTGGGATGGTTTGTAGCCTCGAAGCAGCCAGACAAGAAGCAGTAAATAAATCAGTCCCCAGATGGAAAAAACGTAACCTGCCGGTGTAAAAAGGACGGTTATTTTGTCGGAGATGTCACCTGTCGTCTGGCCGTTAAGAGGGAGAGCATTTGCCAGGCTGTTCACAGCGACAACGACAAGAAAACCAATTAAATTAAGCCAAAAAATTCGCACAAAACCGCCTCCTTTTTTCGTTCTATTCCCTTTCACATATATGCGCTAACCCTTGTCCTTTTTCTGGTTGCTATTTTAAAATAACTTTTAGTCGTGTGATATAATAGAAGCAGTGCACCAATAGGAAGGATGGTTATATGAGCAAAACTGTTGTACTCGCAGAAAAACCATCCGTTGCCCGTGATATTGCCCGCGTTCTAGGATGCAGCAAAAAAGGGAACGGATTTTTGGAAGGAAATCAATATATTGTCACGTGGGCACTTGGCCATCTTGTGACGCATGCAGACCCTGAGAGCTACGGTGATCAATACAAAACATGGAATATAGCGGATCTGCCGCTTATGCCAAATAACTTGAAAACGGTGGTCATCCGTCAGACGAGCAAGCAGTTTCATGCAGTCAAAGCACAGCTTGTACGAAAAGATGTCTCCACTATCGTCATTGCGACCGACGCAGGGCGCGAAGGAGAGCTGGTTGCGCGCTGGATTATCGATAAAGCACATGCGAAAAAGCCAGTGAAACGCTTATGGATTTCATCAGTGACGGATAAAGCGATCAAGGAAGGGTTTCAAAAACTTCGCGATGGCCGTGAATACGAAAACCTGTATCGATCTGCCGTCGCCCGGGCTGAAGCCGACTGGCTTGTTGGGATCAACGCGACACGAGCTTTGACAACAAAGTACAATGCGCAGCTTTCATGCGGACGGGTGCAGACACCAACGCTTGCCATTATTGCCAAACGGGAAGAGGAGATCAAGAATTTCCAGCCGAAGAGCTACTATGGCATTCAAGCATCAGCAGGCGGTATGAAACTGACGTGGCAGGATGTAAAAGGAAACAGCCGGACGTTTTCAAAAGAAAAGCGTGATGAGCGGATAGAGACAATCGAAGGTGCCAGGGCAGTGATTACGAATGTGAAAAAAACAGCAAAAAAATCATATGCACCAGAGCTGTATGATTTAACAGAGTTGCAGCGTGACGGACATAAGCTGTTTGGCTACTCAGCAAAGGAAACACTGAATGCCATGCAAAATTTGTATGAGCGCCATAAGCTTGTCACGTATCCACGTACAGACTCACGCTACCTGCCGCAGGATATGGTGTCCACTTTAAAAGAGCGGGTAGAAGCGGTAGAGGTGCGCCCTTATACACCGTTTGCGGCAAAAGTACTGCGCCGCGGTATTCAGCCAGGAAAATCGGTTATTAACGACGCAAAAGTGAGTGATCACCATGCCATTGTACCAACCGAGCAGCCGCCGATGCTGAATGAGCTAAGCGATAAGGAACGGAAAATTTATGATTTGATCGTCAAGCGTTTTTTAGCTGTTCTTCTCCCGCCGTATGAATACGAGCAGACCATAATTGAAGCCAATATTGGTGGAGAGACATTTACCGTTAAAGGCAATGTAGTCAAATCTGCCGGCTGGAAGGAAGTATATGGACAGGATGAAGACGCGGAGCCGTCACTACCGGTTGTCGAAAAAAATCAGGAGCTTCCAGTGAGTAAGCTGATTCCAACAGAAGGCGAAACAACGCCGCCGCCGTTTTTTAACGAAGGCACCCTTCTGTCCGCTATGGAAAATCCGGCAAAATTTATGAGTGTGGACCAGGACGTGAAGAAAACTTTAACCGAAACGGGTGGACTTGGAACGGTTGCGACCCGTGCGGATGTGATCGATAAATTGTTTAATACGTTCTTAATCGAAAAGCAAGGACAAAATATTCGTGTTACTTCTAAAGGAAAACAGCTGCTTGATCTTGTTCCTGAAGACCTGCAGACGCCGGCGCTGACAGGGGACTGGGAGCAAAAGCTTGAGAAAATCGCGAAAGGAAAGCTGAAATTTGAGACGTTTATGGCGGAAATCCGCACTTATGCAAAAAGCGTCACAAATGAAATTAAAAACAGCGATGCGAAATTCAAGCATGATAATGTGACCGGAAAGCAATGTCCTGAATGCGGCAAGCTGCTGCTTGAAGTAAATGGGAAAAAGGGTAAAATGCACGTGTGCCAGGACCGCGAATGCGGCTATCGCAAGCAGATTGCCCGTGTAACAAATGCCCGCTGCCCGAACTGCCATAAAAAGATGGAAATGCGTGGAGAAGGAGAGGGGCGCCTATTTGTCTGCAAATGCGGCCACCGGGAAAAACTATCTGCGTTTGAGAAAAGAAAACAAAACAGTGGCAAGGGTGCAGCAAATAAGCGCGATGTGAATCAGTACCTGAAAAAACAAAATCAGGATGAGCCGATTAACACGGCGCTGGCAGACGCTTTGAAAAACTTAAAGTTATAATCGAACAACCGCTTTGGATTATTATTTGAAAATAATAATTTGAAGCGGTTGTTTTTTTCAGAAAAAGGTGTCTATAATGATTTGAGAAACAAGAGCAGGGAACACCCACTCGGGTACTGCTTTTATTGATTGCTTGTCCATTCTGACTTGTAGGGAGGAACATTATGCCGATTAATATACCGCATCAGCTGCCAGCACGCGAGGTGCTGGAAAAAGAAAATATATTCGTCATGGACGCGGATCGTGCCAGAATGCAGGATATTCGTCCCCTTAATATTTTAATTCTGAACCTGATGCCGGAAAAAGAAAAAACAGAAGCACATCTTTTGCGTCTGCTTGGAAATACACCGCTTCAGGTAAATGTCTCATTTTTATATACGGCCACATACGAATCGAAAAATGTAAGTAAGTCCCATTTGGAGCAATTTTACATTACGCTTGAAGAAGCGAAAAGCCGCCGTTATGACGGTTTAATTATTACCGGTGCCCCGATTGAATTAATGGAGTTTGAAACGGTCAGCTACTGGCCGGAGCTGCAGGACATTATGAACTGGGCAAAAACAAATGTCACGTCTACCCTGCATATTTGCTGGGGGGCACAGGCAGCGCTTTATCACCATTACGGCATTGGCAAGTTTGAACTGCCGAGAAAGTGCTCTGGTGTATATGCGCACACGATCACTGATCCGACTGTGAAACTGCTGCGCGGCTTCGACGATGAATTTTGGGCACCGGTTTCCCGTTACACAGATGTCAGCCAGGAAGCGATCGAAGCGAACGATGAGCTGATTTTGCTTGCTTCTTCACCAGAAGCAGGTCCGCTGCTCGTCATGTCAAAAGATGCGCGGAATATTATGATAACGGGTCATCTTGAATACGATGCAACGACACTGGCAGAAGAGTACGAGCGTGACTGCGCGAAAGGCGTGGAAGTGGATATGCCGGAAAACTACTTTCCAGGTAATAACCCTGCTCAACGGCCGCCGAACAAATGGCGCTCTCATGCTCATTTGTTGTATTCAAACTGGCTCAATTACTACGTTTACCAGGAAACACCGTACGAATGGAAATGAAAGAGCAAGACCGTCCATGCATAATGGGCGGGTTTTTTACGTTCAGGGAATACAGCCGGTTACATAAAAAAGCGCTGCCAGCTTAAATCGGCAGCGCTTTTGCTTTTAATAAAATGACGTTCTTCGATCTTCAAAAACAGGGATACGGCTGCGGATTTCATCGATCGCATCAAAATCCACTTCACCGACCAGCATTTCTTCTGCTTCACCTGCTTCGGCAATTACTTCGCCCCACGGACCAATGATAATAGAATGACCGGCAAATTGATTGGCAGGATCAGAACCAGCACGATTGCAGGCGACTACATAAGCCTGGTTTTCAATGGCGCGTGCCATAAGCAGTGTGCGCCAGTGATCCAAACGGGCAAGCGGCCACTCCGCCGGAACAAACAAAACGCGAGCGCCATTTACAACCTGTTTGCGAAACCACTCCGGGAATCGAATATCGTAGCAGATAAAGCCGGCCATCGTTTCACCGGCAAGCTCGAACAGGCCATCTCCATCTCCGTCGATTAAATATTTTTCTTCCTGCATCAGCCGGAAGAGATGCAGCTTGCTGTATTCATGAACGAGGCGTCCATCCTTATCAACAATGATCATTGTATTTTTAACGCCGCTGCCCGTATCGTTCGCTACCGATCCGCCGACAATGTGCATGCCGTATTTTTGAGCAGCCTCTGTTAAAAACTGCTTGGCCCGCTCGGCTCCGCGGTCCGCAATTTCATCCAGCCGTGTTAAATCATAGCCGGTTGTCCAAAGCTCCGGCAGCACAGCCAGCTCGCAGCCAGCCTCACTTGCTTCTGTTAAAAAGTCTGCCGCCCGGCGGTAATTTGCTTCCGGGTCGCCAAACACGATATCCATTTGCAGACAGGCAATTTTCATTCTTTTCATCTCCGTTATCTTTTTAGAAATTGTAACATGGTTGACAGGGAAAATGAAACATGGCATAATCCTCCTTAACAAATAAACGGACAACTATATACATCTTATCAAGAGCAGGTGGAGGGACAAGCCCTATGACACCCGGCAACCGACCTATAGCAGGCACGGTGCTAATTCTTGCAGCGAAAGCTGAGAGATAAGAAGATTCAATGAAAAACCTTTCTTCTTATTTCGTGAAGAAAGGTTTTTTTATTTTAAAAAGGAGGCGTCGGTCATGACCGTCAAAAATAAAACAGACAAGCTATTAAAGATTGAACAAGGAAATTTGTACACTACTATCCAACCCCAGCAGGGAGAACGGGTCATGATTATCGGCGGCTCCGAGACACTCACAGCAAGATGTTCAGATGCCGGTGCATCTGTTTTGCCAGCCGCTTCTTTTTCACAGGTGAAACAAGGTGAATTTGATACAGTCGCAGCACCGCTTTCTATTCACCCTTATGCAGATGGTGCGCAGTGGACAGCTAAAGCATATGAAGCACTCAAAGAAGGTGGACGGTTTGTTGCTGATTTTGCTGAATCAAGTTCGCTTCCGGCATCGTCAGATTATCCATATGCAGAATCGCTTGCTGGTTACTGGGAAAGAATAAAGGCAGCCGGCTTTTCCACGATTCTCTTTCAGCAGCTGTCTGCCCAGACAGCGCAGGAAGCTGTATTAAACGGCTGGACAGAGCTGGTGTCTTCCCAGTACCCGGTCAAAGTGAACCGTTTCGTGGCGGTAAAATAACATTTTCAAAATGAGAGCCGCCGTATTATGATAAGGGCAACAATATGCGAAGGGTGGCACCACGTGAACATTTTTTACCGAAAAACGTCATACACACATGAACAATTTTTTTACCAATATACAGCACTTTCGAATAACGAACCCTATCATGCGCTGCTTGAAAGCGGCCGGGGCGGCCGGTACAGCTTTGCCGGCATTAAGCCTTCTGCTGTAGCGGTTTCAGATAAAGAAGGACTTACGTTAAAAAAAGGAGGAAAAGTGCAGCGAATAGCTGGCAACCCGGTTCATACGCTTGTTTCGCTTCTTGATGAACGTAAAGTGCCAAGGCAGGATGAGTTGCCGGATTTTCAAGGTGGTGCGATTGGCTGGATCAGCTACGATTACGTCCGGTTTATCGAGGAGCTTCCGAACTGCGCTCAAGATGACATTGGCCTTCCAGACACATGCTTCCTGTTTTTTGACCAGTGGGCAGCGTTTGATCATCAAACGAATGAGCTTTTTGTGATGCAGCTTGCCCAAACGGATGCAGGGCTGGATGACTGGTTTGGAAAATGGCTCGATCCAGCCGATCAGATCGATTGGAAAAACGGGCATAGAACCGATAAAACGGATGTTTCTTTTCCAGAGGATCAGTTTAAAGAAGCGGTTGAACGGATTCGTGAATATATTGCAGCGGGAGACGTATTTCAGGTGAATTTGTCTGTTCGCCGGGCCCGTCCGCTTACGGTGCCGCCGCTTGCTGTGTATACGGCGCTCCGTACATTCAATCCTTCTCCCTATATGGCTTACATTCAAACACCGGACTTTCAAGTAGTATCCGGATCACCTGAGCTGCTTGTAAAAAAAAGCGGACAAAAGCTGTCAACTCGTCCCATTGCCGGAACACGATCACGTGGAAGAGATGATGCCGAGGATGAGCGTCTGGCCGCTGAATTGATTAACAACGAAAAAGAACGGGCTGAGCATGTGATGCTTGTTGATTTAGAGCGCAATGATCTGGGGCGGGTTTCCCGTTATGGATCGGTGCATGTCGATGAATTTATGGTTATTGAAAAGTATTCACATGTTATGCACATTGTATCTAACGTATGCGGGGAGCTGGCAGACGGTAAAACGAATGCAGACGTAATTGATGCGGTTTTCCCGGGCGGTACCATTACGGGAGCGCCGAAAGTTCGGACAATGGAAATTATCGAAGAGCTCGAACCGGTGAGACGGGGAATTTATACAGGATCCATTGGCTGGATCGGCTATAACGGGGACATGGAATTAAATATTGTGATTCGCACAATGCTCAGTACGGATGGTTACGGGTATGTACAGGCCGGTGCTGGTATTGTGATTGACTCAAAGCCGGAATATGAGTATAAAGAGTCGCTGAAAAAAGCAGCTGCCATGTTAAAAGCGATGGAACTTGCGGAGGATGCGCTATGATTTTAATGATTGATAATTATGATTCATTTACGTATAATCTCGTTCAATATCTGGGGGAGCTTGGTGAAGACCTTGTTGTCCGGAGAAATGATGAAGTAACGGTTGCCGGAATCGAAGAAATGAAGCCGGATTTCGTCATGATCAGTCCGGGACCGTGCACACCGAACGAAGCGGGTATCAGTCTGGAGACCGTTGAAAAATTGTCCGGCCGCATTCCGCTTTTTGGTGTTTGTCTCGGCCAGCAGTCGATTGCCCAGAGCTTCGGCGGTGATGTTGTACGAGCTGAGCGGCTTATGCACGGTAAAACGTCGCCTGTTTTTCATGACGGCAAAACCATTTTTAAAGGCCTGCCAAGCCCATTTCGGGCAACCCGTTATCATTCGCTTATTGTAAAAAAAGAAACCCTGCCTGACTGCTTTGAAATATCTGCTTGGACTGAAGAAGGCGAAGTCATGGCGATTCGCCATAAAACATGGGCGGTAGAAGCAGTACAGTTTCATCCTGAATCAATTATGACAGAATACGGGAAAGAAATGCTGCAGAACTTTATGGACACGTATAAGGAAACAACATGTTCACGTACGTAAATGGCCAAATTGTTCCTAATAGCGAAGTGCGTATTTCTCCGTTTGATCACGGCTTTTTATATGGCATTGGTGTATTTGAAACGTTTCGTACATACAACGGAACACCTTTTTTACTCGATGAGCATTTGAACCGGTTAAATAAAAGCTTACAGGAGCTTCAGATTGATCTTTACATTTCACGGGATGAAGTGCTTGATATTTTAATGCAGTTGAAAAGGGCGAATGGCTGGAGTGATGCGTATATTCGATTTAACGTATCAGCCGGTGAAGGAGATATCGGGCTGCAAACTGTTCCATATCAAAAACCGAATGTAATTGTTTTTCAGAAAGAACTGGCGCCGGCCGGACCAATGACTGAAAAACGGGGGATCTGGCTCGAAACGCGGCGCAATCGCCCGGAAGGAAAAAGCCGGCTCAAATCACACCATTACTTAAATAATATCTTCGGCAAAAGAGAAGCCGGAAGCGATCCTGCTATAGAAGGATTGTTTTTGACCGAAAATGGTTTTGTGGCAGAAGGTGTTGTATCCAACGTGTTTTGGACAAAAGAGGGAACGCTGTACACACCAGCGCTCCAAACAGGCATTTTAAATGGTATTACCCGTGAGTTTGTCATGGATATAGCCCGGGATACAAACCTTCAGGTAGAAGAAGGGCTGTATACAAGAGCTGAAGCAGAAGCAGCTGACGAAGTATTTGTGACCAATTCGATTCAGGAAATTGTACCTCTGCAGGCGCTTGGAGGGCGAGTGTTTCCTGGTGCTGCCGGCGAAGTGGTCCAGCGCTTATTTACACAGTACCGGTGTGCTGTTCGTCTGTGACGAGCAGCACTTTTTCTTTTGCAAGCTCCTCATGATATTTTTCCGCATCTTCTTCAGACAAACCAAAATCAATAAGCGCGTCTTTCACCGGCTTTTCCCGGGTAAAAATCGACTTTACTTTTTCTTTTAAGGAAGGGCCCGCGGTTTCTACATTTGCTTCCGTACGGTTTTGGATGGTTAAATATACATCCGCATCCTTCGTAAGAGCTGTCATCTTAGATGGGTCATACCCCTCCACTTTTAAATCTTCTATCTGACGGATAACATCAATTTCTCCATCAAATAAGCCAAGTACATATTTCATAATAAGCCTCCCTGCAAAGTGAATTATCATTCTTTTCCCTGTGATTTCTACGTGAAAACCTGAAGGGAATCACCCGGTATTTATCGAACCTAAATAAAAAGGGAGATGATAAAATTGGTTAAAACAGCTGATTTATGTGATGAATATGCAGAAGAACTAACGCTCGTCGGACTTGAGCTGAAATCGTACGGGGGCAGGAAACAATTTCATGGGCCTATTTCGACGGTACAAGTATTTGAAGACAATGTACTCGTAAAAGAGGCGCTTCAAACCATTCCGTCCGGGCATGTTCTTGTTGTGGACGGAGGCGGCTCGAGAAATTGCGCACTCGTCGGGGATTTGCTCGGTGCCATTGCGGAAGAAAGAAAACTTGCCGGTATGATTATCAATGGATGTGTACGTGATACGGCGGAGCTTGCCGAACAAACTATTGGTGTTTTAGCTCTTGGCAGTAATCCGTTTAAAAGTGTGAAAAAAGGTGAAGGAGAAAGGGATATTTCCGTCACATTTGGCGGAGCTGAATTTGTACCGGGACAATATGTTTATGTAGATGAAGACGGTGTTCTGCTCGCTGAAAAACCGGTACATGAAAAGTAAGAGTTAAAAAGTCCGCTTTTCTTCCTTATTATCATTTTTTAAAACGTGCAGATATAAAGACGGCCTGACTATCTTTTTTTACGGTCGAGCCGTCTTTTTCTCGTTAAAGTTTGTCATCATGTGAAGGGTCACGATGATTAATAAATTGTTCATCTTCCTCCGGTGCCCTTTCAGCGCGGGGCGTATCTGCAGGTTTCGATGAACCGCGGATAAAGCGAATCAGGATAAAACCAACAATGATTAAAACAGTGAAAAGCAGAAAAGCTGTTAATCCGTCCATTGAACCCGCCTCCTTTCTTCCTCTTCTTCCACCTATTTTGAACAATAAACCTTTGTCTCACTCTTCCAAACGGAATCTTTAAAAAGTATTCAGTTTGGCGCCTTCTTCGGGTATAATGAGCGATGACGGAAAACATATATGAAATGAGTAAGGTGAAGCCGCTACGTGCGGATTCTGAAAAGGGAAGCTGGTGAAAATCCAGCGCGGTCCCGCCACTGTAAATGGGAGCAGCCGGTAAATACGTCACTATGCTTTAAGCATGGGAAGGCGCCGGCTGTGATGAACATAAGCCAGGAGACCTGCCTTAGTCATGCACCAAAGACCTGCGCGGATAGGTGGTGTGATGAACGGCAAGTTCCTGTTCTTCATGCACCTTTCTCCCCGTAGAGGTGCTTTTTTTGTGTGTTAAAAAAGGAGGAAATACAGTATGAAAAAAACATGGATCACACTTGGCTTATCAGCAGCACTATTGGCAGGCTGCGGCGGCGGAGAAGAAAAAACATCTGACACAGCCAAAGAAAACAACGCTGCAAAAGAAACAGCTGCTTTTCCGGTGACTGTAACAGGGGCAGACGACCAGAAAGTAGAAATCGATGCAGCGCCGAAACGTATCGTCACACTGGCGCCGAGCAATACAGAGATTGTATATGAGCTGGGGCTGGGTGAAGAAGTTGTAGGGGTCTCGGACAATGATACATATCCAGAAGATGTGAAAACGAAAGAAAAAGTTGGTGGAATGGAATTTAACGTGGAAAAAATCATCAGCTTAAAGCCGGATTTAGTACTGGCGCACGATTCTGCTGGTGCTGCTGCAGAAACAGGCATTCAACAGCTTCGTGACGCGGGGATTGATGTACTTGTGATCAACAATGCAGCCAGTATTGACGAAATGTATCAATCGTTTGAGCTGATTGGTGAAGCAACAGGAACAACGGCAGAAGCGGAAACAGAAATAAAAGAATTAAAAGCAGGATTTGCAGATCTTGAAGAAAAAGCTGCTTCTATTAAAGAAGACGACGAAAAAAGCGTATTTTTTGAAGTGGACCCAACACTGTATACAGCAGGAAATGGCACATTTTTAAATGAAATCTTCGACATGCTCCATATTAATAATACTATGGCCGATCAAGAAGGCTGGCCGCAGGCAACAGAGGAAGCAGTTATTGAAAAAAATCCAGATGTCATCCTACTGAACTATGGAGGCTACGTTGAAAATGCGGTGGATGGTGTGTTAAAGCGTGAAGGCTGGAGCAATGTAAATGCAGTGAAAAACAAAGAAGTGGTCGAAGTAAATGCAGATATTACAAGCCGGACTGGCCCGCGCCTTGTAGAAGGAGCTGAAGCCATTGCGGAAGCGGTCTACCCGGACGTTTTTGCTCAATAAAAAAACGGCTTATACCTTTGCACTGCTTTTTCTTGCGGCTGCTGTATTTGCTGGAACAGCAGCTGGCACTATTCAAGTGCCATTTCATCAAATTGGAGCTATTTTAGCCCATCATATAATAGGAACGGAAGCAATGATAGATACATCTATCGACAACATTGTATGGGAAATACGATTTCCTCGTGTTGTACTGGCCGGGCTGATTGGGGCATCGCTGGCCATTGCAGGAGCGGCTTTTCAAGGTCTGCTTCGTAACCCGCTGGCAGATCCCTATACGCTTGGTGTGTCGTCAGGGGCATCAGTAGGGGCAGTTCTTGTACTGTTTTTTCACGTATCTATTCCGTTTCTTGGCAGATTTACACTCCCGGTTGTGAGTGTTACAACAGCTGTATTGACGATTTTTTGTGTGCTGCTGTTTGCACAGGCGATTGAACGATCCATGAAGCTTGAAACCATTATTTTAACTGGAATTATTTTCAGCTCGTTTTTAGGCTCATTTATTTCGCTTATGATTGCACTTACAGGAGAAGAGCTCCGCCAGATTATCAACTGGCTGCTTGGGAGCGTTTCGATGCGCGGCTGGCCTTATGTTCAGCTTATGCTGCCGTTTTTTGTCGGAGGCTCGCTGCTTCTGCTATACCTGGCGCCAGAGCTGAATGCCATGTCATTTGGGGAAGAGAAAGCGAAGCATCTCGGCGTAAATGTTCAGAGAAAAAAAATGATGGTACTGATTGCGGGTTCTGTTTTAACAGGGGCAGCAGTGGCGGTATCTGGCACAATTGGTTTTGTTGGACTTGTTGTTCCGCATTTTATACGGATTTTAATAGGCCCTGACCATCGGCATTTGCTCCCGTTGTCTATGATCGCAGGCGGTGGTTTTTTGATTATCGCAGATCTTGCCGCCCGCACGGTTATTTCACCGACTGAGCTGCCCATTGGCGTGATTACCTCACTCATTGGAGCACCGGTGTTTGCACTTATTTTAATCAATCGAAAAAGAAAAGGAGGCGTCGCGTGATGCTGCAAGTGAATGAGCTTTCAGGAGGATACGGAAGCGGGCTTATTGTCCGCGGCGTATCCTTTTCTGTTAAACAGGGAGAATTGTTTGGCATTTTAGGGCCAAACGGGAGCGGGAAGTCCACGCTGCTGAACATGGTTAGCGGGCTTATAAAGCCGGCTACAGGAGAAGTTCTCATCAAGGGAAGACCGGCTGTTTCATATAGTCCAAAAGAGCTGGCACGCGTCGTGGCCGTTCTTCCGCAAATGACATCCAGCCAGTTTGCGTATACGGTAAAAGAAACGGTATCACTCGGGCGGTACGCGCATCAAACAGGTTTTTTCAAATCATGGACGGAGCGGGATGAAGAAATGGTACAAAAAGCGCTGGAGCGGACAGGAACAACAGCGTTTTCCGAAAAGCCGCTGTCTGCCCTGTCCGGCGGTGAACGGCAGCGTGTTTTTCTTGCACAGGCACTGGCCCAGGAGCCGGAAATCCTGCTGCTTGATGAACCAACGAATCATTTAGATCTGTCTTTTCAAAAAGAGCTGCTCGATTTGTTAAAAAGAATGACAGTCGACGGCCTCACTGTTATCTCCATTTTTCATGATTTAAATTTATCTTCCTTGTATTGCGACCGGCTCCTGCTTTTGGATAAAGGAAGCATTCATAAACTTGGCCAGCCGGCTGACATTATGATAGAGCAGCACATTCAACGTGTATACCAGACCGAGGTGCAAAAGCAGCCACATCCGGAAGTGCCAAAGCCGCAAATGAGCATTTTGCCGGAGAAGGGCCGGCAAAAGAAGATCGATATTGATGCTCATTTGCTTGAACACCATGGCAACTATCTGTCGCTTCGCCCGCCTGTGCCGCTTAAGTCCTTATCATCAGGTGTTATCGGTGCAGGCTGGGGATGGAGAAGTGCTTTTGTAAATCGTCACGTTGACCAGCATTACAATATGGAAAACTTTGAGCAGGAAGCGGCTGATTATTTTGTTCAAAACGGTTTTGATATCCAGGATACTGTGGGAATGATGACTGCTGTGCATATGGATGATGCAGCATGGAGAAAAGAAGTACAGGAAGATGTATCCGTTTTTGTTGTGGCAACAGCGGGTGCCGGCAATGCAATAGATGTCACGCAGCCGCGCAGCAGCTGGAAGCACCCTTCACCGGGGACGATCAACATTTGGGTCTTCGTGAACGGAAAATTATCCGAAGAAGCATTTGTACAAGGTATTATGACGGCCACCGAAGCAAAAACAAAAGCGCTGGCAGATCAGGGAGTTTATGATGCAGGCACGGGAACGATCGCGACAGGCACATCAACAGACAGTATTTTGCTCGCAGCTACACAGCGCGGCTCGTACCAGCAATTTGCCGGCTCCATTACGCCGCTTGGCATTGCAATTGGACGGGCAGTATATGAATCTGTGACAGCGTCCCTTCAAAAAACAGCCCTTAGAAAGGCCAGTTTATGATTGGGCACGCTGCGGCGATTGTGATCGCCCTGTTTCTGGACCGTCTCGTTGGTGACCCGCGCAACTGGCCGCATCCGGTCAAATGGTTTGGCGCGTTGATTGCTTTGTTGGATAGAAACTGGAATAAAGGAAACCGCCGTTTTGAAAAAGGACTGGCAATGCTGATCGTTGTTCTTTTCATTACCGGCATATGTTCATTTGGCGCACTGGCACTCGCCGCCCGCATTCATCCTTTCCTCTCTATTGGTTTGGAAGCCGTCATGATCTGGGCATCCATTGCACCGAGAAGCTTGAAAGAAGCGGGAATGGATGTATACCGTCCGCTGGTTGCAGGTGATATAAAGGAAGCGCGCCATAAGCTGTCATGGATTGTCGGACGTGATACAGAAGAGCTTGATGAAGAAGAAATTACGCGCGGAGCAGTGGAAACCGTTGCAGAAAATACGTCCGACGGCGTTATTGCTCCACTTTTTGGGGCGATGATTGGTGGAGGTGGAGCTGCTCTCCTGTACCGTGCCGTCAATACGTGTGATTCGATGGTTGGATATCGAAATGAACGCTATGGTCGCTTTGGCACAGCATCTGCCCGTTTTGATGATCTGGTCAATTTTATTCCTGCCCGCTTAACTGCTATCCTGCTTATTCTGGCTGCCCAAAAGCCGCCGGGAGGAAGAAGACACGCCTGGAGCATTGTTCGGCGCGATGCGAAAAAGCATCCGTCTCCAAATAGCGGGTGGTGTGAAGCGGCGGTGGCGGGCCTGCTTCACATTGAGCTTGGCGGATTAAATACATACAAAGGAATCGTATCAGACCGCGCGCGAATGGGAGATGCTATTTGTCCCCGTCGTGCAGAGCACATCATTGAAGCCGCTAAATTAATGGAACGAGCTACTTATTTATTTGTAGTGTTGTTTCTTGCAGGAGTGATTATGTATGAGGCTGCCATCACATGGGGCTAATCCTATTCATTTATACGAAGCATCAGGAATAAAAAAACCGGAACACACCATTGATTTTAGTGTTAATACAAATCCACACGGACCGCCCCGCTGGCTAAGAGAAGCATGGCCGTCTTTTTTCGAAGCAGTAGAGGGTTATCCGGACCCATCGGGGAAAGCAGCCAAAGAATCTATTGCTTCCCGGTTTTCGATTAGCACAGAAAATCTCTTGCTCGGCAATGGGGCGGCTGAAATTATTCATTTTATTGCACGCCGAGCAGCTGGCCGTAAAGCGGTCATTGTGACGCCGGCTTTTTCCGAATATGAAGATGCCTGCCGGGCTTATGACTGTGCGATCCAGCACGTACCAGTAGCCCCGGAGAACTGGGTGCTGCCGGTGGAAGAATTGGTGGAACAGGCGAAGGAAGCGGCCGTCCTTTTTCTTTGCACGCCCAACAATCCCACAGGTCAGGTGTTTCAAAAAAAAGAGCTGCTTGCACTGCTCCAGCAGACTCGGACGCTTGGTACGCTGATAGTTATAGACGAAGCTTTTTATGATTTTAATAGCAGCGAGTCTTTTATTTCGGAATTGGCTTCATTTCCTCACCTGGCTGTTTTGCATTCTATGACGAAAATGTACGCAGTCGCCGGGCTTCGCATTGGTTATGTGGCCGCTTCACAGGAGACGATTCGTGAGCTGTCGCGGTATCAGCCTCATTGGAATGTGAACGCCATTGCTCTTCAAACCGCCGAAAAAATTGCCCGGGATACGGCCCATGCTGATAAAACAAGAAAATGGATGGAGAAGGAACGTCAGTGGGTCATTAATGAAATTGTACAGGCAGGCTACACTGTTCTTCCATCTGCCGTCAACTTTTACTTGATGAAGGACCCCGCCATCGACGATCAAACGCCACTTCTTCACTTTTTGCTTGAGCGCGGTATCGTGCTGCGGCATACCGAAAACTTTCATGGGCTGGATGGGAAATGGCTTCGTTCTGCTGTGAAAGGAAAAGTAGAAAATGAGCAGCTTCTGATGGCACTAACGGAGTGGAAGAAGCCATGATCATTTTTATTACCGGGGGTGTGCGAAGCGGAAAAAGTGGTTTGGCGGAAGAGCTGGCGATGCAGCAGACTTATAAGGATGGCCGCCTCGTTTATATAGCATGCGGCCGGCGGACTGACAGTGAGATGGATGCCCGTATCGGGCACCATCAGGAGCGCCGGGCAAGGTCTGGCGCCACATGGATAACGGTCGAACAGTCCGTTGACCTGGGGCAAATACATACAACAGCGTCTGATATATTGCTGATCGATTGTGTGACCACGCTTTTGGCTGGTGAATTTTTTCGTGAAGACAAGCCGTCCTGCGGGGCGGACGAACGCGTTGTAAGAGACTTGCTTGCACTGGCCGGGCGGGTGCGTGCGGTCATACTCGTTTCAAACGAGCTGTCGTTCGAGCCGATGTCCGGCAGTATGACAGTACAATACGCAAAAAAGCTCGGCTTGATTCACCAGCGGCTTGTACAGGAATGCGAGATCGCTATTTTAGTAGAGCACGGCATTCCAGTTGTAAAGAAAGGAAGGATTTCATGCGTGGAATTATGATTCAGGGCACGTCTTCCGATGCAGGAAAAAGCTTCGTTGCGACTGCTCTTTGCCGTCTTTTATTGAAGAAGGGGTACCGGCCTGTTCCATTTAAACCGCAGAATGTGTCCAATAATTCGTATGTGACAGCGGATGGGAAAGAAATCGGACGGGCACAGGGGCTGCAGGCGGAAGCCGCGGGTCTTGAAGCGAGCCCGTTTATGAATCCACTCCTTTTAAAGCCTTCAGGAAACGGTGCATCGGAAATCGTGCTGTTTGGAGAGCGGCTTGAAGTAATGTCCGGTATGGCATATAGAAAATCATATTACAAGCAGGCTATCGCAGCTATTCAAACGGGTTTGAAGGAAGTGGAAAAGCTCGGTGATACCCTTGTAATCGAAGGGGCGGGCAGCCCGGTTGAAATGAACCTGAAGAAGCGGGAAGTCGTCAATATGAAAACAGCGGAGCTTGCTGATGTACCAGTTGTTTTAACGGCGGATATCGACCGGGGCGGTTTGTTTGCTTCAATTGTCGGAACACTCGCTCTTTTAAACGAAGGGGAGCGCAAAAGGGTAAAAGGGTTGATCGTCAACCGGTTTCACGGTGATCCGGCTTACTTTGAAGAAGGAAAAAAGTGGCTTGAAGACTATACAGGTCTGCCTGTTCTGGCGGTTCTACCGTTTTTGCCGGGTCATGCGCTCGAAGGGGAGGACTCTTTGTCAATTCGCAACGTGCGCCGGGAAGGCCCCGGGATAGAGATAGCGGTTATACGTCTTCCGTATGTATCGAATGGAAGTGATATAGAGCCCCTTGCTTTTGAAAAAGATGTGAGTATACGCTGGATTAGCAGTCCGGATGAATTCAGGAATCCGGACGCTGTGATTATTCCAGGAACAAAAAGCGCATTTGCAGACCTTTCTTTTTTAAAAGAAACAGGCCTGGCCGACAAAATCTGCTTCTTTGCCGGAAATGGGGGGACAGTTATCGGCTTGTGCGGCGGTTTTCAGCTGATGGGAAGACAGCTCGCCGACCCCGCGGGGCGTGACACCGGTGTGCCGGGTTCAACCGAACAGGCACTTGGTCTTATTCCTGCCGACACAGTATTTGCAAATGAAAAAACAATCGTTCGGACAAAAGGAGAGGCAAATGGAATTCCGTTGTCGGGCTATGAAATTCATTTTGGGCAAACAAAAGTAGACGGCCCTCCGTTTTTAACATCGGCTTCTCATACGGAGGGTTATCGTTCTGATGACGGGCGGCTCTCTGGCACGTATTTGCACCATTTGTTTTATAATGATGCTTTTCGGGCCGAATGGCTGAACAAGCTTCGTCTGGCAAAAGGCCTGTCGGTAAGGCTGCCGGCAGATATCAACCGGGACGATACTTATGACCGAATCGCTGCTCACCTTGAGGAGTATCTTGATTGGGCAGCGTTCGAAGCTATTTTGGAGGGGCAGCAATGAAATCTTATCTTTATGCTGCGGGAATCCTCGTACAATTTTTCACGGTTTTTCCGCTGCATCGGACTCTCCCAATGGAACAGGCAGAGCGGAGAGCGGTTCTTCATCTGCTGCCACTGCTTGGTCTGATCAAAGGAACGATCTATGCGGGCGCTTTTTGGGTGCTGCTGGAATGGAGTCCATTTTCAACGCTGTCGATCGCATTCCTCGTCTGGCTTCTGCCCATCGTCCTGACAGGCGGCCTGCATCTGGATGGCTGGATGGACTGGGCCGATGCTCATTTTTCCTTTCGTGATAAAGAAAAGCGGCTCGCTATCTTAAAAGATCCTCATATGGGTGCGTTTGGAGTGCTTGCTCTAATTGTGCTTTTAGCGTCCAAGTTTTTATTTATTTATGAAACGGTGCATGCCGGGAGCCGACACACATCCACTATTGTATTAATTCCTTTTTTTGCACAGACGCTGACCGGTTTACTGCTCCAGTATGCACCGTCTGCGAAGCAAGAAGGTTTAGCTGCTTTTTTTCAAAAAGGGCGTTCGGGCTCTCTGCCGGCTATATACAGTATTTTTTTCGTAATGATGATGAGCGTTTATGCACTGCATCTACTATTTTGGATTATGGCCGGCGTTTTCTTCTTATATTTTATATGGGTGAAAGCGACAGCGGCAAAAGAATTTGGTGGTATTACGGGTGATTTACTCGGTGCCTCTCAGGAAGGAGCGGAACTGCTGTTATGGATGATTGTGTGGCTGTCGGTCTTTTTCGGCACGGGATAACAGAAGCAAACCTTAAAAAGCAGTTTTGTGGCTGGACCAATGTGCCGCTCAGCAGCACAGGGAGCGCGGCGCTCCGCCAGCCGATGGCGGATTATGAGTGGATTGTAACGAGTGATTTGGTGCGGTGCAGGCAAACCGCCTCTGCTTTTTGGCCGCATCCGCAAACAGTATCCCACAAGCTGCGTGAGTTTCATTTTGGAGAGTGGGAAGGGAAAACGCATATTGAGCTGGAACACGAACCTGCTTATCAGCGCTGGCTCGAAGATTACTCTCTTCCAGTGCCAGGCGGCGATTCGTATGCTTCCTTCGCGGAACGGGTAGAAGAAGGATTTCACGATGTATTAAACCAGATGGCTGAGCGGAATATTCAACGCGCAGCAATTGTCACCCATGGCGGTGTCATCCGTCATTTGCTGTCGGTCTGGGCGCCAGAAGCGAAAGGGTTTGGTGACTGGACATCAGAAAATGGACATGGATTTGAGCTTTCGGGAAGCCTGGCCCATATGAGGAGGGAAAAGCGATGCATTTCGTTACAGGCGGTGCCTTTAATGGCAAGAAAAAATGGGTAATTGATTTTTATGGGCTGGAAAAAACACCGCACCAGTGGCATTCCTTTTATAAGAAAACAGAAGCACCGGCCTTCACAGAGGAAATTGTGGTACTGGAAGGAATAGAGCGGTATGTGCGTATTCTGCTGGAGCGATTTGAAACACCGGAGAAGGCCCGGCTGCTGTTTCGAAAAGAACTCGAAAAATGGAAAAAAGAAGATCGGACAGTAATTTTAATTGGAACTGATATAACCAAAGGCATTGTGCCAATGAATGCTTTCGACCGTTTTTTTCGTGATACAGCGGGCTGGTGTTTTCAAGATGTGGCAGCTGCTTCTGGGCGAGTAGACACCGTTTGGTACGGCATTGGGGAAACAATAAAGGAGGAAGCAAAATGAGACTTTATACACGAACAGGCGACAAAGGAGAAACAAGCATTATTGGAGGACGGGTCGGAAAAGATGATGTTCGGGTAGACGCGTATGGCACAGTGGACGAGTTAAATTCCGTCGTGGGCATGGCGATGACGGAGCTTGATCGGGTGAAATTCCGTGACATTTTAGCGGATTTAGAGACCATTCAGCATGAGTTGTTCGACTGCGGTGGCGATCTGGCCACGATTAATGGAAAGCGTGGCTTTAAGCTGCAGCAGGAATCGATTGATAATATGGAAGCGAAAATCGACACTTATATTCAAGAGGCGCCGGAGCTTGAACGGTTTATCCTGCCGGGCGGCTCAAAAGGCTCTGCCCATATCCATTTGGCGAGAACAGTAGCGCGCCGGGCGGAACGTCTTGTTGTAGCCCTTATGCGGACGGGTGAAGAAGTGCATCCGGTAACGCTTAAATATTTAAACCGTTTATCAGATTACTTTTTTGCTATTGCCCGTGTCATTAACTTTCGTGAAGGTGTGAAAGACGTGGAGTATGTCCGGAGTGCCAATGTTTTCCGCAAAGGAAAACGGAAAGAGGATAAATAATGAAAGCGGGAAAAGTGAGCTGGCTGGCGCTGTTTATTGCGCTGTCTGCAGCAGGCGGTATGATGAAAGTGCCGGCACCCGTTTCGAGTGTGGCACTTGATTCATTTCCGGCACTGATTGGTGCGGCTTTGCTGGGTCCGGCCGCAGGTGCCTTGATCGGTGCTTTTGGTCATATCGTCTCAGCGCTGTTTGCCGGCTTTCCGATGGGCCCGCTGCACGCTGTTGTTGCCGCGGAAATGGCAGCTGTGATGTGGGTATTTGGCAAGATGTACCGGTCGGGCTGGAAACGAAGTGCCCTGCCGATCTTTATTCTTTTAAATGGACTCATGCTGCCGGCACTATTTATTCCCTTTATGGGTATGGCTTTTTACATAAGCGCGATGCCCGCCATTGGAATGGCAGCTACGATAAATGCTATGACCGCTTATGTATTGCTTCCACGCCTCGTGCCTTTATTTAAAAAGAGGTATGGTCGTTTTTATGCGTGATGTGATTCGGACAAACGGGCTTGTTATCGCGGCAGATAACAGCGGCGCTATTGGACAAAAGGAGCAGGATGCTGTAGAGGCTCCTTATGAAGTAGTCGGCTACTTTTCTGCACGGGTCGCGTTAATGGAATGTATCGCTGCTGGTGGGGAACCATTTGCGGCGGTTCTTCATAATTTTTCCGGGGATACGGCATGGACGCCTCTTCAAGAAGGGGTTCAGCGGGCAGCCGCAGAGCTTGGCTGTAAGCTGGAGGTGACCGGGAGCACTGAATCGAATTTCAGCATGCTTCAATCAGCCGCCGGCATGGTGATCATCGGCCGGCATGTTCGAGATACCGACCGGGTAGAAGGGAGCAGGGTGCAGTACGGTATAGTCGGCAAGCCGCTTGTTGGCAGTGAGGTATTGGAATATCCAAAAGACGTAGCCTCTCTTTCTGTTTTTCATAAAGTCGTTAAAATGGAAGGCGTGCGGGCGGTTTTGCCGGTCGGGTCAAAAGGTATTTCCTACGAGCTGCGTCAGCTTTCCGGCAAGGAAGGCTGCTGTGAGCTGGATATGGAAAAATCAGCGGGGCCGTCCACCTGTTTTTTGGTAGCATTTGAAGAAAAAGCAGCTCAGCGGATAGAACGAGCAGCGGGCCAGCTTTACCGGCTGAACATCTTTGAATAAATCTATTCTTCATCGGTTTCGCGCCGGTGAAGTTTTTTTATGAAAAAGTGAATCTATTTGCTTCTGTTTTTCGTATAGTAGAGAACGAAAGAACAGGAGGAAATAAGATGATCCTAAAATGGGCTGCAGCGGCCGGGCTGTCTGCTGTTTTATTAAGTGGATGCGGACTGCTGGAGCAAGCCAATGACACGTTAACATATGCCAGTGATATGACAAACTTTTTAAATGAAACACAGCAGTTTGCCAGTGAGGTTCCTGCATTGCTTGAAGAAGCTGCCTCGAATCCAAATCTGGTCGGGGACGCGCAGGCACAGCTTGAAAACATGCAGCAGGAGATTGATCAAGTGCAGCAGCTGGAAGCGCCCGCTATTGCGGAAGGGGTCCATGAAAAGCTCCTTGACTACAGTGGTCAGCTTGAGTCAGGTTTAAGTGAAATAAACAATAAAATAGAAAATGGCATGCTCGATCCAACGGTACTTTTAGAGGATACAGAATTGCTGAAAACCGTCCAGGAACTTCAAGAGCTTCGGACAAATATTGAAAAACTAGGCCAATAAACAAGCGTACAGCAGCTGCGCTTGTTTTTTTATTTTCCTTTATGCCTCTATTTTTCATGTAAGGAAATATAACATGAAAAGAGAAAGCGAGACGCTAATTTGCTAACTTAGAAAAATAGAGAGTGAGAGCAGAAGGAGGAAAGGTTATGGGAAAACAAGGTAAAGCAGCTGCACTATTTGCAGCAAGTATCACGATGGGGCTAAGTGTATTTGCTACAACAGCAGGAGCACAGTTTTCAGACATAGAAGGCCGCCTGGCAAAAGAAGTAACAGAAGCAAAAGAACGTGGTTTAGTCAGTGGATACAAGGATGGCTCCTTTAAGCCGAAGCAAGCTGTTACAAGGGGAGAGTTTGCGCGATTAGTCGTTGCTACATATGAATCAGCCAGTGGTGAAGGGCTGCCTCAGGGGTCGTCGAAAACGTTTAAAGATGTTCCGGCTGCAAGCACATTGGGGCCTGCTATTTTAAAAGCAGCAGAGCAGGGCTGGATTGCCGGATTCAGTGACGGAACATTCCGGCCGAATGAACCGGTTTCACGTGAGCAGGCCGCAAGAATTTTAGCCGAAACAGCCGAACTTGCTCCTGCAGCGGAATCATTTGCTGACGTGAAAAATGATGGGACATTTGCTGGTTCAATCGGTGCAGCTGAAACGGCTGGGCTGATGTATGGTGATACAAGTGGGAAATTCAACCCGGGATCACAGATTACACGTGAGCAATCTGCCGCAACCATTTTACGGCTGTTCCATTTTCTCCAAAAAGAACTGGTTGAGCAGTTTGATATAGAAGAGGCCACAATCTCTGAAATGAGCGCCGCGATGGAGGAAGGGAAATTGACCTCAGAAGAGCTTGTACGCTTTTATTTGGACCGTATCGAAAAGTTCGATCAGCAGGGTCCAAAAATCAATTCAATGATTTCATTGAATGAACAAGCGATCGAAACAGCGCAACAGCTTGATAGGGAACGGGAAGAGGGGAAAATTCGTGGAGCGCTTCATGGCATTCCCATTGTGTTAAAAGACAATTATGACACTGTCGATATGCCAACTACGGCCGGCTCTTTATCACTGGAGGGATCCATGGCGCCGGATGACGCATTTCAGACGGCCAAACTGCGCGAGGAAGGTGCGATTATAATCGGTAAAGCCAACCTGCATGAGTTTGCTTTTGGCTTTAATACATACAGTTCATTGGGCGGGCAGACTTTGAATCCGTATGACTTGACGCGTTATCCAGGCGGCTCAAGCGGTGGAACCGGCGCTGCCGTTGCTTCAAATTTTGCTGCAGCAGGGCTGGGAACAGATACGGGAGGGTCCATAAGGATACCAGCAACATTTAATAGTCTCGTGGGCATTAGGCCAACTATGGGCCTTGCCAGCCGGGATGGCATTATCCCACTTGCCTTAACACAGGATGTAGGCGGACCGCTGGCTAGAACCGTAGAGGACGCAGCGCTTGTACTTGATGCTATTGCTGGCTACGATGAAGCAGATCCTGTTACCGAGAAAGGAAATGGCCACATTCCAGACAGCTACACAGATTATCTAGATAAAGACGGATTAGACGGGGCGCGTATCGGGGTAGTCAGAGCGCTGTTTGGAGAAGATGAGCAGGTGATTAAAGCAACCGAGCAGGCGATTGATGATATGGAAGCGCTCGGAGCAGAAGTAATAAATGTGGAAATTCCAAACCTGGACAAAATTATGGCATATCCGAGCTTAAGCTCTTATGAGTTTAAGTTCCAGCTAAACGATTATTTAGCTTCACTTGGAGAAAAAGCACCGGTAAAGTCATTGAGTGAAGTAATCGCAAGCGGTAAATATCACCCGAGTTTAGAAGAAGCTTTAAAAGCACGTGAAGCCAAAGTATCGCTGGACGATCCTGCTTATGTAGATATCGTGACGAACCGTCCTAAAGTAACAACTGAAAACCTAATGACCGTTTACAGCAGTCAAGATGTAGATGCATTAATGTATCCGACTTCTACAATGCTGCCGCAAAAAATTGGTTCAGATCAGGGGGCAGGAACAAATAACCGCCTGAGCCCATTCTCTGGATATCCGGCGATGTCCGTTCCGATCGGCTTCAGTAAAGAAGGACTGCCGATTGGCATGGAGCTTTTGGGAACAGCTTTTAGTGAACCGACGCTTATTAAGCTCGCTTATTCTTATCAAGAAGGAACCCACCACAGAGAAAAACCAGACTTTAAATAATACAGCAAAACCACGGACCAAAAGATCCGTGGTTTTGTTTTATTAAAGAACATAAATAAAAATACTCCAAAAGTGAGCGAGACTGCCAAGTAAAATAAAAATGTGGAAGATTTCATGGAAGCCCATCTGCCCAAATTGCATCCAGGACGGCTTCAGCCCATAGATGATGCCGCCGATTGTATAAAAAATACCGCCGCTTATAAGCAGGACAAGCCCGCCTGTTTCCATGCTTGAAGCAAGCGGGGAAAACACAAACACAGCCATCCAGCCCATGAATATATACAGAGCGGTTGACAGCCATCTTGGGCAGGTGAACCAAATCAATTTAAACAAAATACCTAAAACAGCTGCCGCTGAGACGATCCAAAATAAAATCAACCCGGTCCGACTATGTAGGCTGATCAAGCAAAAGGGTGCATAAGAGCCGGCGATAAGTACAAAAATCATCGAATGATCCAGGCGTCTGAAAAGGGCGATCACCGCGTCAGACGCGATAACGGAGTGATAAAGCGCAGAAGCTGTGTACAAAAGAATTAAGCTGATGCCAAAGGCCGATACAGCTAAAAGAGCCAGTGCAGAGCCGGTTGTAGAAGCCTTGAGCAGCATCGCAGCAAGAGCAGCTACCGATAAAATCGCTCCAAACCAGTGGGTAATGGCATTAATTGGTTCGCGAATAAAAGAGGTCATGAATGTTCCTCCTGTTATATGTAGTTTTAATAACTATATATTATAATATTACTATTATGTTATATAGTCAAGTTTTACATATAAGGAATATTCCCTTATAATAAAAGAAATATAACGATCTAAAAAGCAGGTGTTTATGTGGGAAAACTGACAGACATATTAAATGAACTTCATCTTGATAACCAGTTGACACCGGATAAGATACCGAGTATTGACCTATACATGGATCAGGTTATTCAATTATTTGAGCGAACATTTGAAAGCTCGACTCGGAATGAAGAAGAAAAAGTATTAACTAAAACGATGATTAACAATTACGCAAAAGGAAAATTGCTGTTTCCGATTCAACAAAAAAAGTATTCGAAAGAGCATCTTTTGTTGATCAGCCTCATTTACCAGCTTAAAGGCACGCTTTCGATCAATGATATTAAAATGACGCTTTCCGGCATTAATGAGCGGATCGATGACATTGATCTGGATGCTTTTTATGAAGAATTTTTAACAGTTGCAGCTGATAACGTAGAATATGGAAGGGCGGATATTGCTGGACGTATGGAAGAAATTACCACGCACACTGGCGAGCTTGGCCAGATTATGCAAATCCTGTCGCTTGTTCATATGAGCAACATGTACCGCAAAACAGCAGAAAAGCTGGTGGATCAGCTGGCAGAAAAAAAGAATCTCTCTTAAAAAGGAGATTCTTATTGTGTAGACAAAGTCTTTTTCTTTCAAAAAAGAACCGATAAGTGGTGTTGAAGATCAATCAGTCAGGGACCAGATAGAGATTTTCTCTTCTTTATAAAAAGAAAAAATACGACCTTATAGCCCTATACAATCTTGTTGCAAGCCACTTGGCGGCGTCTGGGCAGCGCCTGCCCCATGGAAAGCGGAGCTGCTCGGATGCCGACGATCTCTCCCATTCATGTGACGGTTATCAATCATTTGTCTACGGTCTAAGAATCTCTCATAAAAAGGAGGTTCTTTTTTCTTTTTGCATACAAGCCTGCTGAAAAACAAAAAACCAGGAGGGGACTCCTGGTTCAGGTTATTTTATACTTGATGCGCCGATAAGGGATTCAGGTGAACGGCCCAGCGCAAGCAAGCTGATTTTTGCGTAGCCGGTTTCTTTGAATGACTGGAAAAGCTCTTTCAAAGCTCCAATATGCTCATCATTTTTCAACATCTTAACCTCTCTTTTATAAAGACGAAGAACAGAACTGTATGGGATGTTCGGAAGGCAGTCATCAGAATTCTCATCCATAATCAAGCAGCCCATATACTGATATTTCAGCTGTAATGAACGTGTCAGGCCGGCCACATGAACAAATTTTTCACAAAGGATAGGATAAGAATCCTGCAAGTCAGCAAGAGCTTTTTTCGCTTCTTTTAGTTCATCAATGCTGCGTAATGTCGTAATCATTCTCATTCCTCCTTTATCTGTCCCAGGGTTTTTTTAGCGTCATATATTCTGCGAGTTCTTTGCTTTTTGTTCTGCGGATTTTACGCATTTCCGCACGGTCTTTTGCTGTTTCGAACAAAAACTTTTCTTCCTCGGTTTCGGGAATAACATCCGGTACTTCAACTGGTTTTTTGTCTTCGCCAATGGCTACAAAGGTTAAAAAAGCAGTGGCTGCAATACGGCGTTCGCCTGTGCCGATATCTTCGGCAATTACTTTACAGAATACTTCCATTGATGTCCGTCCTGTGTAAGTGACAAACGATTCAACGCAAACCGAATCGGTTTCGCGAATGGAATCTAAAAAGTCAATCGAATCGGTTGAAGCAGTTACGCATTGCTTTACGCGAGAATGGCGTCTTGCAGATAGGCAGGCAGCACTGTCGATTTTTTTCATCAGCACGCCGCCGAATAACGTTTGATAATTATTTAAATCGCATGATAATACCTGGTCAGTGTGTACAATGCGGCTTTCACGTGTTTTGATCGCTTCTTTTACTGCGCTCATGATTTTCAATCCTTCCATGTTGGAATCACGCTCTCAGTGTACGCCCGTTTACAATGTAAGTAAAATGGTTCTTTTTCATTTGTAGTATAGCTTTTGTCTATGTAAATGTTTTCATTCATAAACAAAAGGCATGAAAAAAGCAGCTTCAATGGGAAGAAGCCGCTTTTGAAAGCTCTTTCTTGGTAAATGAAAGCCATTCCTTGGCCGCATAGGATAAATATTGATTTTTTCTCCAAATAATAGCCAAATTCCAACTGATCGATGGGTTTACTACTCTCACTGTACAAACGTGATCGCTCAAATGCCGGCATATGCTTTCTGGAAGAAGAGAAATGCCAAGCTTTGAAGCAACCATTTCTTCAATAAATGACCATTGCGAGCTTTCCGAAATCACGCGGGGCTGAAATCCGGCATCGTTGCAGGAGGAAATGATCCGATCGTTCAACGCAAAGTCTTTATTAAATAAAATAAAGGATTCAGATGAAAGTGATGCCAGGTCAATTTCCGCACGTCCGGCAAGAGGGTGGGATATTGGCAGGATCAGCATTAAATCTTCTTCCATGAAAGCAAAATGATCAAAAAGCTCATTTTGTGTGGGGAGGACAACCACTCCGACATCCAGCTCGTTTTGCTCCACGGCCTCTTCAATAGATTTTGACCCCTCTTCTTTCAGCTGAAATGTAATGCCAGGGTGCTTTTCGTGAAACAATCCGACGACCTTTAAAAAAAAGTGCGCATCAAAAATGGGCGGCAGGCCGATTCGAATGTGTCCGGTTTTCAGCTCCAGTAGATTATCGAGCTCGGTTTCCAGGTTATGAAATGCTTTGCTGACGAGCTTTGCCTGCTCCAATAAAATGTTGCCCGCATCGGTGAGTATCAGCTTTTTGCGGGAACGGTCAAACAGTTCCACGCCAAGCTCCGCTTCCAGATTTTTAATCATTTTACTGATCGTCGGCTGCGTGATAAACAAGTGATCAGCGGCTTTTGAAAAGCTATTGAAATTTGAAACCTCGATAAAATACTGTAGGTGTTTAATATCCATTTGTTATTCATCCATTTCTTCCGTAGTCGCTCCATTTTCAAACAAAAAGTGAGCAGTGATTGCGATGGACCGTACACATCTCGAACTTGAGCTTGTGCATGCACCCAATGATAATATTATTGTAACGGATGAAAATGCTATTGTGTTGTGTGCTATCAAAAATAGTCATGAAATTTTCGGTAACTCATTCAAGTTAATAATTGGCCGATCTGTACATGAATTAAATCCAAAAATATCTTTCGTGTTGTCAGACGTATCTTACATTTGTGCATCGGCTCTGTCATGCTTAAAATCAGTCCTGCGCACCAGCTCCAGTAGTATTCAATAGATTCCTCGAAGTCACAGCTATGTTTTAAATTTGCTCAATACTGGCGGAGAGAAACCATGTAAAGCACCAGAGCGAAAAATCTTACATTCGTAACAGCTCTATTTTCTTTTTTCTGCTATACTGACAGAGTATTCAGAACCGAATGGAGGAATAAAGATGGCTTATTACGCAGCCCTGTTGCACATGATCGATCCAGAGAAAAACAAGGAAGTACGCCCGCTTCACCTTGATTATTTGGCGGAGCTTGAAAAAGAAAATAAAGTGTTTGCAAAAGGACCTTTTGCTGACGGATCCGGTGGGATGGTCGTATACGTAGCCGATACATATGAAGAAGCACTCCAGCTGGCCGAAAATGATCCGGCTGTTACCCATCAAGTACGCCGCCTTGAATTAAAAGAATGGATAAAAAATTAAAAGAAAGACACCTGCGCACATGCCAGGTGTCTTTTTTATGTTTAATAGTACTAAATAACTGAAAAAAGGGTATAAGACAGAGGAATATGTAGAGTCAGGACTAATATATCGATTCTAAAGAATCATTTGTTTGGACTGTCAAAGAAGCCTCTTATAAAAAGAGCAGTTTGTAATCAGAAGAGACGGCAGAGGCATCACAAACCGTTTAAAAAGCACTTACAGC
Organism: Domibacillus robiginosus; assembly: GCF_000966195.1. Lineage (GTDB taxonomy): Bacteria > Bacillota > Bacilli > Bacillales > Domibacillaceae > Domibacillus > Domibacillus robiginosus. Next base: position 84,024 of record NZ_LAHL01000013.1, on the reverse strand, counting down.
AATGACACAAAGAAAGATGGGGAAACGGTATGATGAATATGAAAGAATTTATCACGAACGCATCAATATTAATGGCCATCATTACGATGGCAGGCTTGTTGTACAAACAATTTTTAGTAAGCGCCGGAACAAAGCTGAAAAACGCTCTTCTTTTGGCAATGGTCATTTTTTCGGGATGGGCTTCCATGTTGCTTGGCATTCAATTAGATGATCAGGTTATTTTTGATCTTCGATTTGTGCCGATTATTGTAGCGGTATTGCTTATGCAGAAAAAGAGGCTTATTTTACTGGCTGGATTGGGCATTGGACTGGCCCGGTTATCTTTTGGTGTAAGCGAAGCAGCTGTCTCAGGCTTTTGGACGGTAATAGCTGTTTCGGCAGCAGGTGCTGTGCTGCATATTATGTTTTCAAAATGGACTTCACGAAAAAAAGTGATTTGGACGGTTTTGTTCTTAAATAGTGTAAATGTTTTATTTATTGCTTTTTTGGGTGTGACACCCGCGCGTATATATTTAGTTGAAATAACACCGATTGCTTTGCCAACGAGCCTCCTGCTAAGCTTTTTAATTGTTTGGATGATTAGCGATCTGCGCCGCGAGTTCCTGTCCAAGCAGCACTTACTTGAGTCGGCCAGAAGAGATCCATTGACGAAGCTGTATAATCGCCGGGCGTTTATGGCTTATTTCCAGCAGTTTTCTGACGGAAAGCGAGGAAAAAAGCCATTTGTTTTGGTTTTTATTGATATCGATCACTTTAAGCAGGTAAATGACACATATGGACACATTGTCGGTGACTGCGTGCTGAAGGCAGTGAGCGGAAGACTGCTAAATAATTTGCGTAGTATCGATATTATAGCCAGGTATGGAGGAGAAGAGTTTGTTGTGATTCTGCCTGACTGCACGAAAGAAAATGCGCTGTTGGCCATTGAACGAATCCGTGAGATAATTGCCCGCCAGCCGGTCTTTGTGAATAACGTCCAGGTGTCCGTTACGTTTTCAGCAGGACTGGCTTCCTCGGTTGAGTTTGCCTCCGACCAGCTGCTGAAAAAAGCGGACCATGCACTTTATGAAGCGAAGCAGGCTGGCCGCAACCGAACCATCTGTGCAGAGCCGGCAGCAGCCTGCTCTTAACTTATTGATTGATTTTCACATAGCCGGTCTCCTCAATCAATTGCTGTCCCTGCTCACTTTGCATCCACTGGAGAAAAGGAGCAACGGACGGTTTTTTATTTTCTTTTAGCGTGATAGCGTAAAGAGTAGCGGTAAAAGGATAGCTTCCATTTGCTATATTTTGTGGAGCAGGTGCGACACCATCAATGGACAAAAAGCGAAGCTGCTCGTAGCTTTGCATGCCGGAAGCAAAAAAACGAAAAGAAAAGCCAATTGCTCCTTTGTAATTGCGGTAGTCAGCGACTTCTTCTAAAATGCCGCCCATCCCTTCTGGCACCTCTTCTTTTACAGGAGTCATAAGCGGTTTGCCCGCCATGATTTTCTGCAGCCACGTCTGGCTCCCCGAATTTTCAGGGCGTTGAAAAGCAAGAATATGCTGGCTGTTTCCGCCTGCTTCTTTCCAGTTTCTCGTCTTACCGCTGTAAATGGATTGAATTTGTTCGGTCGAAAGGTTTTGAACCGGATTGTGCTGATTAACAAAAAACACAAACGCCTCTTTGCCAATCGGAGTCATTATTAACTCGACCCCGGCATCACTGGCCATTTTCAGCTGAGCTTTAGACGGTTCGGCACCAAAATAAATATCTGCCTCCCCTTGAAGCAGCCGTTCATAGGCATGGATTGTATTGGTAAACGTAATAAAATTGCTGTTTTGATTGGCGTTTTTATAAACGGCCTGTGCAAAAGCAGAGTAAACAGGAAACGCCGCTTCTGCACCGTCGAGTACAAGCATATTCTGCCGCTTATCGATCCAAAAGGAAGACTTTTCATTCAGTTTGGGAAGAATGTTGTCTGGATTGGTCACGTTATAAGGAGTTAAATCTGTACTCGAATTGCCTCCTTCATACTCAAATCCATGAGAAGGAAGGACCGTTTTAGCACGCTCCCATGTAATAAACAAGCCTGTTCCGGCAAACATGACGATCGCTGCTGCTGTCAGAACCGTTTTTTTCACAGCTTGAATATTCAGCTTTCGATTTCTGACCAAAAAACCCATAAAAAAAGCGAGTTCATACAGTACAGGAATCAGAATAAATAAATAGCCAATTCCATAAAGCGAAGAGAAAAAGTATGCAGGCCCAAGCGGAAGATGCAGCAGAGCAAACAGGGACCATGCATCGGCTCCGTAAAAGCCTTCGCTTATGATCATACACGCTGCCCATAATCCAAGTGTGTAGAGAAGCGGATAAAGAAAGGTGTCCAGCGGCCTGACGATTGCTTTTTTGCCTGAACATATGCCGGCAGCAAAACCGCCAATTGTAAAGACGGCACCACAAACCACTGTTAACTGCTCAAAAATCAAAAGTCCTCCAGCAGCAAAAAAAGCAAGTGAAAATGGAACCAATCCATAATTAATAAAATAAAAAGCCCCTTTGTTTGTATTCATCCGTATTTACCCTTTCATTTTAATACATCTAACATCCTATCATTTTGCATTTCGTATATTTTCACTTTTGATAAAAATAAATTCATTTAGTGTAATAATACACTATTTGTGTTTTAGCAGCAATAGGGATGTAAAGTAAGACAGAGGTTAGAAAAACAGGAAATTGAAATATTTGTTATAATGAAAAAAGTTTGTAGAAAGAAGGGTGGTTAAGATGAATCCATATACAAAAGCTGCTTCCGGCTTGTATGTAAATTATTTGTTGCTTGGCATGGTCAATATTATTCTCTCGTCTAATATGACCTCCTTATCTGAGCAATGGGATACAGACAAGGCGGGGATCAGCTATATTATCAGTGCAATCGGGATCGGCAAGCTGCTTACTTACGCATTATCCGGCCATCTTTCGGACCGGTTTGGGCGGAAGCCGCTTGTGATTTTTGCGGCGCTGGCGATGGGGATTTTTCTTGTCGGCATTCCACTGTCGCCCGTTTATGAAGTAGCCTTTATGTTTGCGCTTTTAGCAGGAGTCGCAAACTCAGCCATGGATGCAGGCTCGTATCCTGGCCTGGTGGAAATTTTTCCGCGTTCGAGTGGCTCTGCCAATGTAATGGTGAAGGCGTTTATCTCTCTCGGGGCGGCACTGCTTCCATTTATGATTTTGTTTTTTGCCAATCAAGGCGCATCATACAGCTATGCGTTTTTTGTGCCGGCAGCTATTTTCTTTGTAAATATGCTGTTTCTCATGACCGTTACATTTCCGAATCACCGGGCTATTGTGGCCAGCCAGGCAGCCGAGAATGCCGGAAAGTCGAAGTTTTTATCAGAACCGAAATTTTCACGTGAAGGAATTGCGCTTGTAATCATCGGGTTTACGTCGACAGGATTGTTTACAGTCGCGCAAATCTGGCTGCCAAGCTTCGGGGAGGAAGTGCTCGGAATGGCCGCAGACAGTGCGGTGAAATTGTTGAGCTACTACAGCATCGGGGCGCTTATTTCAGTTCTCTTATTATCTATTTTGTTGAAAAAAATAGTACGTCCGGTTACTGTGATTGTTGTTTACCCGATTATAACCTTTATTGCGATCACAACGATTTTAACGGTGAAAATTCCAGCGGTCGCCGTTATAACAGCTTTTTTTATCGGCTTTTCGACAGCGGGTATTTTCCAGCTGGCGATTACCATTATGACAGAGCTTTTCTGGCAGAAAAAAGGCACCGTTACCGGCATTGTCGCAACAGCAGGAGGACTGGCAGCTATTGTCATGCCGCTCGTGACTGGACTTTTATCCGAAACCGGCAACATCGCAATTATTTTTATTTTTGATGCTTTTTTAGCTGTGATCGGCTTTGTATCCGCAGCGTTTGTTTACTATCGATATGGAAAAGTCGTCAGAAAATCAAAGAACGCAGATATGGAGCAAAGAGCGCTCTCTTAATCTAGCTATAAAGATTCATTTTTGAAAACAGGATTGACTGAATAGAAGTTCATTTACTATACTTTCTTTGAAAGGAAGGAATGAGCTTCTTTTTTTGCTCCAAAATGCAAACGTTTGCACAAAACGAAGGGGGTTGTGTTAAATGAAGAAAGTGTTGTATGGATGGATGCTGTTCAATGTATTGTTTGTTTCTGGGGTTCTGGGCATACAGCCGGCTCAAGCGGATGTACAGAAAGAGTACAAGCTTTATGTAATGGCACCGTTAACCGAAATTACCGACTGGGAAGCATTTGAAGAAAAACTTAAGACAATGAAGGAAAACGGTGTTTATGCACTAACCACGGACATTTGGTGGGGAATGGTAGAAGGTGAAGGAGATAACCAATTCGACTGGTCCTACTATGAGAAATACGCACAGACTGTCGAAGCGTCCGGGTTAAAGTGGGTGCCAATTATGTCCACTCATCAATGCGGAGGCAATGTCGGGGATGATTGCAATTATCCTATTCCGTCATGGCTGTGGAAAAAAGACAGCGCTGAAAATATGGCATTCAAAAGTGAAAGCGGTTACGTAAATAAAGAAGCGCTGGCCCCATGGTGGAAAGGGACGGCTAAACAGTATGAGGAATTTTACCGTGCTTTTGCGAAGCAGTTTGCCGATGAGGAAGACTTGATTGTTAAAATATACTTGAGCGGCGGACCGGCCGGCGAACTTCGGTATCCGTCTTATCAATTTGCAGACAACTGGAAATGGCCTGAGCGCGGGCAGCTGCAGGCTTATACAGAAGGAGCCAAGAAAAGCTTTCAAGAAGCAATGCAAAAAAAATACAAAAATATTAAGAAGCTGAATGCAGCCTGGGGTACAAGCTATAAAAAATGGAGCGATATTCAGTCTCCAGCCTCGGGAGATACATTTTTCACAAGCGGACAGGCGTATAATACAGCATATGGGCAGGATTTTATGAACTGGTATCAGGGTGCTCTTGAAACCCATATGGCTTCTATCTCAAAAGCCGCCCATAAGCAGTTCGACCGGGTATTTGACGTACCGATCGGCGTGAAAATTTCAGGCGTTCATTGGAAAATGAATGATCCAGAAATGCCGCATGCAGCTGAATACAGTACGGGCTATTACAGTTATGAGCGTTTGCTGGACAAGGTGAAGGAAGCGAACCTGGCCCTGACATTTACATGCTTAGAGATGGATGATGCGAACGCCCAGGCTGCGCCGTACTACAGCGCTCCTAAAACGCTCGTAACCCAAATCGCCACACTGGCAAATGAGCGGGGCATTTCTTTAAACGGGGAAAATGCACTGGCAATGATTAATAATGAATGGGGTTTTGACAATTCTGCTGAAATGACATTTAATTACGGGTTTGATGGTTTTACATTGCTTCGCATGAATTATTTGTTTGATAATGTAACAGGCAATCCTACAAAAGAATTCCATATGATGGTTGATAAGCTGGCTCTAACACAAATGCCAGTGACTTTTACAGTCTCAAAAGTTCCAGAAGATGCCAAGCATGTATATGTGATTGGGAACCGTGGAGAAATCGGCCGCTGGCATCCGGACCAGTATAAATATGAGCTGACTAAAAATACGGATGGCAGCTGGAGCGGTTCCGTAAATCTTGCAGCAGACCGTTCATATTCATTTAAGTTTTTGTATGAAAATGCAGATGGTAAACGGTTTTGGCAGAACGGCGAAAACAATAAATATACAACACCTTCCGCTGGAGAAGCGTTTTTTAACGGCGAATGGTAATACTAAGAGCGATCAGAATTTTTTCTGGTCGCTCTTAATTTTTCTTGCATTCCATTTTTCTGATAATTATAATGATTCTATATTCCGAAAATAAGAATTATGATTCCGATATTTGGAACAAAGGTGGTGAGAAAGATTCAAACGATGAAAAAAAACCTAGAAGAGATTCAAATGAAGCCGTTAGGAGAGTCGGCTTTGACCGTTCAATTTGGAACAGAAATCAGTTCGTTCATTAATAAAAAAGTGAAAGCGCTAGCAACAAAACTTCATTCTGAATCATTCTCTGGATTCATTGAATGTACGCCTGCTTTTGCCAGTGTAACAGTTTTTTTTGACCCATTTATTGTGAAACGGACATACGGAGAAAATGAGAAATCTTCTTTTCAAATTGTCCGTGCCATTCTTGAGCAGATTTTGGAGACACTTGTTGAGGAAGTAGAAAGCACTCCGCGAATTGTGGACATTCCGGTATGCTATGGAGGCGATTTTGGACCGGATCTCGATTTCGTCGCGGCACACAATCAGCTTTCGGCCGATGAAGTGATTCATTTGCATGCATCAGCCCAGTATCCCGTTTACATGATCGGGTTCGCACCAGGCTTTCCTTACCTTGGCGGCCTTTCAGAAAAAATAAATGCCCCACGCCGCCCGTCCCCGCGTACGTCTATTCCGGCTGGAAGTGTTGGAATAGCAGGCAGCCAAACAGGCGTATATCCGATCTCTACACCGGGCGGATGGCAGCTGATCGGACGGACACCGATGGCTCTTTTCCGTCCGGACCGTGATCAGCCAAGTGTACTGTCGGCGGGTGACATCGTGAAATTTGTGCCGATCACCAAGGAAGAATATGACCAGTATCAGGAGAGATGGCAATGAGTGTACAAATCATCCGCCCGGGACTCTTGGCGACAATTCAAGATTTAGGGCGATATGGATTCCAACAATACGGAGTCGTGGTTGGCGGCGCAATGGATTCGCTTTCGCTTCGTCTCGCAAATGTATTAGTCGGAAATGAAGAGGGAGAAGCAGCCATTGAAGTAACGATGATGGGTACATCTCTTCAGTTTAACGAAGACACATTGATTTCCATTACGGGCGGAAGCTTAAACCCGGTCATCGATGGAAATCCCGTTCCTTTATGGAGACCTGTTTTTGTACAAAAGAATACGGTTCTTTCGTTCACCGGCTGTAAAGCTGGATGCCGCGCGTACGTTGCTGTCGCAGGTGGCTTTTCCATTCCAAATGTGATGAACAGCAAAAGTACGTATATACGCGGGGAAATTGGCGGCTTTAAAGGGCGCGCTCTCCAGGAAGGCGATTTGATTCCGCTGGGAGAGGAAAGCAGCTTTTCTCGTAAAATAAAAAAAGTCCTTCAAAGCAAGCTGAAACAGGGGTCATTTGCGTCAGTTGACTGGTATGTGCCGTTTGAACGTTATATTAATAAAAGTGTGGTCCGTGTCTTAAAAGGAGCCGAATTTGAGAAGTTTTCGGAATCTGCCCAAAAGAAGTTTTTCGAACAGGAATTTCAAATTACCCCGCAGTCGGACCGGATGGGATACCGTCTTTCAGGTGCTTCTCTCGGGCTAAAACAGCCGTTTGAATTATTGTCTGAAGCGGTAGCCAATGGAACGATTCAAGTGCCGAGCGATGGCAACCCAATTGTACTGCTTGCAGACCGTCAGACAACCGGCGGCTACCCGAGAATTGGACAAATTGCAGCGGCCGATTTACCGGTCGTCGCTCAAATGAAGCCGGGAGACCGCGTCCGCTTTCAAGAAATTTCGCTTTATGAAGCAGAACAGCTTTACATGAAACGCGAAAAGGAAATCAAACAAATTCGTACCGCTCTTTTGTTAAAGAAATGGTCATTTGAATGAATGTATAAGGAGACAGCCATGATTAAAATGAGTGACTTTCAGGAAATGGTGAATATTATTGACCGGTCGAGTGTCAATGTCTTCACGTTTGAATATGACGGAATGAAAATGAAGCTTGAAAAACAGCCAGTCTTTCAAGACAAGGTTCAAAAGGAAGAAGTCAATGCAGCAGTGCCTGATCAGCTGCTATCAAATGAACAAACAGATAAAGCAGCGAAGGATGAAGCTGTATCGAAGGATGAAGTCATTACTTCTCCCATGGTGGGCACCTTTTACACACGTGCTAACGAAGGCGAAGAACCGCTTGTTCAAATAGGAGACATTGTCCAAAAAGGACAAGTTGTCTGCATTGTAGAAGCGATGAAGCTGTTTAATGAAGTTCAGGCGGATGTAGATGGTGAAATTGTTGAAGTGCTGGTGGAAGATGGAGACGTAGTGGAGTATGGGCAGCCGCTTTTTAAGCTGAAGAAGCGATCGTAAAAGGAGCATTTACATGTTTAAAAAAGTATTGATTGCAAACAGAGGGGAAATCGCGGTACGTATTATTCGCGCCTGCAAAGAGATGGGCATCCAGACGGTTGCCATTTTTTCCGAAGCAGACCGTGAGTCGCTGCATGTAAAGCTTGCGGACGAAGCGCTTTGTATCGGGAAAACACCTGCTAAAGACAGTTATTTGAATATGCATAATATCATGAGTGCTGCTATGGTGACGCAGGCAGATGCGATTCATCCGGGGTATGGGTTTTTGGCCGAAAATGCAGATTTTGCGGAAATGTGTCGTGCATGCAATGTCGTGTTTATTGGACCTGAACCGGAAGCGATCCGCAAAATGGGTGAAAAAGCGGTAGCGCGCTCAACGATGAAAGAAGCGGGAGTGCCAACGGTGCCAGGAACAGAAGGCATCATCCAAAGTCAGGATGAAGCCTTAAAGGTGGCAAAAGAAATCGGCTATCCGGTTATTGTCAAAGCGACAGCAGGAGGCGGCGGCAAAGGGATGCGCCTGGCGGAAACAGAGAAGGACCTGCAGCAGGCGATTCATCAGGCGCAGTCTGAAGCGGAAAAAGCCTTTGGCAATGCTGCTGTTTACCTTGAAAAATATATCGAGGAACCGCGCCATATTGAAATTCAAGTGCTGGCAGACCGCTTCGGACAGGTGATTCACCTGGGCGAACGAGACTGTTCCATTCAAAGAAGGCACCAAAAGCTGGTAGAAGAAGCACCCTCACCAGCGCTAAGTGAACAGCTTCGCCGCCAAATGGGTGAAGCAGCTGTAAAAGCAGCTCAAGCAGTTCAATATCACAGTGCGGGAACCATTGAATTTTTGCTTGATAAGCATGGCCAGTTTTATTTTATGGAAATGAACACTCGCATTCAGGTCGAACATCCTGTAACGGAACTTGTGACTACAGTAGATATTATTAAAGAACAAATAAAGATTGCAGCCGGCCTGCCGCTTTCGCATAAACAAGAAGATATCCGGATAACGGGCTGGGCTATTGAATGCCGGATCAATGCGGAAAGCCCCGAGCATGACTTTCGGCCGTCTCCGGGGCGCGTAGTGGAATACCTCCCGCCAGGCGGTTTTGGGGTAAGGGTGGACAGTGCCGTTTATACCGGGTATGCTATCCCTCCTTTTTATGATTCAATGGCTGCAAAAGTGATTGTGTGGGGAGAAACAAGGGAAGAAGCGCTGCAAAAAATGAAACGGTCATTAAATGAAATGGTCATCACAGGAATTGAAACGACGATTCCCTTTCACTTGCGGCTGCTTGACCAAGAACTGTTTAAGAAAGGAACATTCACTACACGTTTTTTAGAAGAGGTTAATCTTTTTTCAAGAGAATAAAGGGAGGCATAAAAATGGAAACGTCTTTGGAATGGGTTCGTAAGCAGATTCGGGAAAACAAATGGACAACGCCAACAGCTGGCCTGGCCCCTGGGTACACGCAAGCTAATCTTGTGATTTTGCCGAAAGAACAGGCATATGACTTTTTGCTGTTTTGCCAGCGGAATCCAAAAGCATGCCCGCTTCTTGAAGTAACGGATGCAGGTTCGCCGGTTCCGCGATTAACGGCACCAACGGCTGATTTGCGGTACGACACACCAAAATACCGGATTTACCGTCACGGGGAGCTTGTTGAAGAAGTAACGAGTATTGAAGCTTACTGGCAGGACGATTTTGTTTCCTTTTTAATTGGATGCAGCTTTACATTTGAACATGCCTTGCTTGACAATGGCCTTTCGATCCGCCACATTGATGAACAACGGAATGTACCGATGTATATTACAAATCAGCCATGTGAACCGGCTGGTGTGTTTCATGGGAACCTCGTGGTCAGCATGCGTCCATTTCAATCGAAAGATGTGGTACGTGCGGTGGAAGTAACGTCCCGCTTCCCGTCGGTGCACGGTTCACCTGTACATATCGGCATGCCGGAACAAATGGGCATTGCCCGGCTAGACAAGCCGGATTTTGGCGATGCTGTAACCGTAAAAGAAGGTGAGACGCCTGTTTTCTGGGCATGCGGTGCAACCCCGCAATCTATTGCGATGTCAAGCAAGCCGGCATTGATGATTACCCATGCGCCTGGACATATGTTTATTACTGATCAAAAAGACAGCCAGTACTCCGTTTTATAAATTTGGCTGCGCCTCTGTCCACTGTTTCATATATAATGGAGCAAAACAATAAATGGAGAGGCTATTCCATTTATCGGAACAGGGAGAGAGAAGAAAATGAATAAAACTGTCCTTAAATCAATGGAAATCATTCAATTGTTTTTTACAGAAGAAAAATTAACACTGCTGGAAATGATAGACAAAACAGGGCTGCCGAAAACGTCTGTTTATCGAATGGCAGAGTCATTGCTTGAACTTGGATTTTTGGAGAAAGACGAGGAAGGTGCCTACCGTTTAGGTTTAATTTTTCTGGCGCTCGGTAACCTTGTCGCTGAACGGCTGGATATCCGCTCCATTGCATTACCCTACATGCAAAAACTCCGGAAAGAAACAGGGGAAGCTGTGAATCTTGTGATACGGGACGGAGATGAAGCGGTTTACATTGAGAAGGTTGATACGCAGGAACGTGTCCGCGTTTACACACAAATTGGCCGTCGTGCTCCGCTGTATGGAGGAGCATGCCCTCGTATACTGCTGTCTTTTATGGAGCAGGCCGAACAAGAGTGGTTAATTGAATCATTCCAGATTGTACGGTACGCAAAAGGAACACCGGAAAACAAAGAAGAACTGCGTCAGCTGATTGAGGAAACGCGGAAGAATGGCTGGTCGATCAGCCATTCTGAATTAGAAGATCATTCTTCCGCTATTGCTGCTCCTATTTTTAATCATAAAGGAGATGTAGTAGCCGGGATTAGCCTGGTAGGTCCTGAAGTCCGCTTTCAAGATGAAGCACATGCAAAAGAAATGATTGAAAAGCTGACAGAAGCATCACGGCAGATCTCCGCTGAACTCGGTGCCGTAGATCGCTGATTTTGGAGGTGCATTTTATGAAAATAGATATTAACTGTGATATGGGAGAAAGCTTTGGAGCATACTCCATCGGCCATGATCAGGACATCATGCCATACATTACATCGGCGAATATTGCCTGTGGATTTCATGCGGGTGATCCAGATGTAATGAAAAAAACGGTTCATTTAGCGATAGAGCACGGCGTCAAAATGGGCGCCCATCCAGGCTTTCTAGATTTAGCCGGTTTTGGACGCCGGAACATGGCGCTTTCGCCAGAAGAAGTATACTCACTTGTTGTGTATCAAATCGGCGCCCTTCAGGCGTTCGTGCAAATAGAAGGAGCTGCCCTGCATCATGTGAAGCCGCATGGTGCACTTTATAATATGGCAGCTTCAAATGAAGAGATGGCGTCTGCTATTGCCGCAGCTGTTAAAGATGTGGATACATCTCTTATTCTATACGGTCTGGCGGGAAGCAAGCTGGTTGAAGCCGGCCAAAAAGCAGGACTAAAAACAGCCAGTGAAGTTTTTGCGGACCGTACTTATACCCGGGAAGGGATGCTGACGCCGCGGCGTTTGCCCCATGCATTAATTGAGGATTCGGAAGAAGCGGTATCTCAGGTTATCCGTATGGCGAAAGAAAAGAAAGTACGGGCAGCAGACGGGACAGAGGTCGATATTCAAGCGGACACGGTCTGTATACATGGCGACGGACCTCACGCGCTTTCATTTGCCCGGCTGATCCGGACAAAGCTGCAGGAAGAAGGGATTGACGTGCGTTCAATCGCCAGGGAGGAATAAACATGTCAAAACAAAAACAGCTTCAACAGCAGGAAAAATCAAATTGGAGTATATTATTAGGCGCTGCCTTTTTAATGGCAACTTCCGCCATTGGACCTGGCTTTTTAACGCAGACAACGGTTTTTACCGAGCAGCTCGCCGCAAGCTTCGGTTTCGTTATTCTTGTTTCTATTTTGCTCGATATCGGGGCACAGACAAATATTTGGCGTATTTTAGTTGTCTCAGAAAAAAGAGCGCAGGAAATTGCAAACATGGTACTGCCTGGGCTCGGTTATGTTTTAGCCGCACTTATTGTACTTGGCGGCATTGCATTTAACATTGGAAATATTGGCGGTGCGGGGTTAGGTGCAAATGTCATTTTTGGTGTGTCACCTGTTACAGGTGCCATTATCAGTGCTGTTATCGCCGTTGCGATTTTTCTTGTAAAAGAAGCAGGCGTATTAATGGATAAATTCACCCAGCTAATGGGTTTTGTTATGATTTTACTCGTGCTTTTTGTTGTATTTCAAGCAAACCCACCGGTAGGAGAGGCTGTTGTAAAAACATTTGTACCGGATACAATTGATACATTAGCCATTGTAACGCTTGTGGGCGGTACAGTTGGCGGGTACATTACGTTTGCCGGGGGGCATCGTTTGCTTGATGCGGGTATAAAAGGAGAAGCCGCGGTTCCACAGGTAACAAAAAGTTCCGTTTCTGCGATCGGCATCGCTTCGATTATGCGGATCTTTTTATTTTTGGCCGCACTTGGCGTCGTGGCACAAGGACTCGCGATTGATCCTGAAAATCCGCCGGCTTCTGTGTTCCAGCTGGCCGCTGGCGATATCGGTTATCGCTTGTTCGGTGTTGTGATGTGGTCTGCAGCTATTACATCGGTGATAGGAGCAGCGTATACATCGGTTTCTTTTATCCGTACATTCCACCCTGCTATTGAAAAAAATCACAAAGCGATTATTGTTTTATTTATTATTGTATCTACGATCATTTTTGCCACAATTGGAAGGCCGGTTAAAATGCTGATTCTTGCGGGAGCATTAAATGGACTCATTTTACCGATCGCTCTTGGCGTAATGCTGATCGCAGCGTATAGAAAAAATATTGTCGGATCATACCGCCATCCGATTTGGATGACAATCGCGGGGGCTATTGTCGTTATACTTATGGCTTTTATGGGCGGCTACACATTAATCAACCAGCTCCCAACATTATTTGAATAAAACATCCCAAAAAGTCAGCCGGCCAAGGCTGACTTTTTGCTGTTTCATCGTTATACTGAAATGAATGATTGCATGGATGAAAGAAGGTGAAGAAGTGGAAACAGACTGGCTGGAAACAGCAGCATTTTCCCGCGTCTTTGCGGATATTTTATCAATAGCCAACGATTTAATCGGAGATGAAACGTTTTATATCAGCTTGATTGAAAGGGATCGCCTGAAGGTATTACAGACCCTTTCTAGAAGTGATATTTTGGTTCAAGAAGGAGAAACTGTCCGCCTGCAGGATACGTATTGCCAAATACCTTATGCAAGCAGGCAGCCGATGCTGATTGGAAATGCTAAGGAAGACGAGCGTACAAAGCGTAATGATTTTACGTACTCACTGAATATCGGTTCGTACGCAGGGGTACCTATCTCTTTGGGAGACGGCAGCACATTCGGTACCCTTTGCTCAATGAATACATGCTTAAACCGATACGATAGTAAAACAGTTCAAATTCTGAAGAAGCTTGCTTCCTTCCTGTCTTACGCGATTGATACCGAGCGGCTGCTTATCCAGGACGGATTAACAGGATTGTATAATCGTGTTTACTGGAAGCGTGCCATGGCGTCTGATTGGATTGAAAAAGGGACACATGCTCTTTTAATGATCGATCTGGATAAATTTAAACAAGTGAATGACCGGTTTGGACACGAAGCCGGAGACCATGTTTTAATGGAGGTTGCTTCAGTTATCAAGCAAATTATTCCTGAGGATGCATACGGCTTTCGATTTGGCGGTGATGAATTTGGTGTGCTCTTTTTGAACCGGTCAGCAGAGGAAGCAGCCCTGTTCGCTCGGGAAATAATCAATGAAAGCAAGCGGAATCAAGAATTCCGTACATATGGCGTTCTTTTATCGGCTGGGATCGCTGACACAAAACGAGTACCAGTTCAGTTTTTAATGAAAGAAGCAGATGGACTGTTGTATCAATCGAAGCGAAGCGGTGGCTGCCGTGTATCTATCTGAGAAAGCACCTGAAAAAGGATACTTCTCAGTGTGTGAGCAAAGTCTTTCGCTTTTAAAAAAAGAGCCGACCAGTGAAGCCGGCCGGACTTCGCGTTCCTCGGGCAGTGCGGAAGTTCCCTCGGCTGCAACTGCGGGATCTCCCGGCTCACTGTACTTCCAGCAGGAGTCTTCGTCCGACAGGCTTCGCTAAGTGCTGTGGAAGACAAGTAAGCAGAGACCGAATAGACATTTTCTCTTTTTTAAACAGAAAGATACGACCTTATTCGTTCTATATAATCTTGTCGCAAGCCACTTGGCGGCGTCCAGGTCAGCGCAGACTCCTATGGGACGAGCGGGCAGCTGAGACCGGTAGAGCCGTCAGGCGAAGTCGGGCTCGGTGCCTGCTCCATGGAAAGCGGAGCTACCTGGACGCCGCCGATCCCTCCCATTCATATGCACGGTCATCCATATAATTTGTCTATGCACTGAAGCACCTAAAAAAGGGTGCTTTTTTTGTTCTGCTGTATGCTTCGCTTAACTGGCAGAAAAGAAAGCTAAGCAGGGAGGTATGGGTTTATTCGTTCTGTTTTCATTGCTGCTTACCCAAAAGGGCTGATGAACCAAAAAAATACCAGTTTTCGCGAAAATAAAAAACGGGAATGAATAGGGGAAACGAAAGCAGAGGGAGGGAGAAAAAATGACAGCAAAAGAAAGCATGCGATCAAAAGTACATGAAGCCAAACCGTGGATTCGGAGATTCGGGCGGATCGGTCATATGGCAAAAGGCAGTGTTTATGCACTGGTTGGTATCTTTGCCCTGATGGCAGCAGCAGGCGCCGGCGGAGGAACGACCGATACAAGCGGCGCTCTAGCAACTGTAGCTGACGAACCATTTGGCCAGATACTGCTCTGGCTTATTGGCATTGGTCTGATTGGATACGTGATATGGGAACTCATCAAGTCGATAAAAGATGTCCAGCA
The DNA here is from genome assembly GCF_000966195.1 of Domibacillus robiginosus. Lineage (GTDB taxonomy): Bacteria > Bacillota > Bacilli > Bacillales > Domibacillaceae > Domibacillus > Domibacillus robiginosus. Next base: position 68,925 of record NZ_LAHL01000013.1, on the reverse strand, counting down.
CGAAGGCACTAGAGCTAAAGGAATGGCAAAACGGATTGGTTACATGGTTAGTGCTGTTATTTATGGAAGCCTGGCTCTCACTGCGATCCGGCTTGCTATCCATGCCGGCGGAGGAGGGAACTCGGAAAAGACGATTTCCGCAAAGCTTCTGGCTCAGCCGTTTGGTCAGTGGGTCGTCGGCTGTATTGGACTTATCATTATTGTATATGGATGTATAGAATTATACCGGGGCCTTAAAGGGAAATTTATGAAGTATTTTAAAACACATGAAATGAATGAAAAAGAAATAGGCCTTGCCCGAAGAGCAGGAAAAGCCGGACTCCTTGCACGGGGAATAGTCCTTGCGATGACCGGTTTTTTCTTTATTAAAACGGCTGTCACTGCTGACCCCAATGAAACAAAAGGCATTGACGGCGCGTTAGCAGAGCTTGCTTCGCAGCCGTACGGACAGTTTTTGCTCGGTCTTGCTGCAGCAGGGCTACTATTATATGGCATATACGAAATGATTCGCGGCCGTTACCAGCGCATGAATTTCGGCAGAGAATAAAGCATCCGAAAATCGGGTGCTTTTTCTTTGAGAAAGAATCTCATTGTGCTACATTTGAACTAAAATACTCGGAGGTGCACGATGCTTTTTATTGATAATAAAGGAATTACCGACCCGCGCATTAATTTGGCGATTGAAGAATATGCCGTTAAACACCTGGATATTGAAGAGTCTTATCTGCTTTTTTACATTAACGAACCTTCTATCATTATCGGTAAAAACCAGAATACGATTGAAGAAATAAATGTAGATTATGTCGAAGAAAACGGTATTCACATTGTCCGCCGTCTGTCCGGCGGCGGAGCAGTTTACCACGACCTCGGCAATTTAAATTTCAGCTTTATTACAAAAGACGATGGGGACAGCTTTCATAATTTTCGCAAGTTTACCGAGCCGGTTGTAGCAGCATTGAATAAACTCGGCTTGAATGCGGAAATGAGCGGGCGCAATGATTTAACAGCTAACGGGTTTAAGATTTCAGGGAACGCCCAGTTTGCTACAAAAGGACGTATGTTTACACATGGTACGCTCCTATTTGATACGAATATGAATGATGTCGTGGCTGCCCTTAAGGTGCGTAAAGACAAAATCGAATCTAAAGGCATTAAATCGATTCGCAGCCGTGTGGCGAACATATCTGACTTGATCGAGGAAAAAATGTCTATTACCCAATTTAAGCAATTTATTTTAACGCAAATTTTTAACGGTGAAGAGCAAGTAAAGGAATACGTGCTGACAGAAGAAGACTGGAAAGTCATTCACCAGATTTCAGCTGAACGCTACGGAAACTGGGATTGGAACTATGGTAAATCACCGGCGTTTAATATCGAACGCTCTCACCGCTTTCCGGTTGGTCTTATTGATATACGCCTTCATGTAAAAGGAGGAAACATTCAAACAGCCCGTGTTTTTGGCGACTTTTTTGGCGCGGGGGATGTAGCGGAAGTGGAGGAAGCGCTCCTTGGAACAAAGTATGAAAAGGGTGCTATTCGTCAGGCACTTGAGCCTCTGGATATGAAGCATTACTTCGGAAATGTTACGATTGATGACCTTGTGGACTTAATTTATTGATTTGAAAACAGCGCCCGGCAAAAAGCCGGGCGCTGTTTGTGCTGTTAATGAGAAAAATAAGAGGCCAGGCCGTCTCGAATTCCGGCTGCTGCCTGCTGCTGGTACGCAGCTGAAACGATTGATGATTCTTCAGCCGGATTTGTTAAATAACCGAGCTCAAGCAAAGCGGCCGGCCGCTGGTTTTCGCGAAGAACAAAATAGTCACCATGCTGTGTTCCACGGTTTGCATTCGGAAGCGTTCCGTTTAGCCCTTCGCTCAAAGAACGGGCAAGCTTTTGATGAGTCCTGTGGTAATAATAAGACGTAAAGCCGGCTGCCTGCTGGCTCTGTGCCCCATCAAAATGGAGGCTGATAAATGCATCTGCCCCGTGTTGACGCGCGTCCGCTGTCCGGGATGGAAGCGGCACATATTGATCACCGGTCCGGGTTAACACCACTTTTGCTCCGCTAGCGGTTAATGCATCACGCAGCTTCCAGGCTGTTTGAAGTGTCACATTTTTTTCGATGGTGCCGTGTAAACCAGACGTTCCGCCGTCCACTCCCCCGTGTCCGGGATCCAGCACAATCACTTTGCCCTGTAAAGAAGAAGCAGAGGAATGGTTTTCCGGGCTTTGACCAGACACGACCCAGCCGGCTACATAAGCTTCATTCCCGCTTGCCAGGCGGATGCGAATCCAATCTCCACTTCGGCCTGTAACTGGATAACGCTCTCCAACAGATCCCTGCACGATGACAGACGAGGAAGTAGAAGGACCGCTCCGCAAATTGGTTCCTTCTGTTTGAATGCGGACAAATTCCCCCGAGGAAGCCGTTTTTTGGGCTGTTCCTCTGACGTATTGTCCGCTAACCCAGGCTTTTTGGTTTCTAAAGGAGATCTGTACCCAGCCATTTTGGAATGAAAGAATAGAGACACGGTCTCCTGTATGTACCTGTCCAAGAACAGAAGCCGATAGAGAAGGACTTTCTCTTATATTCACACGATCTCCTGTGATGGAGCCTGTTTGGGACTGAGCCAAAGCAGGCTGTCCGGCCAGCCCGGTAAGGCCGAGTAAAAAAAGAAGTAAAATACCAAGTCTTACTTTTTCCATAATACACCGCCTATTCGTTCATTTCGCTTCCATCGTAACATTTGGCAGAAAGCGTCACATCCGCAAAAATAATGATTCATTTTGTAAGAAAATTGGTCTGAATAAAAGAAAAATTTTCCTGTTAAGGCAGGATATTTTGGAAGGTTTTCTTGAAAAAAGAAAGAAAAAGCACAACCTTTGCCTAGTTTGAATAAATATGTCGAATTTTTTTGTTTGTTCTCTTTAAAAAGTGGTACGGATAATAAGTAAAGAACTTTTAATGAATAAATCAATAAGGGGGCTAAAGCATGGCGATTAACGAAAACAGCAAAAATAAACAGCTTGATGGATTCCGTGTAAAGGATCAGGGAGAAAAATTAACAACGAATCAGGGACTTCGTGTGTCAGAAGATGAACATTCGTTGAAAGCAGGGGACCGTGGGCCTACATTAATGGAGGATTTTCATTTCCGTGAAAAAATGACCCATTTTGACCATGAGCGTATTCCGGAACGAGTTGTTCATGCGCGCGGGTTTGCGGCACATGGGTACTTTCAAGTGTACGAGTCTATGAAAGAATATACAAAAGCCGGCTTCCTGCAGGATCCATCGAAGAAAACACCGGTTTTTGTCCGGTATTCGACTGTGGCGGGCTCCCGTGGTTCAGGAGATACGGTTCGTGACGTGCGCGGCTTCTCAACGAAGTTTTATACGGAGGAAGGAAACTACGACCTTGTCGGTAATAATATCCCGGTCTTTTTTATTCAGGATGCGATCAAGTTTCCAGACCTGATTCATGCCGTCAAGCCAGAGCCTCACAATGAAATGCCTCAGGCAGCGAGTGCCCATGATACCTTCTGGGATTTTATTGCCAACAATCAGGAATCGGCCCATATGATTATGTGGCATTTGTCTGACCGTGCCATCCCGCGCAGCTACCGGATGATGGAAGGATTCGGTGTTCACACATTCCGTTTTGTAAACGAAGAGGGAAAAGCGCGGTTTGTAAAGTTCCACTGGAAGCCGGTTCTCGGTATTAAATCACTTGTATGGGACGAAGCACAGAAAATTGCCGGAAAAGATCCGGATTTCCACCGCCGTGACCTGTGGGAATCTATCGAAATGGGTGATTATCCGGAATTTGAGTTTGGCGTGCAGATGATTGATGAAGAAGACGAGTTTACATTTGATTTTGATGTGCTTGATCCGACGAAAATCTGGCCAGAAGAGGACGTACCGGTAAAAATCATCGGGAAAATGACGCTGAACCGTAACGTCGATAATGTATTCGCTGAAACGGAGCAGGCAGCCTTTCATCCGGGCCATGTAGTCCCGGGAATCGACTTTACCAATGATCCGCTCCTGCAGGGACGGCTTTTCTCTTATACCGATACACAGCTAATCCGCCTTGGCGGGCCAAACTTCCATGAGCTGCCGATTAACCGTCCTGTCTGCCCGTTTTTTAATAACCAGCGTGATGGATACGGGCGCCAGACGATTAACGTCGGACAGGTGAGCTACCATCAAAACTCGTTGGCTCAGAACACGCCGGTACCGGCTAGGGAAGAAGAAGGCGGCTACGCGCATTATCAGGAAAAAGTGGAAGGTCGTAAAGTGGCCCGCCGCAGTGATAGCTTCAAAGACCATTTTTCACAGGCGACTTTGTTCTGGAACAGTATGACAGAAGTGGAAAAGCAACATATTATCGAAGCATTCAGCTTTGAGCTTGGCAAAGTAAAAAGCAAGGATATTCGCCAGCAGGTTGTGAATATGTTTGCGAATGTCAATGCAGGCCTGGCGGCGCAGGTAGCCGATGCCATTGGTGTGCAGGCACCATCTGATGTAGAGGAATCAGCCATTACCAAATCTTCGCCAGCACTAAGCCAGGAAGCAAACCCGGTAAAAGGGGTGGCCACTCGCAAAATTGCGATCTTAGCAGGCGAAGGCTTCTCAGGCAAAACAATGACTGATATTTACAAAGCCTTTGAAAAAGCCGGCACTCGTCCCGAAGTGGTGAGTACAAAGCAGGGAACAATCAAAGGCGACGACGGAGCGGAGCTGGAAGTAGATCATACTTTCCTTACTGCCGACTCGGTTTTATTTGATGCCGTTTACGCGGCAGGCGGATTGAGCGCCGATCCAAAAGCGAAAAAGCAGGCAAAAGCTTTCTTAAAGGAAGCATACGAACACTTTAAAACCGTGGGAGCAACAGACGATGGAGTAGATTTAATCGCGGATTTGCCTGGTGATCCGGGCGTAGTAGCAGAAGCATCGCCATCTGAGGGTTATGCAGACACCTTCCTCGCTGCTCTTGCTGAACACCGCCACTGGAACCGCTCTGTATAAAGAAAGAAATAAAAACTGCCGAATGTGCTGTCGGCAGTTTTTTTATCGTTTTAAAGCTGAATAAAAGCCTTGTTTATTGCTAATAAAGCAGACTTTGTCGTTCAAAGTTTTTTAAAAACGATTAATTCATACAGTTCCAGAAACCTGTGCTGCCTTAAATGATTCCTCGTATTTTGCGGCTCGATCAAGCCAAAAAAGGCTATGAATTGTTTGATACAAAAACGGATGACTGCATAAAAGTCGTGTTAAAACCGTAAAAAGAAGCGGCTTATAGGGCCGCTTCTTTTTTGTATCCATCCACAACAAGATCGAGCTTGCCAGTTGCCGGGTCGATCACCAGTCCGTGAACCGGGATGGTATCTACCATTAATGGATGTGTTTTAACCATTTTCACACTGTGTGCTACACTTTCTTCGACGCTGCTGAAACCGCTCAGCCATTTATCTACTTCAATTCCAGAGTTGCGAAGTGTATCCACTACTTCCTGCTGGATGCCCCGTTCCTTCATTGCATCAATAATGACCTCGCTTGAGAGAGAACCCATACCGCAATCATGATGCCCTACGATCAATACTTCGTCCGCTTGAAGCTGATACACAGCAACCAGCAGGCTTCGCATAATCGATCCGAACGGATGATTGACGATCGCGCCGGCGTTACGAACGATTTTTACATCTCCATTTTTAAAATTCATTGCTTCGGTTACAAGTTCAACAAGGCGTGTATCCATGCACGTTAAAATGACGACGCGCTTATCCGGGAACTTTGTTGTCTCAAATTTTTCATATTCTTTGTTTTCTACAAATGTTTCGTTAAACGCCAAAATGTCTTTTAATAATGTCACTGTATTCTCTCCTTTCAATCCTCACTCTTTATTGTGAAGTATTTCATAATTTTTTGTCAAATTATTTTTAAAGCATTAGTAATACTTTCTCTTAATCCTCCGATTGGAACAAAACGCACAACGCGGAATCGTTCCCTGCTTTTTAAAAAGAAAAGAACAGCTGGCACAGAAAAAACAGTAAGCTGGCCGGCAATATCTGGGGCGATTCCTGTATTTGCGTAAACCATTTTGACGTATGGAAACTCCTGCATAAGCGCTTTGACCTGCGGAAGCAAAGCATGACAAACAGAGCAGCCGGGGCTTGAAACATAAAGCAGCACGGCTTCGCTGGATAAAAGAATATCTGAAAATTCCGTGTATGAGGTTACATGCTGCATTTGTACCACTCCTTTTTCTCATTGTAAACTGTCTCTGTTATAATAAAAAAGAATATGATTTATAAGGAGGCTCCGGCATGGCTGGACGAAAAGAAGAAGAACTAAAAGATATTACATTGCTTGGCAACCAGGGAACAAAATATGTTTTCGATTACGATCCGTCTGTTTTAGAGACGTTTGATAATAAGCATCAAAACCGTGATTATTTTGTAAAGTTCAACTGCCCGGAATTTACATCGCTATGCCCGATGACGGGTCAGCCGGATTTTGCGACCATTTACATCAGCTACATTCCCGATGTGAAAATGGTTGAAAGTAAATCTTTGAAGCTGTATTTGTTCAGCTTCCGTAATCATGGCGATTTTCATGAGGACTGCATGAACATTATCATGAATGACCTGATTGAACTGATGGATCCACGCTACATTGAAGTATGGGGCAAATTCACGCCTCGTGGCGGGATTTCCATTGACCCGTACACAAACTACGGGAAGCCTGGCACGAAATACGAGAAAATAGCGGAGTACCGCATGATGAACCATGACCTATATCCAGAAACGGTGGATAACCGATAAGAGGTGAAAAGAGGACGTGATCACACCAAATGTGACCACGCATTATACGTAAAAAAGAGATGTCTCCATTTGGAGATGTCTTTTTTTTATAAACAAATGCTTTTGTGCATAAGCTTTTACTAAGATACGGGGTGGTTGATACGGTTTCGGTTTTCAAAAAATCTTATATCTTAGAAATTGATAGAATGGCACCACGAACTTGTGCCTTCCGTCGGGATTTAAGTTGACATTTATTATTTTGAACCAATAAATAATATAATAAGAATAAACAAAAATGCTTTTGGAGAGATGGAAAGAGTAGCGGAGTGGTGCCAATATCGAATTTATCCAAACAAAGCACAAGTAAAATCCATGTAGTCATTACGAAGATGAAAATGAACAAAACAAGATTTGTTTATGTTTAATATTTTTTTCACTCAAAGGGCTTATTTTCTTTTTTAAAATACAGGAAAATTTGGAAGCGAGTGAGTGGATTTTATGAAAAATTTATTCAATAAAGATGTGCAGTCACTCGGAATTTCTGGGATCATAAAAATGTCTGAAATTATTAAAACATACGATGATGTCGTGGCATTAACAATAGGCGAACCTGATTTTCAAACGCCCTTTTTAATAAAAGAAGCAGGGAAAGCTGCCATAGACAACAATCGTACGTTTTATGCACCAACGGCGGGGGAACCGGTACTGCGAAAAGCAGTGTCATCATTTATGGAACGGAGATACCATTTATCGTATAACCCCGACAATGAAATTATTGTCACAAATGGGACAACGGAAGCCGTGTTTCTTACGTTGAAGACCCTTTTGTCACCAGGTGATGAAGTGATCCTCGCAACACCTGCTTATCCAGGGTATGAGCCGGTTATAAAGTTGTGCGGCGGTGTACTCGTGCCTATTGATGTTAGCGGTACTCGTTTTAAGTTAACAAAAGAACAACTGGAGCAAGCCATTACTCCTAAAACAAAAGCAATTATTCTAACGTTCCCCTCCAATCCAACAGGCGCCATCCTAACAAAAGATGAGTTAATGGATTTGGCGAAAGTCATCGAAAAACATAATATTTTCGTCATTTCAGATGAATTGTACAGTGAATTGGTTTTTGATCAACCTCATCAATCCATCGCTTCATTTCCTTCTATAAGAGAAAAAGTAATTGTTATTAATGGTGTGTCCAAGTCTCATGCGATGACGGGATGGAGAATCGGATGTACGCTTGCGCCTTCCTATATCACCAATGAACTGTTTAAAGTTCATGAATACCTCAATACAAGTATTTCTTCTATCTCACAGGAAGCCGCCGCCTATGCCCTCAATCACGGAGAAAAAGAAGTGGAACAAATGAAGCTTGAATATCAAAAACGGAGAGATTACTTGTGTAAACGATTAAATACCCTGGGATTCGATACAATTGTGCCTGATGGAACGTTTTATGCGTTTCCAAGTATAACAAGATTTCATCATGATTCGTATGCATTCAGCATGGAGCTGTTGGAGCAAGCGAAAGTAGGTCTTCTGCCCAGTACTGTTTTTACAAAAGGAGGATCGGATCGACTGCGTATCTCCTTTGCTTATTCGATGGAAAAATTGAATGAAGCGATGAATAGAATCGAGCAATACTTAAAAATAAATAAAAAAGGTATTTAACAGGACTCATTGACCCGTACATGAATACAGGAAGCCTGGCACGAAATATGAGAAAATGGCCGAATACCGTATGATGAACCATGATCTGTATCCAGAAACGATGGATAACCGATAAGGAAGAGGTATCAAAAAAACGTTGATAATTATTCCGTTAACGTGATCAAAGGAGTAACCATGAAAACAAAATTATGGTGATATGTAATCACAGTAATCTGTACAGGAAAAAGGTGTCTTTATTAGGCACTTTTTTATTTGATCAATTTGAAGGTAGGATTACCTTTCGGGGTTTTTTTAAGAAGAAAGGTTTACTGGCTGTATCAATGCTCACAGCGGTACTTTCGGTTTTACAAGCTGTTAAAGAGAATAAATGTAAAGAAATAAGGAATGCTTCTTAACAATAGAGAAATTGCCTGCCCCGTTAGTTTAAAGCGATAAGAAAATAGGGTAAAGAAAGGCACTATTACTACAAAAGGCAGGTTACAAACGATGCGTATGTCTTGTATGGGAAGTATACTTATTTCAATTATTTTGTCGATTGTTTTAACGATCGTATTAAACCTGCTTTTCTTTTAAGCTCCTATACCCTGCTGTAACATGAAGATAAATGATTAAACAATTTATGGAAGGAATATAGGGATTCAATAAGGAAAGGCGATGCTCCGGCATTATTCTTTTATTAAGTCTTACGAAAGTTGGTGGACTTTGTTACTGAATGATAAAATAAAGAAATGAAACAAGATGACAATCTTTTCATATTTATGAAATAAGTCAATAAAGAAGGTGGAGCAATGACAATCAGCCAGGCGGTGTTGTTCATTGGGGCGGCCGTTTTGTTAACGTGTGTTCCTGTAGCAGGAAAGTATTTTCGTGTGTTAAACACGCTTTTGCATGAAATTGGGCACGTTTTAGCCAGTTTATTGTTTGGCGGCGGCATTCATCATGTCCGGCTGTTTTGGGACACAAGTGGTGTAGCCTACACCTCTAATGCCAACAGACTCGCTGTGATTGTCACTTCGCTGGCCGGCTATCCTTTTGCATCGGCGATAGCGTGTTTGGTTGCCTGGGCATCCTTGAATGGTTATACCGAATGGTTGTATTACGGACTATTTATGATTTTAGCCATAAGCCTGGTGCTCTGGATACGTAATTGGTTTGGCTTTTTTTGGCTTGTAGCCTTTTTTGCTGGTACTGCAGCAGTGTATATGTACGCTTCCGGCACTATTCAGCAAACCTATATGCATGTGATTACAGGAGTTCTGCTTGTTGAATCTGTTCGTAGCAGCTGGGTTATTTTTTATTTAAGTCTTGTTTCTCCCCAAAAAGCAGGTGACGCCGCCGCCTTAAAACGTACGACCGGTATTTCAAGCCGTTTTTGGGGCCTGCTTTTTTTCGTTCAGGCTTTATACTTTGGCATTTATTTACCCGGCAAGCTGCTTGCCGGGTAGGGAATTCTTATTGTTTTAAAGTAAGTTATGAAAAAAGTGAGGCGACAAAGCGTGTGTTTTATCAATATGAATAAACGCATCGTAGCGCTCAGAAAGACGTGAGGGAACATAATTTCCAAAGCGCTCTCGTCCCGGGTGGTAAACGACGCCGATAGCCCGATGTCCAATGGTTTCTCGAAACAAATCCTGGTTTTCAGGCCCAAACATTATATATTGATTAAAAGCGCCCGCTTGATGAAGCATATCCTCCCAGCTTCCGGGCATTGCTTCCGGAACTGGCATAACTTCCATTTCCTCGCCCCATCTGTCAGCTGCAATCACTGTGCCACGGTGCGTACCGAAGCCGACCGCATATACCTGCTCGGGTCCGTATATTTCACGAGTAAGCTGTCCGACGTTTACCATATTTTCCTCTGCCATATCGGTAGCACGTGCATCTCCAATATGAGTATTGTGCTCCCAGATCACACCTTTTGATCCCGCTCCGTAATAGGCGGAAATAAACCCAAGTGCTTCGACCATATGACGATCGCGGATATTCCACGATTCATTTCCATTTGTCACCATAGCGTGGTAGTACGCCTCTGCATTTCTTGCAACCAGCGCATTGATCTGCATGTTAAGGGATGCTTCCGGATCACGGGTATAGGTTTTCCGGTTTTGCTGAATTGTTTTTAACAAATCCATTACTTCCGCCATACAGCTTTCGCCATAAAAAGCAGCAGAAATGCCGTATTGCTCAGCTTGTCGGTGAAAGGGCTCAAAGCATTCAAATGCTTTTTTCGCTTTTGCCACGTCCGGTGACTGAATGTCTTCCAGATACTGAACAATAGCTTCCATCGACTCCCATAAACTGTATACATCCATTCCATAAAATCCAATTTGTTTTTCATGTGTCCGGTTAAAATTATATAGCCATTCTACTAGATCTATTATTTCGTCGTTTGCCCACATCCAGGACGGCCAGCGTCGGAATGAACGGAGCACTTCTTCTGCGTTCGCATACTCGGGCGCCTGTCCTTTTATATAGCGGTTTACTTCAAAGCAGGCAGGCCAGTCTCCTTCTACCGCAATAAACGAAAAGTTATGTTTTGTGATCAGCTGTTTTGTTAGGTCAGCCCGTGTAGTGTAAAATTCAGATGTTCCATGTGAGGCTTCGCCAAGCAGCACATACTTTGCACTTTTAGCGGCTTGAACGATCGGTGCCAGTTCTTCAGTATGCGTAAAGCGGACAGCATGCTGTTTAATACGGTCTACATACTGTTGGGTTTGAATCATGCTTTCACTCCTCACGTTTTTTTTAGTATGACCGTAACCGGATGTTTCATTGCGATGTTAAACAATTTATTTATAGCCAGATTTTGTTTTTTTTAAAACTTTTTTGCATTCTATGTTTCATAATGAGGGATAACGGCAATACTGATTATAACGATGTGAAAGGAGGTGCAGAAAAGTGAAGGCTCTTGATTCCATTGCACTCATTTTGTTAATTGTTGGCGGTATTAACTGGCTTCTTGTCGGCTTGCTGCAATTTGACTTAGTGGCTTCCATTTTTGGTGGACAGGATGCTCTTCTAGCGAGAATTGTTTATATTCTTGTTGGATTGTCTGCATTGTATTCACTAAAATTCTTGCCACTTATCAACCGCGACAATGCTCGCCACACAACTCACTAAAATTAATGGACTGATTATAAAAAGCTGTTTTAAACGCCAGATCGGTGCGGTGTTTAAAACAGCTTTTTTGCTTAAATATACAAGGGCCTAGCCCGCATCTAAATAAATAAAAAGCAAAAAGATGACAAACATGATACACTAAAAAAAACAAGCATGGAGGAAATAAGGATGGCTGAAAAGAAAATGACGCTTCAAGAAGCAATGATGAAGAAGCTGGAAGAGAAAAAAGCGCAAAATGCGGGCGGCAAAGCAAACGGAAACTTTAACACGTCAACAAAAAAAATGCAAAGTCAGCAAACAAAAAAAGTAAGCAACTCTCGCCGGAAAATGGGTGTGTAATACACATCTTGAAAATAAAAGCATCAGGAAAAAGATTTTGTGGTATACTCAATATACCATTTAACAATCCATGTTGATGTTGACGCAGCCCTCTGTTTATTTCAAACAGAGGGCTTTCCGTTTTCAAATAGAAAAAGCAGACTTTCAGAAGAAAGTCTGCTGCATATAACGAAGTGAAATTACGCTTTTTGTACGTTTGTTGCTTGTGGTCCGCGTTGCCCTGCTTCAACATCAAATGTTACAGCTTGGCCTTCGTCTAAAGATTTGTAGCCATCGCCTTGAATAGCTGAGAAATGAACGAATACGTCATCTCCAGATTCGCGTTCGATGAAACCGAAACCTTTTTCTGCGTTAAACCATTTTACTTTCCCTTGTTCCATGTGTGTTTCCTCCTCGTGTGCTGTGCACACATTGTGTTACTATCCTTGCTCACTACATTCAGATGGAAAGTGTATCACTTAACAGCTTTTTCCGAACAAAAATAATTCTTTTTCATAATAGCAGAAAAACGAAAATAAAGCAATTTCCTTATTGGAACAAAATTATCTAAATAGTCTGTTAATATTTCTGACAAATGCCAAGACAATTTTTGTTATTCCTTATATAGTAAAGGCAGAAAGAAAGAAACAAAACTTTCGAGAAAGGAAGATGGAAATGGACACCGCTGCAATCACAAGCCAACAAGCCGGTGCTGTGACATTGGAAACGGATATCTGTATTGCAGGAGACGGGCCGGCCGGGATGATTATGGGACTTTTTTTAGCAAAGCAGGGTATGAATGTAGTCGTGCTGGAGAGAGGCCCAGATTTCCATCAGCCACAACAAAATGAAACATCTTTTACACAGCTTATGTACGAGCTTCGGCTGTTTGATCATGTCGATCAGCATATCAAGCCGGCGATACAAGAGCTCTACGTTTTTCTGGAAGAAGAGAAAGTACAGCAGCTGCTGATGAAACCTTTATATAAACACAATGGACATATGAATCGAATGGTGCTGATGGCATTGTACCGGCAGGCCGAGTCGTTTTCGAATTTAAAACTGCTCAAGGGTGCTTCAATAAAAGCAGTTTTATTCGATGAAGACATACTTGCCGGCGTATATGCTGAAACAGAAAAACAAAAATATTTTATTCATTCAAAAATTACCATTGGAACAGATGGGGAGCCGCATCAGCAAATCGAAAAATCGGCATTGGCAGATGCAAGCCTTCTTTGGATGACAGAAAGTATGGAATCTGTACCTGAAGCGATGTAAGACAAAAGAGCCTGCTTAAAAAAAGCAGGCTCAGGCTGTTGACAAACGCCCGCTTTCAGCGTCACTTGCCGTCTGTGAATGCTCATGACCCATAAAAGGTCACTCCGCTTCCCAGCCGGCGGCGTTCCTGGAAAGACAAGCGTTTTCAATCAGCCTGCTTTCTTACTTTGTCTACACTCTCGAGCCTGCTAAAAAAAGCAGGCTCTTTTGTATGGGCTCCGCCGTATATGGAACAAATGGGCGCCTCATGATAAACTGGTGGAAACAATCGGATTAAAGGGGCGGTCGCCATGGGGCGAAAACGGGCATTTACAGAAGATGAACTGCTGGATACGGCAGAAGCGCTTATTGTGCAGCATGGCTACAGCAGCTTTCATTTAAAACTGTTGGCCGGTCACCTGCCGGGAGCGCGCAGTACCATTTATCAATACTATGCAAACAAGGAAGAAGTGGCTGCAGCTGTAATGAAGCGGGCAATGGTAAGAGCTCTTATTAAAGCAGGGAATGTAGATGAAACTGATCCGATTCAGGCGCTGAAGCAACTGCTGCGTGTGTACATGGAGGAAGCAGATCTTCATTATTTTTTGGGAGATGCGCGAAAGGTAGATGTAACGCAATCAGAAAAAGCCGCACAGCAGGTGAATGATGTTCTTGTGATGCTTACACATTTACGCGGACAGCTGGATCGTATCTTTGATGCAGCACAAAAACAGGGAACAATCCGTACAGATATCCCTATTCAGGTATTAGCGGGCTTGTTTTTTCAGTTGATCAATACACCTAATACCTTACAGCTGCCGCCGTATGAATGGGCAGATTATTTGTTTGCATTATGGTATGAAGGAAGCGGGGCGCATTGAAGCGCCCTTTTTTACACTTTTAATTTGACAGTTGTGTCAGAAATAGAATTTAATAGAGGTATTATAGCTGCTTAAGGAGGAACTGACATGAAAAAAGCGCTCCAACCGCTGACGGATTGGGTGGCAACAAAAAAAGGAATGTGGACCGTGCTGGCTGTCTGGCTGCTGGCTATTGTTCTGCTGAGCGTGTTTGCGCCGGCAGCACGAGATTATACAGCTGATTCATTTGAATCGTTGCCGGAAGATGCAGCATCTATTCAAGCAGCAAAGAAGGTGGAAGAGTATTTTCCAAATGACAGCGGCACGCCAGCTATTCTCGTATTTAACCGGGAAAATGGAAAAGTAAATGAGGAAAAGGTTGCTGAAGCACTGGCCTCAATCGAAAAGGAAGTAGATGGCATTACCAGCATTGCGCCATTTGCCCAGCTGCCACCGCAGGCACAGGCCGAATTTTTATCTCAAGACGCATCCGCTGCTGCTATTCCGTTCGTATTTCAAGAAGGCTTTACAAATGAAGAATTTGAACCCCGTATTGAACAAATAACAAAGATTGCCGGAGAGCAATCGGGCAATAAAGTGTATGTAACCGGTCCAGCCGGTATTGCCACTGACACCACTGCTCTGTTTTCAAGAGCAGATATTGTTCTGCTGCTGTCAACCGTGGTGTTGATTTTAGTGCTTCTGATCATTATTTACCGTTCCCCTTTGCTGGCTTTTATTCCCCTGCTGGCTTCAGGGCTTGTCTACGCAGTAACAGATCGTATTTTAGGGCTTTACGGAGCTGCTGGACTTGAAATGAGCAGCCAGGCGTTGTCTATTATGACCATTCTGCTGTTTGCGGCCGTAACAGACTACTCATTATTTGTTTTAGCGCGCTTTCGTGAAGAGCTGCAGCATCATGAAAGTAAATTTGATGCGATGAAGCGGGCGATGAGGGAAACGGGAGAACCGGTTTTTTTCTCAGGAGGTACGGTGCTTGCGGCTATGCTGGTGCTGTTTTTTGCCCATATTCGTGATTATCAGAACTTTGCGCCGCTGTTTGCTACCGTAATGGCGGTTATTATGATCGCCTCTATTACACTTGTCCCAGCCCTATTTGAATTGTTTGGCCGCCGCTCATTCTGGCCAAAGGTACCGAAAGTGGGAGAAGAAAAAAGAAATAAAGGCGGTCTGTGGAGCAGCATAGCTCGTTTTGTAACGAATAAGCCTGCGCTCTCCGGAGGAATTGTACTGGCGTTTCTTATCGTGTCGGCATGTAACGTGCTAAATATAAAATATGAATTTGATACATTAAAATCCTTCCCGGATGATATGCCGTCGCTTGTCGGCTATAACATTATTAATGATAAATTTTCGGCAGGTGATTTGTCGCCAGCAACCGTCGTGTATGAAGGAAAGGGAGACCCGGCTGTTTTAGCAGCAAAGCTGGAAGAACAGGAGGGCATTGTTTCAGCAGTGCCGCAAACATCTGAAGCAGCTGGAAATGCACACGAGCTATCGCTGGCCTTTAAAGCAAGTCCTTACAGCGAAGAAGCACTTGATACATTGTCCGATTTAAGAGAGGGTGAGCAAAAGATACTCCAGGAGGCAGGCGTAGAGGGCCAGCTGTTTTTTGCCGGGGAAACGGCTGAAAAGCTGGATGATCGGGAACTAAATGACCGGGATTTAATTCTCGTTGTGGCACTTGAAATTGTCCTGCTTTTTGTGCTGCTCATTGTACTGACACGTTCTTGGAAAATGCCGCTTTACATGGTAGGAACCATTGTGCTGTCATTTCTATCAGCGCTTGGGCTGGGACTGTTTTTAACGAATACATTGTTTGGCATCGACGCAATTAGTACAAGAGTACCGCTGTATTCGTTTGTGTTCCTGGTCGCGCTCGGCATTGATTATAATATCATTCTTATTTCACGCTACATGGAAGAGAGAAAAAAGCATTCGTTGAAGGAAGCGGTTGAAAGGGCGGTAGCAAAAACAGGCGGTGTTATTTCATCCGCCGGCATTATTTTGGCCGCAACATTTGCCGTGCTGATGACACAGCCAATTGAAGTGCTGTTTGTATTTGGTTTTATTGTGGCAGTTGGTATTCTGATTGATACCTTTTTTGTAAGGGGGCTTTTGCTGCCATCATTGATTTTGTTTTTTGAAAAAAAGAAGTAAGAGCATGCCGAATTTTAAAGAGAAATGATTAAAAAAGCAGCCCTGCTTATCGCAGCGGCTGCTTTTTGATTTAATGAACATTAAAGTAACGGGCGTCTGGATGAGCAAAGACGATGGCGGAAACAGAAGCTTCCGGCTCCATCATAAAGCCCTCTGTTAAACGGACGCCTATTTCTTCAGGATGAATCAGACCAAACAGCTTTTCCTGGTCTTCAAGATTCGGACAGGCTGGATAGCCGAATGAAAAGCGCTGGCCCTGGTATTTGGCCGCGAATCGTTCACGCATTGTAAAGTCAACAGGATCCGGGCAGCCCCATTGATCGCGCATTTCCTGGTGAATTCGTTCAGCAAAGCCTTCTGCCAGCTCAAGCGCCGTGGACTGAAGGGCATGGCTGTCTAAAAACCGGCCTTCCTCACGCAGTTTAACCGCGGCATCCCGGACACCGAAGCCGGCAGTTACAACGAAAAAGCCTACATAATCCATTTCGCCGCTTTCGACTGATTTTACGTAGTCAGCCAGGCAGAGGAATGGCTCTTTTTCCTGACGCGGGAAAGTGAAACGTTCGATTTCTGTTTTCCCATCAGCAGGGTCGTACACAATCACATCGTCACCTTGAGACTGGGCCGGGAAAAATTGATACACGGCAGCTGTTTTTAACATGCCTTCATTTAAAAAGCCTGTTACCGTTTCATGAAGCTGAACCGCTTTTTCATTTTTTTCCTCGAGGAGCTTTTTTACATTGCCTTTCATGCCAAGGTGATGGCCGATTAAGGTCTGCATGTTCACATACGGCTTCAAGTGTGAAATCGCATAGTCTTTCAGCACACGGCGGCGTGTATCACGAGGAACAAAAACAGGAACGTCTTCACGAACGGTTTTTACCGGTTTCGGTGCTACGGCAACAGCCTGCTCTTTTCGTTCATCACGGTACGCCTCAACTGCTTTTCGTTTTTCTTTTTTGTCTTCAAGCTCCTGCAAAAGCATTACTTTTTGTTCGGCATTTTGCAGGCGATTGGCAATATTGAGTCCGTCCATCGCATCTTTGGCGTACAAAACCGGACCGGTATATTCCGGAGAAATTTTCGTTTCGGTAAACCGGCGTGACAGGGCGGCGCCACCGACTAAAATAGGGATATCAATATCCGCTGATTTAAAGTCCTGTGCAGTAATCACCATCTGCTGGGCAGATTTAACCAGCAGACCGGACAGGCCGACCATATCGGGCTTTTCTTTGCGAATTACGTCGATCAGTGCCTGCGGTGTTACTTTAATGCCGACATCAACCACTTTAAATCCGTTATTGCTTAAAATGATATCAACGAGGTTTTTACCGATGTCATGCACATCACCTTTGACCGTTGCCAAAATAACTTTGCCTTTTCCGGTGTCGTCTTCTTTTTTCTCCATAAACTGTTCCAGGTAAGCAACTGATGCTTTCATGACTTCCGCACTTTGCAGAACCTCGGCGACAATCAGCTGGTTGTCGTTAAACAGCCGGCCGACTTCAGCCATTCCTTCCATGAGCGGACCGTTAATAATGTCAAGCGGATCATCATACATGCCACGTGCTGCTTCCAGGTCAGGCAGAAGACCTTCTTTTGTGCCTTCAACGACGTAGTAGCTCAAGCGCTCTGGCACGGTTTTAGGAATATCCTCTTCTTTCTTCTCTTTTTTCTTGTCCCGGTAAAAGTCGGTGAATACAGCGAGCGTTTCATCCGTTGTTGTAAACAGCAAATCATCGGCCAGCTTGATTTCTTCTTCTGGAATTGATGCGTACCGTTCGAGCTTTTCCGTATTGACAATCGCGTAATCAAGGCCTGCCTGTGTACAGTGATACAAGTACACGGCATTCAGCACTTCACGTCCGACAGGAGGAAGGCCGAATGAGACGTTACTCACGCCAAGAACGGTTAAGCACTTCGGCAGCCGTTCTTTAATCAGCCGGATGCCCTCAATGGTTTCAACAGCAGAGCCGATATACTGCTCGTCACCCGTGCCGACAGGGAATACAAGTGGGTCAAAAATAATATCCTCTGGTGCAAGGCCCCATTTTTCTACAAGCAAATCATGTGAGCGAATGGCGATCTCCAGCTTGCGCTCGCGTGTAACGGCCATTCCTTCTTCATCAATTGTTCCAACCACTACTGACGCACCATACTTTTTCACAAGCGGCATCACCGCGTCAAAGCGTTCTTCACCGTCTTCTAAGTTAATCGAGTTAATAATGGCTTTACCCTGTGAAAATTTCAATGCTTCTTCAATGACTTTTTCATCGGTTGAGTCGATGACAAGAGGCACTTTTACTTTTTTAACGACCTCCTGCATAAAAGCTTTCATATCATCCAACTCTTCACGATCCGGATTGGCCAGGCAAATATCAATTACATGGGCACCACCTTTTACCTGAGCCCGTGCAATTTCGGATGCTTCCTCAAATTTGCCCTCGACAATCAATCGCTTAAATTTACGAGAGCCAATGACGTTTGTGCGCTCTCCAATGAAAAGGGGACGCATAGAGTCGTCATACAAAAGCGGTTCGATGCCCGAAACCGCATGTCCGTGTGGATGCTCAGGCGATATACGCGGCTGTTTGTCCTTGACCGCTTCCCGCATAACCCGGATATGTTCAGGTGTTGTACCGCAGCAGCCGCCGACAATATTCAGCCAGCCTTTATCAGCAAATGCTGACAATTTTTGCGCCAGTGAGTCTGGTGACTCATGATAATGTCCTTCTTCATCGGGAAGACCGGCGTTTGGATAGCAGCTTACATAGCTTGTCGCAAGGTCCGATAGAGAACGAATATGATCGGTCATAAACTCAGGGCCAGTAGCGCAATTTAAGCCGACAGAAAGGGGCTTAATATGCTCGATGGAAATGTAAAAAGCTTCAATGTTCTGCCCGGCAAGCGTCGTACCCATTGGTTCGATCGTGCCTGAAATCATCACCGGAAGCTCGACACCTGCTGCCTCAAAGGCGCGGCGGATACCAAGGGTGCCCGCTTTTACATTCAGCATGTCCTGGCTCGTTTCCATCAGGATCAAATCAGCGCCACCTTCAATCAGCGCTTTTGCCTGCAGCTCAAAGTTATCAACGAGCGCATCAAAGGTAATGCCGCCGGTGACAGATAATGTTTTCGTTGTCGGTCCTATTGCGCCGGCAACAAAGCGGGGCCAGTCCGGCGTTGAAAATTCGTCTACGACTTTCCGGGCGATTTGTACGGCGCGCAGGTTGATTTCATATGCTTGATCACCGAGATCGTACTCATCTAATACGACCGGAGTGCCTCCGAATGTATTCGTGGCAATAATATCAGCGCCTGCTTCTAAATATTCTCGGTGAATCCGTTCGATTACGTCCGGTCTTGTCAGGACAAGATTTTCATTGCAGCCATCGTACTCTTCGCCACCAAAGTCCTCCGGTGTTAAATTCGCATTTTGAAGCATCGTCCCCATTGCACCATCAATGAGGAGGATGCGCTTTTTCAGCTCTTGTTCAATGAGATGTGTGGTCATAAACAGCCCCGCTTTCTTTCTGTGCATCAAGTGCTTTTATAAAGTGAATCAGTTCAATCGACATGTCGTAGCGTAAAAATGGCGTAATCAAGTACAAGCCATTAAACAAGCCGGCTGCTGTCTCAATCAGTTCCTTGGCAATTTGAACACCTTCTTTTGCAGATGCTTCGCGGTCTTCACCGCAGGCACGCATACGTTCAAGCGTTTCGTCCGACAGCTTGATTCCCGGCACTTCATGATGTAAAAATTCGGCGTTCCGCATATTGGTCAGCGGCATAATACCGATAAATACCGGTGTTGATAAGTGCTTGGTTGCCTCATACACTTCAACAATTTTTTCTTTTGTAAACACCGGCTGTGTAATAAAGTAGTCTGCACCACATTCAATTTTTCTCTCCATCCGCTTAACAGCACGGTCCAGTACACGGACGTTCGGGTTAAACGCAGCGGCAACCGAGAAGTTGGCTTTCTTTTTCAGTGGCTTTCCGGAAAAAGAAATGCCTTCGTTTAATTGTTTAATAAGCTGAATGAGCTCCAGGCTTGAAACATCGTATACACTGGTCGCACCAGGGAAGTCGCCGACTTTTGTCGGATCACCTGTAATCGCCAGCACGTCATGAAGGCCGAGCGCATCGAGACCCATCAGGTGGGACTGCAGACCGATTAAATTGCGGTCACGGCATGTAATGTGAACGAGGGAGCGGACATCATGCTTCATTTTTAACGTAGCTCCCATCGCCATGTTGCTGACACGTGGAGAAGCAAGTGAATTATCCGCCATTGTGACAGCATCAATGCCTGTCGCATAAAGTGCGTTGGCCCCTTCAATAAACTTGTCCGCTACGAGTGTTTTTGGTGTATCAAGCTCAACGATAATGGTGCGCTCTGTTTTCGCTTTTTCACAAATAGAGACATCTGTTACCGGAGCCGCTTCTTGAATAACAATGGGTTTTTTCGCTTGAACTTTTTTCTCCTTCAAAGGAGGAAGACCGGCAAGGCGTTTTTTCGCCGCTTCAATATGCTTCGGCGTTGTGCCGCAGCAGCCGCCGATCAAGCGGACCCCTTCATTGCGAAGAAGAACGGCCGCCCGTCCGAAATAGTCGGCTTCTGATTCGTAAACAATCCGGCCGTCTTCTACATCTAGCAGGCTCGCATTCGGATAAGCGGAAAGAAAAGCTTTACCTGGAAGTATCACTTCTTCAAACGCCTGAATCGTATGGTAGGGACCAAGACGGCAGTTGACACCAACCACATCCGCTCCGATGCCTTCAAGCTGAGAAAGAGCATTATTTAAAGTTAATCCATTTTGCAGAACACCTGGCTCGTGCATAGATACTTGGGCAATGATCGGCACATTGCTCATTTGACGAAGAAGCTTTACAGAAGCGGTCAGTTCCTCAAAATCATAATAGGTTTCAAGCAGAAGTCCGTCCGGGTCTCCGGCTAATAAGCTTTCAGCCTGCTCACGTACAGAAGCGAGAATTTCATCGTTGGTCGCTGTACTTTTCCGGATGCCGCGAATGCCGCCGATTGTGCCAAGGACAAACTGGCCGCCCGGAGCCGCCGCCCGTTTCGCAATACGCAGCGCCGCTTCGTTCAACTCCTGTACACGGTTTTCCATTCCATACCGGGAAAGCTTTAGGGTATTCGCGCCATATGTATTCGTTTGAATAACATCCGCTCCGGCTTGAATGTAGTCACTGTGGATTTTTTCAATGACTTCCGGCTTTTCCGTGTTCAATTCTTCATAGCAAAAATCAATTCCATAAGAGTACAACAGGGTACCCATTGCTCCGTCGGCAGTCAGCACGCTTGTTTTCAACTTGTCGAGCAGTGTCATGGCGTAGCATCCTTTCTCCTAATAAAATAAAAAAAGCCTTCCTAAATGGCAAGAAGGCTTTTCAACATGTATGTGTTGTCCGTTCCTTCTCATCTTCCAGACCGTTTCAGTCTGCTGGATTTAGCACCTGACCGTTCCGGCTGGTTGCTGAAGCGTCATCGGGCCAGTACCCTCGGCTTCTCTTGATAAGAATGAGTTTATAAAATTGCAAGAATAATTAAAAATATCATATCGTCTCTATGCGATCCAGTCAAGAACAATTTTCACTAAGCGGGACTGGTTAATGATGGCTTTTCTTGAATAAAAGATATGACTGAAGATAGGGGATAGAGGTAATCAAAATGACTACACTAATCAGTGTCGGTATTTTTACAGCAGCCGGCAAAAGAGCCGATGCCATCAGCACAAGCCCGCCTCCAACAAACAGCCATCCGCCGGTACGGTGAGTTTTGGTCCAAATACGATCGTCTGCAAGCGTCCAGGGTGTCCGGATGCCGACAAAATAGCTGGGACGCATACGGGGCATGTAGTTTCCAATAATCATAAAAAGAGCGCCAATCAAAAGAGAAACAGCGGTATCCATGTGCACTTCATAGCCAAGCCCATTTGTGAGCAGCAGGAGATGAATAACGAAAATAAGAGTCAGTGAGGCATTGGCGATAATGGAGTAGCTGCTTAGAAACTTACTATAATTTTGCCGGCGCGGATCTATTTTGGGAAGAAGCTTAAAAAGGCCGCCAATCAAAAGAATCATCGCGGGACCGAAAAGGGCGCCAAACCATTTTGAAGAATAGCCATCGGCTTCTCCGCCAGGCCCCCAATGGGTTGCAATTTGCTCCGGCAGGGAGGGCAGGGCAGCAATACTGGCCAAAAAAGCAAGCGATACGATTATCCAAAAAAAACGATTCTTCATTTTTCCTTCTCCTTTCCAGATACCGTCAGCATCCAGGCGACAATATCCTGAAAAACGGTTGTATTAAGTGAATAAATAATGTGCTGGCCCTTACGTTCAGACAAAACTAGTCCGGCATTTTGCAGTGTATGAAGGTGGTGAGAAATACTTGGTTTTGTCATTTGAAACTGTTCAGCAATGTCCCCGGCTGTTCTATCTCGTTCCTTCAACAAATCGATAATTGCCCGCCGGGTAGGATCAGATAACGCTTTAAAAACAAGTGTGGCGGACATAAGCAGCCTCCTTATTTAGATAATTGTCTAACTATCTAAATTATACAAGGCCGACACGAAATGTTCAAGGTCATTCAGCCCATACATTGATATACTTTTTATAAAAGAGGAGGAAAGCATGGATAAAACAAGGTGGCAGAAAGCAAAAGAATTTATCATTGATTTTTATCAGGAAACAGGTCAACCCGGTGAGGAAGCGAAAGCGAAGCTGGAGCAGATTCAATGTGAAATAAAGGAGTCAGATACATACATGCATACATTTGAAGAATTGGAGTACGGCGCGAGACTGGCATGGCGAAACAGTAACAGCTGCATTGGACGGCTGTTTTAGCAGACGCTTCATGTATTTGATGAACGAGCCGCCCAATCAGAGACGGATGTATTCCGGGCGCTTGAGCGGCATATTGATTTTGCTCATAACGGCGGTAAAATTCGTCCAGCGATTACGGTTTTTCGTCCGGACCAGCAAGAACAAGAAATACGAATCTGGAATCACCAGCTGCTTCGATATGCAGGATATGGAGCACACTGGCGACCCACATTCCCATGTACTGACCGAAAAATGTGAGTCGCTTGGCTGGCAGGGGCGGGGCGGTGACTTTGATTTGCTGCCGTAGGTTGTTCAAATAGGAAGCAGACCGCCCGTCTGGCAGAGTGTTCCGAAAGAATGCAGGTTCGAAGTGGACATTACGCATCCAGACCTTCCGTCTTTTAAAAAATTGGAGCTGAAATGGTACCGGATTCCAGTTATTTCAGACATGCGGCTTGGGATCGGCGGGATTGATTATACAGCTGCTCCATTTAACGGCTGGTATATGGGGACAGAAATAGGAGCATGTAATTTGGCGGATGAAAAACGGTATAATCGGCTGACAGCTGTAGCGAAAGTGATTGGCCTGGATACGCGGCATGCCTCTTCCTTATGGAAAGCGGGCTCTTGTAGAGCTGAATGTTGCAGTTCTTCATTCATTCAAACAGGCAGTCGTGACCATTGTTGATCATCATACGGTGGCCAGAGAGCATCACGTGTTTGAGCAAAATGAAGAAGCGGCCGGCAGAAAAGCGACGGGAGATTAGACATGGCTAATCCCGCCTGTGTCTCCTGCATCTACACACATTTTTCATCGATCGTATGACAGTACAATCACCCAACTTTTTTTATCAAAATGCTCCTTATTAATAGAAGTCTAAAGCTGGTAAATCATTTTTTTAACCTGACACACTCAAAAACGATTCCTTTAAAACACTAAAACAGGCTGCCCTTCTTGGCAGCCTGTTTTGGTTATGATGTTACTTTTTGAAGTTTTTTCATTACATGAAGCGAGCGGCCTGTCCCGATCGCCACAGATTCGAGTGGGTTCGGCGCCAAATGAACAGGCACAATGATTACCTGTGCAAGCCACTCTTGAAGGCCGTTTAAAAGCGCTCCACCGCCGCTGATCACAACGCCACGGTCTACGATATCGCCGCTCAATTCTGGCGGGGAGGATTCAAGTGTCACACGAATTGTTTCCAGGATAGCCATCAGTGACTCACGCAGGGCGTTTTGAATTTCAAAAGAGCTGACATTCACTGTTTTCGGCAGACCGGTTACCAGATCACGACCTCTTACATCCATATGCAATTCATTATGCTCAATCGGCGCATAGCCAATTTGCATTTTTACTTTTTCCGCTGTCCGTTCGCCGATTAACAAGTTATATTCCTTGCGAATATATTGGATAATGTCTTCGTCAAGTTTGTCGCCGGCAAGGCGGATAGAATTACAGGTTACAACGCCGCCATACGAAATAATTGCTACCTCTGTTGTTCCGCCGCCAATATCAACGATTAAATTTGCAATAGGCTCTTCTACGGGCAGATCCGCACCAATCGCGGCTGCGACAGGTTCTTCAATTAAATGCACTGTTTTGGCACCGCTAGATTTGATCGCATCCTGAATTGCCCGGCGCTCTACACTAGTAGCACCAGATGGTGTGCACACCACAACAGTCGGCTTGCGGATTGTAAATCCGGCTGCTTTTCCAGCTTTTTTCATGAGTTCTTTTAACATTTCAGAAGTCACATCAAAGTCCGCAATAACGCCGTCCTTCATTGGCCGTACAGCAGTAATTCGCCCGGGAGTTTTTCCGATCATTTCTTTGGCGTCTGTGCCAACCGCAAGTACTTTTTTCGTATTCATATCAAGGGCTACAACAGAAGGTTCGTTTAAAATAATGCCTTTGTCTTTACTGTAAACGAGCAAATTTGCTGTGCCCAAATCAATTCCGATCTCAGCTTGTCCCAACATAGTATTCATTCCTCCAAACGGCATTTTTTCGCCTGCGCTTATTATAAGAAGAAGGGAAACACCCCGTACATGGGACAAAAAGATGAATCTTTTTATGTTACATTTCCAGTAAAGAAAAAAAGCCGCCCTTTCAAGAAAAAAGAGCGTACTTGTCACAAAAACTTAAATTTTGTCATGAAAACGAGGGTACAAAGGTCATGCTTTTTTAAAAAAGGAAGCTAGTTCTTTACTATGATCTTTTCTGGCCTTTCGGTGCGCAGCCCGGGCAGGTGCCGTTTCAAACAGCCATTTTTCTTCTTCGGTTTCCGGTACAACTTCACCGACTTCAACTGGTTTGCCATTTTGATCAATCGCAACGAAGGTTAAAAAAGAAAGAGCAGCTGTTTCCTTGGCGCCCGTAATGAGATTTTCAGCCACTACTCGGACGAAAACCTCCATACTTGAACGGCCTGTGTACGTAACCATTGCCGTTAAGGTAACCGTATCGCCCACTTTAATCGGCCGGATAAAATCAACAGAGTCTGTAGAGGCCGTGACAGTCGGGTTGCGGGCAAAGCGGGTGGCAGAAATAGAAGCAACATCATCAATATGAGCCATTAATTTACCGCCAAACAGCGTACCATAGTAATTGGTATCCGGAGGAAATACTTGAGCGGATTTTACTGCGATTGTTTCTTGCATGGGCGTTTTTTTTCTCATTCTAATATCACCTTTTCCTTCCGTAAAGAGTATACATGAAGAGACCGTTTTAAGAAAGAAAAGTAAAAAAAATTGGCAAAATGGTTGTATTTTAATTCTAATTAGTGTATAAATATAAATATACTTACGGTGACGGCACGTCGGGGTGACTTTTATGATCACGATAGAACAAGTAAAAGAACTCGATTTAAAAGGAAAAGACTTCTTAAAACTACTTGATTTCAGTGCAGAAGAAATAGAAGCGCTTATCGTTCTGGCTGACGATATGAAAAAACGAAAAGAAGCTTATTTTGATGCTCTAAAAGGCCAGATTCTCGGTATGATTTTCGAGAAAAATTCTACTAGAACGCGCGTCTCATTTGAAGCAGCGATTCTTCAACTTGGCGGCAATGGCATGTTTTTAAGCTCAGACCAGCTGCAAATTGGCCGCGGTGAAACCATTGAAGATACAGGCAAAGTATTATCAGGATACCTGGATGGAATTATGATTCGTACGCACGGTCATGCCCGCATTGAAACGCTGGCAGAAGCAGCGTCCATTCCGGTTATTAACGGGCTGACTGACTTATATCATCCATGCCAGGCGTTGGCTGATCTGTTAACGGTATATGAGCATAAAGGAAGTTTTAAAGGCAGTAAAATGGTTTATGTTGGAGATGGCAATAACGTTGCTCACTCTCTTATGATCGGTGCTGTAATGATGGGCATGGACTTTGCTTTAGCAGCACCAAAAGGGTACGAAGCAGACAGTACAGTCGTTCAAAAAACAAAGGAAATTGCGGCTCAAACAGGCGCCGTCGTTACCTTTACAGACGACCCTGTTGAAGCTGTACAGGGAGCCGACTTTATTTACACAGATGTTTGGACCAGTATGGGACAGGAAGAAGAGTCTGCTCTTCGCTTAAAAGCTTTTGCACCATACCAGGTAAATGAAACATTGCTTGCCGCGGCAAATGCAGATTGCAAATTTATGCACTGTCTGCCAGCGCATCGCGGAGAAGAAGTTTCTGCCGGCGTGATGGACGGAGAAGCGTCTGTTGTGTTCCAGCAGGCTGAAAACCGCATGCATGCTCAAAAAGCCGTTTTGTACAGTTTAATGAAAAAGTAAACAAATCTCTTGTTCAGCGGTTATTGGAGAACGGCTGGACGCAACGAGATACTTATTTTCAGCTGTTATTGGAGAATAGCTGATCCTTACTCAAACAAAATAAAGCATTCAGGTGTCATTGGAGGATGCCTGAATGCTTTTTGTTGTGTTCTTTAAAGACGAAACCCCTTTTCCCTCATCAATCGTGCTAAAATAGAAGCAGCTATATAAAAAGAAAAGCAATCATGTATAATGGTGGGCGAATATGGAACAAAAATTAAAAGTTTTTTTAACTGTCGTAAAGCATATGAACTTTTCCAGGGCAGCAGAAGAGCTGTTTATCACACAACCGGCCGTGAGCCAGTATATTAAATCATTTGAAGAAGAACTTGGCATCAAATTAATTGACCGAACAAACAAAAAAATCCGTTTAACAAAAGCAGGCAGCCTGGTTGCATATTACGGCGGGGAAATTTCTACGTTAAATGATAAAATGAAGCAGGCAGTAGAAGATTTGGCTGGTGAAGTAAAAGGGAAGCTGGCAGTCGGCGCAAGCTATTCATTTGGCGAATACATTCTTCCGCATATTGTAGCGGATTTTCTCAATAAGTTTCCTGCTGTTGATCCTTATATTACTATTGGGAATACACAGGAAATTGCTGAAAAAGTCATTCACAATGAAATTGATCTTGGCGTTGTAGAAGGGACAGTTGCTTCTGACAAGCTGATCGCAGAAAAAATTGCTTCTGATAAAATGTACGTGATCAAGGGGAAAAAAGAAAACAGTGAAAAGCGCGTTCATTTAAATGAAGAAACATGGATTGTCAGAGAGCAGGGATCCGGTACAAGAGAAGCGTTTGACTGGTTTGCAGCGAAAAATGGTATTCGCCCCGCTAAAATTCTTGAATTCGGCAGCACCCAGATTATTAAAGAAGCAGTAGAAGCGGGGCTGGGAGTAGCCCTGTTATCTGAATGGACGATTCGCAACGAATTGGAGCTTGAAAAGCTAAAAATTGTAGGCGGCGGAAACTTGTATTATGAGCGTAATTTTTATGCGATTATTCCTGATGCTCCTTTTATGACAAAAACAGCAGAAACCTTTTTACATTATTTAAGACGGGACTAGCGGCAGCTGGTTCTTTTTTTATGCACTTACGGCTCATATAATCGCTGTGACAGTGTAAAGAAGGTCCCTTTATTCTATATGAAAAAAAGCTGCCTCTAGGTAAGAGGCAGCTTGGAGAGCTGATTAAGGAAGCTTTGTTTCGCCCATAAGGAAGCGGTCTGTTTCACGTGCAGCTTCGCGTCCTTCATGAATCGCCCAAACAACAAGGCTTTGTCCACGGCGCATATCACCGGCCGCAAAAATACCTTCTTCGTTTGTTGTGTATTTTCCGTATTTAGCAATCACCGTGTTACGTGCTGACGTATCAACACCAAAGTGGGAAGCAAGTGGCATGTCGGTTCCGCTGAAGCCAATGGCAACTAGCACAAGCTCAACCGGCCAGATCTGTTCGCTGCCAGGAATTTCTTCCATTGTATAGCTTCCGTCTTCAAGATACGTTTTTTCCATACGAACGGTGTGAAGTTCTTTTAGTTTACCATGTTCATCGGCTACAAACTTAGTTGTCGCGATCAAGTATTCACGAGGGTCTTCGCCATAAACAGCGGCTGCCTCTGCGTACGCGTAATCTAATTCAAATACATTTGGATATTGAGGCCATGGGTTGTTTCCGCTGCGTCTCATTGGCTGAGCTTCGTGCTTGCCGAATTGAACAACGCTTTTAGCGCCCTGGCGAATCGCTGTTGCCACACAGTCAGCGCCTGTGTCGCCGCCGCCGATTACGATAACGTTTTTGCCTTCTGCAGAGATTACACCTTCGTCTGACTCATTCAACAAGCCTTTAATGCTTCTTGTTAAATAATCCATCGCAAGATAAATACCTTCTGAGTCACGGCCTTCAATTACGATATCACGATGTGTTTGCGCGCCCGCACAAAGAATGACTGCATCGTATTCTTCTTTCAACTGTTCTTTTGTAATATCTTGGCCGATCGTTGTGTTTACAACAAATTCAATACCTTCATTTTTGAGCAGGTTAACGCGGCGTTCAACCGTTTCTTTTTCAAGTTTCATAGAAGGAATACCGTACATAAGTAAACCGCCGATCCGATCATCGCGCTCAAATACTGTTACCAGATGGCCGGCTTTGTTTAACTGGTCTGCTGCAGCAAGGCCGGCAGGGCCGGAGCCAACGACAGCTACACGTTTGCCAGTGCGGCGTTTTGGCGGATTAGGAGTAATCCAGCCTTCTTCAAACCCTTTATCAATAATCGCTTTTTCGATTGATTTAATCGCGACAGCAGGATCTGTAATCGCAACGGTACACGATCCTTCACAAGGAGCAGGGCAGACACGGCCCGTAAACTCTGGAAAGTTATTTGTTTTAACCAGACGATCCAGCGCTTCTTTCCAGCGTCCTCGGTATACAAGGTCATTCCATTCCGGAATCAAATTGTAAAGAGGGCATCCAGAAGGTGTTCCTCCAATCATCTGTCCAGTGTGGCAGAAAGGAGTCCCGCAATCCATGCAGCGGGCTCCTTGAATTTGTAGTTCTTTTTCCGGAAGCTTTGTCGTATATTCTTTCCAGTCTTTTACCCGTTCAGCCGGGTTACGCCCTGGAGCTGTTTTACGTTCATATTCGATAAAACCGGTAGCTTTCCCCATCAATTCATTCTCCTTTCTTACGCGTTCTCAACGACTGGCATTTTTTTCTCTGTAAATGCGGCGTACTTCGCATCAGCCGTTTTCATTCCTTGCTGCTCATAGTAAGAAATGGATTTCATCATTTCTTTGTATTCGTATGGGATGACGCGGATAAAGTGATGCTTTTCCGTTTCCCAATTTTCAAGAATGGAAGAGGCAATTGGACTGCCTGTCCATTGTAGATGACGTGTAATCAATGTTTTTAACTCGTTTTCTTCCTCTAAGCCGTCCAATGATTCTGTCAGAACCATTTCACGATTGACGAGGCTTTCGGCACGATCATGCTCTGGCGCGTACAGGTAAGCAATACCACCGGACATACCAGCTGCAAAGTTGCGGCCAGTTGGACCAAGAATTACAACACGTCCGCCTGTCATGTACTCACAGCCGTGATCTGTTACGCCTTCAACGACAATATCGGCACCGCTGTTACGAACCGCAAAACGTGTTCCGGCACGGCCATTAATAAAGGCTTCACCGCTTGTTGCACCGTATAAGTTTACGTTTCCGCAAATAGCGTGTTCATGCGGTACAAGGTTTGCATCACTATGCGGACGAACAACAAGGCGCCCGCCTGAAAGGCCTTTACCGAAGTAATCGTTCGCGTCTCCATTTACTGTAAACGTCAAACCTTTTGGAAGGAAAGCACCAAAGCTTTGTCCAGCTGATCCATTAAAGGTAAATTGCACTGTATTATCTGGAAGACCTTCTGCACCATGTGCCAGTGTAATAGCCGAACCAGTAATTGTACCGGCCGCACGATCAGTATTGATGATATCAAATTCAGCATTAACGGCTTCTTTGTTCTCAAGAGCTGGACGAACAGCGTCTAATAGGAGACGACGGTCAATCGTACGCTCAAGTTTGTAATCTTGATCTGTTGTTTTATATTGTTTTTGGCCCGGTTTAAGCGGCGTCATGTATAGAAGAGGGAACAGATCCAAATATTTTGCTTTCGGATGCTGATCTTTTCTTGCATGCGGCTTTAATACTTGTTTTTGGCCAATCATTTCATCAATTGTACGGAAGCCAAGCTCAGCCATCAATTCGCGGATTTCGCGTCCCACGAACGTCAAGTAGTTCACGACATGATCGGCATCACCCATGAATTTTTCGCGCAGTGCCGGGTTTTGTGTTGCAACCCCAACTGGGCATGTATCCATGTGGCATACGCGCATCATTACACAGCCAAGAACTACAAGTGGAGCTGTAGCAAAACCAAATTCTTCGGCACCAAGAAGGGCAGCAATGACCACGTCACGGCCGTTCATAAGTTTTCCGTCTGTTTCAAGCGTTACTTTTTCACGCAGGCCGTTCATTAAAAGTGTCTGGTGTGTTTCAGCCAAGCCGATTTCCCAAGGAAGACCGGTATGCTTAATACTTGTTTTCGGTGAAGCACCTGTGCCGCCTTCATAGCCGCTGACAAGAATAACGTCTGCCAGACCTTTTGCTACACCGGCTGCAATCGTACCGACACCTGTTTTGGCCACCAGCTTCACATTGATACGGGCTTTATGATTGGCATTTTTCAAGTCGTAAACAAGCTGCGCCAGATCCTCAATTGAATAAATATCATGGTGAGGAGGAGGAGAGATCAAGCCGACACCTGGTGTTGAACCGCGTGTTTCTGCGATCCACGGATATACCTTTTTACCAGGCAAGTGGCCTCCTTCACCCGGCTTCGCGCCTTGTGCCATTTTAATTTGAATTTCTGTTGCTGTATTTAAATATTCGCTTGTAACGCCGAATCGTCCGGATGCAACCTGCTTGATTGCGCTTGAACGTACGTCTCCGTTTGCATCTGGAGTGTAGCGACTTGAATCCTCACCGCCTTCACCGCTGTTGCTCTTGCCACCGAGGCGGTTCAGGGCAATAGCCAGTGATTCATGCGCTTCTTTACTGATGGAGCCATATGACATCGCGCCAGATTTAAAGCGTTTAAAGATGCTTTCAAGCGGCTCAACCTCATCGAGTGGAATCGATGGACGGGCAGAGAAATCCAAGTCCAGTAAGCCGCGAAGGAACATAATATTTTCCTCATTAATAAGCGATGAATATTCTTTGTAAAGCTCGTAGTTATTTGTGCGTGAAGCATGCTGGAGCATGTGGATCGTTTTTGGGTTAAAGGCATGCTTTTCACCTGTTCGTCTCCACTGGAACTCACCGCTTGAATCAAGTGTTGGATCTGTGAATTCACCTTTTCCGAATGCTTCATGATGGCGGGCAAGTGTTTCTTGAAGGACAACATCAAGTGTAATGCCGCTTAGCGCCGTAGTAGTACCTGTAAAGTATGTTTCGATTACATCGTGTCCAATACCGACTGCTTCAAAAATCTGTGCACCACGGTAACTTTGAACAGTTGAAATACCCATTTTCGCCATTACTTTAATGATGCCGCTTGTTGCTGCATAACTATAGTTTTTCTCTGCTTCTTCTGTTGTCATGCCAGGAATTGTTCCGTCTGCTACCATTGCGCGAAGGGAAGCAATCGCCAGGTATGGATAGATCGCATCTGCTCCATAGCCGATCAAGCAGCAGAACTGATGCACATCGCGTGCTTCCGCTGTGTCAAGTACAAGACTAACATTTGTACGGCTTCCTTTTTTAATTAAATGCTGATGAATACCGCTCACAGCTAGAAGGGCAGGAACTGCGGCTTTTTTACTTGTTACGCCTCTATCCGACAAAATAAGAATGGATGCGCCATTTTCAATTGCTGCGTCTGCCTGTTCATACAATGCTGTCATCGTATCAGCTAAATCTTCTTTTTCTTTTGTACTAAATAAAAGAGAAAGGGTAGCTGTTTTGAATGCCGGTCTTTGGTTATGGGCAATTTTATTCCATTCTTTTTCACCAAGAATTGGTGTTTCTAAACGAATACGACGGCTGTTTTCGGCAGAAGGGGCCAAAATGTTTCCTTCGTTTCCAAGAAGCGTCATCATGGACACAACATTGTCTTCACGAATCGCATCGATCGGAGGATTTGTTACTTGCGCAAACAGCTGTTTAAAGTAGTTGTATAAAAGCTGTGGACGCTCAGACAAAACCGCAAGCGGTGAGTCGTAACCCATTGAGCCAATTGGATCAATTTTTTCAGTAGCCATCGGCGCGATTTGTTTTGTTAGTTCATCAAATGTGTAGCCAAATGCTTTGTGAAGGTTTAGCATTTCTTTTTCATTAAATGCTTCTTCTTTTACATCAGATGCCTCTTCAAGGTCTGTAATGTGTACCAGGTTGTTGTCAAGCCATTCACGGTAAGGCTCAGCTGTTGTGATTTCCTGCTTGATTTCTTCATCGGATACAATGCGTCCTTCTTCTAAATCAACAAGCAGCATTTCGCCGGCGCTAACGGTTTCTTTTTTCACTATGCGCTTTTCATCTACTTCAATTGTTCCTACTTCAGATGAGTAGATGATATGATCATCATCTGTTACATAATAGCGAGCCGGGCGCAGGCCATTACGGTCAAGGATTGTACCGATTTTGCGTCCATCTGTGAAAGAAATAGACGTTGGTCCGTCCCATGGCTCCATCAAGCAGCTATGATACTCATAAAAAGCCAGTTTCGG
Organism: Domibacillus robiginosus; assembly: GCF_000966195.1. GTDB lineage: Bacteria > Bacillota > Bacilli > Bacillales > Domibacillaceae > Domibacillus > Domibacillus robiginosus. The sequence continues at coordinate 35,768 of NZ_LAHL01000013.1, read as the reverse complement.
GTCAGCCATATGTGGATCACGGTCCCATGGCTCCGGAATCAGCATCATCGCTGCATGTGGAAGAGAGCGTCCAGACAGCGTTAAAAATTCAATGGCGTTATCAAGCATTGCCGAGTCACTGCCGTTTGTATCGATAATTGGCAGAAGGTCTTTGTACTGATCCCCAAACAGTTTAGAATAACCTGCTTGCTCACGCGACTGCATCCAGCTGACATTCCCGCGATTTGTGTTGATTTCACCATTGTGAATCAAATAGCGGTACGGATGCGCACGTTCCCAGCTTGGGAAGGTATTTGTACTAAAACGCGAGTGAACAAGGGAAAAAGCAGATTGATAGTCTTCTTTTGCAAGATCCATATAATATTGATCGATTTGTTCAGGCGTCAGCATTCCTTTATAAATAATCGTACGTGTTGAAAAGCTCGGAATGTAGAAGGAGCCTTTTACATCTGGATTATTTCCGATTTCGTTTTCAATACGTTTTCTCATAATATAAAGTGCACGTTCAAAATCTTTTTCTGTTTCGTGCTTTTTGCTTTTCTCGACAAATAATTGCATCACATATGGTGCAATAACAAGTGCTTCTGGTCCAGCTGCTTCCGGATTTACCGGAACATCACGCCAGCCAAGCAGCTTTAATCCCTCTTCATGAAGAATTAATTCTGTTTCTACTTGAATTTGTTCACGTTCTTTTTCGTTTTTTGGCAGAAAAAACATGCCCACTGCATACTCATACGGAGCGGGTAATATAATATTTAAATTTTCGCACTCTTTACGGAAAAAATCATCGCAGATTTGCAGCATAATGCCTGCACCGTCGCCTGTTGTTCCGTTTAAGTTTCCGCCGCGGTGTTCTAAGCGGCAAAGCATATGAATACCATCCTGCACAATTTTGTGGGATGGACGACCTTTTATATTTGCAATAAAACCGATGCCGCACGCATCATGTTCATTTTTTGGATCATATAAGCCCTGTTTTTCTGGGTAACCGTATAGATTCATGTTGTTGTGCACCTCCGCGTTCAAATCATCTTTCTCTGTTATATTTATTGTAGAGTTCAGAAATGATACAATCAATATATTATTAACCAGTTATTGATCTCAAAATGATATAAGTCTGGAGTGTGGATGAAAATGGAAATGAGGCAATTAAAATATTTCATGGAAGTAGCGCGCCAAGAGCATATGACAGAAGCTGCTTTTCATCTGCATGTTGCGCAGTCTGCGGTCAGCCGTCAAATTGCCAAGCTTGAAGATGAACTGGGTGTTGAGCTGTTTTTACGGGAAGGTCGCAGCGTCCGCTTGACCCATGCTGGACGTATTTTTTACGATCACGCTTTAATAGCAATGGAAGCGATGGATAAAGCAGTCCAGGCGATTGAAGATTATTTAAATCCAGAAGCAGGGAAAATCCGTCTCGGATTTCCAAATTCACTCGCAACGAAAACGTTACCGAGGGTGATTTCAGCTTTTCGACATCAATATTCAGATGTTGGCTTTGACTTTAAACAAGGGTCAAATCGGGAATTGCGCGACCGAGTGGAAAAAGGAGAAATCGATCTTGCATTTGTGTCTCCCGTTCCGGAACCAACTGCTGAAATTAATACACATGTTTTTTTCTCTGAACATATGAGAGCCCTTATTCCTACTCATCATCGTTTAGCCAAACAGGTATCCATTAATCTTCGTGACTTGATGGATGACCAATTTGTTCTGTTCCGGACCGGGTATGATATGCGAACACTCGTGCTTGATGCATGCAGAAAAGTAAACTTTGAACCATCGGTGGCGTTTGAAAGTGAGGATATTTACACGATTAAAGGGTTAGTAGAAGCCGGGCTTGGTGTCAGCCTGCTTCCAGAAACATTATTAATCGATCAGACCCCGGTAGGCACGGTAAGTATTCCAGTCAGTGTGCCGCGCGTTACGCGGACAGTTGGGGTTATCATGACGAAATCTCGGGCGCTGCCGCCGTCTGAAAAAATGTTTTATGAATTTCTTATTAAGTATTATAACCGATTAAATGAATTTAGCTTTTAAAAAAGATCCCGAGAAAAGTCGGGATCTTTTTCTGTTATTATGCCCAGTTGCCGTTGCGGAAAATGGCTTCGCGTGTGCCATCTTTTTTAATGCCGTCAATATTCATATCGGCGGAGCCAATCATAAAGTCAACGTGAGTGATACTTGTGTTTAAGCCGTTTTGATCCAGCTCTTCCTGTGACATTTCTTTGCCGCCTTCAATACAAAATGCATACGCGCTGCCAATAGCCAGGTGATTAGAGGCATTTTCATCAAAAAGCGTATTGAAAAACAGGATGCCTGCATTTGAAATAGGAGAATCATGTGGAACTAGTGCCACTTCTCCCAGGTAGTGGGAGCCTTCATCTGTGTCGACAAGCTGCTTCAGTACTTCTTCACCCTGCTCAGCAGAAACGTCTACAATACGTCCGTTCTCAAATGTAACAGTAAAGCCGTCAATAATATTTCCAGCGTAGCTGAGCGGCTTCGTTGCCTTAACGTATCCGTTGACCCCCGTTTTAAGAGGAACAGTGAATACTTCCTCGGTCGGCATATTCGCCATAAAGCTGTGTCCCTGTTCATTCGTGCTGCCTGCACCTACCCAGAGATGCGTATCCGGAAGATCAATTGTTAAATCTGTACCCGGCGCTGTGTAGTGGAGCGTTTTAAAATGCTGCTTGTTTAACACAGCAACCTTCTCGATCAAACGGGCATCATGCTCTTTCCAGGCTTGAACAGGGTCTGCATGATCTGCTCGGACCGCTTTGAAAATGGCGTCCCAAAGAGCCGGTACCCGTTCCGCTTCTGGAAGATTTTCAAATACTTTATCTGCCCAATCCTGTGATGGCGCTGCGATCACTGTCCAGCTTACTTTGTCAGACTGGATGTATTCACGGTACTTTTTCATCGCTGTCCCAGCTGCTTTTTGATAAGCAGCAATCCGTTTTCCATCTACGCCTTTTAACAAATCCGGCCCCGATGAAACAATCGACATAAAAGCAGCGCCTTCATCTGCAAGTGATTCCATCATTTGCTTGTTCCACGCTGGAAACTCGTGAAAGGCTTCTTCCGGTGCAAGCGTATACTTTAATCTGGAAACAGCGTCGTCACTCCAGTCTACGTATACATGCTTGGCGCCTGCCTGGTATGCTTTTTCAACGATCAGGCGAACCAGCAGGGCTGAATCAATAGCCGCACGTACAACAAGCGTTTGACCGGACTGAATATTAACACCCGTTGTAACTGCAAGCTGTGCGTAATTTTGGAGCTGTTCTTCGAAAGTTTTCATCGATATTCTCCTTTACTTATGTAATATAGCCAGTGTATCAAAAAAGGCGGCTCTTTACATAATGGAAGAATCGGATTCCAAAAAGATGCGAAGCATATCCTTGTCTGCCAGAAAATCATTTAACGTATAACGATCCAGTACAGCAAGAAACGCCTGCAGTGCTTCGGCGAATACGTGGCGTAGCCCGCAAATCGGAGTGATTGAGCAGCGGCCGGGATCAACAAAGCATTCAACAATGTGAAAATCATCCTCGGTTTTCCGGACAACTTCACCGATATTAATATCAGAAGGGTTTTTTGCCAGCCGAATACCGCCATTTCGTCCTCGAATGGTTTCAATGTAACCAAGCTTGCCGAGTTCGTGCGTAACCTTCATTAAATGGTTTTTTGAAATATTATATGCATCTGCAATTTCCTTTATATTGGATAATTCACCTTCAGCTTTTGCCCCTAAAAAAACAAGCATGCGAAGCGAGTAGTCTGTATAAAGAGTTAGTTTCATTTTTTTCACCTGTCCTATACAGCTATTATGGCATGTGACTAGAAATTTGTGCAATTGTGAACATTTTTTTAAACATATATTCTATATATTGTTTTTGGAGAAAAGGTGGCGTATAAATAAGATGTATTAAAAATGCATCTTTTAAAAAGATCCAGGGGGAATTATTGTGCTATCACAAAAAACAATCGATATTGTAAAATCAACTGCTCCTATCTTAGAAACACATGGTGTTGAAATCACAACTTATTTCTATAGAACAATGTTTGAAGCTCATCCCGAACTGCTCAATATTTTTAACCATGCAAATCAATCTAAAGGGCGGCAGCAAACAGCCCTGGCAAACACGGTTTATGCAGCAGCCAAGTACATTGACCAGCTGGAAGTGCTGCTTCCGGCTGTTAAGCAAATTGCTCATAAACACCGCAGCCTTGCAATCAAGGCGGAGCATTATCCAATTGTAGGAGAGTACTTACTAAAGGCTATTAAAGGCGTGCTCGGTGAAGCGGCAACAGATGACATCATTAACGCATGGGCAGAAGCATACGGTGTAATTGCTCAAGTATTTATTGATGTAGAAAAAGAAATGTATGCTCAAGCAGAGCAGCAGCAAAATGGCTGGAAAGATTTTAAAGGGTTTATTATTGAGAGAAAAGTAAAGGAAAGCTCATTGATCACTTCCTTCTATTTAAAAGCAAAAGATGGCGAGCCTGTACCTGCTTATTTACCAGGTCAGTATATTACGATTCGTACATCGATTCCTGGTGAAGAATTTTTAGTGAACCGCCAGTACAGCTTGTCACAAGCACCTGGATCCGACTCCTTCCGTATTTCTGTGAAGCGGGAAGCAGATCATAATCCAGAAGGAAAAGTATCTGTTTACCTTCATGACCAGCTTCAAGAAGGAGATACATTAGAAGTAAGTGCGCCAGCCGGTGATTTTTATTTGGAACAAGGCACACAGCCGGTAGCGCTTATTGCAGGCGGAGTCGGTGTAACACCAATGATGGCCATGCTTGGCTCGATTGTACAAAATGAGCCGGAGCGGAAAACAGTTTTTATTCAAGCAGCGCGAAACAAAGAAGCAAGAGCTTTTGAAAAAGAGGCAGCAGAAAAAATAAGCCAGCTTCCGAACGGAAAAATGTATGTGGCTTATGAAGAAACAAAAAGTGAATCAGATCTATGTGATGTAACAGGTTATATCAACAAAAGCTTCCTGAAGGACGTTATTGATTCAAACAGTATTTGTTACGTATGCGGACCTGTACCGTTTATGCAGGCGATTGTTAAATATTTAACAGAGCTTGGCTTTAACGAACAAAATGTAAAGTATGAATTTTTTGGGCCGGCAATGGCCTTGCAGGCATAATAAAAAAACCGCGGCTTCCAAAATGGAGGCGGCGGATTTTTTTGTTAGCCGAATCTTTGCTTTTTATAATACACTTCAAGCACATCGGGAAGCTCGGGTCGGCTGACCAGGTAGCCTTGAATGAAGTCACAGCCCAATTTTTTCAGTACATTGAGCTGCTCTTGTTTTTCTACTCCTTCCGCGACAACCGATAATCCGAACAAATTGGCCAGCTGAATAATCATTTCAACAAGTGCTTTGTCTTCAAATGAAGTATGAATTTCATTAATAAAGGATTTATCTATTTTTAATGTATCAATCGGAAGGTTTTTTAAATATGTCAACGATGAAACGCCAGTGCCAAAGTCATCAAGTGAAATCGTAATCCCTTCTTTTTTCAGCAGGCTGATAATGCGGCAGGCATTCTGAAAGTCGGTCATAACGGCTGTTTCCGTAATTTCTAATTCGAGAAACCGGGCCTCCAGCTGATGCTCCTGAAGAATGTCACGAATCATTTCCGGCAGACGGTCTGATAAAAATAGAGGAGCGGATATGTTCACAGCGACTTTTTGGAAAGAATGATCTCTTTCCGACCACTGTTTCATCTGGCGGCATGCCTCATTCAAAATCCATCTTGTTAAGTCAAAAATAAACCCGTTTTTTTCGGCAATTGGTACAAATAGGGAAGGTGAAATACTGCCATGAATGGGACTGTTCCAGCGGACCAACGCTTCAACAGAATCGACTGTTCCGCTGCGAACATCCAATTTAGGCTGATAACACAGAAAGAACTCTCCGTTTTGAAGAGCGCTTTGAAAGGTCATGGCCAGCTGGCGTTCAAGGTCATGACGCTGAAATGATGTATTGTACAAAAGCAGGTTGTTTTTTCCGTGATGTTTTACGTGACGAAGGGCCCGCTCAGCATGAAGCAGCAGCGTATGTCCGCTTTTTCCATCTTCAGGTGCCAGGGCTACGCCGGCTGAAAAAGTAAGATGGACGGGTGCGCCGAAAATATAAAATGGACTTTGAAGCGACTGAAATTGCTCAGCAAGCATCATTTGAATTTCTTTCCGGCTGTATGTGCCGGGTATGGCCAGCGCAAATTTGTTTCCTTCAATTCGTGCAGCCAGACTGTGATTGGGCGCGGAAAAAGCAAGGCGCTGTGAAAATTCAACTAGCACGCTGTCGCCGCTTTCGTAACCGTATTTTTCGTTGATCCAGTTGAAATTGTCAAAATCGATAACGACAACCGCAATAGGCAGGTTAAGTGGTGTAGTTCGAGCTTCTATGAATTGCTCAAGGCTGCGGCGGTTTGGAAGATTTGTTAACAAATCCGTCCGATTCCAGTAAGAAGCCCGTTTTTTTCGCTGACGAAGGAACAAGATGGTCAAAATAATTAAAAAAAATAAAAGAAGATATACTAATAGCTTCATAGGTGAAAACCTCGTCTATATAAGATTACATTCATTTTATCAAAAAGATGTAAAGCTAGTGCTAAAGTTTTATTAAGTTTATCGCGATAAATAATCAAAATGTAACAGTTCCGCCATTCTTTTTCTTTGTCGAAACGTGTAAAATATGGCTGAACCTGCCGATATAAAGATAAAAGTCTATGGAGTAAGGAGCTAATGTATTTTGGATAAAACATCACTAGTTGGAATTATTTTGGCGATTATTGCGGTTGGAGTAGGGATGGTCGCCAAAGGAGTTAGTCCTGTGGTTTTGCTTAACCCGGCTGCATGGTTAATTATCGTTCTTGGAACAGTGGCCGCAGTAACGATCGCTTTTCCAGGTTCTGAGCTAAAAAAAGTGCCAAAGCTGTTCGGTATTTTATTTAAAGATCAAAAAAGAATGACGCCGCAGGAAGTCATCAGCTTGTTTACTGGCTGGGCTGAGCTTGCCCGTAAAGAAGGTTTGCTGTCGTTAGAAACAAAAATGAATGATATTGAAGACGAATTTTTAAAAAATGGCATGAGCCTTGCAGTAGATGGGCAAAGCGCCGATTACATTCGTGATGTATTAAGTGAGGAAATTGCCGCGATGGAGGACCGCCATACAGCAGGTGCCGCTATTTTTACACAAGCTGGAACGTACGCACCGACACTCGGTGTGCTTGGAGCGGTTGTCGGCTTGATTGCAGCTCTTGGAAACATGAGTGACACGGAAGCGCTGGGTCATGCGATTTCCGCTGCTTTTGTGGCGACGCTACTCGGTATTTTTACCGGGTATGTGCTATGGCATCCGTTTGCTAATAAGCTAAAACGAAAATCGTCCCTTGAAGCAAAAACAAAGGAAATGATGATTGAAGGCATTCTTTCCATATTGGAAGGGGAAGCGCCACGCGTTCTTGAACAAAAGCTTGCTTCTTATCTGCCTGCAGATGAAAAGAAAAAACTATTAAATGCTGATGGAGGAGGACAGGGAGATGGCCAAGCGTAAGCGGCATAAAAAACACGAAGACCATGTAGATGAGTCATGGCTGATCCCCTACGCCGATTTATTAACACTTCTTCTCGCCCTCTTTATCGTTTTGTTTGCAAGCAGCTCGATTGACGCCCAAAAGTTTCAAGCGATTGCCTCCGCTTTTAATAATGAGCTTGAAGGGGGAAGCGGCGTACTTGATTTTCCAAGTCCTGTTTCGGATCCATCAATGTCTGAAACTGAAGAGCAGGAAAACAATTTAAAAGCCGCCGATAAAGAAGAATTAGAAGAAATGCAGAAAAAAATGACCATGTATATTAAAGAAAACAATTTGGAGAACAAAGTAGAAACGACACTTAGTGGAGAAGGGCTGCTGCTTCGTATTCGAGACAATGTTTTATTTAGTTCCGGTAAAGCTGAAATCGAGCCGGATCAGCTAGCAAGCGCACATGATATTTCCAAGCTGCTTGTGATGGATACGCCACGGAGTATTATTATCAGCGGTCATACAGATAATATGCCAATTAAAACCGCCCAGTTTGACTCTAACTGGGAGTTAAGCGCCATGCGGGCCGTTAATTTTATGAAAGAAATTCTAAAAAATAATCAGCTTGATCCGCGCTTGTTCAGTGCCAAAGGGTACGGAGAATATCAACCAATTGTCTCGAATGACACGGCCGAGGGGCGTGCGCAAAACCGCCGGGTAGAAATTTTAATTTTACCGCAGGGAGAAACAGAGCAATCCATACATTCTTCAGCAAATTAACAGAAAGAGGAAGCCTCTTTCTGTTTTTTGTGTTTAAAGTAAAATCTCCAGGGTAAACCTTAACCGTAGACAAATTGAACCATTGTAACAAGAAAGGAGCACGTAATGAGTAAAAAAGTTGCCGTATTAATTACAGATATGTTTGAGGATGTAGAATACACAGAGCCTGCTAAAGCATTCCAGGAAGCTGGACATGAACTGGTAACGATTGAAAAAGAAGCAGGCAAAACAGTGAAAGGAAAACAGGGCGAAGCAACGGTTTCGATTGATAAAGGAATCGACGAAGTAAATTCAGACCAATTTGATGCCCTGCTGCTGCCGGGAGGTTTTTCACCAGACCAGCTGCGTGCCGATGACCGCTTTGTTCAATTCACAAAAGAATTTATGGATGCAAAAAAACCGGTTTTTGCTATTTGCCATGGACCACAGCTACTTATTACAGCAAAGTCGCTCGAAGGTCGAGATGCAACAGGGTATAAATCCATTCAGGTAGATATGGAATATGCCGGTGCCAACCTGCATGACAAAGAAGTGGTTGTCTGCCAAAACCAGCTGGTAACAAGCCGTCAGCCAGATGATATCCCGGCATTTAATCGTGAATCATTAAAAGTTTTATCATTATAAAAACGAAAAGTCGCTTAGGCGGCTTTTTTTTTTGTAAAAAATGTCGGATTTTCGAATTGGAAAATGTATAATAGGTTATAAGGACTATTCTATTTTACTTATCTTCAAGAGGGGTGACAAAAATGAAAAGCTTGCGCGCAAAGCTTTTAATGGGTTTTGGTTTTATCATCATACTGGCGCTTATCATCTCGGCTGTAAACTTTATATCCATTTCAAGCTTGAATAAAAACACAGAAAACCTCCTTTCTGAAACGCTGCCGCCGCTGCTTGAAGAGGGAGAGGTTTCATCCGAAAGCTTAAAGCAAATAGCCGCAGAAAGCGAAAGCGTTGTCGCCTTCGGACAGCGATCTATGGCTATCAGCTTGATTTTAGGAATTTCGGCTCTTCTAATCGGCGTGATTTTGGCATTAAGCAGCATTCGAGCTATTATCCATCCTTTAAGGGAGGCATCTCAACGAATGAGGGAAATGGTGTCCGGTCGTATTCATGGGGAGCCGCTTCAAGTATCATCAAATGATGAGGTCGGTCAGCTTGTAATGTCCATTAACGAAATGAATAATCAGATTGGCTCAGTTTTTCTGCAGATCAAACAGGTGTCCAAAAAGGTAGAAGATGAAAGTGCGATCCTGCATGAGCAATCAGGCCGGGTACAGCAGGAAACAAGCCAGATCGCGGCTATGATGGAGCAAATGTCTGCAGGAGCAGAGGAGCAGGCGCGTTCTGCTGCCACTTTAACAGACATGTTCGGAAAGTTTATGGAAGACATTTCTATGGCAGCAATGGGTGGTGAGGATGTTAAGCAGGGAGCATCCGATATGGTTTCCTTGACAGATGAAGGAGAACAGGAAATGCGGCAGTCGGTTGATCAAATGAATACAATCTACAGTAACATGACCGATGCACTTCAAAAAGTAAAAGGGCTTGATGCCCGGATGAAAGATATTACAGAGCTTGTCAGCATTATCCGCCAAGTAGCGGAACAAACAAATCTGCTTGCCTTAAATGCAGCGATCGAAGCCGCACGGGCAGGTGAACACGGCCGAGGATTTGCGATTGTAGCGGACGAAGTGAGGAAGCTTGCTGAGCAGGTAGCCCAGTCTATTAGCGGCATCAATTCGATTATCGCCAGTGTTCAGCAGGAATCTGCACAGGCAGTTGTCACGCTTGAAAACGGCTACAAGCTCCTCGCGGAAGGGACAAGCCAGGTTACCAGCACGGGTGATAAATTCACGGCTATGAAAGAGCGCATTAGCCAGGTAAGTACAAATATTGCGTCTATTTCAGATTCTTTATATGTCATTATGGATCACACAGTGAAAGTGAATCAATCTATTTCTAACATTGCGGCTGTTTCCCAGGAATCAGCTGCTGGAATTGAAGAAGCTGCCGCAAGTGTGCAGCAGACCAATCATTCTGTAGAAGCAATTTCATTGATCGCAGCGCAGCTGGATGAACATTCCAATGAACTTGGAGAATCCATCAAACAATTTCAGTCCGACGAAAGCAAGGAGCAAAAAGAGAAAAAAGAATAATAAAACACCTGCTGCCCAGGCAGCAGGTGTTTTATTATTTGCGCAAGTTTCCAAGCTCTTCAGCAATTGCTTGCATTTCACTTGGGCTAAACGACTGTTTGCGGAGGACCAGGTCATAGATATCTTTTAAATCGTCATACGAAGAGGTGCTGAAATGCTCAGGGCTGATCGCACCCGTATTTACCATTCGCAGCTTTGTTGTAATTTCATCAACCATGTATTGAATATTTTCTGCTGATTTTTTGTTTAAATCCAAGACGCTGTCACCTTTTTCATTTTTAACCATCATTCCACGTTTCTGCAGGCTTGTCAATAAAGGAAATGAAATTAAACAATATCCTTTTCCTCGCGTATTTTCTTCCGAATAATCCGAGTTTCTGAAACCACAACACCGGACAGAGCAAGAACACCAATCAAGTTAGGTAGAGCCATTAAACCATTCATGATATCGGCAAACGTCCAGACAATGTCCAGACTTGCTATAGTTCCAACAAATACGGCAAGCACAAAAGCAGTACGATAATAAGGAATAATTTTTTTGCTGAATAAATAGGAACAGCATTTTTCGCCGTAATAGGACCAGCCTACAATCGTTGCGGAAGCAAAAAACAGCAGGCCGACTGCTACTACGTATGAGCCGGCAGGCCCGAGAAACACATTAAATGAAGCGGTCGTGAGTTCGCTGCCATGAAGCCCCTTATTGTACTGGCCTGCCAAAACAATCGTCAACCCGGTAATAGAACAAATGACAATCGTATCAATGAATACTTGTGTCATGGATACAAGCGCCTGACGGGCGGGCAAATCGGTTTTAGCAGCAGCAGCGGCGATAGAGGCAGAGCCCAATCCCGCTTCATTCGAGAAAACACCCCGCGCCACACCATAACGTATAACCGTGCCGAGAGCCCCTCCTGCAGCTGCATCTCCTGTAAAGGCATCCCTAACAATCAGAGCAAGTGCTGATGGAACTTCTGCTGCATTCATTACCAAAACGATCAAACCAGCAAGTACATAAAAAACAGCCATAAGCGGAATGAAAAAAGCCGTAACCCGGCCGATGCTTTGAATTCCGCCAAGAAGAACCAGTCCGGTAAAAAGAGTCAATAAAATGCCGGTTCCCCAATTCGGTATGTGGAAAACAGACCGGACTACTCCTGACACCGAGTTTGCCTGAACAAGGTTGCCAATGCCGAAAGCGGCCACAGCACCGAAAGCAGCAAACAAAGTACCCAGCCATTTTTGGCGAAGGCCATGTTCAAGGTAGTACATGGGGCCTCCTGACATCTCACCATCTTCGTCCTGAACCCGGTATTTAACAGCCAGCACCGCTTCTGCATATTTAGTAGCCATTCCGAAAAAAGCACTGACCCACATCCAAAAAAGAGCACCGGGACCGCCTATTAAGATCGCGCTGGCTACTCCGACAATGTTGCCAGTTCCAATCGTAGCCGCAAGAGCGGTCATTAAAGCCTGAAAATGAGAAATGTCGCCTTCTGAATGGGTATCCTGACTTTTACTAAAAGCGAGCTTAAGGGAATAGGGAAGCAGCCGGATTTGCAGAAAGCCAATGCGTAGTGTAAGGAAAATGCCGGTAAGGGTGATTAAAATTAACAGAGGCAGTCCCCATATAAATGAACTGATGCTGCTGAATACAGCTAAAAGTCGATCTTGTCCCATTTTAGTCCTCCATTTCTCATTCTAGTAGCGTCATGTAAGTGTAGATTTGCGGAAAAAACGGATTTATTTTTTATGAATATGCGTTTTAATCTATTTTATTAAGGGAAAAGCTTGAACATCTGAAAAGGTAAATCGGCCTGGTAAGCCGAATAATATACCGTACTGAGATAAAGAAAGGATGATCATTCAATGGGTAAAAGTAAATTTTTTGTTAGCGTAGCAGCTGGTGCTGCAATCGGAGGAGCTATTGCACTATTAGACAGCAGAACACGCCAGGAAATGTCTTCCTGGGCAAGCTATGTGATTGCACTGGCGAAAGATCCAGAACAGCTGACCAATTCATCACGCGAGCTGATCGACCGCGCGACGGAAACGGCACAGAAAATTAATGAAGACGTTTCTTTTATTAAAGGCAAAGTAGATGATTTAAAAGAGCTGACGCCAGAGGTAAAAGATCTTGTGGAAGAAACAAAATCTACTTTTGTACCGGAAGAGCAAGGTCCAGCCGCCTCATCACCGAGCGCAACCAACCCGTCGTTATAACGGAGGAGAGTTCTATTGGCCGATCAAACAGACAAAAAATCAGCATTTCGAATTTTTATTAAACATCTGCTCAGACGTATTAAAGCGTCCGATGTACCGGGTGTCGCTGCGCAAATGGCTTACTTTTTCCTGCTGGCGCTGTTTCCATTGCTGATCTTTATGGTAACGCTGCTTGGATACCTGCCCATTGACCCAAACGAAGTATTTAACGTAATCAAAGATTTTGCACCTTCTGATTCGTTAAGTCTCGTACAGGACACATTGCAGGAAGTAACGTCTAATCAAAACGGCGGCTTATTATCTGTCGGTATTTTAGGGACTATCTGGTCAGCGTCTAATGCGATGAACGCGGTTATCAAAGGGTTGAACCACGCGTATGACGTAAAAGAAACAAGAGCTTTTTATGTTGCACGTGGGCTATCCATTTTATTAACTTTCGCTTTCATTTTTGTAATTGCCGTTATGCTGATTCTGCAAGTATTTGGTGCTCAGATTGGTGAATTGGCATTTGAGTTCTTCGGTATGGGCGATGAGTTTTTAGTCCTGTGGACATGGATTCGTTTCCTGCTTCCGCCGGTTGTTTTGTTTTTAGTGTTTGCCGGCTTATATTACCTGGCACCAAATTTAAAGGTCAAGTATGTGACTGTACTGCCCGGAGCGATTTTTGCTACGATAGGCTGGATTATCGTTTCGCTCGGTTTTTCATTTTATGTGAATAACTTCGGTAATTATTCAGCTACTTATGGAAGTATCGGGGGCGTCATCATTTTAATGATCTGGCTTTACTTGTCGGCCATGATTATTCTTGCCGGCGGTGAAATCAACGCCCTTCGGAACGATCAAAAACGTGGAGCCGTATAAAAAACCCTGCTTGAGATTCCTCAAGCAGGGTTCTTTTAACTTTGTTTTAGTAATCTCAATCCATTTAAAATAACGAGGATAGTGCTTCCTTCGTGGCCAATCACGCCAAATGGCAAATCAAGCACTTGAAAAAAGTTCGAAATGATTAAGAGAATAATAACGGAAATGGAAAAGACAATATTCTGTTTCACAATTTTTTGCATTTTGTTAGACAGCTTAATGGCATCCGCAATTTTAGGAAGGTCGTTTTTCATTAAAACAATATCCGCTGTTTCAAGAGCCACATCTGACCCCTCACCCATGGCAATGCCAACAGAAGCCGAAGCCAGAGCGGGCGCGTCGTTGATGCCGTCACCAACCATTGCAACTGTGCCATATGTTTCGAGCAGTTTTTTAATTTGGTCTACTTTATGCGCTGGAAGACACTCGGCAATATAGGCATCAAGAGAGGCCTCGGCGGCTATTGCCTGTGCTGTTTTTTCGCTGTCGCCGGTCAGCATCACAGTGAAAATGCCTTGTTCCTGCAACGTTTTAAGCGCTTGTTTTGTTTCTTCGCGGATAATATCCTGCAGGGCAATAAGGCCAGCAATACCTTTTTCATCTGCAACGTAAATGGTTGTTTTACCCTCTTCCGCAAATTGAAGAGAGGCGCCTTCTGCAAAAGCAGCGGCTTTTTCTCCTCCTACAAAGTCGGCTTTTCCAATTTTCCATTTCTTAGCACCGACTGTTCCTGTTACGCCCCAGCCTGCCGTATCTTCAACTTGCTCGGAAGGAGTGAAGAAGATGTTTTCCTGTGTTACATAACGTACAACGGCGTGGGCAAGAGGGTGATTCGAACGGCTTTCAATGGAAGCAGCCGCTTCAAGCAGTTCTGCACGCGTAATATCCTCACGAACAATCACATTCGTTACCTCGGGTTTACCGCGTGTTAGTGTACCGGTTTTATCAAAAGCAATAGCTTTTATATGACTTAAATTTTCAAGGTGAGCCCCGCCCTTAAACAGAATGCCGTGACGAGCGCCTGTAGAGATAGCTGACAGTGTAGCCGGCATAATAGAGGCTACCAGAGCACAAGGGGATGCTACCACAAGGAGAACCATTGCCCGGTAAAATGTTTCTGTCCAGCTCCAGCCGAGCAAGTAGTGCGGCAGAAACATCATAAGTGCTACAACGGCAAGCACTACTTTAACATACATACCCTCAAACCGTTCAATAAATTGCTGGGAAGGTGATTTTTCACTTTGGGCTGACTGTACCAGATCGATAATTTTTTGGAACAATGTTTCATCTGCTTTTTTTGTCACCTCAACGTAAACAGATCCAGTCATATTAACGGTTCCGGCAAATACATCCTCTCCCGCTTCTTTTGAAACAGGCATGGATTCACCGGTAATAGCAGCTTCATCAATAGTGGTATAGCCCTTTGAAATGCGGCCATCTGCCGGCATACGTTCACCCGGCTTTACAACAATGATGTCACCCCGTCTTAATTCGGAAACATGAATATGCTCCTCAAATCCATCCCGAACAACAAGAGCGGTATCCGGCTGGATCTCCATAAGCGCGGAAATTTCCCGCTGGCTTTTATTCATTGTGTACGTTTCAAGAGCCCCGCTTACTGCAAAAATAAAAATTAAAATAGCACCTTCTGTCCAATAGCCGATTGCGGCTGAACCAGCTGCGGCCAAAATCATCAGCATTTCTACGTTTAATTCCCGGTCTTCAATGGTAGCTTCTATGCCTTCTTTTGCTTTTGCATACCCGCCGATCAGAAAAGCGGACAGGTAAAAAACAACGGAAACAGTATCAGCGCCGCTTCGGTCCAGTAGCCATCCTGCTAAAATAAGCAGGCCGCTGAACAGGGCAGCAATTAATTCCATATGCTGGGTAAGCTCTCCGAACCATTTTTTTGCTGTCGGCTGATTCTCAATATATGTAGTCATTAAATCCTCCTCCTTATCTAATTGAGAATAAAGATCATCCTGTTGATGATGATTATCATTACCAAAACCTTTAATGATAAGGGATTTCAATTAGAATAAATTAATTTTTATTTTATAATAATTATAATGTATAAGTATCATAACATAATTAACAAAAGATGCAAGAGCCAATAAAAGCGGCTGATTGAAGGAAATGTTTTGTGCAAAAGAATTAAAGCGAATTTTCGGTTAGAAAAGAGGGAAAATAATTCAGGCTGTTGTGTTAAGGAGCGGAAAGAGCGGGTATGATGACTAAGTATTAAGTGGTTTATTTTGACGTATTGGAGTGTGGGATTATGGGAAAAGTGTTTGCTGTTATGATTGCTGCGGGTTTACCGCTGGCAGTTGCAGGGTCACTTTTACACTGGCCGAGTGTGGTCATGTTTGTTATTTGCAGTGCAACGGTGATTGCACTGTCCAGCTATATGGGAAGAGCGACTGAGAGCCTGGCTATTGTTGTTGGACCACGTGTAGGCGGGCTTTTAAATGCAACATTTGGCAATGCCGTTGAACTTATTATTTCTATTTTTGCTTTGAAAGCAGGACTGATCGGCGTTGTTCTTGCATCATTAACCGGTTCCGTTCTTGGAAATCTGCTTCTTGTAGGAGGACTTTCCTTTTTTATGGGTGGTTTAAAATATAAGCGCCAGACATTCAGTGTATATGACGCGCGCCATAATTCAGCACTGCTTATTTTTGCCGTTATAGTGGCTTTTGTGATTCCGGAAATTTTTTCTCTTTCAATGACTGAAGCCAAAACATTGAATTTAAGTGTAGGGATTTCGATCGTGATGATTGCTATTTATTTAGCTGGATTGTTCTTCAAGCTTGTCACCCACCGCGGCGTATATGCTACTGAGAACAATGAGTCACATCATGAAGAAGTACCAGAATGGGGAAAGAAAAAAGCGATTATTATTTTACTTGCAGCAACGGCTGCAGTCGCCTATGTAGCTGAAGGGCTGGTTCATACCTTTGAATCGGTTGGAGAACAGTTTGGCTGGTCTGAATTGTTTATCGGGGTCATCATCGTTGCCATTGTCGGGAACGCAGCCGAACACGCGTCTGCTATTTTGATGGCTATGAAAAACAAGATGGATGTAGCCGTTGAAATTGCGATTGGCTCAACGCTTCAAGTGGCCATGTTTGTGGCACCGGTGCTTGTGCTTGTGTCGCTTCTTTTTCCAACTCCAATGCCGCTTGTTTTCACCGTGCCGGAGCTTGTCTCCATGATTACCGCCGTGTTTTTAGCGATCAGCATTTCTAACGATGGGGAAACAAACTGGTTTGAAGGGTTGACACTTCTCGCCGCATACTTCATCATGGGCATTGGCTTTTACTTGCTGTAAGGAAAGAAAGGGAGAGCAGACTTGAAACCAATTCACGATAAAGAAAAGCAGGTTGTTTACTTAAAAGAACGGTTGAACATCTTTATGGAGGTACTGGATTCAATTGATCCGGAAGAAACAGAAGTGGAAGATATCGACCGTTTAATTGAAATGATTGATGATATCGAATTAAAATGTGAACAGTTTCGCGGGCGCGGCTGATAAAAAAGACGATCCTTACAAAAGGGTCGTCTTTTTTATTGGTACAACACGGTTTAAATTACATCTCTCTGAAACCGTTTGCGATTTTTTCTTTTAAACCTTTTGCCGCAGGCGTATAATAGGAATGGCAGCATCAGTTTTGTACATAAGGAAAATCCTGAGGGGGAACTGCATAATGAATTTAGAAACATTTCAGCAAAGCATGTATACGTTAATTGTCGAAACATCAACGAACCTTCCAAAAGATGTACGCCGGGCTGTAAAGCGGGCAAAAGAGCTTGAAAACGCCGGTACAAGGGCGGCGATGAGTCTTGACACGATTACAACAAATATTAAGATGGCGGACGATAATATTTCACCTATCTGCCAGGACACGGGAATGCCGACATTTAAAGTGAAAACACCGGTCGGCGCCAACCAAATACATATTCAAAAAGCTATTTATACAGCGATTGAACAGGCAACAAAGGACGGAAAGCTTCGTCCGAATTCCGTTGATTCACTGGATGGTTCAAACAGCGGCAACAACCTTGGTCCGGGAACGCCAGTTATTAAATTTGAACAATGGGAAGAGGACTACATTGACGCGCGCCTTATTTTAAAAGGAGGCGGCTGTGAAAATAAAAATATTCAGTACAGCCTTCCATGTGAACTTGAAGGGCTTGGCAAAGCCGGGCGTGATTTGGACGGTATTCGAAAATGCATTATGCATTCTGTTTATCAGGCACAGGGACAGGGCTGTTCGGCCGGCTTTATCGGTGTTGGGATTGGCGGGGATCGTTCATCTGGATACGATTTAGCAAAAGCACAGCTGTTCCGCGGCGTAGACGATGTAAATGAAAATGAAGAGCTGCGCAAGCTTGAGGAGTATGTATTAAAGCATGCCAATGAGCTTGGTATTGGTACAATGGGCTTCGGCGGCGAAACAACGCTGCTTGGCTGTAAAATTGGTGTAATGAACCGGCTGCCGGCCAGCTTCTTCGTTTCTGTTGCTTACAACTGCTGGGCGTATCGCCGTTTAGGGGTAGCGGTGAATGCGGAAACAGGTGAAATCAAGGAATGGTTCTACCAGGACGGAGCCGATGTATCATTTGATTCAGCACAGCCTGAAGAGCAGGAAGTAAAATCAGAAAGCCGGGTTGTCACACTGGAGGCGCCGATTACTGAAGAACAAATTCGTGAGTTGAAAGTCGGCGACGTCGTTCAAATTAATGGAATGATGTATACAGGCCGTGATGCGATCCATAAACATTTAAGCACTGCTGACAGTGCGCCGGTTGATTTGAACGGCCAGGTGATTTATCACTGCGGCCCGGTCATGCTTAAGGATGAAGACGGACAGTGGCACGTGAAAGCAGCCGGTCCAACAACGTCTATTCGCGAGGAACCGTATCAGGGGGATATTATGAAGCGTTTTGGTATTCGCGCCGTTATCGGAAAAGGTGGCATGGGGCCAAAAACACTTCAGGCGCTTGGTGAGCACGGAGGCGTTTATTTAAATGCGATTGGTGGTGCCGCGCAGTATTACGCTGATTGCATTAAAGGGGTAGAAGGCGTCGATTTAATGCAGTTCGGTATTCCAGAAGCTATGTGGCATCTGCGTGTAGAAGGATTCACAGCTGTTGTAACAATGGATTCACACGGAAACAGCCTGCATGAAGAAGTAGATAAATCATCTCTTGAAAAATTAGCGAAATTTAAAGAACCTGTTTTTGCTTAAGAAAAGCCGGCCCTGTGCCGGTTTTTTTGTTTGAAATATCTTTCCACGGATGAATAGTTCTTATCCGGCACATCTTATTTTTAAAAGGATGGTGCTAAGATGAGACAATTTATTATGTTTGTCGTTTTTCTTTTTATGCTGCCCGTTATTGCGGTGTCGTCAGAAGCCGTTCACTGGGGATTTCAAAAATCGTCGGACGGCCGCCCCGCGGAAGCAGGCGCTCAGCTCGATGACATGCTTGCGAAATACGATTCTTTTTATAAGGGAAGCCCAAAGAAAAAAGTTGTTTATTTAACATTTGATAACGGATATGAAAATGGCCACACAAAAAGTATTTTAAACACGCTTAAAAAAGAAAAGGTACCAGCTGCTTTTTTCGTAACCGGCCACTATGTGGATAGTGCGCCTGATTTGCTTAAGCGGATGGTGAAAGAAGGACACATCATTGGCAACCACTCATGGCATCATTATGACTTAACAACGGTACCAAGCAGTACAGTGGTGGAGGAATTTAAGTCGGTTGAGAAAAAAGTAGCCAAGCTGACAGGACAGAAGAAAACAAAGTATGTACGGCCTCCACGCGGCATTTTTTCGGAAAATGTACTGAAAACTGCGCAAAAAGCGGGCTACACACACGTAATGTGGTCACTGGCTTATGTGGACTGGTACGCAGATCAGCCGAAGGGGAAACAGCATGCATATGATGAAATCATGAAGCAGATGCACCCAGGTGCAGTTATTATGCTGCACAGCGTATCCAAGGATAATGCAGAGGCATTGCCAGATGTTATTCGTGATTTAAAAAAGAAAGGCTATACATTCAAGTCACTTGACCAGTTTGCCGGTGCTTAACGCCCGGCTTCTTTTGATTGGCAGGGTTCTGTGATACAGTTAAACGTGAGGTGACGAAATGAATAATGGGATTGACATGAAACCGGGACAAACGTTCCCGCTTACAATAAAACGATTAGGGATTAACGGAGAGGGCGTCGGTTATTTTAAACGCAAAGCTGTTTTTGTTCCAGGAGCGCTTCCGGGAGAAGAGATTACAGCAGAAGCAGTAAAGGTGATGCCAAAGTTTACAGAAGCAGTTGTTAAAAAATTGCGCAAGCCTTCATCGGACCGTGTAACCCCGCCGTGCGATATTTATGAAGAATGCGGCGGCTGCCAGCTGCAGCACCTTAGTTATGAAGGGCAGCTGCGGGAGAAAAAAGAGCTGGTTATCCAGGCGCTTGAGCGCTATACCTCTTTTAATATAGATAAGCTGCCAATCGGGGATACGATCGGCATGGACGATCCCTGGCGTTATCGAAACAAAGCCCAGTTTCAAACAGGTATACAAAAAGGAAAAATGATCGCCGGCTTGTACAGCACCAATTCAAACCAGCTTGTAAATATTGAAGAGTGTATTGTTCAGCACAAGGTGATCGATGAAACAATCCGTCTTGCCAGAAAATTAATGAATAAGCTGTCCATTCCGGTATATAGCACCAAAAACAAGCAGGGTGTTAAAACGATTGTGGTTCGGTATGGCTTCGAGACAGGGGAAGTACAAGCTGTTATCGTAACAGGAGATAAAGCATTCCCGAAAGCAGCGGAGCTTGCCCGGCAGCTGATGGCACAGAAGCCGCGTGTAAAATCGGTTGTACACAATGTAAATCCGGGTAACACCCATCTTGTTATGGGGGATGTTTCCAAAACAATCGCAGGAAAAGACACGATTTCAGAAGAGCTGGGCGAATTTGAATATGAATTGTCTGCACGTGCTTTTTTTCAGTTAAACCCGGTGCAGACGAAAAAATTGTACGATGAAGTGAAAAGAGCTGCTAATGTGCAGCCGGCAGATAAAGTCGCAGATGCTTACTGCGGTTCGGGCACAATCGGTCTCTGGATCGGAAAGAACGCGGCAGAAGTGCGTGGAATGGATACAATCGCAGCATCGATTAAAGATGCACGTGCCAATGCCGAAAAGTACGGTGTTAAAGCAACATATGAAGTCGGTGCTGCAGAAAAATGGCTGCCAATCTGGAAGGAAAAAGGCTGGCTGCCGGATGTGCTTGTGACCGATCCTCCGCGGACAGGACTGGATCCGAAACTGATTCGAACGATTAAGCAAATCAAGCCGTCTGTATTTGTTTACGTATCCTGCAACCCGTCTACACTGGCAAAAGATTTAACAGAGCTTGCCTCTGTTTATAAAATTGAAAGCATTCAGCCGGTCGATATGTTTCCGCAGACGGCTCAGGTAGAGACAGTAGTGAAGCTTGTTGCAAAAACGAAATCATGATCAGCAGTCTGTTGGTTTTTACAGCGGTTTATTTGGAAAAACGCATGGTTATATAAGCTGGAATGAACAGTTTATGTAAGAGAGGAAAGCACGAAACAACATACGTTTCGTGCTTCAGTCTGTTGATAAACGCTCGCTTTCGGCGTCACTTGCCAGCTGTGAATGCTCATGACCCACAAAAGGTCACTCCGCTTCCCAGCCGGCCGCGTTCCTTGAAAGCCAAACGTTTTCAATCAGCCTGCTTTCTAACTTTGTCTATATTTTCAAGCACGAAACAAAATACGTTTCGTGCTTTTTTCTTTAATTTGGATATAGATCATTCAGTGCTCCGCGAATGAGAGGAAATTGAAAAACAAAGCCAGCATTCGTGAGTTTTTGTGGCAGCACGCGCTGACCGTCCAGGACAACGGTGCTCATTTCACCAAGCGCCATTTTCAGCACCGATTCAGGAACGAGTAGCCAGTGCGGGCGGCCAAGCACCTTTGAAAGTGTTTTGCCAAGGTCGTTCATCCTCACGGGAGTTGGTGCCACTACATTCATTGGTCCTTCTATTGTTTCATGCTCTGCTGCAAATCGAATGGCTCTGGCAACATCCCATACGTGAATCCAGGACATCCACTGGCGGCCCGAGCCGATTTTGCCGCCTGCACCTATTTTATAAGGAGCGGCCATACGGGGGAGTGCCCCGTCTTCTGTACCTAATACGACACCAAACCGGGCCAGTACCGTTCGAATTCCGGCTTTGTCCGCTTCGATAGCTTCACGCTCCCATCTGTTGACAACATGGCTTAAAAACCCGCTGCCGGCTACATTGGATGATTCAGTAAAAATATCCGTGTCAGACACCGGATAAATACCGATCGCACTCGCATTAATAAAAGCTGCAGGTTTTTGCTTGAGCGTCTTCATAATTCGGATCATTTCACGGGTAGCGGTTATACGGCTGTTCAATATTCTTTTTTTTCTTTCTTCAGTCCAGCGCCCGCTATTAATAGATTCACCGGCCAGATTAATAAATACGTCTGTTCCTTCTAGCGCAGCTTCCGGGTTTGCCCCGTCTACGAGCCATTTTACATAGTGCAGGTGTTCTTCTTCCTTCTTATTTCCGGGATTTCGCGTTAAAATAGTAACATCGTATCCGTGGCGGATCAGCTCGTTTGTCAGCTCTTTGCCGACAAATCCTGTTCCGCCTGCGATCACTGCTTTCATTATGAAGACCTCCAGTCTTTTGCTATATAGTATTTTACCTTTTCATCTGGAAAAACAAACTAAATGAATGTGCCAAGGAGGCTGTAAATGGGCGTAGTAACGAAAGTAGCGGTACAGCAAAAGCGCATCGACCGCTATAATATAGATATTGACGGCAATTATGCATTCAGCGCTGATGAAGCGGTCCTGATAGAATTTAATTTGAAAAAAGGACTCGTACTGACCGAAGCAGACATTGAAACAATTACTGTGCGCGATGGTGTTTATCGCGGCGTCAACACAGCCATTCAATTTTTATCTCTTCGCATGCGGTCAAAAAAAGAAGTGATCGATTATTTGAAAAAAAAAGAAATCGATCCGGGTGCCTGGGAAGAAATTATGGGGCGACTGGAGTCGATGGGTTATTTGAATGATGAACAGTTTGCAGATGCCTATATTAAGACGCAGATTCAAACAACAGAAAAAGGGCCAAAGCTAATCCTGCGCGAGCTGAAGGAAAAAGGCATCGACGATCATACGGCGTCCCTTTTAATCGGGCAGTATACCGAAGAAGATCAGCTGGAGAAAGCAGCTGCCCTGTTTGAAAAGCAGCTCAAAAAATTCAAGCGGGATTCTGCTTTTTTGCAGCAAAAAAAAGCAGAGCAGTACCTGGTGACAAAAGGATACTCTATTGATATTGTGAAAAGGGCTGCAACAGCTGCCGAGCCGGACAAGGAAGTGGAAATGGAGGCATTAATGCACCAGGCGGAAAGAGCGCATCGGCGCTATCGGTCGCTTGAAGAGAGAGAGTATCGTCATAAGATGAAGGCGGCACTTTATCGAAAAGGATTTGATTTATCAGACATAGATCAGGCGATTGACCGCCTGTTAGAAGAACAATAAAAGGGGACGAGCGAGCATGGAACAGGAAAAACGATATAGCGGTATGAATGAAACGGAATTAAAGCAGGAAATTGCCCGGCTTCGGGAAAAAGCACGGAAAGCAGAGCAGCTTGGTATTGTAAATGAATTTGCCGTGTATGACCGAAGAGTAACAATGGCGCAGGCCTATTTGATGAATCCAGATGATTTTGAACCGGGAAGACTGTATGAGTTAACGACTGATCCAGGCCAATACTTTAAAGTGGAGTACATGAATGGTGTTTTTGCCTGGGGGTACCGTTTAAACGGAGATGGAAGAGAAGAAGGCATCCCTATTTCGCTATTAAATAAAGGAGTGTAATCAGAATGGAAGAAACATTTCAAGCATTAACAAAGCGGCTGCTTGAGAAAAACAGCCGCCTGTCTACTGCCCGTGCTAGAACGTGGGTCGAACTTTTATGGGAAGATTTTGAAGCGACCTACGCCAAGGCGGGCTATGAGTATCAAGGAAAAGAACGGACTGAGAAAATGGTTGCTCAGCTGATCGACAGCTACGGTGCAAACCTGCATGAGTTTGCTGCCCGCAACCCGAAATATAAACATTTACTGGATGACTCTAATGATGTCACTCATTAATCACCGGGTAAGAAGGTTAATTTCTTGCGAAGCTTTTCTTCACTGAAAATCCAGCCTGTATACGAACCGATAATGTTGTAATCCATATCAAGCTTCACAACCGCGACAAACGGATAGTACTCTTTACTGCGATAGCGAAGATCAATAAATTTTACCTCGTAGCAGTCATCGTATTCAGACATTTCCCACCGGTAAACAGGTGAGAAGTGAAGGAAGGCATCTAAATTTTTATCCCTTTTGGCCGCCTGGAACAATGGTGTATCCGGCACAGGAACACGTTTATATTTATCAAGAATCGTTACTGAACGGCGGTAGCCTCTCGCCACATAAAAGTGCTGTGGTGATTTTACGGCAATCCGCCATTGATTAAAGCGCATGGTGGGTGCGATAATAATTTCTTCCGCATCTGGAATCAAACGGCGGACGGACTCGCGTATCGCTCCCTGCATTTGAAAGCGGAGCACGTAATAAACAAATAAAACCGCATATACAACGACGAACGTGAAGGCGGGGTCAAAACCGGCCAACCACCAGAGCAAAAGTCCAATTACATGCATGGTAAAAATAAACGAATCAAATGTGTTGATGACACCAAGAGCCACCCAGCGAGAGGAAAACGGGCGAAGTGCCTGTGTACCATACGCATTAAAGATATCAACAAATACATGCAGGAAAACTGCGATTTGTGCCCAGAGCCAGAGGTGGAATACATCGGCTTCTCTAAAAAGCAAAAACAGTACACCTGTAATGAGAAGGGGCCACATTAAAACCGCTGGAATAGAATGGGTAGCGCCCCTATGGTTTCGAATGTAAACCGCGTTATTGCGGAGTTTTAAAACAGTGTCAATATCAGGGGCCTGCGAACCGATGACAGCGGCTGTCATAACGGCGTATTTAGTGGCAGGATCTGCGGCAACGACTGGATCAAGTGTTGCAAGACCGCCGAGTGCAAAGCCCATGACGATATGCGTGCCAGTATCCAATAAGGACAGCCTCCTTTTTAAAAAAGTCTCATACAAGTGGTATTCCCGAATTCAAGTCTATTGTAACATGGAGAAAGCAGAGGGAGGATTAATTTGCTGGAAAACCGTACATTAGAGCAAATGAACATCAAGAAATTTCAACAGGATTTAGTCAACTGGTACGAAGCAGAAAAGCGTGATTTGCCATGGCGGCATGAACGCGATCCATATAAAATTTGGGTTTCCGAAATTATGCTTCAGCAGACGCGAGTGGAAACCGTTATTCCCTATTTTAACCGGTTTATGGACCAGTTCCCGACGGTTGAATCATTAGCAGCGGCCGATGAAGAAGCTGTAATGAAAGCGTGGGAGGGCCTCGGATATTATTCGCGTGTCCGTAATTTGCAGTCGGCTGTTCAGGAGGTCTCAGAGCGTTATGGCGGCACCGTACCGTCTGACAGAGATGCTTTTCTGGCCCTTAAAGGAGTAGGACCTTATACAGGCGGAGCAGTGCTGAGCATCGCTTATGGGCTGCCTGAGCCGGCAGTAGATGGCAATGTTATGCGTGTTTTGTCCCGTATTTTAACAATATGGGACGATATCGCCAGGCCATCTACGCGCAAAGTATTTGAAGAAGCGGTTCGCCGCTTGATTTATACAGAAGACCCGTCCTCGTTCAATCAGGCTTTGATGGAGCTGGGAGCCATAATCTGCACACCGACATCACCATCCTGTTTATTGTGCCCGGTTCAAAATCATTGCCAGGCATTTGAGGAAGGTGTCCAGCGTGAATTACCGGTGAAAACAAGAAAAAAATCAGATAAAAAATGTCGAATGGCTGCTGTTGTTTTGGAGGCAGCAGACGGAACAGTCCTGATTGAAAAAAGACCGGAAACCGGTTTGTTAGCAAAGCTATGGCAATTTCCTAATATGGAGCTGCCTGCAGGAACAAACCCGCGCGGTGCTTTAACCTCGTACATGGAAACAGAATACGGTATGACGGTTCATATTGGATCGGAAAAAGTAACAGATATCACACATGTTTTTACTCATTTAACGTGGGAAATTGATGTTTACGTCGGGACAGTTGATGTAAAGGTACAAAAAGACCGGACGGCATTTGTGCCGGTTCAGGAAGTAGAAACCTATGCGTTTCCGGTTTCCCATCAAAAAATTTGGAAGCATGTGAAAGGAATGGGCAAATGAAAACAGCACTTGTAACAGGATCAAGCCGAGGCATCGGCAAAGCCATTGCTATTGCGCTTGCAAAGCAGGGATATGACATCGTTATAAATTATGCACGCAGCAAAACAGCGGCCGACGAAACGGCAAAAGAAATTGAAGCACTTGGCCGCCGCGC
This sequence comes from Domibacillus robiginosus, assembly GCF_000966195.1. GTDB lineage: Bacteria > Bacillota > Bacilli > Bacillales > Domibacillaceae > Domibacillus > Domibacillus robiginosus. Next base: position 9,624 of record NZ_LAHL01000013.1, on the reverse strand, counting down.
TTTAGTTGTTAAAGCAAACGTTGGTGACACGACAAAGATCAAAGCGATGTTTGAGATCATTCGCCAGGAATTTGGCCGCCTCGATCTTTTTATTAATAACGCAGCCTCAGGCGTGCAGCGTCCAATTATGGAGCTTGAAGAAAAGCACTGGGATTGGACGATGGATATTAACAGCAAGGCTCTTTTATTTTGTGCACAGGAAGCGGCAGCATTAATGGAAAAAAACGGCGGAGGCTCCATTATCAGCATTAGCTCGCTCGGTTCGATTCGTTACTTGAAAAACTATACAGCAGTTGGTGTGTCAAAAGCAGCTGTGGAAGCATTGACCCGTTATTTATCGGTAGAACTGGCATCGAAAAACATTGTAGTAAATGCTGTATCAGGCGGAGCCATCGACACAGAGGCGCTGAAGCACTTTTCAAATCGTAATGAAATTTTGGCGGATGCCAGGGAAAATACGCCGGCTGGCCGCATTGTGGAAATCGATGATATTGTACAGACCGTCCTGTTTTTAGCGTCACCAGGTGCATTCATGATTCGCGGACAGACGATTATTGTGGACGGTGGGCGTTCACTTCTTGTTTAATTTTTTGTGCATAACCTCTCCTCTTTTTGGTCAATATAATCAACGTGGAGCAGGCAAGGGCCACAAATAAACTGCAGAGGTGAAGAACATGCCAAACAATCGTAACAAAACAACAGCCGGCACAGACGTAAACGTAGTGAAAAAGCAAAATGCTGCATCTGCTCAAGGCCAAGGCCAGAACTATGCAGAAGAATTTGCTTCTGAAACAAATGTGCAGGAAGTGCAACAACAAAACGCGAAATCTGCAGCACGTAAGAAAAACTCCACAACAAACGGCTAAAAAGCCAAACAAACGAAGCTCCGGCAATGATGCCGGGGCTTCATTTGTTTTCATTTGTCCTTTTAACCGGTATAATAAAAAAGAAACGTTTTACCGTCCGTGCAAGAAGGGAATAAAAAAAAGCATGTGACGCTGGAAAGTAGGGGACAACGATGGAGATTCCTGCAGAAGGTGAATCGGTTCAGATTCACAGCTACAAGCATAATGGCCACATTCATCGGGTGTGGGAAGAAACAGTTGTCGTAAAAGCAACTGAAAATATTGTAATTGGCGGTAATGATCGGACAATTGTAACAGAATCAGACGGACGTACGTGGGTAACACGCGAGCCGGCGATCTGCTACTTTCACACACGCAAATGGTTTAATGTGATTGGCATGCTGCGTGCAGATGGCATTCACTATTATTGCAACATCAGTTCACCATTCGTGTTTGACCAGGGAGCGCTCAAGTATATTGACTATGATCTTGACGTAAAAGTTTTTCCTGATATGACGTACATTCTGCTGGACGAAGACGAGTACCGACAGCACAGCCGTGAAATGAATTACCCGGAAGTGATTGATAAAATCCTGAGGCGAAATATGGATCATCTGCTTCATTTAATCGAGCAGAAAAAAGGGCCATTTTCTCCCGGTTTTATTGAACGCTGGTACGGAAAATATTCTCAGCTGTGCCGCTGAATGCCTGTTGAAGTTCTCAACAGGTTTTTTCGTTGTGGATAAGGGGGGTAAAAATGGATGTAATCAAACGGTATATGCAGTTTGTGAAACCATACAAATGGCAGATTGCTGGTACGCTGGCCATTGGGATTTTAAAATTTGGCATACCGCTTTTGCTGCCCATTTTAATTAAATATGTCATTGATGATATTATCGGCGGTTCCATGAGTGTGGCAGATAAAAAAGAGCAGCTGTATCTGGTTATTGGACTTATGCTCATTTTATTTATCATCATACGGTACCCTGTGGAATATTACAGGCAGTACTTTGCCCAATGGACGGGAAGCAAAATATTATATGATATCCGCGACCGGCTGTTTGCGCATATTCAGCAGCTCAGTTTTAAATATTATGCCAACACGCGTGCTGGTGAAGTGATTTCGCGTGTTATTAATGATGTAGAGCAAACGAAAAACTTTGTTATTACTGGACTGATGAATGTCTGGCTGGATGCTGCGACAATTGTGATCGCCGCTGTTATTATGATGACGATGGACGTGAAATTAACGCTTGTCGCCCTCATTGTGTTTCCTTTTTACGGACTGAGCGTCAAGTATTTCTTTGGCAACCTGCGCCGGCTCACACGTGTGCGCTCACAGGCACTGGCAGAGGTGCAAAGTCATTTGCATGAACGGGTGCAGGGAATGCCGGTCATTAAAAGCTTTGCTATTGAACCGGTGGAACAGGAGCGTTTTCAAAAGCATAACCGAAACTTTTTACAAAAAGCGCTTGATCAAACAGCCTGGAATGCCAAAGCATTTGCTGTAGTTAATACCTTGACCGATATTGCACCGCTTTTAGTCATCGGATATGCGGGTCTTCAAGTCATTGATGGAAACTTAACGGTTGGGACAATGGCGGCTTTTATTGCTTACATTGACCGCTTATATAATCCACTGCGCCGCCTTGTTAACTCATCCACTACGCTCACACAATCCATTGCATCAATGGACCGTGTATTTGAGCTCCTGGATGAAAAATACGATATTACCGATAAAGAAGACGCCGTGGAATGTCGAGATGTAAAAGGCGATATTGTATTTGAGCATGTGGATTTCCGGTACGATGAAAAAGAAGAGCTCGTTTTAAGTGATGTCCACCTGCACGTAAAAGCAGGGGAAACGGTTGCCCTCGTTGGCATGAGCGGCGGCGGCAAGTCATCTCTTGTCAGCCTGATTCCCCGCTTCTATGATGTAACAGACGGCCGCATTTTACTCGATGGTACAGATATCCGGGATTTTAAAGTACGCTCTCTTCGCGATAAAATCGGCATGGTACTGCAGGATAATATTCTCTTCAGCGATTCAGTTCGCGAAAACATTCTGCTTGGGCGCCCTGATGCGACGGAGGAAGAAGTTTTAGAAGCGGCTAAAGCGGCGAATGCACATGATTTTATTATGGCACTGCCGAATGGCTATGAAACAAAAGTTGGTGAACGTGGTGTAAAACTGTCTGGAGGTCAAAAGCAGCGTATTGCGATTGCGCGTGTGTTTTTAAAAAATCCGCCGCTGCTTATTTTGGATGAAGCGACATCCGCTCTTGATTTAGAAAGCGAGCATTTGATCCAGGAAGCGATTGAAGCACTGGCAAAAACAAGGACAACTTTTATTGTCGCGCACAGGTTATCGACAATTACCCATGCAGACCGCATTATTTTAATTGAGCATGGGGAAGTAATTGAAGATGGCTCGCACGATGAGCTAATGAAAAAACAAGGCGGTTACTGGAAGCTGTTTCAGGTCCAGCAATTGAACCAATAAAAAAGCAATGCCAAATACGGCATTGCTTTTTTATTCTTCCTCTTTGTATTCCGGTGCTTCATCATCTGTATGATACTTATAAAAACTTGTCATCAAATGATCCAGATGCTCAAGCTTCTCTCCATACTCTAAAACAGACGATACAATATGAAGAAGATGGATAGAGGAAATGATTTCTTCTTTGTTTTCTTTATAAATCTCATCAGTAAACATGTGCATAAATTCATCCCGGTTCATACACGGCTCAAACAATTCTTCGGAGGTTTCCGTCGTTTTTGCTTTGCCGACAAAGCGGAGAAGCAGGTGCTCATGATAGCTGACAAGGCAATCAAGATGATCCTGCATTGTACGCAGCAATTGAGGGTTTAAATGGTGAAGTTCATTTTCATATTGATTAAGCCGCTGTAGAATATCCATGCTTTTTTTCGTTGTTAAAATAAGCTTTCGATAAAGCACGATTTTCCGCTGTTTTGCTCGAAGATTTTTCTTTAACGGTGTCCGGTCTTCTTTGTAAAGAAGAAACATGTTGTCGATCTTTATTAGCTTTTCACGCTGCCGGACAATATCTTTTTTTAGCAAATAAGATTCAGACGCATTCCGAGAAGTAATACGAATCCACTTCAGGACATCTTCATTTAACTGGTTGATTGAAGAAAACAATTTTGTTTCATACTGCGGCGGCAGAAAAACCAGGTTTACTAAAAACGAAGACAAGACGCCGATTGAGATGTTAAACATGCGAATCATCGAAAATTGGACGAACTGGTCATTTTGTACTTCCATGATCGCGACGATTGTGACAAGGGCGATCGGAATTGATTTTTCAAGCTTGAATTTAAGCAATAAAATAATCGAAATGATCACAGCCATACCAACAATAATAATATGATTTCCAAACACAAGAACGAAAAGGATAGCTAAAACAGCTCCGATAACATTCGCTTGAATTTGTTCAATAACTGTTAAATAAGACCGATAAATATTTGGCTGTATGGCAAATATGGCAGCAATTCCTGCTAAAACTGGTGATGGCAGATTCAGCCACTCTGCAAGGTAAAGAGCCAGTACAATAGCAATTCCCGTTTTGAAAATGCGGGCTCCAAGCTTCATTTGATGAATAATTCCTTTCCTAAAGAATTGTATAAATACGTATTTACCGCAAATTTTTGCGAATCAAACAAACTGTACTATACAACGGAAAGAAAAGCATTGCAAGTAAAAGAAAAGTGAAAAAAAACGCCCTCAAATTGAAGACGTTTCCCTTATGTTAAGATAACGCAGCAAATGCTTCTTCCGCGGCTGTTATTGTTGTTTGAATATCTTCTTCTGTATGCGCCGTCGTCAGGAACCAGGCTTCATATTTAGATGGAGCAAGATTAATACCGCGATACAGCATTTCTTTAAAGAACCTGGCAAACTGCTCTCCGTCTGTTGCTTCTGCCTGCTCGTAATTTACCACTTTTTGATCAGTAAAATAAATCGTCAAGGCTCCTTTTAATCGGTTAATCGTTACAGGAATGTTTGATTTCGCCGCTGCTTGTAAAAGCCCTTCTTCAAGCATTGCTCCAAGCTGATCTAGCTTTTCGTATACACCTTCTTTTTCAATCACTTCCAGGCAGGCAATTCCAGACAGCATGGAAGCAGGATTTCCAGCCATCGTTCCAGCTTGATAAGCGGGTCCGAGAGGGGCAACTTCTTCCATAATATCTGCACGTCCGCCATAAGCGCCGATTGGAAGGCCGCCGCCAATAATTTTTCCAAGCGCTGTTAAGTCCGGTGTGACACCGAGTAAATCTTGAGCACCACCGTACATAAACCGGAAAGCGGAGATTACTTCATCAAAGATAAGTAACGCGCCGGCCGCGTGGGTAAGTCGTTTTACTTCTTCTAAAAAGCCTGGTTTCGGTTCAACGATGCCGAAGTTGCCGACGATCGGTTCGATCATAACTGCCGCTACGTTGTCACCCCATTTTTCGAGTGCTTCTTTTAATGGCTCGGTTTCATTAAACGGAACAGTAATAACTTCCTGGGCGATGCTTTTTGGTACACCGGCGGAATCAGGGGTACCGAGAGTAGAAGGCCCGCTCCCGGCAGCAACAAGCACTAAATCGGAGTGTCCATGGTAGCAGCCCGCAAACTTAATGATTTTATCTCGTTTTGTGTAGGCGCGCGCTACGCGAATCGTTGTCATAACTGCTTCTGTACCGCTGTTCACAAATCGCACTTTATCCAGTGCCGGCATTGCCTGCTTTAGCTTTTTGGCAAATGTAACTTCGTGCTCGGTGGGAGTGCCGAATAAAACACCATTTTGCGCTGCTTTTATGATCGCTTCTGTGATATGCGGATGTGCATGTCCCGTAATAATAGGTCCATATGCTGCCAGGTAATCAATGTATTCATTTCCGTCCACATCCCAAAAGCGAGCACCTGCACCACGTTCCATCGCAACAGGTGAGCCTCCGCCAACTGCTTTGTAGGAACGGGATGGGCTATTTACACCACCAACAATGTGCTTGATTGCTTCTTGGTGAAGCGCATCTGATTTTGAAAAATTCATAATGAAGAGCCTCCTGGTTTGTTTTCCTGTTCCATTGTAGACCTCTTGAGAAAAGGAATCAATGCTTCGCTTTCGAGTTGCCATTTTGGATTCGATTCGCTACGCTAAAAGAAAAAGGAGGAAAGAGCATGCTAGATTTAACAGGAAAACAGGCTCCGTTTTTTGCTTTGCCAGATCAAGAGGGCAGGACGGTCGACCTTACCAGTTTAAAAGGAAAAAACGTTGTTCTTTATTTTTATCCGAAAGATATGACGCCGGGCTGCACCACAGAAGCATGCGACTTTCGTGACCAGAACAGCATGTTTGCCGACTATGATACTGTTGTAATTGGCGTGAGTCCCGATCCAGTGTCGCGGCATCAAAAATTCATTCAAAAGCATGAACTGCCTTTTATATTATTGGCGGATGAGAAACAGGAAGCAGCAGAGGAATATGGTGTCTGGACGCTTAAAAAGAATTTTGGTAAGGAATACATGGGAATTGAACGGTCGACTTTTTTAATTAATAAAGAAGGAATCATTGTGAAAGAATGGCGGAAAGTACGTGTTAAAGGCCACGTAGATGATGTGCTGGCGGCTGTTAAAGAATTGAACTAAAGGAGGTTACACGTTGAACATTTTATTCACATTCCGTCCGCCTCGCGTAATTCAAGCGGACCTTCAAAAAAAATTTCCGAATGAAACTTTTTCATTTTATAAACATATTGATGAAGCACGTCCGCTTCACGAAGCGGAAATTATTGTTACATTTGGCAGAGACCTAACAAAGGAATTAATTGATGAGTGTGAGTCGCTGAAATGGATTATGGTTGTATCAGCTGGTATTGAGGAAATGCCGCTGCAGGCGATCAAGGAGCGGGATATTCTCCTTACGAACGCAAAAGGTATACATAAAACCCCAATGGCGGAATTTACAATCGGATTTATGCTGGATCATGTAAAACGTTTTGCCGAGCTAAGAAGGCTTGAACAAACGGAAACATGGAACAAGCAGCTGCCTCTCGGGGAATTGTACGGAAAAGAAGTCACCCTTCTTGGCACAGGTGCAATTGGCCAGGAGATCGCCCGCCTTGCCAAAGCCTTCCACATGACTACAGTGGGAGTGAATAAAAGCGGGCACCCAGCAGCTGGATTTGACCGCGTTTTTTCCATTGAAGAACTTACAGCAGCTGTCCATAAAGCGGATTTTGTTGTATCCGTGCTGCCGAGTACACCGGATACCGTGGGCGCTTTGCAGTCAGAACACTTTCAAGCGATGAAGAACTCTGCTGTTTTTATTAACATTGGACGCGGGGATCTCGTGTCAGAAACAGTGTTGCTTTCGGCTATCAATGATGAGGAAATTGCCCATGCCTACCTGGATGTATTTGTAGAAGAGCCTCTCTCTGAAGGTCATCCATTCTGGAGGCATCCGGGTATTACAGTCACCCCGCATATTTCCAGTGTGACAGAAAGATATGTTCCACGGGCGATAGAAATTTTTGAACATAATCTTCATTGCTTTATAGACGGCGGTGAGTATGCAAACATTATCGATGTATCAAAAGGATATTAAACCGGCGGTCAGCCGGTTTTTTGTTTGGCATTGACAATATGCCTTAGTTAGCTGTACACTATTTATAAAGATTATAAAGTAATAATCCTTTTCAGAAAGAAAAGAGGTGTCTGTCTTTGTCACATACACATGTACATGAATCTCAAGATCAGCTGAAGGAAGCACTTGATACTTTGAAGCAAACGGGTGTCCGCATTACTCCTCAGCGACATGCGATTCTTGAATTTCTAGTGGAGTCGATGACACATCCAACGGCTGACGATATTTATAAAGCACTTGAAGGGAAATTTCCCAATATGAGCGTGGCCACTGTATACAATAATTTAAGAGTGTTTCGTGAAGTAGGCCTCGTAAAAGAATTAACATATGGTGATACATCGAGTCGTTTTGATTTTGTTACGACCGATCATTATCACGTTATTTGTGAGGATTGCGGTAAAATTGTGGATTTCCACTATCCAGGACTCAATGAGGTTGAGCAGCTTGCAGCTCACGTAACAGGCTTTAAAATTAGTCATCACCGCATGGAAGTATACGGAACGTGTGCAGAATGCAGCCATAAAGATCTTCATTAAAAAACCTCCATCCCATAAGGGTATGGAGGTTTTTTAGCATCCGTTTACTCAAAGCGTTTCTTTTGATTGTATTTTTCATCAAATTCTTTTCCTTCTAAGGAAGCATCAAGCGTTAACGGTTCGCTGCAATGCATACACATGTCTACGCGGCCAAGCACCTTTGTTGGCTTCTGGCAGCTTGGGCAAACTACTTGTACCGCCTTGGTGGACAACATGCCAATCCAAAAATAAACAACGGTGCTGGCCACAATACATAAAAGGCCAAGCAGCATGAAAAGCGTCATGACAAGGGCGCTTTCCCGAAAGAAAATGCCGCCGTACATCACAACAAATCCAATGAAGATCAAGCTTAGGGCAAAGGTGCGAATCTTATTAATTTTGCTGGAATATTTTTTGGCCATGTCTCATCCCCCTATAAATCACTATATCACATAATCATTGTTGGCTTCTGGAAGGAATTCGACATTTTATGTCGAAATTAATCAAAACGAAATTTAAATGTCTGGAGGAAAAGAAGTGGAAGATCTCTTGCGTCCTTTATATCAAGAGCGGACAAGTCAGCAAAACACACTCGGGGTGCTGGCTGTTCAAAAAAATGAACAAAACCGGGCGTTTACGGAAAATTTTGATTCTATTCTGCTTATCATCGTAAAAGAAGCAGAAGAACCTGTATTTATTAAACATTACGTAGATAGAAATGAAGAAACAGCTTCTATGTATATTGTTACAGAAGCACAATTAAAGGAATGGCTTCTTTTAGGCTCAAATCGGAAAGTTATTGAATGGCTATACCATGGACGGATTTTATTTGATCGTAACGAATATGTGCAGGAATTAAAAACAGAAATGCGCGATTTTCCATTTTACGGACGTAAAATTAAAATGACAATCGAATTTGCTAAGCTAATTAAGCGTTATATAGATGGTAAAGCTTTTTTTAATGATGGACATTTTTTAGATGCTTATAATCACGTGCTTCATTCTTTACACCATCTTGCCCGGCTTTCTATTATTGAAAATGGGTTTTACCCGGAACTGACAGTATGGAATCAAGTCCGGCATATTGAACCAGAAATTTATAAGCTTTATGAAGAACTTTTGACAAGCGATGAAAATTTACAAAAAAGATTAGAGCTTCTTTTTTTAGCAAGCGAATTTTTAATTCATTCCCGAACGGAACGTGGAGCTGACCACTTGCTTTCTTTAATGAGAGAAAAAGAATGGTGGACGATCAATGAATTGCTCAATCAAGAAGAAGTGATGCATTATGCAGTCGATCTTGTTACGCTGGTAGAATATTTAATTGACCGGCAGCTTGTCCAAGTTATCTCTGTTCAAACAAAAGGACAGGGTGTATTTCACCGGTACTATCAAGTGAAAAAATAATCGATCTTTTTTTTATAAAAGTGATTGACTTGCAGACCTGTCTAATGGTATATTAATTAGCGTCGCTGATAGGTAAAACAAAAGCGGTCGACAAAATGAAAAATAATGATTGACGCAAGAAAGGCGTCGTGATATTATTTAAAAGTCGCTGTTTGAAGTTTTAAGCGCAACGACGCTAAGTAATATTGAACATTGAAAACTGAA
>NZ_LAHL01000012.1 GCF_000966195.1 Domibacillus robiginosus | reverse complement strand
AAAAAAGCCGTTTCCCCCACAGGAAAAGGAAGAGACGAAGGAAATCAAGTCGAACACAACTGATCCCGATAGCGGTTACTATGTGAAAGATGAGCGGGAGAAAAATTTTGCCTACTCCTTTCACACAGCCTGTGATGCCAATGGATTTGTTCTTGCCTCCTGTGTGACAGCTGCTAATGTTCATGACAGCCGTGTGTTTACAGATGTTCTCGATAAAGTCATGGAAAAAGTGGAAAAGCCTGATGCAGTAGCTGCCGACGCCGGATATAAAACGCCTTTTATCGCCAAGTACATAACGGACCTTGAGATCCGCCCTGTGCTTCCTTATTCAAGACCCCGCACCCCAAAAGGATATTTGAAGAAGAGCGATTTCGCCTATGATGAGCATTATGACTGCTATATCTGTCCAGAGGAACAGGTCCTTTCTTATCGGACGACTACCCGCGAAGGCTATAGGCAGTATTCTTCTGATCCAAAGCAGTGCTAGGGCTGTCCGCTCCTTTCTATGTGCACACAAAGCCAGAACCATACAAAGCTGATCCACCGGCACGTATGGGAGAACTATTTAGAAGAAGCCGACCACCTGCGCCATACGGCGCAGAATAAAAAAGACTATGCTAGGCGCAAAGAAACGATTGAGCGTGTTTTTGCGGATGCTAAAGAAAAGCATGGCATACGATGGACAACCCTCAGGGGACTGGGTAAATTATCCATGCAGGCGATGCTTACTTTCGCTGCCATGAATCTTAAAAAGCTGGCCAGCTGGTCGTGGAAACCAGTGCAGCCAGTTTGAATAAGGGTGTCAAAACGAATAAAAAAAGACAAAGCGGCCTCAAAACGGAGTTTTGAGAACCACTTTGTCTACAGTCTGGAACGCACTTAAATAAAAAGTGCGTTCTTTGTTATAAGCGGATAACATCAAAGAATTTTTGTTCTGAGACAAGCTTGACCGTACCGCCCCTGGCCTGCCAGTCTTTCGCTGCTTGAATTTGCCGGGAGAGAGAGCCGTTTCGGTATTTTTTCGCATCCGTTTCGCCGACGATTAAATAATCGGTATTTTTTTTAACTGCTGGGTGAACGTTTGCCCCAAAACTTTCAACGATATTAATCGCTTCCTCCCGTTTCATAGAGGTAAGCGTGCCGGTAAATGAAATCGATTTTCCAAAAAACGGATGCGTGCTGGAAGCAGGTTTGGGTTTTCTTGATTGAGGACGAACCGGCTTTTTCTTTCGGAAAGAATCGCCGTGAAGGTAGCCAAACCCATACTCGGCTTTTTCTAAAAATGCTGTAAGAGAAGCATGGCTTTTCATCATGCCATTTACAACAACAGCACAAGCAATGGCATCTTCCAGCGCATTATGGTGGTTGAAGGTAAAATTAAAGTGACCTGCCACAACATTTAATTTATAGGATGGCAGCTGCAGGACAGATTTTGCCAGCATGCAGGAGCAAAAATAAGGACTGTTCGGCAGGCTTAACCCATGCTTTTTTGCTGTGCTGCGCAGTACATTTATGTCAAATTGAGCAAAGTGGGCGACGATCGGATCATCTCCGATAAAAGTCATCACCTCATTAAAAATATCGCTAAAGGACGGAGCATCCTTGACTTCTTCTGGTCTGATACCATGCACGGCGATATTTCGAGCATCGAAATACTCATTTGGATTAACTAAGGAATAGTATGTTTTTTGTATTTTTCCATCGACTACTTTGGCCAGTCCAATCGAACAAACACTGCTTCGGCTGGCATTCGCCGTTTCAAAATCGAGTGCAGTGAAATTTTTCAACTCTGGATCATCCTTTACGTGAAGTGTAGTAGAATAAGTGTACTGGTTTTGGGTATGAAATACAATCCGGCGTATGGTACACTAGCAAAAACAGCAGGTAAGGCAGGGAAAAAGATGATTAAATTCGGCTGGACATTAACATTGATTGGACTATTGGCTATTCTGGGCGGCCTTCTTTATCCAATAGGTATCATCTCAAAAGAGATATTTCTTATTATGCTTGTTGCAGGTGCACTCGTAATGTTTATCGGGTCTATGGTACGGACGGTTGCTATATTAAAAAAGAAATAGCTTCTAACTCACAGGCGGTGCCGGACTATAATCATTGTTTATTTTCATGGAAATGTGGAAATAACGTAAAAGAGACAGATTAAAGGAGGCACAATTACATGACAGAAGAAAACAAACAGTCCAATGACTCAATAGAGCAGGAACGAAAAAAAGAGCGCGGTGAAGATATCGAACCACAGCGTGCGCCGGATAAAAAAGAAAAACGCCCTGAAGATAAAAACCCTGACGATTTTGAATAAATCGTCAGGGTTTTTTATTTTAACCGAAAAAAATGGGCTGAACGAGCAAAAGTATGTCAAAATAAACAAAGTGATGACATAGAAAGAAGGGTAATTGTGAACGAATTTATTTATACAGTGAACTATAGCGAGGAAGACAAAGAGCTCGCTGAAATGGAGCTGCGCGCTTTTTTCGGATCGTCCGCTTCCGGGCCTGTTGTGAAAAGCAATGTTGAAGTAGATGTGAACCGAAGTCCATTTATACGTGAAAAAATTGAGGTGCTGCTCACAGCGGATTCAGTAGCTGACATGGTTCAAAAAGCTGGCAGTATCAATATAGGCAGTGAAACATTTAAAGCAATTTTTGTAAAAATCAATGATCTCCCCCCGGAACAAAAGGTGGAGTACAAGAAACGTATGGAAATCGAACGGGCCATTGGATGGGAAATTGTTGGAGAAGCAGATTTAAAAAATCCGGAGCATCTTTTTGGTCTCGTAGCTTATGGAGGCCGCTGGTACCTTGGACATTATCAAAAAAATAAGCGGGTGTGGATGAAGCACATTAAAAAGCCGCGTGAATATTCAACAGCACTTAGTGCCCGGGATGCTCGTGTAATGGCGAATATTGCAGTGCCCAATCCTAAAGGCGTGCGGGCCATTGATCCATGCTGCGGAATTGGGACTGTTCTGGTAGAAGCATTGTCCATGGGAATTGATATTGAAGGGCGTGATATAAATCCTCTCGCAGCAAGCGGCTCACGTGAAAACCTGGCTTACTTTGGTCTCAAAGGCCGTGTAACGCTTGGCCCGATTGAAGAAGCACAAGGACATTATGATGCAGCTATTATTGATATGCCGTACAATTTATATACACACGCAACACCTGATGAGCTGCAGTCTATCTTAACACATGCCCGTCGGATTGCTGATAAACTGGTAGTAGTTTCGATTGACCCGATAGAAGAGATGGTCGAGCGGGCCGGCTTTATCATTCAAGACCGCTGTATCGCCAGGAAAAGTACATTTTCTAGACGAATTCTTACCTGCTCTTAAAAAGACACTTTATTTGAAGTGTCTTTTCTTAGTATTGAAAACAAAGAGGTCAAGAGGAAATTCGTTTTTTCAAAAAATATATGTAGCGTGTTTCTTTTTTAACTTGCCCAAAAGTCTCCCCGTTTGAAAAACAGCGTCAGTGGGCTGCGGGCTGGCGGCTGTGCTTTTCTGCGGGGCGAACGATGAACCAGCCATCGCTTCGCGCTGTCTGTTTCACCCTGTCCGCTCGTCCCGCGGAAGTCTGCGCCGGCAGCCCTCCGCCCGTTGTGCTTCTGAAAAACAGCGAGGTTGAAAGAGTTTTTCTGTTTTTTTTTCAGCTAAGAAAGGGAAACACACTGGGTTTCACTGGCTCTCTTTCCTCCCCACCAAGGCGGCAGGCGCGGGGCGTAGACTCCTAAGGGACTAGCAGGACAGGTGAGATCGGCTTTGCCGCGAAGTGGCGAAGACGATCTCACCGCCTGCCCCTTGGAAAGCGAAGTCCCGCTAATGCCGCTTTTTCCATGTTTCGACTAAGAACAGGCAGACATAGGGGATCAAGCCAGACTAAAAATGTCCATAAATAGTCGGATTCTGAGGATGATACAACTGGATAACATCCTATTTCAACAGTATGAAAAGACACTTTATTTGAAGTGTCTTTTTTTGTTTGACATAATGTAAAGATTTATTAAGATAATTGTAAATTTTCTAATTTATAACTACCAATCATGCTATAATTCCTATATTACAAAAATAGTATAGGGGGCAGTTGTATGAAAAAAGCATGGACAGTAGGGACCGTTATTGCGGCAGGATTATTTGTGCCGCAAATGGCACAGGCGGCAGAAGATACAGTAAAGCTGCGTATTGTAGAAACGTCAGATCTTCATTCAAATGTGATGAATTACGATTATTATAAGGATTCGCCTACCAATGCTTATGGGCTCTCTAAAGCGGCTACTGTAATTAAACAGGTACGCGGGGAAGCGGATAACAGTTTGCTTTTTGACAATGGGGACTTAATTCAAGGAAGCCCGCTCGGTGACTACGTTTATAACAATGGACTCATGAAAGATGGTTATGTCCATCCTGTGTACAAAGCCATGAACGCACTCGGCTACGATGCTGCAACAGTCGGGAATCATGAATTCAATTACGGGCTTGAATTTATGGACACGGCGCTTGGCGGGGCCGATTTCCCATACGTAAATGCCAATGTATACGATACAAACGGAAACCCTTATTTTACACCGTTTAAAATTATTGAAAAAGAAGTGAAGGATACCGACGGTGAATTACATAACATCAAAGTCGGCGTTACTGGTTTTGTTCCCCAAGGTATTATGAACTGGGATGCCAAGCACCTTGAAGGAAAACTCGTTGTGGAGGACATTGTAAAATCAGCCGAAAAAGTGGTCCCGCAAATGAAAGAAGCCGGTGCAGACGTAGTAGTGATTCTTTCGCATTCCGGCATTGCCGAATATGACCAAAATGGCGTCATGAAAGAATATACAGAAGGTATTGAAAACGCTTCTTATTATTTAACAAAAATTCAAGATGTGGATGCTGTTTTAACCGGCCACCAGCACTTAAGCTTTCCAAATGCGGCTAAGCCGTCATTCCCGGATGGAAACGGTATTGATAATACAAATGGAACAATTAACGGTGTAGCTACCGTTATGCCTGGTTCCTGGGGCAGTAATATCGGCTTAGTGGACCTTCAGGTAGAAAAAGTAAACGGAAAATGGGATGTAACAAGCGGAACCGGCGCACTCAAGCCGATTACAGAGGGAGATAACACAGCCGAAGTGGATTCGGAGGTGACAGCATCTGTAAAAGCAGAGCATGAAGCGACAATCAAGTATATGGAAACGCCGGTAGGAGAACTGAAGGGTGATCTAAACACGTATTTCGGTCTTGTACAGGATAATGCAGCTATGGAAATTTTAAACCGTGCGCAAACATGGTATGTGGAGGAAGCGCTAAAAGGAACCCAATACGAAAATCTTCCGGTTTTGTCAGCGGCAGCGCCATTTAAAGCTGGGCGTGGAGGTGTGGAAGATTATACGGATGTTCAATCTGGAACGATTGTGCTGAAAAACATTGCTGATTTGTATTTGTATGACAACAACGTAGTTAATGCCGTTAAAGTAAACGGTGCCACCTTAAAAGAGTGGCTTGAATGGTCAGCAGGGCAGTTTAATACGATTGATCCCGCAAAAGGAGATGGGCAGGCGCTCATTAATCCTGATTTCCCAACGTATAATTTTGACGTAATCGATGGCGTCACTTATGAAGTCGACGTAGCATCGCTGCCTAAATACGATAAAAGCCAGAATGTAATTAATCCATCAGCAAACCGAATTAAAAATGTACAGTTCAACGGTAAGCCGGTCACTGCTGACATGGAATTTATCGTCGCTACCAATGATTATCGGGCAGCCGGCAGCAAGCTGATGAACCCGGGTGGCGTGAATACAGTTTTAAAAGCACCGGATTCCAATCGCCAGGCAATGATGAACTATGTGCAGGAATTTAAAGAAATTGACGCCGCAGTAGACAACAACTGGACTTTTGCCAAAACAAATGCAAAAGTAACGTTCACATCTAATCCGAAAGCGGAAGCACTTGCTGAAGCAACAGATAATATTACGTATACTGGCCAAAAAGATGAAAAAGGGTTTGGCATCTTTGAATTGGATTTGAACCGGGCATCGGCTGGAGCACCTTCTTTTATGGATGTATCGGCGGATCACTGGGCAGCAGCCTACATTGCTTCTCTCACCCAGGAAGGCATTATCAAAGGCAAGAGTGCAACAATGTTTGACCCGGAAGGCAGTGTGACACGCGGCCAGTTTGCGAGCCTGCTCACCCGTACCATGAAGTGGACAGCACAAAAAGAGGTACCATTCATTGATGTAAAAGGCCGACTAAAGCAGGATATTACGGCTGCGTATGAAGCAGGAGTCATTAAAGGTACAAGCGCAAAAACATTTGAACCGGCAAAATCAATCAGCCGCGCTGAGATGGCAGCTATGCTTGTACGGGCTTATGAGAAAAAACATGGAGCGGTCAAATTGGACGGATCCATGCCGTTTACCGATGTGGGCCAATACCGTACATCTATTCAGCAATCGATCCATAAAGCGTATCAACTGGGCTTAATGGAAGGGACAGGTAAATCATTTAAACCAGGTGATACGGCAACACGCGCTCAGGCAGCAAAAGTGCTTTATTTACTGAATCAAAAATAAACATGACACTTATTATATTGAGCGTGTAAACAAAGTTAGAAAGCAGACTGGTTGAAAACGCCTGTCTTTCAAGGAACGCGGCCGGCTGGGAAGCGGCGCGGCCTTTTGCGGGTCATGAGCATTCACAGCCGTCAATATGACACTTGTCATATTGACTGTATGACGGGTGCTACTGCACAGCACGTTTTTTATCCGCTATAGTAAGGATATTACTAAGCGGAGGGAACGAAAAGATGAGCAAAGAAAACACAAAGATTTTACGTAAACAAGTAGCTCCCTATGAAAAATCCAATACACAAAAAAGCATCCTTCAATTAATTAATACGATTGGCCCGTTTTTGCTAGTCTGGTTCCTGGCGTACCAGAGCCTGCAAATTTCCTATTGGCTGACACTCGCACTGTCTGTGGTCGGTGCCGGGCTTATTACACGCATCTTTATTATTTTTCACGATTGCTGCCACCATTCGTTTTTTAAAAACCGCAAGCTGAATCGGGTAGTAGGCACAATCACAGGCGTTTTAACATTTTTCCCTTATGACCAGTGGCAGCATAGTCATAATGTCCACCACGCAACAAGTTCAAATCTTGACAAGCGCGGTACAGGAGACATGTGGATGCTGACGGTAAATGAATACTATGAAGCGCCATTGAAAACACGCATTGCCTACCGTTTATATCGCAACCCGTTTGTGATGTTTGTCCTTGGTCCAATATGGGTGTTCTTGATCACCAACCGTTTTAACGTAAAAGGTGCCCGCAAAAAAGAACGCATGAACACGTACTTAACAAATGTACTGATTCTTCTTGGCGTTGCCCTTATGTGCTGGCTCGTCGGCTGGCAGGCGTTTCTTCTTGTACATGGCCCGATGTTCTGGATCGCCGGTGCAATGGGGGTATGGCTGTTCTACGTACAGCATACCTTTGAGGATTCGTACTTTGAAGAAGATGAGCATTGGAGTTATGTAAAAGCAGCAGTAGAGGGAAGCTCGTTTTACAAACTGCCAAAGCCACTTCAGTGGATTACCGGTAATATCGGCTTTCACCATGTGCATCATTTAAGCCCGCGTGTGCCAAATTATCAGCTTGAAGCAGCGCACTCTAATTCCGAACCGCTTCAAAGTGTTCCGACTATCACACTCTGGACCAGTATCCAGTCTGTAAAGTTCCGTCTTTGGGATGAGGATCAAAATAAATTTGTTACCTTCAAACAAGCGAAAAAAACATATGGCTCATTTAGTAAACGAAGTGCCATTCAATAATTTAAGAGCTGTCCTCATTTGAGTGAGGACAGCTTTTTTATGGTAAAATAAAGTCAAAAAAGGTGTTTTATGAAAAAAAAACTTGCTTCATTTGGGAAGAGCTCTGGTTTGTCTCCTTATATATGGATTATATTAGGGCTGCTGCCATTTTATTTTATTTTTCAATCCTCTTCAACCAATGAAATTATTGTAGGTATTACCTTAACCATTTTGTTTTTTATTAGTTTCCGGTTTGCTTTTTTGTCATCGAGATGGCCAGTTTACGTATGGGTTTGTCTTCTGATTGGTATATCTGTTGCGATGACGATCTTGTTTCAATTTATTTATTTTTCATTTTATATTGCTTATTACAACGGAAATATCCGCAAGCGCGCGGCTTTTGTAACTGCTTATGTGATTCATCTGATTAGTGCCATCGTCTCAATTAACTATAATCTCGTTGTACAGCATCCATTGTTTATCCAGCAACTGCCGATTATTGTTATTGTGTTTATCGGGATTATTTTACTTCCGTTTACGCTGTACAATCGAAAAAAACAAGATAAGCTTGAAGCAGAGCTCCAGCTTGCCAACAATCGGATCGCCGATCTTGTAAAACAGGAGGAACGTCAGCGGATCGCCCGTGATCTGCATGATACACTTGGACAAAAGCTTTCCCTGATTGGTTTGAAAAGCGATTTAGCCAGGAAGCTGATCGAAAAAGACCCTGAGCGGGCAAAGGGAGAGCTTCTTGATGTACAGCAGACGGCGCGGACAGCTTTAAACGAAGTAAGAAATCTCGTTTCTTCCATGCGAGGTATCCGAGTCAATGATGAAATTGTGCTCGTACAGCAAATGTTGCGTGCAGCGCAAATTGAGTATACTGGTGCCACTTCTTTTCAGCTTGTAAATGTTTCACTGTTTGTAGAAAACGTGCTGAGCATGTGCATGAAAGAAGCCGTGACGAATATTGTAAAACACAGCCAGGCATTTTCATGCCACATTTCAATTGAACAGCTTCAAGATGCTGTTCAATTGACAGTGAAAGACGATGGTGTTGGGCTTAATCGCCATGATATCGGAAGAGGAAGCGGCCTTCCCGGCATGCGGGAGCGTCTAGAATTCGTCAATGGAAGTTTGGAAGTCCGGAGTGAAAATGGTACGGTTCTAGTAATGGTCGTGCCGAATAACGTAACGCAACACGACGGGGAGGGAATCCAATGATTCGAATTGTTATTGCGGAGGATCAGCGCATGCTGCTTGGAGCGCTTGGATCACTACTCAGCTTAGAAGATGATATGGAAGTGATTGGACAAGCTGCAAATGGAGAAGAAGCGGTCGAGCTTGTACGGAAGCTGGAGCCGGATATTTGTATTATGGATATTGAAATGCCCCTGAAAACTGGGCTTGAAGCTGCCGAAGAATTAAAAAACGATACGTGTAAGGTTATCATTTTAACGACCTTTGCACGTACTGGTTATTTTCAGCGAGCGTTAAAAGCAAAAGTAAGCGGGTATCTGCTAAAAGACAGTCCCAGTGATGAACTGGCCAGCTCGATTCGCAGTATTATAAATGGCCGGAAAGTGTATGCGCCTGAATTGATGGACGACTTCTACAGTGAGGAAAACCCGCTCACAGAGCGTGAGAAGGATGTATTGGCTCTTGTATCAGAAGGGAAAAGTACAGGAGAAATTGCCCGGCAGCTTAACTTGAAAAATGGAACAGTCCGTAATTACATTTCCACTATTTTTGATAAGCTGGAAGTGAAAAATCGAATTGAAGCCATTTCTCAATCAAAAGAAAAAGGCTGGTTTAAATAACTATCAGCGTGCGCAGGCACGCTTTTTTTATTAGTTAAAAAGAGATGAGAGGAGACATTCCTTCATAAGATAGAAAAGCATAGCAGAAAAAGGAGGACAAGCATGAGTTTATTTTTAGGGTTGGGCATTGCACTGGCTGGCTATTTTATTGGAGATGGGCTGAAAAACTGGAAAAATCCTTCGGAAAAAACGTTTATGGATCATTTTAAACGGAGAGACCAGCCTGAATTCATTAGAGAAGATTCATTGCATCGCTTTATTGGAACGCCGAAAGAGGATGCAAAAGCACTGCTGGAGGAAAATCGTGATATTCCTTCCATAAAGGTAAATGGAAAAATGTATGTATCGAGGACATCGCTTCGCCAGTGGCTGGCAGCACGCAAAGTTCGATCTGATTAACTTGTTCAAGCTGTATAAATCGTGTTCAACTGCTCAAGACTAAGGAAAAAGGAGGGACACAATGGATACAAATCTGATATTAATCCTCGGAAAAGTGATGGGGGAACTATATGACCTTCAAAGCCGACAAGGAATTGATAAAGCAGATAAGGGCCATATTTACGGGCTGAAAAATGGATTTGAAGCAGCACTGACAAAGGAATTTGGCGACCTTTCTGTTGTTCGAGAAGAAGAAGTGGAGGCTGTGTACGAATATTTTTCCCCTTTTATTGAAGCAGAAACGGAGACGGATGAGCTTCCCTCGATTGAAGAGATGCGGGCGCGGATGGAAAATAAGGGAATTTCTCAGGATCGGTTTATTATCATATTACGTTACTTGAATGCATGTGACAGGATAAACGTTGATGTGAACCAATTTGGAGATTTTAAGCTAATAGGCAGGCATTAAATGAAAAAAAGCATCCTTAGCGGGTGCTTTTTTCATTTTATTTTCACTTTTTGCACGTACGATGAGAATGATAATAAGCCATAAAGGATGTGCCATTCATGGATCAAGAAATAGATAAATGGAAAAAGCTAATGCTTACTCATAAGTTTGCGCTGGATGAAGTTAATACAAAGCTGAATATTTTAAATGAAGAATTTCAGCATATCCATCGGTATAACCCGATTGAGCATATTAAATCACGATTGAAACATCAAGACGGAATCATTGAAAAGCTAAAGCGAAAAGGCTATCCGCTTACTTCAGAAAATGCGCGGCGCTATGTGCGTGACATTGCAGGAATCCGCATAATATGTTCGTTTACATCAGATATTTATCATGTATTGCACATGCTCAGCAATCAACGGGATATCCGCGTTGTACAAGTAAAAGATTACATACAACAGCCGAAGCCGAACGGCTATCAAAGTCTGCATGTTATGATTGAAATTCCAGTATTTCTTACTGTATCAACAGAGAAAACGATGGTCGAGGTACAAATTCGCACAACAGCTATGGATTTTTGGGCAAGCCTTGAACACAAGCTTTTTTATAAGTTTGATGGCGTCATTCCGACCCTTTTTCAAAAAGAACTGAAAAGCGCAGCGGATACAATGACCGTACTTGATCAAAAAATGAATGCGATCAAATGTGAAATGGATTTTATGAAAAGGGGAGGTACATTCATTTAGTTTTCACCATTCTTTCACTTTTCTTTTTTATAATCAACTCAGAAATGAACTAGCAGGGAGAGAGAAGATGAACATTTTTAAAAAAGGAAAAACTTACTTATGGGCTGCGATAATAGCTGCTGTGGCGGCAGCAGGCTTCTTTTTTGCCACAGCCGGCAGCAGTGCAGAAACGGTTGCAGAAGTAGATGGGACCAGCATTACAAAAGACGATTTATACAATTCACTTGCAAGTATGTACGGTGCTGAAGCGACGGAATCATTGATCGCGGAAAAAATCGTTGAAAAAGAAGCGGCAAAAGAAAACATAAAGGTCACAGATAAGGAAATTCAAGAGGAGCTCGATGCAACGATTGAGTCGTACGGTGGAGAAGACGCCTACAAGTCAGCGCTGGAATCAAGCGGCATGACCGAAGCAGATATGAAGGAGGAAGTGAAGGCATATCTACAGACAGTAAAACTGCTGGAATCAAGAATAAAGATTACTGACGAAGAAATCAACACATATTTCGAGGAAAACAAAGCAACCTTTGCGACACCTGAGCAGGTAGAGGCAAGCCATATTCTTGTAGAGGATGAAGCGACAGCGAAGGAAGTAGCTGCAAAGCTTGCGGACGGAGAAGACTTTGCAGCGCTGGCAAAAGAATATTCTACTGACACAGCAAGCGCAGAAAATGGCGGGGAGTTGGGCTACTTTGGGACGGGTGAAATGACAGAGGCATTTGAAAAAGCCGCCTTCGCCATGGAGGCAGGCGAAATCAGCGAGCCGGTTAAAACCGATTATGGGTACCATATCATTAAGGTAACAGATAAAAAGAAAGCAGAAGAAGCCAGCCTGGAAGACAGCAAGGCGGACATTAAAGAAACGTTAAAGCAGGAAAAACTGTCATCTGAATATACAACCTGGCTCGAAGAAAAAAAGAAAGAATACGATATTTATAATTCATTTGAATAAAGAAGAGACTCTGTCAGTTCGACAGAGTTTCTTTTTCTTTTCGCTGTTATTCGCGTCTTGTTTTTGAAAAAAGTGGGTATGAATAAAAGAAGATGAAAGCGAACCAGCTTTCTCGAAGCCATTTACAGTGTGCTTTCTGAGAACAGGGTAGTTGTAAAAAAGCGGAAGACGCACGTATAATGAACAATTAATATGGTAACAATGTACAGTATTTCCACATAAAAGGAGGAGCAAAGGAAGACGCATGAAAGTCATCGCCACCATTTTAAGTGTTGTAGCAGTGTGTGTGGCAGGGTTCGCGATTTGGGTCTATTATCCGCAATATCAAATAAAACAGCTGAAAGAAGGCCCGCAGACGCTGGCAAGTGAGCAGCGCGAAACATATATCGACTATTTCCGTGAAAGTGACAAGCCAGTTCTTCGCCATCTGGCTATTGGAGATTCGATTATTACTGGTTTCGGTGCACCGCCAAAAGAAAACCTCGTAAAATCCTTTTCCGAAAGCCTTGAGTCCTCCATTCAAAAAGAGGTTCAATTTCAAAACGAAGGCATTAATGAAATTACAAGCAGTGAATTAAACCGCCTCGTTCAAGATGGAGAGTTTGATGAGCAGATTAAGCAGGCAGACATTGTGACGATTAATATCGGTGGCAATGATATTTTGCAGCTTGGCTTTCAAAAAGGATTTTATGAAGCGGTTCAGTCGTTTGATTCGCTTCAAACAACGTTTAATGCCAATTTGGCCGATATGATGGAGCGAGTGCATTCGTTAAATCCTGAAGCAACTGTTTTGCTCCTGGAGCTGTACAATCCGTTTCATAAAGAATTTGAATTTTATACGATGGCCGATCGGTTCCTTCCTAGATGGAACCTCCAGTTTTACGAGCTTGCAGCCAAGTACGATTATGCGGTTGTAGTCGACACAACAGAAGTGATCAACAGTGAAACACCGCAGAATGTGTCGGATGATGGAGTTCATCCAAGCAAGCTTGGCTATCATGCTATTGCAGATCAAATGCTGGTTCAGCTTCAGCAGGAAGTAAGATAAAAATATGCGGGCTTTTGCTTGGAAAGGAAGCCCGCCACCTGTTAGGATGAAACAGAAGGAGGAATACTGATGAAACCGAACCGGCTGCAGCAGTCTATAAAAATTGCTTTAGGATGGGATGGAAGCGCTTCTCTTTTTGATCTGGATATGATGGCGCTCCTTGTTGATTGCAAAAATCAATTACGCTCCAGTGAGCATATTGTATTTTACAATCAGCTGACCGCTTTTGACGGTGCACTGCTGTTGTCGAACGACAATCAAACAGGTGCAGGTAGTGGCGACGATGAAGAATTGTACGTGCAGCTGTCAATGCT
Organism: Domibacillus robiginosus; assembly: GCF_000966195.1. Taxonomy (GTDB): domain Bacteria; phylum Bacillota; class Bacilli; order Bacillales; family Domibacillaceae; genus Domibacillus; species Domibacillus robiginosus. Next base: position 370,328 of record NZ_LAHL01000012.1, on the reverse strand, counting down.
TCCGGATACGGTAGATAAAATTGTGCTGGCTATTGCACTTTATGAGCCAGGGGGGCGAACCTTCCGGGATGTTAATGCTGCGTTTGTCCGCATGATTAATGATGAAATAAAAGAAGAAATTGTCCGGTATGAACTGGGGGAAGACTTTTCTGAGGCGGCGGGCGTCGTCATTGGCGATGTGCGGCGGGCGGAAGAAGGCTGGAGAATTGTCCTAAATGGGAGCGGAATATCAGGTGATTTTCATTCTATCTGTTGCGCTTACGGACTTACATCTCTGCCGGAAGGTTTTTTTAATAAGAAAAAGGGAATGAATAAAATCTCTCCTCTACATATCAAAGGGCTGTTTTAATGTAAGCAGCCTTTTTCTTTGCATTTTTTAATTATATCGTGTACGATTTAATCGTAAAAGATTTAAAAATCAATGGAAGGAGTTTTTCAAATGAAACCTATTTTTGAAACAACGATTATTAACACAGGCGGGCGCGACGGAGAAGTTCATTCACCGGACAATATTTTTAATTTAGATGTGGAAAAACCGCAGGCGCTTGGCGGTAACGCTACGACGGCTACGAATCCAGAGCAGTTGTTTGCGGCTGGGTACAGTGCATGTTTTAACAGTGCACTTGAATTAATGCTGGAGCAGGGAGGCGTCGAATTTGAGAGCAGCCAGGTTACAGCCACTGTTGCTCTTTATCCGGACAAAGCTGATAAAGGTGTAAAGCTTGGTGTGAATCTTGAAGTGACCATTGAAGGTGTAGATCAAGCGACAGCAGAGGAATACGTAAACAAAGCCCATCATTACTGTCCATATTCAAAAGCAATCAGCGGCAATGTAGATGTTGAATTGTCTGTGAAACAGTAAGGATGTGGTCCTATGACCAACATATACGATTTAAGCGTTAAAAAACCGAATGGCGATATGCTGGCGCTGAAGGAATACGAAGGTAAACCGCTGCTTATCGTCAATACAGCAAGCAAGTGTGGATTTACGCCACAGTTTCGCGGCCTGCAGTTCTTATACGAAAAGTACAAAGACGAAGGGCTTATGGTTCTCGGGTTTCCGTGTGATCAGTTTAATAATCAGGAATACGACGACATCAATAAAACGACCGAGTTTTGCCAGGTAAACTATGGTGTCACTTTTCCGATCTTTGCCAAGATTGATGTCAATGGCGAAGGCGCTGATCCGCTTTTTCTGCACTTAACAGCAGAGAAAAAAGGGTTGCTGTCTAAAAAAATCAAATGGAATTTTACAAAGTTCCTAGTGGACCGTAATGGTCATGTTGTCGGAAGATATGCGCCGCAAACAAGTCCTGAAAAAATAGAAGAGGATGTAAAAAAAATCCTATCATGAATGATTTTCTCTCACTGAACAGCCAGCTGTGTTTTGCTGTGTATGAAACCGCTGGTGAATTTAATAAGCTGTATACGAGTGTACTGCAGCCGTTTGGACTTACGTATCCACAATATTTAGTACTGCTGGCTCTGTGGGAAAAAGACGAAGTGACAATGAAGGAGCTTGGTTCAAAGCTTCATCTCGGTACAGGGACATTAACGCCGATGATTTCCCGTATGCAGCAAAACGGCTGGGTGCGCAAAGAACGTTCCAAAGAAGATGAGCGAAAGGTTTTCATTTATATAGAGGAAAAAGCACGCCGTCAGCAGCCTGATATTACAAAACGGGTCGCAGAAGAAATCGAGTTATGTCGAATCAATGCAGAAGAATATAAAGAATTGATGACCAGACTGAATAATCTGCATCAAAAATTAAAAGAACGAACAGATTCCGCTGGCGCGTAATGCGCAGGCGGATTTTTTTGTCATGTTTCGGACAGACCATGCATATTGTATTACGGGAAAGGGTGATGCGCATGTGTGGCATAACAGGCTTTGTACAATTTGATCAAGAGCTTGCCGGTAAAAAAGAAATAGTCCGCCAGATGGCGCAGACACTTGAAAAAAGAGGACCGGACGATTTTAATGTTTGGACAGCGGAGCATGTTGCATTTGGCCATACACGGCTTGTTGTTGTAGATCCTGCGGGCGGAATTCAGCCGATGACCCGTGGAGCATACACGATTGTATACAACGGTGAGCTGTACAATACGGAAGATATCCGGAGTGAGCTTTTAAAGTGCGGCCATTCTTTTCAGGGACATTCAGACACAGAAGTGCTGCTTTACGCATTTATTGAGTGGCGTGAAAAGTGCCTGGATCGCTTGAATGGCATTTTTGCATTCGGGGTATGGGACCAAACACGTGGAGAATTATTTATGGCACGTGATCGGCTCGGTGTAAAACCGTTATTTTATACAGAAAAAAATGGTGCCTTTATTTTTGGATCAGAAATCAAAGCGCTGCTTGCCCATCCGGACGTGAAGCCGGAACTTGACCGGTCAGGCTTTATGGAATTGATCGCCATTGGACCGGGTCGTACACCAGGCCAGGGAGTATTCAAGGGAATCAAGGAACTTCGGCCAGCTCATGCAGTAACAGTAAAAAAGTCTGGAGTGAATGTATGGCGATACTGGAATGTCCAGAGTGCTCCTCATACGGACTCGCTTCCTGACACTGCTATGCGTGTGCGGGAGCTGCTGCAGGATGCAGTCATGCGTCAGCTGACAGCAGATGTACCGGTATGTACTTTCTTGTCCGGCGGCGTAGATTCCAGTGCCATCAGTGCCTTTGCCGCCCAATTTTTTGATACACCGCTTCACACGTATTCTATTGAATATGAAGACAACAGCCGCTTTTTCAAGCAAAATATTTTTCAGCCGGGAGAAGACCGGCCATGGATTGAAAAAATGCAGCAGCACATTGGCTCTGTGCATCACACAAAAGTGATTGACCAGGAAACACTGGCCGCTGCTTTAAAGGAAGCCATGTGCGCACGGGATCTTCCCGGTATGGCGGATGTTGATTCCTCTCTGCTCTGGTTTTGCCATGAAATCAAGCAGGATTTTACAGTCGGCTTGTCCGGAGAGTGTGCAGATGAAATATTTGGCGGATATCCATGGTTTCACCGGAACAGTACGGAAGAAGGGTTTCCATGGATTACATCTATGCAGGAAAAGTCGCAGCTGTTAAATGATAAATGGAGGCAGACTCTTCCGCTACAAGAATATGGGCAGGAGCAAAGCGCTAAATTGCGGGACGAAACACCGAAGCTGGACGGTGAATCGGACATAGAACGTCGGCGTCGGGAGCTTTTTTATTTGAACATGGTTTCATTTATGACAGCTCTATTGGAGCGGAAAGACCGGATGAGCATGGGGGCAGGTCTTGAAGTCCGGGTGCCGTTTGCCGATCATCGGCTTGTGGAATACGTCTGGAATATTCCATGGGAGATAAAAATGGCAGATGGGCGTGAAAAAGGCATTCTCCGAAAAGCGCTCGACGGTGTGCTACCGGGGGATGTACTATACCGGAAAAAAAGCCCTTATCCTAAAACACATCATCCGGCGTATACAAAAGCTGTCTCAGGTATGCTGCAGGATATTTTAAAAAAGGATACGCCGCTGCTTCACTTTTTTTCTAAAGCAGGGCTAGAAGAGTTAGCGAAGACAGGCGGGGCGTCTTTTCAATATCCATGGTTTGGACAATTAATGACAGGTCCGCAGCTTGTTGCTTATTTTGTTCAGATGCATGAATGGTTTGAAGGATATTCCGTTAGATTTTATGACAGATAAGATGTTTTTGAACAGGAAATCAGGGAATATAGTAATCAAATACGAAAGGAGTGCTGAGAAATGAAAACAAATAAAATGACATGTGTGTACCGAAACGGGCAAGGTGAGTGGAAGCAGGCTGAGTCTTTTGAAGAAGAGCTAAAACTCGGCGAAGGCACTCACTTTCATATCAAGTGCGGAGAAACATCCAAGTTTTATGAAATGGTATCAGACCGTTATATTACAGACCGAAAAGACCGTCAAAAAACATTTTATAAATTTGAAACGCCGGATGGTTATCGGGCAGGAAATCGCTGCTTCAGCGTTGCTTACATTGACCACCGGAATCAAGATATCACGTTTGACATTCACAGTGAAGAAAACCGATAAGGCACCCGTAAAAGGGGCCTTTTTTTATTTTTCAGAATTATGATAAAATAAAACGATAAAAGGGAGAGGAAGATAGGGATGCAATTTAAACAGGTAACAGTAGATAAAGCAGCAAATGTGTATTTTGAAGGGAAGGTAACGAGCCGCTCCATTTATTTTGAAGATGGCTCGAAGAAAACACTTGGCATTATGATGCCAGGAGAATATTCATTTTCTACAGATGCAAAAGAGGAAATGGATATTTCAGCCGGCAGACTCGAATACAAGCTACAGGGCGGCGAATGGGAATCAATTGAGGGAAGTGGCGTTTTTTATGTACCAGCTAATGAAACATTCCAATTAAAAGTACATACGGTGGTTGACTACTGCTGCTCTTATTTGTCCGAGTAATCAGGTTATTCACTTCATTTCAAGCGCTCTTTTTTAGAGCGCTTTTTTTGTTTAAATTTTAAGGAAAAGGATATAAATAATGGGAGTTTTCATTTAATTTGACAGGGAGGAATAAATGTGGAAAACGAGGAAAAGAAAAAAACAGGAACAGGTGAGTCAGAAGAGACATTAACAAACCGACAGGGGCACCCTGTGGCAGATAACCAAAACATTCGGACGGTTGGAAACCGGGGACCAGCAACGCTTGAAAACTATCACTTTATCGAAAAAATTTCTCATTTTGACCGTGAACGCATACCGGAACGGGTCGTACATGCACGTGGTGCCGGGGCACATGGCTATTTTGAGACATATGGGAAAGTCGGCGATGAAGATGTTTCGAAATATACGCGGGCAAAAGTATTCCAGGGAGCAGGCAAGCAGACACCGGTATTTGTTCGGTTTTCAACAGTTGCCGGAGCGAAGGAATCTCCAGAAACAGCCCGCGACCCGCGCGGATTTGCGGTGAAGTTTTACACAGAAGACGGCAACTGGGATCTTGTTGGCAATAACCTGAAAATTTTCTTTATTCGTGATCCACTGAAATTTCCAGACATGATTCATGCGTTTAAGCCAGACCCGGTAACAAACATTCAACATCCGGAGCGCATGTTTGACTTTGTTTCCAAAACGCCGGAAGCAACTCATATGATTACCTTCCTGTTTTCTCCGTGGGGGATACCGGCAAACTACCGCCAAATGCAGGGCTCGGGTGTTAACACGTATAAATGGGTAAATGAAGCGGGTGAAGCTGTGCTGGTAAAATACCACTGGGAGCCGTTAAAGCAGGGGATTCGGAATTTAACACAAAAAGAAGCCAATGAAATTCAAGGAATGAACACAAGTCATGCGACGCAGGATTTGTATGAAGCGATTGAAAAAGGAGATTACCCGGAATGGGAGCTTTGCGTGCAGATTATGAGTGACGATGAGCATCCGGAGCTTGACTTTGATCCGCTTGATGATACAAAGCTATGGCCGCAGGATCAATTCCCGTTCCTTCCAGTTGGGAAAATGGTGCTTAATAAAAACCCGGAAAATTATTTTGCGGAAGTTGAACAGGCGGCTTTTGGAACAGGTGTGCTTGTAGATGGCTTGGATTTTTCTGATGATAAAATGCTCCAGGGGCGCACGTTCTCTTACTCAGATACCCAGCGTTACCGCGTTGGAGCGAACTACCTGCAAATTCCGATCAATAAACCGAAAAAGCGGGTGGCGACCAATCAGCGCGATGGCCAGCATGCCCACTACGTAGACGATGGACGGAATCCGCATGTGAATTATGAGCCGTCTATGCTGGATGGTTTAAAGGAAGCAGAAAAAGCCGGTGCGGATCACCAGCCAGCTTACAACGATAAATTAATGAAGCAGCCAATTGACCGTAAAAACGATTATGGGCAGGCCGGCGATACGTACCGTAGTTTTGAAGACTGGGAACGAGATGAACTGATCAGCAACTTGGTTGATGCGCTCAGTGTGTCACACCTGGACATTCAAAAAGCGATGATCGGCCACTTTACAAAAGCAGATGAAGATTACGGACGCCGTGTTGCAGAAGGGCTTGAAAAAGCGAAACAAAAAATGGGCAATCAAACCGTGGGAGATACTGGTTCAGCGGAAGCGAAAAAAGCAGCGGACACTGCAAAGCAGGAAGGCCACGGGGCGGATCCGTATTAAAAAATCCCCCTTCACCATGGTGAAGGGGGATTTTAAATTTTATTTGAGCGAACGCAAAACGTCTGCTGCCAATTCAAATGAACGCAGCCTTGCTTGATGGTCGTAAATTTGCGCATTAATCATGACTTCGTCCGCATCGGTCTCTTCGATAAAATCAGCCAACTTCTTCTTGATCGTTTCCGGACCGCCAACGATGGAAGAACCAAGCTGCTGCTGGAGTGCGGCTTTTTCAAATTCAGTCCAAATCCCCTCCATGCTGTCCACTGGCGGCTGAAGAGGCACCGCATTGTTGCGGATCAAGTTTAAAAATTGCTGCTGCATAGATGTTGCAAGCCGCACTGCTTCTTCGTCCGTATCAGCGGCAATCACATTTACACCAAGCATAGCGTACGGTTTTTCGAGCACGTCAGATGGAGTAAAATGGCGCTTATACAAAGCGAGCGCCGGTTTTGTGTTGTCTGGCGAAAAATGGCTGGCAAAAGAAAACGGAAGACCTAAATCTCCTGCAAGGCGGGCGCTGAATCCACTCGAACCAAGCAGCCAGATAGGAATCGACAGGCCTTCACCCGGAATGGCATGAACATGATTTGAACCGCTAAAATATCCACGCAGCTCAGCCAGCTGCTCTGGAAAATCATGCCCGTCGCTCATGTTTTGACGACGCAGTGCGCGCATCGTGATTTGGTCCGTTCCGGGAGCGCGGCCAAGTCCGAGATCTATGCGTCCAGGAAACAGAGACTCAAGCGTCCCGAATTGCTCTGCAATTACAAGCGGAGCATGATTTGGCAGCATAATTCCCCCAGAACCTACCCGTATCGTTTTGGTAGCACCCGCAATGTGGCCGATGACAACAGAGGTGGCAGAGCTTGCAATGCCGGGCATATTGTGATGCTCAGCAAGCCAGTAGCGGTTGTAGCCCCATTTTTCTGCATGTCGGGCAAGATCGGCAGAGTGCTCGAAAGATTCGGCCGCTGTACTGCCTGCTGTGATAGGGGCCAGGTCAAGAACAGAATATGAGATAGACATCTATAACACTTCTTTCATATAAGTTGAATGTTTTCTGTTTCATAAGTGTAGCAGGAATATTTCGTGTAACAAAATAAAACGGCTTGCATTTTGACGGAAAAACGAGTAAGATACGAATACAGCTGCATTGTGCGTGTTTTTTTAATTAAGTTTTAACCTTTAAGCTGTAATAGGGAGTTTAACATTAAAGTGGGATTGACAAGCCTCTGCCGATTCGGCAGGGAGGACAGACATGAACACTTTTGCAAACACCCACTTTGAGGAGTGGTGGTTTAAAACTTTCTTATTTTTTGATAATACGGCAAAAGCGGCACAAAAAAAGCCAGTTCCTTTGGAGCTGGCTTTTTTTGTGCCCAGGACAGGAAAAATAAAAGGAATTAAAACTTCTGGCCGGGCTGAAATTGATTCATCAGCTGGTCAAGCTCCTGGCTGTATTGAATCGTGTCCGCGTGGTTTAATCCTTTTGTTGTGCCGGATGCAATCATTTCACGGCGGACCTTTTTAATTTTTTTCATTAATTCATCATGGTTTAGTAACGTATTCATTTTGAAACCTCCACAATTACTTTTCATACTTTTTTTATAAGAGAACAGCATCTAGTATACGAAAAGACAGCCATGTTTAAAACACATTCGACAAAACGTCCTAAAACGTTACAGGTACGGTAGAAAGTTTAGACAGAAAGGGGGATTTTTCGGAAGTGGCAGCAAAATAAAAAAAGAAAAAGCCGGCTTTTACAGCAGCCGGCTCAGGATTAAGAACGGAAAAACGCTTTGTCAGTATTATATTTTGCTTCAAACGTATTAATAATATATGTTTCGTAAATGTCGCGTTCCATCGGGCTGTCCACCACTAATACAACAATTTTGTGCACATCATCACGGTGGTTTTTAATATCAGATACATTATCTTCAAAATGCTTCCGAATACGCATACGGAGTTTTCGGGCTTTCCCTGCAAACAGGAGACGGTCCTGTGCATCATAAAACATAAACACACCCGCTTTGTCACGTGGAATTTTATGATAATCCGTAAAGCCGTATTCGCGTGCGATTGCCGCTTCACTTGTGTCTTCCGGATTCCGTTTTCTCGTTAAAATGTAGTCGGCCTGGGGCAGCTCAATATTAATCAATGTGAATCACTTCCTATTCTTTTGCATAATGGTACAATGCTATCATAACAGAGAAGAGGGGGATATGTGTGTCTATTTTAGTTTGGAGCATCATTATTTTGCTGTTTATTGCAAGTTTTGCCGGCTTTATTTTTCCAATTGTACCGTCGGTTCTTGTTTTATGGGCAGGATTTGGTCTTTATTATGTTGGCATTAACCGTGAAGAATTATCCGTTCTTTTTTGGATCGGCATGGTCATTTTTACCATACTTATGTTTTTGGCAGACTTTTTGGCCAACAGCTATTTCGTTAAAAAATACGGTGGTTCAAAATGGGGCGAGTGGACGGCAGTTATTGCCATCATTGCCGGTTCTTTTATCATCCCGCCGTTCGGTATTTTGATCGTACCATTTTTTGCGGTTCTTGTTGTAGAACTGCTTATTTTAAGAAATGTCAAGCAGGCCTTTTTTGTAGCCTATGCAACGCTTATCGCGTTTTTAAGCGGCACGCTGGCGAAGATCATCATTCAATTGATCATGATTGGCTGGTTTTTGGCAGAAGCCATTCTGTAACCGCCTATGTTTGAATGCTTCAGTCAAAAGGGTATAAAGGATACCACGAAGAAGCAGACAGGAGGCTTTTACTATGGCAGCCCAAAGAATAAAGGTTGGATACATTGAATTAACAGAAGAAGAATCAAAGCGCTTGTTAAAAGAAGTGCAGCGCGACGGGCGAGCAGAAACGCTTGAAGACCTACAAGTGCTGATGGATAAGTATGACGCGCGGATGGTGGAAACAGAAGACCACCTTCTTGAAGAAGTCATTGAAGAAGTCGGGGAACAGCCTTCGGTAACGGAGGAAGAAATTGAATTTTTTCCAAAGATGGAAAGCGATAAACGATATCGTATTAAAGCAGCGAAAAAATAAAAGGCATATAGGAAAGACAGGAACCAATTAGTATGACAAAAGAAAAAAGCGGATCCTTAAAAGGATCACGCTTTTTTTTGTTCGGCTTCTGCCGGTTTACGAAACGTATTGTTTTGCAGCGAATTCGTGTGCCGGGTTCCGTTCTCCATTTCACTTCCGCAAAATGGACACGTCGGTGAATCATCATCTGAAAAATTCTTTCTCATCCAGCCTTTGCAGCCATCCGACGGACATTCCCATGTCTCAATATCAACGTTTGGCAATGGTTCCGTACGGTTTTTGCTGTAATAAGACATTTTAAACGTCACCCCCGGGGTTATTGGTCAATCTTGTTTATTATCTCACACTTTGCCTCGTTCTGATACATTTTACTTTAATATTTCGTGTAAAGCTGTTTAATGAAAAAGCTAAGGGTACGGTTCATCCATCCGAGTCGTTCGTCTTTTTGCTATACTAGAAAGAAAAGGAGAAAAAAGATGAAAGAAATTATTTTTCAAGTTATTGTCTGGGCCATTGTATTTTGGGCTTTGATTAAGCTGTATCCAATCTTGCAAAAATTATGGAAAAAGTAAGAAAAGGCTTTCGGAAACAAGTTGAAATTTTCTGAAAGCCGTGATACTCTTTTTTTAAGATTTTTTCGAAACGCTGTTGCGTAATACCAAACAAAGGGGATGCTGTACATGGGGAATTATGTAAAAGTAGGATCGCTGCAAGTAGATGATCGGTTGTATGAATTTGTAAACAGCCGGGTGCTTCCCGAAGCAGGAGTGGATCAGGAAGCATTCTGGACAGGTTTTAGCCAGATCGTAGCGGATGTAACGCCCGAAAACAGGAAGCTGCTGCAACGAAGAAATGACCTGCAGGCTCAAATAAATAATTGGCATCGAAGTCATTCTTTTGAACCAACAGCATACAAAAACTTTTTAGAGAAAATCGGCTATCTTGAGCCAGAAACAGCAGATTTTACAATTGAAACCCAAAACGTAGACGAAGAAATTGCCCTTCAAGCCGGTCCGCAGCTTGTTGTACCAGTAAACAATGCGCGCTATGCTGTTAATGCAGCCAATGCAAGGTGGGGGAGCTTGTATGATGCGCTATATGGTACAGATGCGATTTCGGAAACAGATGGCGCAGAGAAGTCATCCGGCTACAATCCGATTCGCGGTGAAAGAGTTGTTGCTTTCGCACGCCGGTTCTTAGATACAGCAGCGCCGCTTGAAATAGGCTCACATACAGAATCAACCGGGTATCATGTAGAAAATGGCCGTCTTATGATCTCCTTGCAAAATGGGGAGACAGCACTTAAGAACCCGGAACAGTTTAAAGGAACGAGTGAAACAGGCTTTTTGCTCGTGAATCATGGCTTGCATATTGAAATACAAATAGATCCGGATCATTCAATCGGCTCGAAAGATCCGGCAGGTGTAAAAGATATTTTAATGGAAGCGGCCACAACGACCATTATGGACTGTGAAGACTCTGTAGCAGCCGTCGATGCCGAAGACAAGCTCCTTGTGTACGAAAACTGGCTGGGCTTGATGCGTGGAGACTTATCCGCTTCTTTTACAAAAGACGGCAGTCAAATCCACCGTACACTGAATGCGGACCGATCTTATATATCGCCGAATGGAGCGCCGTTTGAACTTCCCGGCCGCTCTCTTATGTTTGTTCGAAATGTTGGCCATTTAATGACCAACAAAGCCATATTGGACGAGTATGGTGATGAAATTTTTGAAGGTATTTTGGATGGTGTGATCACTAGCGCCATTGCCAAGCCGTCAGCACTCGGGCAGCCGAACCGGAAGAATTCGCGCAAGGGCTCTATTTATATTGTGAAGCCGAAGATGCATGGCTCCGAGGAAGTGGCCTTTGCAGATGATTTGTTTAACCGTATTGAGGATTTATTAAATATGCCACGATATACGATTAAAATTGGTGTGATGGATGAGGAGCGCCGTACGTCTCTTAATTTAAAAAATTGTATTGCGGCTGTTCGAAACCGAATTGTGTTTATTAATACAGGATTCTTGGACCGGACAGGGGATGAAATGCACACTTCAATGGAAGCGGGACCGATGATCCGAAAAAGTGATATGAGAGGGGCGGCCTGGCTGAAGAACTATGAAAAATCCAATGTAGCGAGTGGGCTGGCGGCGGGCTTTGGGCACCGTGCGCAAATTGGTAAAGGAATGTGGGCGATGCCGGACTTGATGGCTGATATGATGGAGCAGAAAATCACTCATGTGCAGGCCGGCGCCAATACAGCATGGGTTCCGTCCCCAACAGCAGCTGTTTTACATGCGATCCATTACCATGAAGTGAACGTATTTGACCGTCAGCAAGAAATAGCCGATCAAGCTGCCGATTTTCGGGATGCCATGCTGCATATTCCAATAGCGAATGAAGCAAATTGGCCTGCAGAGGATATACAGCAGGAGCTTGATAACAACGCGCAGGGGATTTTAGGTTATGTTGTCCGGTGGATCGAACAGGGAATCGGCTGTTCTAAAGTACCGGACATTCATAATATTGGCTTGATGGAGGACCGGGCAACCCTTCGAATTTCAAGCCAGCACATAGCTAACTGGCTGCATCACGGCATTTGTACAAAGAAGCAACTTATGGAGACGATGAAGCGAATGGCGAAAGTGGTGGATGAGCAAAATGCCGGAGATCCCGGCTACCGGCCGATGGGACCGAATTACAGCGATTCAGTTGCGTTTGCTGCTGCATGTGATCTAGTGTTTAAAGGATACGAGCAGCCGAATGGCTACACAGAGCCTATTTTGCATCAAAGAAGACTTCAGGCAAAAGAAAAATACAGCATTACATCTTAAGGAAGAACAGGTTCTGGCCGGTTTTTCCTGCTAACAAGGAAGGGATTCGGTTGGAAAGGGAAAATGTGGTTAAATCGGTCGCGCGTGCGCTTGATATCATTGCGCTTGTGAGTGCATCCCGAACGGGGCTTGGCGTAACAGAAATTGCAAAAGGAATGGATATCAATAAAAGTTCGGTATTTCGAACACTGGCGACGCTTGAGCAGTATGGCTATATTGAGCAGCACAAGGAAACAGGGCGTTATCGAATTGGTTATGCATTCCTAGAAGTAAGTTCCATACTGCTTGAATCGCTGGATGTCCGGTCAGAAGCACAAGCCGTTCTGCGTCAGCTCGAGGCCGAAACAAATGAAGTAGTTCACCTTGTCGTATATGACCGTGGGGAAGTTGTCTATATTGAAAAGCTGGAAGGAAATGAAACGTTGCGCATGCATTCAAAGGTGGGCCGGCGGGCGCCGGTGCACTGCACATCTGTTGGCAAAGCAATCTTAGCTCATCTGCCTGAAGCAGAAGTAGTCGATATACTTGAGCGGCAGGGAATGCCGGTTCACACTGTGCAAACTATGACGACAAAAGAAGCGTATCTAACTGAGCTAGCGCGTGTGAGACAGGAAGGCTATGCACTTGATCTTGAAGAAAACGAGCCGGGGATTCGCTGTATCGCATCGCCGGTATTTGATCACCAGGGCAGTATTGCAGCGGCTGTGTCGATTTCCGGACCGACTCTCCGCATGACGGACGAGCGATTAGATAAATTAAGAAAGCGAATGATCAAAGCGGGAAGAGATATTTCTAAGCGCCTTGGCTGGAAAACAAATAGTTCTTGACTTCCTATTTTAGAAACGGTATAATAATTATCTAATTGAGATCGTAACTTAGAACGTTCAAATAAAATTCTGGCATTCTGCTAGTGTTGACTATACTTACTCACACTGGAGCAGCTTCGGAGCTGCAAGGACCTAAGAGCAGGAAGGGCTTAGGTCGTTTAGGGACATCAAAAACGATAATGTGGAATTAAATGTACCGCGGCGGTTTAATGAAGGATAAATATAGAAAAAGATTTATCCTTAGAACGTTGTGAGTTACCCAATAAAGTACACAAAACCGGCTTGATTCATTCAAGCCGGTTTTTCTATTTTCTTCTTTGCATACGCTGTAGAGAGGGGGGATAACGATGTATAACCGTGAAGCAGCAGTTCGTTATGCAGAAAAGTGGTGGAATGGACGAAATCCGGCTTTTCCGGCATTTGCTGTAGACTGTACCAATTATGTTTCACAATGCCTGCTCGCCGGCGGTGCACCGATGAGAGGTGGTTATGGTGACCGGAAAAACGGCTGGTGGCTTGGAGGCGGTACATGGAGTTTCAGCTGGAGTGTGGCCCATTCGCTCAGGTGGTATTTAGAAGGGTCAAAGAAGGGATTAAGGGCTGTGCGGAAAGCATCAGCGGCAGATCTGCTTCCTGGCGACGTCATTATTTATGATTTTAACGGTGATGGCCGTATGGATCATGCAGCTTTTGTTGTGAGCCGCCAAAACGGTATCCCGCTTGTGAATGCGCACACGGCTGACAGCTACCACCGTCACTGGAGTTATACGACGTCACCGGCACACACATCCGGTATTCGTTACTATTTTTTTCATATTAATGAAAATACATCCTTGTAATCGTTTTGTAAAAGAATTACGCTTGTATGTCGCTGTTTGTTTCTGCTTTAAAAATAAAATAGCGCAACGCTGATGGGGACGGGATTGAGCACTGTGGCGAAAGCAGGAAACTATCATTATGAAATGAGGCTATCATTTTCCATCTCAAAATCTATTGCCGTTTTTTTGTGTTTCGGGCTATAGTAATCACGCAGCCCGGGCAACACATAAAAAAACGCAGGAGGATTTTGACCTTGAAAATAAATGTACGCACTGCCGCAATAGCAGGTCTCGTTTCTATCGGACTTTTTACCGCAGGACAGGCAGAAGCAGCATCTCTAACATGTGATACAGCGAAAAATGTTCAAGTGAAAACATATAAAACATATTATCAGGTAAAGTGGCCGGCAGCATTAAATGCATCTGCTCCAGCTCAAACAGTAAAGGCCCAGCCGACAGCACCTGCTGAAGCAAAACCACAGCAGACACCTGTGCAAGAAGCACCAAAGCAGGAACAAGCAAAGCCAGCTGCACAGCCATCAAGTTCTGAATCAGTAAATGCTTTTGAACAAGAAGTAGCAAAGCTTGTGAATGAGGAACGCGCTAAAGCGGGATTAAAGGCTTTAACATTAGACACTGAGCTCAGCAAAGTGGCTCGTGCAAAGTCACAGGATATGAAAGACAAGAGCTATTTTTCTCACCAGTCACCAACATACGGATCACCATTTGATATGATGAAGAAATTTGGTATCACGTATAAAGCAGCAGGTGAAAACATTGCCAAAGGTCAAAAAACACCTGAAGAAGTAATGGAAGCGTGGATGAACAGCGATGGACATCGCAAAAACATTTTAAGTGCGGACTTTACACATATTGGTGTCGGCTATGTGGACGGGCACTGGACACAAATGTTTATCGGAAAATAAAAACGAGCGGAAAATGGTCATCATTTTCCGCTTTTTTGTATATGAAAGCCCTCCTGAATTGTGGAGGCAGAAAAGTTTTGAAAAACCGTATCTGGTTGAAGAGGAAACAGTTCCTGTCCGGCGATGGTATTTAAAATTACTTGATTGCGCTGAACAGAAAGGCCGAGATTTGTTGCGCCGGTTCCAGAAGCAAGCTCCAAATTTGTTAATGAAAACAACTGGTTAGGGCGATCATTTTGAAAGACAATACGATATTTGTCATCTATCTGGAAAAAGTGCTCATCCTCCCATTTGATACCTTTTTTCATCGCCAGGAGCCATTCTGGCAGATAAGGCTTATAGCCGGTAGCCAAAACGACACGGTCCGCTGGAAGCTCAAATGATTGATCCTCCTGCCATTGACGGCAGCGGAGCATGCCCTCTTTAAACCCATTTACTTCCGTTAAAGGCTGAATAAGCACATCTTTGTTTTTGTCATATATAGACTGATGGTACATTTCCTCATAGATGGCTTTTAACGTAGCAGCATCTATTCCGTTGCGCAGATGCTCCAGTTCTTCTAGTGACTTTCTGCGTGTTTCATAAGACAATGTTTTAAAATAATGTACATAATCAGGAGAAAATACTTCCTGCCCAAGCTTTGCAGATTCCAGCTGTAAAAAGCCGAGAGAGCGTGTGAGCCAGGCAAGTTTGTAGCCGTGTTCCTCTTTTTCCTGCAGGAGCTGAAGAAAGATTTCTGCGGCACTTTGTCCGGAGCCAACAACAGCAATTACCTTGCCTTTTTGCACGTGTTCTTTATGATTCAGATAAAAGTTTGAATGAATAATATCGTCAGACGTGGTAAAACCAGGAGGCAGCGCCGGCACAGACCCGGTTCCGAGCACTACATGGCGTGCATAAATGGTTTCTGTTCCATTGATGGTTACCTCGTACAAATCGTTGCAGCTGACAACATTTGTTACTTCGGTACCAAAGCGGCAGGAAGAAAGCTGTGCGGCTACCCACTGTGCATACTTATTATACTCCTGGCGCGGAATTTCGAGGCGCTGAAAAAAGAAAAAAGAATACAGTCGATTCTGGGTATGGAGATAGTTTAAAAAAGTATATGGGCTCGTTGGATCGGCAAACGTAACAAGATCTGCTAAAAAAGGCACCTGCAGGTCGCTTCCATCGATCAGCATACCGGGGTGCCAATTAAATGACTCCTTTTTCTCTAAAAAAATGGTTTGCAGCTCAGTTTGGTCTGCTAAAGCGGCCATGCTTAAGTTAAAAGGACCGATACCTATGCCGCATAGATCATAAATAGGAGTAGTCATTTTTCCACCATTCCTCTCTTTATCCGCTAAATCTGTTAAAAGTGTTATTCCCGATCCCCTGATAGATTAAAACATAGAGACATTCCGGAAAAACGGAAAATTCCGCAAGCTCGGAAAGAACGCAAATCTATTTTCCGGAATTACGGAATGGACTGTGTAAATCAGCGGAAAAGAGGCATTTTTATTATTGGTACAGTTTTTGCATAAATAAATTGAAAGCGGTTACCAGGAAGGGGGAGCAAAATGGATTTACTTGTCATACTACTTGCACTGGGTTTGCTCATGTTTACAGCTTATCGGGGCTTTTCTGTTATTTTGTTTGCGCCAATTTGTGCGCTTCTGGCCGTTCTTTTAACAGAACCAGGGTATGTATTACCGTTTTTTTCAAATATTTTCATGGAAAAAATGGTTGGCTTTATTAAATTATACTTCCCTGTTTTTCTGCTGGGCGCTATTTTTGGCAAAGTAGTAGAAATGTCAGGTATTGCAGAATCGATTGCCAAAACAATTGTCAGGCTTGTCGGTACAAAGCAGGCTATTTTAGCCATCGTACTGATGTGCGCTATTTTAACGTACAGTGGTGTCAGTTTATTTGTTGTTGTTTTTGCCGTTTACCCGTTCGCCAGGAATATGTTTAGGGAGGCTGACATCCCAAAGCGGCTTATTCCAGGAACTATTGCACTTGGTGCTTTTACGTTTACAATGGATGCACTGCCAGGGACGCCGCAGATTCAAAACGTCATTCCAACTACCTTTTTTAAAACAGATATTTATGCAGCACCGATTCTTGGGGTTCTTGGAGCGGTATTCGTACTCGGTGCCGGCATTGTCTATTTGGAAATGCGCCGAAAAAAAGCTGCCAAAGCTGGCGAGGGATACTATGGGTTAAACAATGAAATTGTAGAAGAAGAGGAAACAAAAGCTGTAGAAGAAGAACCATCTACCTTTCGCAAAGCACTCGCTTTTGCACCACTCATTTTAGTAGCAGTCATGAATAAATTTTTTACTGAATCACTGCCTGAGTGGTATCCGGACGGGTTTGATTTTGCAGCGATTGGTTTAAGTTCTTTTGGAAAAGTAGAATTGTCATCTGTCCTGGCCATTTGGTCCGTAGAAATGGCTTTATTAACAGGAATTGTTGCTGCCATTTTGTACAACTGGAAGCGAGTTAAGATGAACTTTCAGGCCGGTGTAAATACAGCCATTGGCGGTGCACTGCTTGCAGCGATGAATACCGGGGCTGAATACGGATTTGGCGGTATTATCTCTTCATTGCCAGGCTTTTCCGTTGTCAGCAAAGGGATTTCAGATACTTTTACAAACCCGCTTGTGAACGGAGCAGTTACCACTACTACCCTTGCCGGGATTACAGGCTCAGCATCGGGAGGCATGGGTATTGCACTCAGTGCCATGTCGGATAAATACATGGAAGCGATTACAATTTATAATATTGATCCTGAAGTGATGCACCGTGTTATTTCAATGGCTTCCGGTGGCATGGATACATTGCCTCATAACGGAGCCGTTATTACACTTCTAGCTGTAACAGGACTTACACACCGGCAGTCGTACAGAGATATTTTTGCGATTACGATCATTAAAACACTTGCTGTCTTTTTCATTATTTTTATTTACACTACAACAGGACTTGTTTAAGGAGGAATCATCATGGTAAAAGGAAAAACGGCATTGATCACGGGAGCGGGAAGCGGAATTGGTCTTGAGCTGGCAGGCGTATTTGCAAAGGAAGGAGCGAATGTGGTTGTCGCGGACATTAATGAAACAGCAGCTGTGCAGGCTACTGAAGCGCTCCAGAAACAAGGGCTGCAGGCATCTGCCATTTTGTGTGATGTCACAAATGAAGAACAGTTAAAAAACAGCATCCATTTCGCATCAGACCGGTACGGTGCGCTGGACATTTTAATCAACAATGCTGGAATGCAGCATGTGGCACCCATTGAAGATTTTTCGATAGAGAAGTTTAACCAGCTTTTAAGCATTATGCTGACAGCACCTTTTACAGCTATAAAATACGCACTGCCGCTTATGAAAAAACAAGGAAACGGACGTATTATTAATATGTCCTCTATCAACGGACTGGTCGGCTTTGCCGGCAAAGCCGGATATAATAGTGCGAAACACGGAGTGATTGGATTAACGAAAGTAGCCGCTTTAGAAGCAGCCCCGCACGGAATTACGGTAAATGCGCTATGCCCTGGTTATGTGGATACACCGCTTGTACGCGGTCAATTTGAAGATTTAGCGAAAACGCGTAACGTTCCACTCGAGCGTGTGTTAGAGGAAGTGATTTATCCGCTCGTGCCGCAAAAGCGACTGCTGGAGGTCCAAGAAATTGCCGATTACGCTGTTTTTCTCTGCAGTGAGCGGGCAAAAGGAGTAACGGGCCAGGCGGTTGTTTTAGACGGCGGTTATACTGCTCAATAAGTGAAAGCTGCCTTTGAGGCGGCTTTTTTTGATAAAATAAAAGAAAAAAGGAGGGCACAATATGAAAAAGCTCCCTTATGAATGGCTGGAAGAAATCATTAATCTGGCAGCGGAATGGGTGGTTGCGGTTGACCGGCATGCAGCCGTTATGTTTATCAATCCCGCCTACTGCGAATATCTTGGTATCACTCAGCAGGAAGCAATCGGAAAAGATGTGCGGGATGTTATTGAAAATACTCGCATGCATATTATTCTTCAAACAGGCCGGGCGGAAATTGCATCGATTCATACGATTAAAGGAAGCGAGATGATCGCAAACCGGTATCCTTTTTACATAGACGGCGAACTTGTTGGAGCAGTTGGAGCTGTAATGTTTCGTAATGCAAAAGATTGGATGGCTTATTCTAATAAAGTACAGCCTCTGATTGAAGAGCTTGATTATTATAAAAAGCGATTTGCGAGCGAATTAAAAAGC
The DNA here is from genome assembly GCF_000966195.1 of Domibacillus robiginosus. GTDB lineage: Bacteria > Bacillota > Bacilli > Bacillales > Domibacillaceae > Domibacillus > Domibacillus robiginosus. The sequence goes on along the minus strand of NZ_LAHL01000012.1, from coordinate 351,456 downwards.
AAATACAGCTTTGATGACTTAATTGGAACAACTGCGTCCTTTATAGAAGCGAAGCAGCTGGCTGCGCGCGTGTCTACCAGCCAGTCGGCTGTGCTTTTAACTGGGAAATCCGGAACGGGCAAGGAACTGTTTGCCCATGCCATTCATGGGGCAAGCACGCGAAGTGTGTATCCTTTTGTTCGTGTGAATTCAGCTTCGATTCCAGAGCAGCTGCTTGAGTCGGAGCTTTTCGGGTACGAAGATGGTGCTTTTACCGGCGCGAAAAAAGGAGGAAAAAAAGGGAAATTTGAGCTTGCGCACCGCGGGACTATATTTCTGGATGAAATCGGCGACATGCCATTAGCGATGCAAAGCAAGCTGCTTCGTGTTCTTCAAGAAAAAGAAATCGAGCGGGTCGGCGGACAAGGTGCAATCCCTGTTGACGTCCGGGTTATTGCTGCGACACACCGTAATCTGGAGGAAATGGTCAGGCAGCGCAAGTTTCGAGAAGACTTATACTACCGGCTGAATGTAATGAAAATTGATATCCCTTCTTTAAAGGAGCGAAAAAAAGATATCCCGGCTATAGCGACTGTTTTACTTCGCAAGCTTGCAAGCAACTTTGATCGTTCTTTTATCACTCTGTCCAAAGAAGTAGAAAACCGTCTTTTACTCCATAACTGGCCAGGGAATGTGCGGGAGCTCGAAAACGTCTTGGAAAGAGCAGTAAATGTAATAGATGGATCGATTATTAGGATTCATCACTTACCCCTTTACTTGCAGGAAGAATTGCCTCAGGAAATGGAAGGTCATACAGAAAAAGTGCCTATGGCTGTTGTGCCGCTAAAGTACACTCTTCAAAAAGCGGAAAAAGAAGCGATCCAGCATGCCCTTCGCCAGGCAGCTAATAAAACAGAAGCAGCCCGGCTTCTTGGAATCGGCAAAACGAAGCTTTATGATAAGTGCCGGGAGTATGAGTTATGATAAGATAAAAACGATCATACATAGAGGAGGAAGTTAAATGGAATCTATCAAGCAATTTATTTTTGCTCGGAATGCGGCTCTGGGTACTATTGCAAAAGCGCCTGAAAACAAATGGGATGAAGTGCCCGCGGCGTTCTCAAACAATATCCGCTGGAATGCGGGTCATATTTTTGTAACAGCAGAAGGGCTGCTGCATTTGGCAGATGAATCATATGAGGTTTCACAGCCAGAATGGCAGGCTTTATTTGCGACAGGAACGCGGCCAGCGGATTGGCCAAAAGAACTGCCATCAGCAGAGGATATTACGAACGCTTTACAGGAGCAGATGAATCGTATAGAACATCATTTTTCAGCCAAGCTTACTGAAAAAGCAGTGAAGCCAGTGACAATTGGCCCTCTTGAAATGACAACCGTGGAAGCTGTTTTACAGTTTGTTACATTTCATGAAGGTATGCATACAGGCGTTATTAATAGCCTTGCGAAAATTGTATAAAAGAAAAGCGCCTTTTCCTCATGCGGAAAAGGCGCTTTTTGATGACAGATCAACCCGCAGATTTCTGCTTGGCTGCTTGCCCGGCAGGCGTCACCCGTTTCATAAAGAAAGCGAGAATGAGCGCGACTGCGGCAATAAACACAGATACGGTAAAAGAAAAATTAATGCCATGAAGCATGGCTTCATTCATCACATTGGCCATTGCAGTCGGATCGCCCGCAGCAGACTGGGCAAGCTGCTCAGCCTGGGATTCAGTCCGGTTTTGCATGAGCGTGACAAGAAGGGCAGATCCGACAGCCCCGGATACTTGCTGAAGTGTGTTATTCATTGCAGTACCATGAGGATTCATAGCTGGCGGAAGCTGGTTTAGTCCGTTTGTCATGACCGGCATCATAACCATCGACATTCCAAACATGCGCAGCGTATAAACAAACATAATATAGCCGTATGAAGTATCCATGGTTAAGTTGCTAAACATAAAGGTCGTTAAAATAGTAATCGATAAACCGATAACGGCTAAAACACGTGCACCAAACTTATCAAACAGCATTCCCGTAATAGGAGACATGATGCCCATAACGATCGCGCCCGGAAGCATTAATAATCCGGAATCAAGCGGTGAAATGCCGCGGATTGTCTGCACATAAATCGGCATAAGCAGCATGGCAGAAAACATGGCCATGGCAATTACAATCGAAATGGCTGAAGACAGGGCAAACATTGGATATTTATAAATCCGGAACTCAAGCAATGGTTCATCAAGCTTCATCTGGCGTAAAACAAATAATACCAGACCGATTACGCCGGCTGTAATAGCGCCATACACATAAACCGAATCCCAGCCTTTTTCACCGGCAGAACTGAACCCGTACAGAATGCCCCCAAAACCGATGCTCGATAATACGAGCGACAAAATGTCCAGCGAAATGGCGCGCTGCTGTGTAATATTTTTAAGCTTAAAGACGGCAAAAACAAGGGTGATAGCGGCAATCGGAATCACAACCTCAAACAGTGTACGCCATGTGTAATGCTCAATAAGCCAGCCGGAAAGCGTTGGACCAATAGCCGGTGCTGTGATCATGACAAGCCCGAAAATCCCCATCGCAGCGCCGCGGCGTTCAACAGGAAAGCTTGCGAGCATAACATTCATTAAAAGCGGCATCATAATCGCAGAACCGGAAGCTTGAATCATTCGCGCAGCCAGCAGGACGCTGAATGAAGGTGAAAGTGCAGCGAGAACGGAGCCTGCCGTAAATAGAATCATTGCGGCAATAAATAAACTTCGGTTTGTGAATTTTTGAATAAAAAAGGCACTTGCTGGAATTAAAATACCATTTACAAGCATGTAGCCGGTTGACAGCCACTGGACAGCTGAAGCTGACACCTCAAATTCTTTCATAATAGACGGAAGCGCTACATTTAAAAGCGTTTCATTTAACAGGGAAACAAATGCGCCGACAAACAAAATGGCAATCATTGCATAAGGTGGTTTTCCCATTACTCCTTGTGTATTCAATTTATATCCTCCTCTTACATACTTATTGTTCAATTTTTATACTTGCGTTTCAACAGGTAATTATCTTATACCGATTGTTCAAAAAAATCAACAAAGAAATTGAATTTTTATGTGAATCCTTGAAATAATGCCCTTATTGCGTTACTCTCTGAATAGACCGACAGTTCAAAAAAAGGAAGTGCACTCATTGAACGAACGAAAGAAAAATGTAATGAAAACGGCACATGCCCTTTTTGTTAAAAAAGGATATGCAGCTACTTCTATTCAAGATATCCTTGATCAAAGCGGAATTTCGAAAGGAACATTTTATAATTATTTTCCATCTAAAAACGAGCTGCTTATTGGGATCTTTGAAAAAATTAATTTGGAAACAGACCAGCGCCGGGCTGATGTCATTGCCGGCCGGCCGGTTCATGATAAAAAAGTATTTGCCCAGCAAGTGAAAGTGAAGATGGAGGTTAACAAAGAAAACAACTTGTTTGCGCTGTTTCAAGGTGTATTTGTTTCTGAGGATGAAGAATTAAAAAAGTTTATTAAGCAGCACCATATAAACGAGCTTCGCTGGATGCAAAGAAGGCTTGTGGAAGTGTATGGCATGCGTGTTCATTTGTACTCTATCGACCTGGCTGTGATGATGCATGGGATAATTCAACACATGATTCACTTTGTTATGGCGCTTGAGGAAGATGTAGAAGTTGATGCCATCATTGCCTATGCTATACGGCGTGTGGATGCAGCGGTAAAAGAGATCATTGAAACAAAGGATGCACTGCTCGACCCGCATGCACTGGAAAAATGGCAGCCGGAAGAAAAGCTCTTGCGTGAACGGAAGAAAAGCCGTGTACTGCAGGAAATTGGCGCCATGCAGAAGGAAGCGGACGAACGATCAAAGGAGCTGCTGGCGTTTTTACAGGATGAAGTGAGAGAAAAGAAGCCGCGTCGTCTTGTTATGGAAACGATTGCAGCTTCTCTTTCAAAAAATGATGCGCTGATCCTGCGCATAAAAGAGTTTTTTGCATAAGCGCTAGACGGTCCCGGGAGGATCGTCTTTTTTTGGACAAAAAACGGTAAGGCCGCGATAATAAAAGAAGTGAAAGGAGCGAAAGGATGAATAAACCACGCATTTTAATTGTAGAAGACGAAGAAAGAATTGCTCGCGTCCTTGAGTTAGAGCTTGAGCATGAAGGCTATGAAACAAAAAAAGTGCTGGATGGATTGGATGCTCTTGGAGCGTTTCGAGCCGAGCCATTTGATCTTGTTCTTCTGGATGTAATGCTCCCCGGGTTAGATGGAATGGGTGTTTTGCGGCGGATTCGGCAGGGAAGCGACGTGCCGGTTATCATGCTGACAGCTAAAGATGAGGTGGCAGACAAAGTCACCGGGCTTGACCTTGGAGCCAGTGATTATGTAACAAAGCCATTTGATATGGATGAGCTTTTAGCCAGAATCCGGGCAGCGCTCCGCAAAACGGTTCAAAGCAGCTCCCTGTCCGCGGCTGATCTTGTTGTAAAGGAAGAATCCCGTGAAGTCACAAGGGGGGGACAGGCGATTGAACTTACACCGCGAGAATACGACCTGCTTATTTATCTTTTGAAAAATAAACGGCACGTGCTGTCGAGAGAGCAGCTGCTCGATGGCGTTTGGGGATACGACTATTATGGCGACACCAATGTAGTAGATGTGTACATTCGTTATGTGCGCAACAAAATCGATAAGCCATTTGAACTGCCTCTTATCCATACAGTGAGAGGTGTCGGATACGTGTTGAAGGAATCATGAAATTAAAAAATAAAATTCACCTTGGAACGAGTGTATTGCTCGTTGTGATTGTTGTTTTAATGAATACAGCTATTTATTTCGCTGCTGCTTTTATGCTAAAGGAAGCAGATGTAGAACGGGCGGCGGCGGACGCGGCCCGGGTAGCCGGTGGTGTATCAAATCCGGCGGCGTCGGTAGCAAGCAGTGACTTACTGCGGGCTTATGCGCCGGCCAATGGGATGGTCCGCATTATACTGCCGGATGGAACGGTAGATGGTGTGGCTGTTTCCCCGGACGCTTCTGAGCTTAGATCGCACGAAGCTTCGTTTCAAAAAGGGGAAAAGCGGACCGTGATAAGGGACAACAGTGGAGCTTCTTACGCACGGGTAGTACTGCCTGTTATTTGGCGCGGAGGTGAAGTAGCTTCGCTTGAGCTGTGGGAAAATTTACAGGCAACCGAGAGAATTTTAAATATTTTAAGTGGTGTACTTCTCGTGGCTTCACTTATTGCTGTTGTTCCGGCCGTCATCTCTGCACGCGTGCTCGGAGCTGTTATTTCCAATCCAGTAGAGAATATGACGGAAACGATGCGGCGGATTCGAAAAAGCGGTACGCATGAACGGATTGCAACGGACAGCAGCCGTCACGATGAATTACAGGATATGGCTCTTACATTTAACGATATGATGGATTTGCTTGAGGAAAATTATCGGAAGCAGGAAGCGTTCGTCCAAAATGCGTCCCATGAATTAAAAACACCACTTACTGTGGTAGAATCGTACGCTCATTTGTTAAAGCGCCGCGGCAGGGAGCGACCGGAGCTATTTGATGAATCAGTTGAAGCGATCTATGAAGAAGCCATTCGAATGAAAGAATTGACCCAGCAGCTGCTCGCCCTTGTACGGAGTGGCGAACAATGGGATATAAAAGCAGAGGCGATTGATGTGGCTGCGCTCGTTCAGGAAACGGCCGACTCCTTTCGACAGGCCTATAAACGGTACGTGTGTGTTCAAATTATAGAATCTGTCACTCTTTACACTGATCGCTCTAAGCTGCGCCAGCTACTGTTTATTTTTTTAGATAACGCACGCAAGTACTCAGAGAAGGAAATTCTTATTGAAGTAAGAAAATCAGAGATTCGGGTAGCTGATCAAGGAATCGGTATACCAGCCACCGACCTTTCGAAAATATTTGACCGTTTTTACCGGGTGGATAGGGCGCGGTCACGAAAAACAGGGGGGTTCGGCCTTGGTCTGGCACTTGCACGGGAACTGGCGGATGCTCTTGGAGCTGTCGTACGGATTGAAAGTGAAGAAGGAAAAGGAACAATCGTTATTCTTACTCTTAGTGAATTCTCATCTTCTCCTGCTATATTAAAAGAAAAACGGGAGGAAGAAGCATGAAAAAAATCATCATGGCTGTCACAGTAGCTGCTGCGATTGCGGCGGCAGTTTTTTTATATCAATCCTTTCAAAAGCCGGCTGTAAAGATAGCAGAAGCGGGAGAAAAGCTTGCCGAGCAGTATGGCGGAACAGTAAAGGAATCAACGCAGTCCGGCAAGGAATTCCACTACACCATTGCAGTGCCCGAGCAGGGTGAATACAGTATGACTGTTGACAGTGAGACAGGCGAATTAATGGCTGTAACCCGGTTGAAAGCGGAAGCCGCAAAAAAGCCTGAAGAACAGACAAGTGAAACGGAAGAAAACAATGGACAGCTGACACCAGAGGAAGCGGAAAAGATTGCGCTGACGAAAGTACCTGGTACGGTTGATGATATCGAACAGGGCGATGAGGAAGAAGCAGGGTCCTACCTTGTTGATATTAATGCCCAGAACGGCGAAGAGGCAACAGTGCGTATCAATGCTATTTCTGGAGAGGTTTTATCGATTTCGTGGGATGATTAGCTCTTCTCATCAAACTCTCATTTTTTCCTCCCTTTTTTCTCATCTTGCCTGGTTAAGATAAAAGCATGAAAGAAAAAAAGGGAGGAAATAAACATGAAAAAAACAACGATTGCAGGCAGCTTTCTAACAGTAGGTCTTCTGGGCGGCGGTGTTCTCTGGGGTGTACAAAATGATCGAATTCAAGCAGAAGTACCCGGGCTTGATGCAAAGGTGACGATGGAAGAAGCAAAAGCAATTGCGGAAAAAGAAACACAGTCCGTTGTCGAGGGAATTGAGCTGGAGAAAAAGCTGACCGGTCCTGTATATGAAGTTGATACACAGGGCTATGACGTGAAGGTTGATGGAGAGTCCGGCAAGGTATTGAAAAAACAAGAGGATACAGATGACGATCGTGACGATGATTATGATGATGGGCACAATGCCAGTGTAACGGTAACGGAGGAAGAAGCAAGGGCAGCGGCGCAGAAACAGGTAAAAGGAACAATCGAAAAGGTAGAGCTTGATGACGGGCACTATGAAATTGAAATAAAAGATGGACAAAAGGAAACAGAAGTACATGTAGATGGTTCAACAGGTGAAGTGGTGATTGAGGAAGAAGATCTGGATGATTAATCCAGGTCTCAGTGTGTAAACAAAGTCTTTCTTTTTCAAAAAAAGAGCCGATAAGTGGTGTTGAAGATCAATCAGCCAGGGACCAGATAGAGATTTTCTCTTCTTTTAAAAAGAAAAACTACGACCTTATAGCCCTATACATTCTTGTAGCAAGCCACTTGGCGGCGTCCGGGTCAGCGCCTGCCCCATGGAAAGCGGAACGGCCCGGACACCGCTTATCCATTCATGTGACGGTTATCAATCATTTGTCTACAGTCTGAGATCTGGATGATAAATCCAGGTCTTTTTTATTTTTCCCTTGCTAAAAGAAGCTCTTCCCTGCTAATGTTAAAGACAACAAAACTAAATAAAGCAATCATTAAGAGTGCCCGGAGTTCTACGTCCGGGATAATAGGGAAACCGGTGAAAGTCCGGTGCAGCCCCCGCTACTGTATGCGTGATGAACCTGTTTGAAACCCACTGGATTCTTTCCGGGAAGGGAGGCAGAAGTAAAGTGACCGCAAGCCAGGAGACCTGCTTTTAATGCTGAAACATCATTCTTCGGTGGGAAGAACGGGATGAATACGCATGGCTTTTTTGGACAAGTCTTTTCTTTTATGCGGTTTTCTGCCCCTGCTTCTGCCACAGAAGCGGGGGCTTTTTGCATGCTTTAAAAAGGAGCGGATAAAGTGGCAACATGGAACTTAACAAATATGCGCAAGCATGTACTGATTTGCAACGGGTCTACCTGTATGCGAAAAGGCGGAGAAGAAGTGACACAGGCGATTCGGAATGAAATTACCGAGCGGGATCTGGATGCATATGTACATACAACAAGAACAAGATGCAATGGACGATGCAAAGACGGGTGTGTGGTTGTCGTTTACCCGGAAGCAGACTGGTATTTTGAAATGGACGAGCATCGTGCCAAAGAGATGGTCGCCGCGCATCTTGAAAACAACCAGCCAATAAAAGAATGGATTGCTTATGAGCGGTCAGAAGAAGGCATGCAGCTGTTGAACGGCCGCTTTAAGGGAACGGAAAAAGGAGAGAAAAAATGACGGGTACATTGTATGTTGTCGGCTTCGGGCCCGGCCACGAAGATCATATTACCGATCGAGCGAAACAAGCGCTGAGGGAAAGTGATTACGTCATTGGATACAAAACCTACATGGAGCTTGTTGCTCCTTTGATTGAAGGAAAAGACGTTATTTCAACTGGAATGAGCGAGGAAGTAAGCAGGGCGCAGGCAGCAGTTAAGCAGGCGGAGCGCGGAAAAACCGTTTCCGTCATTTCAAGCGGTGATGCCGGTGTATACGGTATGGCAGGTCTTGTATATGAAGTATTGGCGGAACAGGGATGGAAGCGGGATACCGGTATTCGTGTAGAAATCATTCCAGGGATATCGGCGATCAATTCCTGCGCGTCTTTGCTTGGAGCCCCTATTATGCATGATGCCTGTACGATCAGCTTAAGTGATCATTTAACGCCATGGGAGCTTATAGCGAAACGGATAGATGCTGCGGGCGCTGCTGATTTTGTGATTGCGCTGTATAACCCGAAAAGCGGGCGGCGCACCAAGCAAATTGAAGAGGCACAGCGGATTTTGCTGGACTACCGAAAACCTGACACGCCGGTTGGACTTGTAAAAAGCGCATACCGTGACCGGGAAGAGGTGGTCATGACCACACTTGCAAAAATGCTGGACCACGAAATTGGGATGCTGACAACAGTCGTGATCGGTAATTCAACGACTTTTTTCTATGATGGACTGATGATTACACCGCGTGGATACACACGCAAATATACATTAACAGAAGAGAAGCAGCCGCTGCGGCCGCATGAGCGGTTTCGCCCTGAAAACGAACCGTGGGCATTGCATGGCGGTCAAAGCGAAAAAAAGCCCGATCTCAAAGAGCTTGGCCTGCAGGCGCTGGCGGCTTTGAAACGGCAGAAAACAGCCCCGCCGGCTGTGAAAACAATTTTTGAAGCAGCAGTCAGTCCGGGTGTTGTGAACAAGCATTTTACGCCACAGCAGCTGATCGCTATATCTGAAGCGGCGGGCGAAAAGGGTACAATCGAATACACACCACATCACTATGTGCTGTTAAAAACCGAAACGAGTAACCCGCAGCCGATTGTTGAAAAGTTGAAAGAAGCGGGACTAAGCCTTGCACCAACCGGCGATGTTGTCACGATAAAAGCATGTGACTTCTGCAACGGTGATAAAGGCGACGCTATTCCATATACCGAACAGCTTGGACGGGAGCTTGGCGGCCTCGACGTGCCGAAAGAACTTCGCATCGGCGTGAATGGCTGCGGCATGGCGTGCTACGGTGCGGTGAACGAGGATATTGGCATCGTATACCGCAGGGGAGCATTTGATCTGTTTTTAGGCGCTAAAGTCGTCAGCCGGACTGCGCATCCAGGTGTGTATGTGGCAGAAGGCATTCCGCCGGAACGGGTTGTTCCGATGCTTACAAGGATTGTAGAAGAATACCGCGAATCCGGTCATCCAAATGAACGCTTTTTCAAATATTTTAAACGGGTTGGGGAAATAGAAGGATTTGCCCATCGAGATATGCCGGTACCGGACGTTGAGCCGATGCCGTGCGGAGAATAAGGGGGAGAAAAAATGAAAGCCGTACTTTTTGTTGGGCACGGAAGCCGTGACCCGGAAGGTAATGAACAAATTCATCAATTTGTGGAAGGATTTCTGCCGGATTTAAATCCGCTCGTTTTATATGAAACATGCTTCCTGGAGTTTGCGCGTCCCGATATTGCGGAAGGCATTGAGCGGTGTATAGACCGGGGAGCAAGAGAAATTGCCCTCATACCACTTATGCTGCTGCCGGCGGGGCACTCGAAAATTCATATTCCAGCAGCGATTGACGCAGCGAAAGAAAAGTATCCAGGTGTGACATTTACCTACGGAAAGCCAATTGGCATCCATTATGAAACGTCTGTGATTTTAAAAGAACGCCTGCAGGATGCTGGCGTTGATCCGGATGAAGCAGGCGAACAGGATGCGGTGATTCTGCTTGGGCGCGGCGGAAGCGATGCAGATGCCAACAGTGACTTATGCAAAATTGCCCGTATTTTGTGGGAAAAAACATCCTTTGAAACCGTTGAACCGGCGTTTTACGGCGTGACGAAGCCATCACTTCCCCAGGCGGTAGAAAGAGTTAAAAAGCTTGGCGCGAAAAAGATCATTATTCTGCCGTACTTTTTGTTTACGGGTGTGCTGATCAAACGGATCGAGCAGGATTTGACGCTGTTTCGCGAGCAATATCCAGAATTGTCTTTCGCGCTTGCGGATTATTTTGGGTTTCATCCGAAGCTTAAAGTCATTGTGGCAGACCGGATTGATGAAGCGCTTGGCGGCAAATCGCTCATGAATTGTGATACATGCCAGTATCGGTTTGAAGCGGGGGTTCACCATCATCATCATGACCACGACCATGATCATGACCACAGCCACCATCATCACGGTCATGACCATGAGCATGAAAAAGAGGCGATTCGATGATTTTCTTTTTAGCGGGGACGAGTGACGCCCGGGAGCTCGCTGTGAAACTGCAGGAGGCGGGGCGCCCGGTTACAGCATCCGTTGTTACCCAAAATGCATCAATTGAACTTGAAGCAGCGGGTATTTCCACTCGTGTAGGCCGGCTTTCTGCAGACGAAATGACGTCTGTGCTCGATAAGGATTATACGGCAGTGGTTGATGCCAGCCATCCTTTTGCTGAAGAGGCGTCTCGAAACGCCATTGAAGCAGCTCGACAGGCCGGTATTCCGTATATCCGCTTTGAGCGGGCCGGCACGCAGATCGTTGAACATTCGCTTGTCACACGCGTGGATACGTATGAAGAAGCAGCGGAAGCGGCACTAGAGCGGGGCGGCGTCGTGCTCCTAACGACCGGCAGCAAGACGCTGCAGGCTTTTACGGAAAAGCTGCTTCCCCGCACGGATATCCGGCTGATTGCACGGATGCTGCCGCGCACAGACAATATGGAAAAATGCGCTGCGCTGGGACTGCCTCAAAAAAATATTGTGGCTATGCAGGGGCCTTTTACGAAAGAGTTTGATCTTGCACTGTATCGCCATTACAGCGTGACGACGACCGTCATGAAAGAAAGCGGCGCGATCGGTGCGGTAGCGGAAAAGATTGAAGCGGCCGTGTCCCTTGGTATCGAAACGATCGTCATTTCCCGTCCGCCGGTGCAGTACCCAAATCAATGCGAGCAATTTGATCAAGTGATCCATATATTAAATCGCCTGGAGGAAACGAAACATGGACTTTAAAACAACCTTTGTGCCAGAAACAGTGAAACCGATGGAAATTGAATCGCTTAGTTTCTCGATTATTGAAGACGAGTTTGGCCCCCATGATTTATCACCGGAAGAGTTTGCTGTTGTACAGCGGGTGATTCATGCTTCCGCCGACTTTGAGCTTGGGAAAAGTGTGCTGTTTCATCCAAAGGCCATCCAGTCCGGCATTCGCGCGATTCAGCAAGGTACGCGTGTAATTTGTGATGTGCAAATGATTCAATCAGGTGTATCAAAGCCGCGTATTGAGCAGTTTGGCGGTTCTGTGCATGTACATATTTCCGATGATGATGTGATGAAAGAAGCAAAAGAACTTGGGCTGACACGGGCGATTATCTCCATGCGTAAAGCGGCAGCCATTGGAAAAGGCGGCATTTATGCGATCGGCAATGCCCCGACGGCTCTTTTGGAAATTATCCGCCTTGCCAAAGAAGGCCTTGCCAAGCCTGATTTAATTATCGGCATGCCGGTCGGCTTTGTGTCGGCAGCAGAATCCAAAGAGGAACTGGCAAAACTGGATATTCCGTTTATTACGAATATGGGCCGTAAAGGCGGCAGTACGGTCACCGTGGCAGCGCTGAACGCGCTGTCGCTGCTTGCCGTAAAATGAAGCCGGTCCCTGATAAGCCGCTCCGCACAGGATACACAACGGGTTCCTGTGCGACTGCCGCGGCAAAAATTGCGCTGCAGACGCTTCTTACAGGCCAGCCGCCCGAATCGATTTCTATTTATTTGCCGGCGAAGCAATGGGCCCACTTTACACCGGAATTTATCCAAGTGGGCGAGGGCTCTGTGAAAGCCGGCATCAAAAAAGATGCGGGAGATGACCCTGATATTACACATGGGGCTGTTATTTGTGCAGAAGTAAGCTGGACAAGCGAACCAGGTATTGAGCTTGATGGCGGGGAAGGCGTTGGCCGGGCCACAAAGCCGGGACTCGACGTAGCACCGGGAGAAGCCGCGATCAACCCGGTGCCGCGCCGTATGATTACCGAAGCGGTTCAAGAATTGCTTTTAGAAGCAGGAGCTGGAAAAGGTGTCCGCGTAATCATTTCTATACCAGGCGGCGAGAAGCTGGCTGAGAAAACCTTAAATGCAAGACTGGGCATTTTAGGCGGCCTGTCTATTTTAGGGACGAGCGGCATTGTCCGTCCGTTTTCAACCGCCGCTTTTCGAGCCAGTATTGTAAAAGCCATTGAGGTGGCCGTTGCAGCCGGCTGTACGCATGTCGCCGCTACGACAGGCGGGCGCAGTGAAAAATATGCGATAAATCACCTGCCGCACCTGCCGGAAGAAGCATTCATTGAAATGGGCGATTTTGTCGGCTTTACACTCAAGCATTGTAAACGGCTCGGTATTCAAAAAGTTACACTCGCCGGGATGCCAGGCAAATTTTCAAAAGTTGCTCAGGGCGTCATGATGGTGCACTCCAAAAGCGCACCGGTCGATATGAGTTTTTTGGCGCAGATGGCAGAAGAAGCAGGAGCCAGAGAGAATGAAATTGAAGAAGTGCGGGCAGCTAACACAGCGACGCATGCAGCAGAATTAATGGCGGACTATCCGGCATTTTTTGCGCTTTTCTGCCGCAACTGCTCAAGAAACGCCGTTCGGGAAGTGCGAGGCGGCATGGAAGTTGAAACGCTGCTGTTTGCGATGAAAGGACAGCTTTTAGGAAAGGCGGAATACAGTGAGTAACGTACATATTATTGGTATCGGTGCAGACGGAGCGGAAGGGCTGCACCCGCGCCAGCTAAAACGTGTTAAGGAAAGCCGGCTGCTTGTCGGCGGAGAACGGCAGCTGTCGTTTTTTCCTGATTTCAAAGGGGAGAAGCTCGTGATTGGCGGGAATGTAAAAGAAGTAAAAAAACGGGTTCAGGACGAAGAAGGTCCAGTCGTGGTGTTGGCTTCGGGTGATCCGCTTTTTTACGGAATTGGAGCGTATCTGTCAGGGAGTACAGAAGCCGTGATTGAACCGCAGCCGTCAAGTGTACAGCTCGCATTTGCCCGGTTGAATGAATCGTGGCAGAATGCAAAAACGATCAGCGTGCATGGACGCCCGATCACCGGGCTCGCCCAGAAAATCGACGGTGAAGAAAAAGTGGCGCTGCTGACAGACGAAACGCATTCACCAGATGTGATTGCCCGCTACCTCCTTCGGTTTAACATGACCGAGTATAATGCATTCGTGGTTGAAAATATAGGGGCGCCGGATGAGCGCTGCCGTCATTTAACGCTTGAAGAAATGAGTGAAGCATCGTTTGCTCCGTTGAATGTCGTGATTTTAAAGAAAAATCGGCCATCGAAAGTATGGACTACCGGTATTCCCGATGAGGAATTCAGCCAGCGCAAGCCGGACAAAGGCTTGATTACAAAGCGTGATATCCGCATTCTCACCATTGGCCGAATGAATATTCGTCCGGATAGTACGGTTTGGGATATCGGAACGTGTACGGGCTCCATTGCGATTGAAGCAGCTAAAATAGCCCGAAACGGAGCCGTTTTTGCTATCGAGAAAAATGAAGCGGATCTTGCCAATGCTGAAGCAAACTTTCAAAAATTTCGCACGGACGTCACGCTCGTTCATGGAAAAGCGCCAGATGGACTGGAGGCTTTTCCTGATCCGGATTGCGTATTTATGGGCGGCACGGCCGGTAATATGGACAAGCTTATTGGCACATGTGCAAAGCGGCTGAAGCCGGGCGGGACGATCGTATTGAATGCCGTTACGATTGAAAACATGTCAAAAGCCCATCAGTTATTCCGAGAAGCCGGCTTTGAGGTAGATATAGCTCTGGCCCAGGTATCCTTGTCTAAGCCTATTTTAAATATGACGCGCTTTGAAGCGCAAAACCCGGTTTACATTATATGTGCTAAAAGAAAAGAGGAACAGTGATGACAGGTATTTTATATGGAATTGGTGCAGGACCGGGCGATCCGGAACTGTTAACGGTAAAAGCGTTTCGCATTTTGTCGGAAAGCAGGGTGATTGCATTTCCGAAAAAGCGGTCTGGTGAAAAAAGCTACGCGCGCCAGATCATTGATGCTTATATTGATCCGCAGGAAAAAGATATGCTTGGTCTCGTTTTTCCGATGACGAAGGATCCGGTCATTTTAGAGCGTGAATGGAACAAAGCAGCAGAAGCGGTAGCGGAAAAACTGGAAGCCGACGAGAATGTGGCATTTGTGACAGAGGGCGACCCGATGCTATACAGCACATTTATTCACATGAAAAATGTATTGCAAAAAAGAATGCCGAACGTGAAAACAGAGGTGGTGCCCGGCATATCATCAATAAATGGCACCGCGGCAAGGCTGAATATTCCGCTTGCCGACGGAGATGAGCATGTCGCAATTATTCCTGCAACAAATGATAGAGAAGCATTAACACGGGCGATTGAGCAGCACGACTGCGTCATTTTTCTGAAAGTTGCGAAGGTGGCAGCCCTTGTTTCAAGTGTGATTCGTGAGCTTGGACTTGAGGATCACGCCCATGCAGTTACAAAAGTTACATCAAGTGATGAAGTTGTCTGGACGCTGGATGAATTTGAGCGGGCAGAACCGAATTATTTAACGCTGATGGTGGTGAAGAAAAAATGAAGCTATTCATTGTGGGAGCGGGACCCGGGGCACCTGATTTAATTACGGTTCGCGGGATGAAGCTTGTAGAGGAAGCAGATGTAGTTTTGTATGCCGACTCACTCGTTAACGAGGAATTAATGGCGGGCTGCAAGGAAGGTGCTATTGTATTGAAAACGGCCGGCATGCATTTAGAAGAGATGGTAGAAACCATGGTCAATTACGTAAAGGAAGGAAAGAAAGTCGTCCGCCTTCACACAGGCGATCCGGCTATTTATGGAGCCATCATCGAGCAAATCGCCCTCCTAAAAGAAGCGGGCATTGAAACAGAAATCGTACCTGGAGTCAGCTCTGTTTTTGCAGCAGCTGCGGCAGCTGGTGCAGAATTGACCATTCCTGATGTCACACAAACTGTTATTTTAACGCGGGCCGAGGGAAGAACGCCGGTGCCAGAGAAAGAGCAGCTGAAGGACTTAGCCCGACACGAATGTACAATTGCTTTTTTCTTAAGCGCAACACTGACCAAAAAGGTAACGCGTGAGCTGGTTGAAGCAGGCTGGCCGGAGAACACGCCGGTAGCTGTTGTATATCGTGCCACATGGCCGGACGAAAAAATTGTCCGTTCAACGATCGCCGGACTCGATGCGGCGATGCGTGAAAACGGCATTCGCAAGCAGGCGATGATTTTAGCCGGAAAAGCGCTCGATCCGGACATTGGAAACTCTGGACATCGTTCAAAGCTGTACGACAAAACCTTTACCCATGGTTTCCGAAAAGGAATCAAGTCATGAAGGTTGCCATTGTCTCCATTACGAAACACGGAACCGAAACAGCACGTAAGCTTGCCGAGGAGATGCAGGCGGATTTGTATTACATGCGGAAATTTTGCCGCGGTGATGAAGAAGAGAGGGGCATTGAGCTGTTTGACGGCTCTGTCCGCCTTCAGCTGCCAAAATTATTTAAAGAATACGACGGCATTGTGCTGATTATTTCACTCGGTGCGGTGGTCCGGATGATTGCCCCAATTTTAGGTGACAAAAAAACCGATCCGGCAGTGGTCGTCCTGGATGACCGGGCTGAGCACGCCATCAGTGTTCTTTCAGGTCATATTGGCGGCGCCAACGAGCTTACACACCGGGTGGCTGGACTGACAGGTGCCCGGCCGGTGATTACAACTGCCTCCGATGTGCAAAAGACGATTCCGGTTGATATGTTTGGCCGTGAATTCGGCTGGAAGTTTGACTATGACCGCTTTTTAACGCAGGCGGCAGCTGCTGTCGTGAACGAAGAGCCGGTACTTGTCGTACAGGAATCAGGAGAGCCGAACTGGTGGAAGCATGACCGGCCGGTACCGACTCATATCAAGACGGCAGCTTCGGTAAAAGAAGCACTCGCAACGCCGCATAATGCTGCCCTTGTCGTCACTCACAGGCTGCTTGATGCAGAAGAACTCGATGGGCTTCGCTATCCTGTTGTGTACCGTCCAAAATCAATCGTCCTTGGCATCGGCTGCAACCGTGGAACAGAAGCGGAGGAAATTGAGCAGGTCATCGATGAAGCCCTTCGCGATCTTGCTCTTTCCAAAGAAAGCGTTCAGTCCATTGCATCCATTGACCTGAAAAAAGATGAAGCGGGTATTTTGGCGGTTGCCGAAAAAAATGATTGGCCGTTTTTCACCTTCCCGCCTGAGCAGTTAAACGAAGCGCCGATGAAAAAACCCTCCGAAACGGTATTTAAATATACCGGTGCGTATGGAGTCAGTGAACCGGCTGCTTATTTAGCGTCAAAAGAGGGAGAAATCATTCTGCCAAAGAAAAAAAGTGGTAATGTAACCATCTCAGTTGCCCTGATAGAATTTGGGACGAAGTAAAGGGGAGAAGGAAAGAATGGGAAAACGACTCGTCATTGCCGGCACGGGGAGCGGCTCTGGTAAAACAACGGTCACGCTGGCGCTGCTTGGCGCTTTTAAGCGGCGCGGCCTCGCTGTGCAGCCGTTTAAATGCGGACCGGATTATATTGACCCAACGTACCATACGGCTATATGCGGCCGGCTTTCACGCAATTTAGACAGCTGGATGGGTAATGCAGATATTATTCGTGAAGTTTTTTTACAGGCGTCACAGGATACGGATATCTCGGTGATTGAAGGCGTTATGGGTATGTTCGATGGTAAAGATCCGTTGAAGGATGACGGTAGCACAGCCGAGATCAGCCGTCTTACAGACGCACCCGTGCTGCTGGTGATCGATGCATCCGGAACGGCACGAAGCGCGGCAGCCATTGTAAAAGGATTTCAAATGATGGCGCCTGGCCAGATCAAAGCGGTTATTGCAAATAAAACCGGCAGTGAAGGGCATTTTCGCTTGATTGAAAAGGCAGTGAGTCAGGAATGTGGTATACCGGTTATCGGCCATTTGCTGAAAATGCCTGGTGTTAATGTGCCTGAGCGCCATCTTGGCCTCGTCCCAGCCGTTGAAAGAGGTGACTTGAACGAACTCTTTGATACGCTTGCAGAAGCAGCCGAAAGAACAGTAGATCTTGATCAATTGCTGCATCTTTCAGAAGCGCCAGATCTGATGCAGCCTGAAGGTCATTTATTTAAAAGAAAGCAAGGCAGCAGCGTTACAATTGCTGTTGCAAAAGATGCGGCTTTTCATTTTTACTATGAAGAAAATCTGGAAATGCTTCGCGCACATGGGGCCGATTTGCATTTTTTCTCTCCTCTTCTCGGCGAGACGGTGCCAGCAGAAGCAGATGCCCTTTATATCGGAGGTGGATTTCCAGAGGAATTTGCCCCTGGTCTTGCTGCACAGCATGCGACACGCCAGTCCGTCCGTCAAGCTGTCCAATCCGGTATGCCGACGCTGGCTGAGTGTGGCGGATTTATGTATTTAACAGAAGAACTGGTAACCGTTGACGGTCATTCCTATCCGATGTGCGGCATTATTGATGGAAAAACAATCATGAAATCAACCCGTGCGGCTCTTGGCTATCGGGAATTAACGTCTCTTTCAGGCACCTGGATTGAAGAAGGGATAAAGCTGCGTGGACATGAATTTCACTACTCAGTTTTCGAACAGCGGGAGGAAAGACCACCAGCTTTTCAATCTGGCAGCCGATTTGGAAAAAAGCCGGATGGGTGTGTTGTACACAATGCAGTAGCAGGCTACGCTCATTTATATTTTCCATCAAATCCGGGTATTGCAAAGGCATTTACAGCTGCTGCCCGTGCTTATCAAGAAGAAAAAGTAACAAGTTAAACCATTATTCATCAAATTATGACAAAAATAGGGCGTTTTTTTACAAAAGTATTGTATTATAGTATCTCTTTGTTTACAATAATAAATGGAAGGTAAATCCAAATATTATGTTTGATTAGGGGATACATATGAACAAAAAAACGACCGTCATCGCTTTGCTGTCAAGTGTATTTTTGATGCTTGCTATGGTACTGGTCAACTTGGTTGTAACAGCTACACAACACCATAAAACGGTATGGGCAACAAGTACGTCAAAATCGGCTTATGAAAATATATCTATTAAAACAAAAGAAGCCAGCGAAAAAAGATACCAGATCGCTCTTCAGTATCCGATTTTTAAACAGGCATCTTTAAATAAAAAAATAGAACAATATACGAAAAAAAAAGAAACAGATTTTTTACAAAAGTTAGAACAGGTCGATGCCAAAAAATTAAAGCGACAGCCTGCTTCGCTGCGGCTGACTTTTGAGCTCATTTTAAGCGGCAATGGTGTTTATTCGGTTCTTTTTCGTGATGAAACATATATTAATGCCGAAAAAAACGATATCTATTATGAGTCGTTTATCGTTGATATGAAAAAAGGAAGGCTGGCAAAAGCCTCAGACTTATTTATCGATCCGCAAAAAGCTTCAACGGCTCTTCACATACCCGTACCTATAAGCGAAGCGGGCTTGTATGTGAAAAACAGCCAGGTGATTTTTTTCACGAAAGATAACAAACATGAAGCAAGTATGCCGTTCCGTCGGGCAGCCCCGTTTTTAAAGAAAGAATGGCGGGACCAACTGGCAGCTGGTTTAGCTGCTGAAGAAATACCTGCTGGAAAAGGGCTTAAAAAAATTGCGCTTACATTTGATGATGGGCCAAACCCAAAAAGTACGGCGGCTATTTTGGCAACATTAAAAAAACATGATGCAAAAGCCACCTTTTTTATGCTCGGCAGCCGTGTAGAACAATATCCTGAACTGGTTGACCAGGTAGTGCAGGAAGGCCATGAAATCGGCAATCATTCTTTTAGCCACCGGAATCTGGCCAAGCTTGATCCCCGGGAGGTAAAAAAGGAAATTGATCAGACAGCTTTGGCAGTGGAAGCCGCGGCCGGTGTATCACCTTTGACCGTTCGGCCGCCTTATGGGGCAACCAATGCCACTGTGAATGAAATCATTGGTGCAAAACCGATGCTTTGGACCGTTGATACAATGGACTGGAAATCACATAATCCGAAATCGATTTGTGGAATTGTGAAAAAAGAAGCAAGAGATGGGTCGATTGTGTTAATGCACGATATTCATCAAACAACGGCCCAGTCGCTGGATGAAATCGTGACCTACCTTCAAAAGGAAGGCTATGAACTGGTTACAGTCAGCGAATTATAAAAAATCCGGCTCAGCAAAAGCTGAGCCGGATTTTTTGTTTAGAAAGACGAACATGATATGATAAGAAAAACAACGGTTATTTTTGAAACAGGAGGTGGGTGCTCCGAGTTATCGGAGCCTGTCATTGGAGGAGATTAGGAATTTACTGGGCATTGCTTTATTAATTGCTCTGACTGCTTTTTTCGTGGCTGCGGAATTTGCTATTGTAAAAATGAGAGCATCACGCGTAGATCAGCTTATAGCGGAAGGAAAGCCGGGTGCTTTGGCGGCACAGCGTGTAACGACCCATTTAGATGAATATTTATCTGCCTGCCAGCTGGGCATTACAATTACGGCACTCGGACTTGGCTGGATTGGTGAACCGACAGTCGAAAAATTGCTTCATCCGCTTTTTGAACGTTTTGAGCTTGCTTCTTCACTTTCCGCTATTTTGTCGTTCGCCATTGCATTTGCAATTGTGACATTTCTTCATGTTGTCGTGGGCGAACTGGCACCTAAAACAGTAGCGATACAAAAAGCAGAAGAAGTAACCCTGGCACTGGCTGTCCCGCTTATTTGGTTTTACCGGATTATGTATCCGTTTATATGGCTGCTCAACGGTTCTGCCCGCTTTATTACAGGCTTGTTTGGGCTGAAAATGGCTTCTGAGCATGGTGAGGTTCATACGGAGGAAGAGTGGCGAATGCTGCTTTCTGAAAGTTACAAAAGCGGTGAAATCAATCAAAGTGAATTAAAATATGTTAATAATATTTTTGAATTTGATGAACGGCATGCAAAGGAAATCATGGTACCGCGTACAGAAATGATTAGCTTGTCCATTGATGATAAGCTTGAAGAAGTTTTATCTACTATTAAAGAAGAAAAATACACCCGCTATCCCGTTATTGACGGAGACAAAGACAATGTAATCGGCATGGTCAATTTCAAGGAAATTTTAAGCGTGGCTGTGAAGGGAAAACCGCTTCCGGACGTACAGCCGCTTCGTCAATTTGTAAAGCCTGTTATTCGCGTATTTGAAAATATGCTTATTCATGATCTGCTTGTTAAAATGCAGAAAGAGCGAACTCACATGGCGATTTTAATTGATGAATATGGCGGTACATCAGGCCTTGTAACAGTAGAAGACATTTTAGAAGAAATTGTCGGAGAAATTCGTGACGAATACGACACAGATGAAATCGCCGAAGTACGAAAAATAAATGATGAACACTATCTATTCAGCGCAAAAGTATTAGTAAGTGAAATAAATGCGTTGCTTGGAACCGAGTTAAATGATGAAGATGTTGATACGCTTGGTGGCTGGTTTTTAACGAAAAAAATCGATACAGCCCTTCATGACATGCTCGAAGAAGATGATTGGATATTTACCATTATTGAAATGGAAGATCATCATATTTTATATATTGAAGCGAAAAAGCGGCCATCGTAAGCCGCTTTTTTCTATGTAAATGAAACAACCCCGGCTGTTGAAACGTATAGAATGTAAAGGATGGAGTGATTACATGAATTTTTACGAATCAAAAAAGAATTATTTTTTCTTGCTTGTACTCTGTGGGGTGATTCTTCTATTCTTTGCGGGTTTAACCTAGCTTGCGTATATAGATGAAAGTATTTTATGTCGGGCCTCTTTTTCTGCTTACGCTGCTCATGATCTGGGTGACCGCTAGTAATGCTCAAAAATTCTCTGGGGACGACCTGTATGTGACAACAACGAATGGAGTACCTTGCTATCCGTGTGCTGCCTCATGAAAAAGTCGAGATACACTGGAAAGATATCATGGATTACTTTTTTATCATATAAACGGACATACATACATCGGACTTGTACTTACAGATGAAGAAAAGTATGCAGGGACAATTTCGTCCAAAATGCACCTTTTATCTCGTATGAGTCAGAAAATGGGCTACCCGATGTTTAATATTTCGTTTCGACACATTATCGAGAAAGAAGAACTGGTTAAAGAGCTGAGCCGTCGTAATCCCAATGTGACAATTGAGCTGTAAACAACATGGGGGTAATCTATAAAAAAAGCTTTTGAGACTGTCGATAAAATCAGCTTTCTTGAAAAAACAGCTTGTCCGGGGCATTGTTTTCTCATGAGGGACGATAGGTGAAGCTGCGTGCCGCCGTTCTTTCTATTCTTGCGCGAAAGTAGCAAACGAACCCTCTCGTTTATGATAGGCAGAAAAGAGAAAAGTACTTTATCTATACTCTGAAAAGCCTTTGAAAAAGGATTTTTTATTTGGATTGTCTGCACGGTTCCTTTTTCAATTTCACGGACTGTATTGCCGGAAAAGCAAAAAAGGTGTAGGATAATAGGAATGAAATACGATGGAAAAGCAAAGGGAGTAAAAACAATGTCACGATATGAAGACGACAGCCTTGCCTTGCATACCGACCTTTATCAGATTAATATGGCCGAAACGTACTGGCATGATGGCATCCATACAAAAAAAGCCGTATTTGAATTATATTTTCGCAAGCTTCCATTCGGCAACGGATACGGTGTTTTTGCCGGATTAGAAAAAATTATCGATTACTTGGAGAATTTTCATTTTTCAAAGAGCGATATCGACTATTTACGAGATATCGGCTACAGCGAGGATTTTTTAGCTTACTTAAAAGATATGAAGTTTACTGGTACATTAAAAAGTATGCAGGAAGGTGAGCTTGTTTTTGCCAACGAACCCATTCTGCGTATTGAAGCACCGCTGGCAGAAGCACAAATTGTCGAGACTGCTTTGCTTAATATTGTGAACTATCAAACATTGATTGCGACGAAAGCTTCCCGCATCAAACAAGTGCTGGGAGATGAAACGGCGATGGAATTTGGTTCGCGCCGTGCGCATGAAATGGATGCGGCAGTATGGGGAACGAGAGCTGCTTACATCGGCGGTTTCAATGCAACTAGCAATGTCCGTGCCGGTAAGCTGTTTGGTATTCCTGTTTCTGGTACGCACGCTCATGCCCTTATTCAAACATATAAAGATGAATACACCGCTTTTTGTAAATATGCACAGCGGCACCGTGACTGTGTATTTTTAGTAGATACCTATGATACACTCAGATCTGGTATGCCGGCAGCCATTCGTGCCGCAAAAGATTTGGGTGATCAAATCCGCTTCGTTGGCGTCCGCCTCGACAGCGGCGACATGGCGTATTTATCAAAGGAAGCGCGTAAAATGCTTGATGAAGCAGGATTTCCTCAAGCACATATTGTCGCGTCTAATGACTTGGATGAATATACCATTATGAATTTAAAAGCGGAAGGTGCCAAAATTGATGTATGGGGAATAGGTACCAAGGTCATTACCGCTTATGACCAGGCGGCTCTTGGCGCGGTGTACAAATTGGTATCGATTGAAGACGATACCGGTTGCATGAGTGATACAATCAAGTTGTCGGCCAATCCGGAAAAAGTGACAACGCCAGGATTAAAGCGCGTATACCGCATTGTGAATAAGCTTAATGGCAAAGCAGAAGGTGATTACATCGCGATGGAGCATGAAGATCCGCAGCATGCCGAGCGGCTGAAGATGTTTCATCCAGTCCATACCTTTGTCAGCAAGTTTGTGACAGATTTCGAGGCTCGTGAATTGCATGAACTTATTTTTATCAACGGCGTCCGCGTGTATGAATTACCTGATATTCACACAATACGGTGCCGTACGGCCGATAACCTGGAGCTGCTTTGGAGTGAATACAAGCGGGCACTCAACCCGGAGGAGTATCCGGTAGATTTAAGTCAGGCCTGCTGGGATAATAAAATGAAAAATATTGAAGCTGTAAAAGCACAGCCGCAGGAGCAGCTGTAATAAATCTGAAAAAGCGCCAAAATAGGTGCTTTTTTTCATGTATTCTTTGCTCCCGTCAAAAGCAGAGCTTATAATGGAGGAAGGTATATGAGGAGGTGCATTTGGTGAAAGAAGAATTGAGTGAATTTTACAATATTTTCACTGGAACGAAAAAAGATATTGAAAGTTTTATGGCTATGCTTGATCCGGTCATTAACAATGCGAAAGACGATCATGAGCGGCTTTATTATCACCATATTTATGAAGAAGAGGAGCAGCGGCTTTCCAGGCTTGCTGAATTAATTCCGCTGATTGAGACCTTCCAGGCTGGAAAAGGGGGCGATTTCGCACCATCCAATAATACGTTTAACCGCCTGCTTCAGGAATTGAATCTGGAAAAGTTCGGGCTGCATAATTTTGTCGAACATCTTGACCTGGCACTGTTTCAATTTAAAGATGCCGAGCGCCAGGCAAAGCTATCCGAAATGCGCGGATCGAATCATACAAGCTATCAATTTGTAAAAGAAAAGCTTGCTGGTATTAATGAACGCTTTGACACAGGGTACACAGACCCTCATGCGCATCACGACGAGCATGGCGATCATTTAAACCAGTATGCACATAATCACAGCCAGGTCCACGTGCAAGCAGCGGTATCACTTCCGGCAAAGCCGGCTGGACCAAAGCGGTCATTTACAGTAGGATCCCTTATTTCCAAGTAGGAGGAAGAATTGATGAGCAAATTACACCTGTATCCAGACGCACCACTATCAGAGGCTGACTTTAATCAGTTGGAACGAATTATTATTGAATCGGCCAGAGGGCAATTAACAGGCCGGCGGTTCATTGAATTATACGGTCCGCTTGGACGTGGTGTGCAGAGCATCCACACGGACATTTTTTCTGGAAAAAGCGCGGCCCATATGGATCTTCAAGGGTCATTTGATACGGAAATTGAATCAGCCAAGCGTGTAAATTATACAATTCCGATGCTTTATAAGGATTTTGTTTTGTACTGGCGTGATATTGAGCAGGCAAAAGCACTCGATATACCGATAGATTTCTCAGCAGCAGCTAATGCGGCGCGCGATGTAGCACTGCTTGAAGACGAAATGATATTTCATGGAGCCGCTCAGTTTGAGATACCTGGCTTAATGAATGTAAAAGGACGCCAGACGCATTTGATCAGTAACTGGTATGAGTCCGGAACAGCTTTTCAGGATGTTGTTGAAGCAAGAGGAAAACTAATGGAAATGAATCACAATGGTCCATACGCACTTGTACTGTCGCCTGAATTATATGCGCTGCTGCATCGGGTGCATCGGGATACAAATGTGCTTGAAATTGAGCATGTGCGTGAGCTTGTAACGGACGGCGTGTTTCAATCGCCTGTATTAAAAGGAAAAACAGGTGTTTTGGTAAATACGGGACGTAACAATCTTGATTTAGCGGTATCAGAAGATTTCGAAACAGCATATCTCGGCGAAGAAGGAATGAATCATCCATTCCGTGTATTTGAAACGGCGGTACTGCGAATCAAGCGGCCATCAGCTGTTTGCACATTCGTCGATCCGAGAGACGATGAATAAAGAGTGGACAGTCGGTTCGCTTATTCCTGGCAGGGAAGCAACACGTTTGCAGCCGAAGCAGCCGAACCGTTCGGCAGAGGAAAAAAAGCTGCCTGCACCAATGATCGAGTGGAAACAAAAAGAGCGATCCTGCTCTGTACCCGTAACATCCGGTGTCACACTGCTTGACGCAGCACTTCGGCAAGGATGCACCATTGATTACAAATGTCGTAAAGGAACATGCGGCCGCTGTGCTGTAGAGGTAATGTCAGGTGAAACCTTTCTCTCGTCCAAAAATGAAGCAGAACGAAAGAAACTGGGTGCTGCGCCCCGCAGGCTAGCCTGCCAGGCGGTAATAAGAGAGAAGTAAAAAAACAGGGAGGGCTTATTCGGCCCCCTGTTTTTCGCATAAAAAAAAGCCTTTTCACAAGGCTGGTTGTACATTAAGCAAATTTTTTCGTATTTAATGAAACCACATTGGATTCAATAGCAAATGGTAAATCAACGCGGCGCTTTTCCAGCTCGTTTAAGCTAACATCACGTACAAGCTTTAACGCTTCTTTTTTAAAGGAATTTGTGACAAACCCTTCATTTACTTCACATAATTTTCGCAGGTAACGAAGTGTGTCTTCTGTCATTAGCTCCCGAACCTGCGTGTTTTCCAGCTGACAGATCAATTTATGACGGAGACCGCGCATCACGCCAATTTGATCAACGTGTGCTGTAACGTTTTCGCCGCTGTCTGCTATAAAACTGAACGAAATGTATTTTCCCTGGGACAAATCAACATTTGTAAAAACCGGATTCATGTAGGTTTCGCCGGATGAAAGTGTAATCGACTCTGCTTCCGCGGCACCGCCCAGCTTTCGGCTGTTTGCGATTACCATATGGATATCTTTGAGTCCATGAAGCATTCCATTCATGTATTCTCCCTCTTTCCATCATCGTTCTTCTTTTATCTTAAAGGGAATGAGAATCATTGTCAACCAGAAGTTGGGTGAGTAAATCGCCTTTTATATGCGCAAAATAGATAAAGCTTTACCCATCGATATACTATTCGGAAAATTCTTTCTTTATTCAAAATATATTCAGCTTTGTGTAAAAAAATACAAAAAACGACCGTTTTTAGTGAATATCAGTGTATAAAAATTAATTATTACATAAAAAAATGTTGAGTTTTGAAATTGAAAAGAGTATTATCGTACTATATAAAAAAATCAAAGGGGTTTTTTACGTGACCTATTCATTTAAAAAAGCGGCAGCCGCTGTTATGGCAAGTACTGCTTTACTTTTAGCTGCATGCGGCGGCGGAGAAGAAGAACAAAGCGGTGGCACATCTGAAGAAAAAAAAGTGCTGAATGTTGGAACGGAAGCAACGTTTGCTCCGTTTGAATTTATGGATAAAGGAGAAGTATCCGGTTTTGATGTGGATCTTCTGAACGCGGCGGCAGAAGAAGCGGGCTATGAGGTTAATATTCAAAATACAGGCTGGGATTCGATGCTTGCGGGCTTGCAGAGCAACCAGCTTGACATTGGAATGTCCGGTATCACGATTACAGATGAACGAAAAGAAACATATGATTTCTCTGTTCCATATTTTGAATCTGTAACGATGATCGTTTACAAAGAAGGTACGACTATTAAAGGAGCCGAAGATTTAAAAGGAAAAAAAATCGGGGTTCAAAATGGGACGACCGGCCAGTTTGCTGCTGAAAACGTTGTCGGGCAAAACAATAATGCTATTTCAAAATACGAAACAGCTGCTCTGATGTTCCAGGCTCTTCAAAGCGGAGATGTGGAAGCTGTTGTAACAGATATTGCGGTAGCCCTTGAATATGCAAAATCAAACCCAAATGCTGGTGTTCAAACAGTTACAGATGATCAGTTTGCAACGGAATATTACGGAATTGCTTTTCCAAAAGGAAGCGAGTATAAAGAAGACTTTGACAAAGCTTTAAATACGCTTTATGAAAACGGTGAATATGCTGAAATTTATGAAAAATGGTTTGATGAAGCACCGAATATGGAAACTTTAAAAAAAGCAGCGCAATAAAAACACGGCTGTCCATTCTTTAACGGACAGCCATTTTTTATGAAAGGAGAAGAAAAGATGGATTTTCGCTTTGATATTGTAACAGACTATATGCCGTTTTTCCTGCAGGGCTTAAAAGTCACACTTGGCGTTTCTCTTGCCGGGGTGCTGGCCGGACTTATACTCGGTCTTTTTATTGCGCTTGGAAAAATGTCAACGAATAGATGGGTTCGCCTCCCGTTTAACATTTATATTAATATTTTCAGAGGAACACCGCTTCTCGTTCAATTACTAATCATTCACTTTGGGGTTGTACCCCTATTTATGACACCGTCAAATCCAGTTGTGTCTCTTGTAATCGGATTGTCACTAAACGCGGCTGCTTACATTGCAGAAATTTTTCGTGCCGGTATTCAATCCATTGATAAAGGACAAATGGAAGCCGCGCGCTCTCTTGGAATGACACGTGTCCAAGCAATGAAGCTTGTCATTTTGCCACAGGCATTTAAGCGGGTCATTCCGCCGCTTGGCAATGAATTTATTGTGCTGCTGAAAGAATCTTCACTTGGTTCCGTATTAGCTGCGCCTGAGCTTATGTATTGGGGTCGTGCTGCGGCAGGTCAATACATCCGGGTGTGGGAGCCGTATCTTACTGTCGCATTAATTTATTTGGTGCTGACACTGTCGCTTACCTATTTGATGAATTATGTTGAAAGGAGATTAAGCACTGATGATCAGCGTTAAAAACTTAAAAAAATCTTTTGGCGATAATGAAGTGCTCAAAGACATTTCCCTTGATGTATCACCTCAGGAAGTGGTAGTGGTTATTGGTCCATCTGGATCTGGAAAATCAACATTTATTCGCTGCTTAAACATGCTGGAAACAATTGATGGCGGGCACGTAATTGTTGATGGAAAAGATTTAACTGATAAGAAAACAAATATTAACAAAGTCCGCACAGATGTGGGAATGGTGTTCCAGCACTTTAACTTGTTTCCGCACAAAACCATTTTGGAAAATGTAACACTTGCGCCGATCAATGTTCGAGGAGTGAAAAAATCGGAAGCAGAGGAAAAAGCACGCATCCTGCTGGCCAAGGTAGGCCTTGCGGAAAAAGCCTCTGCTTATCCAGATTCCCTTTCCGGTGGACAAAAACAGCGTGTAGCCATCGCGCGTGCGCTTGCAATGGAGCCAAAAGTGATGCTGTTTGATGAGCCGACATCGGCGCTTGACCCCGAAATGGTCGGAGAAGTGCTTGAAGTCATGAAGCAGCTCGCGAAAGACGGCATGACTATGATTGTGGTTACGCACGAAATGGGCTTTGCCCGTGAAGTGGGCGACCGGGTTATTTTTATGGATAACGGCTATGTTGTGGAACAAAATGAACCGAAAGCTTTGTTTGATGCACCGCAGCACGAACGTACCAAATCATTTTTAAGCAAGGTATTATAAAAAACAGGCCTCCTGGTGGAGGCCTGTTTTTTATGTCTGATAGATAAGCATTTCAACTTCTGAACCTTCAAGTGTTTCTTTTGTCATCAAATCTTCTACAAGCCGTTCAAATGCATCACGATGTTCTTCGATTAACGTTTGAGAACGTTGAAGCGCTATTTCAAACAGTTCATTCATTTTTGTTTCCTTATCCGCCTGGCGGAAGGTAAGAGAAAAGCGGTCCTGAAAAATACCGGTATCAACCATGCGTTCTAGAATCTGCTTTGCCTGCTGTACATCACCGCTTACCCCGATCGAATGCTCGCCGAGATAAAGACGTTCCGCTACTCCTCCTGAAAGAATCATAGCTACCTGGTCAATTAATTCGCTCGCCGTTGATAAGTGAAGCTCTTTCGGTACAGGTGCTACGTAGCCGAGTGCTTGTCCACGCGGAATGATTGTTGCTTTACGGACAGAGCCTGGCTTTGTCAGGGCAGCGACAAGCGCGTGACCAGCTTCATGAATGGCTACACGCCGCTTTGTAGCAGGATCTGCAAGCGGACGGGTTGTTGTACCAAGAATGGTACGGTCAAGTGCATAATTAAAATCTTCTTTTCCAATTGTATCACGCCCGCTTCGAATGGCACTGCGGCTTGCCGTTTCAAACAGTGCAGACAATTCTGCGCCGGAAAAGCCAACCGTCGACTCCGCCAGATCTTGAAGCATAGCTGCTGCATTGTCTGTTAATTTTTTTCCTTTGGCGTGAATATCGATAATTTCCTTGCGTCCTTTGGCATCTGGCAGGGTAACGTGAAATGAAAAATCGATACGGCCGGGGCGAAGAAATGCTTCATCGAGCATGTCGCGACGGTTTGTGGCAGCGATAAACAAGAGACCATCATTATCATGGCCGCCATCAAGCTGAACAAGCAGCTCTGTCAGCGTTTTTTCACCTTCTTCACCGCCATGTGCTTTCCGGCGTCCGGCTAGTGCGTCGACTTCATCAATAAAAATAACGGCTGGCTTTTGTTTGCGTGCTTCTGTAAACAAGCTGCGTACGCGTGAGGCGCCGACCCCGACAAACAGCTCAGTAAACGCGGAACCGCTTGATGAAAAAAAGGAAGCGCCAATTTCACGGGCAATGGCCTGGGCAAGAAGCGTTTTCCCGGTTCCAGGCGGCCCGTATAAAAGAATGCCGCGCGGCGGTTCGATACCAAGGCGGGTAGATAAATCTTTTTCCTTTAAAATCGACAGTGTCTGCAGAATGTCTTCCTTCATTTCGTCTGCAAGACCGCCAACATCATCAAGCGTAATATCTGGAAGAGGGCGGGCTTGTGAAAGGCTGTTTTTCATTGAGTGAGCCACACCCATGCCGCCGCCTTTCTTGCGATAAAAATAAAATCCGATTCCCGCAGCTGTTAAAAGAACCAGCATAATAATCCAGCTTTCATATGCATTAGCTTTTGCATACTCATAACGGATATTATATGTTTCGTTTAATCGATCAACTGCGTTGCTCTCCGGAGAAACATAAGATGTAAACTCGCCGTTTTGTGTGGAAATGTGCAGCGTGCCGTCAGGATGCTCCTCAAGCTCTACCAATCGGCCGTTTTCTTTTTGAATAAGAGATTCAACAGATGAAAACGGGACGACGGTTGCTTTATTGGTATTTTGCATGTAAACAATAACACCGGCTGCCACGAGCAGCGAAAAAACAATGGCTGCTTTCCACCACATTCCGGGACGTGTTAACATGGACATCACACTCCCTTTTTAGTCTCTCTTTATTATAAGAGAAAACGAGAATGGATGAAAGCGGAAAACATTTCTGCTCGAAAGCACTCTTGTTTTAAAATCGAATGGTGCGTGGTATGATAAGAAAGATTAAAATTAAAGGAGCGATTACTTTGGCGAAAAAAGGTTACATTCAAATGAAAGATGGCGAGAAAATCGAATTCGACTTGTTTCCAGAAGCAGCACCGGGTACAGTTGAAAACTTCGAAAAACTAGCGAACGAAGGGTTTTACAATGGTGTGGTATTCCACCGTGTTATTCCGGGATTTGTAAGCCAGGGCGGCGATCCGACTGGAACAGGAATGGGTGGTCCAGGTTACACAATCAAATGTGAAACAGAAGGCAATCCGCATACACACCAGGAAGGCTCTCTTTCTATGGCGCATGCAGGGAAAGACACAGGCGGCAGCCAATTCTTTATCGTTCATGAGCCACAGCCACATTTGAATGGTGTTCATACTGTTTTTGGCCAGGTAACATCAGGCATTGAAGCGGTAAAATCAATGAAAAACGGCGATGTTATGGAGAAAGTGGAAGTATTTGACGCATAAAAAAGTGCGAAAGCCGGCATTTGCCGGCTTTTTTTTTTTTGCAATTAAAGCGACAATTTTCGTTGTGCAGTTGACGAGTTTCAGCAAATTGTGTAAAAATAAAACCAATCATACATACAAGCCTACTGGGGGTGCCTTCGGGCTGAGAAAGGAAAATCCTTAACCCCAATAACCTGATCCGGATCATGCCGGCGGAGGGAAGTAGCAATCACTGACGAAAAACGGTTCAGCGTATTGCTGGGCTGTTTTTTTTGTGTGAAGGAGGAAATGAAAAGTTGTTTACCCCTCAAAAAATGGCCGTTATGGCCTTGCTGGCTGCAATCGGCGTGCTCGGTGCCATCTTCGTCTGGTTTCCGGCAGGAGCAGCGAAAGCATTCCCCGTTCAGCATGCTATCAATGTACTGGCAGCTATCCTGCTTGGGCCGGGGCCTGCAGTAGTGATCGCTTTTTTGATTGCAGCTGTTCGCAATTTACTTGGATATGGAACGATTCTTGCTTTTCCGGGCAGTATGATCGGTGCTCTGCTGGCAGGATATGCCTATCAAAAATGGAAAAAGCCTTCTCTTGCTGCAACAGGGGAGGTTGTAGGGACTGGTGTGATCGCTTCTCTTGTCTCTGTTCCGATCGCCAATTTGTTTCTTGGAATGAAAGCAGCAGCACTTGCTTTTTTGCCAGCATTTTTGATTAGCAGCGTGACAGGAGCCGTGCTTGGCCTTCTCCTGGCCGTCCGTTTAAAAAAAACACGAGTGTTTCAAGGAAAGGATCAATTCTAATGAATAATCACGATGCAGCTCAGCTGCTCCAAAAAGTAAGAGCCGAAAAGCCGCTCATTCACAATTTAACGAATATGGTCGTTACCAATTTTACGGCAAACGGCCTGCTTGCACTTGGTGCTTCTCCCGTTATGGCTGATGCAGTGGAAGAAGCAGCAGATATGGCACGTATTGCATCTGCCGTTGTCCTTAATATCGGTACACTTTCAGCTTCTAAAGTAGAAGCCATGATTTTAGCAGGGAAAGCAGCGAATGAAAAAGGGATTCCTGTTTTGTTCGATCCCGTTGGTGCAGGAGCCACGCCGTTTCGGACCGAAAGCGCCAAGCGTATTTTGTCAGAAGTAAAAGTGGATGTGCTGCGCGGAAACGCAGGAGAAGTTGCTGTACTGTGCGGACGGTCTGTTGAGGTAAAGGGAGTAGACGGCGGCGGAAATGAAGATGTGCGCAGACTGGCGAGAGAAGCAGCCGAACTGCTTGATCTTACTTGTGTGATTACCGGCAAGGAAGACAATGTGTTTGGAGAAAAAGCATATGCCATTCAAAACGGCCATCCTATTTTAACGCGTGTTACAGGGACAGGCTGTCTTCTCGGGGCTGTGATTGCTTCTTTCTGCGCGGTTGAAAAAAACTACGCAAAAGCAGCAGCAGCGGCACTGTCTTTTTATGGCGTGGCTGCGGAGCGTGCTGCCGCTGTCACCGGTGCTGACGGGCCTGGGGCATTCGCTGCCGGGTTTATGGATCAACTCTATCAAACAAGCAGCCACGATATCATTGAAAACGGAAAAGTAGAGGTGCTTTAATATGACGGTAGCCAAAGCATTAACCATTGCAGGATCTGACAGCGGGGGCGGCGCTGGCATTCAAGCGGATTTAAAAACGTTTCAAGAATTGGGAGTGTACGGTACGTCCGCTTTAACGGCTGTTACAGCGCAAAACACGCTCGGTGTACACGGTGTGTATCCGCTGGAAGCTGAAGCTGTGGAAAAACAAATTGAAGCGGTACTGTCAGACATCGGAGTAAATGCTGTTAAAACAGGGATGCTGTTTTCGGCGAGCATTATTGAAGCCGCTGCCTGGACACTCCGGAAATACGAGTGCCAAAATCTCGTCATTGACCCGGTGATGATTGCCAAAGGCGGTGCTTCATTGCTGCAGAAGGAGGCGTCGGAAGCGTTAAAAAAGGTGTTGCTTCCGCTTGCGCTTGTTGTGACGCCTAATATTCCTGAAGCAGAAGTGCTGACCGGGATGACAATCCGTTCAGAAGCCGATAAAAAAGAAGCGGCAAAGCGAGTTGCTTCCTATGGGGCAAAAAACGTTTTGATTAAAGGCGGTCATGAAGAAGGAGACCGAACATCTGATCTTCTATATGACGGAGAAACGTATTATACGTTTACCGGCAGGCGAATTAATACAAAAGACACCCATGGGACGGGCTGTACGTTTTCAGCGGCCATGACAGCAGAAATTGCAAAAGGTGCATCTGTTCATACGGCAGCACAAACAGCCAAGCACTTTATTCAGGCTGCGATTGAAGACGGTCTTCATATTGGAGAAGGCCATGGACCGACGAATCACTGGGCGTATCGCCAGCGGGGAGGCCGACTATGAAAAATGAACAGCTGGCTGTTTATTTTATTGCCGGTACGCCGAATTGCCCAAGGCCGATCCAAACCATCTTGCAGGAAGCCATTGCCGGCGGCATTACGATGTTTCAGTTCCGAGAAAAAGGAAAAAACGCACTTACTGGGACTGCAAAAAAACAAACCGCGCAGCGCCTGCAGTCGATCTGCCGGGAAGCAGGCATCCCGTTTATTGTCAATGACGATATTGAGCTTGCCATTGACATTGGTGCAGACGGCGTTCATATTGGCCAGGAAGATGAAGCGGCATCGGTTGTGCGTGAAAAGCTAAAAGGTGGCATTGTCGGTGTATCGGTCCATACAATGGAAGAATTTGAACAAGCAATAAAGGATGGAGCCGATTATGCTGGTACCGGCCCTATCTATGCTACAGCGACCAAAACGGATACACGTCCTGTCGCTGGTACGGATTTAATCCGTCGTATGAAGAAGCGTTATCCACACTTTCCGGTTGTCGGTATCGGTGGTATTACGCTTGGAAACGCGGAAGAGGTCATTGAGGCAGGCGCCGACGGAATTTCTGTAATTACGGCTATCAGCCTGGCTGAAAATCCCGCTTCCGCTGCAGCAGTTTTAAAAAACAACTTCTTATAAAAAAGCAAATAAGCAGGCCTTTTTTCGTGCTATGATAAGAAAAACGCATTTAAAATGAGGCCGGGTGAAGCAATGTACCTATTTATTATCAACCCGTCTTCCGGAAACGGACAGGCGGTTTTTTTATGGAAGAAAGTTGAGAGGATTTTAAAAAAGAAACTGGTTCCTTATGAAGCGCTTGTGGGAGGTTCGGATGTAGCAGCCCGCGAGTTTATTTGGAAGCGGGTCAAAGAAAAAAGATAAAAGCTGTGGCAGTGATCGGCGGCGACGGAACCTTTCATGCGGTTATACAGGATCTTGTGTACACGGATACAGCGGCCGCTTTGCTTCCGGCCGGGTCGGGAAATGATCTTGCCCGTATGTTTGGGCTGACAAAAAATCCGCATACTTTTGTAGAAGGACTGTTGTCAAAAAATCCGGAGCTGATCGACGTGCTGAAAGTTAATAACAGCGTTGGGCTGACGGTTTCTGGTATTGGCCTAGATGCTTATATCGCCGGACAGGAGGACAGGGCTTTTTATAAAAAAATGCTTCATAAACTGGGAGCAGGCAGCTTTTCTTATAAGCTAAGCGCTCTTTCATCTACTATTCGCTATAAGCCATTCCGAAGTGTCGTTACGATTGATCAGGATCAATACATATCAGACCGAACCTGGATGATTGCAAGCGGCAATACGTCTTTATACGGGGGAGGGCTTGTTATTTGTCCGTATGCACATCCTATTGATGGTGTAGCTGATATTACACTTGTGCATACTGTGTCGAGAAGCCGGCTGCTTTTTCGGCTGTTTCCGCTTCTTATAAAAGGGGACCCGCTGCTGCACACAGGTGTTACCTATAAAAAAGGAAAAAGCATCATGGTTCAAACGAGCCGGCCGGTACCGGTAATGATTGATGGTGAAGTAATTGGCATGACGCCCGCTGCCATTTCTATTCAAGAAAAAGCCATGCATCTCATTATCACTACGTAACAAAATGAAGCTTGTTTGCATATAAGAGCCAGGTTTTGGGTATGAAAAAAGGAGAAGATATGTGCACAAGTGAAGTGGAGGCGTAGGAATGGAAAAAATGAACCGTGGTATCATTTCAGCACTGTCAGCCATTGGCATTGCACAAGGATTGAAAATTTTGACTCATAAAAAAGTGAGCGGCAATTGGGACGTAAAACAAGCTTTTACAACAGGTGGCATGCCAAGCTCTCACTCCGCCGGCGTGTCGGCACTGGCTTCTTATGTGGCTGCAAATAAGGGATGGCGCCATACGGAAACAGCGTTAGCGACTGTTTTTGGCGTCATTGTGATGTATGATGCTCAAGGCATCCGCCGTCATACGGGAGAAATTGCCCAGCTGGTCAATGATCTGGAGAACAATCTCGCTAAATTTTCCGGTGAATTTCCGAGTTTTCAATATGTACAGCGCGAAAAAGAATTAAAGGAGTTGCTCGGCCACCAGCCGATCGAAGTAGGGGCAGGCGCCCTGCTCGGTGTTCTCCTTGGCATTGTTTCTGCAAAAATCGAAGACGGACTGCGAAAATCAGAACAAAAAAAGCAAATTTACAATCGGCGCGAAATCAATCGACGAAAACATCAATGGTAACGAAAAAAGCACCCGTCGAGGGTGCTTTTTTATTTGATCACTTGGAAAACAACATGACGGTTCATAACCGGTTTCAGCTTGAAGAGCACATGATGGATAATTTCCTTTTTCATCACAGCTGAAACGGCTGGTGAGAGGGTTAATGACTGAATAAAGCGTGATGCGTGGCATTCGATATAGTGGGTAATTTGCTCTTTATAAAATAAATCGCGCTTAACGATTTTTTCCTTTATTTCTTTTGTAAGCTGTATCGCAAATTGCGTAACAGAATATTCAACTCCTCCGTAAAATTCAGCTACTGTCATAGCTCATTCCACTCCTTCCTCCATTTCCATTTGTCAATATCTATACTTATATCTTAACATAAACTTTACAATAAATTAATAATTAAATGATATTTATTTACATTACCTTAATTTATATGCCATAAACGGCCTTATATGAAAAAAAAACCCTAAATAGAAGGGTTTTTTTCAGATTGTACACAAATGTCATAAATGACCGTACACATAAATGGGATGGATCGGCGGGAGTCCAGGCAGCTCTGCCTTCCATGGACCAGGCGCTAAGCCTATAGGAACCTTTGCCCTCCCGCCGCCAAGTAGCTTACGACAAGATTGTATAGAGCTCATAAGGTCGTACTTTTCTGTTTGAAAACGAGAAAATATTTATTCAGTCTTTGCTTATGAATTTTCAACACCGCGTATCGGCTCTTTTTTTAAAGCGAAAGATTTTGTTTATACACTGAAAAAACCTAAATAAAAAGGGTTTTTCATATAACGATTTAAGAAAGTGAGTTCGCTGCCGGCTTTACTTGAAGAGAAGAAAGCTGGTACGTTTTATGGCGGATTGCTTCAACAGAAACATGTTTTCGCGCAACGCCAGTATCCATCGCTGCCTGCGCAACAGCAGCAGCCACTTCTGGCGCTACACGCGGATCAAATGCAGATGGGATAATATATTCCTCAGAGCGTTCTTGATCGCTTACAAGAGAGGCAATGGCAAAAGCAGCAGCCATTTTCATTTCCTCATTGATATCTGAGGCCCGCGTATCAAGTGCACCCCGGAAAATACCTGGAAAAGCTAAAACATTGTTGACTTGATTTGGAAAGTCGGAGCGGCCTGTGCCGATCACCCGTACACCGGCTGCTTTGGCATCTGCCGGTAAAATTTCTGGCGTTGGGTTGGCCATTGCAAACACAATCGCATCCTTCTTCATCGTCTCGATCATAGTCGGTGTCAGTGCTCCGGCAGCAGAAACACCGATAAACACATCGCTGTTCTTTACCGCTTCCTCAAGCGGTCCGCTCACTTTATCCGGGTTGGTAAACGAAGCAATTTCTTCTTTGATTGGGTTCATCCCAGCGGTTCGTCCCTCGTAAATTGCTCCTTTCGTATCACACATAATTATATTATTTACGTTAAATGCCTGAAGCAGTTTAG
Organism: Domibacillus robiginosus; assembly: GCF_000966195.1. Classification (GTDB taxonomy): domain Bacteria; phylum Bacillota; class Bacilli; order Bacillales; family Domibacillaceae; genus Domibacillus; species Domibacillus robiginosus. Next base: position 314,473 of record NZ_LAHL01000012.1, on the reverse strand, counting down.
CGATGGCTATACCAGCCGAACCGGCACCATTAATGACAATTTTAATATCAGAAAAGGACTTGTCCACAATCTTCAACGCATTAATTAAACCGGCAGCTGTAACGATCGCTGTACCGTGCTGATCATCATGAAAAACAGGAATATCCATTTCCTTTCTGAGACGCTCCTCAATCAAAAAGCAGTTGGGCGCTTTGATATCTTCTAAATTAATGCCGCCAAAGGATGAGGCAGTAAGTTTTACAGTCCGGATAATGTCTTCTGGATCGCTGCTATTAATGCAAATCGGAAAAGCATCCACGCCGCCAAAGTTTTTAAATAAAATCGCTTTCCCCTCCATTACGGGAAGAGAAGCATGTGCGCCGATATCTCCCAATCCGAGAACAGCTGAACCGTCTGATACCACTGCCACGGTGTTAGCTTTCATCGTATACTCATACAGATTTTCCGGGTTTTCGTGAATCTCAAGGCAGGGTTCAGCCACGCCTGGCGAATAAACAAGGCTTAAATCGTTTAAGTCTGTAACGCCCATTTTCGCTGCTGTTTCTAGCTTTCCTTGATAGTGACGGTGAAGGTCAAGTGCATTCTGACGTAAATCTTTCAATGTGATTCCTCTTTTCTGTTCAGTTTTTGATTTTCATAGCCATACAAACCAGAAATCGGTTTTAATTTTCTGAAAATTTATTTTTGTATTGTATCGCTTTTCAGAAAGGTTGTAAATAGAATCGGGCAAAAAATGTCCCGATGAATAAAAGGGTTGTGTTCTTTTCTTTTTTCCTGTACATTAAAAAATAAGATCAATTAAACAAACCTTATCAAGAGAAGCGGAGGGACTGGCCCGACGATGCTTCAGCAACCGGCCGTATCGGCAAAGGTGCTAAATCCAGCGGACTGACACCGTCCGGGAGATGAGAAGAAGTGTAAAAACAAGCCTTCTTCCATGGAGGCTTGTTTTTTTTATATTAAAAGGAGCGATAGAAATGACAAATATTGAAACAAAGCTTGCTCAAATCGGCAACCGTACAAACAATCCAACTGGAACAGTGAATCCGCCTGTTTATTTTTCAACAGCTTATCGCCACGAGGGAATTGGCATGTCAACAGGCTATGACTATGTGCGGACAGGAAATCCAACGCGCGAGGTCGTTGAAAAAGCGATCGCTGATCTTGAAGGAGCAGATGCAGGATTTGCTTTTTCATCCGGCATGGCCGCTATCCATACGTTAATGTCTTTGTTTGAGCCGGGTGATCATTTCTTAGTATCGGCTGACTTGTACGGTGGCACGTACCGATTATTTGAAAAAGCCTGGAAAAAGTTTGGTCTCGACTTTACATATGACAGCTTTGAAACGTTAAGTGAAACAAAAAAAATGGTAACCGAGAAAACAAAAGCGATCTTTTTGGAGACGCCGACCAACCCGCTTATGAACGAAATTAGCATCAAAGACGTTTCTGATTTTGCAAAAGAAAACGGCCTGCTGCTGATTGTGGATAATACGTTTTATACGCCAGTGCTGCAGCGCCCTATTGAGCAGGGTGCCGATATTGTTCTTCACAGTGCCACGAAATATCTTGGCGGGCACAATGACCTGCTGGCCGGCTTAATTGCTGTAAAAGGTGAAGAATTGGCGGCTCGTGTTTTTGATTTTCAAAATGCAATCGGCGCCGTGCTCGCGCCATTTGATTCCTGGCTGCTTGTCCGCGGCATGAAAACGCTCAGCCTGCGTATGAAGCAGCATACAGAAAACGGTCAAAAAATTGCGGCATTTTTGGAAGGGCATGATGATATTACAGACGTTTTATATCCGGGACAGGGCGGTATGCTGTCATTCCGCCTGAAGTCAGAAGAGTGGGTAAATGCATTCCTGCAAAACTTGGAGATTATTTCCTTTGCGGAAAGCCTGGGCGGCGTAGAGAGCCTTATGACGTATCCAGCCACACAAACCCATATGGATATACCGGAAGAAATCCGCGTTGCCAACGGCGTCTGTAACCGGCTTTTACGTTTTTCAATCGGGATCGAGCATGCGGAGGATTTAATTGCAGATCTCAAGCAGGCATTTCAAAAAATGAAGGGATGAACAACGAATTGAGCGATTATACATTTCAAACCAAATTACTTCATAACAATCATAAATTCGATCCGAATACCGGTGCAGTCAGTGTGCCGATTCAGCATGCATCTACGTTTCATCAATCTGACTTTGATTCATTCGGCCAGTATGATTACAGTCGGTCCGGCAATCCGACCCGTGAAACGCTTGAAGCAGCAATTGCTGAATTAGAAGGCGGTGTGCGTGGCTTTGCTTTTGCTTCCGGTATGGCGGCGATTTCTACTGCATTTATGCTCCTATCAAAAGGCGATCATGTAGTGGTGACAGATGACGTATATGGCGGCACGTTTCGAATGGTTACATCTGTGCTCACGCGTTTTGGCATTGAACATACATTTGTCGATATGACGGATCTGGATGCTGTTGCTGAAGCCATTCAGCCAAACACAAAAGTGATTTATATGGAAACACCGTCTAATCCACTGCTGAAGGTAACAGATATTGAGGGAGTTGTGAAGCTGGCTAAAGCAAATGGATGTCTGACATTCCTAGACAATACCTTTTTAACCCCTTATCTGCAGCGGCCGATTGAGCTCGGTGTTGATCTTGTTCTTCATAGTGCAACCAAATTTTTGTCCGGGCATAGTGATGTATTAGCCGGCCTTGCGGTCGCAAAGGATGAGGATTTAGCGGCTCAATTTTATGCACTGCAAAACTCGTTTGGGGCGGTGCTTGGGGTTCAGGACTGCTGGCTTGTGCTGAGAGGATTAAAAACATTATCAGTCCGGATGGAGCAATCGCAAAAAGGGGCAGCTGAAATTGCTCATTACCTCGCTTCTCACCCAAAAGTAAAGCATGTTTACTACCCAGGCCTTACCGAGCATCCAGGCCATGCTGTTCACTTTCGTCAGGCAGCAGGCGGAGGCGCTGTGTTATCATTCGAGTTAGAAGACGCTGATGCTGTTCGCCGCTTTACAGCACGTGCACAAATTCCAGTATTTGCTGTTAGTCTTGGGGCGGTCGAGTCTATTTTATCGTATCCGCCTAAAATGTCTCATGCAGCAATGCCGGATTCAGAACGGGACAAGCGTGGCATTCGGGACGGATTGCTGCGGCTGTCGGTTGGTCTTGAATCTCCAGATGATTTAATTCGGGATTTTGAACAAGCTTTTCAAGAATAATGCAAAAAAACGTCATCCTTTTGAAAAGGATGACGTTTTTTATTAAGCGTGACGCATTTTTTTAAGGATAAAGCTTACAATGGCTACAAGGATGATAGCGCCGATTAAAGCTGGAATAATGGCCATTCCGCCGATGGTTGGTCCCCAATCACCAAAGATTGCGCCGCCAATCCATGCACCAATAATACCTGCGATAATGTTGCCGATAATTCCGCCTGGAATATCCTTACCTAGAATAAGTCCTGCTAACCAGCCGATGATTCCACCGACAATTAAGAAGATAATAAAGCCCATGATGTTTTCCTCCTGGTAAAGTTATTTGTAATGCTTTCATGGTTTATGTATTCCCGATAACAAAAGGATCAAACCAAAAAGTGAATAAAAATTAATTGACAATATTTTCACAAACAAGATAAAAGAAAAAGAAAGAGCTGCAGCTCTTTCTTTAGTATTTCCGAATGGCAAAATCACATTCACCCTCGAGGGCTTTAATAAGCGGGCATAATCCGCTCGCTTCATCAATCACACGCTGATCAAGCAGTTCATTAAACCGGCCTCCGTAAAATTTTACATGAAGCATAATGCTGAGACGGTGGCCGCCCCTCTCAGGGTCTTTCAATACATCAACCTGCGCAGCAACATCAGCAAACGTTTCATCTGCATGATCATCAATGCCGGCAGCCTGCTGTACCGCATTTTGATAGCAGGCGGCAACGGAAGCGCCAAATAACTCAAGGTAGTTGGTCCTCATTTGTCCTTGGCCGCCTAAAATGGATGGTGTGGTTAGTTCAAGGCTTAATGGTCCTTCTTCTGTCCAGACGCTTCCTTCCCGCCCGCCCTTTGCATTAACCGTTATGCTGTATAGCGGTTCCATAAATGCTCGCTCCTTTTTGGGTCAGATTTGATTCTTTACTTCATTCCCCGACAAAAGAAGCGGCCAAACCATTAAATAAGCATGCCAGCAATTGCAGCGCTGAGCAAGGAAGCAAGCGCACCGGCTATAACTGATTTTAGTCCGAGACGGGCAATGTCTTGACGGCGTGATGGCGCTAAATTGCCAAGCCCACCAATTAAAATCGCCAATGAAGAAATATTGGCAAATCCACAAAGAGCAAAGCTGACAATAGCCGCTGTTTTTGGCGTTAAGCTGTCGATTTGTGGAGCGAAGCTGGAATACGCAACAAATTCATTTAAAACGAGTTTCTGACCAATAAAGCTGCCAGCTGTGACGGCTTCGTTCCAGGGAACACCGATCGCAAAGGCGATTGGCGCAAAAAGATAGCCGAGAATTATTTCAAGCGACAGATCATTTAAGCCGAACCAGCCGCCAATCAACCCGAGCAATCCATTGATCATGGCAATTATGGCGATAAATGCTAAAAGCATAGCGCCAATATTCAAAGCCAGTTGAAGTCCGACGCTTGCTCCTTTAGCTGCTGCATCAATGACATTGGCTGCATCTTCATCTGACTCCATTTTAAACTCTTTTGGTTCAGGCTCCTCTGATGTTTCTGGGACAAACAGCTTTGCCATAACAAGTCCAGCAGGCGCAGCCATAAAGCTAGCGGCAAGCAGGTACTCAAGCGGCACGCCCAAAAGAGAGTAGCCGATCAAAACAGAGCCTGCCACAGATGCAAGCCCGCCTGTCATGACCGCAAACAATTCTGATTCCGTCATTTTATTAATATACGGCTTTACAACCAGTGGTGCTTCTGTTTGTCCAACAAAGATGTTGGCAGCAGCGGAAATAGATTCTGCTTTTCGTGTTCCAAGAATAGCCGATAAAAAACCACCGATGATTTTAATAAAAAACTGCATAATATTTAAATAATATAAAACAGAAATCAACGCTGAGAAAAAGATAACGACAGGCAGAACATTTAAAGCGAAAACATAGGTAATGCCAGATTGTTCGGTATACAAGCCGCCAAACAAAAAGTTAATCCCTTCGTTTGCATAGCCGGTAATCGCATTAACGACTTCTGTTAGCTTCAGCATCATTCTTTGGCCGAAATCCCATTTTAATACAGTAAATGCAAAAGCGAGCTGGAAAGCAAGCCCACCCAGCACAGTCCGCCAGTTGATACGCTTTCGGTTAGTTGAAAAAAGAAATCCGATTCCCAATACGATAAAAATACCAAAGAGTCCCCATAGGAACGACATTTTAAACACTCCTTTAATTTTCTTTACACATCCACATCTGACTAGTTTATAATTAACAGCGTTGGCTATTCAACTGTTTGAAAAAAGACGCAACTTTAAAATAATACTTACTTATATAACTTATCTGATTTAACAGAATATAAACGTGTAAGGAAAGAAAGGAAGAAGAAAATGGCAACATTCAAAGAAGATGTATTATCAAGACGAACATTTGCAATTATTTCTCACCCGGATGCCGGGAAAACCACAATGACGGAGAAATTGCTCCTGTTTGGCGGAGCTATTCGTGACGCGGGAACAGTAAAAGGAAAGAAAACAGGTAAATTTGCGACGTCCGACTGGATGGAGATTGAAAAGCAGCGGGGAATTTCCGTTACCTCCTCTGTTATGCAGTTTGCCTATGAAGGCTATAATGTAAACATTTTGGATACACCGGGGCACCAGGATTTCTCGGAAGATACGTACCGGACATTGATGGCGGTTGACAGCGCTGTGATGATCGTCGATGCGGCCAAAGGGATCGAAGCCCAGACACTGAAACTTTTTAAGGTTTGCCGTATGCGCGGTATTCCTATTTTTACATTCATTAATAAACTGGACCGCCAGGGTAAACTGCCGCTGGAGCTTTTAGAAGAGCTTGAAGAAGTGCTTGGCATTCAATCTTATCCAATGAATTGGCCGATTGGCATGGGGAAAGAGTTTTTTGGTATTTACGACCGTTATAACAAGCGGGTTGAACAGTTCCGTACGGAAGAAGGGGACCGGTTTTTGCCGCTTGACGAAGATGGGCATATTGCTATTGACCACCCTATTAAACAATCCTCCCTTTATACAGAGGCGATGGACGATATTATGCTTTTGAATGAAGCCGGAAACGATTTTTCGCGTGAAAAAATCAATTCGGGTGAATTATCACCTGTCTTTTTTGGCAGTGCACTGACAAACTTTGGGGTGCAGACGTTCTTAGAAACGTATCTGCAGTTCGCTCCGGCGCCGCAGCCGCGCACTGCGGATACAGGCGAAATTGATCCGCTTAACGAACAATTTTCTGGTTTCATTTTTAAAATTCAAGCTAACATGAACCCCGCTCACCGTGATCGAATTGCTTTCCTGCGCATTTGTTCCGGTAAGTTTGAACGCGGCATGGCGGTAACGCTTGCCCGTACAGGAAAAACGACAAAAGTATCCCAATCAACGCAGTTTTTAGCTGACGACCGGAGTACGGTCAATGAAGCAGTCAGCGGTGACATCATCGGCTTGTATGATACAGGAACGTACCAAATTGGCGATACTCTCACAGGCGGCAAGCCCGTTTTCCAATTTGAAAAGCTTCCTCAGTTTACGCCGGAGCTGTTTGTAAAAGTGGCGGCGAAAAACGTAATGAAGCAAAAAAGCTTTCATAAAGGAATTGAACAGCTTGTACAGGAAGGCGCCATCCAAATGTATAAAACAGTCCGCACAGAGGAATATATTCTTGGCGCAGTTGGTCAGCTTCAGTTCGAAGTGTTTGAACACCGAATGAGCGGCGAATACAACTCAGAAGTGCGTATGGAGCCGATTGGGCAGAAAATTGCCCGCTGGATTGAAAATGAAGAAGATATTACCGATGCTATGTCATCTTCTCGCAGCACGCTTGTGCGCGACCGTCACGGCAAGCTTGTTTTCTTGTTTGAAAATGATTTTGCGCTCCGCTGGTTCCAGGATAAGCACGAAAATATCCGTCTTTATAACTTAATTGGATAATGTCTTTTTAAAGAAGCCTTGTCACAAGGCTTCTTTCTTTTTGGCCGTAAAAGTGTTCAATTTGGTCAGCGGGCCGATCATTCGGTATAGTTAAAGGAGAATCAGTCAAGAAAGAAGGAGGAAGCAGGTTGAAGTTAAGCCGATTTTCAATTGACCGGCCCGTGTTTACGACGGTTATTATGTTTTTAGTCATTATTCTTGGAATCGTTTCCTTAACGCGGATTCCATTAAAATTAATTCCGGATTTAAATCCGCCAATCGCGGTGGTGGTAACGAATTATGAAGGGGCTGGCCCGAAGGAAGTGTCGGAAAAAGTAACCAAGCCGCTTGAAACAGCCTTAGCCACTCTCCCAGGCATAGAAAATATCTCATCGACCTCGCAGGAAGGATCTAACTTTATTTTGCTTGAATTTTCCTGGAGTATAAATATCGATGATGTTCAAAATGATATACTGCAGCGGATTGGGCAGACACCTATGCCAGAGGGAGCAGGGGAGCCTCAGCTGTTAAAATTCGACCCATCACAGTTTCCTATTATTCAGCTGTCCCTTCAGGCAGGAGAGGAAGAAAATCTTGAACGTTTGGCAGAAGCACTGCAAACGAATTTGTCATCTGTAGAAGGAGTGGCCAATGTATCGGTCACAGGAACAACAGCTGATGAAGTCATTGTAGAGCTTGATGAAGAAAAATTAAAAGAATATGGGCTCGGACAATCTGACGTTGTTCAGGTTATCGGTGCCAATAACATATCACTCCCGGGCAGTACAGTGGAAACAGAAGGAAAAACGCTGACTACACGAGTGATCAGCCAATTAATATCTCCGGAAGATGTTGAAAAATTAACAATTTCTATTAATCCGCTTACTGGAGAAGAAATAAGCATAGCCGATGTAGCAGCTGTTCAAACAAAGCCCTTAAATGAAAATTCGATTACACGAGCGAACGAGCAGCCGGCTGTTTTATTAAGCGTTCTTCAAGAATCAAACGCAAATACAGCAGAAGTATCAAAAAGATTCCAGGAAAAGCTGGATGAGCTTCTGGGAAAAGATGAATACAAATCCGTTCAAGCTGATATTTTAACAGACCAGGGAGATTATATCCGGCTGGCAATCGGAAACATTGCCAATTCTCTCATTGTTGGCGGTGTGCTGGCTATGGCAGTTCTTTTTTTCTTTTTAAGAAACATAAGAAGCCCGCTTATTATTGGAGTTGCCATACCATATTCCGTTATTATTACGTTTGTGCTTATGTTTTTTGCCGGGTTCAATTTAAATATTATGACCCTGGGTGCCCTTGCTCTCGGGATCGGAATGCTTGTTGATAATGCCATCGTGGTCATTGAAAACATTTACCGGCACCTGTCAATGGGAAAGGATTCAAAAACCGCTGCTTATGACGGCGCTAAAGAAGTCGGTGCGGCCATTACAGCTTCTACTTTAACGACTGTTGCTGTTTTTCTGCCTGTTGTGTTTATCTCTGGGATTCTCGGTCAGATTTTCAAAGAATTCGCTTTAACCATTTCCTTCAGCTTGCTGGCTTCACTTTTTGTTGCTTTAACTGTGATACCGATGCTGGCCAGCCGTTTTTTAAAAACGGTACCGGCCGATTTAGAAATGAAACGCCAGCAGTCACGCAGGCTGATGTTATTTGAAAGAGCTGTAAGATGGTCACTTGCACACCGTCTAATTATCCTTGGCACAGCACTGATATTGCTTGCTGGAGGAGTGTTCGGTTTAACGAAAATGGGCACTCAATTTTTGCCCCCAACCGATGAAGGGTTTGTAACAGTTCGGGTAGAGACGGAAAATGGAACCTCCCTCGAGGAAACAAACCGCGTGGTTGAAGCCGTTGAAAATGTGCTGGCAGGTGAAGAGGATACACAGGTATATGTAAGTTTAATTGGTTCGACGCAGGAAGGGTCATTTCGCGGAGGAGACAGCGCAAATGAAGCCGAACTGTACGTGAAAATGAAAGAAGATCGAAACCGGTCTATTTTTGACTTTGTAGATGATGTGAAGCCAGCCGCAGAGGGAGCTGCAAAAGGAGTAAATAAAACAGCGGAGGTAAGGTTTAATCTTCAATCTGCATCCGGAACCGCTCCGCAAACATTGTCCTTCAGTGTACAGGACAGTGAGAAAACCCGTCTTGATCGTGTAGTCGAAAAGCTTCAGTCGGAAGTAGAAGCAATTGATGGTGTGACAGATGTACAAACGGATCTGGATGAAACGACTCGCGAAATACAAATAACAGTCAACCGTGAAAAAGCCCAGGCCGCTGGGTTTGCACCTGCTCAAGTAGCACAGCTCGTCAATGACGCAACACGCGGCGTATTTGCCACACAAATTATCGATGAAGAATCTTCAGAAGTAAAAGCGGTTTACGTCCGGTATGATAAAGAAGTAACAGCAAATCTGGAAAAATTAAAGAAAATGCTTGTTAAAACACCAGCCGGCAACTTTTCAGCTCTTGAAGCATTAGCGGATATTGAAGTAACAGATGGGCCTGTTAATATTCGGCATATTGATGGGCAGAATGCCGTTCAGTTCACAGTTACGTATGCAGCATCTCAAAATTTAGGGGACATTTCCGCAGCTGTAGACGAGAAAATTGCCAGCTTACACTTATCGGATCAAACTGCTGTTTCATACAGCGGAGACCAGGAGCTTTTGGATAATTCAAAGGATGATATGATTATGGCGATGGCGCTGGCGGTTGTGCTTATTTACATCGTCATGGCCGCCCAGTATGAATCGTTTAAATATCCATTTGTGATTATGTTTACAGTACCATTAATGATTATAGGGGTAGCGCTGTCGCTTATTATGGCAAAATTGCCGCTTAGTATTCCTGCTGTAATTGGTATTTTGATCCTGGTCGGTATTGTCGTAAACAACGCCATCGTGATTGTTGATTACATTTTACAGCGAAAAGAAGAAGGATATTCTGGAACAGAAGCCATTGTTCAGTCTGTTAAAGACCGGGTCCGTCCGATATTAATGACAGCTCTGACAACTATTCTTGGGCTCATTCCGCTTGCATCCGGAATTGGTGATGGGACAGAAATCAACCAGCCAATGGGCATTGTGGTAATCGGCGGTTTGATTTCCAGCACATTTTTAACACTTTTTGTTATTCCGGTTGTGTTTAGCTTTTTTGATCGGCAAACACGAAAAGAAAAGAGTTTACAAACAAAAAACAATTAAGTATACTAAGAGTGTGAAAAATAAATTTCTTTGACGAATAGTCGAAGGGGAGTAGCGTTAGGTGCAAACCTAAAGCAGTGTCGTCACTTCATGGATTTGATCTATATCCATCGGCGCTGCTGGCATGAAGGAAGACCACACATGCTTAGCGAGACCTTTGTCTGTAATTTACTACAGGCAAAGGTCTCGCTTTTTTTTGTGTTCTTCATGTCCACTTTAATACATTTTTGGAAGGAGATGGGAGAATGGATGCAGCTTTGTTATTAGAGTACGCATGGGTGCTCGGTGTTCTCATTATTTTGGAAGGGATCTTGGCAGCGGATAATGCAGTCGTCATGGCCGTTATGGTTAAACATCTGCCGAAGGAGGAGCAGAAAAAAGCGCTGTTCTACGGATTACTCGGTGCTTTTGTTTTCCGAATCGCAGCGTTATTCCTTATTTCGTTTCTTGTGCAAGTATGGCAGGTACAGGCGCTCGGCGCTCTTTACTTGTTCTTTATCTGTTTCACTCATTTGTACAAAAAGTGGAAAGAAGACAAAAAGATCGAAGGGCATGGACTTGAAAAGGATTTGCGCGGCTCTTCTTTCTGGATGACTGTTTTAAAAGTAGAAATAGCAGACATTGCATTTGCTATCGACTCTATGCTGGCAGCAGTTGCATTAGCTGTTACACTTCCTGAAACAGGATGGGGCCAGATTGGCGGCATTGATTCTGGACAGTTTTTGGTTATGTTCCTTGGCGGTTTTGTCGGTGTTATTATTATGCGCTTTGCGGCTACATGGTTTGTCCGTCTCCTTCAAAAGTATCCGACACTCGAAACAGCTGCTTTTCTTATTGTAGGCTGGGTTGGTGTAAAATTGGCAGTTTTCACCCTGTCCCATCCGTCTCTTGCTGTTTTAGATGAACATTTTCCTGAATCAAAACCGTGGAAACTCGTTTTCTGGGGTGTTCTCATTGTGATTGCAGCAGGCGGTTATTTGGTTGCCCGGGCGAAAGGGCCTCAAGAAATGAATGAAGAAACGAATCAAGATTCAAGCGCTTAATTTAATAAGCAATCCAAAAACACTTCGAATGATCCAGTTCGAAGTGTTTTTTTGTTTGAAAAAACGTTTTTAGGCGTATAGATAAAAACTGATAAGAAAAGGGGATAATAGCCATGGATTTAAAATCAGGAAATGTATACTGGCCGGATACATTCAAGGGTGCGCCAACGTATCCGACCCTGGAAAACGAGATAGAATGTGATGTGGTCATTGTTGGTGCCGGCATATCAGGCGCCTGTACTGCTTATGAATTAAGAAACTCGGGCTTAAAGATTGTACTTGTTGAAAAACGGAACGTTGCAGGGGGAAGCTCGAGTGCCAATACGGGACTCCTCCAATTCGCAAATGACCAGCTTTTGCATGAAGGGATTCAGTCATTTGGCGAGAGAGCGGCGGTTGACCATTACTGGCGCTGTTTTCATGCAATCCGCAGGCTTCAATATGAAATTGCTCCATTTCTGCCTGTTGATCCTGAACTGAACATGCGCAGCAGTTTATTTTTTGCCAGCAGTAAAGAAGACAAAGAGGTCGTGCAAAAAGAGTATGCTGCTTTGAAGAAAGCAGGATTCGATGTGAAGTATATAAAAGAAGAAGAAATGGGACAGTGGGTTCCCTTCAAACGACCAGCCGCAATTATTACAAAAGGGGATGCAGAGGTAAATCCATTCAAGCTGACTCATGGGCTCGTTCAAGCGGCTGCTGACGAAGGGGTACGCGTTTTTGAACAAACGGAAGTGTTTGTGAAAAAAGCGGATCAAAGCGGGGTTACTTTGCGGGCGGAAGGGGGACATTTAATAAAAGCCAAAAAAGCGGTTTTTGCTCAGGGCTATGAAGCCCAGGAAACCGTAAAAGATCAAAATGCTGTTGTTGAAAGCAGTTATGCTATTGTAACAAACCCACTGGATGATTTATCGTTCTGGAAAGAAAAAATGATGATATGGGAAACAGCTTATCCATACTTTTATGCCCGGACAACTGCAGACAGCCGTATCATCATTGGCGGACTTGATGAGCGTACATCCTATGCAGATCAGCGTGACCGAAAAATGCCTGCTAAGAGCGAAAAGCTTATCCAGGAGGCCGAAAGCTGGTTTCCTTCACTGAAAGGAAACATACGGGCTGCTTATAGTTGGAGCGGCTCTTTTGCCCATACTCATGATGGGCTGCCGATGATCGGCCAATACAGCCATATGCCAAATAGCTTATTTTTACTTGGATACGGCGGCAATGGTGTTGTGTACAGCTTGTTTTTATCGGAATTGATTGCGCGCTTTTTAACCGAGAAAAAGGATCCAGCTTTTTCTTTTTATTCAAAGGGCCGCGTCTATGAACCAAAATAAAAAGCAGCAGGCTTTCTTAGCCTGCTGCTTTCAGTGTGTAGAGAAAGTCTTCCTCTTTCAAAAAAAGAGCCGATAAGTGAAGCCTGCCGGACTTCGTGCATCCTAAGGCAGTGCGGGAGCTTCCTCGGCTTACGCCTGCGGGATCTCCCGACTCACTGTACTTCCCGCAGGAGTCTACGTCCGGCAGGCTTCACTAAGTGGTGTTAAAGATCAATCATCCAAGGATTGGATAGACATTTTTCTCTTTTTTAAAAAGAAAAAATACAACCTGATAGCCCTATACAATCTTGTTACAAGCCACTTGGCGGCTGCCCCATGGAAAGCGGAGCTGTCTGGACGCCGCTGATTCATCCTGTTTTATGTGCACGGGTATCAATCATTTGTCTACAGTCTAGAAGCAGCGGGCTTTCTTAGCCTGCTGCTTTGTGGGTTAAACAGCTGCTGTTAAGCGTGAGGGGAAAAAGAATGACGAGGAGCCGCCGCCGTTTGGCTGGAAGTAAACAAGCAGCCAGCCGTCTTCCTTCACCCACATATTGCCCTGCTTTTGCATTGTGACCGGTTCTAGAATGGTATGCTTGTGTAATTCTTTCTCGCGAAGTCCAAGCGATGCGAACGATTCACCGGCAAGAAGCGGATCGGCAGCAAGCTGCTGGTAAATCACTTTTCGTTCAACGGACTCATCTGTGCGCCACCACGGCTTGCGGGGTTTAAACCGCTGATTAGAAAGATAATCATATTTCATTAAGCTTTCTACATGAACCGCTTCAGCCGGATAAGCAGTCCGTACAAAAGAGTCCAGGCGCTGAAATAAATCTTCCAGCTGGTGGCCAATACGGTTCCAGCCGTTTGCTTCCCAAAACGCGCCAAAGTCCTGAAAAAAGTCAAATGGTGTTTGAGCCAGGTATCGGGTTATATAATCAATGGTCTCATCAGTGCGGTGATCGTTCCAGTACTTTTCCAGCACGTCTTCCGTCTGCTTAATGCGAATGACTTCGTCAAATGGCAGTACCCGGTTTGACAGCATTTCATACGGTGCCTGATCCATATATTCGTAGCCGTACTGAGAAGCGCTTAGACGAAGACCCGTACCGCGCAGCAGTTTTAAAAAGCCAAGCTGCAGTTCTTCCGGCCGGAGGGCAAATACATCGTTAAATGTATTTCGAAACGAATCGTAATTTTCTTCTGGCAGTCCGGCGATCAAATCTAGATGCTGCTCGATTTTGCCGCCTTCTTTTACCATCGTAACAGTTCGTACAAGCTTTTCCCAATTTTGTTTTCGCTGAACGAGCTCATTTACGCCGTCATTGGTCGACTGTACGCCAATTTCAAAACGGAACAAGCCAGCCGGTGCGTTCTCATTTAAAAATTGAATCACTTCCGGACGCATAATGTCACCGGTAATTTCAAATTGGAAGACGGTTCCAGGCACATGCTCGTCAATAAGAAACTGAAACATTTCCATTGCATAACTGCGGCTAATGTTAAATGTGCGGTCAACAAATTTAATTGTCTTAGCACCATTTTTCATTAAAAAGCGAATATCGTCTTTTATTTTTTCACGGTCAAAATAACGGACCCCGGTTTCAATAGACGATAAGCAAAATTGACAGCGGAACGGGCAGCCGCGGCTCGTTTCGATGTAGGTGATCCGCTTAGACAGCGAATCCCGATCTTCTTCAAAGCGAAACGGGGAAGGCAATTCCCGCAGGTCAATTTTATTGGTCTGCGGCTGAATGTGCTGCTTCCCATTTGCTTTGTAGGCAATACCCGGTACTTGAGAGAAATCATGGTCTCCTGCCAATTGATCCAGCAGCATGCGGAACGTTTTTTCTCCTTCACCAATCGCAATAAAATCAACGTCTGTGAGCCGGTCCAGCCAGTAAGGGACATCATACGTAACTTCTGGCCCGCCAAAAACGATCGTACAATTCGGCAGCACCTTTTTTATCATGCCCGCTACGCGGATCGTTTCTTCAATATTCCAAATGTAGCAGCTGAAGCCGATCACATCTGGTTTATGACTGTACAAATCAGATACAATATTCATAGCCGGGTCCTTAATGGTGTACTCGGCAATCCGGACGTTATAAGCATCTTCACAATAGGACTTTAAGTAGCGGATCGCTAAATTAGTATGGATGTATTTTGCATTTAATGTGCAAACGGTAATATTCACAGTTTACTCTCCTTTTTAATTAAAAAGCGGGGTCGTTTCAGCTCTAAAAAAGGGCTGAACAGGGATGCTGTCCATGGAGACGCCAGGACAAATGTCAGAGCGGCAGCCGTCAAAAACAAAATAAATACAGACGGCGGCAGCTCCAGTGTATCTACACGCCGTGACGATTGAACAAAAAAGCCATGCAGCAAGTAAACATACAACGTATTGCGTCCCCATGCCGTAAAGAAAAAGACTTTATGCGGCACAATAGATAGAAAAAAAGCAATCATGATAATGTTAATAGCATAAACAAACAAGCGTAAAAGCAAACCCTGAAGTGCTTCTGCATCAAGAGCATTATATGATTGAGAGCCGAACAGCCATTCAATTTGCATCGATGTATGAGTATAGCAATACAAAAAGAGGCCGAAAGCAAAAAGAGACAGTACAATCCGGGATGGAATCTTAAAAAGCGGCTTGAACCATTCTTTTTTTGCATAATAGCCAGCTAAAAAAAACGGAAAAAATACAAAAGTACGGCCGATGCTAAGAACAGTCAGCGATTCATTGGCCAGGCCAATTCCAATTCCTGCAGCCAGAGACAGCACAAGCGCAGCAATCGGGTTTTTTATCCATTTAACGGCTCCTAAAAGCAAGAGGTGCCAGAAAAATAAGCTCATTAAAAACCAAAGCGACCATTCAGGAATAAGCAGCCTTACAGACAGCGCTTCTTCATGATCGATCCAAAAATAAAAAACCGAATAAACACACTGGAAAATAAGAAAGGGAATAAGCAGCTTTTCAGCGGCCTTTTTAATATATCCCGGGCGTCGAATGCTTTTAGCGAAAAAGCCGGAAATGAAAATAAAAGCCGGCATGTGAAAAGAATAGATCGCCAGATAAAGAGCATAAACAAACGGACTGTTGTGAATATATGGACGAAGAAGATGGCCAAATACCACTAAAAAAATAAGAAAAAACCGAACGTTGTCAAAATAATTATCACGTTTTTTCAATAAGATCACCTGTTTAATAGAATAAACACATGACGCTATTATACACGACAGAGAACAGAAATCGACAAAAACCACTGTGGAAATTATGGAAAAGAGCAGGTTCCTGCTTCCAAACGGGGACAAAAATGTGTAACGTATAAAGGAAGAAATGAATGAAGACAGGCAGGGGAATGATCATGAACGAAAGTGAAAAATCATTAAAATTATTTATTGTATTATCGCGCGCATACAAAGTGGTAAACGAGCAGGTGAATGGATTTATTCAAACGTCAGGGCTCAATCCGACGGAATTTGCTGTGCTGGAACTTTTGTATCACAAAGGTCCTCAGCCGCTTCAGCAGATTGGCGGGAAAATTTTGCTTGCAAGCGGCAGTATTACATATGTTGTGGATAAGCTTGAAAAAAAGCAGCTGCTCAAGCGTGTGGCCTGCCCGCATGACCGGCGCATCACACATGCCGCGATTACGGAAAGGGGAACGGAATTGATTGAGCGCATTTTTCCGGAGCATGAACAAAACATTCATGAGCTCGTTCGTGTTCTGTCGGAAGAAGAAATCGAGCAGGCAACCGCTATTTTAAGAAAGCTGGGGCTGTCTATTAAAAACTTATCGTAACTCTTTTGCCGAATTCGAGTTTTATATGGTAAAATAACTCGGATTAATGAAAGGAGCCCTATGAAATGGCATTATGGAAAGACTGGCGCTTTATTCTTGGAGTGGCAGCGGCATATGTTCTTTTATATGTAACTTTTTTGGATAAAGATATTTTTTGGTACATTTACACAGCTGCAACTTTGTTTTTTATTAGTATTTCTATTATAAGCGAACCGATTGACGATCAACAGAATACGAATCGCTTTATGCTTTACGGCATCGTTTCAGGTGTTGTTTTATATGTATTGTTTGCAGCCGGCTATGCACTGTTAAAGCTGCTGCCTTTATCGGCAGAGGAGCATGTTACTTCTATTTATGCGCTTTTTAGTCCGATATTTATCTGGCATTATATTGTTCTTGTGCTGATTATGATTCCTGGAGAAGAACTGTTTTTTCGAGGCTTTATTCAAAAGCGCCTGACTCGATATGTAAACAAGTGGATTGCAATGGTGATTGCAGCAATGTTTTACGCTTCTGTTTTTGTTTTTTCTGGTGAATGGCTCTGGATGGCAGCAGCTTTTTGCGGCGGACTTTTCTGGGGAAGCTTATATATATGGCGCAAAAGCATTCCAATGCTGATTATCTCTCATTTAATCTTTGATTTGCTTTTTGTTGTTTTTTTACCGCTTGCATAAAGTGCCTTTTTGGCACTTTATTTTTTTTTTGAAAAAACACTTGAAAGTCAAAAAAGGTCAAAGTATAATGGATTCATGGTCAAAAATGGTCAAAGTTAAATGTAAATACCAATCGTGAATCCTTTTTGATAAACTTGCAGGCCCATTCACTAAGGAAGCAGCTTTCTTTTTAGAAGACAAGCTCCCTTTTGTTCCTGGTACGCTCACTTAAACTGGTTCTCTTTATGTGCATAAGGTTGAGCAGAAAAGTTGAAAGTCAAAAAAGGTCAGTTTATAATAGGCTTATGGTCAAAGATGGTCAAAATAAAAACAAGAAGTTTTTTAACCTTTTAAACAAATGTGCAATGAAGAGCAAAAGCAGAAAAGGGATATGTTTCTTCTATGTAAATTGAGCTTTATTTTGTTTAGCAATTTATGGCGAGCAAAAAAGTTGAAGGTCAGAAAAGGTCAAATTATAATAAAAGGATAGTCAAATATAGTCAAATTCAAAACGAAGGGGATGACGTGGATGAAATGTCAGAAATGCCAGCAGCAGCGTGCGAATGTGCAAATGAGTGTCCGTGTCAATGGTCAATCGGCACAGTATCATTTGTGTGATGCATGCTTTCAAAAAGAAAAACAAACTATGGGAGGAATGAACATGAATTTTGGATCATTCGGTTTTCCATTTGATGAATTTATGAAAGGAATGCAGCCGCAGCAGGCGATGAAACAGCAAGGAATGCCGGCTCAGGCAGGACGCGGAGGCGGAGGTATTCTTGATCAATACGGGCGTAACGTCTCATCACTTGCAAAAGCCGGACTCATTGACCCGGTGATCGGCCGCGACAAAGAAGTGGCACGGGTGATTGAGATTTTAAATAGAAGAAATAAAAACAACCCTGTTCTAATTGGAGAGCCTGGTGTTGGTAAAACGGCGATTGCAGAAGGGCTTGCTCTTTACATTGCAGAAGGACGAGTGCCGGCAAAGCTTGCGGGCAAAGAAGTGTATGTACTGGACGTTGCTTCTCTCGTTGCCGGTACAGGTGTGCGCGGGCAATTTGAAGAACGAATAAAACAAGTAATAGAAGAAGTAAAGACGCGAAAAAATATTCTTCTTTTTATTGATGAAATTCATCAGCTGGTTGGCGCAGGATCGGCAGAAGGATCTATGGATGCCGGCAATATCTTAAAGCCTGCTTTAGCTCGTGGTGAAATGCAGCTGATTGGCGCAACAACATTAAAAGAATATCGTCAAATTGAAAAAGATGCAGCGCTTGAACGCCGTTTTCAGCCGGTACAAGTCGCTGAACCAAATGTGGAAGAAACAGTTCATATCTTAAAAGGATTGCAAAAGCATTATGAAGACTTCCACCAGGTCACTTACACGGATGAAGCGATTCAGGCGTGCGCTGCCCTGTCGCACCGTTATATCCAAGACCGTTTTCTGCCTGATAAAGCAATCGACCTTTTAGATGAAGCGGGCTCTAAGTTAAACTTGACGATTGACCCGGCTGATACGGCTTCTATTCAAGAACAGCTTTCACAGGCAGCAAAGCGTAAAGAAGAAGCACTGCAGAAGGAAGCTTATGAAGAAGCAGCAAAATGGCGTGATGAAGAAGCTGCGCTGGAACAAAAACTGGCTCAAGGCGGTACAGTGGCCGAGGCACCAGTTGTCACAGCAGAAGCCATTCAATCATTAATTGCAAGCAAAACAGGCATTCCAGTTGGTAAACTTCATCAGGATGAGCAGCTTCAAATGAAACATCTTGAAGAAAACCTTGCCGGCAAAGTGATCGGCCAAAAAAGAGCCGTTCAAAAAGTAGCGAAAGCGATTCGGCGCAGCCGCGCGGGCTTAAAAGCGAAAAACCGCCCAATTGGTTCCTTCCTGTTTGTCGGGCCAACAGGAGTTGGTAAAACAGAATTAACAAAAACGCTGGCGGAAGAGTTATTCGGCTCTAAAGAAGCACTTATCCGTCTGGACATGAGTGAGTTTATGGAAAAACATAGCGTATCTAAACTGATTGGTTCTCCTCCGGGATATGTGGGCTTTGAAGAAGCTGGACAATTAACAGAGAAAGTGCGCCGCAATCCGTACAGCATTATTTTACTCGACGAAATTGAAAAAGCGCATCCTGATGTTCAGCATATGTTCCTGCAGATTATGGAAGATGGAAGATTAACAGACAGCCAGGGACGGACAGTCAGCTTCAAAGAGTGCGTGATTATTATGACAAGCAACGCTGGTGTCGGCAGAAAAAATATAACAGTCGGCTTTGACAAGCAGGCTCAAACATCCAATGGTTCAATTCTTGAATCATTGTCTGATTTCTTCAAGCCGGAATTTTTGAATCGATTCGACGCGATTATCGAATTTGAAGGGCTTGGCAAAGAAGAATTGATTCAGATTGTTGATTTAATGGTAAATGATTTAAACGAAATGCTTGCGGAACAGCAAATGAAAATCCATGTGGACGCAGCAGTAAAAGAAAAGCTGGCTGCAATCGGCTTTAACCCTCAATTCGGGGCACGGCCGCTTCGCCGGGCTATTCAAGAGCATATTGAAGATGAAATTGCTGACTTTATGCTCGATCATCCAGATGCAGCACACTTGAAAGCAATAGTCGAAAACGACCACATTAGCATTCAAGCAGTGTAAACAAACAAAAGAGCGGATTCTAGAATCCGCTCTTTTTTTCATGCATAGACGATGATATAATTTTTATGGTTAACGACTGTTTTTTCTTCTAATTCGCGCTCATCGAAATCTTCCATTATTGTCAAATCAACAATGACGGAGTTTTCATTTACTTTTTCGACGATCCCGCGCAGGCCGTCTCTAAATTCAATAATGTTGCCGACTTCTGCTTTAGTCATCTGTTTCGCTCCTTTTCGACAATTGACGATACCATTTTCTCTTGTTTTCTTTTATAATGAAAACATTAGCGAAAGGTATTAAAATAAATTTTGCCTTATTTTTTGAAAATAGTAAAGGATTTTACATGATGTTGTGTTAATTTTTTGACTATTTTAATAGGAGGTGGAGGCATGACTGTAGAAGAAGCTGCGGAATATCTTGAAAGCCTTCGCAATGGAACAACAGCACGTGTATTTGTTGAACGAAATGATTTTCTTTCGTTTCGGCAGGTGCTTATTCAACAGGCTGACTTTAAACATTTTCGAGGCACTGCCAAACATGGTGGCCATACTGAATATGAATATATGAAAACACCTCGAAGCTAAAGGAGTGGAAGCATGTTCAAGAACAAAACCGTCATCGTAACAGGTGGGGCAAATGGGATTGGCAGAGCAACAGCCTATGCTTTCGCTGCAAAAGGTGCCAACACTATTATTGTAGATATAAAAGAGGAAGGCCGGACAATTGTTCAGGAATGGACGCAATCCGGGTATAATGCGGCGTTTTATTGTGCGGATGTAGGAAACACAGAAGAAATGGCAGATTTGTTTGCGCAGATTAATCAGGAATACGGCAGCATCGACATCCTAATTAACAATGCAGGAGTTTCTTCTTTTGGCTCTATCTGGGACATAAATAAAACAGACTGGGACAAAATGATGACCACCAACGCAGCGAGCGTCCTATTTTGTTCCCGCGAAGCTGCCCGCTATATGAAAAGCGGCAGTGCTATTGTAAATATGTGCTCAACTCGGCAAAACATGTCGGAGCCCCATACAGAACTGTATGCAGCATCAAAAGGAGCCATTTATTCGTTGACTCATGCGCTTTCCATAACACTGGGTGAGAAGGGAATACGGGTAAACAGCATCAGCCCTGGCTGGATTGAAACAGGTGACTACACGAATCTGCGGCCGGAAGATCACACCCAGCATCCAGCAGGCCGGGTCGGCAGGCCGGAGGATGTAGCAAAGGCCTGTTTATATCTTACCGACCCGGAAAATACTTTCGTAACCGGAGAAAATTTGGTTATTGACGGTGGAATGACGCGCAAAATGATTTATGCTCATTAACGCTTCGACTTTTTCAATTGCTCTTTCGTGTACTTTTTAAGCGAGTCAATAATCTGGTTTTTCAATGCTTCGTTTCCATCGTTTTGAACACCGTAGTGATAAACAGTGCCAGCGTACCGCTGCCGAATGATTTTTCCTGGAAAAGAAATATGCGTACCTGCAAGCTGAAAGGTGAAAATAAGAAGCTGGCCGGCTGCTGGATCAATAGCTTCTTTTGAAGCCGCTTTTAATCCGGTGGGACTGAGATCAAGGATAAAAGCATCAAACGATTGTACTTTTTTTCTTTCGTCTGGACCGATGAACTCGAATACTTCGCAAACCGCTGGAATCGATTCGGAAAAAGCATAGCGAAACGCTTCTTGTCTTTTATAATACATGCAAAAAACTCCTTGTCTTGTCTATATTTGTCTATTTTAAAAGATAAAGACAGCAGCAGCAACTTGAAAAAACTCGATCGTTGAGAGAAATGAAATTTAATGCTATTCTCTATGAAGAAAACGTATGAAGGAGAGACAACCCATGTCGAAAAAAACTTTCACAGTAACAGCAGACACAGGCATTCATGCACGTCCTGCAACGCTGCTTGTTCAAACAGCGAGCAAATACTCAAGTGATATAAATCTTGAATTTAACAACAAAAAAGTAAATTTAAAATCCATTATGGGTGTAATGTCACTTGGCATCGGCAAAGGTGCCCAAATTGCGATTTCAGCAGAAGGCAATGATGAAGAAGCAGCACTCCAAGCACTTGAAACACTACTCCAAAACGAAGGGCTGGCAAACTAATGGCAGCGATACTAAAAGGAATTGGCGCATCAGACGGAATTTCATTTGCAAAAGCTTACCGCTTAATGGAACCAGACTTGACAGTTGAGAAAAAAGATGTGGCAGATGCTGCAGCAGAAGCGGAGCGTTTTCGCGCAGCACTGAAAAAATCAGAAGCAGAGCTTGAAGTGATCAAAGAAAAAGCACGCAAAGATTTAGGGGACGACAAAGCCGCTATTTTCGAAGCTCACCTGCTTGTGTTAAACGATCCGGAACTTACTGGACCAATTGAAGATAAAATTAAATCTGAATCTGTAAATGCAGAATATGCACTTCAAGAAACAGCCAATATGTTCATCGGCATGTTTGAAGCGATGGATAATGAATACATGAAAGAGCGTGCGGCAGACATTAAAGACGTAACAAAACGTGTGTTAGCAGCGCTTCTTGGTGTAGAGCTTCCAGCGCCTGCTTTGATTGCAGAAGAAGTAGTGGTCGTAGCGGAGGATTTAACGCCTTCTATGACAGCTCAGCTAAACCGTGAATTTGTAAAAGGATTTACGACGGATATCGGCGGACGCACATCCCACTCTGCAATCATGGCGCGTTCATTGGAAATCCCAGCGGTTGTTGGAACGAAAAATGCAACAGCGGATATTCAAAACGGTGATTTAATTATCATTGATGGTCTTCAAGGGGAAGTGCATATTAACCCGACAGAAGAAGTGGCAGCAGAATACAAAAAACGCGCAGAAGCATATGCACAGCAAAAAGCGGAATGGGCAAAGCTTGTAAATGAAGAAACTGTTACAGCTGATGGCCGCCATGTTGAGCTTGCCGCAAACATCGGTACACCTGCAGATCTTGAAGGGGTAAAAGCAAACGGCGGAGAAGGTGTTGGCCTTTACCGGACAGAATTTTTATACATGGGCCGCGACAACCTGCCTACAGAAGAAGAGCAGTTTGAATCCTATAAAGCGGTTTTAGAAGGTATGGAAGGCAAGCCTGTTGTTGTACGCACATTGGATATTGGCGGCGATAAAGAGCTTCCATATTTAAATCTGCCGCATGAAATGAACCCATTCCTTGGCTTCCGTGCGATCCGTCTTTGCCTGGAAGAGCAGGACATTTTCCGCACGCAGCTTCGTGCCCTGCTTCGTGCAAGCGTTCATGGCAACTTAAAAATTATGTTCCCGATGATTGCAACAGTCAATGAATTCCGTCAGGCGAAAGCGGTTCTGTTAGAAGAGCGTGCAAAGCTTGAAGCAGAAGGCGTAAGTGTTGCAGAAAACATCGAGCTTGGCATCATGGTAGAAATTCCATCAACAGCTGTTATTGCTGATTTGTTCGCAAAAGAAGTAGACTTTTTCTCAATCGGCACAAACGACTTGATTCAATATACAATGGCGGCAGACCGTATGAATGAACGCGTATCATATCTGTACCAGCCATACAATCCGTCTATCCTGCGCCTTGTGAAAATGGTGATTGAAGCGGCGCATAAAGAAGGTAAATGGGCTGGCATGTGTGGCGAAATGGCCGGAGACGAAACAGCTATTCCATTACTTTTAGGTCTGGGCCTTGATGAGTTCTCAATGAGTGCCACATCTATTCTAAAAGCGCGTGCACAAATGAAGCATTTATCAAAAGCAGACATGGAAGAGCTGGCAGCAAAAGCGGTCCAAATGTCAACAGCTGAAGAAGTTGTAGAGCTTGTAAATGCGATTAAAAAAAATTCATAAAAAAGGTGTAAAAAGAGAAAAAGCGGGAATAATACTAGCGTAACCAGTTTTTCATTCTCCATTTCTCTCACTTTTTGCCCGGGCGAACGCTGCCCGGGCCTTTTTTGTGAAAAAAAGCAGAAGCTGCATCACAGCTTCTGCTTTCTCTATTAAAGTGTGTTTAAAAATTGCCCGATCCGCCGCAGTCCTTCTTCAATTTCCTCAATACTGCACGCATAAGATAATCGGAACCAGCCTTCTCCCGCATCAGAGAAAGCACTGCCGGGTACAACCGCTACTTTATATTTTTGAGCTAGAGTTAAACAAAAGTCAAAAGAAGAGCCGATATAAGAAGCAGGCAATTTAACAAAAAAGTAAAAGGCTCCATCAGGCTTAACTGTTTCCAAGCCGAGCTCCTGCAGTTTCTCGAAAGTTAGATCCCGGCGCTTTTGATATGCACTGCGCATAGGGAGTGCATCATCTATTCCATCCGTCAGGGCGGCGACCGCTGCTTTTTGTGAAACAGAAGAAGCGCAAGAAACGTTGTACTGATGCACCTTGAGAATATGCTGAGCGATGATTTCAGGAGCGAACAGGAGTCCAATTCGCCAGCCAGTCATTGCGTGTGATTTGGACAAGCCATTTACGACAATGGTTTGTTCCGGCAAAAAAGAGGCAATGGAAACGTGAGGCTGCTCGTACACGATTTCACTGTAAATTTCGTCCGCCAAAATAAAAACCTCATGTTTTTTCGCAAGCGCTGCAATATCTTTAAGTTCCTGCTCAGTTAAGCTTACGCCGGTAGGATTCGACGGATACGGTAGCACAATGACTTTTGTTTTTGACGTTATGTATGGTTGAATACGATCTGCTGTCATACGGAAGTGATTATCTGTTACGTTAACCATTACGGTTTTGGCGCCGCACAAATGAATAATGGGTTCATAGCCCGGATAAACGGGGCCTGGCAGAATGACCTCATCACCCGGTTCAAGGGCAGCCCGCAGTGCAATATCAATCGCCTGACTGGCGCCTACCGTTACAATTACTTCTGTGTCTGCTTGGTAAGAAACGCCATACTTTTTCTGATAAAAGTGTGCGGCAGCTTCTTTCAGCTCCGCCAGCCCGCTGTTGGGTGTATACACGGTTGCATTTTCCTGAATAGCCCGAATCCCAGCTTCTTTTACATGTTCAGGCGTATGAAAATCCGGCTGACCAATCGTAAGAGAGATCATGCCCTCTTGTGTGCCGACCAGGTTGAAAAATTTCCTAATTCCAGAAATTTCAATATCTTTTACGCGTGTGTTTAATCTATGTTCCATTTGTAAACCACCTTTTTTCTTATCTAATGTTATTATAATGTAAATTTTTTAAATGAATATTAAAGAATTATAAACTTTTCAAACATCGACAATCTTTTTATTCGTGATATAGTAAAATAAAAAAGTAAGGGGACTTATGACTTATGACAAATGATTATGGAATTTTACTTGAATCTGGTACCAATGAACTTGAAATTGTAGAGTTTGAGGTTCAGGGCAATAAATACGGTATTAATGTCATGAAAGTAAAAGAAATTATCCAGCCAATGCCTATTACCTTTATCCCGCATGCGCATTCCCATATTGAAGGGATCATTCAATTACGCGGTGAGGTACTGCCGGTTATTGACATGGCAAAAGTGCTTGGTTTGCAGCCGTCTCAAAATGATCATAACGATAAATACATTGTAACGGAATTTAACCAGCAAAAAGTTGTTTTTCACGTTCAAAATGTAACACGTATTCATCGTATTTCCTGGAACGATATTGAAAAGCCGTCTGAAATGTACCAGGGAGGCGACAATCAAATTATTGGCGTCATTAAAATTAATGAAACAATGATTTTACTGATTGATTTTGAAAAAATTGTTGTCGATATTAACCCTCACTCGGGTATTCACGTTGATCAAATTCGAAGCTTGGGCAAGCGTGAACGCTCTGAAAAACAAATTATCGTAGCAGAAGATTCACCGCTGCTCCGCAAGCTGCTTCATGATACATTGGTGGAAGCTGGTTATGACCGGATTGATTTCTTCGAAAACGGACAGCTTGCTTTCGACTATTTAGAATCTACAGTTGAGCAGGAAAATACATTTCAGAAAGTGCAGCTGCTGGTTACAGATATTGAGATGCCGCAAATGGACGGTCATCATTTAACAAGACGGATAAAAGATCATCCGGTTTTGAAAAAACTTCCAGTGGTTATTTTCTCGTCTTTAATTACCGATGAGCTTCGTCACAAGGGCACAGGTGTAGGCGCTGATGCACAGGTGAGCAAACCAGAAATTGCCCGCCTTGTTCAGTGTATTGATGAACTTGCCCTATAAAAGAAAGGACGCTTGCTTGTCAGCGGCGTCCTTTTCCTTCTTAGTATGATTGGCCGAGCGGTTTAAATATAGGCTTTGTGTACTTTTTCTGTCCGGGCGGCTTTGACTGTTTTTCTTTCATGCCGGTATACGCTTCTAAAATATTTTTCGCTCTAGACAGCCCCATTGAACAGCGGGGATTGCGTATTTGTTCGCTTAATCGTCCCAGATGTGGCAGTAAAGTAAAGTCTTCTTTGCATGGCGGCATATGAAACGTATACTCGCCGCATGAAACAAGCACATCAGACTGCTGTCGGCTGTTTTTAGGATTTCGGGAAAAATGAAGGCCTTTTTTTTCTGCTTTGCCTTCCTTGATCATCTTCAGGAGGGCGCATTTTTTCAGCGCATATAGATATTTCGGGTTTGTAGCCGTTTTTGCATGGCGGTTAACCGTGAAAATGGCTTTGGCGAGGGTCTCTTCAGATGAAGGTTCGGTGAAGGGTTCAGATTTTTTGCTCAATGTAGTGACTCCTTTCGTGCTCATTTTCTCTCATTATATACTGTTTAACCGTGATTTGGAAGCATTCCTCATGGTTTGCATGGTATATTAAAGGGAAAAATGAATAAAAAAGAAAGCGGGAATTACTGTGATGCAAAACAAAACAGGTATTATCGACATCGGATCAAATACAGTCCGTCTGGTTTTATATAAAGAACAAGGATCAGCCATAGAGGAATTTCGAAATGTAAAAGCTCCTCTTAGATTGCGGCGCTTTTTAAATGAAAAAAGTGAGATGAGTGATGAAGGGGTACGGCTGCTGCTTGAAGCATTGCGCAACTTTAAAGAAGTGCTCAATTACTACGGAGTAACCGAGGTGGAATGTACTGCGACTGCAGCGGTAAGGCAAGCATCGAACCGGGAAGCGATTATTCAAAAGGTGAAAGAGGAAACAGGTTTTCACATTCGTCTGTTATCAGGAGAAGAAGAAGCTTCTTATGGACTGTCTGCTGTACTGAAAACGATGCCGGCTGATCATGGATTGACGATCGATATTGGCGGGGGCAGTACGGAAATTACGCTTTTTAAAAACAGAAAATTGGTACATTTTTTCAGCTTTCCTTTTGGAGTTGTTTCACTTAAAGAACAGTTTATCTCAGATGACCGGATAAAGCCGAAAGAGCAAAAGAAAATGGCTGAATTTATTCGACAGGAGCTTGAAAAGTTTGATTGGCTTGATGAAGCACCAGGCGGCATGATTACAGCCATTGGGGGCAGCGCGCGGAATTTAGCCAATGTCCAGCAGTTAAAAGAAAGTTATCCACCACTTGGTGTTCACGGGTATGAATTATCGACAGAAGCACTGGAACAGCTGCGCACGGAGCTTTCTCCTCTTTCGTACAGTGAATTTGAAAAAGTCGATGGTCTTTCAAACGAGCGTGCTGATTTGATTTTACCGGCTATTGAAGTGTTTTATCAGCTGACTATACATACAAAAGCAAAGGGGATGTTTGTCAGCTCAAGAGGACTCCGGGATGGAATCATGCTGGAGCGGGCAAAAAACGGTACGTGGGACACTGCAGAGGATGTAAAACAAAACGGCGTAAAGCGGCTGCTGACTGTTTATGGCCATGATGAAAATCATCATTATCAGATGATGAAGCTCACGAAAAATATGCTTCGCGGCTTTGAGCAGGAACAGGTTCTGAAGGTAACCGACAGAGAGCGCTTTTTGATTGAACAAGCAGCAGCCCTGTTTTACCTTGGTGAGTACATTTCATCAAGCTCAAAAAGCCGTCATACTTTTTATCTGCTGCTCAATTCCATGTTTGATGGTTTTACCCATTGGGAAAAAGCATACATTTCCTTGATCGCTTCATTTACAAATAACTCGACACTCAAGCAGTATCTGGAACAATTTGACGGCTGGTTTTCAAAAGATGAAATTCAAAAGATGCGTGAGTATGGTGCACTGCTTAAGCTTTGTTTTAGTTTAAACAGTTCAAAGCGAAGCATTGTCAGCGATTTAAGCATTAAAAGAAAACATGATCACATTGTCATTACGGTTTATTGCGAGGGCAGCGAGCTTGCTGAGCGCTACCAAAGCGATAAACAAAAGCGCCATTTAGAAAAGGCCTTGCAGACGGCGATTAAGATAGAATTTAAACAAATAAAAGAAAACTGAAACGAGGGAGTCCGATGAGCATGCAGACAGCAATTGATTTAGCGAATCCGAGATATTAC
This sequence comes from Domibacillus robiginosus, assembly GCF_000966195.1. Classification (GTDB taxonomy): domain Bacteria; phylum Bacillota; class Bacilli; order Bacillales; family Domibacillaceae; genus Domibacillus; species Domibacillus robiginosus. Next base: position 286,243 of record NZ_LAHL01000012.1, on the reverse strand, counting down.
AATAATCGAGAATTAAGCTGGCTTAACTTTAACAAACGTGTGTTGGAGGAATCATCGGATTTAAATAATCCTCTGCTCGAACGTATGAAATTTTTGGCCATCTTCAGCTCTAACTTAGATGAATTTTTTATGGTAAGGGTAGCTGGCTTAAAGGATCAAGTGAAAGCAGGCTTTAATAAGCCGGAAAACAAAGCGGGACTGACACCGAAGCAGCAGCTGAATCGAATCAGCATTAAAGCACATGAGCTGGTAGATACCCAAAACAGAGTATTACGGGAAGAAATTCTTCCAGCGCTTGAAGAAGAAGGTTTCTCCTTAAAAAAGCCGGCGGATTTGGACCACGAGCAGCAGCAATTTTTGCTTGATTATTTTGACAACGAAGTGTTTCCCGTCCTGACACCAATGGCGATTGATGCTTATCGTCCTTTTCCTATGCTGTTGAACAAATCTCTTAATCTTGTTGTAATGCTTGAAAATGACGAGCCAGAGGCGGAAAGGGATCGTGTAGCGATTGTCCAGGTACCAGGAGTGCTCGACCGTACAATTGAAGTGCCATCGGAGGAAGGCGGCACATTCGTTTTACTAGAGGATGTATTGGAATATTTTATTGACCGTATCTTCCAGGGATATGTAGTGAAAAATGTGAATACATTTCGGATCACACGAAATGCAGATATGGAAATTCATGAAGAAGGCGCCCGTGATTTACTTCTTGAAATTGAAAAAGAATTGAAAAAACGAAAATGGGGAGCGGCGGTCCGGCTTGAAATTAAATCGCAGGATTTAGATCAGGATGTACTGGATTATTTGCTGGAAGAGCTTGAAATTCATTTTAAAGATGTGTACGAAATTGATGGACCGATCGATTTGACTTTTTTATTTCCTTTTACGAAAAAGCTAAGTACTCTACGTGAAGGGCTCACCTATGAAACTTTTATTCCTCAGCTGCCGCTTGATTTGTCTTCGCGGGAAGATATTTTTGAAAAGGCGCTGCAGCAGGATGTGCTTTTTTACCATCCATACGAGTCCTTTGAGCCTGTCGTTGATTTTATTTCACAGGCAGCGGACGATCCACTTGTTTTAGCCATTAAAATGACTCTTTATCGGGTAAGCGGCGACTCACCTATTATTGAGTCACTTAAGCGTGCAGCGGAAAAAGGAAAACAAGTGACCGTTCTCGTCGAGTTAAAAGCGCGGTTTGATGAAGAAAATAACGTTCAGTGGGCAAAGGAACTGGAAAAAGCAGGATGTCATGTTATATATGGGATGCACAATTTAAAAACACACAGTAAAATCACGCTTGTAGTCCGGAAGCGGGCAGGTCAGATTGAACGGTTTGTTCATCTTGGAACGGGTAATTACAACGATGCCACAGCAAAGCTTTATACCGACCATGGGTTAATTACCTCTAAAAAAGAGTTTGGTGTAGATGCAACTAATTTTTTTAATTATTTAAGCGGCTATATGGACAAACCAAAATACAATCATTTAGTTGTGGCTCCATTTGATATTCAAGATGCTTTTATTAAATTAATTGATCAGGAAATTGATATCCATAAAAAGTATGGAAATGGACGAATTATTGCAAAGATGAATTCCTTGACTGACAAACGACTGATTATGAAATTATATGAAGCATCTAACGCAGGTGTTCAAATTGACTGTATTATCCGTGGTATTTGCTGCATGCGTCCGGGAATTCCAGGGGTAAGTGAAAACATTCGGGTAATCAGTATCGTCGGCCGTTTTCTAGAGCACAGCCGCATTTATTATTTCCATCATAATGGTGAGCGTCATATTTACCTTTCATCAGCTGATATGATGACACGTAATATGATTAAGCGGGTTGAAATTTTATTTCCTATTTTAGACGCCTCCTTAAAAAACAGGCTGACTGATTTTCTTTCTCTGCAGTTATCAGATAATGCAAAAGCACGTTATCAGGATAATGAAGGAAATTACCATTACGTAGCTCACGAAAAAGAAGATGTTTATATTGACAGTCAGCTTCAATGTTTACAGACTGTTTATCAAATACAGGAAGACGAAGAATAATTGTGAGAGGAGATCCGTATATATTGCGGATTTCTTTTTTCATAATAAAGAAATGAATGAATAGTCATTCAATATTTAAAGGGGAGGTACGTATGACAAGACAAACAGTGATTATCACAGGTGGATCGAGTGGGATGGGAAAATATATGGCTCAGTGTTTTTTCGATAAAGGGGCCAATGTCATGATTTGCGGACGTGATGAAGCAAAGTTAAGAGCGGCTCAACAGGAGATCAGCGGAGAAAACAGCCGGTTCTTAACTTTTGCTATGGATGTACGCCAGCCTGAAGAAGCTGTTAAATTGATCGAAAAGGCACATTTTGCATTTGGTTCAATCGATGTATTCATTAACAATGCAGCTGGAAATTTCATTTGTCCAGCGGAACAGCTGACACCGAATGGATGGAAGTCCGTTATTGATATCGTATTAAATGGAACATTTTACTGTTCACAGGCTATAGGAAACTACTGGATCAAACAAAAAAGAAGCGGCTTAATCATTAACATAGCAGCCACTTATGCATGGAATGCAGGAGCGGGTGTTGTGCATTCAGCCGCTGCTAAAGCAGGTGTACTCTCTCTTACCCGTACTCTCGCCGTGGAGTGGGGCCATCAATATGGAATACGAGTGAACGCGATTGCTCCTGGCCCAATTGAGCGGACAGGAGGGGCAGAAAAACTGTGGGAGTCACCGGAAGCAGCTAAACGGACAGTCGACAGTGTGCCGCTGGGACGGCTTGGCACGCCCGAGGAGATTGCCTCTCTTGCTGTTTTTTTAGCTTCTAAAGAAGCTTCCTATATAAATGGAGAGTGTATTACAATAGACGGCGGCCAATGGCTGAACCGATTTCCTTTTTAAAGCAGCGATAACCGCTGTTTTTTTTTTTTTTTTTTTGAAATCGCTTCCTTATTCGTTGACAACATGTATATACAAGTGATAAAGTTTTATTTAGATGTATATACAAGATTAGGAGGTTGGTAACGATGGGTGCATATTCAAAGCAGGCGGAGCAGATTGTAGAGGCAGTCGGCGGACGTGATAATATTAGTGCAGCTACACATTGTGTAACACGGCTGCGTTTTGCATTAAAAGATGAAAGCAAAGTCGATACAGAAAAACTAGAACAAATTGATGTAGTCAAAGGATCTTTTGCCGCTAACGGACAGTATCAGGTTGTGATCGGCCAGGGTACCGTTAACAAGGTGTATCAAGATCTGGTTGATCAAACCGGTATTGGAGAGTCTTCCAAAGATGATGTGAAAAAAGCATCAGAATCGAATTTAAATCCGCTGCAGCGGGCAATTAAAACATTAGCTGATATTTTTATACCCATTTTACCGGCCATTGTAACAGCCGGCTTGCTACTCGGACTGAATAATATTTTAACGGGTCCCGGTATCTTTTTTGAGGAATCATTAATTGAACGATATCCTCAGTGGGCGGACATTGCTAGTATTATTAATTTAATTGCGAATACAGCGTTTACCTTTTTGCCAGCTTTGATCGGCTGGTCAGCGGTGAAGCGTTTTGGCGGTAGCCCTCTTTTAGGGATTGTGCTGGGTTTAATCCTCGTCCATCCTGATTTATTAAACGCATGGGCGTACGGGGAAGCAGAAAAAGCAGGAGAAATTCCTACATGGAATATTATGGGTATGACAGTTGAGAAAATCGGTTACCAGGGGCAGGTACTTCCTGTTTTGTTTGCTTCCTACTTACTGGCCAAAATTGAAGTTTTCTTAACAAAAAGAGTTCCAGAAGGTATTCAGCTGCTCGTTGTAGCGCCGCTCGCTCTCCTTATTACCGGTTTTGCCGCTTTCATTTTAATTGGACCGGTTATGTTTATTGTTGGAAACGCTATTACAGATGCTGTGATTTATATTTTTGATACAGTACCGCTTTTAGGCGGTTTAATATACGGAGGCTTGTACAGTGTCCTGGTGATTACAGGGATGCACCATACTTTCTTAGCGGTAGATTTACAGCTGGTTGGCTCCCAGCTTGGCGGCACGTTTCTATGGCCAATGCTGGCGCTTTCTAACATTGCACAGGGTGCAGCCGCTTTGACTATCGGTTTTTTAGCAAAAGAAGACCGTTTAAAAGGACTTTCTTATACATCCGCACTGTCTGCATTTCTCGGTGTAACGGAGCCGGCTATATTTGGGGTAAATCTCCGTTTTCGCTACGCTTTTATTGCAGCGATGATCAGTTCAGCGATTGCTGGTATGTTCATATCGGTAAATGGTGTACTTGCTAGTACAATTGGCGTTGGAGGCATTCCTGGCTTTCTTGTTATCAGTAAAGGAATGACATCCTTTTTAATCGGTATGATGATTGTGATTGTACTGCCAATCATTTTGACGTTTATCTTTTCACGATTTGCGAAACAAAAATAAAGGGCACCTTTGCCCTTTTTTCTATTAGGAGGTTCACATGATGAAAGAACAATGGTGGAAAAAGAGTGTTGTTTACCAGATTTACCCAAAAAGCTTTAATGATACAACCGGCAGTGGAACAGGTGATATCCAGGGAATTATTGAAAAGCTGGATTATTTAAAGGAGCTTGGTGTAGACGTGTTGTGGCTGACACCAATTTACGCGTCACCGCAAAAGGATAACGGCTATGACATTAGCGATTATTATACAGTTAATCCTGACTATGGAACGATGGATGACGTTGAAGAGCTGCTCGAGAAGGCTCATAGCCGGCAGATAAAAATTGTCATGGATCTCGTTGTGAATCACACGTCTACTGAGCATAAATGGTTTCAGCAATCGAGAGAATCGAATGGCCGGTACCGGGACTACTATATTTGGAGAGACGGGGTAGACGGGGGACCGCCAAACAACTGGAAATCAAAATTCGGCGGATCAGCATGGGCATATGATGAAAAGCGCGGCCAGTACTATTTGCATTTATTTGACCGGACCCAGGCAGATTTAAACTGGGAAAACGAGCAAGTCCGCCGTGATCTGTATGACATGATGCATTTTTGGCTTCGAAAAGGTATTGACGGCTTTCGTCTGGATGTTATTAACCTTATTTCTAAAGATCAATCATTTCCTGATGATTTTGAGGGAGATGGCCGTCGCTTTTACACCGATGGTCCCCGGGTTCACGAGTTTTTGCGTGAAATGAACGACCAGGTATTTTCACGGTATGATCTATTAACAGTAGGCGAAATGTCTTCTACAACAATCGAGCACTGTATCCGTTATTCTCATCCGGATTCACATGAACTGGCAATGACATTTAACTTTCATCATTTAAAAGCAGATTATCCAGGGGGAGAAAAATGGACAGCGGCTCCGTTTGACTTTTTATGGCTAAAAGGGATCATGTCAGACTGGCAGCAGGAAATGGATAAAGGCGAAGGCTGGAATGCTCTGTTTTGGTGTAACCATGACCAGCCGCGAATTGTAAGCCGGTACGGAAATGATGGAGAATACCGGGTGAAGTCAGGGAAAATGCTGGCAAACGTAATCCACCTTATGAAGGGGACACCTTATATTTATCAAGGCGAAGAAATTGGAATGACAAATCCCCATTTTGCACGGATTGAGCAGTACCGCGATGTAGAATCGTTAAATATGTACACGGAAATGCGTGAGCAGGGAATGGCAGAAGAAGATGTTATGACAATTTTAAAACAAAAATCACGCGATAACAGCCGGACACCTGTTCAATGGAATGGAGAAAAAAATGCCGGGTTTACAAGCGGCACGCCATGGATTGAAACTGCCAGTAACTTTAAAGACATCAATGTAGAAAAAGCAAAGCAAGACAACGATTCTCTTTTTTATCATTATCAGGCACTGATTAAACTGCGGAAAAAGGAAGAGCTTCTCCGAGAAGGAAGCTACCGGCTGCTAATGGCTGATCACCCTGAGCTGTTTGTTTATCTAAGGGAGTACAAAGATGAAGCGTGGCTGGTTGTAAATAATTTTTATGGGCGGCCTGTACCGTTTATTGTACCGGAAGAATTAAAAGGTAAAAATTCTTCACTTGTCCTCTCAAATGAAGAGCAGGTGCCTTTTAATCTTTCAGACTGGACATTAACACCCTATGAAAGCACCGTATACCGCCTGTTTAACTAATCCATTTTATGCTATAGTGGAAGGAATGACAGCATACAGGTGAACGAATATGAAAACAAACAAATACAAACGCATTTATGAAGAACTGGCTGAAAAAATGAAGCAGGGTGTGTTTCAGCCCGGGGAATTGATTCCCTCAGAGCATGAATTGGCCGCCAGCTATGAAACATCGAGAGAAACGATTCGAAAAGCGCTGACCCTTCTTTCTCAAAACGGGTACATTCAAAAGCTGCGCGGCAAAGGCTCTGTCGTTCTTGACACGAGCCGGGCGAGCTTTCCTTTTTCCGGGCTTGTCAGTTTCAAGGAGCTGGCGGAAGGGCTGAGCGGAACTATTTATACAAACGTAGAAGAGCTTACGTTAATTCGACCGGAGCCTTATTTACAGCACCAGCTTCAATGCAGTGCAAAAGAGGATATTTGGAAAGTAACCCGCACACGTGTGTTTAACGAAGAACGTATTATTTTAGACAAAGATTTCTTACTCAAAAAGAATGTCCCTACTCTAACAAGGGAAATATGTGAACAGTCCATTTACGCATATCTTGAGAAAGAGCTTGATTTAACTATCAGTTTTGCCCGAAAAGAAATAACGGTCGAACCATGTACAAAAGAAGATCTCTCGCTTCTTCATATGAATGGTTTTTCCTATATTGTAGTCGTACGCAATTACGTTTATTTAGATAATGCGAACCTCTTCCAGTACACAGAGTCCAGACACCGGCCGGACAAATTTCGCTTCGTCGATTTTGCCCGCCGGCATACGATTTAACCTGGCGCCATCATGTGCCAGGTTTTTTCTAATTACAGCATAATGAGTAAAAGTCATGTATAATAATAGACGATTGGACGGAATAGGGGGTTTATTCATGGATGTATTGGAAATTATGAGTAATCTGGATTGTGTCGTACCATATTACCAGCCGATCTTCAGTGCTGACGAACATAAAATTATTGGATATGAAGTGCTAGGGCGTTACATAGAAGGAGAGGCTATCCACAGTCTCGGGCAATTTTTTCATGATGAGGATACACCGGATGACTACCGTCGTGAAGTAGAGGACGTGATTCTTAGAAAAGCACTGGATGCCTTTTTGAAAGCAGAAAGAACGGAAATGCTGTTTGTAAACCGCCGGGCTGCCGGTCTGCTTGAAGATTACGGTGAATCTTTTCTGGCTATCCTGGATGAATATGCTGAAAGAGGATTGAAATACGAGCAGATCGTACTGGAAATCTCAGAAGCAGATTACAGCAAATCGCTTGATAATGTTCTGCGCTATTATAAGACACTGGGGATTCGGCTGGCAGTCGACCACATTGGAGAAGTTGATGGAGATATCCGCCACTTTGCCGGATCGTCACCGGACATTTTAAAAATAAGCCTGCGTGCGCTTCGTAAAGACGCCAGTGATCAATCCTATAAAAACATTGTTTACTCTCTTTCCATGTTTGCCCGCAAACTTGGTGCATCGCTTTTGTTTGAAACGGTCGAAGCAGAGTATCAGCTTCAATACGCATGGAAAAATGGCGGACGTTATTACCAGGGCTTTTATCTATCAGAACCATCGCCTGAGTTTGCTCAGCCGGATGGGCAGAAAGAAATGCTGCGGGAAAAGTGCAGCCGGTTTATTACGTATGAAAAGCAGGCTTTAAGCAGCGTATACGCACTGGCCGATCAATTGGAAAGCGGACTAAGTGCCATAATTGCTAAATCAAAATCGGTTTCAAAAGAAAAGCTGCTTGAAGATATTGCCCAGGAATTTGATGAAATGTGTTTTCGTTTGTATATTTGTGACGAAAACGGATTTGAATTAACACCTAACTATTTTAAAAAAGATGGGCGATGGATTTTTCAGCCGGAATACTTAAATAAGAATTGGAGTTGGCGCCCTTATTTTCTTGAGAATATCGTTCGAATGAATAAAAATGGCGGCGGTTTAATCTCTGATTTATACAATGATATTGAGACAGGAGAAACCATTCGGACATTTTCCTGCCCGGTGAATGAACATGAGTATTTGTTTTTTGATATTCCTTATGAGTATTTGTACGATCAGGATGGACTGCTGTATTAACGTATGAACTGGAACAAATCGGGGTAAAATCGAAATATCCTGGAGTAATGAAGACGCCTGGGAGCATCGGGATTCTGTCGTAAGGAGGCTCCTGGTGGACCGCTTTGAGCTGCTGAAGGAATGAGAAACAGCAGGCCTTTCTGATGCAAAAACAGGGCAGCAGGCCCGCCAGTATCCGCACAGCGAATTAAGCTCATCCGGCTCCCTGTAACCGTATGTGTCGCATTTCTTGGAATGATTGAGATGGTGTGGGTATAAGGGCGCTGATTTTAGCGTCTTTTTTATTATTTGACTCTCAAAAAACAGGGCAAAAATATTGGATTAAAGCAGGGATGTATGGTATATTTCTTGTGCTTACTAAATGGATAATGAAAGAAAGGGGTCGACAATATATGTCACAATTAGTTGGAATCGTACAACGCTTAAAGTCACTGCAGGAGGGCGGAGAGCAGGGAGAAGTGCAACAGCGTTTGTTTGAATTAAATGGAAAAACACTCTGCCAGGTAAAATATTTTCCAAACAAAGATACATTCGAATTAGAAGTATATGATAAAGATGGAAAAGGAAGCAAATATCCTTTTGACGATATTGATATGACAGCAATTGAAATTTTTGAACTTCTTCAAGAAGCAAAGCAGGAAGCGCAAGGATAACAGCTGGCGGCCAGGGCCGGATCTTTTTGAAGAAGAACGGCTCGTTTCTCTGGTAGAAGCCCAGAATGTTTTGCTATAATGGAAGGTAAGTAAAGCGCTTACAAAACAAAAAAGGAGAACACTGATGATTTCCTTCAGAAACAAAGACGTACTGCAGACAAATATCATGGATTATATTATTCCGGGAGAAAAAGTTGCATTTGTCCAACGAGGAAACAGTCTTGAACACGCATTGCTCGTTCTGACAAAAAGCGGTTATACAGCCATTCCCGTTTTGGATACAAAATATCGTCTTGAAGGGCTGATTAGCATTCCGATGATTACGGAAGCGCTTCTCGGTCTTGAACGCATTGAATTTGAACGGCTCGAAGAATTGAAGGTGGAAGATGTTATGGCCGTGGATAAACCAGCTTTAACCGTTCATGATCATTTCCGTAAAGCGCTTGGGCAGCTTATTAATCATCCTTTTTTATGTGTAACTGATGAGGAAGGGCATTTTGAGGGTATATTAACAAGACGGGTCATTTTAAAACAATTAAATTATTATGTTGATGGATTAAATTAAAGATCCGCCAGGCGGCGGATTTTTTTTATTGAATTTGAGGTGGAAGGCTTGAAACAAAAACAAACAAAGCGGCCTCTTGTTTTAGCAGCTGTTATGCTGGCCATGTTTATGGGGGCCATAGAAGCAACAATTGTATCGACTGCAATGCCTGATATTGTAGCGGAATTAGGTGGATTTTCGCTGTACAGCTGGGTGTTTTCCGCTTATTTATTAATGAATGCAGCCACGGTTTTGATTTATGGTAAGCTTTCTGACATTTTCGGCCGGCGTCCTGTATTATTTGCCGGTATTGCGATTTTTTTAATCGGTTCTATTTTGTGCGGGCTGGCCGGCTCGATGCAGCAAATGATTTTGTTTCGTTTCATTCAAGGAATAGGGGCCGGCGCGGTTATGCCGATCGCAACGACAATTGTTGGCGATATTTACTCTAAGGAGGAACGCGCCCATATACAAGGTTATTTATCGAGTGTATGGGGAATATCCGCTGTTTCCGGACCAGCGCTTGGCGGGTTGCTTGTAGAATATGTATCCTGGCGATGGGTATTCTGGGTTAATGTGCCTCTTGGCATCATTTCGATGGTCATGCTTGGTCTTTATTTACATGAAAAGGTAGAAAAGAAAAAGCCGAATATTGATTATATAGGAACAGTCCTGTTTTTGGTGGGAATTTCTACATTCATGTACTGGCTGGTAGAAGCAGGAAAAACAGCTCATACAGGTTTGCTGCTTACACTTGGAGCCATCTCTTTTTGTTTTTTTGCTCTGCATGAACGCCGTACGCCGTCGCCTATTGTGCCTTTTCATTTATGGAAAGTGCGTCCAATTTTAATTGCGAACCTTGTATCGTTAACGACCGGCATTATGCTGATTGGCATTTCTTCCTTTTTACCGACATATGTACAAGGTGTCATGGGGAAAAGTGCAACAACAGCTGGATTTACATTAACGGCCATGTCAATCGGCTGGCCGATCGCCTCGTCTCTGTCCGGTCGTCTTCTTCATTCAATTGGCTACCGGGCTACCACATTAATTGGCGGTATAGCGCTTTTAGCTGGCGGTTTAATGTTTATGTTTATGAAGCCGGATTTAGGTCCATGGTGGGCAGCTGCGTCCTCTTTTGTAACGGGAGTAGGGATGGGGCTGACATCGACTGCTTTTATTATTTCTATTCAAAATGCAGTTGACTGGCATGAAAGAGGCGCTGCCACTGCCTCGAATATGTTTATGAGAAACATCGGAAATGCAATTGGCGCCGCCCTGCTGGGTGGTGTATTAAACAGTCAGTTATCTACTTATTTAGCAGATAGAAATGGTGCAGATAATCTAACGGTTAATTCCGTGAATGAACTTCTGGGCGGCGAAGGGGATATAACGGCTTCTGCCCGTGCGGTTTTGGGACAAGGGCTCACCACTTCTCTTCATGCTGTATATTTTGTGGTTTTTTTGTTTGCTGTACTTTCATTTATTTTGCTCCTATTTTTAAAAAAAGGAGAGTGACGAAATGTCTGTTTCTGAATTTCGGCTGCTGACAGTTCTTGCCGAAGAGATGAATATGCGAAAAGCAGCGGAGCGGCTTTTTGTTTCACAGCCTGCTCTTTCTCAGCGTCTGCAGACTGTTGAAAAAGAGTGGGCAGTTAAAATTTTTAACCGGTCAACGAAAGGTCTGTCTTTAACACCGGCCGGCGAGCGGATTGTCGAATATGCGAAAGAAACGCTGGAGAAAAGGGAGCGTCTTCTGGAGGAGCTGCAGCTGCTTGAACCGCAAGTGCATGGGACGCTAAAAATTGCCTGCGCGACTATTGTTGGGCAGAACTGGCTGCCAAAAGTGCTGAAGCTGTATGTAGAACGTTACCCTCATGCCAAAATTCAGCTGATTACCGGCTGGAGCAGCGAAATTGTCAAAGCACTTTACGAAGGGGATGTACATGTTGGGATTATACGCGGGACGCCGGAATGGAAAGGGCGAAAAATTCACTTGTTTGAAGATCCGCTTTATTTAGTCGATAAAGATATTCAGAATGTGGAGGATGTGCTTTCGACCGACAAGCCGTTTATTCAATTTAAAAGTGATTCAAGCTATTATCAGGAAATACAGGAATGGTGGCACAGCCGTTTTCATATGGCACCAAAGCGCTCAATTGTAGTAGATCAAATCGAAACCTGTCGGCAAATGGCATTCAATGGACTTGGATATGCCATTTTACCGGCTATTACATTGGCTAATCATGAACACGACATGTTCCAGACGCCACTTCATGACCGGGAAGGCGAGCCAATCCGCCGTGACACGTGGTTGCTTGGCTATGATGCCGCTTTTGAACTTCGGCAGGTACAGGCATTTGTCGAAACGATTGAGCTTTTTATGGCACAATCGGAAGAAAATCGCTTGTGAAAGTAGCGCTGCTTTGATAAAGTTATAGCAGAAAAAACAGATTGACCAGGAGGAATACATACTTATGAAAATGATGGATGCACACGAAATTATCGCTTTTATTGGAAACAGTACAAAATCAACACCGGTAAAAGTATATGTAAACGGAGAAGTTGAAGGAATTAACTTCGGTGAATCGGCGAAGGTATTTGGTCAAGGAAATTCTGTCGTGGTGTTTGGAGAATGGGCGGAAGTGTCTGAAGCACTTGAGCAAAACAAGGATAAAATCACTGATTACGTAGTAGAAAATGACCGCCGCAACTCTGCTATTCCACTTTTAGATATGAAAAACATTAAAGCGCGTATTGAGCCTGGCGTTGTAATCCGCGATCAAGTTGAAATCGGTGACAATGCCGTGATTATGATGGGTGCTTCGATCAATATTGGTGCAGTCGTTGGTGAAGGTACAATGATCGATATGAATGCTGTCCTTGGCGGGCGAGCAACAACAGGTAAAAACTGCCATGTTGGTGCGGGTGCTGTTTTAGCTGGTGTTATTGAACCGCCTTCTGCTTCGCCGGTTATTTTAGAAGATAATGTTTTAATCGGTGCAAATGCAGTAGTTCTTGAAGGGTGCCGCATCGGTGAAGGTTCCGTTGTAGCTGCGGGTGCAATTGTTACAGAAGATATTCCGCCTTATTCTGTTGCCGTAGGTGCACCAGCACGTGTTATCAAACAAATCGATGATAAAACAAAATCAAAAACAGAAATCATGCAGGAACTCCGCAAACTGTAAAAGCGGTAATTATAAGAACGCGTGGGCAGCTGCTCGCGCGTTCTTTTTCTACAAAGGGGGAAAAGAAATGAGCCAATTTACGGCTATTCGACGTGATTTGCATCAAATTCCAGAGCTTGGATTTCAAGAATTCAAAACGCAGGCTTACCTGCTCGAGTATTTACATTCACTTCCACAGGAGCGGATGGAAATTCAAACGTGGCGGACAGGTATTCTCGTGAAAATCAAAGGGACTAACCCATCTAAAACAATCGGGTGGCGAACAGATATTGATGGCCTGCCTATTACCGAGCAGACCGGCCTCTCATTTACTTCAACACATGAAGGGCGTATGCACGCATGCGGCCATGATCTGCATATGAGCATTGCACTTGGCGTGGTGACTCATTTTGCTTCTCATCCAATTGATGACGATTTAGTTTTTATTTTTCAGCCCGCAGAAGAAGGACCAGGAGGAGCCGAGCCGATGATGGCATCGAAAGAGTTCCGTGCATGGCTTCCGGATGAAATTTATGCGCTTCATATTGCACCGGAGCATCCGGCGGGCACGATTTCCACAAAGCCGGGCCTTTTATTTGCGAATACATCAGAGCTGTTTATCGATATTCGCGGTAAAGGCGGCCATGCGGCATATCCGCATGAAACAAAGGATATGGTTGTAGCGGCCTCTTATTTTGTTACACAGCTTCAGTCTATCGTTTCCCGAAACGTTGACCCGCTTGATAGTGCTGTTGTCACCGTAGGGAAAATGACAGCCGGCACTGTGCAAAACGTGATCGCCGACCATGCAAGACTGGAAGGCACTATCCGCACGCTTTCACCAGAAGCCATGGTAAAAGCAAAAGCACGGGTCCAATCGCTTTTAAAAGGGATTGAAGCGGCTTTTGATTGTGAAACAGAAATCGACTGTGGCAGCGGCTACTATCAGGTATTTAATGATCCGGAAGTGACAGGCCGTTTTGTTCAATTCGCTATGCAGCAGGCCGATATCCAATTTGTGCAGGCAAGAGAAGCCATGACGGGAGAGGATTTTGGCTTTATGCTGAAAGAAATTCCTGGACTTATGTTCTGGCTCGGTGTGGGCTCAGAGTATGGGCTTCATCATGCAAAATTAAATCCGGATGAAACAGCAATCGAAACAGCCATTTCCTTTATCCGCCGCTACTTTGAGCATCTGGGCACCCGCTGATCACCTTTTACAGGACATATCATTTTGTACTGGTGGCAAAACGTGGTAAACTGAAGCAGTAATTGATCAAATATCGACCATTTTAAATAATAACTTCTTTATTAAAATTATTATAATAAGAATTTGACACATTTATTTACAAGGCTTGCATTATTTTTGATAAATAAAGCTTTTGAGAATTTTGTGTCGTTTTCTCATTTAAAAAATTCATTTGGAGGTTTTTATTCATGGCAGATCGTATGGTAGGGAAACAAGCACCGCGCTTTGAAATGGAAGCAGTACTTGCAAACAAAGAATTTGGTAAAGTAAGTCTTGAGGATAATATGAAAAATGATAAATGGACCGTTCTTTTTTTCTACCCAATGGACTTTACTTTCGTATGCCCGACAGAAATTACGGCAGTTTCTGACCGCTACGATGAATTCGAAGATTTGGATGCGGAAGTAATTGGTGTATCCACTGACACTATCCATACTCATCTTGCCTGGATTAAAACAGACCGTAAGGATAACGGCCTGGGCGACCTCAAGTACCCTCTTGCGGCCGATACAAATCACGTTGTATCACGTGACTATGGCGTTCTCATTGAAGAACAGGGCGTGGCGCTGCGAGGTTTGTTTATTATTAACCCGGAAGGTGAGCTTCAATATCAAGTCGTTAACCATAACAATATCGGTCGTGATGTAGATGAGACACTTCGTGTACTTCAAGCTCTTCAAACTGGCGGACTTTGCCCTGCAAACTGGAAGCCAGGTCAAAAAACTCTTTAATACATTTTTATCAATCAGGGTCTAACACATCGTTAGGCCCTGATGTGTCCATACCATTGAAAAGGAGCGTATGAACAGATGAAATTGAGAGAACAAATGCCAGAGCTTAATGGTGCCACTCAGTGGCTGAATGGGGAAGTAACAAAAAGTGATTTAATTGGCGAGAGGCCGACACTGATCCATTTTTGGTCGGTGAGCTGTCACTTGTGCAAGGAAGCAATGCCGAGCGTAAATAAATTTCGGGATGATTATAAAAGCAAATTAAACGTAATAGCTGTACACATGCCTCGTTCAGAGGATGACTTGAATATAGAGCAAATTAAATCCGTAGCAGCAGAGCATGAAATTACACAGCCTATCTTTGTTGATGGTGAACATACGCTGACAGAAGCATTTGATAATCAATATGTTCCTGCGTATTACGTTTTTGATAAAGAAGGTCAGCTCCGCCACTTTCAAGCGGGCGGAAGCGGGATGAAAATGCTTGAAAAACGGGTAAATCGTGTGCTGGATGAAACAACGAATGCAAAGTGAAGTGAAAAACCGGCAGGAGCCGGTTTTTCTTTGTTTTTATGAAATACAATAAAGTGCGTTTTGATAGGCTTTGTCCTCAGAGCTTTATACAGGCGGGAGCTTGACAGCAAGTGAATGGGGAAATAAAAGCAAAGGAAGCTCGTTCATGGTAAACTGTCAGAGCAGAACTTTTTATATTATGTTGACAGCGGGGGAAGATCATGAAAAAGGAATTTGTTGTTATTGGACTCGGACGATTTGGCAGCAGTATTTGTCGGGAATTGAGCGAACAAGGAATGGAAGTAATGGCTATTGATAAAGATGAAGATCGTGTCAATGAATTTACTTCCATTGCTTCTCATGCTGTAGTGGCAGATACAACAGATGAATCTGTTTTAAAAAGTCTGGGCATTCGAAACTTCGACCATGTAATTGTAGCGATTGGCGATGACATTCAGTCGAGTATCCTGACGACTCTTATGTTAAAAGAAGTAGGTGTTAAAAAAGTAACCGCTAAAGCGCAAAATGACTACCATGAAAAAGTACTAATCAAAATCGGTGCTGATCAGGTTGTTCATCCGGAGCGCGACATGGGCCGTCGTATTGCCAATAACATCGTTTCAAACAATGTATTGGATTATTTGGAGCTCTCTGATGAGCATTCCATTGCCGAGATTATGGCGAATGAATCGCTTTCTGGCAATACATTAATTGATCTTGATATTCGGGCGCGTTATGGCATTAATATCGTAGCTATTAAGCGCAGCAAAGAAATCATTGTATCGCCGCAGGCAGACGAGCCTATTCATTTAGGTGATATTTTAATCATTATTGGTGCAGACAGAGACATTGATCGCTTTCAAAAAAAAATGAATGATTGATAAAAACCTCCGCTTGTTAAAGTGGAGGTTTTTTGGGTGAAAGAAGAACGAAACGAAGAACGCCCGCTTCTTGTTCGAATGCTGCACGCCGGAGTGTACTTTTCCGTCCAGGAGAGCCATGATCGTGAAAAAACAAATATATATGTCCATCCTGAATTTTATATCCTGTCAGCACCACCCAGTGGTAGGTATATAAGGGCTTTGCAAAGAAGCGAAGGGTAAAGTATTTATCAAATTTTGCGGCAACAGGATGACCGAGATCAAGCTCCTGAATCACCTTGTCGATTCGGTTAGATGAAGTAATGTGCCAGCTGTTACCCAGAAGTTTTCTTAGTCTCCAAACCATCATCCAGCGGAACAAACCAATTTTTGTTGTCCCGAGTTTTTTGTACAGCTCGTTGGCAGTATGTGCTCGCCCCCAAAAATCTAAAATCACCGAAACTGTGACAGGTCCACAAGCAGAGGAGCGATATTGCTTTTTAATATGCTCTGCATATTGAGACTGACTTTTTACTTGAATCATCAAAACGCCTCCGAAAAAAAGCACTCCTTGTTAAAAGGAGTGCTTTTCTTTTTGTTATACTTCCATAATGATTGGCAAAATCATCGGGCGGCGTTTTGTCCGCTCGTAAAGGAAGGGAGAAAGAGTATCGGTAATCTCGTTTTTTATATCGGACCACTGGGTGGAGCTGTTGTTGAGAAGCTGTTTTACGTGCCGATTCAGCATTGACTGTGCTTCGTAAATAAGATCGCCAGATTCACGCATATACACAAAGCCGCGCGAAATAATGTCCGGGCCTGCTTCAATTTTATTTTTTTCTTTATTAATACTTACTACTACAATTACAAGACCTTCTTCCGACAGGATACGACGGTCGCGAAGCACGATATTGCCAATATCGCCAATGCCGCTTCCATCAATGTAAACAGAGCCGGATTGGATGCGTCCTGCCACATGCGCTTCATCTTTCGACAGAGCTAATACATCGCCATTATCCATAATAAAACAATTCTCTGCTGGAACACCACAGTCAATTGCATGCTGGCAATGCATTTTCTGCATGCGATACTCACCATGGATCGGCATAAAGAATTTTGGCTTAATCAAGCGCAGCATCAGCTTTTGTTCCTCCTGGCTGCCATGGCCAGAGGTATGAATTTCATTTAATGGTCCATGTATGACATCTGCACCCGCACGAGATAGGGCATCAATAATTCGATTGACGCTTACATTATTACCGGGAATCGGTGATGATGAAAAGACGACCGTATCATTTGGTTGAATTTGAATTTGGCGGTGTGAGCCGTTGGCAATGCGCGACAGCGCCGCCATCGGTTCACCCTGGCTTCCAGTACATAAAATGGTTACTTTATTAGCCGGTAATTTATTTAATTGGTGCGTATCAACAAACGTATCTTTTGGACAGCGGATATAACCGAGCTGCTGACCGATGTTGATCGCATTTTCCATACTGCGGCCAAACACACCGACTTTCCGGCCATCTTCAACCGCTGCCTCTACTACTTGTTGAAGGCGATGGATGTTAGAAGCGAAAGTGGCGAAAATGATGCGGCCCTGTACTTTTCGGAATACATTATGGATACTTTCGCCCACTTTACGCTCAGACATTGTAAAATTAGGCACTTCACTATTTGTACTATCAGACAGAAGGCAAAGAACACCTTCCTTGCCAATTTCAGCCATCTTCGTTAAATCAGCTGGTTCTCCTACAGGGGTAAAATCAAATTTAAAGTCGCCTGTATGCACGATATTACCCTGAGGTGTTTTTACGACAACTCCGTAAGAATCAGGAATACTATGAGTTGTCCGAAAAAAGGACACAGATGTTTTTCGGAATTTAATCACATCATCCTCGCCAATTTCATGAAGGCGGGCACGGCGCAGAAGCCCATGCTCGTCTAACTTATTGCGCAAGAGCCCAAGCGCAAGCTTTCCGCCGTACACAGGTACGTTTACAACTCTTAGCAGATAAGGAATGCCGCCGATATGATCTTCATGGCCGTGTGTAACGAACAAACCTTTAATTTTATCAGCATTTTTTTGCAGGTAAGAATAATCGGGAATCACATAATCGATGCCGAGAAGCTCATCCTCAGGGAACTTAATTCCCGCATCAATTAAAATGATTTCGTCCTGAAATTGGACGGCGTACGTATTTTTGCCGATTTCACCCAAACCGCCGAGGGCGAAAACTGCTGTTTGATCATTTTTTACGAATTTCATGCTTTACAGCTGCTCCACTTTAAAGTCAGGCGACTTTTTCTCATACTCAAGGTGGTTATCTGTTACCTTTTGAACGAACTCAATATTGTATGGGCGGCTTTTCAATGCGTGACGTACTTCCCGTTCTGTTTGCGCTTCCGCGTATAAGGTTTTTGTTTTTTCTCTAACGGGTACCTCGGAACGGTCTTCCTGGTAATATACTTTATAAATCATAACTTTCTCTCCTTTTTTCCGGTTTAATATATACAAACCGCAATAAAAGCGGTTCTTCTCGTTTTTGAGATGGAATCTTTTTATATGATCTTGGTTTTTATTATATAGAAAGAATGATGTTTTGACACGAAAGAACATCTTTTTGCTTCATACATAAAGACAGCCCTTCGTAACGGAAGGGCTTAACCATTCTAAGTTATGCGATTGATTTTCTTCTAAGCAGATCTTTCCACTGTTTAGCGAGCTTTTTTTTCAGCTTCTTCAACATTGTGGATCACTCCTCACTGCCATTTTATCATATGGCTGTCCGATTGAAAAGTGATCGGGATATTCTCTCTTGCTTTGTTCAGCGCTCGATTGCCTGCGCGTTTTCTTCTATTTGAAACGGCGCTTTGTCATTAATATAATCATAAAACATAATACCATTTAAATGGTCAATTTCATGCTGCATACAAATAGCGGGAAGTCCTTTTAAACGGAGTTTTACTTCCTCACCCGCAAGAGTAACAGCTTTAACTGTCACTCTTGCGTAGCGATGTACATAACCCTGGACGTTACGGTCAACGGATAAGCAACCTTCACCGCTTGTTAAATATGCTTTCTCAACAGAATGGCTGACAATTCTCGGGTTAAACAGCGCATGGCTAAGCTGATTTCCGTTCTCATCATTTACATGGACAGCAATCATCCGTTTTGAAACACCAATTTGCGGTGCAGCCAGACCAATACCAGGACGTAGCCCGTATTTTTCGGCCGTTTCGGGATCCTGGCTGTTTTTAACGTACTCCATTAGTGAAGCGAGAACCGCTTTGTCTTCTTCAGAAGCAGGAAGGGGCACTTCTTTCGCTTTTTCCCGAAGAACGGGGTCGCCTTCTCGCACGATGTCATTCATTTTAATCATATAGTTTCAGTCCTTTTTCACTTTTAGTGTATTTATCTTATCAAAAACTGCGCAAAATGTTAATGAAGCAATTCTTTTGTTTCGAGCTTTGGAAACCGGGAATAGGGGAAAGGGGTAAAAATTGTAATGTATAACAGTGTAAAAAAGCGCTTTCTTTTTATAGTACAGAATTGATATGTTCACTAATACAGAAGGGTTGAACAAGGTGATTTACTGAAATTTTGTAAAAAATCTTTTTGAATTGACGGATGAACACGGTTATTATACACTATTAACCGAAGCTTTTAATTGTATTAGTGATTTATAAAAAATAACTGGTACAGGTCATTATAAATGAAAACAGCCACATGACAAATAAAGAAAGGAAAGGTGACAACCATGAGTGCAAAGAAAACTCAGTTCGATCCGCAAAAAACGCTTGAGTCGATTGAAACGCAATTTGAAATGGTTCAAGTTTTGAATGAAGAAGGAAAAATAGTAAATGAAAGTGCAGCACCAAAGCTTTCAGATGAAGAACTTCAAGAACTAATGACACGTATGGTATACACTCGCGTACTTGATCAGCGTTCTATTTCATTAAACCGTCAAGGCCGTCTTGGCTTCTACGCGCCAACAGCTGGACAAGAAGCGTCACAAATCGCTTCTCATTATGCGCTTGAAAAAGAAGACTGGATTTTACCAGGTTACCGTGACGTTCCGCAAATTGTGTGGCATGGTCTTCCATTATGGAAAGCATTCTTGTTCTCACGCGGACACTTTGTGGGCAACCAGGCACCTGAAGGCGTAAATGTTTTGTCTCCACAAATCATTATCGGTGCACAATACGTGCAAAATGCCGGTGTGGCTCTAGGCCTTAAAAAACGCGGCAAAAAAGCAGTAGCTGTTACATATACAGGAGACGGCGGCTCATCACAAGGTGATTTCTATGAAGGAATCAACTTTGCCGGTGCATTCAATGCTCCAGCGATCTTTATCGTTCAAAACAACCAGTTCGCGATTTCAACACCGCGTGAAAAGCAAACAGCAGCGAAAACAATCGCTCAAAAAGGGATTGCAGCCGGTATTCCATCTGTTCTTGTTGATGGTATGGATCCACTTGCGGTGTATGCAGCTGTTAAAGATGCACGTGAGCGTGCAATCAAAGGTGAAGGTCCAACATTGATCGAGACATTGTGCTACCGTTACGGTCCTCATACAATGGCCGGAGATGACCCGACTCGCTACCGTACATCTGACCTTGATACAGAGTGGGAGAAAAAAGATCCGCTTGTTCGCTTCCGCAAATACTTAGAAGCAAAAGGTCTATGGAACGAAGAAAAAGAAACAGAAGTAATTGAACGCGCGAAAGAAGAAATCAAAGACGCGATCAAAAAAGCGGATGAAACGCCAAAACAAAAAGTAACAGACCTTATGAAAGTTATGTACGAAGAAATGCCAGCAAACTTAAAAGAACAATTTGAAATCTATACTGAAAAGGAGTCGAAGTAAGTCATGGCACAAATGACAATGATTCAAGCGATTACGGATGCCTTGCGCGTAGAGCTTAAAAATGACGAAAACGTCCTTGTTTTCGGTGAAGACGTCGGCGTTAACGGCGGCGTGTTCCGTGCAACAGAAGGCCTTCAAAAAGAATTCGGAGAAGAGCGTGTTTTTGATACGCCGCTTGCAGAATCTGGAATCGGTGGTTTAGCTGTCGGTCTTGCTTTAGAAGGATTCCGTCCAGTACCGGAACTTCAGTTTTTCGGATTTGTTTACGAAGTAATGGATTCCATCAATGGTCAGCTTGCACGTATGCGTTATCGTTCAGGCGGAACATATTCTGCTCCTGTAACGTTCCGTTCTCCATTTGGCGGCGGCGTTCATACACCAGAACTTCATGCAGACAGCTTAGAAGGGCTTGTAGCACAACAGCCTGGTTTAAAAGTAGTTATTCCTTCTACTCCTTATGAAGCAAAAGGACTTTTGATTTCTGCTATTCGTGATAACGATCCAGTAATTTTCTTGGAGCATATGAAATTGTACCGTTCATTCCGTGAAGAAGTGCCGGAAGAAGAATACACAATTCCGCTTGGAAAAGCAGCCGTAAAACGTGAAGGTACAGACCTTTCAATCATTACGTACGGTGCAATGGTTCATGAATCTCTTAAAGCAGCGGAAGCTCTTGAAAAAGAAGGTCATTCTGTTGAAGTTATTGATCTTCGCACAATTCAACCGCTTGATATTGAAACAATCATTGCTTCTGTTGAGAAAACAGGACGTGCAATCGTTGTTCAAGAAGCGCAAAAACAAGGCGGTATTGCAGCGAACGTTGTAGCTGAAATCAATGATCGTGCAATTTTAAGCCTGGAAGCTCCTGTTCTGCGTGTAGCAGCACCGGATACTGTATTCCCATTCTCACAAGCAGAGGGCGTATGGCTTCCAAACCATAAAGATATTGTCGAAACAGCGAAAAAAGTTCTTGAATTTTAATCATACTTAATTTATGAAAAGGAGGCTGAGCCTCCTTTTCAAAACTCAATTATTAGGAGGCTGAATGCATTGGCATTTGAATTTAAATTACCGGACATCGGTGAAGGTATTCACGAAGGTGAAATCGTCAAGTGGTTTGTAAAGCCAGGTGACAAAGTTGCGGAAGATGACGTGCTTTGCGAAGTACAAAACGATAAAGCGGTTGTTGAAATTCCATCACCAGTTGCGGGTACAGTAGAGGAAGTATTGGTTGAAGAGGGTACAACAGCAATTGTTGGCGACACATTAATTAAATTTGACGCTCCTGGATACGAAGATTTGAAATTTAAAGGCGACGACCATGGCGACGAAGGTGAAGCGAAAACAGAAGCACAGGTTCAGTCTTCTTTAGAAGGCGGGCAAAACATTGATAAAGCTCCTGTTGAAGAAGCACCAAAAGAATCTACAGGTCCTGTAAGCACTACGCCGGCTCAGCCGCAGGAAGAAGTAGATCCGAACCGCCGTATCGTTGCAATGCCATCCGTACGCAAATATGCACGTGAAAAAGATGTAAACATTGCTCAAGTAGCAGGCAGCGGTAAAAATGGACGCATTGTAAAAGAAGATATTGATGCATTCTTGAACGGTGGTGCGAAGGCTCCTGCACAAGCAGAGACAGCTGCACAGCAGGAAGCTCCAGCAGCAAAAGAAGAGTCAAAACCAGCAGCAGCGGCTATTCCAGAAGGCGAGTTCCCAGAAACACGCGAAAAAATGAGTGGTATCCGCAAAGCGATTGCCAAAGCAATGGTTAACTCAAAACATACAGCACCACATGTTACGCTTATGGATGAAATAGAAGTAACAGAGCTTTGGGCACACCGCAAAAAGTTCAAAGATATTGCAGCGGAAAAAGGCGTGAAATTAACATTCCTTCCATACGTTGTAAAAGCTTTGACAAGTGCACTTCGCGAATTCCCTGCGCTTAACACATCAATCGATGATGCAACAAGCGAAATTGTTCACAAGCATTACTACAACATCGGAATTGCAGCTGATACTGAAAAAGGCTTGATGGTGCCAGTTGTGAAAAACGCAGACCGCAAGTCAATGTTTGCGATCTCTAACGAAATCAATGAGCTTGCTGTTAAAGCACGTGATGGTAAATTGGCTCCTGCAGAAATGAAAGGCGCATCTTGCACAATCACTAATATCGGTTCTGCCGGCGGACAATGGTTTACACCGGTTATCAACCATCCAGAAGTAGCAATTTTGGGTATTGGACGCATTGCTGAAAAAGCAATTGTAAAAAATGGTGAAATTGTAGCGGCACCTGTGTTAGCATTATCATTGAGCTTTGATCATCGTATGATTGATGGAGCGACTGCGCAAAATGCGTTGAATCACATTAAACGGTTGTTAAACAACCCAGAACTTTTACTAATGGAGGCGTAAGAGATGGTAGTAGGAGATTTCCCGATTGAAACAGACACTATAGTAATTGGTTCAGGTCCTGGCGGTTATGTAGCTGCAATTCGTGCAGCACAGCTTGGACAAAAAGTAACAATTGTTGAAAAAGCAAACATTGGCGGAGTCTGCTTAAACGTAGGCTGTATTCCTTCTAAAGCTCTTTTAACCGCGGCTCATCGCTTTGAGCAGGCAAAACATTCTGACGATATCGGTATCGTAGCTGAGAGTGTTTCTGTGAACTTTGACAAAGTACAACAGTGGAAAGCTGGAGTTGTGAAAAAGTTAACAGGCGGCGTTGAAGGACTTCTTAAAGGAAATAAAGTAGAAGTTGTTCGTGGAGAAGCATATTTCAACGATGCAAACACGCTTCGCGTTATGGGCGAAGATTCTGCTCAAACATATACGTTCAAAAATGCGATTGTCGCAACAGGCTCACGCCCGATTGAAATCCCGAATTTCAAATTTTCAACTCGTGTTATTGATTCAACAGGCGCTCTTGCACTAAAAGAAATTCCAAAAAAGATGGTTGTTGTCGGCGGCGGCTACATTGGCTCTGAGCTTTCAACAGCATTTGCGGATTTTGGAACAGAAGTGACAATCCTTGAAGGTGCTCCTGAAATTCTTGGCGGCTTTGAAAAACAAATGTCTGCGATTGTTAAACGCAACATGAAGAAAAAAGGCATCGAAATTGTAACAAAAGCTATGGCGAAATCTGCTGTTGAAACAGAAAACGGTGTAAAAGTAACATACGAAGCAGGCGGAAAAGAAGAAACAATCGAAGCGGATTACGTACTTGTTACAGTGGGCCGTCGTCCTAACACGGATGAAATGGGTCTTGAAGGCATCGGTGTGAAAGTAGCGGAGCGAGGCCTGGTAGAAGTGGATAAGCAGTGCCGTACAAGCGTAGCGAACATTTACGCAATTGGCGATATCATTTCGGGACCTCCTTTAGCCCACAAAGCATCTTACGAAGGTAAGATTGCGGCTGAGGCAATTGCAGGAGAAAAATCTGAAGTGGATTACCTTGCGATTCCAGCAGTTTGCTTTACAGAGCCGGAACTTGCAACAGTTGGATACAGTGAAGCACAAGCAAAAGAAGAAAACATCGAAATCGTATCTGCGAAGTTCCCATTTGCAGCGAATGGCCGTGCACTTGCACTTAACAGCACAGACGGCTTCGTAAAAGTGGTAGCACGCAAAGAAGATGGACTGATTATCGGCGCGCAAATCGCTGGTTCAGGCGCTTCTGATATGGTAGCAGAGCTTGGTCTTGCTATTGAAGCTGGCATGACACTTGAAGATGTAGCGATGACGATCCATGCTCACCCAACGCTTGCTGAAATGACAATGGAAGCAGCAGAAGTAGCACTTGGAACGCCAATTCACATCGTAAAATAATAATATGATCACATTGAAGCCCTCGGTTTCCTTATTTTAGGAAACCGGGGGTTTTTTGTCCCGTTTTAAATATGTTATACAATTTAAGCTTGAAATTTTAAATGTGTTATATTATTATAAGATCAAGAAATATAAATCGCTTTCAAAAATAAAACAGGAGGTTATAAAACATGGGAACAATCATCTGCAAGTCATGTCAATCAACAATTGAGCACTTTGAAGAAGAAAAGGTGACAGTTTTATACTCTCACTGTGGCTGTGATCATGAAGCAAAGAGTGATGACTGAACGAATAGAAAAAAGTGCTGTTCTAATTGGGATATAAATTTAATAAATATAAAACGCTTTCAAAAATAAAAAACGGGGGGTTATAAAACATGGGAACAATCATCTGCAAATCATGCAAATCAACAATTGAGCACTTTGAAGAAGAAAAGGTGACCGTTTTATACTCTCATTGTGGCTGTGATGAAGAAACAGAAATCGATGACTAAACGTACATAAAGAGCCGCTCCGTCATGGAGCAGCTCTTTTTTAATAAATGGGCTTGCGTTCGCGAATAACACGAAGCGTTTTTAATTCTTCATCCTCTGGTCCTTGAACAGGAAGACCAGCAGCTACATTTTCTTTTACATAGCGTAGATTTTCTTCTGTGATGATTTCCCCTGGAATAAAAATTGGAATACCTGGAGGGTAAACCATCATGAATTCTGCCATAATCCGTCCAGCTGATTCATCCAGCGGGACAGTTTCTGTCTCGGCGTAAAAAGCTTCACGAGGAGAAAGAGCTAAAAGTGGGATATCTGGCAGTATCACGTGTGCATGCTTGGACTGAACTGTCCCATTAAAAGAAGCTGCCATTTCAGCCAGCGCTTTTACAAGCAGTTCACAGTCTTCCTTGGAATCACCCGGTGTAATGATACAAAGGATGTTATACAAATCACTGAGTTCTACTTCGATGTTGTAATGATCTCGAAGCCATTTTTCTGCATCGTGACCACTGATGCCAAGGTTTTTCACTGAAATGATCAGTTTTGTCGGGTCGTAATCATACGTAGCTTTAGAACCCAGAATTTCTTCACCCACACAGTACAGGTGGTCAATTTGGTTTATTTTTTTTCGTGTTGCCTGAGCGAGGTTAAGAGCTTCCTCGATGATCTGATGTCCATTCATCACCAGGTGTCTTCGAGCTGTATCGAGGGAAGCAAGCAGTATATAAGACGTAGATGTCGTAGTCAGCATGCTTAAAATGGACTGTACACGATTTACCGAAACAAGCCCTTCACGCACATTTAAAATAGAGCTCTGGGTCATAGAACCGCCCAGCTTGTGCACGCTCGTTGCTGCCATATCGGCTCCTGCCTGCATAGCCGATATTGGAAGGTCTTCATGAAAGTGGATGTGAACACCGTGTGCTTCATCGACAACAACAGGAACGTCAAAGGAATGAGCGATATCTACGATTTGTTTTAAATCGCCCGCAATACCGAAGTATGTCGGATTAATAACAAGCAAACCTTTTGCATCCGGATGCTCTGTTAGCGCCCGGGTAACAGATTCTGTTGTAATACCATGTGAAATTCCAAGGTCTTTGTCGATTTCAGGATGAATAAAAATGGGAACCGCACCAGAAAATACAATAGCAGTCATAATGGATTTATGCACGTTTCTTGGAACAATAATTTTTTCGCCAGGTCCACAAACAGCCATAATCATGGTCATAATTGCTCCGCTTGTTCCTTGAACGGAGAAAAATGTATGGTCAGCACCAAATGCTTCAGCAGCCAGCTGCTGTGCTTCCTTAATAATGCCATGGGGCTGGTGCAGATCATCCAGTGGAGCGATATTAATCAAATCAATGGAAAGCGCATTTTCTCCGATAAATTCTTTGAAGACAGGGTCCATTCCGTTTCCTTTTTTATGGCCGGGAATATGAAATTGGACTGGGTTTCGTTCGGCATGGCGAAGAAGCCCATCAAATAATGGTGTTTCGTGTTGTGACAACGCCATTTCCACCTCTTTTCTAATCATTCGTTAAAGCAAAAGAATTATAGCACTTTGCCCTCTTATTGCAAAGGAATTTTTCTTCCCAAACAAGGAGTTGGATGGTACGGAAGCGAATAACTAAAGAGAGGTGAGGAAAATGGAATATTCGTACCCGTTTTCAACGGATTGGTCAACGGAAGAAGTGATCGATGTGGTATCCTTTTTCGAAGCCATTGAGCAGGCTTATGAAAAAGGAATTGTAAAAGAAACATTGATGGAGCGTTATCGACGATTTAAAGAAATCGTGCCCGGAAAAGCAGAAGAAAAGCGTATTTGCAATGAATTTGAAGAAGTAAGCGGCTATTCTTCTTACCGGGCTGTTCAAAAAATGAAGCAGGCCCCTGACCAAACTAAAATACGCATGTAAAAACAACCGCCCATTTCCTTGGATGAAATGGGCGGTTGTTTATTTATAAGCCAGCTGATAAATAGGAAGCAGCGTTTGAAATGTTTCTTTGATCAATGCATAAAGCGCTTCGCCATCCTGCAGCACAGGATCATCTGATTGAATGTGACGGCCAATTAACAGCTCCGCTTTTTTTACGTCCCGGAACCGCTTCAGAGCCTGCTCAATGTTTAGCTCTCCCCATGTCTCGGCATCCTTTTTCAAGTGATCCAGTGAGACGACGTAGTGAGCAGGTATGTGGTCCTGAAGCACCTGCTGGTGAGTTAAAAATGTTTCAGCTATTTCCTTTTTGCCTGGCAGCTCGTAAATAAATGCAAGCCAAACAAAAACATGATCGTCAAATAAGCCAACTTGAAAGTGAGGGTGCTGCTTATATCCACGCTTGTTATTGGCAATGGCAAGCCACGTATCGTTCGGTGGATTTACTTTCCGGCGTACATGACGTGCAATGTGCAGAAACATTTCCTGGCCAAGCAGTATTGATAGATCATCTGCGAGCGTGCTGCCTAGCTCATTAAATTTTGGCTGGATGCGTTCCTGTATCGCTGTCATTCGCTCCTCAAGCCCATTTATTTGAAAAGTATGAAAATCTTCTTCTGTAAAGCCAGTGAATGTCATGAGAATATAATCCTTTCTTGCAAATCATTTTACGTTCTTATGTTACTATATCATAAGAAGTTGGAAAAACTTGATAAGCTTTTTTTTTTCGTGTAAGGTGGTAAAAAATCGAATAGAAGTGAGACGGGGGCTGTATCATGACGAATTGGACAAAAATAGACCAAACGGTGAAACGGTGGATTCAAGAAGCCGGGACAAACATACGAGCATCTTTTACCAGTTCGCTCACCATTCAGGCAAAGTCAAATCCGAATGATTTAGTGACAAATGTAGACCAGGAAACAGAGCGCTTTTTTATAGAAAATATTCGTTCTGAATTTCCTGAGCATCGTATTTTAGGTGAAGAAGGACAGGGAGATCGTGTTCAATCGCTGGATGGAGTAATATGGATCATTGATCCGATTGACGGCACGATGAATTTTGTTCATCAGCAGCGTAATTTTGCCGTCTCAATTGGAATTTATGAAAACGGTATTGGCCAGCTCGGATACATATATGATATTGTTCACGATGAACTTTACCATGCAAGGAAGGGGCACGGAGCCTGGATGAATGACACGCCGCTTCCCAAATTAGAAAAAGCACCTGTTGAAACGGCTATATTGGGAATTAGCGCCACCTGGCTGATTAACAACCGTCATTTTAACCAGGAAAAGCTTGTGCAGCTAGCAAAAGATGTACGGGGAACAAGATCATACGGTTCAGCAGCACTGGAGCTTGCTTATGTGGCTTCAGGGCGCTTAGATGGCTATATTACGATGCGAAACGCTCCGTGGGATTTTGCGGGCGGAAAAATGATTGTAGAAGAAGCGGGTGGTATCGTCAGTACCATCGATGGAGGAGAAATCGATATGCTGTCCGTGAATCCTGTTTTTGCAGCAGCGCCAGGCCTACATCAGGATATTTTAAAAAAATACTTAACCTAATCAAAAAAGGAACAGCGTCTATGTCGGCTGTTCCTTTTTTGATTACAAACAGTCAGTTGTATGTAGAGCGCTGTCTGATACTGCTGCGCCTTGGTTACAATTTGCCTGCCCGGCGCATTTTTGCTTTATACGAAAATCCAAACCCCATTACAGCCAGGAGAAGAACAATCGAGAGCGCACCGCCTAAAATACTTCCTTCACCGATGGCAATACCGATGCCAATCATGCATGCAGCAGCTAAAACAGCAAATCCTAAAAACGGCCATTGAATAGTAGGCAAAGTGAAGACCTCCTTTTTGTCTATTGTAGTACAACAAGATCTTTTTTTGCAATGCCGCTTTTTCCAAATAGGCATCGTGGTTATGATGTGGTATAATAGTTCAGTTAATGGAAACCGAACAAAACGAAGTTTCTAGAAAAGGCAGGAGGAAATAGGTTGAAAACAAGAAACGATTTACGGAACATCGCGATTATTGCCCACGTTGACCATGGAAAAACAACGCTGGTCGATCAGTTATTGAAGCAGTCAGGTATTTTTCGGTCAAATGAGCATGTAGAAGAGCGCGCGATGGATTCAAACGACCTTGAACGCGAACGCGGTATTACAATTCTCGCTAAAAATACTGCGATTCAATATAAAGATACAAAAATCAACATTTTGGATACGCCAGGACACGCTGACTTCGGCGGCGAGGTAGAGCGGATTATGAAAATGGTTGATGGTGTGTTACTTGTAGTCGATGCATATGAAGGCTGCATGCCGCAAACACGATTTGTGTTGAAAAAAGCACTTGAGCAAAACCTGCGTCCAATCGTTGTCGTAAACAAAATTGACCGTGATTTTGCACGTCCAGCAGAAGTGGTGGATGAAGTATTAGAGCTTTTCATTGAGCTTGATGCGAACGATGAGCAGCTTGAATTCCCAGTTATTTATGCTTCGGGTATCAACGGAACAGCAAGCACAGATCCAGAACAACAGGATGAAAACATGGAAGCATTATATGAAGCGATTATTGAACATATCCCGGCGCCGGTTGATAATAGTGACGAGCCGCTTCAATTCCAGGTAGCGCTTCTTGATTACAATGACTACCTTGGCCGTATTGGAATTGGCCGCGTTTTCCGTGGTGAAATGTCTGTGGGACAGTCTGTTGCCCTTATGAAGCTTGATGGAAAAGTAAAGCAGTTCCGTGTAACAAAAATGTTCGGTTTCCTTGGGCTGAAACGGGTAGAAATCGAAACAGCTAAAGCAGGGGACCTTGTAGCGGTTTCCGGTATGGAAGATATTAACGTCGGTGAAACTGTTACACCAATGGAACATCAGGAAGCACTGCCGGTCCTTCGTATTGACGAACCGACTCTGCAAATGAATTTTCTTGTAAATAACAGCCCGTTCGCTGGCCGCGAAGGGAAATTTGTAACTTCCAGAAAAATTGAAGAACGTCTTCATGCGCAGCTTGAAACAGATGTCAGCCTTCGCGTTGAAAATACGGCTTCTCCAGATGAGTGGATTGTATCTGGGCGCGGTGAGCTTCACCTATCTATTTTAATTGAAAATCTTCGTCGTGAAGGATTTGAACTTCAAGTATCGAAGCCACAGGTTATTGTTCGTGAAATCGATGGGGTTCAATGTGAACCAGTTGAGCGCGTTCAAATTGATGTGCCTGAAGAATATACCGGTTCTATCATTGAATCAATGGGTGAGCGTAAAGGTGAAATGCTCGATATGATCAACAATGGAAATGGCCAGGTTCGCTTGATTTTCATGGTACCGGCACGTGGCTTGATCGGATATACAACAGAATTTTTAACGATGACACGCGGTTATGGTATCATTAACCATACATTTGACAGCTACCAGCCAATGCAAAAAGGGCGCATCGGCGGCCGCCGTCAGGGCGTTCTTGTATCTCAGGAAACTGGAAAAGCATCCACATATGGTATTATGGGTGTAGAAGATCGCGGAACGATTTTCGTGGAAGCAGGTACGGAAATTTATGCGGGTATGATCGTCGGCGAGCATACACGTGACAATGATTTAACCGTAAACATTGCTAAAACAAAGCAGGCAACCAACGTCCGCTCTGCCAATAAGGACCAAACGGCAACGATGAAAAAACCGCGTATTATGTCTCTTGAAGAAGCGCTTGAATACTTGAATGATGACGAGTATTGTGAATTAACACCGGAATCAATTCGCCTTCGTAAGAAGATTCTTGATAAAAACGAGCGTGAACGTGCAGCAAAGAAAAACAAGCAAGACTAAACAGGGGGAGGAATGAGTGTGGAAGGACTACAGCATGTGGGTCCGCTTCTCAGGGCCCTTATTGAATCGTTTGGTGTTCAGACAGCGGTCTACATTTACTGGGGCATCTTAATTGCCCTTTCCATTCTCGTATATAACCTTGGGTTTGCAAAAAAGCTTAAAATGTGGCAAAACGCCATTGTTTATGTTTCACTTACGATTGGCTCCTTGCTGCTTTTGATTTTGTCTTATCAGCTGCCGGTTGTTGAAAGCCTGCTTGTGGCGGCCCTTGTATTAGGGACATACAAGCTCCGGCTGAGAAAGCACCAGAAACAAGAAAGAACCGCACGATTATAAAAGCGGGAGGCTTACGCCTCCCGCTTTTCTTTTTGTCCAAATAAACCGAGTACTAGAGCATATAAAATAAATATGTCCCGCTCACCATCCGAAAGCCTGCACGTTGTAAGGAGTGGCAACAGGCTTGCGAGAAAGCACAGACAAGGGATAATAAAGAAAAACAGCTGGCAGCACAAGGATAAAAGCGGTTATAAAAGGTCGCTTTATTCTTGAAAGCAGCCAGAAGAAAACAGCTGCAATGGAAAAAGAAAAAGCAAATGAAAGAAAAATTTCATCCGTTCCGCCAGACGATCTAATTAAAAAGAGGAATAAAATCAACATTCAGCAGTAATGTATACACTTTCTTTCCCGTAAGTAATTCGACTGCTTTTAAAAGAAGGTAAGCACAATTCCCCCACAGTGCCAGTCAGCAGAATATTCTTTATTGAAGCCACTCTTTCTGTTTTCCGGATCGATAAACAAAAAATTGGCCTGTACTGATCCGCTGCTCTGTTTTCTCCGAGATACGCTCATGACATTCTTCACACATATATGTATGAATTGGACGATTGCGCAGTTTTTTGGTAGAAGGCAAGTGATCATCAATTGATTCTATCTTGTCGCAAATGACGCATTTTACTCTCATTAGGGCACCTCCATTTATAAGTAGTATACCATGCAACATGGCTGACATATAGAAATGTAAAGGGTTTATCAGTATAATAGGAGAAAAGTCAGAAGGAGCGGTGGCAATGGCGAATCGAAATGAACCATATTTAATACCAGAGTTGTTTGAAGCTCTTCAGTCAGAACGTCTGTCTTTTTTTTCGACCGTTGATGCGGAAACAGGGGCACCTTTTATGAATGCTGTTTCCTGGGTGTACGCGCCAGATGATACAACACTGCGGATAGCGGTGGACAGCAGGTCAAAAATTATCAATAACATTCATAAAAATACACTTGTTTCCCTGGCTGTTTTTGCCTCTGAATCCGCTTATACAATTAGCGGAAGTGCAAGCATTTTATCCACTCATTTAGAGGGAGTGCCCCTAAAAGCATCTGTTATAGAGGTTTCTATAACAGAAGTGCGGGATGTAATGTTTTATGGGTCGAGAATTACAGCAGAGCCTGTTTCTGAAAAAACCTATGATTTGCAGGCAGCAGAAAAATTAGATCGGCAAATTATGGAGGCCTTAAAACAGAAAAAGGTTTAACTACGTTATCTTGGTTATATAAGGGGTTTGAACATATTGAGATTGGTTGCGGTATCATCTATCCGGGAAAACGTCTTTCTTGCTGAAAGTGTATGGAATAGCAAAGGACACATATTGCTAAAAGCGGGTGCAGAGCTTACACCGCCTATAGTAAAGAGGCTGTGCTCGCTCGGTATTTCATACGTATACATTGAAGATGCGCGTACGGACGATATTTTTATTCGTCCAGTTTTAAAGGAAGAAACCAGAAGAGCAGTTCTCTCGGTTATGTCTGAAACGTTTGATCAATTGAAAAAAGATTTATCAGCTGATTCAGTAAAATTCGGCTTTCATAAAATGGAAAAGCAATTTACTACTGTTGTCCGTGATATTATCAGTCAAATCAGGAGGCGAAAAGAAGCCATTGATTTATTAACTCACCTTCATGTACATGATAATTATATTTTCAATCATTCATTAAACGTGACCATTTACACATTAGCTCTTAGTATGAAGTTGAAAAATTTAACAGCAAAACAAACAGAGGAAATTGGCTTAGGTGCAATGCTTCATGATGTTGGGAAAATGCTGATCCCAGCACTTATTTTAAAGAAACCGGACAAATTGACAAAGGATGAATTTGAGGTGATGAAATCCCACACAGAACTGGGATTTGAGTTGCTTCGGAAAGAACACGGGCTGCCGCTGACTGCCGCACATTGCGCACTTCAGCATCATGAACGTTTGGATGGATCCGGTTATCCACGCGGTTTAAAAGGAAATGAAATTCACGTTTTTGGAAAAATGATTGGTATTGCCGATGTATACGACGCGGTAACATCAAATCGAATTTATCGCAAAGCTATGCTGCCTCATGAAGGAATGGAAATTTTATATGCAGGATCAGGAATTGAGTTTGAGACTGATTATATTGAAAAGTTCCGTAAGGCGATCGTTATGTATCCAACTGGCTTAACCGTCTGGCTTACAGACGGCCGAAAAGGGATTGTATCTGAGCAGAACGAGCATGTAAGCGACCGGCCTATTTTGCTTATTTTGGAAGAAGATGGATATAACTTAGACGTTCCATATAAGGTTAATTTAGCGGCTGAAACAACAGTTTTTATAAAAGAAACAGATACAACTTTATCGAATACATAAAAAATCGATCTGCCCCAGGCAGATCGATTTTTTATTGAATGGAAATAGCTGTTACGTTTTTGATCGGCTGATGACGGTTTGATCCATCTTTAAATAATACATAAACAGGACCATCCTCCCGCAGCGGCTTTCCTTGGAAGGAAAACTGCATAATAAGGGAGTCCGCTTCAGTAAGCGGGAAGGAGAAAGATCCACTTTTGGTTTCGATGACAACATTGGAAGCGCTGTCCAATGGCACCGCGTTGTTTAAAAATGGGGAAAGCGGCACACCGAATGTACCATTGAGCACTTTTTCCTTTTCAAATTTTTTTTCAGATTTGATTGTGGGCGGGAAAACAGCGCCTTCCCGAATTTCCTTTTCCCAGAATTTTGACGTGCTTTCTATGTATTCCTGCTCCATATCCCGCTCCGGCTGGCCGGCTGAAGAAAAAAATTCATCAAGATCAATACGGCGGTCATCGAAAATCCATACCCCTGGATCGAGGGTAAGTGGAAACGAAACGTTTCCTTTAATGGGAATGATTTGTTCCATTGGAAAAAGTCTCCTTTGTGTAAATAAACTATGTATCCCAATAAGTATAACGTGAAAATTTTGTATTGTCAGTCTGACTGTTAAAATTCCTTGCAAATTCCCTGTATTAACGATAAAATCTTTTAATATACAGTGATTCCATTCTTGGAACAGGGGGAGAAATAATGGCATCTGAAATGAAAATAGACCATCGGGAAAAGGCCTACTCTCTGTTGCAGGCGGATGCGGAAAAAATTTTGCGTCTCATCAAAGTACAAATGGACAATTTAACGATGCCGCAATGTCCTTTATACGAGGAAGTGCTTGACACTCAAATGTTCGGCTTATCCCGTGAAATAGACTTCGCTATACGTCTCGGACTGGTGGATGAAGCAGACGGCAAACAGCTGATTGACTCACTTGAACAGGAACTTTCAGCTCTGCACGAAGCGTCCGTTGACCGGTAAACAGACAGAAAACTCAAACAGCTGTTTGAGTTTTTTTAACTTAACGAGTATCGCTTATCGGTAAGCGCATGAATGGAAGGTTTGTATGTGGAAAAGAAAATTGAAATCATATGACTACCCGCTGGCAGCTGTATTTTCTATTTTGTGTTTGTTCGGGCTTATGATGATTTTTAGCGCGAGTTCGGTTATGGCCGTTCAACGGTGGGGACTTGAAAGCGGATATTTTTATGATAAACAAAAGCTCCATATCATCTTCGCTTTTATCGCCTTTGGGTTTATGTCTATGGTTCCTTATCAACGTTTAAAAGCGCGGCGGTTTCAATTTTTAATGATTTCAGGCATGGTTCTCACTTTGTTTTTACTTTTTGGATTCGGTAAAGTATCCAATAATGCTCAAAGCTGGTTTCAAATAGGAGCGCGCTCTATTCAGCCATCTGAGTTTGCTAAACTAGTGATTATCCTGTACATGTCTGCCATATTTTCAAAAAAACAAAAAAATATTAACTCGCTCAACAACAGTATTGCACCGCCGGTGATTGTACTGTTCTTTATTTGCTTTCTTGTAGCTCTCCAGCCAGATTTCGGGACGGCTGCGATCATTTTTGCAATAGGGTTGACAATTGTTTTAACATCCGGTATAAAAATGAAAAAGCTTGGTAAGTTTATTGTGTTAATTGGAATCTTTACCCTGCTTTTATCACCTCTATTACTCTGGCAACGAGATGAAATATTGTCGGAGGAACGAATGGGCCGTCTAACAAGTTATTTAGACCCGTTTAAATATGAACAAGGAGACGGGTACCATTTGGTTAATTCCTACCTTGCGATTGGCTCGGGCGGACTGACCGGTCGGGGGCTTGGCCAGAGTGTGCAGAAACTTGGTTATTTGCCGGAGCCCCATACTGATTTTATTATGGCGATTATCGCTGAGGAACTGGGGATCTTAGGCGTCACTTTTGCAATAGGCGGTCTTTTATTTATTGTTTTGCACGGCCTTCGCGTGGCAATGAGAAGTCCTGATTCATTTGGCTCTATGCTCGCAGTCGGAATTTCTTCTATGATTGGCATACAGGCATTTATTAACCTTGGCGGTATGTCCGGGGTTATCCCGATTACAGGGGTTCCGCTGCCGTTTATCAGCTACGGAGGATCTTCTTTATTGTTGCTCTCAATATCACTCGGTATTTTGGCAAATGTATCTATGCAGTCAAAATATGAAAAAAACTATAAATCTCAAAAATAAAAAGGTTCAAATCGTTGAACCTTTTTATATATATATTTTATCAACAGATCAGGGGAGAGATGAAGATGAAAAAAATCAGCAAAGTGCTGGTGGCGAACAGGGGAGAAATCGCTATTCGCGTATTTCGTGCCTGCACAGAACTACATATCCGGACAGTAGCTGTTTACTCGAAGGAAGATTCAGGTTCATATCATCGCTATAAAGCAGACGAAGCTTATCTTGTTGGAGAAGGAAAAAAACCGATTGATGCCTACCTGGATATTGAAGGTATTATTGAAATTGCCAAACAGGCAGAAGTAGATGCTATCCATCCAGGCTATGGTTTTTTATCTGAAAATATCGAATTCGCAAAACGTTGCGAAGAAGAAGGCATTATCTTTATCGGACCAAAATCTGCTCATTTAGACATGTTTGGCGATAAAGTAAAAGCACGCACGCAAGCTATCAATGCAGATATCCCGGTTATTCCGGGTACAGACGGACCGGTTGGTAGCCTGGATGAAGTGATTGAATTTGGTAAAAAACACGGATTCCCTATTATTATCAAAGCTGCTCTTGGCGGCGGCGGCCGCGGCATGCGGATTGTTCAAAACCTCGGAGAAGTACGTGAAGCATACGATCGTGCCAAGTCTGAAGCAAAGGCAGCCTTTGGTAATGACGAAGTCTATGTAGAGAAGTTTGTACAAAATCCAAAGCACATTGAAGTACAGATTATCGGTGATCATGAAGGTAACGTGGTTCATTTGTATGAGCGTGACTGTTCGGTTCAGCGCCGTCACCAAAAAGTAGTTGAAGTAGCACCGGCCGTTTCGATTTCTGAGGATTTAAGAAACCGTATTTGTGACGCTGCTGTGAAGCTGATGAAAAACGTGGACTATTTAAACGCCGGAACTGTGGAATTCTTAACAGCAGGTGAAGAGTTTTATTTTATTGAAGTCAATCCGCGCATCCAGGTTGAGCATACGATTACGGAGCTGATTACCGGAATCGATATCGTGCAGACGCAGATTCTTGTGGCAGAAGGCCATGGGCTGCACAGTGACAAAGTCGGTATCCCTCAGCAGAATGATATTCGGACGATGGGATATGCGATTCAATCCCGAGTCACAACAGAAGATCCAGAAAACGGATTTATGCCGGATACAGGCCGCATCATGGCATACCGTTCCGGCGGCGGCTACGGTGTCCGTTTAGATGCCGGCAACAGTTTCCAGGGCGCTGTCATCACACCATATTATGATTCTCTGCTTGTCAAAGTATCAACATTTGCGATGACATTTGAGCAGGCGGCCTCCAAAATGCTGCGGAACCTGCAGGAATTCCGGATCCGCGGAATTAAAACGAATATCCCGTTTTTAGAAAACGTTATGCGTCATGAAGATTTTATTTCAGGTAACTATGATACGTCTTTTATTGACAAATCTCCTGAGTTGTTTGTTTTCCCGAAACGAAAAGACCGCGGCACGAAAATGCTCAATTATATCGGCACTGTAACGGTTAATGGGTTCCCGGGAGTGGAGCAAAAGAAAAAGCCAGTCTTTGATACACCTCGCATTCCGAAAGTGAAGTTGTCCGAAAAACCGGCACCTGGAACGAAGCAAATTTTAGATGAGCAGGGAGCGGATGGTCTTGTTAAATGGGTGAAGGCACAAAAAGAAGTGCTTTTAACGGATACAACAATGCGTGATGCACACCAGTCGCTTTTAGCAACACGGGTGCGTACAACTGATCTTACTCATATTGCACCGGCAACAGCCCGTCTTCTTCCAGAGTTGTTCTCAATGGAAATGTGGGGAGGTGCCACATTTGATGTCGCTTACCGATTCTTAAAAGAAGATCCGTGGAAGCGTCTGGAAACACTCCGCAAGCAGGTGCCAAATGTCTTGTTCCAAATGCTACTGCGTGCATCAAATGCAGTTGGCTACAAAAACTATGCAGACAATGTTATTCAAGAGTTTGTTCAGCAGTCTGCCGAATCCGGCATTGACGTATTCCGTATTTTTGACAGTTTAAACTGGGTGAAAGGCATGGAAGTTGCGATCGACGCAGTTCGTCAGTCCGGTAAAATTGCTGAGGCGACGATTTGTTATACAGGGGATATCGATGATCCAGCCCGTGCAAAATACAATGTAGAATACTACAAAAACATGGCGAAAGAGCTGGAAGCACAGGGCGCTCATATTCTTGGTATTAAAGATATGGCCGGCCTTCTTAAGCCGCAGGCAGCCTACCGCCTGATTTCTGAATTGAAAGAAGCGGTTGATATTCCGGTTCATCTGCATACGCACGACACAAGCGGAAACGGTGTATTAATGTACACGAAAGCCATTGAAGCGGGTGTGGATATTGTCGATACGGCTTTCAGCACGATGGCGGGGCTTACATCCCAGCCAAGCGCCAACACGCTTCATTACGCACTCGAAGGAACAGACCGGGCTCCATCTGTCGGCATCGATGCGCTTGAAAAAGTCTCTTACTACTGGGAGGATGTCCGCAAGTTTTATGCGCCGTTTGAAAGCGGGATGCTGGCGCCGCATACGGAAATTTACGAGCATGAAATGCCAGGCGGCCAGTATTCAAACCTTCAGCAGCAGGCGAAAGGCGTCGGCCTTGGCGACCGCTGGGATGAAGTGAAAGACATGTACCGCCGTGTGAATTTGATGTTCGGCGATATCGTAAAAGTAACGCCGTCTTCTAAAGTAGTCGGGGATATGGCACTCTTTATGGTCCAAAATGACTTAACGGAAGAGGAAGTACTGCTTCGCGGCGACAAAATCGACTTCCCTGACTCTGTCATTGAGCTCTTTGAAGGCTACCTTGGCCAGCCGGTTGGCGGCTTCCCAGAGCAGCTGCAAAAAGTGATCTTAAAAGGAAAAGAGCCGATCACCGTGCGTCCTGGTGAACTTCTTGAGGATGTTGACTTCGATGCTCTTCGTAAGGAATTAAAAGAGGAAATTGGCGAAGAGCCAACCGATCACGATGTGATTGCGTATGCGCTGTATCCAAAAGTGTTTACCGATTACGCAAAAGTAAAAGCGCAGTATGGCGATATTTCGGTTCTCGATACACCAACATTCCTATACGGCATGCGTCTCGGTGAAGAGAAAGAAATCGAAATTGAAACAGGAAAAACACTCATTGTGAAACTCGTTTCAATTGGCCATCCGCAGGCGGATGGGACACGCATTTTAACTTTTGAGCTGAATGGCCAGCCGCGTGATGTTGTCATTAAAGATGAAAGCATCAAATCAGCGGTCAATGCAAAGGTGAAAGCAGACCCGAAAAACGAAGGTCACATTGCTGCAACCATGCCTGGAACAGTCATTAAGGTCATCCTTGAAAAAGGGGATAAAGTGAAGCGCGGAGATCATTTAATGATTACCGAAGCGATGAAAATGGAGACAACTGTGCAGGCACCATTTGATGGAACTGTAAAAGCTGTTTACGTACAAAATGGCGAAGCGATTTCTACAGGCGATCTTCTCTTAGAACTCGAAAAATAAAATAAAAAGCACTGCCTTCAAGAAAGGCAGTGCTTTTTATTAACCATTTATCCTGCTTCTTGACACTAGCAGGATAAAATAACATAACAGTCCGAACAAGCAGGACACAAACAAAGCATGAGCCAGAGCAATGTATAAGTTTAAATGAGTCCAAATGATAAAAGCACCGGCGATTGCCTGCAGTGAAACAAGAACGAATGCAATCAGCCAACCGTAATACAAAACACGTTGATCCTTATAATATTTAAGAGCCATATAAGCAATAAAGGCAATCCAGATAAAAATGAAGCCGGCGGCTGCCCGGTGTCCCATTTGAATCCATTGGTACAGATTTGAAGGCAGAATTTCATCGTTTCCACACAAAGGCCAGGATCCGCAAACCATACTTGATTTAGTGTGACGGACAAGAGCCCCTGTATAAACAACGATATAGCTGTAGAGAGTCACGCCGATTGTGTGCCATTTCATTCGGGTATCGATCACAAGGGATGAAGCATCAAATCGCTGATCCACTTCAAAAATAAGCAGAGTCAATAATAAAACAGCTGAAAATGAAATAAGAGAAATGCCAAAGTGGAGAGCGAGAACAAAGTCATTTTGTCCCCAAAGAACAGCGGCCGCTCCAATTAACGCCTGAGCCAGTAAAAAAAAGAAAGCTAAAGCGGCAAGAAATTTAGTTTCCCGCTTATGGCCAATACAGCGCCACGAAAAAATAGAAAGTGCTAAAACAAGTAGTCCGGCTGCCCCTGAAACAGCCCGGTGAGAAAGCTCGATGATGGTTTCTGCTTTGATATTCTCCGGAATAATCCGGCCATGGCAAAGCGGCCATTCATTACCGCAGCCAAGGCCAGAATCTGTTTTTGTAACAAGCGCGCCGCCAATTAAAACGGCAAGCATTACCAGTGTGGTTATCACACCAAGCCATTTAAGCCAGCTGTTCAATATATTCACCTTCTTCTCTCTATATCTATATCTATATCTCATACGCTTTACGTACAAAAAAGAAAGCCGTTTCATTTTAATGTTTCTTACTGTCTTTTCTATTATCTTATAAAACAGAACAACTGGAAACAGAACGTTTTGACGAGACACAAATTAGACAAAAATAGTTCATCACCCGTTCACATAAAAAATGATGAATATGATTTAATATGGAAGAGAGCGTCTATTCGTTTGAAATGTTGTGGAATAATGTAGAAAAGCGCAGCTATATCCTTTATAGTAATATTAAGATAGTGTGTTTAAAGAGAAAGGGGGGAATAGTGTTGCGCAGTACAACAATAGAAAAAACAAACGTGCCGGAAACAACCGCTTTTAAAGATTTTATGGCGTTGATTAAAATTGGCATTGTTAATTCTAATTTAATAACCGTTTTTACAGGTATGTGGCTGGCTTTTATTTTAAATGACATTCGATTTTTAGCTAACCTTGATACCATTGCTTTAACACTAATCGGCTCTGCCCTCATTATTGCCGGTTCAGCAAGTTTAAATAATTATATTGACCGGGATATTGATCCGCTCATGGAGCGTACAAAAACCAGACCAACGGTTACTGGGAAAATCAGTTATCCAAAAGTGCTAACGATAGGACTTGCGCTTGTCATTGCTGGCTCAGCGCTTTTATTTATGACGACCTTTACTGCGGGTGTGATTGGTGTAATAGGAATCATCAGCTACGTGGTGATTTATACAATGTGGTCAAAGCGCCGTCATGTAAGTAATACGATTGTCGGAAGTATTTCAGGGGCTGTACCGCCTCTTATCGGCTGGGCCGCTGTTGACCCAACGCTTGATGTATTGGCTTGGATGCTATTTTTAATTATGTTCATTTGGCAGCCGCCGCACTTTTATGCATTGGCCATGAAGCGTGCTGATGAGTATGGAAGAGCAGGAATTCCGATGCTTCCAACCGTAAAAGGGTTTGCCGTGACAAAACGACATATGTTTGTTTGGACAATACTTCTTTTGCCGCTACCGTTCTTTATGACAGAACTTGGCATAGCATTTATGATTTTAGCTACCCTGCTAAATGTAGGATGGGTGGCTTTAGCAGCTACAGGTTTTAAAACGAAAGATGATTTGAAATGGGCCAAATATATGTTTATTTATTCATTGCAGTATTTAACCATCATTTTCGTGGCGATGGTCATCGTCACTGTTATTTAAACAGAGGGGAATTCTTTCTTTTAAGAAATCCATATATACGTACTGTTTTTGTAAACATTTTAAATGAAAGAGGGGTTGTAATACGCTATGAAAAAGAAGCTGGCAAATTGGCGTCTTTTTACGTTTATGGGCCTGATGGCGCTCCTTCTGTCCGGCTGCGGCGAACCATTTCTTTCAACGCTGACCCCTGCTGGTGAAGCAGGACAAACCGCCTATGATCTCATGATGCTCAGCACATGGATCATGGTAGGCGTGGTCATCGTTGTATCTATTTTATTTGCCGTTGCTGTCCTTAAGTTTCGACGTAAAAAAGGCGACACAACCATTCCAAAGCAAGTGGAAGGAAGCCATGTGCTTGAAATTGTTTGGACCATTATTCCGATTATTTTACTGATTATTTTGGCAATTCCAACAGTGTTAGCTACGTTTGATTTGGCTGATACAAAGGCGATGGACAAAAAAAACGAGGATGGTACAACAGATGCGATGGTTGTGAACGTCCGGGCCAACTTGTATTGGTGGGAGTTTGAATATCCTAATCAAAAAATTATTACAAGTCAGGATCTGGTGGTTCCAACGGATCAAAAAGTTTATTTCAATGTAAAAGCATCGGATGTAAAACACTCTTTTTGGATTCCAGCAGCCGGTGGGAAAATTGATACAAATGTAGAAAACGTAAATCAAATCTGGCTTGAGTTTGATAATGAAAAAGCGGCCGAGGCCGATAACTTGTTTTATGGGAAGTGTGCAGAGCTTTGTGGTCCTTCTCATGCTTTAATGGACTTTAAAGTGCATGCGCTTCCAAAAAGTGAATTTGACCAGTGGGTAACGGCGATGCAGGCTATTGATGCAAAAGCAGCAGAAGCAGCGCCGGAAGATCCAGCAGCAGCGGAGGGGCAGGAAATTTTTAATCAAAAGTGTTTAAGCTGTCATGCTGTGACAACGGCTGATGCACGTCCTGAAGCGGCTCGCACAGCGCCGAATCTTGCGGGGTTTGCCGATCGTGAAAGGATAGCTGGTGTTCTAGAACATAATGAAGAAGAATTGAAAAATTGGCTCGCCGATCCAGGGCAATACAAACCAGGCAACAAAATGACTGGTACATACGGCGAATTGTCTGATCAGGAGCTTGATCAGCTTGCTGCGTACCTGATGAGCCTTAAAGTAGAATAATTACTATAGAATCGGGGTAAAGGAGGTAAAGCCGTTGAGTACCATTGCACACGCACAAAAACGGGGATTTACCGGCACGATTTGGGAATATCTCACAACTGTTGACCATAAAAAGATCGCAATTTTATATTTGCTAGCTGGTGGCTTTTTCTTTATTGTCGGTGGGATCGAAGCGATGATGATCCGGATTCAGCTGGCTGTGCCAAATAACGATTTTGTCAGTGCCGGCTTGTTCAATGAAATTATTACCATGCACGGTACCACAATGATTTTTCTGGCTGCCATGCCGTTATTATTTGCTTTTATGAATGCTGTTATGCCGCTTCAAATTGGCGCACGCGATGTAGCTTTCCCGTTTGTGAACGCACTCGGATTTTGGCTGTTTTTTTTCGGCGGTGTATTCTTAAACCTTTCATGGTTCCTCGGCGGAGCGCCTGATGCAGGGTGGACATCATATGCCTCTCTCTCGCTTGCTTCTGAAGGGCATGGTATTGATTTTTACGCTCTTGGTCTTCAAATCTCCGGGTTTGGAACATTAATGGGCGGGATCAATTTTTTGGTAACGATTATCAATATGCGGGCACCGGGTATGACATATATGAGAATGCCGCTGTTCACCTGGACAACGTTTGTGGCATCTGCTCTTATTTTGTTTGCTTTCCCGCCGCTGACTGTCGGACTGTTCATGTTGATTTTTGACCGTATGTTTGGTTCAGGATTTTTTGATGTAGCGATGGGTGGAAACACGATTATTTGGGAGCATTTTTTCTGGATTTTCGGTCACCCTGAAGTGTATATTCTCGTGTTGCCGGCATTTGGCATTTTTTCAGAAATATTTCCGACATTCGCGAGAAAGCGCTTATTTGGATACTCGTCCATGGTATTTGCTACAGTACTTATTGGGTTTCTCGGTTTCATGGTATGGGCGCACCATATGTTTACAACAGGCCTGGGTCCGGTTGCAAATGCTATCTTTGCGGTTGCTACAATGGCGATTGCGGTTCCAACTGGAATTAAGATTTTCAACTGGATTTTAACGATTTGGGGAGGAAGCATTAAATTTACAGTACCTATGCTTTACGCAGTAGCGTTTATTCCTTCCTTCGTTATGGGCGGTGTTACAGGCGTTATGCAGGCAGCAGCGCCAGCGGATTACCAGTTCCATGACAGCTACTTTATTGTGGCTCATTTTCACTACGTAATTGTAGGGGGAATCGTTCTTGGACTGCTTGGAGGCGCCCATTTTTATTGGCCGCTTATGTTTGGAACGATGCTGAGCGAAAAGCTGGGCAAAATTACATTTGTCCTGTTTTTAGTCGGTTTCCATTTAACATTTTTTATTCAGCATTTCCTTGGTTTAATGGGAATGCCACGCCGTGTATGGACATTTCTTGAAGGGCAGGGGCTGGCTACTGGAAACTTGATAAGCTCTATTGGGGCTGCTTTTATGGCACTCGGCATTATTGTCTTGCTTGTAAACATTGTGATCACTCAGAAAAAAAATATTCAAGTGGGCAGAGACCCTTGGGAAGATGGACGTACACTTGAATGGGCCATTCCATCTCCTGTGCCTTTTTACAATTTTAAGCAGCTTCCGCTTGTACGGGGCCTCGATCCTTTTTGGATTGAAAAGATGGAAGGCAA
The DNA here is from genome assembly GCF_000966195.1 of Domibacillus robiginosus. GTDB lineage: Bacteria > Bacillota > Bacilli > Bacillales > Domibacillaceae > Domibacillus > Domibacillus robiginosus. The sequence goes on along the minus strand of NZ_LAHL01000012.1, from coordinate 241,973 downwards.
AACAGATATGACACCGGCTGAACCGGTGGGTGACATCCATATGCCAAACAATTCGTTTGTGCCATTTGTTATTTCTCTTGGTTTGTTTGTCGCTGCATTTGGCGCGATGTATCATGCAGATGAAGGGAAGGATTGGGCCATTCCAGTTTTGATTATTGGCATGCTGATTACATTCGGTGCGATGCTGTATCGTTCCGTTAAAGATGACCATGGCTACCACATTCATAAAGAAGACTTGCTTGATGAGGCAGAAGGGGGAACACGATAATGGCAGCTGAACAAAAATTCACTCCGCAAACGTGGCCCGAATCGCCGGAGCAAGCAACGCTTGAAGGGAAAAATAAATTCCTTGGCTTCTGGTTTTTCCTGGGAGGCGAGACTGTTTTATTTGCTTCACTATTTGCGACGTATTTAGCACTTAAAGACAGTGTACCAAGCGATACGCATGCTAAAGCAGCCGACCTATTTGAATTGCCGCTCGTTTTTTTAATGACGATGCTTCTTTTAACAAGTTCATTAACATCGGTTTTCGCGATGTATCATATGAAAAATTACAGCTTTAAGAAAATGCAGCAATGGCTTTTTATCACTGTTGTGCTTGGATTAGGTTTTCTTGCATGTGAGATTTATGAATTTTATCATTACTATCATGCATTTGAGCACAAGTTTACAAGCAGCGCATTTGGCTCCGCTTTTTATACGCTTGTCGGCTTCCACGGTGGACACGTGGTTTTCGGCCTCTCATGGATTATCGCGTTGATGATCCGAAACGCGAAGCGGGGGCTTAACTTGTACAATGCACCTAAGTTTTATTTAGCCAGCCTTTACTGGCATTTCATTGATGTTGTGTGGGTGTTTATCTTTACGGTCGTATACTTAATGGGGATGGTGGGATAGCGAATGGCGAATTTACACCCAAAGTCAGGAGATCCTAAAGTTACGTATGAATATCGCCGTAAGAAAAATGCAGAAGAAATGAGAATGCAGGTTATTACTTTTACGATGATGATCTTTTTTACGGTCATTGCTTTTGTGGCGGTAGGAGCTGGATTTTCTAAATGGTTTATTATTCCGTTTGTTTTGCTTCTGGCGGTTGTACAGGTGATTTTTCAACTTTACTATTTTATGCATATGAGTCATAAAGGTCATGAGGCTCCGCAGCTATTTATGTACTCAGGTGTTATTGTAGCGTTTATAACTATCCTTGCTTTTTTGACGATTATTTGGCTGTAATAAAAAAGTGTTTCCAGCATCAGCTGGGGACACTTTTTTTGTCAAGAACTTGTCATTTGCTGTCGTTGTCAAGCGTAAAGGCGAACGATATAATAAGAGAAGCAGTGAAATACAATTGAGGTGAACAAAATGCCGATCAGTATATTTGGTTTTCCTGCTCTTTGGAGCCCGTATTTTATCGTTGTTCTATCAGGTATAACGGTTCTTTATTTTTGGATTACGATTGGACGGCGCCAGCAGTTTCAGGACAGTGAGCCGCTTACTAAAAGGCAGGGCCTACTGTTTATTGCTGCAATTGTTACTTTATATGCTGTTAAAGGCTCGCCGCTTGATTTGATGGGACACATTATGATGACCTATCACATGCTGCAAATGGCTGTGCTTTACCTTGTGGTTCCCCCTCTTTTGATTAAAGCTGTTCCATGGTGGCTTTGGCGTACAGTCATTGGGCTGCCAGTAGTAAAAACCATTTTTTCCTTTTCAGCACGTCCGCTCCTTGCGCTTGTTTTATTTAACGGCATGTTCTCGTTTTACCACATTCCGCTTATCTTCGATTTTATTAAGATGAACGAAATGCTTCACAGCTTGTATACCGTTGTGTTATTTTTTCTGGCCATTTGTATGTGGTGGCCGCTTGTAAACGAGCAGCCGGAAGGAAGAGGACTGGATGGATTAAAAAAAGTCGGCTATATTTTTGCGAACGGAATCTTACTGACACCTGCCTGCGCATTAATTATTTTTGCTTCTGCGCCGCTTTATGCTACTTATTCTGATGGCACAGCCTGGCTGAAAGCAATGGAACTTTGTGTGCCTTCCTCCACTTTGTCAGGCTTACAACTAAGTGGGCCAGAATTGTTTTCAAGTATGGCAGTAGTCGAGGATCAAAAAACCGGCGGTATTGTAATGAAAATTATTCAGGAAATTGTGTACGGTGTCGTTCTTGCCCAAGTCTTTTTTGAATGGGTAAGAAAAGAAGAAAAAGAGGCTGATCAACTAACAGAGGCGGCACTTGCCCGTCATCATAAAACAATGTAATCTATTAAAAGAAATGATGAGCCATTTCTTTTGTCTTACATAATGGAAGTGAGGAAGAAAAAATGTCATTACCAATTTTGCCGACGATCAGTACCTTTTTTATAGTGTTAAGTGCCATTTTTGTAGCGATCGGCTGGGCACAAATCAAACAGAGAAAAATAGAAAAGCATAAAAAGACGATGCTCTTAGCAGGAGTTTTTGCCCTTACCTTTTTTATCATTTATGTGAGCCGTACATTGTTTTTGGGCAATACAGCGTTCGGCGGCCCTGACCACCTTAAAATCTATTATACGATCTTTTTGATTTTCCACATCTTCCTGGCAACAACAGGAGCTATTTTTGGTATTGTATCCATAGCCAGTGGTTTAAAAAATAAACTGGCTCTTCATCGTAAAATAGGACCGGTCACCAGTGTTATTTGGTTTTTCACTGCCATTACAGGTGTAGCCGTGTATTTGCTATTATATGTTTTCTTTCACGGCGGTCCGACAACGTCGGTATTCAAAGCTATTTTAGGTGGCTGAAAAAAAGCTGTCCTCTCCAAGAGAGGACAGCTTTTTTTCATGCATAATGCAGCGTTTCCGCTTGTATATCACCCAAAAGCTTTTCACACGTTTTAACAAGAGACTCCGGGAAGTATTCATCGGAACCATATTCCACGCCGTGCGGATAATAATGTTTACCAAGAAGCGGTGTCATCAGCTCGATCATTGCATCTTCGGCTCCCACATCCCCTTTTACAGCAAAACCGAATACACGCAAATAATAGACGCCTTCTTTTAATTCAAATTTACGGTCGTAGGTGACACGTTCATAATCCCACTGTCCTGCAAGAACCATTCCGTGCTGCTCCATGATGTGAGTAAGCTGGTTTAAGTCAACTTGCATGCCGTCCAAACCGGTATTCTCAAATTTCATACATGTACCCCTCTCCGTTATGTAATCCTTTTTATCATAGTCGAAAATGCGCTTTCATGCAATGCAGTCAAGGTGTTTGGAGAGGATAAAATTCTATTTCCTGCAGGGGAAAGTTTTTCAAACATCGAAACGGAATGATATACTGATGGAAGAAAGAGAAGGACTTGATAGGGGATGATCGTCTGCGAGCTGTTTTTAAGATTTTGATTATTTTTTTAATCATGATGCTAGTTGGCATTTATACTGATAAAGCAATCGACGAAAAAAGCAATGAACCACCTGCGCTGCCGCCGGTCAATAGCGGACAGGTAGACCCTGACCTTCCGGCAAACGTGGAGCCGGCACCTGAGGAAGGGGTTGGGGCTCTTATAGGTAAGCCGCAAGAAGCACTTGTAAAAAAATATGGCCAACCTACCCGAAGGGAGCCATCAGCTTATGGTTATACATGGTGGGTATATAAATCACCTGAACATTACATGCTTGCGGGAGTCGAGAAAAGCCATGTGGTAACAATTTTTGCAAAGGGAGAATTGGATACATCTCCTTTTTCACTTGGCCGCTCTGCCAGCGAGATTTTTAGCTCCAGGTATCCAGAAACTGAAATTGTGGCGCATGCAAACAACAGTTACTATCGCTTCGAGCTGTCTGAAGAAGAATTGAATATCAGGCCGCTGGTTCCAATCGGAGACTTTTACGCTCAGCTTTATATTGATCAGCAGACAGGTATTCTGTCCGGTGTCCGGTTTATGACAGCCGATGTTTTGTTGAAAATGAAGCCATATGAGCTTGTTTATGAGGGGATACTGCCGGAAGTTCCTAGTCTAGGGAGGTCTGCCTGGGTTCACATTGAGCGGGGCAGTGAAGCGCAGCTGGCTGATATAAGTAACTTTATTCGGGAGAAAGAAGGCCTGCCGGCGCTTTTTTGGACGCCTGCGTTAAGCAGTGCAGCTAAATCTCATAGTCAGGATATGTTTGAAGCCAATTATTTCGGGCATCAATCTCCTCGTTTCGGAGATGTAAAGCAGCGATTATCAAAAGCGGGTCTTACGTTTGAGAAAGTGGATGAAATCATTAACGCCAACTATCCGGATGCACCTGCTGCAATGGAAGCCTGGCTGAATGCACCGGATGAGCGGGAACTTCTTTTAAATGATACCTTTACTTCATTTGGTGCTGGTGCCTACCGAACGCATTTTACACAAATCTTTACCGGAAAGTAGTAAACTGTGATAGAATAAGCCGATGGAGGTGCATATATGATTGCTACAACAATGGAACTGATTAACATTGCGGATGCAGCAGACGCACTCGCAGATATGATTCTTCAGTCAGAGCAAGCCATTCATTATCGTGATTGTTACCAGAAACTTTATACGGAGGAATCCGTTAAACATAAAATTTTTGCTTTCAGCCGTCTGAAAGATCAATATGAAGAAGTACAGCGTTTTGGGCGCTATCATCCGGACTATAAACGGATTATGATGGAAACACGTACAGCCAAGCGCGAGATGGATATGGATGAGCACGTCGCGGCTTTTAGACGAGCGGAAACAGAGCTACAGCAGCTGTTGGATGATGTGAGCCTTCTGGTTGCCAGATCGGTATCAGAACAAGTGAAAGTGCCGGGAGCCGGCTCTATTTTCTCCAGTGGATGTGGAAGTTGTGGAAGCGGCGGTTCTTGCGGCTGTTCGGCATAAAAAGTGAAAAGCGGGGGATGGATATGCTGACAGAAAGGCAGGCATTAATTGTATGGCTTCATTCATTGAAGCCGGCTAAATCATTACGTAAATATGGGAATATTCATTACGTTTCAAAAAAAATGAAATATGCAGTGCTTTATTGCAATTACGCGGAAGCACCGGAACTGGCTGAAAAGCTGACAGGTTTTTCTTTTGTGAAAAAAGTCGATTTTTCCGAAAAGCCATTTTTAAAGGTAGACTATGAAAATTCCCGTCCAGATAAAGCGAAGGAATACGATTATAAAATTGGTGTTTAAAAAGCCTGTCTTCGGACAGGCTTTTTTATTTAAAGCGGGCGAAGATAATGATTAAGACGTAAAATGCCAATTAAGTACTGGTAGTAAAGAATTTTTTCTGCAAATAGAGCAGAGGACTTTACTTCAAGCTCGATGATCGGTTTACCGGCCAGGTCAGCAGCCTGCTGAAAAAGTCGAAATCGTTCATTTTCTTTTTGATGAGGGTTAGGAATGCCTTCTCGGCATACATAAATAGGCTGAAAACTACCTGTCTCCGTAGGGTGGAGAATAATCGCACACGATGTGCCGTCAGCAGAGTGAAGAGCAACAAAATGTGCGATCCGGCTGGCTGCGCGATCGGCGATATCGAGCAGCTCGTATAAATCTGAATATCCTTCTCCAAGTTCGATAAATCGTTGAATCATCTATATACCTCCCTTTCATCCTTTCTTATGATAAGCAATGTTCACGTGATTTTAGCAAAATTCATCGTCAGTGTAAACTTTTTTTGTTATGATAGAAGGAGGGTGTAGGCCATAAGGAGTGTGAGAGTTGTATGAGGAAAGTCCTTATGTTTTTATTGCTTTTAACAGCTGTCTGCGGCATATTATTAACTGTTCAATGGATTGGCTACGAAAAGCTCTCGAGCGCTTCTCCAAAAATAATAGCAGATCAAACAATTGAGATAGATGTTGAAAGAAGCGGATTTACAGTTAAACAAACCCTTTATTCCATACCGGAAGAAACAAGTTTGGCGATGAAGCTGCCTGCAGATGCAAAAGAGGTATTATGCTCAAAAGGAGATATATGCATAACTGGAAGTCAGTCGGGAACGATGACCGTACAGGGCAAGCAGGCGTCTATTTATTACAAAATTCCAGCTGCTCTTTCTTCGCAGTCCTTTTTGCTGAATAATTGGCAGGCATCATTTGATAAAATAACGCCAGCGAAAACAACGCTGTTCATAACCGACCATACGAAAAGAGGGGGGCAGTGGATATCCTCCATTGACCAAAAAGCGGTTAAGCAGCTTTCTGAAATTGATTTTTATTCATTTGAAGGGGAAGCAGAACGTCCGCCGCTTTTCTGGCAGAAAGAGCCCCTGAAGGAAAGCCGTTTTTCTGGCGTGACCGTTTATGCGCGTGATACGGTTCAATTGCGGGATGGGTCGATGGACTTGCCCTTTTCCTCGGAAGAACTTGCACCACAGACGGTCGTCATTTCTTCAAGTATAAAGCCTCAGCAGCTGGAAGGACTAACATTTGTCAAACAGCCGAGTGAGTTAAACACGATTCGTACCAATGCTATTTACACTTACGTGAAAAAACATTTTATTTTTCCGAAACATGAACAATGGATGACTTCCGTTCTGGCGGTATCTTTGTTTAATGCAAAACCAATGTATATGAAAGCAGCAGAGATGAACAAGCAAATCACAGCTGTGCTGACTGCAAAAGAAGAAAAAGAATGGAAAGCAGCTTTGATGGAGCTAAAAGGCAAAGAAGTAAATATCGATAAGCTTGATGAGACGCTGTCAGCTGTAAAAGGTGAGCAAACTCACTTTTTCAAAGAAAATAAAAACAGCCATTCTCCATCTGGGCCGCTCGTTTTTTGGGATGGCCGCCCTGTTACAGTAGAAGATCAGCCAGTAAATTTTCATTTAAAAACAAAAAATGGCCTATTGTACATTCCACTCGAAGATGCAGCCGCTTCTCTTGGTTTTGCTGTTCAAAACGCAGCTCCCCAACAATGGGTGATGAAAAAAGGAGCGCATATATACCAGTTTGATTTGTCCCAGAATGAAGTTCGTTTAAATGGCCATCCATATCCATTGTATGAAAATGCACTTGAACGCATAGGAGATATAACATATATAGATAAAATTTGGTTTCAAAAGATTTTTCTTGTTGAAGTGAAAGAATCAAAAAAAGCCATTGAGCTAAAATCGTATAATCTATAGAAACCCGCTTATAGGAGCGCGGTTTCTTTTTCACCCTGTAGATTTCATTTATACGTTTATGATACCATGGATGAAGAAAAACGAATGGCAGGTTAAAAATATGAGAATCATTTCAGGTGAAAAAAAGGGACTGCCTTTAAAAGCTGTGCCAGGAAAAGACACACGCCCCACAACAGATAAAGTAAAAGAATCTATTTTTAATATGATTGGGCCTTATTTTGAAGGCGGCACAGGACTTGATTTGTTTGCAGGCTCAGGAGGGCTTGGTATTGAAGCACTCAGCCGGGGAATGGATCAAATGATTTTTGTTGATCGTGATATGAAAGCGATTCAAACGATAAAAGAAAATATAAAGAGCGCCGGGTTTACAGACCGATCGGAAGTATATCGGAATGAAGCGGAGCGGGCGTTAAAAGCCATTGTAAAGCGTGAATTACGATTCGATGGAATTTTTCTGGATCCGCCTTATAAAAAGCAGAAGCTTGAATCCACGCTGCTGTTTATCGCTGAGCACAACCTGCTCGCTCCACACGGATTTATTATGTGTGAACACGGGTCAGATGTCCGTCTTCCCGACAGAGCCGGACCATTTTACTGTACACGTGCTGAAACATATGGAATGATTTCCGTTTCTATTTACAAAGCGGCAGATGATGAGGAGGAAAGGTAATGGCAAGTATTGCAGTATGCCCGGGAAGCTTTGATCCCATTACAAACGGGCACCTTGATATTATTCAGCGCGGAGCAAAAGTGTTTGATAAAGTATATGTGGTGATTTTAAGTAATTCTTCTAAAAAGCCGCTGTTTTCAGCAGAGGAGCGGGCAGAATTAATCCGCCAGGTAACAGCTCATATTCCGAATGTGGAAGTGGACCATTATCAGGGTCTGTTGGTTGATTACGCCAAACAAGTCGAGGCAAAAGCAATCCTGCGCGGACTTCGTGCTGTATCGGATTTTGAATATGAAATGCAGATCACTTCAATGAACCGCGTATTAAATGATGAGCTTGAAACATTTTTTATGATGACCAACAGCCAGTACTCCTTTCTCAGCTCAAGCATTGTAAAAGAAGTGGCTAAATATGAAGCGGATATTTCGGAGCTGGTCCCGAAGGAAGTTGAAGAAGCATTGAAAAAAAAGCGTCTTGCTGACTCCGTTTCATAAAAAGAAAAGCCGGGCTAAAAGATTAAATTCTTTTGGCCCGGCTTTTTGAATAGCGGATTCCGAATAATAGAGATGCCGCTCCCAGCACACATACAGTGACGAGCATACCATGTTCGGGTGCAAGCGAAAAAGTGGCTGAGGGAAAAGAAACAGGACGGACCAGCAACAAAAAGGTAATACCTGTTGCATAAGCACTGTGGAGAAGCCGGGCGACAAAAAAAGGACCATAGCGAATATCTGTGCTGCTTATGATCGCAGCTACCTGTGCATGAACACTTAACCCGCTAAAGCCAAGAATAGCACTGACCATAAGGAGACTTATATGAAGCGGTATGGAATTGGACGATGAAAGCTGTGCACCAGATGTTAATTCAAAAAAACCAGCAAAAAGGGCTTTAAAAATCGGCAGGCTTGTTTCAGAGAAGCCGAACAGCGAAAACAAGAAAGCTGCCGCTCCGTACTTGTGCAGTAATGCGGTTAATACAGAAAAAAAGAGAATGAAGCCGCCAATGAGCATAAGTGTCTGGACCGAAGACAGAACCGCATCAGCCATCATAGTCCCAAATACTCGTCCATCTTTTTTGCGGGCTTCCTTCAAAGCTTGCACAGGACGGACTGTTTGAACCCTTGCTGGCTCTTTTGTTTCTTTTTTTCCATAAAACCGCATCGTCAACCCGACGAGAAAAGCACCGATGTAATGCGCTGATGCAAGCAGCAAGCCGGTTTCGGGATGTTTCAAAAAACCACTCGCTACCGCGCTCAAAATAAATAGAGGGTTAGATGAGTGGGCCATGGAAACGAGCCGTTCCGCTTCAAGGCGGCTAATGGACTTCTCTGTTCGAAGCTGTGCGGCCATTCTTGCGCCGGAAGGAAATCCAGAGGCAAGCGACAGCATCCAGGTAACACCGGCGGGTCCTGGAATACGAAAAAAAAACCGCATCACCCCGCCCAATATAGCCCCAAAAAAAGCGATTACACCAAGACCGGCCATTAATTCTGTTAAAATAAAAAAGGGAAGAAGAGACGGGAAAACAGTTTTCCACCAGATATCCATCCCGTAAACTGCCGCCTGCAACCCGGTCTGAGGCGAAAAAAGAAGGCCCACAGTCAGCATCGTCACTGTACAGGCGGCCATATAGGTTTTCCACATAAAAAGCCTCCCGAGTAAGATATACGTAGGTCTTTAAAATTTTGTACAATAAAAGAGCCTGTACAAAAGGATATGTCTGGGCGGAAAGAATAGACTAAAGAAACAACTCATACCAGTTAGAATGCTGGGTGATTTCTGTATGGAAGGACGAGCAAATGTGAAAAATAAGAAAACAGGGCTCTTATACGTGATTTTGCTGCTTATCATTGCGGCTGCGTTTATCCCGCTCCCGTTTTACATTACAAGACCAGGAGAAGCGCATGCACTTAATCCGATTGTCCACGTTAACGGAGGAGACAAAAACGATACAAGCACACTCATGCTGACCACGATCCAGATGGGTCCCGCTAACATTTATTCTTATGCATGGGCATCTCTTCGTGATTACGAAGAGATTCTTCCAAAAGAAGATGTGCGCTATGAACATGAATCAGAGGATGAATTCAGCGTAAGGCAGTTTCATTTAATGGATACGTCACAGCAAAATGCGATTGCGGTCGCTTTTAAAGAAGCAGACAAACCGTATAGCTGGGTATACAACGGCATTTATGTGTTAAGCGTATTTCCTGATATGCCGGCGGAAGGAGTGCTTGAAGCAGGCGACCGCATCACATCTATTGATGGCCGTTCTGTTACGTCGTCTAAACAAATGACGGATTACGTGCAGGCAAAAAAGCCAGGCAGCCGCATTACAGTCACATTTACACGCGATAAAAAAAATTATAAAAAAACGATTCAGCTCAGAGCATTCGCAGAGCTGGGCGGCAAGTCCGGCCTCGGCATCAGCCTGGCCGATGATCGGACGCTCAAAAGCGATCCAAAAGTAACGCTTAAAGCTGATGAAATTGGCGGTCCTTCTGCCGGCCTCATGTTTTCGCTTGAAATTTACGATCAACTGATGGAGGAAGATTTAGCAGCCGGGTTGAAGGTAGCTGGAACAGGCACAATTGCCTCAGATGGCACAGTCGGTCGGATCGGAGGTATTGCTCAAAAAGTGGTAGCGGCCGACCGGGCAGGGGCGCAGTTTTTCTTTGCACCGGATGATAAGCTGCCGGCTGGCCGTACAGATGTCAAAACCAATTATGAAGAAGCTCAAAAAGCCGCCGAGGAAATTGATACAGATATGGTTATTGTTCCGGTTCAAACGTTTTCCGATGCGGTCGATTATTTGCAAAATTATTCAGCGTCAAAGTAAAATCGGCGGCACGGAATATTCCTGTTCTAAAAGGGAGCGCACATAATTTTCACTTACATGGGAAGCGGAAGCGAACACGCGGGATGCTTTTATATCCAGCGCGAGCAGGCTTCCTGCAGCAGCGGTACGGGAAAGCAGCGGTACTTCAAGCTCTTTTTTCACAGACCGGATATAAGCGCGCCCATTTTCATTCATGCCGAGCAGGCGGACAAATGAAGCCTGCTGGGCCTGCTGCATGCTTGCTTTATCGGTATCGGTTAAAATGTGTGTCATCATTCGCTGAAGGCGGGTCCATGTGTAACGCTTTGTTTTAACCTGCTGCATAAAGCTTGAAAAGGAGCTGCTTTGCCGTGCTGCTTCCATAAGTCTCGGCCCGATGCCTTCCTCCACTTCATAGATGGAAGCAAGGCGCTCGGAGTCAATGGACAACAAGCGGTAGCGAAGCAGCGGCCAGTAAGATTCCCATGAATGCAGGGGACGGTTTTGCATGGCTTCAGCACTCAGCGAAGGCATGACGTCATGAACCGGTTCTTCTGTAGTAAAGAGGCGCTGCCGAATCGCTGTCGCACTTGCAATTGGTCCTGTTGATTCAGTATCATGGAATCCTGCCCCTTTTCGCTGAATCGTCAGCGGCTGCATAGGCGTGGCCAAGCCGAGATTGGCTTGTACATAATGAAAGCCTAAAATGTTATTCGGCTTTGACAAATCAAGCGGCAGTGCATTTTCTCCGAATACTTTGTTTCTTGCTTTTGTCTGGGCGGCCGGGTAGCTCATTCCTTCTTTCATAAGGGAGCGGACGCAGGCATCAAGCTCTATGCTGTTTTTTTTCAGTTGTTCTACGGTGTGAAGGAAGGGATCCATACCGCCATTTTCGCTGCCAAAGCAAAAAAAGCGGCACTTCAAATGGGAAAGAATTTCAATGGCACCCTGTGCAAATATTTGGGCCCGTTGCGTTGAAAAAGCGTATGGAAGCTCAACGACAATATCAACACCGTGCTGCAGGGCTACTTTTGTACGGGTCCACTTATCAACAATGGCCGGCTCTCCGCGCTGTAAAAATGAGCCGCTCATCACGGCAATAACGGTATCTGCATTTGACAAACGTCTCGTTTCATTTATATGGTAGAGATGGCCATTGTGAAATGGGTTGTATTCAACGATAATGCCGGCTGCATTCATGGAAAACGTCCTTTCTTCGGAAGAATGTTCTTTTATTTTCAAAGATGGTGAATAAAAAGTCAAACGGCTATTTCACTGTAAAGAAAATATATTGACATTCAATCCGGAGAGGGCTATAATTACTTTTGTTGCCTTGAGGTGATTAAATGAAATGGTCAATAATTCAACTGCAAAAATACCGCGAACGCGGTCTTGAAATCGACGAAACAGTTGACGTAACAGAGTTAACAACACTCGATAATGACATACGTCGTATCTCACCTGTTCATGTAACGGGCCGGGCCGATATTCGTCATGATCAAATTGTTTTTCATGTAAAAGCAACGGGTGAAATGATTGTCCCTTGTTCCCGGACACTTGTAGATGTACCGTATTCGTTTGAGATTCCATTAACAGAACGCTTTTTATTAAAGCCGGAAGAAGGAGAATCATACGAGGAAGAAGATGTTCACTTCCCAGAAGGAAATGTTATTGATTTCCGTCCTATTTTGGAAGAAGCGATCATTTTAGAGGTGCCGATGCAGATTTTCAGTGAAGAAGCGGATGAGCATGTTGTTCATTCTGGAAAAGATTGGGCGTTTTTTGAAGAAGAAGAAGAGCTTCCTGAAAAAAAGAAGCCGGCTGTTGATCCTAGATTGGCAGGACTTCAAAACTTCTTTTCGTCCGATGATGAGTAATTGAGAAGTACAGCTATCTGGCTTCATATAGTTTTTATTCCGTTAAGGAGGTGTATATCACATGGCAGTACCTTTTAGAAGAACTTCTACTACACGCAAAAACAAACGCCGTACGCACTTTAAACTTCAAGTGCCAGGTATGGTGGCTTGCCCGAACTGCGGTGAAATGAAACTTGCGCACCGTGTATGCAAAGAGTGCGGAACATATAAAGGCAAAGAAGTTGTTAGCAAATAACATCTTTTGAATCTTTCAAAAAAGCGAAGAGGCCATGGCTCTTCGCTTTTTTTGTGCTGTCATATATTCGCCTAAAAAACAGCGCTTGGCTCAGCTTGTTTTTTGAGCATGTTTTTCTTCAGGCAGCCATAGTAGCCGAGTATTGTTTTCGGAAACCGGTTTGAATTGTACTTTTTCCCAAAAGGATTGTGATTTTACACGTGGTTTCGTCATAATGGGCAATCCAAACGATTTGGCAAACTCAACGAGCGATGCGCCAAGTCCTTTTTTTTGAAAAGCCGGCAGTACTTCAAGCTTCCAAATTTCTATATATTCGCCGCTTCCAGGTACAAGGTTTAATGTATCTTTTCGCATATACAGGCACATACGGGCAGCGAGCCGGTCTCCATAACGAATGCCGTAGAACGGAGAATCCGTATTGTCTTCTACCATTGAGGTTTGTAATTCTTCAATCATTGACAGCTCTTCAAGCCCGTATTCCTTGAAAGATTTAAACTCTTCCATCGTTTTAAAATTCAACTTCAAGTTATCGACTGCTAAGCCCATTTGTTCAGTCTCCTTTGCAAACTCTCTTTTGATTTGTTCTTTTTATTATATAATAAAGTAAATAAAAAAAGTAGCGGGCTTGTTATCGCTTACGAAACAGGAGAAAATAATGAACATTCATATTATCGGAGCTGGCGCTCTTGGACTGTTTTTTGCCACAGAGTGGAGCATCCGTCACCACGTAACCATTCAGACGAGAATAAGCGCACAAAAGGAGCGTATTGATAGAGAAGGCGTTCTCGTTATTGAGCAGGAGCAGACAGATGTTTATCCAATTCAAACCGCCGCGTTCGCGCCTCCGGAAACAGATTTAATCGTCGTGGCTGTAAAACAGTATCATTTGCAGGAAATACTTCAACAACTCCCTGAGGGGCCGGCTCTGCTTTTTATTCAAAACGGTTTAAGTCACCTTAAGCCGATTGAGCAGCTGCCATTTTCAACTATTTACGCTGCCTCTGTCACACATGGAGTTGTTAAAATAGGTGAGCGCACTGTGCAGGTAAACGGGCGTGATCAAATGAAAATTGCCCGCGTAAAGGGCGGAGGAGAAGCGATCGTCCGTGAATTGGAAACACCTGCTTTTGCCCTTCAGTGGGCGGAAAATGCATATGAAATGCTCGTCGATAAAATGGCTGCAAATGCAGTGATTAATCCTTTGACAGCTCTTTTACATGTGAAAAATGGCGAGCTGGCTCGAAACAGTGAGTACGCTGCAGCGGTAGAGGAGCTATGCGCGGAAATAGCAGCTGTTTTTCCGTTTAAATCAAAGGAAGCCATGACGCAGACTGTTTTTGACGTGTGCCGCAAAACAGCCGCCAATGAATCTTCTATGCTTCGAGATATAAAAGCGGGAAGAATGACGGAGTTAGATGCGATTGTCGGGGCCCTGCTGGATGAAGCTGCACAAAAGGGCGTACAAACTCCTGCATTTGCGCTCTTGTACCGTCTTGTAAAAGGAAAAGAAGCTGAAGCTGGATCGGGCAGGTAAGGGAAAAGAATTGGAGCCGCGCAGGCACATTGTTTTCCCTTTCAATCCGCCAGGTGGTATACTCGAACAAGAAAATTTGTCCGAAAGAAAGGAAGTACATCCATGGAACAAAAACGCATTTCTGTTCCCGCTTTGACCCTCTTTGCCAGGGAGTATATAAGCGGATCAAAGCAGGCAGGCGGCTTTTTTGACTACGATCCATTTTCGCAGCAGTCTTTTCGGCAGCGGTCGGAAGAAGTGCGGACACGAACATTTAAACGACAAGAGCTGACTGGCATCATTCGGCAGTACATGGCCCCGCATCATATCACAGCGCAGATAGAAGAGTCTCTTCAAAAGCTGGAAGATCCTGAATCAGTTGTGGTCATCGGCGGCCAGCAGGCTGGTCTTTTAACAGGACCGCTTTATTCTATACATAAAATCATTTCTATTCTTCATTTGGCCAGAGAACAGGAAGAAAAACTCGGCATTCCAGTTGTTCCTGTTTTTTGGATTGCTGGAGAAGATCATGATTTACTGGAAATCAATCATGTATTTTTGGAAAACAACGGCACTATGAAGAAAATAGGATATCCAGAGCGTTTTGTGAAAAAGCAGGCAGCTTCAAGCACTGTTTATGACCAAAACGAGATGATGGAATGGATAGCTTCCGTTTTCGCTTGTTTAAAAGAAACGCACTATACGAATCAGCTTTTTCAAGATGTAAAAACGGCCGTGCAGGCAAGCCGTACCTTTACTGACTTTTTCGCTTTTGTAACAGGAGCCTTTTTTGCCAAACACGGCCTGCTTCTTATTGATGCAGCAGATCCGGAGCTGCGGAAGCTGGAAGCGCCTTTTTTTAAAAAGTTGATTGTGGAAAACAGCGCGATTGCGGAAGCTGTACAGCATACGCAGCAAAAGCTGGAACAGGCAGGCTTTACTCCTGCCATTGAAACGAGCGGTGAGCCGGCCAACTTATTTTTAATGGAAGAAGGAGAGCGGCATCTGCTTGAAAGAGAAAATGGGCAGTTTGTCAGTAAAAGTGGACGCACGTATACAGAAGAGGACTTGTTGCAGCTTCTTGAAACTTCGCCGGAAGCTTTTAGCAACAACGTAGTAACGCGTCCGCTTATGCAGGAATGGCTGTTTCCTACGCTTGCTTTTATAGCGGGGCCGGGAGAAATTGCTTATTGGGCAGAGTTAAAAGGGGCATTTGAACACATAGAACTTGCTATGCCTCCCGTTGTACCCAGATTAAATATTACCATTGTTGATCGAGGAGTGGCGGACATTATTTCAGATATGGACCTGCCAATTGAAGTGGCTGTACAAAGAGGTATCCAAAGCGAAAAGTCTGCTTATATCGAATCGGTTCGCGATCATCATCTGCATGAACTTGTTGCACAAATGAAGCAGGATTTAATGGCGAGCTATGAAAAAATTGAAGCCCGCGCATCCGAGCTGCACAACGGCCTTGCACCAATTGTTCAAAAAAACAAATGGTATCATGAGCGGCAGATTGAGCTACTTATTCAAAAAAGTGACGCTGTCCTGCAGCAAACACATGAAGCAGCCCTGCGCCGGTTTGACCGGGTACAAACTGCTCTGCGTCCTGATGGGCTGCAGGAAAGAATATGGAATATTTATCCGTTTTTAAATGTGTATGGTCCTTCATTTATTGATGACCTGCTGGCTCAGCCATATAAACATGATGGCAGTCATTATCTTTTATATGTGTAAATGAAAAGTCTGCTCTTAGGGCAGGCTTTTTATGTGTGCAAAGAGTGAAAAAGCACTGCATGAAATTGGTGGTACAAAGTGGGGGGATGTGGTAAAGTTAGTGTAGAAAGTGGGGAAGCAGCATGTTCATGGGTGAATATCGCCATACAATCGATGAAAAAGGCAGATTGATTGTACCAGCGAAATTTCGCGGTGAGCCTGGCCAAACATTCGTCATTACGCGTGGATTGGACAAATGCTTGTTTTTGTACCCCCTTGAGGAGTGGAAGGTGCTGGAGAATAAGCTTTCCGCTTTGCCGTTAACCAAGAAGGATTCACGTGCATTCGCCCGCTTTTTTTTCTCGGGTGCAAATGACTGCACTCTTGACCGGCAAGGAAGAATAAACATTCCAGGACCGCTTTTGCAGTATGCCTCACTGAAAAAAGAATGTGTAATTGTTGGCGTTTCAAATCGGATTGAAATCTGGTGTGCATCTACATGGGACGAGTACGTAGAAGCATCGGCAGACTCATTCGCAGATATTGCAGAAAACTTAACAGATTTTGATTTATAATGCTGATTGGACTGATAAGAAAATGGAATTTAAACATACGACTGTCCTGCTTCAGGAAACAGTCGACGGGCTCAATATCCGCCCGGATGGTATTTATGTAGATTGCACACTTGGCGGAGCCGGACACAGTGAGTATTTGCTGTCAAAGCTCGGAACAAATGGGAAGCTGTATGCATTTGATCAAGATGAAACTGCGATTGAACATGCGAAAAAACGGCTCGCCCCGTTTCTTGAGCGTGTTGAATTTATAAAAAGTAATTTTGAACATGTAAAAGAAGAGCTTCATAAGCGCAATGTAACAGGGATCGATGGTATTTTGTATGACTTGGGTGTTTCCTCACCACAGCTTGATACACCAGAACGCGGCTTCAGCTACCATCACGATGCACCGCTTGATATGAGAATGGACAAAAGTGCTTCGTTGACAGCTTATCACGTTGTCAATGAGTGGCCTTTTGAGCAGCTTGTCCGTATTTTTTTCAAATATGGAGAAGAAAAGTTCTCCAAGCAAATTGCCCGGAAAATCGAAGCAGCGCGTGAAGTACAGCCAATTGAAACGACAGGTCAGCTGACGGAATTGATCAAAGAAGCTATTCCCGCGCCTGCAAGAAGAAAAGGCGGTCATCCGGCTAAACGAGTGTTTCAAGCTATTCGCATTGCCGTAAACGATGAACTTGGTGTGTTTGAGCGGTCACTTCACGATGCGATTGATTTATTGAATGTAGACGGACGTATTAGTGTCATTACGTTTCACTCACTCGAGGACCGCATTTGTAAAACGGTTTTCAAGGAAGCATCAACAGGTCCAGAGCTTCCGCCTGGCTTGCCGGTGATTCCAGAGGAATACGAGCCTGTTTTAAAGCTTGTAACGAGAAAACCAATTGTGCCGACTGAAAAAGAGCTAGAAGAAAACAATCGTGCACGTTCGGCCAAACTGCGTATTGCAGAAAAAAGAAAAGAAACCGTTTAGGGGGGATGGAAATGAACAATACAGCAAGAAAGCACGTTGTTGAACAGCCGAAAAAAGCCTCTGTTAAACAGCGAAAAATCAATAGGTCATTTTTTACTCCTGGAGAAAAGGTACTGTTTCTTGTTTTTGTATTAACAGTTTGCTTTATGAGCGCAAAGCTAATCTCAACACAGGCAGCCATATATGAAACAAACAAACAAATTCAGGATGTAGAGGCGAAGATTCAGGAGCAGCAAAAAGTAAATCACGATCTTGATGTGCAAATCAGTGAAGAAAGCACGTACGAAAAAATTTGGGAACGTGCAAAAGCAATGGGTCTGGATTTAAGCAAAAATATTAAGGTTGTTGAGCCAAAATGATGGAAAATAGAAACAATCGAAAAATAGGAGCTGCGATCCTTTTTATTGGATTCGCCCTCCTCTTTTTTATCTTATTTTCAAGGGTCTTTTATATTCAAGCGACAGGGACAGCAGCCGGGCATAAACTGAAGAATGAAGCCTTAGAAAAATACATGCGAACAGATGTTTTGGAAGCCAGCCGGGGAACCATTTATGATACAAATGGTGAAGTAATCGCTGAAGACACTACTTCTTTTACAATGGCGGCCATTTTGGATGATTCTGTTACAACCAATCCAGAATCTCCAAATCACGTAGTTGATCCAGAAAAAACAGCAAAGGTGCTGGCGAAATATATTGATATGGATGAAGAAGATATATTGGAGCGACTTCAAAAAGATGGGGCATTTCAAGTGGAATTTGGTACAGCCGGACGTGGCCTGACGAACAGCGTGAAACGAGAAATTGAAGCTGAAAAGCTGCCAGGTATTACTTTTACGCGCCAGGCAAAGCGATTTTATCCAAACGGAAAGTTTGCTTCGCATTTAATTGGCTTTACACAGCAGATTGAAAAAGAAGATAGAAACGGAAACATTACATTTGAAACAGAAGGCCAGATGGGAATCGAGAAATCTTACGAAAAGTACCTCCAGGGAAAAAACGGAAAAATACGCTATACAAGTGACCTGTGGGGCTACCTTCTTCCGGAAAAACAGGAAATGGTAACAGAGCCGGAAAACGGCGATCATATGTATTTAACGATCGATTCTAAAATTCAGACCTTTATGGAAGACGCGCTGAGTGAGGTTGAAGCGCAGTACAACCCGTCCAAAGCATTTGCGATCGTAGCAGAGGCGAAAACAGGCAAAATTTTAGCGATGAGCCAGCGGCCGACCTTTCATCCGGGTACACGTGAAGGACTGGATGTAAACTGGATGAATGACCTTGTGGAATATTCGTTTGAACCTGGTTCTACTATGAAGATTTTCACACTGGCTGCGGCGATTGAGGAAGGCACATTTGAAGCCGATGCATTTTACAAGTCAGGAAGATACAAGGTAAAAGGCGGAGGCAGTGTCGGAGATCATAACGGAGGGACTGGCTGGGGCGATATTACATATAAAGAAGGCATTCAGCGCTCTTCTAATGTCGCCATTGCCAATATGCTTGAACAAATGACACCCGGTGTCTTCAGACAGTATCTTGAAGACTTCCACTTCGGCCGGAAAACGGGTATTGAACTGCCGAATGAAGCTTCTGGAAGCATTTTGTATAATTACCCGCTTGAGCAAGTAACAACAGCGTTTGGCCAGGGATCAACGGTAAATGCGCTGCAGATGATCCAGGCCGCTACGTCGATTGCAAACGATGGAAAAATGATGAAGCCGTATATTATTGATAAAATTGTAGATGATACAACCGGAAAATCGATCGTAGATACAAAACCAGAAGTGGTCGGCGAGCCTAT
This sequence comes from Domibacillus robiginosus, assembly GCF_000966195.1. Taxonomy (GTDB): domain Bacteria; phylum Bacillota; class Bacilli; order Bacillales; family Domibacillaceae; genus Domibacillus; species Domibacillus robiginosus. Next base: position 222,669 of record NZ_LAHL01000012.1, on the reverse strand, counting down.
CTCAAAAGAAACGGCGGATCAAACGCTAGATATTCTGGAAACCGTTGTAACAGCGGAGCATGGCACTGGAAAGCCCTATCATATTGAAGGCTATAATGTGGCGGGAAAAACTGGTACAGCACAGCTTGTGGGAGAAGACGGGCGCTATTTAACGGGAGCAAATAACTACTTATTTTCGTTTATGGGGATGGCGCCAAAAGAAGATCCGGAATTGATTGTATATGTGGCGGTCGCAAAGCCGCAGCTGGACGGAGAATCAGGATCGGCCCCTGTTTCAAAGATTTTTAATCCTGTAATGAGAAACAGCCTTCAATATTTAAATGTAAAGCCGGACAAAAAGATTACTTCCAGAACTGTAACATTAAAGGACTTTACCGGAGAAAAAACATTTAAAGCACGCAGAGCGTATGCAGATGCTGGTATAGATCCTGTTATCATCGGTACCGGCAGTGAAATCGAAAAGCAGGTGCCAGCAGCCGGAGAAAAGCTGCTGCAAGGTGAAAAAGCAGTACTGCTAACCTCAGAAAAATGGACGATGCCGAATATGGAAGGCTGGGCAATGCGAGACGTCATGAAAGTTGCTGCAAGCATTGGGCTTAAAGTAAGCTATTCTGGCTCTGGATATGTTGTATCCCAAAATATTGAACCAAACAGCGCTGTAAAAGAAGGGCAAAAGCTGATTATTAAGCTTGAGGAGCCAGGCAGTGCAGAAGAAGCGAACGAAAACGCGAATAAAGAGTCGGATCAATCCCGATAAAAAGCTGTCTCAACAATACCAGTCATTAAATTGTTGAGACAGCTCTTTTTTTTTGTCAACTTTTCTTGCGTGGTGCATATGATCATGAAGAAAAGGAGTGTGGACAATGCGGGTGCGAATGTTTTGGATCCTTGTTTTGTCTTTTCTGGCTTTTTCGGCATTGATTATCCGCACTGGCTATATTCAGCTTGTGAATGGAGGGGAGCTGACAGATAAAGCAGAGGAATTGTGGGGAAGAAGCATCCCTGCCGAGCCGGAACGGGGCCTTATTTTGGACCGAAATGGAAAAGTATTGGTCGGTAATAAAAACGCGCCAACGGTTTATGTGATTCCAGCCCAAATTGATGATCCGAAACAAACAGCAAAAAAGCTGGCAGCCGTTTTGGGTGAGAAAGAATCGGTTTTATATGAGCGGATGACAAAGCGTTCTTCAATTGAACGGCTTTCTTCAAAAGGAAGACATTTATCGGCAGAAACAGCACAGGCAGTGACAGATCTTCAATTAAAGGGCGTCTGGCTCGGGGAAGATTCTGTGCGGGACTATGTGATGAAAGACAGGCTCGCTCACATTATCGGGTTTACAGGAGCTGACAATCAAGGGCTTGCAGGAATTGAAGCGTATTATGATAAAAAACTTTCTGGTAAACCAGGATCAATCCAAATGTATACAGATGCAAAAGGAAATCAAATGCCGGGCCTCACAAATCACTATGAAGAACCGGTAAATGGAATGGATTTAAACTTAACGATTGATGCAGACATTCAAGCAGTCATGGAAAGAGAGCTCGACCAGGCAGAAAAAACGTACAAGCCGGACGCAGCAATGAGTATCGCTATGGATCCTAACACAGGAGCCATTTTGGCCATGTCTTCTCGTCCATCTTATGATCCGGCGCGCTTTAGTGAATATGACCCCGACATATACAATCGAAACCTGCCTGTGTGGAGCACGTTTGAGCCGGGCTCTACATTCAAAATTATTACGCTGGCAGCTGCTTTGGAAGAAAAGGAAGTGGATTTGGACAAAGACCACTTTTTTGATCCCGGTTATGTAGAAATAGATGGTACCCGGCTGCGCTGCTGGAAGCGGGAGGGACATGGACATCAGACCTTTTTGGAAGTGGTACAGAACTCGTGCAACCCTGGTTTTGTAGAACTGGGTTCACGGCTCGGCGAAAAAAAACTTTTTTCTTATATTCGTCAATTTGGCTTCGGTGAAAAAACGGGCATTGATTTATACGGAGAGGGAACGGGCATCCTCTTTACAGAACAATCAGCTGGTCCGGTGGAAGCAGCGACAGCCGCTTTCGGACAAGGGGTAGCTGTTACGCCGATTCAACAGGTTACGGCTGTATCAGCTGCTATAAACGGCGGTACTTTATATGAACCGTTTGTGGCCAAGAGCTGGACAAACCCCGAGACAGGAAAAATCGAATCGGTTCATAAGCCAAAAAAAGTACGCCAGGTCATCAGTGAAGAAACATCTAAAGAAGTGCGCCGGGCACTAGAAAATGTTGTTGCTAAAGGAACCGGTCGCAATGCATTTGTAGATGGCTATCGGGTCGGAGGAAAAACCGGAACGGCTCAAAAAGCGAAGGATGGACGATATCTTGAAAATAATCATATCGTTTCCTTTATCGGCATGGCGCCGGCAAATGATCCAAAAGTGGTTATTTACACGGCTATTGATAATCCAAAAGGAACGGTGCAGTTCGGCGGTACAGTCGCCGCCCCGATCGTCGGAAAAATGATGCAGGACATTTTGCCACTCCTGGACGTGGAAAAACAAACGAAGCAAATCGAAAAAGAAAAAGCATGGAACGACCCAGATTTCATTCAAGTGCCTAATTTAATTGGATTATCAAAAGAAAAATTAAAACAACAGCTTGTTAATGTGGAAATTATAGCTGAAGGGGCTGGTGATACGGTTGTCTATCAGTCTCCAAAACAAGGAGTAAAAGTGGAAAGAGGAAGCAAAGTGCGTGTTTTGTTAAAATAAAAGACCCAATGCCGCCAAATTTGATCGAAACAGGCTGAAAAGCATTCGCATCGGCGGCTTTTTTTCGTTACAATAGAAATCGCGGGAATTGTACATAGTGCTTGTAGAAAAGAAAGGATTGAAAAACGTGGATTTATCAACTGTGCTCGGAGCACTTCCATTTTATCAGCAGGATAAGGATGGAAACCCGGCGATTACGTCGATGGAAAACGATCACCGCCTCGTTCAAGAGGGATCAATATTTATTTGTATAAAAGGCTTTACATTTGATGGCCATAATGTGGCAGAAGAAGCCGTCCAAAAAGGAGCCGCTGCTATTGTAGCAGAACGACCTGTCCAAGTGTCTGTTCCAGTTATTTATGTGCCGGATACAAAGCGGGCCATGACGCATTTAGCGTCTCACTTTTATGGCTATCCAACTGAGTCTTTTCATTTAATTGGAATTACGGGAACAAACGGAAAAACAACAACGAGTCATTTAATCGATCATATTATGCGGTCTGCCGGAGAAACGACCGGTTTAATTGGGACCATGTATATGAAAATTGGCGACCAAATGATTGAAACAAAAAATACAACACCTGAAAGTCTTACACTGCAAAAAACATTTTCAAAGATGAAAGATGCAGGTGTAACGGCTGCGGTTATGGAAGTTTCTTCTCACGCGCTTCAAGAAGGGCGGACAAACGGGACCGCATTTAATGTAGCTGTTTTCACCAATTTAACTCAGGATCATCTTGATTTTCATAAAACGATGGAAGAGTATAGAACGGCAAAAGGACTGCTGTTCGCTCGTCTTGGAAATGTCATGCATGCAGGCAGACCAGCTTTTGCTGTTTTAAACGCAGATGATGGAGCTTCTTCTATTTATCGCTCTATGACGGCTGCGCACATTGTCACATACGGAATTGATCGTGAGGCAGACATTCGGGCAAAGGATATTCGACTTACATCAGAAGGTACCGCTTTTACAGTTGACTATCCGGGCGGCACACTTCATATACAATCGAAATTAGCAGGCCGCTTTAACGTGTATAATATGCTGGCTGCGTTTGCTGCCGGATTTGTATCCAATGTTCAGCCGGAAACGATTCAAAGAGCGCTTGAACAGGTGGAAGGAGTGGCAGGCCGGTTTGAGGTAGTGCCAAATGATCGTGATATATCCGTTATTGTAGATTACGCCCACACACCGGATAGCTTAATTAACGTACTGCAAACGGTTCGTCCATTAACAAAAGGCCGGGTGATTGCCATTGCAGGCTGCGGTGGTGACCGGGATAAAACAAAACGTCCACTGATGGCACAGGCAGCCTGTCAGTATGCGGATGAAGCCATTTTCACATCGGATAATCCGCGTAGTGAGGACCCTGCAGCCATTTTAAAAGACATGGAAGCAGGCGTTCCCAAAAAACGTTATACTGTAATTGAAGACCGAAAAGAAGCTATTTTCGCAGCGATCCACATGGCTCAACCTGGAGATGCCGTTGTGATTGCAGGAAAGGGTCATGAAACATATCAGCTTATTGGCAAAGATGTTTTTCATTTTGATGATCGGGAGATAGCAAAAGAAGCACTTCTTCAGAAAGAAGGTGGACGGGCATGAATGAATGGCAGATTGTATTAATTATTGCTGTTTCATTTTTGATTACTGTGATGATTGCACCGTTGTTTATTCCTTTTTTAAGACGGCTTAAGTTTGGCCAGAGCATTCGTGAAGAAGGACCGAAGTCCCATCAACAAAAATCAGGTACTCCAACAATGGGCGGCATCGTCTTTCTATTGTCTATTATTTTTACGACGCTGTTTTTTACCCAATTATTTGATTCGATTGGTACAGAAACAACATTGCTTTTGCTTGTGACAATTGGATTTGGACTCCTTGGGTTTTTAGATGATTTTATTAAAGTGGTGATGAAGCGTAATCTAGGCCTTACATCACTTCAGAAATTAATTGGACAAATTATCATTTCGATCATTTTTTACGTTATTTATGCTCAGCATGGATTATCCACTGAGCTGTCATTTGGTTTTTTCTCTATTGACCTAGGGATCCTATATGCGCTGTTTGTTTTGTTCTGGCTTGTTGGCTTTTCTAACGCGGTAAATTTAACGGATGGTCTTGACGGGCTGGTCTCGGGTACAGCATCTGTTGCATTTGGCGCATATGCAGTGATTGCCTGGAGCCAGGGGCTCGATGAAACAGCCATCTTTGCTTTTTCGGTTGTGGGTGCAATTATTGGTTTTCTTGTGTTTAACGCATATCCAGCTCACGTATTCATGGGGGATACTGGCTCACTTGCCCTTGGTGGCGCCATTGCCGTTTTATCCATTTTAACGAAATTTGAGTTTTTATTGCTGCTTATTGGTATTGTTTTTGTAGCAGAAACACTTTCGGTTATTTTGCAGGTTTGGTCGTTTAAAACAAGAGGAAAACGAATATTTAGAATGAGCCCGCTGCATCATCACTTTGAGCTGGGCGGCTGGTCTGAGTGGCGTGTTGTTGTCACTTTTTGGTCTGTCGGTGTCCTTGCAGCAGCGGTCGGTTTATGGATTGGAGTATGGAACATATGAAGCAGATAAATCAATTTAATGGAAAAAAAGTGCTTGTACTAGGTTTGGCCAAAAGCGGACTGGCTGCCGCGCGTTTACTGAAAAAGCTGGGCGCGGAGGTAACGGTTAATGACGGAAAGCCGCTTGAAGAAAATGAAGCCGCCCGTGTGCTTTCAACGGAAGGAATTCCTGTCATTTGCGGAAGTCATCCGGTAGAATTGCTGGACGAAGGTTTTGAACTGGTAGTCAAAAACCCCGGCATTCCGTATTCGAATCCAATTATTTCAAAAGCGGTTTTAGATGGAATGCCAGTTATTACCGAAGTAGAGCTTGCCGGCTTTATTTCTGAAGCACCGTTTATCGGGATTACTGGGACAAACGGCAAGACAACAACAACTACGTTGATTGATGAAATGTTGAAAAAAGACGGCAAAAGCACCGTGCTTGCCGGTAACATTGGCAAGGTGGCATCAGAGGTGGTACAGCAGGCTAAGCCTGAGGACCATGTAGTCATTGAGCTTTCTTCTTTTCAATTAATGGGTATTCAGGAATTTCGCCCGCATATTGCCATCATTACAAATATTTATGATGCGCACTTAGATTATCATGGGTCACGTGAGGAATATGTCGGCGCCAAAATGAAAATCACACAAAACCAGACAGAGGAAGATTTTTTAATTATTAACGCTGACCAGGAAGCTCTTTTGTCTTTGGCTGGAGCCAGCATGGCGAATGTGATTCCATTCTCTGTGCGCCAAAAAGTAGAAAATGGCGCTTATATAGAGAATGGGATGGTTTACTTTCAAGAAGAAGCTATTATCCCTGTGGCAGACATTGCGCTTCCTGGCAGCCATAATCTTGAAAATATTTTGGCTTCAATTGCTGCTGTTAAATTATCCGGTGTATCTAACGAAGCAATCACGCATGTTCTTAAAACGTTTTCGGGTGTAAGACATCGGACTCAATTTGTGCGTGAATGGAACGGTCGGAAATTCTATAATGATTCAAAAGCAACAAACACCCTGGCTACCAAAAGTGCTCTTACAGCTTTTAATTCTCCCATTGTGCTGCTTGCCGGGGGATTAGACAGGGGGAACGGCTTTGATGACCTGCTTCCATATTTGGATAATGTAAAAGCGATTGTTACGTTTGGGGAAACGGCTGAAAAATGGAGAGAAACGGCTGAAAAAGCAGGTATTCTTTCTCTTGAAAAAGCTGAATATATGACAGACGCGGTACAAAAAGCAGTGGCCATCTCCGAGAAAGGTGATGTAATCCTGTTGTCACCAGCTTGTGCAAGCTGGGATCAATACAAAACCTTTGAAGAACGGGGAGACATATTTATCGACTGTGTGAATACGTTATAAGAAAGAGCCGGGGCCATGATGGCTCCGGTTTTTTAATGCGCGTGAGAGGGGTGGCTGCTGTTTCTACTCGCGGAACGGACAAACTATTTTTGCTGCTTGTCTTGTTGTTAACAGGAAGCGGCCTTCTGATGGTCGCAAGCGCCGGGGAAGTATGGGGTCAATTCAATTATGGAAACTCTTTTTACTTTGTTCAAAGACAAGCCATCTTTGCCGGCGCGGGGATTGTCGTGCTGCTGTTTTGCTCGCGTCTTGATTACCGGCTTTTCAAGACGTACTCAAAGCAAGCACTCATTCTTGCATTTCTTTTGCTGATTGCTGTATTGATTCCCGGAGTAGGAATGGTACGGAATGGATCGCAAAGCTGGATCGGTGTAGGCTCTTTGTCCTTTCAGCCTTCCGAATGGATGAAAATGGCCCTTGTTTTTTTTCTGGCAGCTGTCCTGTCCGAGCGAAAAAAAACGATTCATTTGTTTTGGAAAGGGCTTTTTCTTCCTCTAGCAGTTATTGGAGGTGCTTTTGGCTTAATTATGCTGCAGCCCGATCTTGGCACCGCTGCTGTTATGGGAGGTACCGCATTTCTCCTGCTGTTCAGCGCAGGCGCACCTATTCGCTTTTTTATGACGATCGGTATCACAGCTATCGTTGGTTTAGTTGTCCTTATTGCCTCAGCCCCATATCGAATGAAACGTATTACCGCTTATTTAGATCCCTGGTCGGATCCGCTTGGAAGCGGGTTTCAAATTATTCAGTCTTTGTATGCCGTCGGGCCAGGGGGGCTTTTCGGGCATGGCTACGGGGAAAGCCGGCAGAAATATTACTATCTTCCCGAGCCTCAAACGGACTTTATCTTTGCGATCTGGTCAGAGGAAACGGGCTTTCTCGGAGCCATATGGATTATTCTATTGTTTTTCCTGCTTATTTGGCGGGGAATCTATATAGCAATGCGGATTGACGATCCATTTGGCATGCTTCTTGTTTTCGGCTTAACAGCTATGATCAGCTTGCAGTCTTTTATCAACCTTGGAGTAGTTGTGGGACTCCTTCCGGTAACAGGTGTTACGCTGCCGTTTTTAAGTTACGGAGGTTCTTCGTTAACGATGACGCTGGCGCTGGCAGGAATTGTTTTGAGTGCAAGCCGTCATATGCGGTAATATTGAAGGAAATTTACGGTTTTTTCAAGATAATATTTGATTATGCGTACGCATTGATTTAAGATGAAAATGCATTGGACAGCTGGTTTCTATAACAAAAGCTGCCAGATGAATTATTGAGGTGACAGAATTGAAAATAGTGGTCAGCGGCGGAGGAACGGGTGGACATATATATCCGGCACTCGCACTTATTCGAATGATTAAAAAGAAACACCCGGACACATCGTTCCTGTATATTGGAACAGAAAAAGGTCTGGAATCCAAGCTTGTCGTACGGGAAGACATCCCCTTTCGATCTATCGACATTACAGGGTTTCGCCGGGCGGTTTCATTTGAAAATGTGAAAACAATTATGCGCTTTTTAAAAGGCGTAAACGACTGTAAAAAAATGCTAAAGGAATTTGAACCCGATGTTGTCATTGGCACTGGGGGGTATGTCTGTGGACCGGTTGTGTATGCAGCGGCAAAAATGGGCATTCCATCCATCGTTCATGAACAAAACAGCGTGCCGGGATTAACAAATAAATTTTTAAGCAAGTATGTGGACAGGGTAGCTGTTTGTTTTGACGCGGCAAAAGCACATTTTCCCGCTCAAAAAACAGTTCTTACCGGCAATCCCAGAGCTTCTGAAGTAATAGAAGCAAGCGGTATGGGTGTATTAGAGAAGTATGGGTTTACACGTGACAGGAAAACCGTGCTTATTTTTGGAGGAAGCCGTGGTGCACGACCTATTAATGACGCTGTAACAGAAGCATTAAATGATCTCTCATCACGTGATTATCAGGTCTTATATGTCACTGGAGACGTTCATTACGAGCGTGTTTCAACGATGCTTCAAACGGCAGGCAAGCCGGACAATGTCGCGGTTGAACCATTTATCCATAATATGCCGGATGTACTGGCTGCTTGTGATTTGGTCGTAGCCAGAGCAGGGGCAACGACACTTGCAGAGCTTACAGCGCTGGGTATTCCATCTATCTTGATTCCAAGTCCATATGTAACAAATAATCATCAGGAAAAAAATGCTCGTTCCCTGACGGATCAGGATGCTGCAGTGCTGCTTCTTGAAAAGGACTTAACAGGCGGGCTGCTTGTAAAAGAATTAGATGCCATCCTTATGAATGAACCACGTCTTGATAAAATGAAAAAAGAAGCAAAACGTCTGGGTATTCCTGATGCTGCAGATCGTTTATATAACGTAATGTTAGAGCTAACAGAAAGAAATGGCCGTTCATCTTGAACACATGGCAGTCAGCCGCGTTGAAAGAAGGGATGCGCGGCTGGTTTGCAGCATGGGGAGAGGTGTGAGTGAACATGACAAAGCAAAAAATAATCTCCATTGAGGATCGCATTCCGAAGCTGAAACAGATCAAAAAAAAGAAATCCAATCGTCGGCTTCTCCTTTTATTGTCTTTGTTTTTTGCGCTTATCCTGCTTGTTGTTTATTTGCAGTCTTCCTTGAGTAAAGTTTCAGAAATCCATGTGCAGGGAAACAGCCTGGTGACAACGCAGGAAATAATCAAACAAAGCGGACTTCAAACAGGAAGCAGTATCTGGGCAGCTGGAAAGGGCAGAGCAGAAGAAGTGCTTTTAAAAGATGACCGTATCAAGAATGCAGAGGTTACAATTGGGTTTCCAAATGATTTAAAGATTACAGTAGAAGAGCATAAGGAAATTGCTTACGCGGCCCAAAAGCGTGGACTGTATCCTATTCTTCAAAACGGAAAGATTTTAAGTCAGCCTCTTAGCGGTGCACCTTTACAGCTTCCGATTTTGTACGATTTCAAAGAGGGAAAAGCGCTGGATCTATTTGTAAAAGCATCTCAAACACTTCCAGATGAGGTATACAATACGATTTCAGAAGTGTATTACGATCCAAAGAAAAATAACTCTCTTCATATAAAAGCGTTTATGACAGATGGTTTTGAGGTTTCTGCTACCCTCTCCACCTTTGCTGAGAAAATGGTTTATTATCCGTCCATTTCCACGCAGCTTAACCCTGAAGTAAAAGGTGTAATTGATATTGAAGTTGGTTCGTATTTTAAAGCATATGATCCGGAACAGCAGCAAAAAATAGCAGAAGAAGCTGAAAAGAAAGCAGCAGAGGAAACGACAGAGGAAGCAGAGACGCCATAAAGTTTTCTTAAAACTGAATAACTTAGCCTTTTCGAGCTTCTTATCTTAGTGTAGACTTGTATGAGAGAGTTTAAGAAAAACATCAAAAATACTAAACTTTAAAAGGAAATTATGCTGAATATGACGAATTACGTTCTTAAACATGTATTCATAGAGTAAATGTGCGAATGGTTGTTCGGTTATTCACGCTTTTATGGTAAAGGAGGTGCCGCAGCATGAATAATAATGAAATTTTAGTAAGTCTCGACATCGGTACATCCGCAATTAAAGTGATTATTGGCGAAATGGTTAATGATTCTTTAAATATAATTGGTGTCGGAAATGTAAAATCTAAGGGCATTCGAAAAGGAGCGGTCGTTGATATCGACGATACCGTTTATTCGATTAAAAAAGCGATTGAGCAGGCAGAGCGAATGGTTGGCCTTGATATTCGCTCTGTCATTGTGGGTATTGCTGCCAATCACGCCATTTTGCACCCGTGCAATGGCGTTGTAGCTGTTTCAAGCGAAAATCGGGAGATTACAAGTGAAGACGTGATCCGGGTAAAAGATGCGGCACAAGTGATGTCTATCCCACCCGACCGGGAAATTGTTAACGTGATTGCCAAGCAATTTATTGTTGACGGCTTTGATGAAATTAACGATCCTCGCGGTATGCTTGGTGTACGTCTTGAAATGGAAGGCATCATCGTAACAGGTTCAAGAACATTCCTACATAACACGCTGCGCTGTGTAGAGCGCGCGGGTCTTGAGATTAATGAAATTGTTCTGCAGCCGCTTGCGAGTGGAGAAATCGCTTTATCGATGGATGAAAAAAATCTGGGCACAGTGCTAGTAGACATCGGTGGCGGCTCCACAACAATTTCTTATTTTAGAGATGGTTATATCCAGCAAACTTCAGTTCTGCCTGTTGGCGGCGACCACATTACAAAAGATTTATCAATTGGCCTGCGTACGTCAACAGAGGAAGCGGAAGGAATCAAAGTCAAACACGGACATGCTTTTTACGATTTAGCTTCTGAAGAGGAAGTATTTAGTGTTCCGGTGATTGGCAGTGACCAGCACGATCAGTTTAACCAGCTTGAAATTTCAGAGATTATTGAAGCACGGCTGGAAGAATTGTTTATGATGGTCGTTGAAGAACTTCGTCAGTCAGGTATTCACGATATTCCGGGCGGATTTGTTTTAACTGGCGGATCATCTGCTATGAATGGTATTCTCGATTTAGCACAGGATGTATTCCAGAACCGTGTACGTGTGGCGATTCCTGATTACATTGGTGTACGTGAACCACAATTTACGACTGCGGTAGGTCTTATCAAATATGCTTATAAAAATGCTCGTTTGACAGGACGGAAATTAAGCGAATCCAATCAAGCGGCTCCGGTGGCTAAAGAAGTTAGAAAAGAGCGTCCGGATGTAAAGCAGGAAACAAAGCCTGCGAGAAAAGAACAACCGCATGACGGGGAAGAAAAAGGCGTTAAAGGAAGAATGAAAAGACTTTTCGGATACTTTTTCGAGGAATAGAAAAAGAGCGAACTAAATAGGAGGATTTGCCATGCTGGAATTCGATACAAGTTTAGATTCATTGGCAACGATTAAAGTTATCGGCGTAGGCGGCGGCGGAAACAATGCCGTAAACCGAATGATTGAGCACGGAGTACAGGGAGTAGACTTTATTGCCGTTAATACGGATGCACAAGCCCTAAATTTATCTAAAGCAGAAGTGAAAATGCAGATTGGCAACAAGCTGACACGTGGTCTAGGTGCCGGTGCCAATCCCGAGGTCGGAAAAAAAGCCGCTGAGGAAAGCAAAGAGCAAATTGAAGAAGCACTTAAAGGTGCCGATATGGTTTTTGTAACAGCTGGCATGGGCGGCGGTACTGGAACAGGAGCTGCTCCGGTTATTGCTCAAATTGCAAAAGATCTTGGAGCTTTGACAGTAGGGGTTGTTACTCGCCCGTTCACATTTGAAGGCCGCAAGCGTGCGACGCAGGCAGCCGGTGGAATTGAAGCAATGAAAGCAGCTGTTGATACGTTAATTGTTATTCCAAATGACCGCCTGCTTGAGATTGTTGACAAAAGCACACCGATGCTTGAAGCATTCCGCGAAGCAGATAATGTTCTTCGTCAAGGGGTTCAGGGTATCTCGGATTTGATCGCAACACCGGGTTTAATCAACCTTGACTTTGCTGATGTAAAAACTATCATGTCAAACAAAGGATCTGCCTTGATGGGAATTGGCGTTGCTTCTGGAGAAAATCGTGCGGTAGAGGCAGCAAAAAAAGCGATTTCCAGCCCATTGCTTGAAAAAGCAATTGATGGCGCGCAAGGGGTGTTAATGAACATTACCGGCGGTACAAACTTAAGTCTTTATGAAGTACAGGAAGCAGCTGATATTGTATCTTCGGCTTCAGACCAAGATGTGAACATGATCTTCGGTTCTGTCATTAATGAAAACTTAAAAGAGGAAATTGTCGTTACGGTTATTGCAACTGGCTTTAAAGAAGTACCAGGTGAAGCCGGCCAGCAGGTTCGTCCAGGTCTTGGCCAAGTAAAGCCACAGCCTTCACAATCTACTGCACAGCAGCAGCCCAAATCTCGTGAAATGAAGCGCGAGGATGCTCCGGCGCCGGAACAGCCAATGCGCCAGCAGCAACAGCCTTCAGCAGATGATACACTTGATATTCCAACATTTTTACGTAACCGTAATAGAAGAAGATAAAAGGAACCCGTCACTTAGGTGGCGGGTTTTTTTGTTTCTTTTTAAGCTGAATGATTGGTCGTACGTCTACTGCCGCGTAGAATCTTTAGATGCTTGTCGGAACAGAACAGCAGACTCGCGCTTTTCTTAGACACGATTCGGAAAAACTACTGTAAAAATTCACTTACATTCCGACATACATCCACTGTTGAATCCGTTAAACTAATGCACATAGGACAGGCAGCCGGAAAAAAGGAGGGATCAATTGGCCGGTTACGCAGAAGGGATTATTTTTTTTAATTTTGCTGCGGATGCACTGCTTCTTTTCGTAACAGGAAAGCTGAGCGGGCGTACATTCAGGATGTCCCGGCTGCTTGGCGCTTCAATGGCCGGAACCATACCCGTGTGTATTTATTTAGCAGCAGGCCCGACCGGACTTTTGCATAAATCGCTGACGGTCATCATGCCTGTGTTCATGATTCGGATCGCGTTTCAAACAACCGGTTTAAAAAGCCTTGTTTCTATGGTACTTACGTTTTATTTTACTGTTTTTTTAACAGGCGGCATTTTATTTGGATTTCAGTCCATGTATGCCCAGTATGCCAACGCAGGAAAATGGACACTCATATTCTTTTTTATCCTGTCAGTGGCTATTTCCTTTTATTTTATTCAACGGCGCCTACTGGGCTTAAATGCTTCAAGGCGAGTGCTTAACCAGACTGTCCCAGTATCTTTTACACTTTGTGGGGTTAATTGGTCAGGACACGGACTAATTGATACAGGAAACGCCTTATGCGACCCTATTTCCAAAAAGGAAGTAGCAGTCTGCCAGATTCATCGCTCAGAAGAATGGCCAGAGGCACTTTTTAAAGAAGATGTCAGCGATCTTCTCCATCTTCCGGACAATTGGACTGAAAAACTCGTTTGGATTCCATCAAAATCTATTCATGCTGAAAGCAGGCTTCTTGCCTCCTTTCGAACAGACAGCTTTACTGTCTGGATAAATGGAAAAAAGCAAGAAACGAACAGGGCGCTTGTTACGTTTACGGACAAGGTGTTATCGGATGAAGAAGCATTTGCATGCATCTTACATCCGAATATGGTTCGGGAATGAATTTGAAAGGTGAGTGAAGAATATGCGGCAGGTAAAAACAAAATGGATGTATGTAATGTATAACATGATTCAAAAAGCCGGGCTTAAATCCAAAGCAATTTATTATATTGGCGGCAGCGAAGCACTTCCACCGCCGCTGACACGCGATGAGGAAGCCCACCTTTTAACAAAGCTTCCTTCTGGAGATAAAGCAGTTCGCGCAATGTTAATTGAGCGGAATCTGCGCCTCGTTGTTTATATTGCCCGGAAATTTGAGAATACCGGTATTCATATTGAAGATCTCATTAGCATCGGAGCCATCGGTCTTATCAAAGCGGTTAATACGTTTGATCCTGAAAAAAAGATCAAGCTCGCTACTTATGCGTCCCGCTGCATTGAAAATGAGATTTTAATGTACCTGCGCCGCAATAATAAAATTCGTTCGGAAATTTCATTTGACGAACCGCTTAATATTGATTGGGATGGAAATGAATTGCTTCTATCAGATGTGCTAGGAACCGAAAGTGATATTATCACAAAAGGTATCGAGGAAGAAGTGGACAAACATCTTGTATCGGAAGCGCTTGAAGACTTAGAAGGCCGTGAAAAACAAATTATTGAGATGCGGTTTGGCCTTAATGGCCAGGAAGAAAGAACGCAAAAAGATGTAGCCGATTTATTGGGAATCTCCCAGTCTTATATTTCAAGATTAGAAAAAAAAATCATTGGCAGGCTGAAAAAAGAACTCAATAAACTGCGCTGAATAATTTCCTTCGGGCCGGCAATACTGTTCTGAGAAACAGACATCATGAGGAGGAACAGTGATGGCCCGAAATAAAGTTGTTCTGTGCGGTGTTGATACCTCGACCCTGCCTGTATTAACAAATCCCGAAATGAAAGTGCTGTTTATAAAATATCAAAATGGGGATAAACAAGCTCGTGAAGAACTAGTTAACGGAAACTTGCGCCTTGTTTTAAGTGTAATCCAGCGATTTAACCACCGCAATGAACAAGCCGATGATTTGTTTCAAGTAGGCTGCATTGGTTTGATGAAATCCATTGATAATTTTGATTTAAGCCACAACGTTCGTTTTTCTACTTATGCAGTTCCCATGATTATCGGTGAGATTCGCCGTTATCTAAGAGATAATAATCCTATCCGGGTTTCCCGCTCTCTACGTGACATCGCGTATAAAGCACTACAGGCGAGAGAACGACTGACAGCTGAACACTCCGTTGAGCCGGCAGCAGAAGACATTGCCCGTGCAATCGATGTGCCAAAAGAAGAAATGGTTTTTGCTCTTGACGCCATTCAAGATCCCGTTTCATTGTTTGAACCTGTTTTCCAGGATGGCGGAGACCCTATTTACATGATGGATCAAATCAGTGATGGGAAAGACCGGGAAAAAGAATGGGTGGACACGATGACCGTCACAGATGAGTTGAGTAAATTATCAGACCGGGAACGGATGATTATCGAAAAACGATTTTTTACCGGCCGTACTCAAATGGAAGTAGCAGACGAAATTGGTATCTCTCAAGCACAGGTATCCCGGCTCGAAAAAGGAGCCATTAAACAAATGAAAAAGAAAATAAATGGTTAAAAGAAAAAACAGAAGAGAAGATCTTCTGTTTTTTCTTTGGTTTGGTGCATACATTGATACAAAGGAGGGGCTGTAATGCGCATTTCAGAATTTCAGCTGAAAGATATCGTCAATGTAACCAACGGGAAAAAGCTGGGCCGGCTGGCTGATATTGAGCTAAACAATGCAACAGGAGCGATTTCTGCCTTGATTATTGAACAAAGCGGTAAAAAATTTGGGTTATTTGGCAAGGAAGAAGAGTTGGTCATTCCCTGGATCCGAATTGTAAAAATTGGCGGTGATGTTATTTTAGTTCGGCACAGTGATAATGAACTGAAAGAGGAAGAACGGTGACGAAAAACAAGGCATGTGGTACACTAAAAGAAAATCAGCGGGAGCCATGCCATGATAGAACCTTTTAAAAAAGCAGACAATGGTTTATTTTATCTGGAGAAATGGGAACGGGAGGAACCGGGACTTGTTGCTGGTTTTACGTCGACAGCTGGCGGAACGGGACGTTACAACGGACTAAATATGGCATTTCATGTACAGGATCAATCCTCTGTTGTTCAGGAAAACAGAAGAAAGGTAGCCGAATTAATCGATTTTCCGACATCTGCCTGGGTGGGGTGTGAGCAGACACATGAAGTGCATATCGCTTCCGTGTCAAAAAGTGACAGGGGCAGGGGTGCGCTTGATTATGAAACAGCACTTGCAGCAACCGACGGGCTTGATAGTAACGAGACCGGGGTGCTGCTCACCCTTTGTTATGCAGATTGTGTGCCTCTCTACTTCCTTGACCGGACAACGAAGCGGATCGGAACGGCACATGCCGGATGGAAAGGCGCGGTTGGCGGAATAGGACCGAATATGATTAAAAAGTGGAAGCAGGAGGGCAGCCGCCTGGAGGATATAGAAGCAGCTATTGGGCCTTCTATTTGTGGGTCATGCTACAAAGTAGGGGCCTCTGTTGTAGAAGCCGTTCGAAAATGGTATCAACCAAATGAAGACATGCCATTTTCACCCGTTCGAAACGAAAGAGACACATATTTTTTCTCCCTCCAGCTTTTTAATAGAGACCTTCTCATCAAAGAGGGACTCCCGCCGGAAAATATTCATGTCACATCACTGTGCTCAAGCTGTTCCACGGATTTTTTTTCTCACCGGCGTGACCGTGGACATACAGGCAGAATGATGGGATATATCGGCTGGAAGGAAGGGAATTATGAAGGTTAGCGAAAAAGTTAAAAGTATTAAACAACGAATTGATGAAGCAGCCCGCCGTTCAGGCCGGCAGGCGGAAGATGTGCAGATCATTGCCGTCACTAAATATGTTACAACTGCTCGTGCCGAAGAAGCCGTGGAAGCAGGCATTAATCATCTGGGAGAGAACCGGGCAGAAGGCTTAAATGAGAAGTATGAAAGCATTGGCCAAAAAGCGGTATGGCACTTTATTGGATCTCTGCAAACAAGAAAAGTAAAATCAATGATTCACCAGGCAGACTTTATTCATTCACTTGACCGGATGTCGCTGGCAAAAGAAATAAATAGCCGTGCCGAAAAACCGATTCAATGTTTTGTTCAAGTCAATGTATCAGGTGAAGAATCAAAACACGGGATAGCACCCGAAGAAGTTGTGCCGTTTGTCCAGTCGCTTCACATTTATGAAAAAATTCGTGTTTGCGGCTTGATGACAATGGCACCACTTACAGAAGACCAGGATCTTCTACGCTCATGCTTTCGAAAACTCGCTTTGTGCAGAGACGAAGTAGCAGCACTTCACCTTTCCTATGCTCCATGCCGTGAATTATCGATGGGCATGAGTAATGATTTTGAAATTGCAGTGGAAGAAGGCGCAACAATGATTCGTATCGGGACAGCGCTTGTTGGGGAGTAAAAAGAAAGCGGAGGTGGAATGATGGGCGTGAAGTCGAAGTTTAAGTCATTTTTCCTGCTAGATGAAGAAGACTACGATATCGTAGAGGAAGAAGTATACGAAGAAGATCCGCCTTCAGCTGCAGCGCCTCGTAAGAAAAACGTTGTCAGCTTAAAAAGTGCACAAAAGCCATCCAAAGTGGTGATGGCGGAACCACGTGTGTACGCGGAAGCACAGGAAATTGCGGACCATTTAAAAGCAAAAAAAGCGGTTGTCGTAAATTTGCAGCGTATTCAAACAGATCAGGCCCGTAGGATTGTTGATTTTCTAGGTGGAACGGTTTATGCCATCGGTGGGGAAATTCAACAAATTGGGGAAAAAATCTTTTTCTGTGCGCCGGAAAATGTAGAAATCTCCGGGAATATTACGCAGTTTGGGCAGCAAGATCAAGAAAAAACGGGGTGGCAATAAGACAAATGGATGTTGTACTTTATTATCTGATCCGGGCAATCGATTTGTATTCCTGGGCACTCATTATTTATATTTTAATGTCTTGGTTTCCGGACGCACGAAATACATCGATCGGCCGATTTTTAACCAGAATTTGCGAGCCATATTTAGATCCTTTTCGCCGTATCATTCCGCCGCTTGGCATGATTGATATTTCTCCAATTGTGGCTTTTATCACATTAAACCTGGCAACGCGCGGTCTCCAGCAATTGATGATCTGGGTTTAAAAGGAGCCGGCCATGAGTGATATTTATCAGCATTTCCGGCCAGAAGAAAAAGAGTTTATTGATAAAGCTTTAGGCTGGAAGCAGCAGGCAGCGGACACGTACGCTCCCAAACTAACGGGCTTTCTTGATCCCCGGCAGCGGCAAATTCTCCGCTCGGTTGTCGGATCCGATGAGGATGTACTCGTCTCTTTTTTTGGCGGATATCCGACTGCTGAACGAAAAAGAGGATTACTGTACCCTGCTTATTTAACTCCAGATGAAACAGATTTTGATGTGAGTCTTTTGGAAATAAACTATCCGCATAAGTTTGCTTCGATCAGCCACCCTCATATTCTTGGCAGCTTGATGGGGCTTGGCTTAAAACGAGAAAAATTTGGCGATATTTTAAATCAGCAGGAACGCTTTCAAGTTATCGCAGCTAAAGAACTGACAGATTATTTACACAGTCACTTTGACCACGTTGGAAAAACACCTATTTCACTCGAAGAAAAACCATTTTCCGACGCTCTTTATTCATCCGAGGAGTGGCGGGAGCAGACAGTAACAGTGTCATCGATGCGTCTTGATGTGATCATTAGCGCATTGCCCTCCATGTCACGGCAAAAGGCCCAGCAGCTGATTAAAGGCGGTGCAGTGAAGGTGAACTGGCGTACTGTGGAACAGCCTTCTTTTGAATGCGAAAATGGTGATATGCTGTCTCTTCGTGGGACGGGCCGTGTGAAAATTTTATCTCTTGATGGTCAAACAAAAAAAGAAAAATGGCGAATGACCTTGGGCATTTTGAAATAAATTTGTGAAAATGCAAGGATTTTCCCACAAGCGGTCGAAAAACCTTTATAATGAAAATCAATGATTATGTGATGCTTTGGAGGTGTCTGTATGCCCTTAACGCCGTTGGACATACATAAAAAAGAATTTGGCCGTTCATTTCGTGGATACGATGAAGACGAAGTGAATGATTTTCTCAATCAAATTATTAAAGACTACGAATTGATTATTCGGGAGAAAAAAGAATTAGAAGCCCAGCTGGCCGGTCAAACAGAACGGCTCAGTTATTTTTCAAATATCGAGGAAACATTAAACAAATCAATTGTTATTGCGCAGGAAACTGCAGAAGATGTGAAACGAAATGCTTTAAAAGAATCCAAGCTTTTGGTTCGGGAAGCGGAAAAAAATGCGGACCGAATTGTGGAGGAGTCCCTGTCAAAGGCGCGCCGGATCGCTGTTGAAATTGAAGAGCTGAAAAAGCAGTCTAAAGTATTCCGTACACGCTTTAAAATGTTGATGGAAGCTCAGCTCGACTTATTAAACAATGATGACTGGGATACGCTGCTTGATTTTGAAGTGGATACAGAGGAAATTGATCGCTTAAGCGATGACGAATGACAAGCTTGACGAATGCATGGTTCATTTTTATAATGTAACCATCTAAATAAATCATTAAACGCGATGAAAGGGACAGTAGAGTGCAAATAATCGGTTCAAAGCGAACCAGGGGCGGTGAAAGCCTGGTACCGATATGCAGCTCCAAAATCACCCTTGAGCTTTTTTCGTGAATATAAAAGTAGCGAAAAGCGTCTGGTCCACGTTACGGATTTTGAGCGGGCAGCTGCATGCTGTCAATCAGGGTGGTACCGCGGAAACCTTTCCGTCCCTTTTTGGGGATGTGAAAGGTTTTTTTATTGTATTTAAAAGAAAAAGGAGATTATCGAATGAATTATAAAGATACGTTATTAATGCCAAAAACGGAGTTTCCAATGCGCGGCAACCTGCCGAAGCGTGAGCCGGCTATGCAAAGCACGTGGAATGAAGAAAATATTTATCAGCAGGTACTCGAGCGTACAAAGGATCGCCCAATGTTTGTTTTGCATGATGGTCCTCCATATGCGAATGGTGACATCCATATCGGGCACGCACTAAATAAAATTCTGAAGGACTTTATTGTCCGCTTTAAGTCAATGAGCGGCTTTTATGCACCTTATATTCCGGGCTGGGACACACACGGTCTTCCCATTGAACAGGCTTTGACAAACTCGGGAGTTAACCGAAAGGAAATGACCATTGCCGAGTTCCGCCAGCTTTGTGAAGAGTATGCCTACAAACAAATTGATAACCAGCGTGAGCAGTTTAAACGTCTTGGCGTCCGCGGTGACTGGGAAAACCCATATATTACGTTAAAGCCGGAATACGAAGCGGCTCAAATTAAAGTGTTCGGTGAAATGGCGAAAAAAGGATTTATCTATAAAGGGTTAAAACCTGTTTATTGGTCTCCATCTTCCGAGTCGGCACTTGCAGAAGCAGAAATTGAATATCAGGATAAAAAATCGGCTTCTATTTATGTTTCTTTTGAAGTGAAAAAAGGAAACACTGTGCTTGAAGAAGGGTCAAAAATTATTATTTGGACCACAACTCCATGGACAATTCCGGCAAACCTTGGTATTTCTGTTCATCCTGAATTGAACTATGCAGTTGTAAAAACAGCAGGTGAAAAATTCGTGGTGGCTGAAGCACTTCTTGAAGAAGTAGCGGCGAAAGTCGGCTGGGAATCATACACGGTTGATAAGCTGGTAAAAGGTGAGCAGCTTGATCGTATTGTTGCTGCGCACCCACTTTACGGACGTGATTCGCTTGTTATGCTTGGTGAACACGTGACAACAGATTCTGGTACAGGAGCTGTTCACACTGCACCTGGACACGGGGAAGATGACTTTATCGTCGGGAAAAAATACGGCCTTGATGTTCTTTGCCCTGTAAATGACCGCGGAATTATGACAGAAGAAGCCCCTGGATTTGAAGGGCTGTTTTACGACAAAGCCAACAAAGCGATTACCGAAAAATTAACTGAAGCTGGCGCATTATTGAAAATGGAATTTATTACTCACTCGTATCCGCATGACTGGCGGACGAAAAAGCCGGTTATTTATCGTGCGACAGCTCAGTGGTTTGCTTCTATCGACAAGTTCCGTCCGGAACTACTCCAAGCTGTTAAAGAAACAAAGTGGGTGCCCGCCTGGGGTGAAACACGCTTGTTTAATATGATCCGTGACCGTGGCGACTGGTGTATTTCTCGTCAGCGGGCATGGGGAGTTCCTATTCCTGTTTTTTATGCAGAGAATGGTGAAGCCATTATTACGGATGAAACTGTTTCGCATGTGTCACAATTATTCCGTGAACACGGATCAAACATTTGGTTCAAACGGACAGCCAATGAACTGCTGCCGGAAGGATTTACGCATCCAGGCAGCCCAAATGGTGAATTTACAAAAGAAAATGACATTATGGATGTTTGGTTCGATTCAGGTTCTTCTCATGAAGCTGTTTTAGAGCAGCGAGAGGATGCCCAGCGTCCAGCTGATCTTTATTTAGAAGGCTCTGATCAATATCGTGGCTGGTTTAACTCTTCTTTAATTACAGGAGTAGCTGTAACAGGGAAAGCGCCATACAAAGGGGTGCTGAGTCACGGATTTGCGCTTGATGGTGAAGGCCGCAAGATGAGTAAATCACTTGGTAATACGGTTATTCCGGCAAAAGTAATGGAACAGCTTGGTGCTGATATCCTTCGCCTTTGGGTAGCATCGGTTGATTTTCAGGCAGACGTACGCGTATCCGATGCCATTTTAAAACAAGTAGCGGAGGTGTACCGTAAAATCCGCAATACGTTCCGCTTCCTTCTAGGAAACCTGGATGGCTTTAAGCCAAGTGAGCATGCAGTAGCATATGAAAACCTGCGTGAAGTCGATCAATTTATGCTTGTAAAATTAAATGAATTAATCAAAACGGTACGTGGGCATTACGAAAAATATGAATTTGCTGCTATTTATCACGCAGTTAATAATTTCTGTACAGTGGATTTAAGCTCCTTCTATTTGGACTTCACAAAAGACGTATTGTATATTGAATCTGAAGATCACGCTGATCGTCGTGCGATTCAAACCGTGTTGTATGAAACGCTGACAGCACTTGCAAAATTGGTGTCACCGATTTTACCGCACACAGCAGATGAAGTATGGATGGAAGTGCCAGAAGCAGAAGAGAAATATGTGCAGCTGACGGATATGCCAGCATACAAAGATCTTGCAGAGACAGCTGTGTTAACCGAAAAATGGACAGCATTTATGGCGGTTCGGGATGATGTGTTAAAAGCGCTTGAAGAAGCCCGTAACCAGAAAGTGATCGGAAAATCATTGACAGCACATGTGAAGTTGTTTGCAGGAGAGGAAACAACGGCGCTGCTTGCATCGATTGAAGAAGACTTGAAACAGCTGTTTATCGTATCCGGATTTGAAATGGCTGGAACGAACACAGAAGCACCGGAAAACGCTATTCAGCTTGAGACAGCTTCAGTTGTGGTAGAAAAAGCCTCTGGCGAAACATGTGAACGGTGCTGGACTGTAACGGATGAAGTAGGTCAGGATGCAGTGCATCCAACACTTTGCCCGCGCTGTGCGTCTGTTGTAAAAGAGCATTATTCAGAAGCGAACTAAAAGGAAACGAAAAAGAGGTTAGCTAAGAAAACCGCTAACCTCTTTTCATCGTTGGAGGTAAGATATGTATTATTACGTATTGTCACTGCTCATCATTCTTCTTGATCAATGGACCAAGTGGCTGATTGTAAAATCGATGGAACTTGGCGAAAGTGTACCTGTTATTGAAAACCTACTTCATATTACATCACATCGAAACAGGGGAGCGGCCTGGGGAATGCTCGAAGGCCAATTTTGGCTGTTTTATATTATTACTGCTGTTGTGGTAGTTGGCATTATTTACTTTATGCAAAAAGAAGCAAAAGGAAAGCCGCTTATGAAAATATCTTTAGCTGTCCTGCTTGGCGGCGCGATCGGCAATTTTATTGACCGTCTGTTCCGTGGTGAAGTGGTTGATTTTGTGCAGACATTTATTTTCGGTTACCGGTTCCCTATTTTCAATATTGCAGATGCAGCCCTAACGATTGGTGTTATTTTGCTTTTTGCTGCCATGCTAATAGAAGAACGAAAAGGAAAGAAGGCATAAAATGAAATCATTACAATTTACGGTGAAGGAAGAAGAAAACGGAAGCCGAATTGACAAGCTTGCTGCTGCGCAGGAAGAGCAGTATTCCCGCTCTCAAGTACAAGAGTGGCTAAAAGAAGGGCGTGTTCTCGTCAATGGAAAGCCGGTTAAAGCCAACTACAAAGCGGCGGCTGGAGACGAAGTCACCATTGAAATTCCTGATCCAGAAGAACTAAATATCGAAGCTGAAAATTTACATTTGGATATTGCTTATGAGGATGAAGACGTGATTGTTGTGAATAAACCACGCGGTATGGTTGTTCATCCGGCTCCAGGTCATACAACGGGTACACTTGTCAATGGTTTAATGTATCACTGCAAAGACTTATCCGGTATTAATGGCGTTATGCGCCCGGGTATTGTTCATCGGATTGACAAAGATACATCCGGCCTTCTTATGGTAGCTAAAAATGATATGGCACATGAAAAATTGGTGAACCAGCTTGTCGAAAAGTCTGTTACACGTAAATACCAGGCAATTGTGCACGGTGTTATTTCTCATGATTTTGGTACGGTTGATGCCCCAATTGGGCGAGATACGAAAGACCGACAAAAAATGGGGATCGTCGATCATGGAAAAGTAGCTGTGACGCATTTTCATGTGCTTGAGCGTTTTCGTGATTTTACGCTGGTGGAATGTGAGCTGGAAACAGGGCGTACGCACCAAATTCGTGTTCATATGAAATATATCGGTTTTCCGCTTGCGGGAGATCCGAAATACGGACCTCGAAAAACACTCGATATTGATGGCCAGGCACTCCATGCAGGTGTATTGGGCTTTGTTCACCCGCGTACGAATGAATACCTGGAATTTGAAGCACCGGCGCCAAAAGAATTTACGGATTTAATTGAGGAATTACGAAAAAACGTTTGACTTTTGTCGAATTTATCGATAAACTGAACTCAGTTGAATAAGAACCTTTAAGAACAGTCCCGTGAGGCTGGGAAGGAATCGGATAAGTAATGGCTCTTCTATGCCATTTTCAAGGAACCAGTATGCCTTCTCGCCCTAAACGGATGAGGAGGCTTTTTTTATGGAAAAAGCAGTCGTACTTGACCAGCAGGCGATTCGCCGGGCACTGACAAGAATTGCGCATGAAATTATTGAAAGAAATAAAGGCGTTGAAAACTGCGTCCTAATAGGGATTAAAACACGAGGTATCTATGTGGCACAGCGGCTGGCTGAGCGGATTTTGCAAATTGAAGGGCAGCAAGTTCCTGTTGGTGAATTGGATATTACACTGTACCGGGACGACTTAACAGTGAAAACAAAAAATGATGATCCGCAAGTAAAAGGCTCCGAAATACCCGTTGATTTAAACGGCAAAACCGTCATTCTTGTTGATGATGTGTTGTTTACAGGCCGAACTGTACGGGCGGCTATGGACGCCATCATGGATATTGGACGCCCATCCCACATTCAAATGGCAGCCCTGGTTGATAGAGGCCATCGTGAACTTCCGATCCGGGCGGACTATATTGGAAAAAATATTCCGTCTTCCAGAACCGAACGAATTGTCGTCACACTAGAAGAAGTGGATGACACTGATCGTGTTAGTATTTATGAATAAATAATGAATGTTTAGTAGCAGCCCTGTGAGGCTTTATGAACATTGACAACCTTTTAAAAATGCACGAGAGGCATTTAAGGGTGAAATCGGTCTGTACCTGTGTGCAGAACAGCTTCGTTATGCTGTAAAACGAGAAAACACCCTGAAATCCAGGGTGTTTTTTTTATGAAAACGGAGGTAAAAATCGATGATGAGAAATTTAGTTTCAATTAGGGATTTGCATAAAGATGAAATTTTGTTAATATTAATGCAGGCGCAGAAATTTGCGGAAGGTGAAGATTGGACGCCGCATGAAAAACAATATGTCGCGAATTTGTTTTTTGAAGCAAGTACACGCACGAAAACAAGCTTTGAAATGGCAGAAAGAAAACTAGGGCTCGATGTCATTCCATTTGATGTTGGAAGCTCAAGTGTTTTAAAAGGAGAGACATTGTACGACACAGTTCGCACACTCGAAGCGATCGGTGTTAACGCAGTGGTTGTCCGCCATGAAGAAGATGCTTATTATGATGAACTAATCGGGCATATTGACATTCCTGTCATTAATGCAGGGGACGGATGTGGACAGCATCCAACACAATGCCTGCTTGATCTTCTAACCATTCAGCAGGAGTTTGGCACATTCGAAGGATTGAAAATCGGTATTGTCGGTGATATTCGGCATAGCCGGGTAGCCCGCTCTAATGCCGAAGCGCTTAGACGCCTTGGTGCTGATGTGAAATTTTCAGGTCCTCCTGAATGGTTTGAAGAAGATTTTCTCCAGTCGGGAGGATTTGTTGAAATCGACGAATTGGTTGAGCAAGTGGACGCACTAATGCTGCTTCGCATTCAGCATGAGCGGCACCAGGTAGCTTCATCCATGACAAAAGAGGAGTATCACACTCGCTACGGTTTAACAGAGGAACGGGAGAGCCGGATGAAACCCGGCAGCATCATTATGCATCCAGCTCCTGTAAATCGGGACGCAGAAATTGCTGATAGCCTGGTTGAATGCGGACGATCCCGCATCTTTAAACAAATGGAAAACGGTGTTTATGTCCGCATGGCGGTCTTAAAAGAAGTGCTTGAGGGGAGATTGGCAAATGAACTGGTTAATTAAAAATGGACAAGTGTTAGCAGAAAACGGTGAATTGACCGGAGCGGATGTTCGAATTAAAGATGGGAAAATTGCAGAAATTGGCGCCGATCTTACAGAGAACGGTGAGAAAACAATAGATGCAGGCGGAAAGCTTGTAGCACCGGGCCTGGTTGATCTGCACGTGCATTTGCGTGAGCCGGGTGGTGAGCATAAAGAAACAATCGAGACAGGAACAAAAGCAGCGGCCAAAGGCGGTTTCACAACAATTGCGGCTATGCCAAACACACGTCCGGTACCGGATACAGAAGCAAATCTTCAAAAAGTGAATACACTTATTGAGGAAAATGCACAAATCAGAGTGCTGCCTTACGCATCTATTACCATCCGCCAGGCGGGCAAGGAGCTTGTTGACTTTGAAGCACTGAAAGAAAACCAGGCATTTGCTTTTACAGATGACGGTGTCGGCATTCAGGAAGCAGGAATGATGCACGCGGCAATGAAACAGGCAGCCTCTCTTGATATGGCCATTGTCGCTCACTGTGAAGATAACAGCTTAATATACGGGGGCGCTGTACACGATGGTGAATATGCTAAACGTGAAAGTGTGCCGGGTATTCCATCTATTTGCGAAGCTGTTCAAATTGCCCGCGATGTATTGCTTGCTGAAAACGCTGGATGTCATTATCATGTCTGCCACGTCAGCACAAAAGAGTCAGTTCGTGTTATCCGCGATGCAAAGAAAGCAGGCATTCGGGTAACAGGTGAAGTATCACCTCATCACCTTGTTTTAACCGATATGGACATCCCGGGACAGGATCCAAACTTTAAAATGAATCCGCCGCTTCGCGGAGTAGAAGATAAAGCTGCCCTTATTGAAGGACTGCTTGACGGTACGCTTGATTTTATTGCAACAGACCATGCACCGCATACAGCAGAAGAAAAAGCAGCAGGTATTCTCAAAGCACCATTCGGCATTACAGGATTCGAAACAGCTTTTCCACTTCTGTATACCGAGTTAGTGAAAAAAGATGTGATTACACTAAAGCAGCTTGTAGACTGGATGACTGTTAAGCCGGCTGAAGTCTTTAACCTGCCGTATGGCCGTCTCCAAGAAGGTGCCAGCGCTGATCTTACAATAATTGATCTTGACAGCGAAAAAGAAGTAGATCCAAAGACGTTTTTATCAAAAGGGAAAAATACACCATTTGCAGGCCGCACTCTTTCAGGCTGGCCGGCTGCAACATTTTTTGAAGGAAATCTTGTATGGCAGGAAGGAACGATCAACGAATGAAAAAACAGCTTATTTTAGAAGATGGCACAATTTTTACCGGTGAAGGATTCGGTAGCGAAAAAGATGTAACAGGCGAAGTCGTTTTTACTACAGGCATGACAGGATACCAGGAAACTCTGTCCGATCCATCATACTGCGGACAAATTGTCACATTCACTTATCCGCTTATTGGCAACTACGGCATTAATCGTGACGATTTTGAAACAATTCAGCCAGCTGTAAAAGCACTCGTTGTGAAGGAAGCAGCAGATTTTCCTTCAAATTTCAGAACTGAATTTTCCATTGATGAATACTTAAAAATGAAAGATATCCCGGCTATCTCGGGTATTGATACACGTAAATTAACACGGATTATCCGTCAGCATGGTGCCCTAAAAGGAGCGATTGTTTCTGCAGAGGTAAATCCAGAAGATGTGATTTTGCGTCTTCAGGCAACTGTACTGCCAAACGATCAGGTCGCACAGGTTTCTACTAAATCTGCTTATCCAAGCCCAGGACGAGGTTTCCGGGTTGTCTTGATCGACTTTGGTATGAAGCACGGAATTTTACGCGAATTAAACAACCGTAATTGTGATGTAGTAGTTGTACCGCATGACACAACAGCAAAAGAAATTATGCAGTTTAAACCGGATGGTATCATGCTGACAAACGGACCGGGTAACCCTAAAGATGTACCGCATGCCATCGAAACAATTCGTGAGCTGATCGGTCAGGTGCCGATTTTCGGTATCTGCCTTGGCCACCAGCTGTTTGCTCTTGCTTCCGGCGCGGATACATTCAAGCTAAAATTCGGCCACCGCGGCTCGAATCATCCGGTTAAAGATCTGGAAACCGGGCGTACAGCGATCACTTCCCAAAACCATGGATTTGCTGTAAGCGAAGAATCCATCGCCAATACAGATTTGAAAGTAACACATGTTGCACTTAATGATGGAACAGTTGAAGGGCTGGCTCATAAAAAATACCCTGCCTTCACCGTTCAATATCACCCAGAAGCTTCACCAGGACCAGAAGATGACAATATTTTATTTGACCGCTTTGTTGACTTAATGAAAACAAACGCTGCAAAGGAGACACAACATGCCTAAACGTACAGACATCCAAAGTATACTTGTGATTGGCTCCGGCCCGATCGTAATTGGCCAGGCGGCAGAATTTGATTATGCAGGGACACAAGCATGTCTCGCTTTAAAAGAAGAAGGATACCGGGTTATTCTTGTAAACTCAAACCCGGCGACGATTATGACGGATACGGAAATTGCGGATGCAGTTTACATTGAACCGATCACGCTTGAGTTTGTCCGCCGTATTATTCAAAAAGAACGTCCTGACGCGATTTTGCCAACACTTGGCGGCCAGACAGGATTGAATATGGCAGTCGAGCTTTCCAATGCCGGCGTACTGGATGAGTACGACGTAAAAGTGCTTGGTACGAAGCTTTCAGCGATTGAGCAGGCGGAAGACCGCGACTTGTTCCGTTCATTAATGAACCAATTAAACGAGCCGGTGCCGGAAAGTGAAATTATCCATACATTAGACGAAGCGTATGCATTTGTTGAGCAAATTGGCTACCCGGTGATCGTACGCCCTGCTTATACACTTGGCGGTACCGGCGGCGGAATTTGCGAAAACGAAGAAGAGCTGATTGAAATCGTAACAAATGGTTTGAAACAAAGCCCGGTTACTCAGTGTCTTCTTGAAAAAAGCATCGCCGGCTTTAAAGAAATTGAATATGAAGTGATGCGCGATTCAAACGACAATGCGATTGTTGTTTGTAACATGGAAAACATTGACCCGGTTGGCGTTCACACAGGTGATTCAATTGTTGTGGCACCAAGCCAGACGTTAACAGACCGTGAGTATCAAATGCTCCGCAACACGTCTTTAAAAATTATTCGCGCGCTTGGCATTGAAGGCGGCTGTAACGTTCAGCTTGCACTCGACCCATACAGCTTCCAATATTACATCATTGAAGTAAACCCGCGTGTAAGCCGCTCATCAGCCCTTGCATCAAAAGCAACAGGCTACCCAATTGCAAAACTGGCAGCAAAAATTGCTGTCGGCTTAACACTGGATGAAATGATGAACCCGGTTACGGGCAAAACGTACGCTTGCTTTGAGCCGGCCCTTGACTATGTTGTTTCTAAAATTCCGCGCTGGCCGTTTGATAAATTTGAGAACGCAAACCGTACACTCGGTACGCAAATGAAAGCAACAGGTGAAGTAATGGCGATTGGCCGTACGTTTGAAGAGTCGATGCTTAAAGCGGTTCGTTCACTTGAAAGCGGCGTATACCATCTATCATTAGATGAGTTAGCGGATAAAAACGACGCGTTCCTTGAAAAACGTATTCGTAAAGCAGGAGACGAGCGTTTGTTCTACCTTGGCGAAGCACTTCGCCGCGGCATTACAATCGAAACGATTCACGAGTGGAGCCAAATTGACCTGTTCTTCCTGAAAAAATTTGAAAACATCGTAAAATATGAAAAAGAAGTCCAAAACAACCCATTCAGCCAAGAGGTTGTGAAACGAGCGAAACAGCTTGGATTTGCTGATAAAACGATCGCAAAAGCATGGGGCGTTTCCGAAAAAGAAGTGTACGACTGGCGCAAAGAAAACGGCATCGTCCCTGTTTTCAAAACAGTAGATACATGCGCAGCAGAATTTGAATCAGAAACACCATACTTCTACGGCACCTATGAAGAAGAAAATGAATCCATTGTAACAGACCGCAAGTCAGTTGTCGTGCTTGGCTCGGGTCCAATCCGGATCGGACAGGGCGTTGAATTTGACTATGCAACGGTACACTCTGTATGGGCGCTGAAAGAAGCAGGTTATGAAGCGATTATCATTAACAACAACCCTGAAACAGTTTCAACAGATTTCAGTATTTCTGACAAGCTTTACTTCGAGCCATTAACAATTGAAGATGTCATGCACATTATTGATCTAGAAAAACCAGAAGGTGTTGTTGTACAGTTCGGCGGCCAGACAGCGATTAACCTGGCGAGCCAGCTTGTTGCACACGGCGTGAAAATTTTGGGCACAAGCCTTGAAGATGTAGATCGTGCTGAAAACCGTGACAAGTTTGAGCAGGCGTTGCAGGAGCTTGATATTCCACAGCCGCTTGGCAGAACGGCTTTCTCAGTAGATGCAGCTGTTGAAATTGCCAACAGCATTGGCTACCCGGTTCTTGTCCGTCCGTCATACGTGCTTGGCGGCCGCGCGATGGAAATCGTGTATAAAGAAGCAGAGCTGCTTCAATACATGCAAAATGCGGTAAAAGTGAATCCAGAGCACCCGGTATTGATTGACCGTTACCTGACAGGTAAAGAAATCGAAGTAGATGCGATCTCTGATGGAACGGATGTAGTCATTCCGGGCATTATGGAGCACATCGAGCGTGCGGGGGTTCACTCCGGTGACTCAATTGCTGTGTATCCGCCGCAAAAGCTGACAGATGATCAGAAAGAAAAAATCATCGAGTATACAACAAAGCTTGCGAAGGGCTTAAACATCGTCGGCTTGCTCAATATTCAATATGTTATTTCAAAAGGTGAAGTATTTGTAATCGAGGTAAACCCTCGTTCAAGCCGTACGGTACCATTCTTAAGTAAAATTACAAATGTACCGATGGCGAATATTGCTACAAAAGCAATCATGGGGCAGTCATTGAAAGATATGGGCTACGAATCAGGCCTTGTTCCTGAAAAAGCAGGCGTATACGTAAAAGTTCCAGTGTTCTCATTCGCGAAGCTTCGCCGTGTAGATACAACGCTTGGCCCTGAAATGAAATCAACAGGTGAAGTAATGGGGAAAGATGCAACGGTTGAAAAAGCACTTTACAAAGGGCTTGTGGCATCCGGCATGAAAATTCCAACTAAAGGCGCTGTTCTCCTGACTGTTGCTGATAAAGATAAAGAAGAAGCGCTGGCAATTGCAAAACGCTTCCACAATATCGGCTTCCAGCTGCTGGCTACACATGGCACAGCCAAGATGATCAGCGAAACAGGTGTACCTGTACAAACCGTGGCCAAAATCGGCGCGAAAGGTCCAGATATGGTGGATGTCATTCGCGGCGGCGAAGCACAATTTATTATCAATACGCTCACAAAAGGCAAGCAGCCGGCGCGTGACGGCTTCCGTATCCGCCGTGAGTCAGTAGAAAACGGTATTCCATGCTTGACGTCACTTGATACAGCAACCGCAATTTTAGAAGTGCTTGAATCAATGATCTTTAACGCAGAAGCAATGCCAAAACCGGCATTGGAGGCGGTCCATTCATGATTCAAAAAGAGCTGATGACGGTTGTTTCCCAATCGGAAATCGCTAAAAATATTTTTGAAATGACATTAAAAGGGGCGCTCGTCGATCAAATCGACCAGCCGGGCAAATTTGTCCATTTAAAAGCGAGCGAGGAAATGATGCCCCTTCTTCGCCGCCCAATCAGCATTGCGCGCATTGAACATGATAAGCAGGAATTTACGATGATTTACCGGGCGGAAGGTGCAGGAACTACTGCGCTTTCCCGCAAGCAAGCCGGTGACCAGGTGGACGTTCTCGGTCCGCTTGGCCACGGTTTTCCGGTTGAAGCAGCAGCTCCTGGCGAAACCGCCCTGTTAATCGGCGGCGGCATCGGTGTTCCACCGCTTTATGAACTATCACGCCGCTTAAACCAAAAAGGCGTAAAGACCATTCATGTTCTTGGCTTTCAAAATAAAGAAGCTGCGTTTTACACAGAGGAGTTTGCTGCCCTTGGTGAAACGTATGTAGCAACCGTAGACGGATCACTGGGTGAACAAGGATTTGTCACAGATGTTGTAACGAAACATGGACTGCGGGGAGATGTGTTTTATTCATGTGGCCCTACCGTTATGTTAAAAGCAGTGGAAAAGCTTCATGCTGCACCAAAAGGATTCATTTCTCTTGAAGAACGTATGGGCTGTGGAATTGGTGCATGCTTTGCCTGTGTATGCCATCCGGCAGCAGACGAAACAGGAACAGGTTATTTAAAAATATGCAGTGATGGTCCGGTGTTTAAGGCAGGGGAGGTAGCATTATGAACCGATTAGCACTCGAACTTCCAGGGTTATCACTTAAGAATCCAGTTATGCCAGCGTCTGGCTGCTTTGGGTTTGGCCGCGAATTCAGCCAGTTGTTTGATTTGAGCACGCTTGGCTCCATTATGATTAAAGCAACAACAGAAGCCCCTCGCTATGGCAACGCCACCCCGCGTGTTGCAGAGACGCCGGGTGGTATGTTGAACGCTATTGGTCTTCAAAACCCTGGTCTTGAACGCGTCATTGCGAATGAATTGGAGTGGCTAAAGCAATTCGATGTACCAATCATTGCGAATGTTGCCGGCTCACAAACAGAGGATTATGTTCAGGTAGCCAAAGAAATTTCTAAAGTGGAAAATGTTCACGCGCTTGAACTGAACATCTCCTGCCCGAACGTTAAAACAGGCGGAATTGCTTTTGGGACCGTTCCGGAAACCGCAAAGGAATTAACAAAGCATGTAAAGGAAGTATCGGAAGTGCCTGTGTACGTGAAATTATCTCCGAATGTCACCAATATTGTTGAGATGGCAAAAGCGGTAGAAGACGGCGGCGCGGATGGTATTACGATGATTAATACACTGATCGGCATGCGAATTGATTTAAAAACAGGCCGTCCGGTGCTGTCAAACCGAACAGGGGGCTTATCCGGGCCAGCTGTTAAGCCAGTGGCAGTCCGCATGGTATATGAAGTGAGCCAGCAAACAAACTTACCTATTATTGGCATGGGCGGAATTTCGACAGTGGAAGATATTATTGAGTTTTCCTTAGCAGGGGCAGATGCATTTGCTATTGGAACAGCAAACTTTGTCAATCCATTTGTCTGCCCGGAATTAATTGCAGAGCTGGATCAGTACTTAGAAGCCCATAATGTGGATCATATTAGTGAATTAAAAGGACGGAGCTGGAAATAATGGAAAAAGAACCAATTATTGCACTCGATTTCCCTACTTGGCAGGAAACCGAGCAATTTCTTGTGCCCTTTCGCAAAGAGCAGCTTTACGTAAAAGTAGGGATGGAGCTGTATTTGCAAAATGGGCCGTTCATTATTGAACAGCTGAAACAAATGAATCACCGTATTTTTCTTGATTTAAAACTTCATGATATTCCTAACACAGTAGGACAAGCTATAAAAGGCCTGGCAGCGCTTGGAGTTGACATGATCAATGTCCATGCAGCTGGCGGGGTAGAAATGATGAAGCGTGCCCGTGAAGGCCTGGATGCAGGTGCTAAAGGCAGCCGTCCTGTGCTGCTTGCGGTTACACAGCTGACTTCGACATCGGAAGAAGCAATGCAGCAGGATCAATTAATCAAGGTTCCGCTCGGGGAGTCTGTCCGTCATTATGCCGAAAAAGCGCAGGAAGCCGGCTGTGATGGAGTGGTCTGCTCTGTTTTAGAAGCAGCGGCTATCCGCGAAGCATGCGGGGAAGCATTCTACAAAGTAACGCCAGGCATTCGCTTAAAAGACGGGCAGGCAGACGATCAAAAGCGTATTGCAGATCCGGCCGAAGCGCGTAAAATCGGTTCAACGATGATTGTAGTAGGGCGTCCGATTACAAAAGCAGCCGACCCGGTTGCAGCCTATCAACATGTGAAAGCACTCTGGGGAGGACAAGCATAAATGAAAAAACAAATTGCAGAAGAATTACTCGACATCCGGGCGGTTTTTTTACAGCCAAATGATCCGTTTACATGGTCATCCGGCATAAAATCACCCATTTATTGCGATAATCGCTTAACATTATCGTATCCGAAAACGCGCCAAAAGATCGCTGCAGGACTGGCAGAGCTGATCCAAAAAGAATATCCGGAGGCAGAAATCATTGCCGGCACTGCAACAGCAGGCATTCCGCATGCTGCCTGGGTATCTGATGTATTGAATTTACCAATGTGCTATGTGCGCTCCAAAGCAAAAGAGCATGGCAAAGGCAACCAGATTGAAGGAAAAGCGGAGCCCGGCTCAAAAGTAGTCGTCATTGAAGATTTGATTTCAACAGGCGGAAGCGCGATTACAGCAGCAGAGGCGCTGCGTGCAGCAGGATGCGACGTTTTAGGTGTAGCAGCTATCTTTACATATGGACTGCCAAAAGGAGAAGCACGCCTGGCAGAAGCAGAATTAAAAGCTGTGGCGCTAAGTGATTATGATGCACTGATTGAAGTCGCTGCCCAAAAGAATTATGTAAAAACAGAAGACATCGAAACGTTGAAAAAATGGAAACAGGCACCCGATGCATGGGGCACGAATTAATGTTGAGCGGCCGTGACTAGTCACGGCCGTTTTTTTATTTGGAAAAACATGATACACTCGTGCTAGTTTTATTGGCAGGAGGTATGGTTGTGAGGACCCAAACAGTAAAGTTAATTGAGTCTTCACGTTCCTTTAAAAAGGAATATCTTTCATTTTATGAGGAATGGAAAGCAAGCGGCGAAAAAATGATTCTCTGGGTAATTGAAAAAGATCCATCACATTTTGACGAGATGCTTCAATTTTTGCAAAACAATGAAAAAGGAATCAATATCCCAGATGGCTGGGTGCCTGATACGACGTACTAGCTCGTTGCTGGAACGGAAAAAGTTCTCGGTGTAGTAAACATCAGGCATGCTTTAACGCCTTTTTTGCAAAGCAGCGGCGGACACGTCGGTTAGGGCATCCGGCCTTTTGAACGAAGAAAGGGCTATGCGACTTCCTTGCTCGCACTGTCATTTCAAAAAGCAAGAGAGCTTGGGATCAAGCGGGTCCTGGTTGTTTGTGATGAAGACAATATCGGTTCTTTTCAAAACCATTGTAAAAAATAGAGGTATCGCCGATCGGGACTTCATAGAGGAAGATAGAACTGTCGTCAAACGATTTTGGATCGACACATAAAAAGAAAGTGAGCGGGACCGCTCACTTTCTCATCTTCATGACTTTACCTTCATCCGGAGTAACATACACTGTGTGCTGGTTATCGTAGATCACAAATCCAGGCTTGGCCCCGGATGGCTTTTTCACATGACGGACTTTTGTGTAGTCAACTGGAACAGAAGAAGAGTCTTTTGCTTTGCTGTAGTAGGCAGCAATCATGGCAGCTTCTAAAATCGTTTCCTCTGACGGATCGTCTGAACGGATTACAATATGCGATCCCGGAATGTCTTTTGTATGCAGCCAAATATCATCTCGACGCGCTGCTTTATTCGTTAAATAATCATTTTGCCGGTTGTTTTTACCAGCATAAATAAGCGTTCCGTCTGTAGCCATATATTCTTCAATAACCGGCTTGTCCACTTTCTTTTTCTTTTTGATGTGCCGCGCTTTTAAGTAGCCTTCTTCAGCAAGCTCTTCGCGAATTTCTTCAATATCCCGTGGTGAAGCCGATTCAAGCTGCTGAAGGAGCGCTTCAAAATATTGAATCTCCTCATTTGTTTTTTCGATCTGTTCCTGCACCGCTACCACCGCATGTTTTGCTTTTTGATAACGCGAGAAGTACTTTTGCGCATTGTCAGCCGGACTTTTTTGAGGGTCCAGTTCAATGGTTACTGTTGAGCCATTTTCATCATAATAGTTCACCACATCAACGGCTTTCATTCCTTTTTTGACTGCATATAAATTGGCTGTCAGCAGTTCACCCATACGCTGATACTCACCAGCATTTTCCGCTTCTTGAAGAGTACGTTCCAGCTTCCCAATTTTAGTGCGGTTTTTCTGCAGCTCATTGCCGATCAAACGCTCGAGGTCGTTTGCCTGCTGGCGTACACGGTCGCGCTCCGCCTTGCCAAAATAGTAACGGTCTAAAAGAGAAGAAGCTGTATCAAAAAATACGCGCTCTCCTTGTAAATGAGGCAGATCGATCATGTAAAAAAACGTTTTTTCCCCGCTTTCAATCATCACAGGAGAATAAGACTCATTTTTAATAGGTTCTAATACGTGCAAAAACGCAGCCGGAACCGTTTCCCGGTTAGCAAGACCCGCGTGAGCGACAATTTCATTGCTGACTAGCGGGGAAAAGCCTTCAAACGCTGAAACGAGCTGCTTGGCAATTTTCCCTGCATTAAAATCTACAGCACGCTGAATTGTTTCCTTATCAGCAGTCAGCGGATTTTGCTTGTGCTGCGCAGGCGGTTCTACGTATGCTGCTCCAGGCAGAATGGTCCGGTAGCTGTTCATAGAGGATGGGACATGCTTAATGCTGTCGATGATGGTTCCTTTTTCTTTATCAACAAGAAGAATATTACTGTGGCGACCCATAATTTCTACGTACAATTGCTTATAAGAAATATCCCCAATTTCATTTTTTCCCTTAAACTCAAAACAAATTGTTCGGTCAAGCCCAAACTGTCGTATATCTTCTAAAATCGCACCGTCTAAATGCTTGCGCAGCATCACGCAAAAAAGCGGCGGCTCAGATGGATTTTCTTGAACCGTTTCCGTCAGCTGTACCCGTGCATAAGACGGGTGAGCTGATAAAAGCAGGCGGTTATTTTTACCGCGTGCCCGAATGATCATAATCGTTTCATTTTTAAATGGCTGGTGAATTTTGTTCACCCGTCCGCCTGTGAGGGCTTCCTTTAATTCTTCTACCATTGCTTTTGTAAATATTCCATCGAATGCCATGATTCATACTCCCTTTTTGAACGAACATATTTATCCATCTTACCATGGTATGCGGCCGTTCGTAAATTTGAGGACATTTCTTTTGCAACGGTGCAAACTGCTGTATACTTATTTTGACAAACTTATACAGAAAAGAGGCGTATTATGACAGAATTGGTTTCGGTGGTTATGATTTTTTCGATTCCTTTGGTTGCCATTCTCACTTCTCATAAAAGAAGCCAATCTAAAATGCAATACAAAATGATTAAGGAACAAGTGCAGCTGGAAAAGCTAAAGCAGGAAAATTTTTTACTGGAAACGGAAAAAATGAAAATGGAACTTAGGTTTACAAAGCCTCTTGAAGAAAAAGAAGACGTTCTTGCATTTATCGAGCAGGAAAAGCGGCACATGTGATATAATAATTCAAGTGTGCAAAAATTGGACGAAACGTGGCAAAGGGGATCAAGATTGATGCAATTAATCAATATTGGATTTGGCAGTGTCGTCTCGGCAGAGCGGATTGTCGCGATTGTCAGCCCGGAGTCGGCACCGATGAAGCGGCTCGTTCAAGAGTCGCGTGAAAAAGGAAATCTCGTCGATGCCACATTTGGCCGCCGGACACGTGCGGTCATTTTAACAGACAGCCATCATGTTATTTTATCTGCTGTTCAACCGGAAACGGTGGCGAATCGTGCGGCGCTAAAAGATGAGGATGCTGAGGAAGGATTGTGAAGCAATTGAAGG
This sequence comes from Domibacillus robiginosus, assembly GCF_000966195.1. Taxonomy (GTDB): domain Bacteria; phylum Bacillota; class Bacilli; order Bacillales; family Domibacillaceae; genus Domibacillus; species Domibacillus robiginosus. Next base: position 185,357 of record NZ_LAHL01000012.1, on the reverse strand, counting down.
AAAAAGGTTTGCTGATCGTATTGTCCGGACCGTCCGGCGTGGGCAAAGGAACGGTACGTAAAGCGATTTTTTCAAGAGAGGATGTAAAGTTCGATTATTCCATTTCGATGACAACACGCAAACCGCGTGAAGGAGAAGTGGATGGTGTTGATTATTTTTTCAAGTCCCGCGAGGAATTCGAACAGCTGATCAAAGAAGGGAAGCTGCTTGAATACGCGGAATTTGTAGGTAATTATTATGGAACACCGGTTGATTACGTACGGGAAACGCTCGATGCGGGAACCGATATTTTCCTTGAAATTGAAGTAGAAGGTGCGCGGCAGGTGCGTGAAAAGTTTCCAGAAGGATTATTTATTTTCCTGGCACCGCCAAGTCTTTCAGAGCTGCACAGCCGTATTATCGGCCGCGGTACGGAGACGGATGAAGTAATACGGGGCCGGATGGAGCAGGCACGCCGAGAAATTGATATGATGGACTTGTATGATTACGTTGTCGAAAACGACGAAGTAGAGCGCGCATGCTCGCGCATTCAGTCTATTGTTGAAGCTGAACACTGCCGGCGTGAACGTATACAGCACCGCTATCAAATTATGCTTGAATTGGAAGGGGAACAATAATGCTATATCCATCTATTGATAACTTACTGACAAAAATTGATTCTAAATATTCGCTGGTCAGCGTAGCTGCAAAACGCGCTCGTACAATGCAGGAAAACAAAGGGAAAGGTGCGCTTGGAGCGTATCAATCACACAAATTCGTTGGAAAAGCACTTGAAGAAATTTATGCGGATGAGCTTGTGATGAAAAAGAAAGATGCAAACAAAACGTATTCAGATGAAGTGTAAATAAGTAAAACGGAAAAGGGCGGCGAATACCGGCCTTTTCTTTTTGTATGCTATCATATTGGCATAAAGAGTCGACTGGAACGGAGGAAAAGAGAATGAACGGAAAAAACATTTTGCTTTGTGTCAGCGGCGGTATAGCTGTTTACAAAGCGGCGGCGCTGACAAGCAAGCTGAAACAGGCGGGCGCTCATGTGAAAGTTGTGATGACCGAATCTGCGCAAAAATTTATGGCCCCTGTTACTTTTCAAGCTTTGTCTGGTGAACCGGTGTATACCGATACATTCGATGAAAAAGACCCCGCGAAAATTGCTCATATTGATATTGCGGACTGGGCAGATTTGGTGATTGTGGCACCGGCAACTGCCAATATCATTGCAAAAATGGCACATGGTATGGCAGACGATATGGTATCAACCGTTCTTCTAGCCGGTACAGCGCCGAGATGGATCGCACCAGCCATGAATGTAAATATGTATGCCCATCCCGCCGTACAAAAAAATATGGAAACATTGCGGTCGTTCGGCTGCCGTTTTATTGAACCGGGCGAAGGGTACCTTGCCTGCGGATATACAGGGAAAGGGCGAATGGAGGGGCCTGAAAAGATTGCAGAACTCGCTGCTCAATTTTTCGCTGAAGGAAAACAAACCGTTGTTCTTCAAGGAAAACGAGTTGTTGTAACAGCAGGGCCAACACGTGAAGCCATTGATCCGGTGCGTTTTTTCACTAATAAATCAACAGGGAAAATGGGATATGCGGTGGCGGAGGCGGCCCGCGAACTTGGCGCAGACGTTACGTTAATTTCAGGCCCAGTAACGATCAAGCCGCCTGCCGGTGTAACAGTTCGCCAGATAGAAAGCGCAGAAGAAATGTTTCAAGAAGTGATGCACGTTTATCATGAAGCAGACATTGTGGTAAAAACAGCTGCAGTCGCGGACTACCGCCCGTCTTTTGTTTTCGACAATAAAATGAAAAAGCAGGACGGGGCGCTTACAATTGAGCTTGAGCGGACGAAGGATATTTTAAAAACGTTAGGTGAACAAAAAGAACACCAGTTTTTAATTGGTTTTGCTGCTGAAACGAATGATGTGGAAGCTTATGCAAAAAGAAAGCTCGAATCTAAAAATGCAGATATGATTGTCGCAAACAACGTAAAGCAAGAGGGAGCCGGTTTTGGTGGCGATACAAATATTATTTCGATTTTTCACCGTGACGGCACGCATCAGGATTTTGAAAAAATGACCAAAAAAGAAGCAGCCTTCCGCATTCTGCATGAAGCAGCAGAGCGAATGGGTGAGGAAAAATGAATATTGCTTCTGTTGTGGTGGACGTAGCTGTCCGGCAGACGGATCGTCCATTTGATTACGAGATTCCTTCTAGATGGGAAGATATGATTCAACCGGGTATGCGGGTTATTGTTCCATTTGGCCCGCGCCACGTACAGGGATTTGTGCTCGAAACGAGAGAAGAAGCGGAAAGCCGCAAATTAAAGCCAATTGTAGAGCCGATGGATATTGCCCCGGTTTTAAACAAAGAATTGTTGTCGCTGGCCGACTGGCTGACGGCTGAATCACTATGTTTTAAAATTTCAGCACTGCAGGCGATGCTTCCAGCTGCGATGAAAGCAAAATATTCAAAACACATTCGCATAACCGGTGATCACACACTGAGCCAGGAAGCACAGGCTCTTTTTGGGAGCCGGGAAGAAATAACGTGGGAAGAGGCAGCGGAGACGGGCGCCCTTGCCGAAGTACGTAGAGAAGTGAAAAAAGGCTCGCTCGATGTGGTCTATTCCGTGAAAAGTAAAGGACAAAAAAAGACAATTCGCATGGTTCAATGTCCGCTGTCTGAAGAGGAACTCGCCCAAACCATCCATTCCATGCCGAAAAACGCTGTAAAGCAAAAGGAAGCTCTTCAATTTTTTCAAGGAATAGCAGGAAATTGGGTGCCGTTAAAGGAAACAGGTATTTCATCAGCTGTGGCAAAAGCACTGATCGAAAAAAGCCTGCTTTTGGAGAAGCAGGAAGAAACATACCGTGATCCTTTAGCTGGTCGAACATTCGAGCTGGACCAGCCGCTTGAGCTGACTCAAACACAAAAAGCGGTAATTGAGCCTATCCTTGCAAAAATAAAAGAAGACCAGTCAGAAACCTTTTTACTGCATGGTGTCACAGGAAGCGGGAAAACAGAAATTTATTTACAGTCTATTAGCGAAGTAATCAAAAAAGGGCAGGAAGCGATTGTGCTGGTTCCAGAAATTTCGCTGACGCCGCAAATGACGGACCGATTTAAGCAGCGGTTTGGTGATGATGTGGCCGTACTTCACAGCGGGCTGTCCACCGGCGAAAAATACGATGAGTGGCGAAAAATTAGCCGAAAGGAAGTAAAGGTAGTCGTCGGCGCCCGTTCTGCTGTTTTTGCTCCATTTGAAAACATCGGGCTAATCATCATCGATGAAGAGCATGAAACAAGCTACAAGCAGGAGGAAAATCCTCGCTACCATGCGCGTGATGTGGCTATTTGGCGCTCTAGTTACTATCAATGTCCAGTTATTTTAGGAAGCGCAACTCCTTCTTTGGAATCCTTTGCCCGGGCAAAAAAAGGAGTCTACAAGCTGTTGACACTGTCCGAGCGTGTCAATGACCGCCCGCTGCCTTCCGTCGATATTGTTGATATGCGTGAAGAGCTGCGGGAAGGAAACCGGTCGATGTTTTCTAGAAACTTATTTGAAAAAATAAAAGACCGTCTTCAAAAGGGAGAACAAACTGTCCTGTTTTTAAATAAGCGTGGATATTCTTCTTTTATTATGTGCCGGGACTGCGGATTTGTCCCGGAATGCCCGAATTGTGATGTATCGATGACGTATCATCGGCATCGGCACCAGTTAAAGTGCCACTATTGCGGCCATGAAGAATTGTCGCCTAACGTATGTCCGGAATGTGGAAGTGAGCATATTCGCCATTTCGGCACGGGTACACAAAAGGTAGAAGAAGAACTTTTAAAGCTGCTGCCCGAAGTCCGGATTATTAGAATGGATGTTGATACAACCGGCACAAAAGGAGCCCATGAGCGGCTGTTGAAGCGATTTGCTGACAAAGAAGCAGACATATTGCTTGGTACGCAAATGATTGCCAAAGGGCTTGATTTCCCGGATATCACACTGGTAGGTGTTTTGAGTGCTGACACGATGCTGCATTTGCCGGATTTTCGCGCTGCCGAAAAAACGTTTCAGCTTCTCACACAGGTAAGCGGGCGTGCCGGGCGGCATACGCTGCCGGGTGAAGTGGTCATTCAAACGTATACACCGGAGCATTACAGCATCCAGCTTGCTGCCGACCAGCATTATGAAGCTTTTTATGAACAGGAGATGCAAGTAAGAAAAGCAGGCGGCTATCCACCATTTTATTTTCTGGCGCTCATAACTGTCAGTCACGAAGAAGCCATCACGGCATCGGGCGAGGCAAATAAAATTGTCGCCAATATCAAGCCGGAATTGTCTCCGGCAGCTGTTATGCTCGGCCCTGTTGCTTCACCAATCTCGCGGATCAACAATAGATATCGGTGGCAATGTTTGATAAAATACAAACGTGAACCAAAGCTTGGCACTGTGTTGAAACAGGTGCTTGAGCATTATGCAAAACAAGGGAAATCAAACGGGCTTATGGTGTCTGTTGATATCCATCCGTATGTACTGATGTAGAAAGAAGGAACATAATGACGATATTATCCATTGTTAAACATCCAGCCGACATTTTAGAAACGAAATGCCAGCCGGTCAAGCAGTTTGACAGTAAATTAAAGCGTCTTGTACGCGATATGCAGGAAACGATGATTCATGCAGACGGTGTAGGTCTTGCAGCCCCGCAAATCGGGAAAGATATGCGTCTTGCCGTTGTAGATATTGAAGACGAACATGGTTTAATCGTTTTGATTAATCCTGAGCTGGTGTCTGCAGAAGGCAGCCAGACAGACATTGAGGGATGTTTAAGCTTTCCAGAGTTATACGGAGAAGTGACGCGTCCGAATCGGATTAAAATAAAAGCGCAAAACGTGAAAGGCCAATTTTACACGTTTGAAGCAGAAGGATTTTTAGCGCGGGCTATTTTACATGAAATGGATCATTTAGACGGCGTGTTGTTTACATCGAAAGTAGAAAAATACATTCCGGCTGAGGAATTGAAAGGAGCAGATGAAGAGTGACCACAATTGTTTTTATGGGAACGCCTGATTTTTCTGTACCGGTACTGGAGAAAATCTTAGAAGACGGCTACGAAGTTCTTGCTGTGGTCACACAGCCCGATCGTCCTGTAGGCCGAAAAAAGGTCTTAACCCCGCCGCCGGTTAAAAAAGCGGCATTAAAGAGTGGGCTGACGGTTTTACAGCCTGAAAAGCTGTCAAAATCAGCCGAGCTTGAGGAAATCATTCGCTTAAAGCCGGATTTAGTTGTAACAGCAGCATATGGACAGCTTTTGCCAAATGTACTGCTTGAAGCGCCAAAGCATGGCTGCATCAATGTACATGCGTCTCTTTTGCCGGAGCTGAGAGGCGGTGCGCCGATTCATTATTCCATCCTGCAGGGAAAAAAAGAAACAGGCATTACCATTATGTATATGGCTGAAAAACTCGATGCGGGAGATATTATTTCTCAAGCGGCTGTTACGATTGAGGAAGAGGACAACACAGGCATCCTGCATGATAAATTAAGTATAGTCGGGGCGGAATTGCTGTCTAAGACCATCCCAACTATTATTGATGGAACCTCTTCACGAACACCTCAGGATGAGGCAAAAGCAACATTTGCACCTAATATTCGCCGGCAGGATGAAAAAATGGACTGGAGCCGTCCGGGAGAAGAGCTGTACAACCAGGTGAGAGGGCTTTGTCCATGGCCGGTTGCTTATACAATACTTGACGGGGCAGTTGTGAAGGTGTGGAAAAGTGAAAAAGTAACAAACAAAGGCGGCGCCAAAGGGATGGTCCTCGCTATTGAAGAGGACGGGATCGTGATCGCGACCGGTTCAGAAACAGCCCTTAAAATAACAGAATTGCAGCCGGCAGGGAAAAAGCGGATGAGCGCACGCGATTATTTACGCGGCTCAGGTTCATCTCTTGAAGTCGGTGCAGTATTTGGAGACTAATATGAAATCATTAAATGTGCGCGAAATTGCGCTCGACTTAATTGATACAGTCGAAAAAAGCGGTTCTTACAGCAATTTGATGCTGAATACGGCAATCGAAAAAAACAACTTGTCAGGACGGGACGCGGCATTGCTTACAGAAATTACCTATGGTACCATTCAGCGTAAAATGACGCTTGATTTTTATCTCGCTCCTTTTTTGAAAAAAAAGCCGGAACGCTGGGTGAATAATTTACTTCGTTTATCACTTTATCAAATGGTCTATTTGGATAAAGTACCAGAGAGAGCGGTTATTCATGAAGCAGTAGAACTTGCTAAAAAAAGAGGCCATAAAGGCATTTCAGGGATGGTCAACGGTGTACTTCGCTCTATCCAGCGGGAGGGTATCCCGGATACGGCCTCAGTTAAGGATGATGCAGAACGAATTTCGATTGAAACCAGTCATCCGCTTTGGCTTGTGAAAAGATGGATCAAGGCGTATGGAAAAGAAAAAACAGAAACAATGTGCCAGCATAACCTGACGGCTCCTGAGCAGACGGTGCGGGTAAACAGCATGAAAATGACGCGTAATGAAGCCGTCCAGGCTTTGGCAGAAGAAGGATTTGAAGCAGAGCCGTCTGACATCTCCCCGTATGCAGTCAGAATCTTAAAAGGAAATGCAGCACGTTCAAATCTTTTTAAAAGCGGAGCCATTTCTATTCAAGACGAAAGCTCGATGCTTGTAGCTCCTGTTGTAGGAGTAAAGCCCGGCCAGCGCGTTTTAGATATGTGTTCAGCACCGGGCGGAAAAACGGCACATCTCGCCGAACAAATGAATGGAGAAGGACGAATTGACGCTCTTGACATCCATGCGCATAAGCTGAAGCTTGTTGCCCAAAATGCCGACCGGCTGGCGCTTTCTAATATCCATGTTCAAAAGCAGGATGCACGCAAAGCGGGAGAACTGTTTGAAGAAGAAACGTTTGATGCGATTTTAGTGGATGCTCCTTGTTCAGGGCTTGGTGTTATCCGTCGGAAACCAGACTTGAAATATGCAAAAACGGAACAGGATCTCGATAACCTGCAGCGGATTCAGCTGGCGATTTTGGATGCCGCTGTGCCACTTTTAAAAGAGGATGGTGTCCTCGTTTACAGTACATGCACGGTCGACAGGGAAGAAAATGAAGGAACGGTGAACGCCTTTTTGAAGGCTCATCCTGAGTTCGAGCCTGCCCCTCTTGAACACATCTCTATAGAGAGGGAAGCAAATATGGTTCAAGTGTTCCCAGACGATTTTGGCGGCGATGGATTTTTTATAAGTAAATTTAGAAAGAAGGAACATAAATAAATGACAACAGCAAGAAAAAAGCAAGCGGAACCGCAGAAGCCATCCATTTATTCACTAGAACTCCATGAACTGAAAGAGTGGCTTTCAAACAATGGAGAAAAGCCGTTTCGGGCTGATCAAATCTTTGACTGGCTGTATGTAAAACGGGCGAAAACCGTTGAAGACATGACCAATTTATCAAAAGAGCTGCGCACAAAATTAGCTGAATCCTTTGTGTTCACAGTCTTGAAAACAGCTATTCAGCAGGAATCTGCTGACGGCACGATTAAATTTTTGTTTGAGCTGCATGACGGCTATTCAATCGAGACGGTGCTGATGCGGCATGAATATGGCAACTCTATCTGCGTAACAACACAGGTGGGCTGTCGGATCGGCTGTACGTTTTGTGCGTCAACACTTGGCGGCTTAAAGCGGAACCTTGAAGCGGGAGAAATCGTCGCGCAGGTTGTAAAAGTTCAGCAGGCGCTTGATGAAGTAGGAGAGCGGGTAAGCTCTGTCGTGATCATGGGCATCGGAGAACCGTTTGACAACTATGAAGAGATGATGTCGTTTTTACACATTATCAACCATGAGAAAGGCTTGAATATTGGAGCGCGGCATATTACCGTGTCAACGAGCGGAATTGTACCGAAAATTTACAAATTTGCGGATGAAAAAACACAAATCAATTTCGCTGTGTCTCTTCATGCACCAAATGATGAATTGAGAACAAAATTAATGCCGATTAATCGTGCTTACAAGTTAAAAGACTTAATGGAAGCCATTCGTTATTATACGGAAAAAACGGGACGCCGTATTACATTTGAATATGGACTGTTTGGCGGTGAGAATGATTCTGTGGCTCATGCAGAAGAGCTGGCTGCCTTGATCAAAGGAATCAAGTGCCATGTGAACTTGATCCCAGTAAACTATGTTCCTGAACGTGACTATGTTCGTACACCACGCAATAAGATTTTTGAATTTGAAAAAACATTGAAAAACAATGGCGTCAATGTAACGATTCGACGCGAGCAAGGAACTGATATTGACGCAGCATGCGGACAGCTTCGGGCGAAAGAGCGTGCCGGCGAAACGAGGTGACAGGATGAATGCTGTTTTTGAAACAGACCGTGGACGAGTGCGCTCACACAATGAAGACAGTGGGGGCGTATTTCATCATAGCAGTAGCTTATGTCTTGCCGTTGTAGCAGACGGAATGGGTGGACATAATGCAGGAGATACCGCAAGCAGGATGACGATCAGCATGTTTGAACAGCATTGGAACGAAACAGCGGCAGATATTCAGTCTCCAGACGAGGCGTTAAACTGGATGAAAACGATTATACCAGCCATCAATAAAGCTATTTTATTGCATGCCAACACCCATCCAGAATGCAGTGGAATGGGCACGACGCTGGTGGCGGCTCTTTGTACAGAACGATTTTGCGCGATTGCAAGTATTGGGGATAGCCGGTGCTACTTACAAAGTGAGGACGGCTTTTCACAGGTAACAGAAGACCATTCTCTTGTAAATGAACTTGTTAAATCCGGCGAAATTACCCAGGAAGCAGCAGAAAGCCACCCGAGAAAAAATGTATTGACACGCGCACTTGGAACAGATGAAAAGCTGGTGGTCGATTATAGAACGATCATGTTTGAAGAAGGGGATTCACTGCTGCTTTGTTCAGATGGTTTATCTAACAAAGTAACAGCCGTGGAGATGAGCCATATTCTCCAATTACCAGACCCGCTTCACGAAAAAGCAAATACTCTTATTCGTCTGGCCAATGAAAACGGCGGAGAAGACAATATTACAGTCGCAATTCTCGAGCATTGTGCCGAACGCGAAAGCGGGTGAATGCAATGTTAATTGGCAAAAATTTAAGCGGCCGCTATAAAATTGTTCGAACAATTGGCGGCGGCGGAATGGCGCACGTTTATTTAGCGCGCGACATGATTTTAGACCGTGATGTGGCGATTAAAGTTTTGCGGTTTGACTTTGCCGGGGAAGATGAGTTTTTACGCCGGTTTCAGCGTGAGGCCCAGGCGGCATCAAGTCTTGCTCATCCAAATATTGTGAGTATTTACGACGTCGGAGAAGAAGACAATATTCATTTTATCGTGATGGAATATGTAGACGGAATGACACTGAAAGAATATATTCAGCAATTTTCTCCTGTTTCCTACGAAACAGTGATTGATATTATGAGACAAATGACAGCTGCTGTAGCATTTGCTCATCAGCACTCCATCATTCACCGTGATGTAAAACCTCACAATATGCTTATTGATCGAGATGGAATTGTGAAAATGACTGATTTCGGAATCGCTATGGCTATGAGTGCTACTTCGATTACGCAAACGAACGCAGTTCTTGGGTCCGTTCACTATATTTCTCCTGAGCAGGCTAGAGGCGGGATGGCCACAAAAAAGTCCGATATTTATGCACTCGGCATTGTCATGTATGAGCTGTTGACGGGAAAGCTTCCGTTTTCGGGTGAATCAGCTGTTTCTATTGCCTTGAAGCACCTGCAAACGGATACTCCGTCTATTAAAACGATGGATCCAGGAATTCCGCAAAGTATTGAAAATATCGTTTTACACGCAACGGCAAAAGACCCTTTTCATCGCTACGTAAGTGCTGAAGAAATGGAGCATGATTTATCAACGGCTTTAGAGCCTTACCGTCTGCATGAGGAAAAATTTAAAATACCAGATGATGACGATGAAGTGACAAAAGCGATTCCGATCATTTCAGCAAAGCCGCCAGAGCGGGTGCAGCCGTCTGTACCGCCTGTAGAAATAAAACAAAAACCAAGTACAGCTATGAACACAGAGCCGCCAAAAAAGAAAAAGAAGCGGAAATGGCCATGGTTTTTGCTTGTGATGCTGATTCTGGGCGTAATCAGCGCTGCTGCCTGGACGATGCTGATGGTGCCAAAACAAACGGAAGTACCGGATACAAACGGAACAAGCCCGGAAGCAGCCGCTTCGGCTTTAATTAATGCGGGCTTTGTAGTCGGCGACTCTGACGAAGAGTTCAGCCCGGATATTGAAGAAGGAAAAGTGATTCGAACGGTTCCTAAAGCAGGGGCAACCGTAGAAGAAGGCACTGAAATCGACCTGTTTGTCTCAGCCGGAAAAGAAAAAAAGGCGATGGAAGACTATACGGGTAAAACATTAGAAGAAACAAGGGAGCTGCTGGAGGAAGCCGGATTCCGGGATGTTGACATAGAAATGAGTTTTGATCAAAGCGAAGCGGGAACGGTGCTGGAGCAAAGTCCGAATGCAGATGAACAGGTCATTCCGGAAGAAACAAATGTTGAATTAACCGTTAGTGCGGGCCTTGCCAATGTTGTGCTTAAAGACCTTGCTGACTATACGGAGAAAAGCCTGGAAGACTATGCCGACTCAAACGGCATTATCGTTGATATTTCCGGAGAAGAATTTTCTGATACCGTTCCGTCAGGACAGGTAATCAGGCAGTCCCCGCAGGCAGGAACTGAAGTGGCGCCGGGAAGTACGATTGAAGTAATCCTCTCAAAAGGACCGGAGGAAATTCCACAGGCAGAAGTGTCTACAGAAGTGGTGATCCCCTATGCTCCGGAGATAGAAGGGGAACCGCAAGAAATTCAAATTTATATGGAAGACGCGGACCACAGTATGACAGAACCATATGAAAAGTTTTTAATTACAGAAGAAACAAAGCGAACACTTCATTTCGTAATTGAAAAGGGTGAACAAGCAGGATATAAAGTGGTACGGGATCAACAGGTAATCCTGGATAAAATTGTTCCTTACCCGGAAGACACACAATCTGAATAAGGTGGTGCTACATGCCAGAAGGCAAAATTATTAAGGCGTTAAGCGGCTTTTACTATGTGCTTGATGGAGAAAATACGATTCAATGCCGGGGTCGGGGCGTATTTCGTAAACGAAACATTACGCCGCTTGTCGGCGACTATGTAGAATATGAAGCGGAAAATGAAAAGGAAGGTTATGTTCTGTCGGTTGAAGAACGAAAAAATGATCTTGTCCGTCCGCCTGTTGCAAATATTGACCAGGCGGTGCTCGTTTTTTCGGTAATGGAACCTGCGTTTAGCACAATGCTTCTGGATCGCTTTTTAGTTCTAATTGAATCAAAAAACATTGAACCGATTATTTGCCTGACCAAAATGGATTTAGTAGAGGATCGAAATGCGCTGGATCAATACGTGGCTGATTACCGGAAAATAGGTTATACAGTCGTGGAAACCTCTTCTGAAACAATGGACGGTCTTCAAGCGCTTGAAGAGCATTTAACGGGAAAAACATCTGTGTTTGCTGGACAGTCGGGTGTTGGCAAGTCTTCGCTCTTAAATGCAATTCGACCAGATCTTGCCCTAAAAACAGATGAAATTTCCAGTTCATTGGGACGAGGCAAGCATACAACACGGCATGTAGAGCTGATACCGGCTGCGGGCGGACTGGTTGCCGATACGCCAGGCTTTAGTTCACTAGATTTTGAAGAAATAGAACTGGATGAGCTGGCCGCGTGTTTTCCGGAAATGGCAGATCGGAGCTCTGACTGTAAATTCAGGGGCTGCCTGCATTTAAATGAGCCGAAATGCGCCGTAAAAGAAGCTGTAGACACGCAACATATCCCAAACTACCGCTATGAGCATTATTTACAGTTTATAGAGGAAATTAAAGAGAGAAAGCCGAGGTACTGACATTATGATCAAGATTGCCCCATCTATTTTATCTGCTGACTTTGCGCAGCTTGGCAAAGAAATAAAGGACGTGGAAGCTGGCGGAGCCGATTATATTCATGTAGATGTGATGGACGGACATTTCGTTCCGAACATTACAATTGGTCCACTGATTGTGGAAGCCATTCGGCCGGTAACTGATTTACCCCTTGATGTTCATTTGATGATCAGCAATCCGGATCAGTATATTGAGACGTTTGCGAAAGCCGGGGCTGATATTATCACGGTTCATGCTGAAGCATGTCCGCATCTGCACCGGACGATTCAGCTTATTCGTTCGTATGGCATAAAAGCCGGGGTTGTTTTAAATCCATCCACGCCAGCAGATGTGCTCGAGTACGTGATCAGTGATATTGATATGGTGTTACTAATGACTGTAAACCCTGGGTTCGGAGGGCAATCTTTCATTGAAGCCGTTGTACCGAAAATCCGCCGCGTTCGCGAGATGATTATCAAAGCAGGTGTGTCGGTGGATATTGAAATAGACGGCGGTGTCAACACGGAAACGGCCCGGGTTTGCGCAGAGGCCGGAGCGAATGTACTTGTTGCCGGTTCAGCTATCTACAATGAAAAGGACAGGGGTGCCGCGATACAGGCGATCCGGGCTGCTGCAGAAAAAGCGTGATTATCCGGATCGTTGCCGGTGGTCCGGAAGCGGAACTGCCAGAATTAAAAAAGAGTTCCGATGTAACAGAGCAATGGATCGGTGTAGATCGGGGCGCTCTTTATTTGCTGGATCAAGATATTATACCGTCCAGGGCCTTCGGTGACTTTGACTCTATAACAGAGCAAGAGTGGGAGCGGCTGGCAGCGAAAATTTCGAACCATGTGCAGTTTCCGGCTGAGAAAGATGAAACAGATCTTGAAATTGCTTTGAATCATGCCATAAGTCAAAAACCAGAAATGATTTTTTTATATGGGGTAACAGGCGGTCGTCTTGATCATTTTTTTGGCGCCGTTACGCTGCTTTTGAAGAAGGATCTTCCCTGTCCCGTCGTCATAATTGACCGCCAAAATGAATTGTCCATTTATTCACCCGGTGAGGCTGTTATTAAACGTAAGGAAGGCTGGCCGTACGTTTCGTTTTTTTCGTTGAATGAAAGGGTGGAAGGGCTGACGCTGTCTGGATTTAAATATCCGTTGGACAACTATACAATTCAGTTGGGCTCTTCAAGATGTGTGAGCAATGAAATCGTTGAAAAAAAAGGGGTCTTTTCGTTCCGTTCAGGCATATTAATGGTTATTAGAAGCCGTGACGGGAGGAGAAGCTAATGAAATTTTATACATTGAAGCTGCCAAAGTTCGTCGGGGGCATGATTCGGATGTTTATGTCAGCGGGGAAAAAGAAAAAATAAAAAAGCACCGGTGCCGTTTGGCGCGGGTGCTTTTTTATAAGCGGAAAAATTAAACGCGTTCAACTTTTCCAGATTTAAGTGCGCGGGCAGATACCCAAACACGTTTTGGTTTGCCGTCAACGAGGATACGAACTTTTTGAAGGTTAGCGCCCCATGTACGTTTACTTGAATTCATCGCGTGTGAGCGGTTGTTTCCAGTACGTGCTTTGCGGCCAGAAATAACACATTTTTTTGGCATTGTATTCACTCCTTACTATTCAGGATCATGATTGTCTACGTTTTTATGTGCAAGACACTTAAATAATTTATCACAATCAATGGATGAATGCAACAGCTTTGAAGAAGTCTTTCAAGAAAAATCACTTGACAGTATGGAAGCGGCAGATACGGTTGGTGAGTTGTGAAGTACCCAATAAATATAGTAAAATGAGAATAGTTCGATTTGCGAGGAGGATGTTTTGTGACGATTGAATTAACGACTGAACTCGGTCAAATTGATATTTCAAATGAAGTCATTGCGATGATCGCAGGCGGTGCAGCTGTAGATTGTTATGGTATTGTCGGGATGGCCTCAAAAAATCAATTAAAAGATGGTATTGCCGAAATATTGCGGCGTGAGAATTTTACACGCGGTGTTGTTGTACGTCAGGAAGAAGACCGTATTTTTATTGATATGTACATTATTGTAAGCTACGGAACGAAAATCTCAGAAGTAGCAAGCAACGTACAGTCAAAAGTAAAATATACACTTAACCAGACTGTTGGATTATCAGTTGATTCGGTTAATATCTTTGTACAGGGTGTACGGGTAACGAACCCGTAGCGTGAGGAGGAAATTTTTGTGGGTATGACTTCATTGGACGGATTGCGTTTTGCCAGGATGGTTCAAGCAGGCGCACAGCACTTGTCAGCAAATGCGCAGATGGTTGATGCGCTGAACGTATTTCCGGTGCCCGATGGTGACACGGGTACAAATATGAATTTATCAATGACATCAGGAGCAAAAGAAACGGAAGCGGGCACGCAGCGTCATTTTGGCAAAACGGCGGAAGCGCTGTCGAAGGGACTATTAATGGGGGCGCGCGGAAATTCAGGCGTTATTTTATCCCAGCTTTTCCGCGGTTTTTCAAAAGCAGTCGCCGGCAAGCAGGAAGTATCTGCGTTTGAACTCGCTGCAGCGTTTGAAGCAGGCGTTCAAACGGCATACAAAGCAGTGATGAAGCCGGTAGAAGGAACGATTTTAACTGTTGCAAAAGATGCTGCCAAAAAAGCAGTTGCTGTTTCGCAAAAAGAATCCGATGTCGTGGCTGTAGTAGAAGCGCTTGTTAAAGAAGGACAGGCGTCTTTGAACAGGACACCGGAACTTTTGCCGGTGTTAAAAGAAGTCGGTGTGGTCGACAGCGGCGGCCAGGGCCTTTTGCTTGTATACGAAGGCTTTTTGGCTGAGCTGAAAGGAGAAGCCCTTCCGGCTGCACTTTCGACGCGGCAGGACATAAAAGACCTTGTGAATGCAGAGCACCATAAAAGCGTCCAGAGCTTTATGGACACAGCGGATATTGAATTTGGTTACTGCACAGAGTTTATGGTGAAATTTGAACAGGAAAAATTGGCTGAACGTCCTTTTAGCGAAGAGCAGTTTCGTCGTGAATTAAGCAAGTTCGGGGATTCACTGCTTGTTGTTGCAGATGACGAAATCGCTAAAGTTCATATTCATGCGGAACATCCAGGAGATGTGCTGACTCTGGGCCAGCAGTACGGCAGTTTAATAAATATGAAGATTGAAAATATGCGTGAGCAGCACAGTGCCATTACGGGATCCGCGCCAGCTCCAGCCGAGCCGGTACAGCAGGCGAAATGGGGAGTGGTAGCGGTTGCCATGGGATCAGGTATCGCTGAATTATTTACCAGTATTGGAGCGACGGTTGTCATTGAAGGCGGCCAGACAATGAATCCATCTACAGAAGATATCGTAAAAGCCATCCGGGACTGTCATGCTGAACATGTTTTTGTACTGCCAAACAACAAAAATATCGTGATGGCTGCTGAACAGGCAGCCGAGCTCGTAGAAACCACTGTATCGGTTATTCCTACTAAAACCGTTCCGCAGGGCCTTGCAGCGTTAATCGCATTTAATTCGGAAAGTGATTCGGCATCAAATATTTCTGCGATGACGGATGCTTCTGCTTTAGTAAAAACAGGGCAGATCACCCATGCCGTTCGTGATACAACCATTGATGGCATTCAGATTAAAAAGAACGACTTTATGGGGCTTGCTGAAGGGAAAATTGTGGTAACGCATACAGAGGAAACAGCAGCAGCAAAAGAGCTTTTACACTCTTTACTTGATGACGAGTCGGAAATTGTAACGGTGATTTACGGAGAAGAAGCATCGCAAAAAACAGTTGAACAAGTAACAAGCTTTATTGAAGAAGCGTACCCGGATATTGAAGTGGAAGTGCATGATGGCAGGCAGCCGCTATATCCATTTATTTTTTCGATTGAATAAACAAAGAGGGAGATCATTCTCTCTCTTTTTCACGTTGGAAAGGAAAGGGGGAGCAGAAAATGCTTGAAACAAGCCATCCGCTCAATCAGCCTGTCAGTATTTTAAAGGGAGCTGGGAAAGAAGCAGAATCATCACTGGCTTCTATTGGGGTGTTTACAGTAGGCGATTTAATGGAATTTGTCCCGGCACGCTACGAAGATATGCGGCTGAAAAGTCCGGAAGAAGCAGAGCACGATGAAAAAGTGACAATAGAAGGAATGATTCAAACCGAGCCGTCTGTCATGTACTATGGAAAAAAGAAATCACGTCTGACGTTTAAGCTATTATCCGGCCCTCATTTAATTAATGTCACTTTTTTCAATCAGCCATACTTAAAGAAAAAAGCAGCTGTCGGCGAAACCGTTACAGTAACAGGAAAGTGGGACCGACACCGCCTGGCCATTTCCGGCCAGACGATGGAAAAAGGGGAATATGCACGCGGTACAGATTTCGAGGCCGTGTATTTGCTCCGAAATGCAATTCCGCTCAAGCAGTTTCGAAAACTCGTAAAGCAGGCCATTGACTCCTTTGGAGGACACATTGTCGAAACGCTGCCACCTCACCTGCTAAAGCAATATCGCTTAATGGAAAGAAAAGATGCCATTCGGGCGCTGCATTTTCCGGTTTCCCATAAAGAAATGAAGCAGGCACGGCGCCGGTTTGTTTATGAGGAATTCTTTTATTTTCAGCTGAAAATGCAGGCGCTGCGAAAAACGATTCGCGAGCAGTCCGGCGGGATTGTTCAGAAATATGATTTAGTGAAGTTAAAAGAGCTGATTGATTCCTTGCCATTTGAATTAACCAATGCACAGAAAAAAGCTGTTAATGAAATATGTGCAGACATGAAGTCACCCTACCGGATGAACCGGCTGCTTCAGGGCGATGTAGGGAGCGGCAAAACGGCCGTTGCAACATTGGCCCTTTACGCCTCTGTAACGGCGGGATTCCAAGGTGCTTTAATGGTGCCGACTGAAATTTTAGCCGAGCAGCATGCAAAGTCGCTTCATGACATGCTGGAGCCGTTCGGCATTACAACGGCCCTCTTAACCGGCACCGTTAAAGGGAAACGCCGCAAAGCCCTGCTCGGCGCGCTTGAAGCAGGTGAAATCGATATTTTAATCGGTACGCATGCACTTATTCAGGATGATGTGGTATTTCGGAATCTCGGCCTTGTCATCACAGACGAGCAGCACCGGTTTGGTGTAAATCAGCGCCGGGTGCTTCGCTCTAAAGGTGAAAACCCGGATGTGCTGTTTATGACAGCAACGCCCATTCCGAGAACGCTGGCCATTACAGTTTTCGGGGAGATGGATGTGTCCATTATTAATGAAATGCCTGCTGGACGCAAAGCGATTGAAACATACTGGGCAAAAGAAGAGATGCTCGGCCGTGTTTTGGATTTTACCGAAAAGGAATTACAAAAAGGACGTCAGGCATATGTAATCTGCCCGCTTATTGAGGAATCAGAAAAGCTGGATTTTCAAAATGCCCTGGATGTACACACACAGCTGACCGAGTATTTTAGAGGGAGATTTACTGTCGGTCTGATGCATGGGCGGTTGAGCAGTGATGAAAAAGATGCAGTGATGAATTCATTCAGCGCAAATGAATTGAATGTGCTCGTTTCTACAACAGTAGTTGAGGTAGGCGTAAATGTGCCAAATGCGACAGTCATGATCATTTATGATGCGGAGCGATTTGGCTTATCACAGCTTCACCAGCTGCGTGGACGGGTCGGCCGGGGCTCAGAGCAGTCGTACTGTATGCTGATTGCTGATCCAAAATCTGAAACTGGCAAAGAGCGCATGACAGCGATGACCGAAACAAACGACGGCTTCGTGTTAAGTGAAAAAGACCTGGAGTTACGCGGTCCTGGAGACTTTTTTGGCCGTAAACAAAGCGGACTGCCCGAATTTAAAATGGCAGATATGGTTCATGATTATCGGGCGCTTGAAACGGCGCGTGAAGACGCAAAAGAGCTGATTAACGCGCCAGATTTTTGGTCAAATGAGGAATATCATCATTTGCGGGAGATGTTAAACGATTCTGGTGTATTTACTGGCGAAAAGTTGGATTAAGAATGCAAGTTGACCCTTGCATTCTTTTTTTGTTATCTTTATACTGTTTTTTAGTACCTAGTCCTAATATCGGATGGTGGGATAAGAGATGAGACGATCAAAAAAAGAACGCCAGGAGCTTCTAAAACAAACCATTGAAGAAAATCCGTTTGTGACCGATGAAGAACTGGCGCAGGAATTCAGCGTAAGCGTTCAAACAATTCGGCTTGACCGGATGGAACTGTCTATCCCGGAACTGAGAGAACGCATCAAATATGTAGCAGAAAAAAATATGCAGGATGAAGTTCGTTCACTGCCGATTGAAGAAGTAATTGGTGATATTATTGATATTGAACTGGATAAAAGCGCTATTTCTATTTTTGATGTGAAAAAAGAGCATGTTTTCAAGCGAAACGGAATCGCACGCGGCCACCATTTATTTGCGCAGGCGAATTCTTTAGCTGTAGCTGTGATAAACGATGAAATGGCTCTGACAGGCAAAGCAGACATTCGTTTTACGCAGCCGGTCAAAGAAAACAGCCGCGTCATTGCCAAAGCAAAGGTTGTTCGTTCTCAAAAAGGACGAACTATTGTAGATGTATCTAGCTTTGTCGGCAGTGACCTTGTATTTCGTGGAGAGTTCTCGATGTTTCGTGCACCATCTGCAGAAAAGGAGGAAATAGATGAAACTCGCAATTGATGCAATGGGCGGTGATCACGCACCGGAGCAAATTATTTTAGGTGTGAACCGGGCGTTAAAAGAAATGCCGGAGCTTGACGTTACACTTTATGGAGATGAAGAAAAAATCCGTCCATATCTAGAAAATAACAGCCGGGCGAGGATCGTTCATGCATCCGATGTGATTCTGGGGACGGATGAGCCGGTACGCGCTGTTCGTCGGAAAAAACAATCCTCGCTCGTGTTAATGGCAGAAGCAGTAGCAGCTAATGAAGCAGCAGCATGTGTATCAGCAGGCAACACAGGTGCGCTTATGGCTGCAGGATTGTTTGTAGTGGGCCGTATTGACGGAGTAGAACGTCCGGCACTGGCTCCGACACTTCCGACAATTGACGGCAAAGGCTTTGTTTTGCTTGATGCCGGTGCCAATTCAGATGCAAAGCCGGAGCACCTTTTGCAGTACGCCGTAATGGGGTCTGTTTATGCGGAAAAAGTGCGGGGGATTTCTAAACCTCGTGTAGGACTTTTAAATATCGGGACGGAAGAAAAAAAGGGGAATGATTTAACAAAAGCGGCATACAAACTATTAAGCGAAGCGGCTGATTTGAACTTTATCGGTAATGTTGAATCCCGCGAGCTTTTAAATGGTGCAGCGGATGTTGTCGTCACAGACGGCTTTACCGGCAATATGGTTTTAAAAACAATTGAAGGCAGCGCATTATCTATTTTTTCAATGTTAAAAACCGCTTTGACTGCATCTACTAAATCTAAATTAGGTGCGCTGCTGCTAAAAAATGAGCTTCTCGGCTTAAAAGCAAAAATGGATTATACAGAGTACGGAGGAGCCGGTTTGTTTGGTCTAAAAGCTCCGGTAATCAAAGCGCACGGTTCATCCGATGCCAACGCCTTTTATCACGCAATCGAACAAGCTTACAAAATGGCCCAGGCGAATGTACCGGCCATTATTGAATCACAAATTGCCACTGGGAAGGAATGATATTATCAATGGGGAAAATCGCATTTGTATTTCCGGGACAAGGCTCCCAGACTGTTGGAATGGGCAAATCACTCGCTGATCAGCATGCTTCTATCAAGGAAATGCTTCAGCAGGCAGACGAGCGTCTCGGCTATTCGCTAACGGACATTATGTTCAATGGGCCAGAAGAAAAGCTGACGCTTACGTCAAACGCACAGCCTGCTCTTTTAGCTCACAGCATGGCTGTTTTAAAACGCTTTGAGGAAGAAGGAATTGTACCGGACTTTACAGCCGGACACAGCCTTGGAGAATATTCCGCCCTGGCTGCTGCAGGAGCTATTACATACGAAGACGCAGTCTGGGCCGTTCATGAGCGCGGTAATTTAATGGAAGCGGCCGTGCCGGCTGGAGAAGGCGCGATGGCAGCCGTGCTTGGCATGGATCGTGCTGAGCTCGAAGCAGCCGTTGCAGAAGTTACCGCAAACGGCCACATCGTTGCTGCTGCTAACTTCAACTGCCCGGGGCAAATTGTGATCTCGGGAGCAAAAGAAGGTGTGGAGCAGGCATCCGCCCTTTTAAAAGAAAAAGGTGCCAAAAGAGTGATCCCGCTGAATGTGAGTGGTCCCTTTCATTCGCCGCTTATGGAGCCGGCTGCTGAAAAGCTGCGCACAGTGCTCGAAAAAGCCAATATCCAGTCAAGCCGCGTACCGGTTATTGCCAACGTAGATGCACAGCCAGTAACAGAAGCGGAAGCGATTAAAGAAAACCTTGTTAAACAGCTGTATTCACCTGTTTTATGGGAAGACAGCGTGCAGGCGATGCTCGATGCAGGAGTGGATACGTTTGTTGAAATTGGTTCAGGTACGGTTTTATCCGGCTTAATTAAAAAAGTAAACCGCCGTGTCCGCACGTTTGCGGTGAACGATGAAGAATCCATTGTAAAAGCAGCGACAGCGCTAAAGGAGGAAGAACAATGAACCTGGAAGGGAAAACGGCTCTTGTTACAGGAGCATCCCGCGGAATTGGCAGGGCGATCGCGCTTGAGCTTGCCCGCTTAGGTGCTGACGTGGTTGTGAACTATGCAGGAAGCGAACAAAGAGCGAAAGAAACAGCGGATGAAATAACTGCAATGGGCCGACGCTCTTTTATCGTGCAATGTGATATTTCTGACAGTGAAGCGGTTGGAGCCATGGTAAAAGAAACGGTCGACCAATTTGGCCGCCTTGATATTTTAGTGAACAATGCAGGCATTACGCGTGATAACCTGATGATGCGCATGAAAGAGCAGGAGTGGGACGAGGTTATTAACACCAATTTAAAAGGTGTATTTCTTTGCACAAAAGCGGTCACACGCCAGATGATGAAGCAAAGAAGCGGTCGAATCATTAATATCTCCTCGGTTGTCGGCCGAATAGGCAACGCTGGACAGGCAAATTATACAGCAGCGAAAGCAGGGGTTATTGGGTTAACAAAAGCATCCGCCCGTGAGCTTGCACCACGCGGTATTACAGTAAATGCCATTGCGCCAGGATTTATTACAACTGACATGACGGATGAGCTGCCGGCAGAAGCAAAAGAGCAGCTGATCAGCCAAATTCCGCTTGGCACACTTGGCGATACAGCCGATATTGCTGCTGCGGCTGCATTTTTAGCCGGTGATGGTGCGAAATACATTACCGGACAGGTGCTTGGTGTAGACGGCGGCATGGCAATGTAAGAAAAAGCGTGTTTTGACGGTGTGAATCGTCTATAATACTTGAGGGGAGGTGAGTATTGTGGCAGATGTATTAGAACGTGTAACGAAAATTATCGTTGATCGTCTAGGTGTAGAAGAATCACAAATCAATCTTGATGCAAAATTCAAGGAAGATCTTGGTGCGGATTCTCTAGACGTAGTTGAGCTTGTAATGGAGCTTGAAGATGAATTCGATATGGAAATTTCCGATGATGACGCGGAAAATATTACGACGGTAGGCGACGCTGTAACATACATAAACAGCAAAAACTAATCGTCCTTTAATGGCAGGCCCGATAATGCGGGTCTGCTTTTTTAATTTTTTTGTCGGGCTCCGGGCGCTATCAGCCCGAGGTCACGAGCCAAGCTCTTCTAAAGGCAGAAAACGTCTCCGGCAGGACTCGCCTTATGATGGTCGTCAATAAACGGGTGCCCTGCGCTTTGAATTGTTTTGCGCTATGCATTTTTTTCGGCTAAACTATTTTTGTGTGCACTTTAACATTGCGGAGGAACGAGAATGAAAAAAACAAATCAGGAGCAGCGTTATTCGGAACGAAAAAAGAAGGAGTTTAAAGAATTCCAGGAAAAAATGGGCGTTCAATTTCGAGACGAATCGCTCCTAAAGCAGGCCTTTACCCATTCTTCTTATGTGAACGAGCACAGAAGAAAACCATACGAGGACAATGAGCGTCTGGAATTTTTAGGCGATGCTGTATTAGAACTGACAGTTTCACAGTTTTTATATAAAACATATCCAGTTATGTCAGAGGGAGAATTAACGAAGCTTCGTGCCGCTGTTGTGTGTGAGCCGTCGCTCGTTACATTTGCAAATGAGCTTGAATTTGGCCGGCTTATTTTACTTGGCAAAGGGGAAGAAATGACAGGCGGAAGAATGCGTCCAGCTCTGCTTGCCGACGTTTTTGAAGCTTATATTGGTGCTCTTTATCTGGACCAGGGAATGGAAGCAGTTATTCCGTTTTTAGAGAAGATTGTTTTTCCAAAAATTAGCGCTGGTGCTTTTTCACATGTGATGGACTTTAAAAGCCAGCTTCAGGAATTTGTACAGCGTGAGTTAAAAGGCGCGCCTTCCTACCGGATATTAGAAGAAAAAGGACCAGCCCACAACAAGGAATTTATTACTGAGGTATCCCTAAATGGGACCGTACTCGGTACAGGCAGCGGCCGGTCTAAAAAAGAAGCTGAACAATTTGCAGCGCGTATGGCGCTTGAGCAGGTAAAACAATCGAAGTAGAAGACAGGTGGAGAAATATGATCCTGAAAAAGCTTGATATAGCGGGATTTAAATCATTTGCAGGGAAAGTAACCATCGATTTTATGCCCGGTGTCACAGCTGTAGTTGGGCCGAATGGTTCAGGCAAAAGTAATATTACAGAAGCGATTCGCTGGGTGCTTGGTGAACAGTCTGCTAAAAACTTGCGTGGCGGAAAAATGGAGGATGTCATCTTTTCGGGAAGTGATTCAAGAAGGCGGCTGAATGAAGCGGACGTGACCATTACACTCGATAACCGGGACGGGGCGCTTCCGCTTGATTACAGTGAAGTCAGCATCACACGCCGCGTAAACCGAAATGGCGACAGCGGATTTTTTATTAACAAGCAAAGCTGCCGGCTAAAAGACATTATCGAGCTGTTTATGGATTCAGGCCTCGGACGCGGTGCATTTTCTATCATTGGACAGGGCCGGGTTGACGAAATTTTAAACAGCCGTCCGGAAGAACGCCGTTCCATATTTGAAGAAGCAGCCGGTGTCTTAAAGTACAAAACCCGCAAAAAGCAGGCAGAGACAAAGCTTGCTGAAACAGAAGAAAACCTCAGCCGCATCCAGGATATTTTGTTCGAATTGGAACAGCGGGTAGAGCCGCTTGAAATTCAAGCGGCGGCAGCCAAAGATTTTCTGGAAAAAAGAGAAGAATTAAAGGAAGTAGAAGTATCAGTCTGGGCTTATGATCTTGCCGAGTCTCATGCTGAATGGGAAGAGCGGAAAAAAGACAGGGAGCATCAGGAGGAGCAGATTGCTTACTTTAGCAAAGAGGCAGAGAAAGCCGAATCGAGTATCCGTGCAGTTGAGCAGGAATTAAAAAAGCTGGCTGTCCGGGAAGAATCCACGCAGGAAACATTAATGAATATTGTGGAATCACTTGAGAAAATCGAGGGAAAAAGGCGTTTAATGGACGAGCGTCAGAAAAATGCTTCTTACAATGAAGAAAAGCTCGTGAAATCCATACAAGAGGCCCAGGAAAAAGAAAGAGCATTAAAAAAAGCATTGGCGGAAGTGAAAACGCAATCCGAAGTTAAAAAACAAGCGCTGGCCTCGTTAACGAAAGAAGCGGCCGAAAAAGAAGCATTGCTGCGTGCCGCCTCACAAAATGGCGAGGAGGTACTGGAATCTCTTAAAGCCGATTATATTGATCATTTAAGCAAAGAAGCAGCGGCGAAAAACGAACTAGCTGAAATCGGCCGGCAGCTTGAGCGATTAACAGCCCGATTTGAACGGCTCGGCGGGAACAATGACCAATACCTTTCTGAGCGGGCTGCTCTTCAAAAAGAACAGGAGCAAATCGAGCAGGCTCGTTTCAGGGCAGAACAACAGCTTAATGAGCATACTACTGCATATCGCGAAGCAAAAAAAGAACGCGACAGTGTAAAAGAAAAGCTGGAAAAAAAACGAAATGCACTGTACAAAGCGTACCAAATTCTGCAGGAGGCATCCTCCCGCCGTGACCTTTTAACTTCTATGGAAGAAGACTATTCAGGCTTTTTCTCAGGCGTTAAAGAAGTGCTGAAGGAAAAAGACGGCCGGCTGCCAGGCGTGATCGGCGCAGCTGCTCAGTTGATCCGGGTGCCTAAACAATATGAACTCGCCATTGAAACAGCTCTTGGAGGGGCGCTTCAGCATATTATTGTAGAAGACGAAGCAGCCGCCCGCAAAGCGATTGCGTTCTTAAAGCAGCACAAATTCGGCCGGGCGACCTTTTTGCCCCTATCGACGGTTAAAGAAAAAGTGATCCCTGATCATACATTGGGCCTTGTACGCCATGAGGATGGTTTTCTTGGGACAGCAGCAGAACTGACCGAGTATGAAGAGCGGTACGCACAGGTAGCGCGTCATTTGCTTGGAAATGTACTGGTAGCGGATTCTTTGGAAAGAGCCAATCATATAGCGCGTAGAATCAACCACCGTTACCGTGTTGTCACGGTTGAAGGGGATGTAGTAAATGCGGGCGGCTCGATGACGGGCGGCTCTGTGAAAAAAACAGGCGCGTCCCTGCTTGGGCGCAAAAATGAACTGGACTCTTTAAGTTCCCAAATTGTACAAATGGAGCAAAAAACGGCGCAGGCTGAAAGAGAAGTAAAAGCGCTGCAAGACCGTGCTGCCGAGTGCGATCGTTCAGTCAGCCGTCTTGAGGAAACAGGTGAACTGTACCGCCAGGGTCTTCAGGAAGCGAAAAACCAGCAGCTGGAATGGTCCTTTAATGAACAGTCGATTAATGACCGGCTGGCTGTATATGATGCTGAAAAAAAAGAGTTTCAGGAAGAGCAGGAGCGGCTTTATAAGCGCGAAAAGGAAGCATCACACCTTTTAGCCGAAAAGCAGCAGCTCATTAAACAGCTGGATGCTCAAATCGCTTCCATTGAAAGGGAGCAAAAAACCGCTTCGTCAAAGCGGGGCCAGCTGGCAGAAGAGCTGCATACGCTTCGGCCGCAAATTGCTGTGCTTGAAGAACAGCTGGCTTATAACAGCCAGCAGGAACAGCGGCTCAGCACCGAATGGAAAGATGTTCAAAAGCAAGTGAAGCAGCTTGAGGAAGAACAGGATTTTATAAAATCAGAGCGTTCAAACAGCGGTTCAACGGGGATCACATTGGCGCAGGAAGCCGAAGAGCAGGCTGCCAAAAAAGAAAAGCTTATAAAGGGGCTGGAATTGCTTAAAAAGGAAAGAGCCCAAAAAGCACAGGGGCTTGAAGCGCAAACCGCTTCTCTGCAGGAATCGCGCCGCCTGTTAAAAGGATTAACGGAGTCAGTGCGTGGGCATGATGTAGCCATTGCACGTTTAGAAGTGGAGATTGACACGTGGCTGCAAAAGCTGAATGAACAGTACAGCTTGACCTTTGAAGAAGCACAGCGGCTGTATCCGTTAGTTCGTCCGATTGAGGAATCCCGACGGCATATCCGGCTTATTAAAAAAGCGATTGATGAACTAGGCGATGTGAACCTTGGCGCTATTGAAGAGTATGAAATCACTTTCGAACGCGTATCATTTTTGCGCGGTCAAAAAGAAGATCTAGAAGAAGCAAAATCGACTCTTCGTGATGTGATGAATGAAATGGATGTTGAAATGACACGCCGTTTTTCTGAAACCTTTGAAGCGATTAAAGCAGAATTTCAGCCGGCCTTTGTACAGCTGTTTGGCGGGGGGCGCGCTGAATTAAAATTGACCGATCCAAAAGATATTTTAAATGCCGGTGTGGATATTTCGGCTATGCCGCCAGGAAAAAAGCTGCAGCATTTAAGCCTTTTGTCCGGCGGAGAACGTGCACTCACAGCCATTGCGCTTTTATTCGCGATTTTGCGTGTGCGCCCAGTACCGTTTTGCATTTTAGATGAGGTAGAGGCGGCACTCGATGAAGCAAACGTACACAGGTTCAGTCGGTATTTAAAAGAGTTCAGCGAAGACACGCAGTTTATTGTTATCACGCACCGGAAACAGACGATGGAAGAAGCGGATGCCCTCTACGGTGTTGCCATGCAGGAATCAGGTGTAACAAGCCTTGTTTCAGTGAGGCTTGAAGAAGCGGCTGTGACGCCATGAAAGAAAGGATGAAAAGAAATGAGCTTTTTTAAAAAATTAAAAGAAAAATTTTCAGGCTCTCAGGAGCAGGAGCAAGCAACCGAAAAGTATACAGAAGGGTTGAAAAAAACGCGTTCCGGCTTTTCGGAAAAAATGAATAATCTATTTGCCCGCTACCGCAAAATTGATGAAGACTTTTTTGAAGAGCTTGAAGAAATATTGATCGGAGCGGATGTTGGCTTTGATACGGTGATGGAGCTCATTGATGAATTGAAAATGGAAGTAAAGCGTCAAAACACAAACGAACCAGAAGCAATCCGCGAAATCATCACAGAAAAATTTGTGGATATTTATATGGGTGATCACGAAGCATCTCCAGAGCTGAATCTGCAGGAAAACGGCTTAACGGTCATTTTGTTTGTCGGCGTCAATGGGGTTGGAAAAACAACAACGATCGGCAAGCTTGCTCATCAATTTAAAGAAGACGGCAAAAAAGTGATGCTCGCAGCCGGTGATACGTTCCGCGCTGGGGCGATTGAACAGCTTGAGGTGTGGGGAGAACGAACAGGTGTAGATGTGATTAAGCAGGGAGAAGGCTCAGACCCGGCTGCTGTTATGTATGATGCAGTGCGTGCTGCCAAATCACGGAATGTGGATGTGCTGCTGTGCGACACGGCCGGCCGCCTTCAAAACAAAGTCAATTTAATGAATGAATTGCAAAAAGTAAAGCGTGTCATTGAGCGGGAAATCCCGGGAGCACCTCATGAAGTTCTACTTGTTGTGGATGCTACAACGGGTCAAAATGCCTTGATTCAAGCGAAAACATTTAAAGAAGCAACAGATGTATCGGGCATTGTCCTAACAAAGCTTGATGGAACAGCAAAAGGTGGTATTGTACTGGCTATCCGCAAGGAGCTTGGCGTTCCAGTTAAATTTGTCGGTCTTGGAGAAAAAATGGATGACCTGCAACCGTTTGACGCTGAACAATATGCATATGGGTTGTTTACACAGGCTTTTGAAGAAAAAAAATCAGAATCAGAGGATGAAGGAGCCGAATAATCGGCTTCTTCAGTGTGTAGACAAAGTCTTCGCTTTTGAACAAAAGCCGATAAGTAAAGCCTGCCGGACTTCGCGCAATCTAAGGCAGTGCGGGAGCCTCCTCGACTTGCGCCTGCGGGATCTCCCGACTCACTGTACTTCCCAAAGGAGTCTTCGTCCGGCAGACTTCACTAAGTAGTGTTGAAGTTCAATTAGTCAAGAACAGGATAGACATTTTTCTCTTTTTTAAAAGAAAAAGAACAACCTTATTCGCTCTATACACTCTTGGCGCAAGCCATTTGGAGGCATCCGGGTCAGCGCCTGCCCTATGGAAAGCGGAGCTGCCCGGATGCCGCCGGTCTATCCCATTCATGTGACGGTTATCAATTATTTTCTTACAGTCTGAAACAGCCGAATAATCGGCTGTTTTTCCCGTTCTTGACAGACTGAGCCGAAGCAGGTACACTGATTTAGTGTAAAGGTTTTTCACTTAACAAAGGAGGGGCGGCCGTGCTTGAGAAAACAATGCGGATGAATTATCTGTATGATTTTTATCAGATGCTTCTGACCGACAAACAGCGCAGCTATATGTCCCTATACTACCTGGATGATTATTCGCTCGGTGAAATCGCCGAAGAATATGAGGTGAGCCGCCAGGCGGTCTATGATAATATAAAACGCACAGAAGCGATGCTTGAAGAATATGAAGTAAAGTTGATGCTGCTGAAGAAATTCCAAAAGCGCCAGGCATTGCTTGATCAGCTCAAAGCAGGAGCAGATGAAAGGATGCTGAAGATAATTAAGGCAATTGAGGAACTTGAATAGGGGGACTGCATGATGGCATTTGAAGGGTTGGCCGAACGGCTGCAGGGAACAATGCAGAAAATCCGTGGCAAAGGAAAAGTATCCGAATCCGATGTAAAAGAAATGATGCGAGAAGTTCGACTGGCTCTTTTAGAAGCGGATGTTAACTTTAAAGTGGTCAAGGAATTCGTCAAAAAGGTCAGTGAGCGTTCTGTCGGTCAGGAAGTCATGAAAAGCTTAACACCGGGCCAGCAGGTCATTAAAGTGGTGAAAGAAGAGTTAACCGAATTAATGGGCGGTGAAGAAAGCCGGATTGGTACAGCAAAACGTCCTCCGACTGTGATTATGATGGTCGGCCTGCAGGGGGCCGGGAAAACAACGACAACCGGTAAGCTTGCCAACCTGCTTCGCAAAAAGTATAATCGCAAGCCGCTTCTTGTTGCGGCAGATGTATATCGTCCGGCGGCTATCAAACAGCTTGAAACGCTTGGCAAACAGCTTAGCATGCCGGTTTTCTCACTTGGTGACCAGGAAAGCCCGGTTGAAATTGCCAGACAGGCGATCCAAAGGGCAAAAGATGAGCATTTAGACTACGTTCTTATTGACACAGCCGGCCGGCTTCATATTGATGAAGAATTGATGGACGAGCTAAAACAAATTAAAGAGTTGTCTTCCCCGGAAGAAATTTTTCTCGTTGTAGATTCCATGACCGGTCAAGATGCCGTAAACGTAGCCGAAAGCTTTAATGAACAGCTTGGTGTCACAGGCGTTGTGCTCACAAAGCTTGACGGCGATACGCGCGGCGGTGCGGCACTGTCTATTCGTGCTGTTACGGGCAAGCCGATTAAGTTTGTCGGGATGGGTGAAAAGCTGGACGCGCTGGAGCAATTTCATCCAGAGCGTATGGCATCCCGTATTCTTGGCATGGGTGATGTGCTGTCGCTTATTGAAAAAGCCCAGACCAACGTGGACGAAGCAAAAGCAAAAGAGCTTGAGCAAAAAATGCGGACAATGTCCTTTACATTTGATGACTTTTTAGATCAGATTGGGCAGGTCCGTTCCATGGGACCGCTTGATGAAATTTTAAAGATGCTGCCGGGTGCGAACAAAATGAAAGGCTTAAACAATATACAGGTTGATGAAAAACAAATCGGCCGTGTTGAAGCGATTATCCGTTCCATGACCGCAGCAGAAAAACAGCAGCCGGAAATTATCAATTCGGGCCGCCGAAAGCGCATTGCTCGCGGGTCTGGCACATCAATCCAGGAAGTGAACCGACTCCTCAAGCAGTTTGAAGACATGAAAAAAATGATGAAACAAATGTCTTCTATGCAGCAAAAAGGAAAGAAAAAAGGCGGCATGCCTAAGCTTCCTTTTATGTAAAAATAAAGGAATGCAATCTGTAAAGAAAAAACACTTTACAACACTAAAAGTATTTGATATGATTCTATCTTGTGTGAAACTATTTCGGAGGTGCTTATTAGCATGGCAGTAAAAATTCGTTTAAAACGTATGGGTGCAAAAAAATCCCCATTCTATCGTATCGTAGTAGCTGACGCCCGCGCGCCGCGTGATGGCCGTTCAATCGAAACAATCGGAACATACAATCCGGTTGCTCAGCCAGCAGAAGTAAAAATCAATGAAGAGCTTGCGCTTAAATGGCTTCAAGATGGTGCGAAACCATCTGATACTGTTCGCAACCTTTTCTCAAAAGAAGGCATTTTGGAAAAATTCCACAATGCTAAATACAGCAAGTAAGCTATTGCGAAACATCAATTCCCCAAAAGAATCTTCTTTTGGGGAATTGCCATTTTTGTTCCATATAAAGGAGCGGTGGGATGCAAATTTTACAAACCGTATCGGTCGTTCAAGTGGTAACGGAATCACTGAAACAAAATCGTATGCGTGCATATGAGCAGCAGAAGCGCCGTCTAGAGAGGGAAACAGCCCAGCTGTTATTTGAAAAGAAAAAAGCAGAGCGTGGCGGCTCTAAGCAGGCTGAGGCAGCTGCTCGTTTTCAAATTGAAATTGACCAGCGACAGGAAAAGCTGGAAATGATCGAATTTCAAATAAGTCAGTTGAATGAGCTCCCACTTGGGACAGAATTAAAAGAACGGGATATTCAATCCGTTGTCGAGGTGAAAGCCGGAGATCGCTTTGACAGTAAAACTGGCGGCACGATTGTTGTAAAAGATGGCGTCATTATAGAAATTCGCACCGAGGAGTGAAAAAATGAGCAAATGGTTTAATGTTGGGAAAATTGTGAATACGCATGGTTTGCGAGGCGAAGTCCGCGTTTTGGCACAAACAGATTTTCCAGAAAAGCGTTTTAAAAAAGGCAGTGAGCTTGCGGTTTTTAAAAAAGGGGACAAAGAAGGAATTCCGGTAACGGTCGCTGCGCACCGTACCCATAAAAACTTTGACCTGCTGACATTTGAGGGGCGCCCTTCTATTGAGGATGTTGAAGCTTTCAAAGGAACCGTGTTAAAGGTGCATGAAACACATCTGGGCGACCTGGATGAAGGGGAATTTTATTTTTATGAAATCGTCGGCTGCCGGGTTGAAACGGTATCAGGTGAAGTGATCGGCAGGGTGACAGAAGTGCTGACGCCAGGTGCAAATGATGTGTGGGTGGTAAAGGGTGAAAGCAAAGAATTCTACATTCCTTACATTGCTGATGTCGTTAAATCGATTGATAAAAACGAAAAGCTGATCGTAATCGAGCCAATGGAAGGGCTGCTTGAATGAAAATCGATGTACTGACACTATTTCCGGAAATGTTTGAAGGTGTTTTTTCATCATCCATTATGAAAAAAGCAGCGGACAAAAACAAAGCATCCTTCCGTGCGGTTAATTTTCGGGATTATGCAGAAGGAAAGCACAAAGTTGTTGATGATTATCCATATGGAGGCGGTGCGGGCATGGTTCTTAAGCCGCAGCCTCTTTTTGACGCAGTTGAAGCATTGACAGGAGAAGCGGAAGGAACGCCGCGTATTATTTTAATGTGTCCGCAGGGAGAACGGTATACGCAAAAAAAAGCAGAGGAGCTTTCTAAAGAAGCACACTTGATTTTTTTATGCGGCCATTATGAAGGATACGATGAACGGGTCCGTCGCCATCTTGTAACCGATGAAATTTCAATCGGTGATTATGTATTAACCGGCGGCGAGCTTGGGGCAATGGTCGTAGCAGACAGCGTCGTTCGCTTGTTGCCAGGAGTGCTAGGAAATGAACAATCTGCTGTGCAGGATTCGTTTTCATCTGGCAGGCTCGAACATCCTCATTACACGCGCCCGGCCGATTTTAGAGGCATGAAGGTACCTGAGGTTCTTTTATCGGGCAACCATAAACACATTGATGAATGGCGCGAGGAACAATCACTTAGGCGTACTTGGGAACGGCGACCTGATCTGCTGGCACTGATGGATCTGACTGATCAGGATAAAAAGAAAATTAAGTTATGGGAATCAGAAAAATAACGTTGATTTCAAGTGAAATATATGATAAAATTTAGTAGTCAGTGTGCAAAAGAACACACTGCATTAAAACGGTGTTCCGCTGTCGTGATTGCGCGGGTATGAACATTTGTTAGAAGGAGAGGAAAACACAATGAACCAATTGATTCAAGAGTTGACACAAGAGCAGCTTCGTACTGATCTTCCATCTTTCCGTCCGGGAGACACAGTTCGTGTACACGTTAAAGTTGTAGAGGGTACACGTGAGCGTATTCAGGTATTCGAAGGCGTTGTAATCAAGCGTCGCGGTGGCGGCGTAAGCGAAACATTCACAGTCCGCAAGATTTCTTACGGCGTGGGCGTTGAGCGTGCATTCCCGCTTCACACACCAAAAATCGCGAAAATCGAAGTTATGCGTCGTGGTAAAGTTCGTCGTGCGAAATTGTACTACTTGCGTAACCTACGCGGTAAAGCAGCGCGTATTAAAGAAATCAGATATTAAGAGAGTAAAGGAGTCTGCCTGCAGACTCCTTTTTCTTTCAGGTTTTACAAGCATCATGATATGATAAGTGTACTTGAACTGAAGGTGGTGCCAGTATGGCTAAAGGAAAAAATGAATTTTGGGAATGGACAAAAGCACTGCTGATCGCAGTCGGGCTCGCAGCTCTTATCCGTTATTTTATTTTTGCGCCGATTGTGGTCGACGGTCTTTCGATGATGCCGACACTTGAAAGCGGGGACCGGATGATTGTTAATAAGCTTGGCGATCCGGATCGTTTTGATATCATCGTGTTTCACGCACCAGAACAGAAAGATTACATAAAAAGAGTAATCGGTCTTCCCGGAGACACCGTTGAATATAAAAATGATGTCCTTTACGTTAACGGGAAAGCGATAGAGGAACCTTATTTAAACGATTATAAAAGTGAAGTAACGGATGGTCCGCTTACACCGGACTTTACCCTCAAAGAAATTACGGGTGAGGAAAAAGTGCCGGAAGGCGAAATTTTTGTGCTTGGTGATAACCGGCGGTTTAGTAAAGACGGTCGTCACATTGGCACCATTAAAATTGATGAGATTGTTGGTGAAACACGACTTGTCTACTGGCCATTTGACCAGATTCATCTTGTAGAATAAACGGACTTGAAAGGAATGTATAGGCTTGACGATACAGTGGTTTCCAGGCCATATGGCCAAAGCAAGAAGGCAGGTAACGGAAAAATTAAAGCTTGTTGATATCATATTTGAGCTGGTAGACGCGCGCCTGCCATTGTCCTCACGCAATCCGATGATTGATGAGATATTAAATCAAAAACCACGGCTTGTGATCCTGAACAAAGAAGATATGGCAGATCCGGTTATGACAAAAGCGTGGATTGCTTATTTTAAAGAAAGAGGCATTGATTCGGTTTCAGTTAATTCACAAGCGGGCAACGGACTCGATAAAATTGTGAAAGCAGCTGAAAGCATTTTAAAAGAAAAATGGGATCGAATGCGTGCACGCGGCATGAAGCCTCGGGCAATGAGAGCGATGATTGTTGGTATACCAAATGTCGGGAAGTCCACGCTTATTAACCGGATTGCTAAAAAAAATATTGCTAAAACCGGCAATATGCCAGGTGTCACAAAAGCCCAGCAATGGATTAAAACCGCTAAAAATTTGGAACTTCTTGATACACCGGGTATTTTATGGCCAAAGTTCGAAGACCCGGAAATCGGCTATAAATTGGCTTTGACAGGTGCGATAAAAGACGCGATCTTGAACTTACAGGATGTGGCGATTTGGGGGCTTCGTTTTTTAGAGAGCGAGTATCCGTCGCGGCTTCAAGAGCGTTATGGTTACAGAGAGCTTCCAGAAGACATGGCGGCTGTTTTTGAACAAATTGGCGAACGGCGCGGCTGCCTGTCTTCGGGAGGCGGTATTGATTACGACAAGGTAACGGATGTAATCATTCGCGATGTGCGTACGATGCAATTTGGCCGGCTTACATTTGATGTTCCGCCACAAAAAGCGTGAAGGATTTCCTTCGCGTTTTTTTGTGGAAAAAAAGAAAAAAAAGTCGATAATACATATAAGGAGTAAAAAAAGATGAAAGAAACCATTGCCCAAATTAAAGCGCAGCTTGCAGCGATTGACGAATTAGATGACAAGCGGCTGACTGAATGGGAAAAAGATGAAAGAAGCGGTGTACAGGCAGCGCTAAAAGTATACAGACGCCGTATCAAAAATAAAAAAGAAGAACAAGAACGATTGCAAGGCATGATGGCTTATGAGAGGGAAGCAGTAAATCAAGGGCTGTTTAGTATTGCCGGCATTGACGAAGCGGGTAGAGGCCCTCTTGCCGGGCCTGTAGTAGCAGCTGCCTGCATCCTACCTGATGGTTTTCTGCCAGAAGGATTAAATGATTCTAAAAAAATAAAGGAATCTCTTCGGAACGAGCTGTTCACGCTTATAACGGAACGAGCAGCTGTAGGCATTGGCGTCGTCAGCGCAGAGGAAATTGACCAAATTAATATTTATGAGGCTGCCAAAAAAGCCATGTTGCTTGCAGTGCAGTCGCTTCCGAAACAGCCGGATCACCTGCTTGTAGACGCGATGACGCTGCCCGTTTCTATCAGCCAGGAATCTATCATAAAAGGGGATGCCAAAAGTGCTTCTATTGCAGCGGCATCCATTATTGCCAAAGTAACACGTGACCGTCTGATGAAACAATATGCAGAAGAGTATCCTGGTTATGGCTTCGAGAAAAACATGGGTTACGGTACGCAGGAACATATTGAAGGACTAAAGCAATTTGGTGTAACACCGCAGCACCGCAGGACATTTGCACCTATAAAGAACATGATTATACGATAATAAAGGGTGATGGCGTATGGAAATTGGGCGGCAGGCCCTTCAAAAAGGAATGCGGCTGCAGGAGGCGCGCAGCCCGATTGACACATTAAAGGAAGGGCATGTTTTTTCCGGTAAAACCATCAAGCTTTTACCCGGACAAATGGCCGAAATTGCAGCACTTGGCCAAAAGCTGACAGCACAGCTTGAAGCACCACTGAAGGCAGGAGAGCGCTATACGTTTCAAGTGGTTTCTTTGGAGCAGGGTGTTTCCCTCCGTGTACTGGCAGAAAACCCGGCAGCAAAGCTTCCAGTCGATCAAGTGTCTGTCCTGCTTGAAAAAATGGGATTACAGCCAACGAAAGAAAACATGGCTTTTACAGCAGCAGCGCTTCAAAACGGAACAGCTCTTTCAAAATCTTTGATCCAAACCGTCTCGGGATGGCTTGGGAAGTCTGGAGCAGAAGGGATAGAAGCAGTCCGGTTTATGCTGAGCCGTCATTTGCCGATAACAGAAAATGTTTTCGAGGCCCTGCTGGCTGCTCGTTCAACAGGCTCGATGACCGAAAAATTGGGTTCTTTACAGCAACTACTCGTACAAAATGGCTTTCAGCAATCAACGGCCGCCGCAGCGATCGACCGCCTGCTTGGTGAAGCAGCAGAGACGTTTGCTTTTAAAGGCACAGCCAATGAAAAAGCGATTCAGTTAGCTTCAGCGCTGCAAGGTACCGATACGCCCGAAAAAGCGGCAGCCATTCGGGTGCTCGGCCAGTCAGTGGCTGCAAATCCTTCGCTGGCAGCACAGAATGGAGAGGCACTGCTTGCCGGGATTGCCAAAAGCACTGAGTCGTCTTTGAACGAAGCTGCTGCGGAGCTTCGCCCTGTCCAGCTGCTTAAACAAGCCCTGTCGCAGCTGACTGGAAGTCCCGTGTCTGAAAAAGCAGTTACCGCTTTTAAGCAGGCTCTTTCTTTATCCGTCCCTCTTGGGCATCCCGAGCGACCGGCTTTAATGCAGCAGCTCGTAAAGCTGGCAGACGGATTAGAAGCGGGACAGCCTATTTCCCAGAGAGCGGCAGCATCCTTGCTTCAGCTTGCTTCTTCTGCCGCTGTGTCTCTTCCTGACCAGGCAGCGGCACGAATGGCTGTATTGATCGGTGCCGATGCGCTTTCTTTTGAAGAACCGTCGGCCATTTCGACGCTCCGTGACGCATTTCGCTTTCTTGGAGTGGATCATGAAGCCGTTCTTGCCTCGAAAGAAAATGCCCAAAGCGTTCCGCAAACTGTCAAGCAGGAGCTGATCAAGCTTATGTCAGACACGATGCCAGCCCCGATTAAAGAAGCTGCTGAGCAGATGGTTGGCCGTCTTAATGCACAGCATATTTTGTCTGCCGAATCCGGTCCCGTTCAGCAGCTGGTGCTGCAGTCCCCCCTACAATTTGGCGAATTTACGGGCGATGTGACGATCAAGTGGGAAGGAAAGAAAAAAGCAGACGGAAAAATTGATGCTGATTTTTGCCGTGTATTGTTTTATGTGGAAATGCCGCGTTTAAAACAAACGGTCATTGATATGCAGGTGCAAAACCGGATTGTGCAATTGCATATTGCTGCGGACATTCCGGGCCCGCTGCTGAAAAAAATAAGCAGCCCGGCTGTTGGTTCGTTGAAGGAGGCACTTGAAGCAAATGGATACCGCTTTTCTGGCGTTTCGTTCAAAGAACCGGCGGCGGTGGAAAAGAAGAAGCCGCCGCTTGCCCGCATTATGGATGATGATCGTTATATGGGGGTGGATGTACGCATATGAACCAGCCAAACCGGCGGCAGGCCGCTGCTCTTTCTTATAATCCAGACTCGGTGGGAGCACCGATCGTAAAAGCGAAGGGAAAAGGACTCATTGCTGATCAAATTATTGCTTCTGCAAAAGAAAACAACATCCCGATCCAGGAAGATCCTGGACTGGTCGAACTGCTGGGACAACTTGAAATAAATGAAGCGATTCCAGAAGATTTATATCAAGCGGTTGCTGAAGTATTTGCGTTTGTATACCGCCTGGACAAGTCCCTTGATAAATAAACATTGTAAGCGTTTTGCAAAAAATGTCCGTTCTTGAAAAAAGAACGCATTTTTTGTGTTCAAAGGCTGGACATAATTCTGATTTTTCTCTACAATGAAAACGCAGTCTGTTTTGCAAAAAGACTATGTTTTGAGACTGATAGGAGGCTGGAAGATGAATATTCATGAGTATCAAGGGAAAGAAGTTCTCAGAAGCTACGGCGTTGCCGTTCCGAATGGGAAAGTTGCGTTTTCCGTTGAAGAAGCGGTTGAAGCAGCAAAAGAACTTGGCACAGCAGTAAACGTTGTCAAAGCACAGATTCATGCGGGCGGCCGTGGAAAAGCGGGCGGTGTTAAAGTCGCAAAGAATCTCGATGAAGTACGTACATATGCAGAAGAAATCCTCGGCAAAGTGTTAGTCACGCACCAAACAGGTCCTGAAGGCAAAGAAGTAAAGCGCCTTCTTATTGAAGAAGGATGCGACATTCAAAAAGAATACTATATTGGCTTAGTCTTGGACCGTGCCACTTCTCAAGTTGTGTTAATGGCATCTGAAGAAGGCGGAACAGAGATTGAAGAAGTAGCCGAAGCAACACCGGAAAAGATCTTTAAAGAGTATATTGACCCGGTAACGGGCCTTAGCGCATACCAGGCACGCCGCATTGCGTTCAATATTAATATTCCGAAAGAGCTTGTTGGACAAGCTGTTAAATTTATGATGAGTCTTTACACTGCGTTTGTAGAAAAAGACTGCTCTATTGCTGAAATTAACCCGCTTGTTGTAACAGGTGATGGAAAAGTAATGGCGCTGGATGCAAAATTGAATTTTGATTCAAATGCTCTATACCGCCATAAAGACATTTTAGAATATCGTGATCTTGAAGAAGAAGATGAAAAAGAAATCGAAGCATCAAAATATGACCTCAGCTACATCGCGCTTGATGGAAATATCGGTTGTATGGTAAATGGTGCAGGTCTTGCCATGGCAACGATGGATATTATCAAGCACTACGGCGGCGATCCGGCTAACTTCCTTGATGTTGGGGGCGGCGCAACAGCTGAAAAAGTAACGGAAGCTTTTAAAATTATTTTGTCGGATGAAAACGTAAAAGGTATTTTCGTTAACATTTTCGGCGGCATTATGAAATGTGACGTTATTGCAACAGGTGTAGTAGAAGCTGCGAAGCAGGTAAGCCTGTCTGTACCACTTGTTGTACGTTTGGAAGGTACGAATGTAGATGCCGGTAAAGCAATCTTGAACGAGTCAGGTCTTGACATCGTTTCAGCAGATTCTATGGCAGATGGCGCGCAAAAGATCGTTAGTCTCGTAAAATAATCAGGATGTTGACAATAGAAAGGCAGGTATAGGCATGAGTGTATTCATTAATAAAGATACAAAGGTAATTGTTCAAGGCATCACGGGCTCTACCGCCCTTTTCCATACTAAACAAATGCTTGAATATGGAACGAAAATTGTTGGCGGTGTTACTCCTGGTAAGGGCGGCACAGAAGTAGAAGGCGTTCCGGTATTTAATACGCTTCAAGAAGCTGTGCAGGCAACAGGTGCCAACGCGTCTGTTATTTACGTTCCGGCTCCATTCGCAGCAGATGCGATTTTGGAAGCAGTTGACGCAAATCTTGATCTTGCCATTTGTATTACAGAACATATTCCAGTACTCGACATGGTAAAAGTGAAACGTTATATGCAAGGCAAGAAAACACGTCTTGTTGGGCCGAACTGCCCAGGTGTAATCACACCGGATGAGTGCAAAATCGGCATCATGCCAGGGTATATCCATACAAAAGGTCATGTTGGTGTTGTATCACGCTCCGGCACACTTACGTACGAAGCTGTACACCAGTTATCACAAGCAGGAATCGGCCAGTCTACAGCTGTCGGTATCGGCGGTGACCCGGTGAACGGAACAGACTTTATCGATGTCTTAAAAGCATTCAATGAAGATCCGGAAACAAAAGCAGTCATTATGATTGGTGAAATCGGCGGTACAGCAGAGGAAGAAGCAGCCGAGTGGGTAAAAGCGAATATGACTAAACCAGTTGTCGGCTTTATCGGCGGACGTACAGCGCCTCCAGGAAAGCGTATGGGCCACGCCGGTGCGATTATTTCAGGCGGTAAAGGAACAGCTGATGAAAAAATCCGTGTGATGAACGAATGCGGCATTCAAGTAGCGGAAACACCATCTGTTATGGGTGAAACATTAATTAAAGTTCTTGAGCAGCAAGGACTTTTGGAAGAATGCAAAACACATTAAGTGAAAACGAAGACGCCTGAATGATTCAGGCGTCTCTCTTTACTTGCACAAAAGGAGGAAAATAAGTTGGACAATACCGAAAAGCAGCTTTTAAAGCTGCAGTACTGTCCGGGTATCAGCTGGAAGGACCAATATTTATTATTAAAAAATGATCCTGGATTAAATCAGCTTTCCCACATGACAGCCGCAGAATTTGCCGCCATCACAAACCGTTCCGTTGGACAAGCAGAAGCCATTTTAGATGAGTTTCAAGCTCTTTCCTATGACTCTCTTTATTCTTTCTTATTGGAATCCTCAACGACTTTTATCCCCATTTTTGATCTGCAATATCCCGAATCACTAAAAAAGCTTCCACAGCCTCCCTGGGCCTTATTTGCTATGGGAAACACGTCTCTTTTAAAAAGCCGGAACATCATTGCAGTTGTCGGAGCACGGGAGGCAAATCAGTATGGGAGGGAAGCGGTTCAAAAGATTATTCCTGGCCTGGTAAAAGAAAATACTTCTATTATCAGCGGCCTGGCAAAAGGAATTGATGCATTTTCCCATGACGCTGCCCTTCAGGCAGGAGGCAAAACAATTGCGGTTATTGCGGGAGGCTTTAGTCATTTCTACCCAAGAGAAAATAAACAATTGGCGCGTCGTATTTCCAGGCAAGGTCTTATTTTATCAGAATACGCACCGACCCGTAAGCCGGAAAAATGGCAATTTCCAGCCCGTAATCGAATTGTCAGCGGTTTATCAAAAGGAGTATTAGTCGTGCAGGCTGCTAAAAAAAGCGGCTCCCTTATCACTGCTTCTTTTGCACTTGAACAGGGGATAGATGTTTTTGCTGTACCAGGACCAATTACTCATCCTCTTTCAGAAGGGGTTCATGCATTGATTGCAGACGGTGCTAAAATTGTTCATTGTGCCGATGATATTTTATCAGAATGGAAGCAGGAATAAAAAAACTTTTCACGAAAGTAGTTGCAATTAGGATTCATATCATATACATTTTGCAACAGAACAGTTTGCAAAATGTGTCCTGTTTTGTAATAAATAGAGAATGAAAATGCCAGCTTAAAAAAAGAAACGTTTGACAAACAAACCATAACGGCATAATAATATGTCTAATTATTCATTTTACCTCTCGGGGAGGCTTTATCCTATGTCAGATTATTTAGTAATAGTAGAGTCCCCGGCGAAAGCGAAGACAATCGAACGCTATCTCGGGAAAAAATACAAAGTGCGTGCATCGATGGGGCATGTTCGGGATTTACCGAAAAGCCAGATGGGCGTAGATACAGAAAACAACTATGATCCAAAATACATCACTATCCGTGGAAAGGGTCCTGTTTTAAAAGAATTAAAAACGGCTGCCAAAAAGGCGAAAAAAATCTACCTCGCGGCTGACCCGGATCGTGAAGGGGAGGCGATTGCCTGGCATTTGGCCCATTCATTGAATATCGATACGACCTCTGACTGCCGGGTAGTATTTAATGAAATAACAAAAGATGCAATCAAAGAATCTTTTAAGCATCCGCGGCCCATTAATATGGATCTGGTAGATGCCCAGCAGGCACGACGAATTCTTGACCGGCTTGTTGGATACAATATCAGCCCGTTATTATGGAAAAAAGTAAAAAAAGGCTTGAGTGCCGGCCGCGTTCAATCTGTTGCGCTCCGGCTTATCATTGACCGGGAAAATGAAATCAAAGTATTCGTGCCGGAAGAATATTGGACAATTGAAGCAGAATTTACAAAAGGAATGGATACATTCAGCGCTTCTTTTTATGGATTAAACGGAAAAAAAGAAAAGCTCACTTCGGAAGAGGACGTAAAAAAAGTACTGGCTGCCATTGAAGGGAATCAGTTTTCCATTCAGGAAGTGACAAAAAAAGAACGCCGTCGAAATCCAGCTGCCGCGTTTACTACTTCGTCTCTTCAGCAGGAAGCCGCCCGCAAATTGAACTTTCGTGCTAAAAAAACAATGATGCTGGCCCAGCAATTGTATGAAGGCATCGATCTTGGCAAGGAAGGCACTGTCGGTCTGATCACCTATATGAGAACGGATTCAACACGCGTATCGGAAGTGGCTCAGGCCGAAAGCCTGGAGTACATCGTTTCTCACTATGGCAAAGAATATGCGAAAGAGCAAGGGCAAAAAAGCGATGCAAAGAAAAAAGGTGCACAGGATGCTCACGAAGCGATTCGTCCAACCAGTACGATGCGTGAGCCATCAGCGCTAAAAGATTTTCTTTCGCGTGATCAGCACCGTCTTTATAAGCTCATATGGGAACGATTTGTTGCTAGTCAAATGGCAGCTGCTGTAATGGATACGGTCAGCGCGGATCTGGTAAACGGCGATGTGATGTTCCGGGCAACGGGTTCAAAAGTAAAGTTTTCCGGTTTTATGAAAGTATATGTAGAAGGCACAGATGATACAAAAGAAGAAAAAGAAAACTTTCTGCCGAATCTTGAAAAAGGCGACACAGTGCAGTCAAAGGAAATCGATCCGAAGCAGCACTTTACTCAGCCGCCGCCACGTTATACAGAAGCTCGACTTGTAAAAACACTAGAAGAGCTCGGGATTGGACGTCCATCTACGTATGCACCAACCCTTGACACAATTCAAAAGCGTGGATATGTGGCATTGGACAACAAGCGTTTCGTCCCAACGGAGCTGGGAACGATTGTACATGAATTAATGGTTGAGTTTTTTGCAGACATTATTGATGTTGAATTTACTGTGAAAATGGAGCGCGACCTTGATAATGTAGAAGACGGCATAAAAGAATGGGTGGCTGTTATTGATGAGTTTTATAAAGGCTTTGAAGGTCACCTGGAAAAAGCGGAAAAAGAAATGGAGCAGGTTGAAATAAAAGATGAACCCGCTGGAGAAGACTGCGAAAAGTGTGGTCATGAAATGGTCTTTAAAATGGGTCGTTTCGGAAAATTTATGGCATGCAGCAACTTCCCGGACTGTCGAAATACAAAAGCCATTGTAAAAGAAATCGGCGTTAAGTGTCCTAAATGTGCAGAGGGTAATATAATAGAAAGAAAAAGTAAAAAACGGCGTATATTTTATGGATGCGATCGGTTCCCAGAATGTGATTTTCTTTCATGGGATAAGCCGATTGAGCGTCCATGCCCGAAATGCAGTAAGCTGCTCGTTGAGAAAAAGTTGAAAAAAGGCGTGCAGATTCAATGCACAGAATGTGATTATAAAGAGCAGCCGCAAGCATAAAAAAGGTAAAAGCCGCCTTGTGTGAGTGAAAACAAGGCGGTTTTTGTTATGGACAAAACATTTTTCTTTTTTTCTACAAGCAGGTAGTGTACAATGCTTAATGGATATATAGGTACGTACCTTTAAAGCAGGGGGAACAACAATGACTCAACCAATTAACGTAATCGGAGCCGGACTTGCAGGAAGCGAGGCCGCTTTTCAAATAGCAGAGCGTGGATTACAGGTTCGCCTGTATGAAATGCGCCCGGTCAAACAAACACCCGCTCATCATACTGATAAATTTGCCGAGCTCGTATGCAGCAATTCACTGCGTGCAAACGGGTTAACCAATGCAGTTGGTGTTTTGAAAGAAGAAATGCGCCGTCTAAATTCGGTTATTATCAGTTCTGCAGATGCATGTGCTGTTCCAGCGGGCGGCGCACTGGCTGTAGACCGGCATGAATTTGCAGGACATGTAACAGAACGTGTGAAAAACCATCCAAATGTAACCGTCATTCATGAAGAAGTAACGGAAATTCCGGAGGGGATTACGGTTATTGCAACAGGTCCGTTGACGACAAGTGGCCTGGCTGAAAAAATTCAGGCCCTTACTGGAGAAGAATATTTATACTTTTACGATGCGGCGGCGCCAATTGTTGAAAAAGACAGCATTGATATGAATATCGCCTATTTAAAGTCTCGTTATGATAAAGGGGAAGCAGCTTATTTAAACTGCCCAATGAATGAAGAAGAATTTGATCGTTTTTATGAAGCGTTGATTGCAGCAGAAACGGTGCCTTTGAAAGAATTTGAAAAAGAAATTTTCTTCGAAGGCTGCATGCCGATTGAAGTCATGGCCAGCCGGGGCAAAAAAACGATGCTGTTTGGACCAATGAAGCCTGTGGGTCTTGAAGATCCGCGTACTGGAAAGCGTCCATACGCAGTCGTACAGCTTCGCCAGGATAACGCGGCCGGAACACTTTATAACATTGTTGGTTTTCAAACCCACTTGAAGTGGGGGCCACAAAAAGAAGTGCTTCAGCTTATTCCAGGACTCCAAAATGTTGAAATTGTCCGGTACGGAGTGATGCACCGCAATACGTTTATTAATTCGCCAAAAGCGCTGCTGCCAACTTATCAGCTAAAAAGCCGTCCAACTCTTTTCTTTGCCGGACAAATGACTGGTGTAGAGGGATATGTAGAATCAGCAGCAAGCGGCTTAATGGCAGGGATCAATGCGGCAAAGCTTGCACTTGGACAGGATCCAGTAACAGCACCGCAAGAAACAGCCATTGGTGGAATGGCACACTATATTACCCATACATCACCGGACAATTTTCAACCGATGAATGCTAATTTTGGTTTGTTCCCGGCGTTACCGGTGAAAATTAAGAGTAAAAAAGAACGGTACGAAGCGCTCGCTGAGCGTGCTTTAGGAACAATTCAAACTTTTTCGAAAAGTTTGTAAATTTCTTGCGAGGGGCTGCTGACATATGCTATTATGTAGTAGCCCTTTTGTGAGGTGGGGAAATGTCTAAACTTTTCAAAAATTATACACATTCTTATTTTGCTTATTTGCAAATTGAAAAAAACAGCTCTGTTCATACGGTAACAAATTATCGTGATGATCTGGAGCACTTTTTTATGTTTATGAATGAGCAGCTTATAACGGAATTGTCGAGTGTGACGCATCAAACGGCCCGTTTATATTTAACATTGCTTCATGAGAAAAAAATGGCTCGGGCTTCTGTCTCCCGAAAAATATCTGCTCTTCGAGGGTTTTACCGTTTTTTAATGAGGGAAAATATCGTAACGGAAAACCCTTTTTTGCTTGTACACAGGCCAAAAGGAACAAAAAAACTTCCGTCTTTTTTTTATGAAGAAGAGATGGAGGAACTGTTTAACAGTATAGAGGGCGATAATCCTTTATCTATCCGAAACAGAGCACTGCTCGAAATACTGTATGGGACGGGCATTCGTGTAAGCGAATGTGCGGCGATTGAGCTGTCAGATTTAGATGCACGTCTTGGGGTTCTGCTTGTTCATGGAAAGGGCGGAAAAGAAAGATATGTGCCATATGGCAGTTTTGCGGCGGAAGCTGTTGAACACTACAGTCAAAACAGCCGGCCTTTTTTAATGAAAAAAAACGAACATAATAAACTGTTTGTGAATTTTAGGGGTGCACCGATCACAACTGGCGGAATCCGCCATATTTTAAATGATTTAATTCGAAAAGCTTCGTTATCAGGAAAAATTCATCCGCATATGCTAAGGCATACGTTCGCAACGCATATGTTGAATAACGGCGCGGATATGAGAACGGTACAGGAGCTGCTAGGGCATGCCAGCCTTTCGTCTACTCAAATGTACACACATATTACGAAAGAACACTTGCAGCATACATACCGCAACCATCATCCACGCGCATAAAGGAGAGAGAAGAAGTGGGAGAATTTCATGCAACAACGATATTTGCTGTTAAGCACAACGGATCTTCAGCGATGGCTGGAGATGGACAAGTAACGTTTGGGAATGCAGTAGTGATGAAGCATACAGCTAAAAAAGTACGTCGTCTTTTTAATGGGAAAGTTGTTGCTGGTTTTGCTGGATCAGTGGCTGATGCCTTCACATTATTTGAGCTTTTTGAAAAAAAACTGAATGAGTACAGCGGCAACCTGCAGCGGGCAGCTGTCGAGCTTGCTAAAGAATGGCGCACCGATAAAATGCTTCGCCGCCTGGAAGCGATGCTGATTGTAATGGATAAAGACAATTTGCTGCTTGTATCAGGAACGGGTGAAGTGATTGAACCGGATGATGGGATTTTGGCGATTGGTTCAGGTGGTAACTATGCTCTTTCGG
Organism: Domibacillus robiginosus; assembly: GCF_000966195.1. Taxonomy (GTDB): domain Bacteria; phylum Bacillota; class Bacilli; order Bacillales; family Domibacillaceae; genus Domibacillus; species Domibacillus robiginosus. The sequence continues at coordinate 140,649 of NZ_LAHL01000012.1, read as the reverse complement.
CAGGACGTGCACTTAAGCAGTATGCCGCAGAGCTTTCTGCAGCAGAAATCGCAGAGGCCGCATTAAAAACCGCAGCGGATATATGTGTATATACAAACCATAATATTATTGTAGAGAAACTGCAGTGAGGAGTGGGAAGATGAAGCCAAATACAATGAATATGACGCCACGTCAAATTGTTGAGCGTCTTGATCAATATATTGTCGGACAAAAAGAAGCAAAAAAGTCTGTCGCTGTTGCGCTTCGTAATCGGTTTCGCAGAAGCTTGCTGGATGAAACAATTCGAGATGAAGTCGTCCCTAAAAATATATTAATGATTGGCCCGACTGGTGTAGGGAAAACGGAAATTGCCCGCCGAATGGCCAAGCTCGCAGGCGCCCCTTTTATTAAAGTGGAGGCAACCAAGTTTACAGAAGTAGGATATGTCGGTAGAGATGTTGAATCAATGGTACGGGATTTAGCCGAAACAGCTGTCAGGCTTGTAAAAGAGGAAAAGATGAACGAGGTAAGGGAGCCTGCTAAAGAAGCGGCAAATCGCCGTCTGGTAGAATTACTTGTTCCGTCTCGCAAAAAAAATACGTCCGTTAAAAATCCGTTTGAAATGCTGTTTGGCGGCCAGAACAATCAGCAAGAAGAATCTGATGATTCAGTAGAAGATATGTCTATTTTTGAAAAGCGTCGTGCTGTGGAACAAAAACTTGCAGCTGGTGATCTTGAAAATGAAATCATTACAGTTGAAGTAGAAGAACAGCCTCCTTCCATGTTTGATTTGTTCCAGGGGTCAGGAATGGAGCAAATGGGCATGAACATGCAGGATGCACTTGGCGGCCTTATGCCGAAAAAGAAAAAAAAGAAAAAACTTGCGGTTAAAGATGCTCGTTCTGTTTTGGAACAGGAAGAAGCCCAGAAGCTAATCGATATGGATGAAGTCACACAGGAAGCTGTAAGACGTGCCGAACAAACAGGGATTATATTCATTGATGAAGTGGACAAAATAGCGGTAAAAGGCGGTGCATCTTCAGGAGCAAATGTTTCTCGTGAAGGGGTTCAGCGTGATATTCTGCCAATCGTGGAAGGGTCAACCATCGTAACAAAATATGGAGCGCTTAAAACGGATTATATTTTATTTATTGCAGCGGGTGCATTTCATATGTCAAAGCCATCTGATTTAATACCTGAGCTTCAGGGGCGCTTTCCAATCCGTGTGGAATTAGAAAAGCTATCAACGGATGATTTTGTTCGAATTCTAGTGGAGCCTGATAATGCATTGCTTAAGCAGTATAAAGCTTTGCTCGAAACAGAAGGCATTCGAATTGATTTCACAGACGAGGCGGTTCAGCGTCTAGCCGAAATTGCTTTTCATGTGAACGGTGAAACAGACAATATCGGTGCCCGGCGTCTCCATACAATCATGGAAAAACTGCTTGAGGATTTATCTTTTGAGGCACCAGATATTACAATGGAGCAAATTACGATTACGCCACAATATGTAGATGAGAAATTATCTGCTATTTCTCAGAACAAAGATTTAAGCGAATTTATTTTATAATCAATCGGAGGAAATACATCATGAATTTGTTAGAGAAAACAAGAAAAATAAATCAAATGCTGCAAAATGCGGCAGGTAAAACAGTGAATTTTAAAGAAATGGCTGAATCACTTTCAGAAGTAATTGAAGCGAATATCTTCGTAGTAAGCCGTCGTGGAAAATTGCTTGGCTTTGGAGTGAACCAGCAGATTGAAAACGAGCGAATGAAACAAATGCTCGTTGAACGAAAATTTCCGGAGCAATATACAAAAAACTTGTTTAACTTAACTGAAACATCTTCGAACCTGGATGTAAACAGTGAATATACAGCTTTTCCTGTTGAAAACAAAGAGCTTTTCCAAAATGGGCTAACAACCATTGTTCCGATCGTAGGTGCTGGTGAGCGTCTTGGTACACTAGTTCTAGCGCGGTTGGAGGAGCAGTTTCATGATGATGACTTAATTTTAGCGGAGTATGGTGCTACAGTCGTTGGAATGGAAATTTTACGTGAAAAAGCAGAAGAAATGCAGGAAGAAGCGCGCAGTAAAGCGGTTGTACAAATGGCGATCAGCTCCTTGTCTTATAGTGAGCTGGAAGCGATTGAGCACATTTTTGAAGAGTTGGATGGTAAGGAAGGGCTGCTTGTTGCTTCTAAAATTGCGGACCGGGTCGGAATTACCCGTTCGGTTATTGTCAATGCGCTTCGCAAGCTTGAAAGTGCAGGTGTCATTGAGTCACGTTCACTTGGAATGAAGGGCACTTATATTAAAGTTTTGAACAATAAATTTTTGATGGAATTGGAAAAATTGAAATCAAATTAATAAAAACATCTGCAGCTCCAAGAGCTGCAGGTGTTTTTTTATGCTTTCTCGGTATGATAATAATCCCATAAATGTTTAATATTTATATTTATGTGTCAATTTATTCTTTAATTATAGGAAATATGAAATTTTCTTGTTATTTTTGTTAAGTAAGTGTCGAAAAATGTCTTTTATGTTATATTTCTTTAAGTGTATAATTTATTAACAAAATAACAAAAGAATTCATGGTAATGGAGTGATAAAATTGAACCTCTTTTCAAACTCAATTACTTCTTTAGAGCGAGGTTTAGATTACGCGGCATTAAAGCAAAGAACGATCGCTAACAATATTGCCAATGTAGATACACCCAACTATAAGTCCAAAGAAGTAAACTTCAAGAAGATAATGGAAAATAATCAGAGCAACTTTAAAAATAATCGAACAGATCAACGGCATTTTGATTTTTCTGCCAGCTCATCAAGTCATGTTATTATGACGGCGCGCAATATGTCCTATAACGAAAATGGAAATAGCGTAGATGTAGATGCTGAAATGTCAAAAATGGCCCAAAATCAAATTTACTATAATGCACTGACAGATCGACTTAGTTCAAAATACTCATCTTTAACTAACATCATTAAAGGAGGCAGGTAAACGTGTTTAATGGAATGAACATTACCGCATCTGCTCTGACAGCCCAGCGCCTGCGTATGGATGTTGTTTCTTCTAATATGGCAAATGCTGAATTTACCAGGGGAAAGCTCGTAGACGGCGAATGGCAGCCGTATCAGCGTAAATCAGTTGTATTACAGCCGAAAGGAAATTCGTTTTCAAGCTTTTTACAGATAGCCTCGAATCGACAGGAGGCAGGGAATGGGGTAAAAGTAACCCAAATTATTGAAGATACAGAAACACCGAATAAAATGGTTTATGATCCTGAACATCCGGATGCAGATGAAGAAGGCTATGTAAGGATGCCAAACGTCGATCCATTACGAGAAATGGTCGATTTAATGAGTGCAACTCGTTCTTACGAAGCCAATGTTACCGTTTTTAATGCGTCGAAAGCGATGATGACTAAAGCGCTCGAAATTGGGAAATAAGAAAAGTGGGAGGGTTATAAATGGCAATTGAGGCATTAAATGCTGTTTCCACACCGGTAATTGAAACGTCCGGTGTAAAAAAAGCAGCTACACCCTATGAATCTCAGCAGAAATTCGCGGATTTTTTAAAAGATTCATTGAATAATGTCATGAAAACTGAAGCGGAATCAAATTCTTTAACAACAAAAATGGTGAATGGTGAGAATGTAGATCTTCATCAAGTAATGGCTGCTGCTCAAAAATCGGGCATTACCATGCAGTTAACATTAGAAGTCCGTAATAAAGCTGTGGAAGCATACCAGGAAATGATGCGGATGCAAATGTAATAAACGTGACGCAATGAAGTGACCGGGGGATTGTAATGAACGAAAATATAAAACAGCAGCTCACAAGAATAAAAGAATATTGGAATAGCCGGTCAAAAAAACAAAAAGTGATGGGAACTACACTTTTTGCTCTTTTTGTTCTTGCTTTGTCACTAATCGTTTTTTTTACCAGCAGAACGACAATGGTTCCGCTTTACAGTGAGCTTGCTCCTTCAGAAATTGGTGCTGTAAAAGAAAACCTGGAAGGACGCGGCATTCCTTATGAAGTGGCTGAGGGAGGAACCGGAATTCTTGTACCGCAAGAATCGGTGGATAACCTTAAAGTAGATTTGGCCGCGGAGGGTCTTCCTCAATCAGGAACCATTGACTATAGCTTTTTCAGTGAAAATGCCGGGTTTGGGATGACCGACAACGAATTTAATGTTTTAAAACTGGATGCTATGCAAACAGAGCTCAGCAATCTGATTTCAGGGATTGATGGCGTAAAAGATGCAAAAGTAATGATTAACCTTCCGGAGCAGCAAATCTTTGTAACGGATGAAGTGGAAAAAGCATCGGCTTCTGTCGTATTAAACACAGAGCCGGGTTATCAATTTGATGAAAAACAGGTTAAGTCGCTTTACCACCTGGTGTCGAAAAGTGTGCCGAATCTTCCAGTCGAAAACATTGCAATTATGAACCAGAATTTTGAATACTATGATCTTGCCCCGGGAAGCAGCTCGGGAAATTCATATGAACAGCAGCTTGCTGTGAAAAAGCAGGTAGAGCGTGACGTACAGCGTCAAGTTCAAAGTATGCTTGGAACTCTTATGGGCGCAGACAAGGTGGTTGCAACGGTTACCGCTGACGTTGATTTTACCCAGGAGAATCGAGAAGAAAACCTGGTTGAGCCGGTTGACGAAGAAAATATGGAAGGCATTCAAATTAGTGCCCAAAAAATTACGGAAACTTATTCAGGGGATGCAGCAGGCGCAGGAGGCGTTCCGCAGGCGGAAGAAGAAGGGGACACAGCCACTTCTTATCTTGAAGGAGCGACAGGCACAGGTGATTACGAGCGGACAGAGGAAACGGTCAATAATGAAGTAAACCGGATTCGTCGGGAAATCAAAGAAAGTCCTTATAAGATCCGCGATTTAGGCATCCAGGTTATGGTGGAGCCACCAACGCCGGATGATCCAAACTCTATGCCAGACCAGAGCGTGGAAGAGATCCAGCAGCTGCTCGGCAACATTGTCAGAACATCTATAGATGAAAGCTACAATACTGATTTAACAGACCAGGCACTTGAAGACAAAATCACGGTTTCGGTTCAGGAGCTAAATGGAAAAGTGCAGTTTGAAGAAGAAGAAACGTCTTCTATTCCATGGTGGGTTTATTTGATTGGTGCTATCCTTCTTGTCATCATTGGGGTTCTCATCTTCATGATGTTGAGAAGACGCCGTGAGGAAGATGAGGAGTTTGAAGAAGAGCTTGATGAAAACATAGAGGAAGTAGTGACCGAAACAGAAAGCAGCACAAGACGGAAACAATTGGAGAAAATGGCAAAAGAAAAACCGGAAGAATTCGCAAAGCTGCTTCGTACATGGCTGTCTGAGGAATAGGAGGCTCGTATGGCAACACGAGATAAAAAATTAACGGGTAAACAAAAAGCCGCAATCCTGCTTATTTCTCTCGGACCGGATTATTCGGCTTCTGTTTACAAGCATTTATCAGAAGAAGAAATTGAACGGCTGACACTGGAAATTTCAGGTGTAAAAAAAGTAGATACAGAGATAAAAGAAGAAGTTTTTGAGGAATTTCATAATATTGCCCTGGCGCAGGATTATATTTCCCAGGGAGGGATTGGTTATGCAAAGACGGTTCTTGAAAAAGCATTGGGCGTTGACCAGGCCCAAAATATTATTAACCGGCTGACCTCTTCCCTGCAGGTTCGTCCGTTTGACTTTGCACGCCGGGCGGATCCCGGACAAATATTAAATTTTATTCAAAATGAGCACCCGCAGACGATTGCTTTGATTCTTTCTTATTTGGATCCGCAGCAGGCCGGGCAAATTCTATCAGAACTTCCACAGGAGGTTCAAGCGGATATTGCGAAAAGAATTGCGATCATGGACAGCACCTCGCCCGAGATCATCAATGAGGTTGAAGCTATTCTAGAGCGTAAATTAAGCTCCACCGTTACACAGGATTACACGCAGACAGGCGGAGTAGAAGCAGTGGTGGAAGTGTTGAACGGTGTTGATCGGTCAACAGAAAAAACCATTCTGGATGCACTTGAAATACAAGATCCGGAACTGGCAGAAGAAATTAAAAAGCGGATGTTTGTTTTTGAAGATATTGTTACGCTCGATAACCGTTCGATTCAGCGTGTTATTCGTGACTGTGAAAACGAGGATTTACTGCTTTCTCTTAAAGTATCGAGCGAGGAAGTGCGAGAAGTGGTTTTCCGCAATATGTCACAGCGCATGGTGGAAACGTTCAAGGAAGAAATGGAATATATGGGACCTGTGCGGCTTCGTGATGTAGAAGAAGCACAATCGCGAATTGTTGCAACAATTCGCCGTCTAGAAGAAACAGGGGAGATCATCATCGCCCGTGGCGGAGGAGATGATATCATTGTTTAACTTTGAAACGCATGATTGGCCCGTGGAAAAAGAAAAAGGTACACGGATTATTGGGGTAAAACCTATTTATACACAGGATGGACAAAAAGAGACAGCCAAGCCCGATTTTTCTTATGAACGCGCGCAAGTGCTGGAGAAGGCAAACAATCAGGCGAAAGCGATTCTGAGTCAAGCTGAGGCGAGACGGCAGCAGATAGAACAGGAAGCAGCTAACTGGCAGCAAAGCTGGGAGCAGGAAAAAGAACAGCTGCAAAAGGAAGCATACGACCAGGCGTTTAAGCAAGGAGCAGAGCAGGGCAGAGAAGCCGGCTATCAGGAAATGAAACAGTTGATTGAGGAAGCCTATTCCGTGGTGGCTTCTTCAAAAATCGAATACGAAAAAAACGTAGAGCGATCAGAGCGGACTGTGGTAGAGCTTGCGATTATGTGTGCAGAAAAAATTATTCGAACAGAGCTCAATCAAGATGATGAAGCATTTATGAAGCTTGTACGATCGGCTTTAAAAGAAACAAAAAATCAAAAAGAAATACAAATTCACGTTCATCCAGGAAAATACGATCTGGTGATTTCACAAAAAGATGAAATTGAAGCCCTATTTCCTAATGAAATTAACTGTTATATTTTTCCGAATGAAGAAGCCGGAGAAGATGCCTGCTTTATTGAAACATCGAATGGCCGCATTGATGCAGGGGTTGATACACAATTGAATCAGCTGCGCAAAACACTGCTGGAACTGCTGGAGAGTGAATAAGAGATGAAGGCTCAAGACTTAAAATTTGTTATCCCGACACTGGACTCCTTTAAGCGATATGGCCGGGTAAAGCGAGTGGTCGGCTTAATGATTGAATCTCAGGGGCCAGAAAGTTCAATTGGTGATATTTGCTTGATTCATTCCAAGGACAACAAACGAACGATTATGGCTGAAGTAACCGGATTTCGCGACGAAATGATGATTTTAATGCCGTATCGAAATATCAATGAAATTTCACCGGGAAGTCTTGTAGAATCGCTCGGTCATCCGCTTCAAGTAAAAGCAGGTCCGGCCCTGGTTGGGAAAATTATTGATCCACTTGGAGAACCGTTTGACAATTCCGTTCTGCCACGGACACTGACACCGATTGAAACAGAAGCAGAGCCGCCGAACCCGATGACAAGGCCACCTATAAGAGAAAAGCTGGAAGTGGGGGTTCGGGCCATTGATGGAATGCTGACAGTCGGAAAAGGTCAGCGTGTTGGTATTTTTGCCGGAAGCGGTGTAGGAAAAAGCACATTGCTTGGCATGATTGCCCGCAATACAAAAGCAGATTTAAATGTCATTGCCCTTATTGGAGAGCGTGGACGTGAAGTTCGAGAATTTATAGAACGGGACCTGGGTCCTGAAGGAATGAAAAAATCGATTGTTGTAGCAGCCACTTCAGACCAGCCGGCTCTTATGCGGATCAAGGGAGCATTTACGGCAACAGCCATTGCCGAATATTTTCGTGATAAGGGACTGAACGTTATGCTCATGATGGATTCGGTTACACGAGTTGCCATGGCGCAGCGCGAAATTGGCCTGGCGGTTGGAGAGCCTCCTGCTACAAAAGGATATACGCCATCTGTTTTCGCGATTATGCCCAAGCTATTGGAGCGGACAGGAACAAATGAATATGGAACCATTACAGCTTTTTATACCGTCCTCGTAGATGGAGACGATATGAATGAGCCAATTGCAGATGCTGTACGCGGAATTTTGGATGGACATATTGTTTTAGATCGAGAGCTTGCAAACAAAGGTCAGTATCCAGCCATTAATGTGCTGAAAAGTGTCAGCCGGCTTATGCCTCATATCGTGAGCCGTAGTCATTATGACGCAGCGGTAGCAGTGCGGGATTCGTTAAATACGTATTTAAATTCCGAGGACCTTATTAACATCGGTGCATATAAAAAGGGATCGTCTGCTGAGATTGATAGGGCTATTCAAAATTACCAGCCAATACTTTCATTTTTAAAACAGCGGACAGATGAACAGGCGGGGCTTGAAGAAACAGCTGCCGGTCTCGTTCATCTAGCTGACGGAAGGGACCGTTAAGGCATGTCATTTAATTATAAGTTTGAAAAGATTATGCAGCTTCGTGAACGCGAAAAAGAAGAATCTGAAACTGTCTTTAGAGAAGCGCAAAGCCGGTTTGAAATGGAAGCAAACAAACTGTATGAGCTGTTAAAGAAAAAAGAAGATTTAATTGATGTGCAGGAACAAAAAATGAAGTCTGGTTTTTCTGTGCTTGATATCCAGCATTATCAGCAATTCATCTCGAATTTAGAAAAGATTATTGATCAGCAGCAACGGGTGGTCGTTACAATGCGAGGACGAATGCAATGGTGTGAACAGCAATTAAAAGAAAAGAATATAGAAGTAAAGAAATACAGCAAAATCCGTGCAAATGAATTGACCCACTACCGTAAATGGGCCGTTTCAGAAGAAGCAAAACAAATGGACGAGCTTTCCGCTATCCAGTTTATGAACCGAAAGATCAGGTGATGAACAAATGGCAAGAAAAAAGAAAAGGAAAAACTCGGCTGATATAGAGGAAAAAAACGGCTATACTCTCTTTCAATGGCTGTTGTTTATCGTTGTGATTCCTTTGTTATTTGCACTAACAATCGGGTTAGTAGTGATGACAATAGCGGGAGTCAATGTTTTTGAAAAAACGAAGGAAGTAGCTGCAAACATTCCTTACGTCGCAGAATGGACAGGCGCCACCAAGCAAGATGGAAAAGCGGATGGCGAAAAAGTGGTGGAATTGCAGGCTGAAATAAAAAACAAGCAGGCAGAAATTGATCAGCTTTCCGGGGATCTTGAAAGTTCAAAAGCAGAAATAGAAGAGTTACTAACAGAGCAGGATCGTTTAAATGCTCAGCTTAAACAGCTTCAGGAACAACAGAAAGAAGCAGCCGAAACAAAAGAAACAAACACTACGAGCAATGTAGCCCAAACGTACGAATCAATGGACGAGGAAAGCATTGCGGGCATCATTATTAATTTAACAAACAATGAGGCAGTAGCTATTTTGCAGGAACTGAGTACCGAAAAGCAAGCGGCCGTATTTGAGAACCTGGAAGCGAAAAAAGCCGCTGAATATACAAAAATATTATCGAATGAATAAGAATAATGGAGTAAAATGAGTGATAGTGCAGGAGGAAAGGGGGGTGAAAAAAGATGCAGATTGGGTTAGGCTCCATTTCTACATCCGGTCCTGGTGTCGTTTCTTCTGGTTTTCCAGTACCATCTGGATCATCAAAGTTTGGGAGTTTTCTCCTTGGATCTGTTCAGCAAGCAGTTCAAAGTACTGCAGCTTCCGCACAGCAAGCTGAAGAAGTAGAAGTTGGCTTATCTGCGTTTTTCGCTTCTTTGTTTAAGGCTGCAGATGATGCTGAAGCATTGGGTGAGTTAGTAGGGAAAGATGCCGAACTGGTAAAGCTGGCTGAGGAGCTTGTAGAAAATGGAGAAATGCCGTCACTACAAGAATTGGCTGTGTTGCTGCAAACAGATGCAGAAATGCTACAACAATCTATACAAACGCTTTTTCAGTCAGTAAACATTAAGCAAGAAGAAACAGGTTCAGAGAATCAATTGAGCAGAACAGATAATCAGGAAGCAGAAGGAAACTTGCCCTTGGAAGAATTAACAGCTTTGATTGGACAGGTCGCCGAAAATCCGGATCTTTTATTCAAAGAAGGGGATAAACCGTTACTGGCTACAGCTGTCAGAGCAGCCCGATTAATCAACTATTTTGCCCAGCATTTACAAAAGCCGGAACCACATTTTCAGCCACTGCAGACGGCAGTGAAAAATGCGGAAGCTTTAGTGAATCAGCAAGCAAGTTTGCGCACTGCGTTTGCAAATTATAAAGGTTTTCAGGATATGGGAGAATCGATTGGAAGCAAACCAGCTTCTACAAAGCCATCTGTGCAGGCTGTTGAAGTCGCAAATCCGTTTTTACAGCAGCTTTCTAAAACAGAACAATTCGTTATGAGTGTAAAAACCAATCCACGGCCGATGAATATGGAGCAGTTTATCGAAAAGTTTGAACAAGTTTTAGGGAATTCCAACCTAACGAAAATGCCAAACGGAACAAAAATGCTTATAAAGCTTTATCCGGAGCAGCTCGGCTCTCTCCGCATTGAGCTCTTGCAGCAAAACGGAGTGATGACAGCTAAAATTTTATCTTCTACTCAAACAGTGAAAGAGCTGCTGGAACAAAATGCTCATCAATTAAAGCATGCATTCGCCCAGCAAAATGTGACCGTAGAGAAAGTGGATATCGCAAGCCCGGATACAAGACAACAGCTGTTTGACCGTGGTGCACAGCAGCAGCGCCAGCAGGAGCAGAAGCCGCATGAGCCAGAGTCTTCAGAGAACAGCCAAAGCGAAATAATTTCTTCTTTTGAAGAAGCATTGCAAAATGTAGAATTGGAGGTGTAACATATGTCGAAAATTGACCCTTCTCTTTATTTGTCTAATAACCCGGTTCAAAAAAAACAAACAGGTAACAGCGCGCTCGGTAAAGATGAATTTTTAAAAATTTTAATGGCTCAGCTTCAAAATCAGGATCCGATGAATCCGGTAGAAGACAAAGATTTTATTGCACAGATGGCCCAGTTTACGTCTCTTGAGCAGATGGTCAACATGACAACAATGGTGGAGAAAATGGTGCAGGCACAAACGGCTTCACAAATGATCAATTATCAATCTTTCGTCGGCAAAGATGTGGTGTGGCATAAACTGACCGATCAAACCGATGCAGATGGCAAGCCCGTTGTGGAAACAGGAAATGGAACGATTGCTTCTATTAAATTCGCTGGAGAAAGCGTTCAGTTTACGTTAACGGATGGTACCGTGCTTGAACCAGCTAATATCTCAGAACTAACCGGAGGTTCGGGCTCAACAGGTAGCACAATCAGCTCTAGTCCATTAGTGGAAGCGAGTTATTTAATCGGTCGAACTGTTACATGGGGAGCAGAAGGTGCAGAGCAATCCGCCGCAGTTCAATCTGCTTCTATGAAAGGCGGGCAGGTCTGGCTGCAGCTTGCAAGTGGAGAAAAAGTGGCCGCTTCCAGCTTAACAAAGATCGAGTAGGCGGGTGAGTGAAATGAAAGCAATTAATCCGATGATTCATGGGATACGCCAGCCGGTCATCCCGCCAGTCCAAAAGCAGTCAGCACAAAAAGCAGTTTCGTCATTTAATGAAACCTTTAAAGCGGTGACCGCGTCGCCGAAAGAGCTGACAATCTCAAAGCATGCTGCCCAGCGGCTGAATGAGCGTGGTATCCATTTAAATGAACAAGAGTGGAGTTTGATCGGAGAAAAGCTTTCAGAAGCTAAGTCAAGAGGCGTAACTGATTCACTGGTGGTATTGAAAGATGCCGCACTTGTCGCAAGTGCGAAAAATCATACGATTATTACAGCGATGAACCGTGAAGAAGCAGGTACACATCTTTTTACAAATATTAATGGCGCTATTCTTATGGACACAATTTAAATTGGCTGGACCGAACAGGAAGCCAACCGTCTGCTGACCGAATGAAGCAGACGAATTTGAAAGGGGAAAAGAATGTATGTTACGTTCAATGTATTCAGGAATCAGCGGGATGAAAAACTTTCAAACAAAGCTCGATGTAATTGGGAACAACATTTCAAATGTAAATACGTATGGATTTAAAAAAGGCCGGACTGTATTCAAAGATCTTGTTTCTCAAACAATGGCAGGCGCAAATGGTCCGACAGATGGTGGACGGGGAGGCGTAAACCCTAAGCAGGTGGGTCTCGGTGCACAGCTAGCGGCGGTTGATACTATTCATACGGCAGGCTCTACACAAACAACAGGAAGAACATTAGATCTGGCAATATCAGGAGACGGCCTTTTCCAGGTGAATGACGGCACAAACACATACTATACACGTGCTGGGAATTTTTATATGGATCAGAATGGCGATTTGATTAATTCTGATGGCTATTATTTAGGAGAAGCAGGCACAACCTTTAATATACCGACTACGGCTACAAGTCTTAGCATTGGAACAGATGGAACGATTAGTTATATGGATAATGGTGTTTTGAACACGGATCAACAAATTGAAATTGCTAAATTTCCAAATCCAGAAGGGCTTAGTAAAGTAGGGGCAAATTTGTATGAGGTTACCGACAATTCAGGTGAACCAGAAACAGGTTTTCCAGGTTTGGACGGACGTGGTGCCCTTGCTCCTGGCTCTTTAGAAATGTCCAATGTCGACTTATCTGAAGAATTTACAGAAATGATTGTGGCACAGCGTGGTTTTCAGGCAAACACACGTATCATCACAACATCAGATGAAATCCTACAGGAATTAATGAGCATGAAGCGCTAACTGCTTTTTACTTTTGATTGCAGGGGAGGGACAGGGCTGGCACGCTCAGCCCTGGCATACATGATTACAGTAACAAGATTGAACGGCAAGCCGTTCTCGCTAAATGCTATTTACATAGAAACAGTGGAAAGCTTTCCGGACACCACGATTACGCTGACAAATGGGAAGAAGTATGTTGTTCTCGAACCGCATGAACAAGTAACAGCCAGTATTGAATCGTTTTACACACGCATTTCACTTTTGGGAAAAGTGAAAGCGGAGGAGGACCATGATGGAGAATGAACAAAAAGCACCGAAAAACAAATTAATCACCATTATGATCGTACTGCTGGCAGTTATTCTGCTGGCCGGAACCATCGCTGTGATTGTTATTCTGCGTATGCAGGGCGGAGAAGAAGCAGAAAAAGAACCGTCTATCGACGAAGTGCTTGAATCGTCTGTTGATATTCCTGAAATGACGACAAATCTTGCGTCAGATGATTTTATCCGCATTTCATTTAAAATCCAAATGGACAGCAAGGATGCCATGGAAGAAATGACAAAGCGGGATTTTCAAGCAAAAGACATTATTATTCAAAAGTTATCTGAAATGACAGCAGATGATTTAAAAGGTGAAGCAGGAAAGCAAAAGCTGACGGAAACATTAAAAACAAACTTAAACAGTATTATGCAGGAAGGAAAAGTAGAGGATGTGTACATCACCTCCTATATTATTCAATAATGATTCCCTGTACTTGATCGGAGGTGAGACAGTTGTCAGGAGAAATCTTGTCTCAAAACGAAATTGATGCCCTTTTGTCCGCCCTGTCAACCGGGGAAATGAATGCGGATGAGTTAAAAAAAGAAGAAGCGGAAAAAAAGGTGAAAGTTTATGACTTCAAGCGTGCATTGCGGTTTTCCAAAGACCAGATTCGAAGTTTAACGAGAATGCATGATAACTTCGCCCGCATTTTAACAACCTTTTTTGCGGCACAGCTTCGTACATATGTACAGCTTGAAGTTGTATCGGCTGACCAAATTCCCTATGAAGAGTTTATTCGATCGATTCCAAATCGAACGATTTTAAATGTTTTTGAAGTATCGCCGCTTGAAGGGCGAATTTTAATGGAAGTAAATCCGAATGTTGCTTATGCAATGCTGGACCGTCTTCTTGGTGGACGAGGCGTCAGTGTCAATAAAGTGGAAAATTTAACGGAAATTGAGACACGCATTATGTCCAATATGTTTGAACATGCTTTTGAAAACTACCGTGAAGCATGGGCCAACATTGTGGAAATTGACCCGATTGCTACAGATTTTGAAGTGAATCCGCAATTTCTGCAAATGGTTTCCCCGAATGAAACGGTCGTGGTCATCTCCTTGAATACAACAATCGGAGAAACAACGGGTATGATTAATATTTGTATTCCGCATGTTGTGTTAGAGCCGATTATTCCTAAGCTGTCTGTTCATTACTGGATGCAAAATCCTGACAAAAAAGAACGCAGTCCGCTGGAAGCAGAGAACCTGGACCGGCGGATTAAAAAAGCTTCTTTGCCAATTGTTGCAGAGCTTGGACAAACCGCTATTACAATTGAAGAGTTTTTAACAATGGCAGAGGGAGACATCATTAGTTTAAATACGATAGTGGGAGATGCGCTGACCGTAAAAGTCGGTAATGTACCGAAATTCTCTGCTCAGCCTGGGCGTGTTAACCGCAAGCTGGCTGTTCAAGTGCTTGATTATATGAAAGGAGGCGAGTTGGATGATGAGTGACGATATGCTCTCTCAGGAGGAAATTGATGCCCTATTAAGAGGCGGAGACAATGATGAGTCGGAAGAAAGTGCTACGCTGGAAGCCGTCAAAAGTGTAGAAGAATACTTGGATGCATTCGAACAAGATACGCTTGGTGAAATTGGCAACATTTCTTTTGGCAGTTCAGCAACGGCACTTTCTAGTTTGTTGAACCAAAAAGTAGAAATTACAACACCCACTGTATCAGTGGTAGAAAAAAGCCGGTTAAAGGATGAATTCCCACATCCATATGCAGCAATTGAAGTTCAATATACGGAAGGCTTTTCCGGTGCAAATCTGTTTGTTATCCACCAAAATGACGCAGCCATTATTGCTGACTTAATGCTCGGAGGAAGCGGAGTTGGCGTAACACCGGAGCTTGGAGAATTGCAGCTTAGTGCTGTACAGGAAGCGATGAACCAGATGATGGGTTCAGCAGCTACCTCCATGTCAACGATTTTCAATAAAAAGGTAGATATTTCACCGCCATCTATCTCTCTATTAAATTTACACGAGGGAGAAGGCGAGGAAACGATCCCTGCACAAGAGCTGCTCGTTAAAATATCATTTCGTTTGACAGTAGGGGATTTGATTGATTCAAATATTATGCAGTTGATTCCACTCCAATTCGGAAAGCAGCTTGTTACCGAGCTTATGAATCCGCCGCAGGAGGAGCCGGCGCCTCAGCCAATTCAACAGGCTCCAACCGCTAAAACGGCTGCTGTCCAGGCGCCTGTCCAGGCACCTGTCCCGTCTCAGGAGCCTCCTTCTATGCCGATGAGATCATCAAATGAACCTGTTTATATGGGGCAGGCTTCTGCTGGACAAGCATCACAAGCAAATGTGGAAACGGCTGTTTTTTCTTCGTTTCAGTCACCACAGCTTGGAGATCAGGAAGCGCGTAATTTAAATATGCTTTTTGATATACCGCTTCAGGTAACAGTAGAGCTTGGGCGTACTAATCGGAATGTAAAAGATATTTTAGAGCTGACGTCGGGTTCCATTATTGAGCTCGATAAATTAGCTGGAGAGCCAGTTGATGTTCTTGTAAATAACCGCTTAATCGCCAGAGGCGAAGTGGTTGTCATAGAAGAAAACTTCGGGGTCCGGATCACCAACATTGCTAGTCCGGCAGACCGATTAAAAAATTTAAATTAACTATAACCACAGGGGGTTTTTTAAGATGAGTAATCGAATTTTAGTAGTGGACGACGCCGCATTTATGCGTATGATGATTAAAGACATTTTGTCAAAAAATGGTTTCGAGGTAGTGGGAGAAGCAGAAAATGGTGCTCAGGCTGTTGAAAAATATGCAGAATTAAAACCTGATCTTGTAACGATGGATATCACCATGCCTGAAAAAGACGGCATCGCTGCATTAAAGGAAATCAAAGCTGCGGATGCTGGCGCTAAAGTAATCATGTGCTCTGCCATGGGCCAGCAGGCAATGGTGATCGATGCTATTCAAGCTGGTGCAAAAGATTTTATCGTAAAACCATTTCAGGCAGATCGGGTAATTGAAGCCATTTCTAAAGTGCTTTCTTCTTAAGGTGTAATGGTTTATGAACTTATTTATAAAAGGTATTTTTGCCCTTTTATTAGCAATTGTGTTGTTTTCCGGCAATGAAATCATTGCCGGGGCAGCACTGTCTGATAAAAGCAGCGTACAGGATTGTATAAAAAACCCGGATTCATGCGAGCAGGAACAGCCGGCAGAAAACAACAGCCAGGGCGCTGCTGATGAAAACGCCGGTGCTTCTGTCGGTATTGGTTTAGGAGAAATTGTCCGGGTCACTGCGGCACTTGCTTTTGTAGTGGCGCTTCTTTATTTTTTATTGCGATTTGTAAATAAAAAAAGCCGCTCTTATCAGGAAAGCCATGTGGTCCATCATCTGGGTGGAACACCGCTTGGAGGAAGCCGGTCTATTCAAGTCGTAAGAGTAGGGGAACGGGTATTGGTGCTGGGTGTAGGGGAAGATGTGTCTCTTTTGAAAGAAATCGATGACCCTGATGAACGTGCCCATTTAATCAACCGCTACGAGGAACAAGCAGATAAACTTATTCAGCCCGGCCAAATAGTGAGCAAGCTGAAAAAACGGCTGGAAGGCGAAAGTGAGCCCAAAGAGTCAGCTTCATTCAAGCAGGAGTTTGAGCAGAAAATAAGTGAGCTGAAAAAAAATCGACAGCAGGCTATAAGAGAATTGGCAGACAGGGAGCGTAAGCAGGATGAATGAATTTATGGAAGTGTTTAATTCAAGCGACCCGGAAAGTGTGTCAACATCCGTTAAGCTGCTTCTTATGTTAACCGTTTTATCGCTGGCTCCTAGTATACTCATTTTAATGACCTGTTTTACACGGATTGTGATTGTTCTATCATTTGTCCGTACAGCACTCGGTACCCAGCAGATGCCGCCGACCCAGGTTTTGCTTGGACTGTCGCTTTTTTTAACCTTTTTTATTATGTCCCCTGTTCTGCAGGAGGTAAATGAAGAAGCATTAACGCCGCTTTTTAATGAAGAGATTAACCTTGAAGAAGCTTATACGCTTGCAAGCGGGCCATTCAAAGAGTTTATGAGTGCACAGACCCGGCAAAAAGATTTGCAATTATTTTTAGATTATACACAGGCAGAACAGCCGGAATCGATAGAAGAAATTCCGCTTACAACGCTGGTGCCTGCATTTGCTCTTAGTGAGATCAAGACGGCTTTTCAAATCGGTTTTATGATTTTTATTCCGTTTCTTGTTATTGATATGATTGTGGCAAGTGTCCTCATGTCTATGGGGATGATGATGCTGCCGCCTGTTATGATTTCTCTTCCATTTAAAATTCTATTGTTTGTTTTAATTGATGGCTGGTACCTGGTCATTGAATCCTTGCTTCAAAGCTTTTAGGAAGGTGAGAAAATGAATACAGAAATGGTTCTTTCTCTAGCTGAGAAAGGAGTTTACACAACTTTGATTGTTTGTGCGCCGCTTTTGCTTCTCGCACTGGGAATCGGTCTTGCAGTCAGTATTTTTCAGGCTACTACTCAAATTCAAGAGCAGACACTTGCGTTTGTTCCTAAAATTGCGGGTGTCATGATTGGAATGATTTTTTTCGGGCCGTGGATGCTAGAACGAATCATTACATACACTACAGATATTTTTACTAATTTAACGAGATTTGTTGGATAAAAAAGCATGACAGAACTGATGCCAAATCCATCTATTTTTTTGCTTATCCTTGTTCGTATATCGGCTTTTTTTGTTACAATGCCGCTGTTTTCATATCGGACAATTCCAGCACAGCACCGGGCAGCTTTTTCAGTGGTGCTTGCCTGGACGATGTATTACTCGATTGATGCTGCACCGCTTGAAATAAATGGTGAATATATCCTTCTTATTTTAAAAGAAGCGCTGGTCGGGCTCCTGATCGGCCTGGCTGCCTTTATTGTTTTATCGGCCATACAAGTTGCCGGCGGATTGATTGATTTTCAAATGGGGTTTGCTATTGCCAACGTAATAGACCCGCAGACAGGCGTTCAAAGCCCGTTAATGGGGCAGTATTTGTACATGTTTTCTTTGCTTATGCTGCTGGCTTTAAACGGTCATCATCTTCTATTAGATGGTATTTTCTACAGTTTTGAGCTTATTCCAATCAATGAACTGGCTTTTCCATTTGGCAGTCAGGAAACGGCTTATTATATGGCGAGAACATTCAGCAGTGTATTTTTAATTGCTTTTCAAATGTCCATGCCGGTAGTGGCTGTTCTTTTTTTAACCGATATAATGCTCGGTATTGTAGCACGGACTGTGCCGCAGCTGAACATCTTTGTCGTTGGTTTCCCCTTGAAAATTGGTGTAGCTTTTGCAGTCATGTTTATTGTAATGGGTGTGATTTTTACACTCGTTCGTGATTTGTTCGGCATGATGCTTTATACCATGCGGGATTTGATAACTATTTTCGGAGGCTGATAAAATGCTTCAACTAGATTTGCAGTTTTTTGCGGGGGAAAAAACAGAAAAAGCAACACCTAAGAAAAAGCAGGATTCCCGCAAGAAAGGGCAGGTCACGAAAAGCCAGGATTTAAATGCGGCGGTCAGCCTGCTTGTCCTTTTCGGCTTTTTATCTGTGTTTGCTGCTTCAATGGGTAGGAACATCTTTCATATGTTTGAACATTCTCTTGAATCCTATTTATTGATGGATGTGACGGAAGCAAATTTAAAAACAATTGTTTTGGAAATTATGGAACAATGCGTGATGATTCTTGGTCCGTTTATGGCAGCCGCAGTAGCGGCCGGCGTCGTTGCGAATTATGCGCAGGTTGGATGGCTTGTAACAGGTGAACCAATTAAGCCGAAGCTTGAAAAGCTGGACCCAATCAAAGGATTTAAAAGAATTTTTTCTATGCGGGCCATTGTAGAGCTTTTAAAATCCATCTTAAAAATTGGATTTGTCGGTACAGCCGCTTTTGTTATTTTATGGTCAAATATGGATGAAGTATTAAAGCTGGCCCTAAAGCCTATACAGGATACGCTTTCTTTTGTGGGCTCTATTACTGTGAAAATGGGATTAGCTGCCGCAGCAGCATTGCTTGTTTTAGGGGTTTTGGATTACTTTTACCAAAAGTTTGATTTTGAGAAAAGTTTGCGGATGTCCAAACAGGATATTAAAGATGAGCATAAAAACTCAGAAGGTGATCCGCTGATTAAATCTAAAATTCGTCAGACGCAAAGAGAGATGGCTATGCGCCGCATGATGCAGGAAGTGCCGAATGCAGATGTTGTGATTACCAATCCGACTCATTATGCTATTGCGTTAAAATACGATGAATCGAAAAGAGATGCGCCGTACGTAGTAGCAAAAGGAACAGATTTTATTGCTCAAAAAATCAAATTAGTGGCAAAAGAACATGCTGTCATGATGGTTGAAAACAGGCCGCTTGCCCGGGCGCTTCATGACCAAACAGAAATCGGTGATTCAGTGCCGGAAGATTTCTTTAAGGCAATCGCTGAGATTCTGGCTTATGTATATCGAATCAAAAATAAATTGTAATATTTTGTTGGGAGAGAAAAAAATGAAAGCAAGAGACCTCGTCGTTTTACTAAGCGTTATCTTAATCGTAGCTATGCTGATTGTTCCATTGCCAACATGGCTGTTAAGTGTGCTTATCATTATGAATATCTCTCTTGCGCTTCTCGTTTTGCTCATCTCCATGAACATGAAAGAAGCGCTGGAGTTTTCTGTATTTCCCTCGCTCCTTTTATTGTTGACGTTGTTTCGACTTGGCCTGAATGTGTCGACAACGCGTTCCATATTGAGTCATGGTGAAGCTGGGGGCGTTGTCGAGACATTCGGTACATTCGTAGTTGGCGGAAACGTTATCGTAGGTATGGTGATTTTTGTTATTCTGGTTATTATTCAATTTATTGTTATTACAAAAGGTGCTGAGCGTGTCTCGGAGGTAGCGGCTCGGTTTACCCTTGATGCTATGCCGGGAAAACAGATGAGTATCGATGCGGATTTAAATGCAGGAATGATCTCTGAAGCTCAGGCGCGTGAACGGCGTGAGAAAGTCGGCCGTGAAGCCGACTTTTACGGTGCAATGGATGGAGCAACAAAATTTGTTAAAGGAGACGCTATTGCCGGTATTATTATGGTTATTATTAACTTGATCGTCGGCATAGTGATTGGTGTTATGCAGCAGGAATTATCCTTTGGAGAATCAGCTGCCCGGTATTCTCTTCTAACAGTTGGTGATGGAATTGTGTCGCAGGTGCCGGCGCTGCTTATCACAACCGCAACCGGGATCGTCGTGACACGTGCCGCTTCCAATGGGAATTTGGGAGAAGAAATTACTGCCCAGCTTTTACGTTATCCTTCCATGCTGTACATTGCAGCGGGAACCATATTTTTGCTTGGCATTGCTACGCCTATAAGTGATTTACTAACCATTCCGGTGGCAGCAGGACTTGCTTATGGCGGTTACATGATAAACCGTGTACCAAAACAGGACTTGGATGAACAGGTGCCTTCTGAAGAAGAAACAGAAGTGGAAGAATTAAAAAGCCCTGAATCGGTCGTTAACCTTTTAACAGTGGATCCGATCGAATTTGAATTCGGCTATGGGCTAATTCCACTGGCCGATACAAATCAAGGTGGGGATTTGCTGGATCGTATCGTGATGATCAGACGGCAGCTGGCACTTGAGCTTGGACTAGTCATCCCGGTTGTCCGCATTCGGGATAACATTCAGCTTCAGCCAAATGAATACCGCATGAAAATCAAAGGCAGTGAAGTGGCGAGTGGGGAACTTCTACTTGATCATTATCTGGCTATGAGCCCTGGCGAGGACGATGACTTAGTTGAAGGTATTGATACAGTGGAACCTTCGTTTGGATTGCCGGCTAAATGGATTACAGAAGATGCCAAGGAGCAGGCGGAAATCTTTGGTTACACTGTAGTCGATCCGCCAAGTGTCGTCTCAACCCACTTAACAGAAACAATTAAAAAGTATGCAAACGAGCTTTTAGGCCGTCAGGAAACGCAGCAGCTTATCGACCATTTAAAAGAAACATATCCTATTTTAGTGGATGAAGTTACACCAAATCCATTATCAATTGGGGAAATACAGAAAGTACTGTCGAAGCTGCTAAAAGAAAATCTATCGATTCGTAATCTGCCTATTATCTTTGAAACGTTAGCTGACTACGGAAAAATGACTTCGGATACAGATTTACTGACAGAGTACGTAAGACAAGCGCTTGCCCGTCAAATTACGATGCAGTTTGCGGATGAGAGCGGTTCATTAAATGTTATTACACTCTCAGGAAGAATTGAAAAACTGATTGCCGATGGTATACAGCAAACAGAACATGGAAACTATTTGTCTATTGATCCAAATGACTCGCAGCGTATTTTAGAAGCGACTGCTCAGCAGGTTGAACAAGCGTCATTTATGCAGCAGTCGCCTGTTATCTTGTGTTCGCCTGCCATTCGAATGTATGTAAGACAGCTGGTGGAACGGTATTTCCCGCAAATTCCTGTGCTGTCTTATAATGAGCTTGAACCAAGTGTAGAAGTGCAAAGTACAGGGGTGGTGACCATTGAATGAAAGTGAAAAAATACCAGGCTGCTTCTATGCCGGAAGTAATGAAGAAAGTAAGAGCTGAACTAGGACCTCAGGCGGTTATTTTGCAGTCGAAAACAGTTTATTCACGAGGAATTTTAGGTTTATTTAAGAAAAAAAATATTGAGGTGGTAGCAGCCACTGAAGGAGCGGCTACTCCCGTTTCGGAAACACCAGATACAAAGCGGTCTGTGGTACAGGGAAAGCCTGCTTTAGCGATGTCTCATGAATTAAAAAGTGAAATGAACGATATGAAAAAGATGATTAAAGAGCTTCAAAATTCTACTGCTTCTGCTGCATTGTATCCAGAAGAGCTGCAGCCGGCCATTGAGCAATTAACCAGGCAGGGTATAACAAAAGAATTAATAGATCAAACAGCTTCCCATCTGTTTGAAAAATGGCATATAGAAAAAGCGTCTGCAACAGCAAAGCAAATAAAAGAGTGGACACTTCTTTATTTAAAAAGCTGTCTGCCAGATTGGAAGGCCGACCAAAAACACAATAGAAAATATACGTATTTGCTAGGACCAACTGGAGTAGGGAAAACAACCACAATTGCAAAGCTTGCTTCAAAGCAAGTGCTCGAGTCTAATCAAAAAGTGGCCTTCATTACAACGGATACATATCGGATTGCAGCAATCGAACAGCTTAAAACGTATTCCGGACTCCTAAACGCACCAATGAAGGTAGCTTACTCAATGGATGATATGAATCAATGTATAGAAGAATTTCGAGTAATTGACGCTGTTTTCATTGATACAGCGGGCCGAAACTATCTTGATAACCAATATGTAGCAGATCTTCGGCCTTTAATCGGGCAGAAGCCTGCAGAATCTGCTCATTTCCTTGTACTAAGTGCGACAGCAAAAGAAGAAGATTTACATATAATCATTCAAAATTTTTCTTCTGTAAAGATTGATGGGTTTATTTTTACAAAAGTAGATGAAACAAGAACAAAAGGGACTCTTATTAATTTAATGTACCTGTATAACAAGCCCGTCCCCTTCATTTCTAATGGTCAGAATGTACCGGAAGATTTACTTGGATTTTCAACCGAACAACTGGTGAAATATGTTTTTAAGGACTGGGAAATATGAAGGATCAAGCAGAACTGCTTCGCCAGAAAATGCTGCAAAAGTCTGCTTTTTCTGCCGCTCAAAAGCGCAAAGCGGTACGTACTTTAGCAATTGTAAGTGGAAAAGGGGGAGTAGGTAAAACAAACGTTTCCGTAAATCTAGCAGTAGGCCTTGCAAAAATAAATAAAAAAGTTTTGTTATTTGATATGGACATTGGCATGGGTAATATTTATCATTTAATCAATGGGAGTCCTTCTTCTTCTATTGTTGATTTTTTTGAAAATGACTTTCCGATCAGTCAGTTTATCCAAATGGGGCCAGAAGGTATTTCATATATACATGGGGGCTCTGCTTTTTCCTCTTTATTTAGATGGGAGGATTCGTATCAAAAAAAGTGGGTTTCTGCTTTAGAAGCTCTTATGGAAGAATACGATTATTTTATTTTTGACATGGGAGCAGGGGCTACGGAAGAAAGTCTGAATATTCTTCAGGCGGCTGATGAAGTGCTGGCTGTTACCACACCTGAACCGACAGCGATGACAGATGCTTACTCTATGTTGAAATTTATTCACATGAGAGACCGGCAAAAAACATTTTATTTAATTTGTAATCGGGTTGATTCTTTAAAAGAAGGCCGTGAGACAGGCCATCGGTTAAAAAGCACTATGGAAAGATTTTTACATGTAACGCCTGTTTTTCTTGGATCCATTCCAGAAGATGCGAATGTAAGAAAAGCCGTGAAAATGGGCCAGCCATTTCTCCTCTCCTATCCAAAAGCAAAGATTTCATTTTCTTTTCAGCAAATTGTCCGCGAATACGCGGAAGAGCTAGAAGAAATTCCTAATGAAGGGTCTCGCTTTCTCGATAAGCTGCGCCGTTTCTTTAAAGAAAGAGGAGGTTACGAATGAACACAAAAAGGGTTCTTGTAGTGGACGATTCAGCTTTTATGAGAAAACTAATTTCTGAATTTTTGTCTGAACATCCTCAGCTTGAAGTAATTGCATTTGGCCGGAATGGACGCGACGCTGTGAACAAAGTTTTGGAACTGAAACCGGATATTGTAACGCTTGATATTGAAATGCCGGAAATGGACGGGCTGACCGCTTTAAAAACCATTATGGAAAAGCAGCCGTGTCCGGTAGTAATGCTTTCAAGTTTAACGAAAGAAGGCACCGAAACCACCTTGAGAGCGATTGAGCTTGGCGCGGTAGACTTTATTGCCAAGCCTTCAGGCACTATCTCGCTGGATCTTCACAAAATCAAAGATCTCCTCATTGAAAAAGTGCTGGCAGCATCAAAAGCAAATATCAGTATGAAGCCCGCTATGGGAAAAAAACCTGCTGTTATTTCCCCACCGACTGAGAGCGGATATACAGGTGTACACGCCGCGCGTTCCTATATCCGCAGCAATAATAAAATGAATAAATTGGTTTTAATTGCGACTTCTACAGGAGGACCGCGTGCTCTCCAGCATGTAGTAACAAAACTTCCTGCTTCACTTCCAGCTCCGGTTGTAATTGTTCAGCATATGCCGCCCGGTTTTACGAAGTCTCTATCGGAAAGGCTTGACTCGCTGTCTGACGTGCGGGTGAAAGAAGGGGAGGACGGGGAAATTCTTCAAAATGGAACTGTGTATATTGCTCCAGGCGGAAAGCATTTGCGACTGCAAAATTCGGGCAGCTCCATTGTGATTACACTGGATGAAACGCCTCCTGAGGGCGGGCATCGGCCTGCTGCTAATACTACCTTTCGATCAGCTGCTGCGCTTAATAATATAGAAAAAACAGCTGTTATTATGACAGGAATGGGATCAGATGGAGCAGAAGGACTTATCACATTAAAGGAAAACGGTACAGTCACGGCGATAGCGGAAGCGAAAGAAACATGTATTGTTTATGGGATGCCCAAGGCTGCCATTGCCACTCGTCTCGTTGATGATATAGTACCGGTTGATGAAATTGCTTCAGCGATTGTCAAGCATGTATACAATAAGAGGTGAACAGGGATGGATACAAATCAGTATTTAGAGATCTTTATTGATGAAAGCAAAGAACACCTTCAAGCGATGAGCGAACATTTATTGGAGCTGGAAAAGGATCCGGAAAATATTGCAACAGTAAATGAAATTTTTCGGTCAGCCCATACGTTAAAAGGCATGTCTGCCACAATGGGGTATGAAGATTTAGCCAATTTAACCCACAAACTTGAAAATGTGCTTGATGCGATTCGCAATCAGCAATTGTCTGTTTCAGTGGAAATAATGGATACTGTTTTTTCCTCGGTAGATGACCTTGAAGCAATGGTCGAAGATATTGCAGCGGGAGGGGATGGAAAAAGAGACGTTGCAGCTATTGTAGAAAAGCTTCTTGTAATCGAACAGGGAGAATCGGCAGCGTCTGCGGAAGCACCTGAAGCGCTCTCTGCCTCTCAGTCTACAGGTACTCTTTCATATGATGAATTTGAATGGACAGTAATCAATCAATCTAAAGAGCAGGGATTTACTTGCCTGGAGATCTCCGTCTCGCTTCGAGCAGACTGTGTACTAAAAGCGGCGCGTGTTTTTATGGTATTTGAAGTGCTTGAAAAGTGCGGGGAAGTGATCAAGTCTTTTCCTTCTTCAGATCAGCTGGAGGAAGAAAAGTTTGATGAAACATTTACTGTCACGCTTATTACAAAAGAACCGGCAAACGATATTGAGGATAAAATAAAGAAAGTATCTGAAGTAGAACAAATTCAGGTAACAGAAATAACTGCTGTTCCCCAGCCAGAAGCGGAGCCAGTTCCTGAGCCGCCTGTGTCGACTTCAGTCCAGATGGAACCTGTACAGGAAGCAAGCAAGAAACAGCCGGTAGAATTAGAAAAACGCGAGTCAAAATCACCAAAACCGGCTGCTTCCAACAAAACAATACGAGTAAATATTGAGCGTCTTGATATTTTAATGAATTTATTTGAAGAGCTTGTTATTGACCGTGGACGGCTTGAGTCCATTTCCGCAGAATTAAATCATAATGAATTAAATGAAACCGTAGAGCACATGTCGCGCATTTCAGGAGATTTACAGAATATTATTTTGAATATGCGAATGGTACCGGTTGAAACAGTATTTAATCGTTTTCCAAAGCTCGTCCGCCAGCTGTCACGCGATTTAGGAAAGCAAATCAACCTGGAAATTATCGGTGCAGAAACGGAATTAGACCGCACGGTTATTGATGAAATTGGAGATCCTCTTGTTCATTTAATTCGAAATGCAGGGGATCATGGGATCGAAATGCCTGAAGCACGTCTTTCAAAGAGCAAGCCTGCTGAAGGAACCATTAAATTAAAAGCTTACCATAGCGGTAATCACGTATTTATTGAAATTGAAGATGATGGAGCAGGCATTAACAAAGACCGTGTACTTCAAAAAGCTCTTGATAAAGGTATCGTAACAGAGGAGCAGGCACTGGGAATGACAGACCGCCAGATTTTTGAACTCATTATGGCGTCTGGCTTTTCAACAGCTGAAGTGATCTCGGACTTATCAGGCCGCGGTGTAGGGCTCGATGTGGTGAAAACAACAATCGAATCACTGGGCGGCTCGATTACCATCGATTCTGCAGAAGGTGCCGGCTCTATTTTCTCTATTCAACTGCCGCTGACGCTCTCCATCATCTCTGTCATGCTTGTAGAAGTGGAACAAGAAAAATATGCCATTCCGCTGTCTTCGATTATCGAAACGGCGATTGTGAAAAAAGAAGATATTATGAAGGCGCACAATCAGCAGGTTATTGACTTTCGCGGAAAAGTCGTACCTCTTTTGTTTTTAAAGGATATTTTTTCTGTGCCGCACAAAGAACAGGAAGACCGGTTTTATTCTGTTGTTCTTGTTCGAAAAGGCGAAAAAATGGCAGGGCTAGTAGTGGATTCTTTTATTGGACAGCAGGAAGTGGTTTTAAAATCGCTTGGAAACTACCTGTCTAATGTTTTTGCCATTTCTGGAGCGACAATATTAGGCGATGGACAAGTAGCGCTGATTGTAGATTGCAATGCGCTGATCAAATAAGGAGGTGCATCAAATGAGTGAAACCATTGCATCTGAAACAGTAAAAGTGATTGCCTTTCAACTAGTAGATAAGGAATACGCACTTCCTGTTCACCAGGTTTATTCAATTGAGAAATTAATGCATATTACCAGAGTGCCTGGAACCGTTCCTTTTGTAAAAGGAGTCATCAATTTACGAGGTGTCGTAACACCTATTATCGACCTGCGAAGCCGTTTCGGTTTGTCGGATGAGCAATATGATGATTCGACTCGTATTATTATCGCTTCCATCGATGATATTGAAGTCGGTCTTGTGGTAGACGGTGCCAATGATGTGCTCGATATTCCGGTAGATGCAATTGAACCTCAGCCCGAAGTGGTTGGATCACTTGGGGACGAGTATATTACAGGTGTGGCAAAACTTGAAAAAAGGCTTCTTATTATGCTGAGCCTGCAGAAGATTTTTAAATAGGAGCCATGTTATGAGCTATATTGATAAAATCCAGCCTATTCATCTTGATATTTTAAAAGAAACAGGCAATATAGGAGCAGGTCATGCAGCAACATCACTTTCCACCCTGTTAAACCGGAAAATTGATATGAAAGTGCCGAATGTTCGAATTGTTCCCTTTGCGGAAATGATGGAGCTGACCGGCGGCTCTGAAAAAGAAATGGTCAGTGTCAGCTTGCGAATTGAAGGAGAAGCAGGCGGCAATATGTTTTTTATGCTGACGATAGAGGAAGCCGATCGATTTATTCAAAAACTAATGGCTGATGAATCATTTACATTTCGTGAGCAGGATACTTATCCAATCGGTTTTTCCGCTATGCAGGAAATGGGCAATATTTTATCTGGTTCTTACTTGTCTGCTCTGGGAGACTTTACTCGGCTTAAGCTGCAGCCTTCTGTGCCGGAACTTGCTGTGGATATGTTTGGAGCTATTATCAGCTATGGACTGCTTGAAATCTCTCAATATAGCGACTATACCATTGTGATTGATACGATTTTAACAGAAACGGACGAAGAAAATGCTGAGACGGTGAAAGGCCATTTCTTTCTTTTTCTTTCACCGGATTCTTTCCCGGTTTTGTTTGACGCGCTTGGTGCAGGCTATGATAAATAAAACAGGTGAAGTCGTCAAAGTAGGGATCGCGGACATGAATGTTGTAAAGCCGCCGAACGTAATTCGAACTTCAGGGCTTGGCTCCTGTGTGGGCGTTGTTCTTTATGATGAAATCTCACATACGGCTGGAATGGTTCATGTTATGCTGCCGGATTCATGCCTGGCAAAAGCAGATATTATAAACAGGGCGAAATTTGCAGATACAGGAATTCAAGCGCTGATTCATGAGCTTGAAAGACGAGGCATACGGCCAGGCCGATTAAAAGCTAAAATAGCTGGAGGCGCCCAGATGTTTCATTTCAAATCAGGTTCTGACCTCATGAAAATCGGCCCCCGCAATGTAGCAGCTGTAAAAGAACAGCTGCAAATGGCGCATATTCCTATTCTTTCGGAAGACACGGGAGGAAACAGCGGCAGGACGATTGAATTTGATCCTATCACGTTTCTTTTGCATATTCGAACGGTTAACAAAGGGGAACAAACGATTTAATCTAGCAGCGGGCAGATGTCCGCTGCTTTTTAGTGTTATTGTTGGCAAAAGAAGTACTTTTCATTAGAATAAAAGAAAGACTTGCAGCGTGTTGTAGTCGTACGCCGGAAGGAGAGATTGAATGGCACAAAAAATGCCTGAAGACGAGCAAAAACTCTGGGAAAGATGGAAAAAGGACCAGCACCCGGACGCCGGTGATGCATTAGTGGCCCGCTATATGCCGCTTGTTACCTTTCATTGCAGACGTATTGGAGCGGCTCTTCCCAAAACGGTAAGCAGGGAAGAAGTGGCAAGCTACGGAATGACAGGGCTTTATGATGCCCTGTTAAAATTTGAGCCGTCCCGCGACTTGAAATTTGACACATATGCTTCCTTTCGCATACGCGGAGCTATTTTGGACGGTCTTCGAAAAGAAGACTGGCTTCCACGGGCAACGAGAGAGAAATCAAAAAAAATCGAGGCCGCTTCTTCTATGCTCGAACAAAAATATCTCCGTGCTGCTACACCTGAAGAAGTAGCAGAAGAACTTGGCATGTCGACAGCAGAGATCCAGGATGCTATGGCTGAGCACTTCTTTTCTCATGTATTATCGATGGATGAGCAGGTACAGGATCCAGATCAGGCGGAAGCAGGCGGCTTTGTACTGAAAGATCAGCGGACGAAAACACCGGAAGAAGAAATCGTGAAACAAGAGCAAATTCAGGAATTATCCGCCCAAATTAAAAAATTAACAGATAAAGAGCAATTGGTAATTGATCTCTTTTATAAAGAAGAGCTGACACTGACGGAAATCGGTGAGGTGTTAAACCTATCTACCTCGCGTATCTCGCAAATTCATTCAAAAGCTCTTTTTAAATTAAAACAGCAGTTGATCAAGCATTAGCTTTCTGTTAAAGAAGGGCGGGCTATAGATTTTAAATTTGTTGAAATCCAGGCGGCGCTTCCGTGTACATTTGAGGCTTTGAAGCCGGCTCAAGATCACCAACAGTTTTTTCTGCCCGGCATCATCCACAGGAAAAATCATCTGAAGAAATACCGGACATAGAACCGCTGCAGTTCAAAGCAGTCACCCAAACAAAATAAAAAGCCGGGACCGACATAAAGAGAAAAAGAAACAAAAAAGAAACAGCAAAAGAAGCGGTGTGCTCATCCGTATAAAGGAAAGCAGATCGACTTCAGCGGATAAGAGGGATGTATGACAACATTTTTTATAGCCATTTCTTTTTTAATTCACGCTTTAAGCTTGTTTGCTTTGATCATCCTTTTTCAGCGCCAGAATAAAGTGAGTGAAGCTGAAAGAAACGCAAAGCAGACCGCAAAGGAAATGGAAGAAATGATGACCGCTTTCCTTATAGAAATAAAAGAAGAAAATGAACAGCTTATTACACAATTGGCGAAAAACACGCCCATAGAGAAAATAAAGAAACAAGAACCAGCAAGCGAAAAAAAACCATTGCCTTCATTTATACCCCGCCAGGCAGCAGCAAAAGCTTATACGGGGGCCCGAACAGTTCGAACAAAAGCTCAGGCGCAGGAAGAAGTACCGCAGACACAAAAAATAGCAGAGATGAAAATGGAGGGGATGACAGAGGAAGAAATTGCGAAAAAACTTCGCATAGGTGTGACAGAAGTGCAGCTTGCCCTTAAATTTAACAAAAAAGAATGAAAGTAGTTGCGGCCTCCTAATGAATGTGATATAGTAACTAACGGTGTTAATACACACGTCTTTTGATTCATCAGCCGGTGCCGTTTTAAACGGAAGCTGTGTGAGTGTGAGAAAGACGGAGGAAATCAAACCAAACAGGAGGAAACAACACATGTCAGTAATTTCTATGAAGCAATTGCTTGAAGCAGGCGTTCACTTCGGTCACCAAACTCGCCGTTGGAACCCCAAAATGAAAAAGTACATTTTCCAAGAGCGTAACGGGATCTACATCATCGATCTTCAAAAAACCGTTCGCAAAGTGGAAGAAGCGTACAAATTTGTAAGAGAAGTTGCCGGTGACGGTGGCAAAATTTTGTTTGTTGGTACAAAAAAACAAGCACAAGATTCTGTGAAAGAAGAAGCAGAACGTTCAGGTATGTACTATGTAAACCAACGCTGGTTGGGTGGTACACTTACTAACTTCTCGACAATCCAAAAGCGTGTACAACGTTTGAAAAACATTGAAAAAATGCAAGAAGACGGCACATTCGAAGTACTTCCAAAGAAAGAAGTTGTTCAGCTTAAAAAAGAGCATGAGCGTCTTGTAAAATTCCTTGGCGGTATTCGTGATATGAAAGGTCTTCCTGATGCCCTATTCATTATCGATCCACGCAAAGAGCGTATCGCTGTTGCGGAAGCACGTAAATTGAACATTCCTATCGTAGGTATCGTTGATACAAACTGCGATCCGGATGAAATCGATTATGTTATCCCAGCGAATGACGATGCGATCCGTGCGGTTAAACTTTTAACAGGTAAAATGGCTGACGCAGTTCTTGAAGCGAAACAAGGCGAGGAAATCGCTGAAGAAGAAGTTCAAGAAGAAGTGCAAGAAGCTGAAACAGCAGAAGCAGCAGCTGAGTAATGAAACAGATAAAGGTGATAAGAGGGATACCCTTATCACCTTTTTTTAAAGAAAGAAACAATAAAACCGCATAGCGGTTCTACATATTTAAAGGAGGAACCAAAATGGCTATTACTGCACAAATGGTAAAAGAACTTCGTGAAAAAACGGGCGCAGGCATGATGGACTGCAAAAAAGCACTTGTTGAAACAAATGGTGATTTAGATCAAGCGATCGATTACCTTCGAGAAAAAGGGATTGCAAAAGCAGCGAAAAAATCTGACCGTATCGCAGCTGAAGGTACAACATTTATTGCAAGCGAAGGCGATACAGCTGTTATCCTGGAAGTAAATGCAGAAACTGACTTTGTTGCGAAAAACGAGAACTTCCAAGTACTTGTAAAAGAAATCGCAGCTCACCTATTAGCGAACAAGCCAGCTTCTGTTGAAGAAGCTCTTGGACAAACAATGGAAAATGGTAAAACAGTGGATACGTACATTAGTGAAGCCATTTCTAAAATTGGTGAAAAAATCACTCTTCGCCGTTTTGAAATCCGTACAAAAGGCGAAAACGCTGCATTCGGTGAATACCTTCACATGGGCGGTCGTATCGGTGTATTAGCTCTTGTTGAAGGCACTACAGATGCTGCTGCTGCAAAAGATGTAGCAATGCACGCAGCTGCTTTGAATCCGAAATACGTTTCACGCGACCAGGTTTCTGAAGAAGAAGTAGAGCGTGAGCGTAAAGTGCTAACAGAACAAGCGCTGAACGAAGGTAAACCTGAAAACATTGTTGCGAAAATGGTTGAAGGCCGCCTGGGCAAATTCTTTGAAGAAGTATGTATTTTGGATCAAAGCTTTGTTAAAGATCCAGACCAAAAAGTGCGCCAGTTCCTTGAGTCTAAAGGAGCAACTTTAACTGAATTCGTTCGCTACGAAGTTGGTGAAGGTTTAGAAAAGCGCCAGGACAACTTTGCAGAAGAAGTTATGAGCCAAGTTAAAAAATAATGATTCCGTATCCGCCGGCCGGAAAGGAATAAATGGGATCCCTTACCGCTCTTGGTGAGGGATTTCATGTACATTACAGATGGAGGTCTACATGAGCCAGCCTAAGTATAAACGTGTTGTATTAAAGTTAAGTGGTGAAGCACTAGCAGGTGAAGCAGGATTTGGTATTAACCCGACTGTTATTCAATCTGTGGCAGAACAGGTCAAAGAAGTAAGTGAACTGGATGTAGAAGTAGCCGTTGTAGTTGGCGGCGGCAATATTTGGCGCGGGAAAATCGGCAGTGAAATGGGCATGGATCGTGCGACAGCAGATTACATGGGGATGCTGGCAACCGTGATGAACTCAATGGCACTGCAGGACAGCCTGGAGCAGCTCGGAATCGAAACACGGGTGCAAACGTCGATTGAAATGCGCCAAATTGCAGAGCCGTATATTCGTCGCCGGGCGATTCGTCATTTGGAAAAGGGTCGTGTTGTTATATTTGCTGCAGGTACTGGAAACCCGTATTTCTCAACGGATACAACTGCTGCACTGCGTGCTGCTGAAATTGAAGCAGAGGTTATTTTAATGGCCAAAAACAATGTGGATGGCGTGTATAGTGCTGATCCAAAAGTGGACAAAGATGCGGTTAAATATAAAGAGCTGTCTTATCTTGATGTTATTAAAGAAGGGCTTGCGGTAATGGATTCAACTGCTTCTTCTTTATGTATGGATAATGATATTCCGCTCGTCGTTTTCTCTGTTACAGAAAAGGGTAATATCAAACGCGTTGTACTTGGTGACAATATCGGAACAATTGTAAGGGGGAAATAAATGTGTCTCAAGAAGTGATGAATCAATCCAAAGAAAAAATGGACAAAGCAATTGCTGCATTTAACCGCGAGCTTGCTTCTATTCGTGCCGGACGTGCGAGCGCGAATGTGCTTGACCGTATTACCATTGATTATTACGGTGCACCAACACCGATTAACCAGCTTGCATCTATTAACATTCCAGAAGCTCGTCTATTGGTGATTACGCCATACGACAAGTCATCGATGAGCGATATTGAAAAAGCGCTGTTAAAATCAGATCTTGGTTTGACTCCTTCTAATGATGGCTCTGTCATTCGCTTGAATTTCCCTGCTTTAACAGAAGAACGCCGTAAAGAATTGGCGAAGCAGGTTAAAAAAGAAGCGGAAGATGCAAAAGTAGCAATCCGAAACATTCGTCGTGATGCAAATGACGAATTGAAAAAGGGCGAAAAAAATGGTGATCTTACAGAAGATGACCTTCGCGGCTACACAGAAGATGTTCAAAAACAAACGGACAATTATATCCGTAGAGTGGATGAAATTGCTAAAGAAAAAGAACAAGAGATTATGGAAGTGTAAAGAAAAAACCCTCTTGCTGGCAAGAGGGTTTCTTTTTTTGGATTTTATCGCTCGAATTACTACGAAAACAGCTTATATGGTAAAATAGGTTGGAAGAAGCGATATGGGGGATTTTGAATGGCACATAAACAGTGGTTTTGGCAATCAAAAAATGCAGGAGAGCCTGTGATTTCTGAAGAAGGGATTCCTGCGCATATTGCCATTATTATGGATGGAAACGGCCGCTGGGCAAAAAAAAGAGCGCTGCCCCGTATTGCCGGCCATAATGAAGGAATGAAAACAGTTCGGGAAATTACAAGAGCTGCAAACCGGCTAGGAGTAAAAGTACTGACGCTTTACGCATTTTCTACCGAAAATTGGAAGCGGCCTAAGCTTGAAGTTGATTTTTTAATGAAGCTGCCGGAAGAATTTCTTTCTACATTTCTGCCTGAATTGATTGAAGAAAATGTTCGTGTAGAAATGATTGGTGATATGGAGCAGCTGCCTGCTCATACCAGAAGAGCTGTACAAAATGCGATAGACCGAACTGCTGAAAATAATGGACTTATTCTTAACTTTGCACTAAATTATGGCAGTCGGATAGAGCTTGTTCAAGCTGTACGCTCGATTTTAAAAGATGTTCAGGCGGGAACACTTTCAGAGCAGGATATAACAGATGAAGCTGTTTCGCGTTATTTAATGACCAGTCATTTGCCGGAGCCCGATCTTTTGATTCGAACAAGCGGTGAGCATCGGCTGAGCAACTTTATGCTCTGGCAGCTGGCTTATACTGAATTTTTCTTTACGGACGTTTTATGGCCTGATTTTTCAGAAAAACATCTGCTTGAAGCAGTAGCTTCTTATCAAAAAAGATCAAGGCGGTTTGGCGGGTTGTCGTAACGGAATAATGGGGGATTAACAAAAATGAAACAACGGATCATCACAGGAGTAATTGCAGCCGCAGCATTTTTGCCGATTGTATTGATTGGCGGGCTGCCCTTTATTCTTCTAGTTTACGCAATGAGTGCAATAGCGGTAATTGAAGTATTAAAAATGAAGCATATTCCCGCTCTATCTCTGCCGGGCCTGCTGTCGCTTTTACTCGTATTTATCATGCTTGTACCACAAGACGGTGCCACAGGCGGGCAGCTTTTCGGGCTTGAGAAATTTGAATACCTTGGTTTATTCGTTTTACTGTTTCTTGTTGTGACAGTTATGACGAAAAACCACTTTACATTTGAAGACGCTGCATATTGCATACTCCTAACGCTTTATATTGGTTTTGGCTTCTACTATTTTATTGAAACGAGAGAAGCAGGCGGTCTGATGTATGTGTTTTTTGCCCTGCTCATTACATGGGCGTCTGACTCGGGTGCTTACTTTATTGGCCGTTCATTTGGAAAACGCAAGCTCTGGCCGGATATCAGCCCGAACAAAACAGTAGCAGGCTTTTATGGAGGAGTTGGTTCAGCGGTTTTAGTAGCAGCCATTTTCCTTTTCTTTCTGGATTTCCGTGCTCCTGCTCTTTGGGTGTTGTTCTCAGCGGCTGTTCTTTCAATAGCAGGCCAAGTAGGTGATTTAGCTGAATCAGCCTTGAAGCGTCATTACGGTGTAAAGGATTCAGGAAATCTTTTGCCGGGTCATGGCGGAATTCTAGACCGGACAGACAGCTGGCTGTTCGTTTTTCCACTGTTGCATATGCTTCAACTATTGTAGGGAGATGAATGTAGTGAAAACGATAAGTTTATTAGGGGCGACAGGGTCTATTGGTGTTCAGACTCTTGACATTATACGGAAGCATCCAGACTCTTTCCAGCTGGCGGCTTTTTCTGCTGGGAAAAACGAGCAGGCGGCGCAAAATATTATTCATGAGTTTGAACCAGCACTTGTATCAGTGATGGAAAAAGAAGCAGCTGAGCGGCTGCAGCTGCAGTTTCCCTCCGTGCGTATATTATACGGTAAAGAGGGGCTTGAAGCAGCAGCTACAATTGCAGAGGCAGACACACTTGTAAACGC
This sequence comes from Domibacillus robiginosus, assembly GCF_000966195.1. GTDB lineage: Bacteria > Bacillota > Bacilli > Bacillales > Domibacillaceae > Domibacillus > Domibacillus robiginosus. Next base: position 105,361 of record NZ_LAHL01000012.1, on the reverse strand, counting down.
GGTGATTGGCAGTGTTGGACTGGAGCCGACACTTAAAGCGATTAAGGCGAAAAAAAATATTGCGATTGCTAATAAAGAAACGCTCGTAACAGCTGGTCACATTGTAACAGCAGCAGCCCAACAAGCAGGCGTTCACTTGCTTCCCGTTGACAGTGAGCATTCAGCGATTTTTCAAAGCCTGCAGGGTGAACAGGAAAAAAATATCAGCCGGCTTATTTTAACCGCTTCTGGCGGGAGCTTCCGAGATAAACAAAGAGAAGAGCTTGAAAGTGTAACAGTAGAAGAAACATTAAATCACCCAAACTGGTCTATGGGCGCGAAAATCACTGTCGATTCTGCTACAATGATGAATAAGGGGCTTGAAGTTATTGAAGCGCACTGGCTGTTTGATCTGCCCTATGAACAGATCGATGTTATTTTGCACCGAGAAAGCATTATCCACTCGATGGTTGAATTCCACGACCGTTCGGTGATGGCGCAGCTCGGTTCGCCGGATATGCGGGTGCCGATTCAGTACGCGCTCACCTGGCCGGATCGTCTGCCACTTCCTGATACTACCCGTCTCAATTTAGCCCAAATCGGCCGACTCCATTTTCAGGAAATAGACTTTGATCGGTACCGTATGCTTCATCTTGCGTATACAGCAGGACGCACAGGCGGAACAATGCCAGCCGTGATGAATGCAGCAAACGAAGAAGCTGTTGCAGCTTTTCTGGATCGAAAAATTTCATTTTTACAAATTGAAGAAATAGTGGAGCGGACAATGGAGAAGCATACGCCTGTTCAATCTCCGGAACTCGAAGCAGTGCTGGAAGCAGATATCGAAGCCAGAGCCACAGTACGCTCACTTTTATCATAAAAAAAGGTGGTTAGAAACGTTTGAATACCGTTATAGCGTTTATTGTTATATTTGGCTCGCTTGTTTTTTTCCATGAATTAGGCCACTTTATTTTTGCTAAACGGGCTGGTATTTTATGTCGTGAATTCGCTATCGGATTCGGTCCGAAAATATTTGCACATAAAAAAGGCGAAACCGTTTATACAATTAGGCTGCTTCCGCTTGGCGGATATGTACGTATGGCTGGTGAAGACCCCGAAACAGCAGAGCTGAAAGCAGGCCAGAGAATTGGTGTTATATTTAATGAAAAAGGCGAAGCCGTTAACTTAATTGTAAATGGCCGGGACCGCTTTAAAGATGCAAGAACGATTGAAATTGAAACGGCAGATCTTGAGCATGGTTTAACGATCAGCGGGTATGAAGAAGGCGAGGAAGAGCTGCAAACATATCCGATACATCGTGAAGCCCTTATAACGGAAGATCAATTAAGCACCCAAATCGCGCCATATGACCGTCAGTTTAATTCGAAAACACTTCCGCAGCGGGCGATGGCTATTTTTGCGGGTCCTTTATTCAACTTTATTCTTGCGTTTATTGTTTTTGTTGTTTTGGCGATGATTCAAGGAATTCCAACCGATGAGCCAAAGCTTGGCGAAGTCATCGACAATGGAGCAGCCGTTGAAGCCGGTCTTAAGGAAAACGATCAGGTTCTTTCGATTAACGGGGAAAACATGACGTCCTGGAAAGAAATTGTGACAGTCATACAGGAAAACCCAGGAAAAGAGTTAACGTTTGTCATAGAGCGTGAAGGAGAGCAGCTGACGGTGCCGGTTACGCCTGATACAGAAACGGCAGAAGGAGAAACCTTCGGGCGTATTGGTGTATACAGCCCGTTTGAGCATTCTGTGCTTGGCTCGTTTACGTACGGAGCAAAAGAAGTGTACACTTGGACCAAGCTTATCATAAACGTACTTGGTACAATCGTGACAGGCCAGTTTTCACTTGATATGCTGTCAGGTCCTGTTGGTATTTATGTTTCGACGGATACTGTTGCTCAATCCGGCATATTCAATTTAGCAAAGTGGGCAGGCGTGTTAAGTATAAATCTCGGGATTATGAACCTGCTGCCACTGCCGGCCCTTGATGGCGGACGCCTATTGTTTTTCTTGTATGAAGCGGTACGCGGGAAACCGGTTGACCGCCGCATGGAAGGCATGGTGCATTTTGTTGGATTTGCCCTGCTCATGCTTTTAATGATCATGGTTACATGGAATGATATTCAAAGATTCTTTTTACAGTAAATTATTATGTTAGTCGAGGTGCGATTGAATGAAACAAAGCAAAACGTTAATTCCAACGATGCGAGAAGTGCCGTCTGATGCAGATGTAAGAAGCCATCAGCTGCTTCTTCGCGCCGGTTTTATCCGGCAAAATGCAAGCGGGGTTTACAGCTATCTGCCGCTTGGCCAAAAAATGCTCCGCAAAGTGGAAGCAATTGTTCGTGAAGAAATGGATGCCGCAGGAGCCGTTGAGCTTCTTATGCCAGCCCTGCAGCAGGCGGAGCTTTGGGAGGAGTCAGGACGCTGGCAGACTTATGGTCCAGAACTCATGCGTTTAAAAGATCGTCATTCACGCGACTTCGCACTCGGCGCCACCCATGAGGAAGTGATTACGTCTCTTATCCGGGATGAAATAAAATCATATAAGCGCCTGCCGCTGACTTTGTACCAAATTCAAACCAAGTTCCGTGATGAAAAACGTCCACGGTTTGGTCTGCTTCGCGGGCGCGAATTTATTATGAAAGATGCGTACTCCTTCCATGCTTCACAGGAGAGCCTGGATAAAGTGTATGATCGTCTTTTTGAGGCATATTCAAATATTTTCCGCCGCTGCGGATTAAATTTCCGGGCTGTTATCGCTGATTCAGGCGCAATGGGTGGAAAAGACACACATGAGTTTATGGTGCTGTCCGATATCGGGGAAGATACGATTGCTTATTCTGATACGTCCGATTATGCAGCTAATGTAGAAATGGCGCCTGTTACGGTTGCGTACGAAAAAAGCAGTGAGGAACAAAAGCCGCTCCAAAAAGTAGAGACACCAGACTCAAAAACAATTGAAGCTGTTAGTGCTTTTTTAAACGTTGCTGCCGAGCAGTGCATTAAAACACTCGTTTTCAATGTAGACGATGAAATGGTAGTAGTGCTTGCGCGCGGCGATCATGAAATTAATGATATTAAACTGAAAAATGTGTTGAATGCCAAAACGGTTGAAATGGCAGAAGAAGAAGCGGCAGCTAAACTATTTGGTGCTTCATTTGGATCGCTTGGACCAGTTGGCCTTCCGGCTGATGTGAAAATAGTGGCTGATAACGCCGTTCAATCAATGACAAACATTGTATGCGGGGCGAACGAAAATGGCTTCCATTATGTGAATGCCAATGCAGAGCGGGATTTCCATGTTACAGAATTTGCTGACCTTCGCTTTATTTTAGAAGGTGATCCGTCTCCGGATGGAGAAGGAACGATCCAGTTTGCAAAAGGAATCGAAGTCGGCCATATTTTCAAGCTCGGTACACGTTACAGTGAAGCGATGAATGCTGCTTATCTGGATGAAAATGGTCGGACACAGCCAATGATCATGGGCTGCTACGGTATCGGTGTTTCTCGCGTGCTTGCGGCGATCGCAGAACAATTCAATGATGACAACGGCTTTGTATGGCCGGTAAATTTAACGCCATTTGATGCGCATGTCATTCCTGTAAACGTAAAAGACTCTGCACAGGTAGAAGCAGCGGATAAAATTTACACGGCTCTCCGCAGCGCTGGTATGGATGTGCTGCTTGATGATCGCGCAGAACGTGCAGGTGTTAAGTTTACAGATAGTGATTTAATTGGCGTGCCGATTCGTGTAACAGCAGGAAAAAGGGCTGCTGAAGGAATCGTAGAAATAAAAGTACGTCAAACAGGTGAAGTAGTAGAAGCGACTGTGGAAGAAATTGTGCAAACGGTGCGCCGCTTGCAGTCTGCACTTTAAAAGAAAAAGGATGACCGGCTCGTGCCGCTCATCCTTTTCTGTGTAAGGGGGAAATAAAATGAATGAAGCATCAAGTGGACGGAGTCGTTTTTTAATCCTACTCGACCAGCTCCGTCTTACAGAGGATGCAGTGGTCCGTCATTTTGACGGAACTGAAATCAAAAAATTAACGGTATTGAAGCAAGAAAAAAAATGGCATTTTGTATTTGCGGCACCTGCCCTTATCCCTTGCAGTGTGATGATGCGTTTCGCGGATGCCTTATCAGCGACATTCGCCTCGTTTGCCATGGTTACTTTTTCAATAGAAGTGGAAGATCGCACATGTACGCCGGAGAACATTACAGATTACTGGTCATATTGTGTTCGCCAGCTTGAAGGCATGGCACCGCCGCTTTTAGCAGCATTAAATGAACAAAAACCGGGTGTATCCGGTACCAAGCTTGTGATTCGCACGCAAAATGAAATGGAGGGTATGGCACTCAAAAACAAATATGGGCGTCGCCTTTGTGAAGTATATGAAAGCCTCGGCTTTCCGCCGCTCACATTTGATGTGCAGGTTTCCCAAAATGAACGAAACGAAGAATATGAAAAGTTTTTAGAAGAAAAGCGTAAAGAAGATGCAGAGCGGGCACGCCAGGCAGTGATTGATATGCAAAACCGGGCGAAAGAACAGGATGAGGCTCCCGAAGAATCAGGTCCTGTAACGATCGGTTATACCATTAAGCCAGATGCAGAATTTAAAAAGCTTGAAGAAATTATTGATGAAGAGCGCCGAATTGCTTCAGAAGGATATATCTTTGATGCTGAAACGAAAGAGCTGCGCAGCGGCCGTACGCTGCTTACCTTTAAGATTACCGATTATACGGACTCCTTAATGGTCAAAATGTTTTCGCGTGACAAAGAAGACGCGGCAATGTTTAACCGCATTAAAAAAGGCATGTGGGTACGAGTGCGAGGGTCTGTTCAAAACGATACCTTCGTCCGTGATCTCGTTATGATTGCGAATGATGTTAACGAAATTCGTTCCCCGATGCGAGAAGACAAAGCTGAAGAAAAGCGGGTAGAACTGCATCTTCATTCACCAATGAGCCAGATGGATGCCGTATCTTCGGTTAGCGCACTGGTCGGCCAGGCAAAAAAATGGGGACACTCGGCTATCGCCATTACCGACCATGCAGTGGCTCAATCGTTTCCAGAAGCGTACAGCGCTGGAAAAAAACATGGCGTAAAAATTTTATATGGAATGGAAGCCAATCTCGTTGATGATGGTGTGCCGATCGCCTACGAAGACGCCGATCGGGAGCTTGCCACAGATACTTATGTTGTTTTTGACGTTGAAACAACAGGTCTTTCTGCAGTGTACGACACGATCATTGAGCTGGCAGCAGTCAAAGTAAAAGACGGTGACATTATCGACCGGTTTGAACGTTTTGCCAACCCGCACCATCCGCTGTCTGCAACGACTATTGAACTAACTGGCATTACCGATGACATGGTACAGGACGCACCTGAGGTAGACGAAGTGCTTCGTGATTTTAAAGAGTGGACCGGGGATGCCATCCTGGTTGCGCATAATGCGTCGTTTGATATGGGCTTTATTCAAACAGGCTATGAAAAGTTTGGCATTGGCCGGACATCCAATCCAGTGATTGATACGCTGGAGCTGGCGCGTTTGCTTTACCCGGATATGAAAAATCACCGGCTGAATACACTGGCGAAAAAGTTCGATGTAGAGTTAACTCAGCATCACCGTGCGATTTATGATGCTGAAGCGACGGGATACATCCTGCTTAAATTGCTAAAGGATGCAGATGAAAAAGGGATAAAGAAACATAACGAGTTCAACAACTTTATGGGAGAAGGCGGGGCCTATAAACGTGCACGCCCTTATCATTGTACAATTCTTGCCCAAAACGCAGAAGGGCTGAAAAATTTGTTTAAGCTCGTGTCTCTCTCGCATATCAATTACTTTTACCGGGTGCCGCGTATTCCCCGTTCTGTTTTGCAAAAGCACCGCGGCGGCTTGCTGATTGGCTCTGGCTGCAACAAAGGGGAAGTATTTGAAGCGATGATGCAAAAAGGGATGGACGAAGCAAGGAAAGCAGCTGAATTTTATGATTATCTCGAAGTGCAGCCAAAGCCTGTATACGCGCCACTTATTGAAATGGAGCTTGTGCGCGATGAAGCAGGTCTGGAAGATATTATCCAAAACATCTTGACGGTCGGTGAAGAGCAAAATAAATTAGTTGCGGCAACCGGTAATGTTCATTATTTAAATGAAGAAGACAAAGTGTACCGCCATATTTTAATTTCATCGATGGGCGGTGCGAATCCGTTAAACCGCCAGACACTGCCGGATGTTCATTTCCGTACAACAGAGGATATGCTGGAAGCTTTTTCGTTTTTAGGTGAAGAAAAAGCGCATGAAATTGTTGTCACCAATACAAATAAAATTGCTGATATGATTGAGGAAGTCAAACCGATTAAAGATGATTTATATACGCCTAAAATTGAAGGCGCCGACCAGGAAATGCGGGAAATGAGTTATGGAATGGCGCGGAAAATTTATGGTGATGAATTGCCGGAAATTGTAGAAGCACGGCTTGAAAAAGAATTAAAAAGCATTATCGGTCATGGATTTGCAGTTATTTATCTTATCTCACATAAGCTCGTAAAAAAATCGCTTGATGACGGCTACCTGGTTGGTTCACGTGGGTCAGTCGGTTCGTCCTTTGTTGCTACAATGACTGAAATAACAGAAGTGAATCCGCTGCCTCCGCACTATGTATGTTCATCGTGTCAAAAATCCGAGTTCTTTGATGATGGCTCAGTTGGTTCAGGATTTGACCTGCCGGATAAAGATTGTCCAGACTGCGGCATTCCATATACAAAAGATGGACACGATATTCCGTTTGAGACGTTTCTTGGATTTAAAGGAGATAAAGTACCAGATATTGACTTGAACTTTTCCGGTGAGTATCAGCCGCGTGCGCATAACTACACGAAAGAGCTGTTTGGTGAGGATTATGTGTTCAGAGCTGGTACAATCGGTACGGTAGCGGAAAAAACCGCCTATGGCTATGTGAAAAAGTATGCCGAAGAATATACGAAGCAATACCGCAGTGCGGAAGTAGACCGTCTTGTATCTGGATGTACGGGTGTCAAGAGGACAACCGGACAGCATCCGGGCGGCATTATCGTTGTGCCCGACTACATGGATATATATGATTTTTCACCCATTCAGTATCCAGCGGATTCTGATAAATCAGAGTGGAAAACAACTCATTTTGATTTTCATTCTATTCACGATAACCTGCTTAAGCTCGATATTCTCGGCCACGATGATCCAACAGTCATCCGGATGCTTCAGGATTTATCAGGCATTGATCCAAAAACCATTCCGACCGACGATCCTGAAGTAATGAAAATTTTCAGTGGTACCGAGTCCCTCGGCGTAACGGAAGAACAGATCATGTGTAAAACAGGTACGCTCGGTATTCCTGAATTCGGAACGCGGTTTGTCCGCCAGATGCTGGAAGAAACAAAGCCGACGACGTTCTCAGAACTGGTTCAAATTTCTGGTCTTTCACATGGAACAGATGTGTGGCTTGGCAATGCGCAGGAATTGATTCAAAAAGGTATCTGCCAGCTGTCTGACGTAATTGGCTGCCGGGATGACATTATGGTGTATTTGATTTACCAAGGCCTTGATCCTGCTTTTGCTTTTAAAATTATGGAATCTGTCCGAAAAGGAAAAGGACTAACGGACGAAATGGAAGAGGAAATGCGTAAAAATGAAGTGCCTGAATGGTATATTGATTCATGTAAAAAAATCAAGTATATGTTCCCTAAGGCTCACGCTGCTGCTTATGTATTAATGGCCGTTCGGATTGCTTATTTTAAAGTGCATCTGCCTTTGCTTTATTATGCTGCTTATTTCACTGTCCGTGCTGAAGATTTCGACATTGATGTAATGTCAAAAGGATCTTCTGCCATTAAAGCGATGCTTCAGGAAATCAACGCAAAAGGATTGGATGCTTCGCCTAAAGAGAAAAACTTAATGACTGTCCTTGAGCTGGCACTTGAAATGGTTGAGCGCGGCTTTACATTTAAAAAAGTGGATCTGTACCGTTCAAGTGCAGATGAATTTGTTATCGATGGTCATTCGCTTATTCCGCCATTCAATGCGCTGCCTGGTCTTGGAACAAATGCCGCTAAAAATATTGTGGCGTCCCGTGAGCAGGGCGAGTTTTTATCAAAAGAAGATTTGCAGCAGCGCGGTAAAGTATCCAAAACGATCATGGAATATTTGGAGAAAATGGGCTGTCTCGATGCATTACCGGATCAAAATCAGCTGTCGCTGTTTTGAGGCACGTTTGCAAAAAGGGTATTTTTATGGTATCCTTACAGATGGAAATTGCATGATAACTCTCTTCGAAAGAGTGGGCCGCCCCCACTCTTTCGTGTTTGTTGCGGGGATGTTCCGAAACAAATTCTTTCATGCGGGAGGATAAAAAATGAGCAAAATCATCGAAGCGGTTGAACAAATTGCTGTACCAATCATTGAAGAATTAAACCTCGAACTCGTTGAAACAGAGTATGTAAAAGAAGGGAAAAACTGGTTTTTGCGCCTCTATATTGACAAAGAAAACGGCGTGGACATTGAAGAGTGCGCAGCGGTTAGTGAACGGTTGAGCGAAAAGCTTGATGCCCTTGACCCGGACCCGATTCCACACAATTATTTCCTTGAAGTCTCATCGCCAGGTGCCGAGCGTCCGCTTAAAAAAGAGCAGGATTTCGAACGGGCTGTGGGCCGGCATGTAAACATTAAGCTTTATGAGCCAATTGATGGGGAAAAAACGTTTGAAGGAACACTGCTTTCGTTTGCAGACGGTGAGCTGACTGTAGAATATATGGTGAAAACTCGCAAAAAGCAAGTAACGGTTCCACTTTCTAAAGTGGCAAAAGCGCGTCTCGCTGTCACATTTTAAAAAAATTTAATAAGATATGGATGTAAGGAGGCTTTTTGGCCAATGAGTTCAGAATTATATGATGCGTTACTTTATCTTGAAAAAGAAAAAGGCATTGAGCGCAGTTTGTTAATTGAAGCAATTGAGGCAGCACTTGTCTCGGCATATAAACGCAATTTTAATCAGGCACAGAATGTACGGGTGGAGCTTAATTTAGAAGCCGGCTCTATGCGCGTATTTGCCCGCAAAGAAGTGGTCGACGAAGTGTTCGACTTCCGCTTGGAAATCGCGCTGGCGGATGCAGTACAAATCAATCCTTCCTATGAAATCGGTGATGTGGTTGAAATGGAAGTAACACCAAAAGATTTTGGCCGAATTGCGGCTCAGGCAGCCAAGCAGGTAGTAACGCAGCGTGTTCGTGAAGCGGAGCGGGGAATTATTTATTCGGAATTTATCGATCGCGAAGAAGATATTATGACCGGCATTGTACAACGTCAGGATGCCCGTTTTATTTATGTAAGTCTTGGCAAAATTGAAGCGCTTTTGCCGCAGGCGGAGCAAATGGCGAATGAAACATACAAGCCGCATGACCGGATTAAAGTATTCATTACAAAAGTAGAACGGACAACAAAAGGTCCGCAAATTTATGTATCACGCACACATCCAGGTCTCCTGAAGCGTTTGTTTGAAATTGAAGTGCCGGAAATTTTTGATGGCACTGTTGAAATCCGCTCAGTGTCACGCGAAGCAGGCGATCGTTCAAAAATTTCTGTTCATGCAGAAAATCCGGAAGTCGATCCGATCGGCGCTTGTGTCGGTCCAAAAGGAAATCGTGTCCAGGCGATTGTAAACGAGCTGAAAGGCGAAAAAATTGATATTGTTCAGTGGTCAGAAGATCCAGTTGTGTTTGTTGCAAATGCACTAAGTCCGGCCAAAGTAGTGGAAGTAATGGTGGATGAGGAAAACAAAGCAACAACCGTTATCGTGCCGGATTACCAGTTATCACTTGCTATTGGCAAGCGCGGACAAAATGCCCGTCTTGCAGCAAAGCTGACCGGCTGGAAAATTGATATTAAAAGTGAAACGGACGCTCGTGCAGCCGGTATTTATCCAAATGGGAAAAGCGAAGCGCAGGACGAAGAGGAAACAGAGCCGTCAAACAACAACCTTGAAGATTTCTTTTCTGAAGAAATCGAATAAGGAGGCTTACTGCAATGCCAATACCTAAAAAAGTTCCGCTCAGAAAATGCGCGGCAACAGGGGAAATGAAACCAAAAAAAGAAATGATTCGTATTGTCCGGTCAAAAGAAGGCGAAGTATCAATCGACCCTACTGGTAAAAAATCCGGACGCGGCACGTATGTTTCGAGAACGAAAGAAGCGGTGGAAGCAGCCCAAAAGAAAAATGTGCTGGCACGTCAGCTGAGCGCTGAAGTGCCGCCGTCTATTTATGATGAACTGCTTGAGCTTGTGACGAAGGGCAGAGACTGAGATGGCCATACATCCATGGGCTTCATTTCTCGGTCTTGCCAACCGTGCCGGCAAGCTGATCACCGGTGAAGAATTGACTGTAAAAGAAATACAGCGTGGAAATGCAAAGCTTGTTCTTTTATCAAAAGATGCATCCCGCAATACAGAAAAGAAAATAACGGATAAAGCAGCTTTTTACAAAGTGCCGGTGCGCCGCGTGGAAAATCGCGAAGTGCTCGGACAGGCCATTGGCAAAGAAGCGCGTGTCGTTGTAGCGGTAACAGACACCGGTTTTGCTAAAAAGCTTAAAACGCTTATCGAGGAGGAGTGACAGAAGCGATCTGTCATGACAAGGAGGCTGTTTAAATTTGAATAATAAACCGAATAATCAACAATCAAATACGAATAAACCAGCAGGAAACCGTGGACCGGCAAAACCGAAACCAACCGGTTCTAAACCAGGCCAGCAAAAGCAGGGCGGCGGTGCACGTGGCGGCGCTTCAAGACCTGGTTCCCGTGGTATTAACGGCGGACCACGTGGGAAAGGCCGCTCTGGTGGACAGCGTAAAGGAGCACCGAAACAGCCAATTCCAGTGAAAAAGAAAGAAATCCCAGAAAAAATTGTTTTCTCCGGCTCGTTAACTGTAGGTGAATTAGCTAAGAAAATGAATGTCGAGCCATCTGACGTTATTAAAAAATTGTTTATGCTTGGTGTGATGGCAACAATTAACCAAGAGCTTGATAAAGATGCAATTGAACTTGTGGCAAGTGAGTTTAACGTAGAGGTCGAAGAAGAGATTTTAATCGACAAAGCAGATCTTGAAACGTATTTTGAAGAAGAAGATTCAGAGGAAAATGCGATTGAACGTCCGGCTGTTGTAACGATTATGGGTCACGTTGACCACGGGAAAACGACTCTTTTAGATTCAATCCGCAATACAAAAGTAACAGAAGGCGAAGCGGGTGGTATCACCCAGCATATCGGAGCTTATCAAGCGGAAACAAACGGCAAAAAAATTACATTCCTTGATACACCGGGACACGCTGCGTTTACAACGATGCGTGCACGTGGAGCAAAAGTAACCGATATTACGATTCTTGTCGTGGCAGCAGACGACGGCGTGATGCCGCAAACGGTTGAAGCCATCAACCATGCAAAAGCAGCAGAAGTGCCAATTATTGTAGCAGTAAATAAAATCGATAAGCCAGCTGCAAACCCGGACCGTGTTATGCAGGAATTAACTGAGCATGGACTTGTACCTGAAGCGTGGGGCGGAGAAACCATTTTCGTACCGCTTTCAGCCAAACACGGTGAAGGTATTGATACATTGCTTGAAATGATTCTTCTTGTAGCAGAAGTAGAGGAGCTTAAAGCAGATCCAAAGCGAAAAGCAATGGGTACAGTGATTGAAGCCGAGCTGGATAAAGGGCGCGGATCTGTCGCAACATTACTTGTTCAAAACGGTACATTGAATGTTGGTGATCCGATCGTTGTCGGAAATACGTTTGGCCGCGTCCGCGCAATGGTAAATGATATTGGCCGCCGTGTGAAAACAGCGGGCCCATCTACGCCTGTTGAAATCACTGGATTAAATGAAGTGCCGCTTGCAGGTGATCGTTTTGTTGTCTTTGAAGACGAAAAAACAGCCCGTCAAATTGGGGAATCCCGTGCACAGGATGCTCTTTTAGCACAACGGAGCGAAAAAACAAAAGTCAGCCTTGATAACTTGTTTGAACATATGAAACAAGGGGAAATGAAAGACTTAAACATTGTTTTAAAAGCCGATGTACAGGGCTCGGTTGAAGCAGTAGCGGCTGCTCTTCAAAAAATTGAAGTAGAAGGCGTAAACGTAAAAATCATCCACACCGGCGCTGGTGCGATTACAGAATCGGATATTATTCTGGCTTCGGCTTCAAACGCCATTGTGATTGGATTTAACGTACGTCCAGATGTAAATGCGAAGCGTACGGCGGAAGCAGAAGAAGTAGAAGTACGTTTGCACCGCATCATTTACAAAGTAATTGAAGAAATCGAAGCGGCGATGAAAGGCATGCTTGATCCGGAATTTGAAGAGAAAATTATCGGACAGGCGGAAGTACGCCAGACATTCAAAGTGTCTAAAATCGGTACAATTGCGGGAAGCTATGTAACAGAGGGGAAAATTACGCGTGATTCAGGCGTTCGCTTGATCCGTGATGGCATCGTTATTTTCGAAGGAGAAGTCGATGCTCTGAAACGCTTCAAAGATGATGCAAAAGAAGTAGCGCAGGGCTATGAGTGTGGTATTACTATTCGCGGCTTTAATGATGTCAAAGAAGGCGATATCATCGAAGCATTTATCGAACAGGAAATCGAGCGCAAGTAACCTTCGCCCAAGGAGTGAGAAGTATGTCTATGCGGTCAAATCGTGTTGCCGAACAAATGAAAAAAGAATTGACGGAGATTTTAAGCCGGAAAGTGAAAGATCCTCGTATTGGCTTTCTAACCGTAACGGATGTTGAAGTTACAGGGGACCTGCAGCAGGCAACCGTTTATATTACGGTGCTTGGCGGTGAAGAGGAGCGGGAGGGCACGCTGAAGGCATTGGCGAAAGCAAAAGGGTTTATCCGTTCTGAACTCGGAACCCGAATCCGTCTCCGCAAAACCCCGGAGCTTATGTTTGAGTTTGATGAATCAGTTGCGTACGGAAACAAAATCGATACGCTGCTGCGGGAATTAAGAGACTCAGACCCGTCGTAGTACAAAAAGAGCGCCTTGAGAAGCAGCAGGAATGTCGGCTGCTTGATCAGGCGCTTTTTTTTTGACACCAAAAGGAGGTTTGGAATATGAATGGCATTTTGCCGCTATGGAAAGAAAAGGGTATGACATCGCATGACTGTGTATTTAAAGCCCGTAAAATTCTTCGTACAAAAAAAGTAGGGCATACAGGCACACTTGATCCCGATGTAGAAGGCGTGCTTCCTCTTTGTATTGGGACGGCAACGAGGCTCGCTGAATATATTACCGACAGTGGAAAAACCTATGAGGCAGAAGTGACTCTCGGCTTTTCAACAGAAACAGAGGACGCATCTGGAGCAGTGGTGGAGTCAAGAGCGGTTGACCGTATCATTACGGATGCAGAACTTGAAAATGTACTCAAAAGCATGACCGGCGAGATTGAACAAACGCCTCCTATGTATTCAGCTGTTAAAGTGAATGGCAAACGTTTGTATGAATATGCACGTGCCGGACAAACGGTAGAGCGTCCTTCACGCATGGTCTCTATTTACAACATTGAGCTCATCAGCCCGATCAAACAGGAAAATGAAAAAGTCCGTTTTTCCATTCGCGTTTCCTGTGGGAAAGGGACCTATATTCGAACGTTGGCCGTAATGATTGGTGAAAAGCTCGGCTATCCGGCGCATATGTCACGCTTGGTACGCACCCATTCAGGGGGTTTTGGTGAAGATGACTGCGTCACCCTGTCTGCGCTCGCAGAACGGAATCCAGAGGACGTCTTAAAGCCGGTTGAAACGGCGGTTTCTCATTTGCCGAAGTGGCCTGTAAGTGATACAGTAGCAGTAAAGGTAAAGAATGGGGCTGTTTTGTCGAAGCCTGCCCAGTGGCCGGCCGGGGAGTCTGAAGCAGCTGTTTATTTAAGCGGGGAACTATTGGCTATCTACCAGGTTCATCCAGAAAAAACGGGGCTGATCAAGCCGGTTAAAGTGATGCCACAATGACAGAGAGACAGGTGTGAAATTATGGATGTTATTATGCTGCGCCATCCGCACAGCCAGAAAAAAGAAGAATGTAAACCGATGGCGCTTGCGCTCGGTTTTTTTGACGGTGTACATAAAGGACATCAGCAGGTAATTGCTGCTGCCAAAAAAACAGCCGATCAGTATGGCTGGAAAAGTGCTGTAATGACGTTTGATCCTCATCCATCTGTGGTTCTTGGCAGAAAGCATAAGCATATTCGCCATATTACGCCGCTTGAAGAAAAAAAACGGTTGATTGCTGAGCTCGGTGTAGACTACTTGTTTGTGGTCCGGTTTACCTCCGATTTTGCAGCACTAGAACCACAGCAATTTGTAGATCAATATATCATTGGCTTAAATGTTAAGCATGTAACAGCTGGTTTTGATTACACATATGGTCGTCTTGGAAAAGGAACAATGGAAACATTAATGTTTCATTCACGCGGGTTATTCACTTTTACATCCGTTAACAAGCTTGAATTTGAAGAAGAAAAAGTAAGTTCTACCAAAGTAAGAGAATTGCTTTCAGAAGGCCTCGTCCGAGACGCTTCTGATTTACTGGGGCGTCCTTATCGAATGCATGGAACGGTTATTCATGGCGATAAAAGAGGCAGGAAAATGGGCTTTCCTACTGCCAATATTGAACCTGATGATGACTATTTCCTGCCGCGCACCGGCGTATACGCTGTGAAAATCCGCGTGAAAAATAAATGGCATGAAGGGGTATGCAATGTCGGGTTCCGTCCGACCTTTAAAAGTCCGGACAAGCCAGTTTTATCAATTGAAGTGCATATATTTCAATATAAAGGGGATATTTACGGAGAAGAGGTCGAGGTAGACTGGTTTATTCGGCTGCGCGGGGAGCAGAAGTTTAACGGGATTGAAGAGCTGGCCGCACAAATTGAACGGGATAAAACGGCCGCCATGCAGTTTTTCGACAGCAAACGTCTTGACGGGGAAGAATAAATTTCTTATAATAAGAAGTGCTTGACATTTTGAACCGCTGCTTGGCATTGCGAGTCTCCAACGTGTGCTCGGCTGACGGGGATGAACCAAATTAAAGGAGGAATTACAAATGGCATTATCACAAGAACGCAAAAACGAACTAATTCAGGAGTACAGAACACACGAAAGCGACACTGGGTCTCCAGAAGTGCAAATCGCTGTCCTAACTGAACAAATCAACACGTTGAATGATCACTTACGTACACATAAAAAAGACCACCATTCACGTCGCGGTCTTCTAAAAATGGTCGGCCGCCGTCGTAACCTGCTTTCATACCTTCGTAACAAGGATGTAGCGCGTTACCGCGAGTTGATCCAAAAGCTCGGTTTGCGCCGATAATTCACGATAAAGCGGGATTTTTCCCGCTTTTTTGTTAGGAAAAAAACGTTTTTAAATAAAGAGAGGTGCAACCAAATGGAGCAGGGAAAAAGAACATTTTCCATCGACTGGGCAGGACGCGAATTAACGGTTGAAGTAGGACAAATCGCGAAGCAGGCCAATGGTTCAGCGCTAATTCGCTACGGCGATACGGTCGTACTTAGTACTGCGACGGCTTCAAAGGAAGCAAAAGCAGTAGACTTCTTTCCATTAACAGTAAACTACGAAGAACGTCTTTATGCTGCCGGTAAAATTCCAGGCGGATTTATTAAAAGAGAAGGCCGTCCGAGTGAAAAAGCGACATTGGCAAGCCGGTTAATTGACCGCCCGATTCGTCCGCTTTTTGCCGATGGATTCCGTAACGAAGTTCAAGTAATCAGCATGGTCATGAGTGTAGACCAGGACTGCTCATCTGAAATGGCTGCCATGTTCGGTTCCTCACTGGCGCTTTCAGTATCAGACATTCCATTCGAAGGTCCAATCGCCGGAGTGAACGTCGGCCGTGTAGACGGTTCTTTCGTGATCAACCCGACAGTGGAGCAGCAGGAAAAAAGCGACATTGATTTATCGGTCGCGGGTACAAAAGAAGCGATTAACATGGTTGAAGCGGGAGCCGACGAAGTACCAGAAGAAGTGATGCTTGAAGCTATTATGTTTGGCCACGAAGAAATCAAGCGTTTAATTGCTTTCCAGGAAGAAATTGTAGCAGAATGCGGAAAAGAAAAACGTGAAGTCGTTCTTTATGAAAACGATAAAATTCTTGAAGCAAAGATTCGGGCTATGTGTGAAGCGGATATGAAGCAGGCGATTCAAACAGCTGAAAAGCATGCACGTGAAGAAGCGATTACAGAAGTGAAAAATGCTGTGAAAGAAGCGCTTCTTTCAGAAGGCGAAGAAGAAGTGCTGGCAGAAGCTTCTGCTATTCTTGAAAAACTTGTTAAAGAAGAAGTGCGCCGTTTGATTACGGTTGAAAAAATTCGTCCAGACGGCCGGAAGATCGACGAAATTCGTCCGCTTTCTTCTGAAACCACATTACTTCCACGTACACATGGCTCTGCTATGTTTACCCGTGGACAAACACAGGTATTAAGTGTGGCCACACTTGGTGCTTTAGGTGATGTGCAAATTTTGGACGGTCTTGGAACAGAAGAATCCAAACGGTTTATGCACCATTATAA
This sequence comes from Domibacillus robiginosus, assembly GCF_000966195.1. Taxonomy (GTDB): domain Bacteria; phylum Bacillota; class Bacilli; order Bacillales; family Domibacillaceae; genus Domibacillus; species Domibacillus robiginosus. The sequence continues at coordinate 88,748 of NZ_LAHL01000012.1, read as the reverse complement.
TTTTCCTTCGTTCAGCGTTGGGGAAACACGTCCGCTTCGTGCACCGGGGCGCCGGGAAATTGGGCATGGCGCTCTTGGAGAGCGGGCTCTTTATCCAATTATTCCAGATGAAAAAGATTTCCCGTATACGATTCGCCTTGTATCAGAAGTTCTTGAGTCAAACGGATCGTCATCACAAGCAAGTATTTGTGCAAGTACGATGGCGATGATGGATGCCGGTGTACCGATTAAAGCACCAGTAGCCGGTATTGCAATGGGACTTGTGAAGTCTGGCGAACACTACACAGTGCTATCTGACATTCAAGGAATGGAAGACCACCTTGGCGATATGGACTTTAAAGTAGCGGGTACAGCAAAAGGCGTTACCGCTTTGCAAATGGATATTAAAATCGACGGATTAAGCCGACAGATCCTAGAAGAAGCACTTCAGCAGGCAAAACAAGGCCGAATGCATATTTTAGATCACATGCTGTCGGTAATCGATACGCCGCGTACAGAATTGTCGGCTTATGCACCGAAAATTATGACAATGACGATTAATCCGGACAAAATCCGTGATGTTATCGGACCAAGCGGCAAACAAATCAATAAAATTATTGAAGAAACCGGCGTGAAAATCGATATTGAACAAGACGGAACGGTCTTTATTTCATCGGTGAACCAGGAAGATAACGAACGCGCCAAGAAAATTATTGAAGATATTGTACGTGAAGTACAAGTCGGTGAGCTTTATATGGGGAAAGTAAAACGAATTGAAAAATTCGGTGCTTTTGTCGAACTGTTTAAAGGCAAGGACGGTCTTGTACACATTTCCGAGCTTTCTGAAGAGCGGGTTGGCAAAGTAGAAGACGTACTGAAAATTGGCGATGAGCTTCTTGTAAAGGTTATTGCGATTGATAACCAAGGACGCGTAAATGTGTCAAGAAAAGCTGTTTTAAAAGAACAGCGTGAAAAAGAAGAGGCGGCTAAGCAGCAGCAATAAAACGAAAAGCAGAGACTTTCCTGTAAAGTCTCTGCTTTTTTTATAGCAATTGAAGGGAAAATGTGATATTGTTATTCATTGATATTATGACGCTGTCAACGAGATGAACAGAAATTAGGGGGATATGATTACGTTGATAAAACGATTTACATGTAAGAATGGCGTGACCATCGTAACAGAAGAAATGACCACGGTTCGGTCCGCTGCAATCGGTATTTGGATTGCAACAGGCTCTCGTGATGAATCACCAAAACTAAACGGTGTATCCCATTTTCTTGAACATATGTTCTTTAAAGGAACAGATACGTTAAGTGCAAAAGAAATAGCAGAAAGCTTTGACAGCATTGGCGGTCAGGTAAATGCTTTTACTTCAAAAGAATACACATGCTACTATGCAAAGGTACTTGATAATCATGCAGACCACGCTTTAAATGTGCTGGCTGATATGTTTTTCAACTCTAAATTTGATGCAGAAGAGCTTGAAAAAGAGCGTAATGTTATTTTAGAGGAAATTAAAATGTATGAAGATGCGCCGGATGATATTGTCCATGACCTGCTTAGCAGCGCTGCTTACGGCGATCATCCACTTGGCCTGCCTATTTTGGGCACGGAAGAAACACTGGCTGCTTTTACACGTGATACATTAAAGGAATATATGTACAACATGTATACACCGGACCGGGTCGTTATTTCTATTGCAGGTAATATTACCGAAGAACTTGTGAAAAAAGCGGAAGCTCTTTTTGGAGAATACGAAGGCGGCAAGGCACCGGTTATGGAAGCCGTTTCGGATTTTTATTACGAAAAAAAGGCGCGTGCTAAAGAAACAGAACAAGCACATTTATGTCTTGGGTATGAAGGTGTTCCAATTGGAGACAAGGACATCTACAATTTAATTGTATTAAACAATATTATCGGCGGAAGTATGTCAAGCCGCCTTTTTCAGGAAGTTCGCGAGGAACGCGGTCTTGCTTATTCGGTTTATTCATACCATTCTTCCTACAAAGACACAGGTCTTGTCACGTTCTACGGAGGAACAGGCGCTGAGCAGCTTGATGAGTTGTATGAGACGATTATGGAATCCATCGATCTTGTTAAAAGGGAAGGTATTACGGCAAAAGAGCTTCATAACAGCAAAGAACAGTTGAAGGGAAGCTTAATGCTCAGCCTTGAGAGCACCAACAGCCGCATGAGCCGTAATGGGAAAAACGAATTGCTTCTTAAGCGCCATCGTACACTTGATGAAGTAGTTTCACTCATTGACAATGTAACAAAAGAACGAGTCGATGAACTGGCAAAAGAGTTATTCGATAAACCATTTTCCGCTTCCTTGATCAGCCCGGATGGCAAATGGCCAAAAACCGCTTCAATCTGAATCCGCTCAAAGAGTGGATTCTTTTTTTTTGGAACAAAATCATAACGCACAGGGAAAAAATGCGATTCATACAATAACAAAGAATACGCCGCAATTGGAGGAGATTAAAATGAAGGCATTGATTTATGGCGGAGATGCCAGACAGATTGAAATGGGCCGCCTGCTAATGGAGCGCGGCATCCATGTGTATATGGCAGGGTTTGATCAAGCAGAAGAAGAGCTTGAAGGTGCACAGGTAATCAAACAGGAGGAATTGTCCTACGAGCAAATGAACTTGTTTATATTACCGGTGTCCGGCGTGAAAAAAGGAGGGGTAGTAGATGCCCCATTTTCATCAAAACCGCTTTATATGACAAAAGAAATTGCCGAGTCTCTGTCACCCAATTGCATTATCGTAAGCGGCATTGAGACACCCGCATTAAAAAGCATAGTAAGCCGCGACATTCTGTATATTTTTGACCGGGAAGACGCAGCGGTGCTTAACTCTATCCCGACAGCTGAAGGAACGTTGATGATTGCCATGCAAAAAACCGACCATACCATTCACGGAGCAAACGTTATGGTTATAGGACTAGGCCGGGTTGGTATTACAACGGCCCGTCTGTTCCATCAGGTCGGTGCCCATGTAACAGCAGCGATTCGAGAAACAGGGAAGTTTGCCAGAGCAAAAGAAATGAATCTTTATCCTTTTTATATGGAGAGCATGAAAGAAGAAATTAAACGAGCTGACATTGTCATCAACACAGTACCGGACATGGTTTTGCCAAAAGAAATAGTAGAGCAGATGAAAACAGGCTCTCTTATTATTGATCTGGCTTCCGAGCCGGGGGGAACAGACTTTGAAGCTGCACAAAAAGCAGGTATTGAAGCGATTCATGCGCTTGGCCTGCCAGGCAAGGTAGCACCTAAAACAGCTGGAGAAATACTCACTCACGTTTTATGGGATGCTGTGAAAGAATGGAAAGAAGAAAGGGGATTATAAGGCGTGGACCTATCGTTAAAAGGGCGTCGGATTGGTTTTGGGATCACAGGCTCACATTGTACATTTGAAGAGATTGTGCCGGTTGTGGCAAAGTTAAAAGAACTTGGGGCAGAGGTGGTGCCAGTGGCCACCAATACGGTTCAAAAAGAAGCAAGCCGGTTTGGTTCAGCTGGAGAGTGGCTGGAAAAAGTAGAGCAGGTAGCCGGCCACAAAGCCATTACAACAATTCAAGATGCTGAACCGCTTGGACCAAAAGCGCCCCTGGATTGTATGGTCATTGCGCCTATGACGGGAAATTCAATCAGTAAATTCGCGAATGCGGCTACAGATTCTCCTGTTTTAATGGCTGCGAAAGCAACGCTTCGAAACGGAAGTCCGATCGTTGTAGCCGTTTCAACAAATGATGCTCTTGGGCTAAACAGTCAAAACATTATGAAGCTGCTGAATATGAAAAATATTTACTTTGTTCCTTTCGGCCAGGATGATCCAATTAAAAAGCCAAATTCTTTGGTTGCATTTATGGATTTAATCCCCGCCACGGTTTCAGCTGCACTTTCACACAAACAAATTCAGCCGCTCTTAAAAGAATATCCACCTTCCACAGTATAAAGAAATCACGGCTTTTTTCATTTCTAATCGATTTTCTTCTTTCCATCGTCCTTTAATGTGTTAAAATGCTATTATCAGTATCAAGATACTTTTTGCAACATTCTTGTTCTTTCGACAATGTATCTTTATACAAAAAGATGAACTTTTATTACTGGAAGGGGAAGATTTAAATGAGTAACACAGGTTTTCGCGTAGCCGTCGTCGGGGCGACGGGAGCGGTCGGACAGCAAATGCTAAAAACATTGGAAGAGCGCAATTTCCCGATTAAGACATTGACGCTTCTTTCATCCGCCCGTTCAGCGGGAAAAACCGTTTCTTTTAGAGGCGAAGAGGTAACGATCCAAGAAGCAAAGCCGGAAAGCTTTGAAGGAATCGATATTGCCCTGTTTTCCGCAGGCGGCAGTGTATCTGAAGCATTGGCTCCGGAAGCGGCAAAGCGTGGTGCAATCGTAATCGATAACACAAGCGCCTTCCGTATGCATCCGGATGTACCGCTAGTAGTACCGGAAGTAAACAAAGAGGATCTACGCAATCATAAAGGCATTATCGCCAATCCAAACTGCTCAACGATCCAAATGCTTGTGGCACTTGAGCCGATTCGCCAGGCAGCTGGCTTGAAGAAAGTGATTGTTTCAACATACCAGGCTGTTTCAGGTGCAGGTGCAAAAGCAGTTGAAGAGCTTTATAGCCAGACAAAAGCGATTGTAAACAATGAATCATTTGAGCCGCAGATTCTTCCAGTGGGCAGCGATAAAAAACATTATCAAATTGCTTTTAATGCGATTCCGCAAATTGATAAATTCCAGGATAATGGCTTCACATATGAAGAAATGAAAATGATTAACGAAACAAAGAAAATTATGCACATGGAAGACCTGCCCGTTGCAGCAACTTGTGTTCGTCTGCCAATTGCAACTGGTCACTCAGAATCTCTTTATTTTGAAACAGAAAAAGGCGGTTTAAGTGCAGCAGATATCCAGGCTCTTCTAAAAGATGCTCCTGGCGTTGTGCTGCAAGACAACCCGTCTGAACAGCTTTACCCGATGCCAGCAGACTGTGTCGGTAAAAATGATACATTCGTTGGACGCATTCGTAAAGATCTTGATACCGATAACGGTTTCCATATGTGGGTTGTTTCTGATAATCTGTTAAAAGGAGCAGCTTGGAATTCTGTTCAGATTGCTGAAACCTTAATTGAAATGGGGATTGTAACAGAAAAATAAGCCGGCTGCCACTCCTAATTGAGAAAGCCAGGTGTAAAATGTGAATATCATCATTCAAAAGTTTGGCGGAACGTCCGTCCGCGACGAACAGTCGCGGATGAGCGCTCTCAGTCATGTACAGAGCGCGGTCCGCGAAGGATATAAGGTAGTTGTCGTAGTTTCTGCGATGGGGCGAAAAGGCGATCCGTATGCGACGGATACGCTTCTTTCGCTTGCTGGGGAAGGCATGGGGATGCTGACAAAGCGGGAAACGGATCTGCTTATGTCAACAGGAGAGCTTATTTCCAGCCTTGTTTTCTCAGCGATGCTGAAAGAAAATGGACTGTCCTCTGTCGCGCTTACAGGCGCTCAAGCCGGATTTGTGACAGACCATAACCATATGAATGCGAAAATTGTCAAAATCGAACCGGCAAGGTTGTTGAAAGAATTTGAAGTATGTGATGTTGTGGTTGTAGCGGGCTTTCAGGGTGCTTCAAGCGCGGGAGAAATTACAACACTTGGACGGGGCGGCAGTGATACTTCTGCAGCAGCACTCGGCGCAGCATTGCAGGCCGATTTTATTGACATTTTTACAGACGTGAATGGCATTATGACCGCTGACCCAAGAATTGCCCAAAACGCCCGGCCATTGTCTGTTGTAACTTATACAGAAGTATGCAACATGGCTTATCAGGGTGCCAAGGTCATTCATCCGCGGGCTGTGGAAATTGCCATGCAGGCCAAGGTACCGCTGCGCATTCGGTCTACGTATTCAGAGGAAACAGGCACTCTCGTTACATCTTCTCCAGATGAAAACCGCGGTTCTGATACACGTGACCGTCTTGTGACAGGTATTGCTCACGTAACGGGCATTACACGTATTCGGATCCAAACGACAGAACAGGCAGAAATTTTCGCGCTGATGGCATCCGAGGGCATTAGTGTTGATTTTATCAACATTTCTGAAGACCGTGTCACATACACGGTTGTGGATGCCGATGCACCAAAAGCAAAGCAGCGTTTAGAGGAAAAAGGATATGCGCCCCTTCTTGACCCGGATTGTGCAAAGGTATCTGTCGTAGGTGCCGGCATGACAGGCGTACCGGGCGTTACATCTAAAATTGTTTCAGCGCTTGCTGCAAAAGGCATCAGCATTATGCAGTCTGCAGACAGTCATACCACAATCTGGGTTTTAGTCAAAGAAGACCAGATGTCGGCTGCTGTTAATGCCCTGCACGATGCATTTTTACTTGAACAAATAAATGAATAAGGCTGAATTGATCGAGGAAGCCGGAATTAGGAGGCGATTGCATATGATTTCTTTCGGCCGGTTGTCGACGGCAATGGTGACGCCGTTTGACTCAAAAGGAAACATTGATTTCGAAAAAACCACACAGCTGATTGAACATTTAATCGGAACCGGAACTGATTCGCTTGTCGTAGCGGGAACAACCGGGGAATCACCAACACTTACATCTGAGGAAAAAGTGGCGCTTTTCCGCCATACCGTCAAAGTAGTAAACGGCCGTATTCCGGTCATTGCCGGTACGGGAAGCAACAATACAAAAGCATCTATTGAACTAACCAAAAAAGCAGAAGCTGAAGGCGTCGATGCCATCATGCTTGTGGCTCCTTACTACAATAAGCCGAATCAGGAAGGGTTATTCCAGCACTTTAAAACAGTTGCAGAATCAACTCATCTTCCCGTTATGATTTACAACATTCCGGGCCGTTCTTCGGTTTTAGTTGAACCAAAAACAACGATTCGCCTGGCGAATGAAGTGCCAAATATCATGTCTACAAAAGAAGCAAGCGGCAGCCTTGATATCATAACAGAAATCGTAGCCAATACAGGAGATGATTTTCTTGTATACAGCGGCGATGATGGGCTGACACTGCCAATTCTCTCAGTGGGGGGAACAGGCATTATCTCTGTTGCGTCTCACGTAGCCGGAAAAGAAATGAAGCAAATGGTGAATGCTTACTTGGGCGGGGATGTTCAAACAGCAGCATCCATTCACCAGGCTCTTCTTCCACTTTTCCGTGGTTTGTTTGCCGCGCCAAATCCGGTGCCGGTTAAAACTGCTCTTCAAATGAAAGGTCTCGATGTCGGCGGAGTCCGCCTGCCGCTTCTTCCTTTAACAGAAGAGGAACGTACAACTTTATCGACACTCCTTTAAAAACAAAGCCGATTTTTGCAAAATATGTGCAAAAATCGGCTTTTCTTATTTCCTGACAGATAGTATTGGCTTTCATTTTCCTCATCGCTTATAATAGACGTAATGTTTGGATCGGGTTTTTAAATGTTTAGGAGGAAATAATGTGAGCAAGAGAACAAACGAATTAATTAAGATTATCCCGCTGGGCGGAGTCGGGGAAGTCGGGAAAAATATGACAGTGGTGGAGGTAGATCAAGATATTTTTGTGATCGACGCCGGCCTTATGTTTCCCGAAAATGAAATGCTTGGAATTGATATCGTCATTCCAGATATTACGTATCTGGAAGAAAATAAAGAGCGGGTAAAGGGCATTTTCCTGACACATGGTCATGAGGATGCGCTTGGCTCACTAGGATATGTACTTAAAAAAGTACAGGCTCCTGTATATGGAACCAAATTAACATTAGCGCTTGCGAAAATGCGCCTGCGTGAAGAAAATGTAAAAGAAGATGTGAAGTTTTACAACGTTCATTCTGAATCGAAGCTGCGGTTTGATCATGCGGATGTGACTTTTTTCCGGACAACCCACAGCATTCCGGATTCGGTTGGCGTCGCGATTCATACATCTGAAGGAGCGATTGTGCACACGGGTGAATTTAAATTTGACCAAAGTGCAAAAGGTCACTATGCACCGGATATCGGGAAAATGGCGGCACTTGGCAAAAACGGTGTTTTCGCTTTGCTTTCTGATTCAACAGAGGCTGAACGTCCGGGTTATACAACATCGGAGGCTGTCATTGCGTCGCAGCTGTCAGATGCGTTTCATTCAGCTGAAGGCCGCATTATTGTTTCATTGTTTGCGTCTAACTTAATTCGTATGCAGCAGGTATTTGATGCCGCTCATGAAAATGGGCGTAAGGTAGCGGTGAGCGGTAAAAGCATTCAGCGTGTAAATGACATTGCCATCCGGCTTGGCTATTTGCATGTAGAAGACGATATTTTAATCAGTTTAAATGAAATCAGCAAGCATGCTGATCATGAAGTGGTCATCCTGGCAACAGGCGTACAGGGCGAGCCGATTGAGGCACTTCAAAAAATGGCAAAAGGAACAAACCGACATGTGAAAATTAAAGAAGGCGATACAGTGCTGATTACAGCGTCTCCATCTCCAGGCTTAGAGCTGTTAATGGCAAAAACAGTAAACCTTCTTTACCGTGCCGGAGCAAATGTGTTAACTGGAAGCCGTCGTGTACATGTATCAGGACATGGCTCTCAGGAAGACTTAAAGTTTATGCTTAATTTGATGAAGCCAACATACTTTATTCCGATTCAAGGGGAATATCGCATGCTGAAAGCTCATAAAAACCTGGCGCAAACGGCAGGTGTGCCGGAAGAGAATATTTATATTCCCGAAAAAGGTGATGTCATTGAATTTAAAAACGGGACTATGCGTCCGGCGGGTCGTGTAACGGCAGGCAATGTGTTAATTGACGGAATTGGTGTTGGGGATGTAGGCAATATTGTTCTTCGCGACCGAAAGCTGCTGTCGCAGGATGGGATTTTCACTGTTGTCATTACATTAAGCAAAAAACAAAAAAGAATCGTCGCTGGACCGGAAATTATCTCACGCGGTTTCGTATACGTGCGTGAGTCAGAAAAGCTGATTGATGATTCAGTAAAGCTTGTGACAGGTATTGTTGAGAAAAATCTTGCAGGTGAAACGTTTGAATGGTCTGGTATTAAGCAGGATATTCGCGATCAATTAAATTCATTCTTACATGAGAAAACAAAGCGCCGTCCAATGATTCTGCCAATTATTATGGAAGTATAAACGCTCGTATGTTCCCATGTGTCGATAATATGATATAATGTGAAAGCAGCCGAAACCGGCTGCTTTCAACTGTTTAAAGATCATGAAAAGTAGGGTGACGACATGGCACAAAAAAAACGAAAAAAACCGGCCCGGCGTCGGACTAATAAAGAAAAAAAACAAATAGACTCATTGAAAATCCAGGGGGCCGGTGCGCTTATCCTTATTTTTTGCGCTGTGGGGCTGCTTGGCACGGGAGCCGCTGGAGCTGTAGTCAAAGGAACAGCTGCTTTCTTCTTTGGAACACTGTATGCGCTTGGACTGATCGGTCTCTGTGGCATGGCTCTTTACATGATAGTGAAGCGAAATCGGCCGCCGATTTGGGAGCGGAAAATCACAGGAGGCTTACTGGTGATTGCCAGTCTGCTTGTGTTTCTTCACATTCGGCTGTTTGAAAATCCAGCAGCCGGCATTAATTACACAGCGGAGACATGGTATTTGTACAAGCAAAGCGTCTCGGGCGTCGGGACGATGGATATTGGCGGTGGTATGATAGGTGGAGTCCTGTTTCATCTGTTTTTCTTCCTATTTGGCCGTCCGGGAACATGGATTTTTAGTTTGGCTTTGCTTTTCACTGGTATTGTACTGGTGGGCGGCAAGCCGCTTGTGGAAAAATTGATTCATGGAACTTCTTTTGCAGGAGAAAAGCTACATGAGTCGTTTCAACAAACAAGAGAACGGCTGGCAGAGCGCAGAGAAGAACAAAAAAGAGAGCGGATTGAACAGAAAAAAACGGTTTCGGCCGTTGACGATTCTCCAGAACCAGTTGTTAAAGAAGAACCAGCCCTTTCAGAAGCGGTACCGGTCATTTCTAGTTTTTCTGAAAAAGCATACAAAGAAGAGCCGATTTCCTCTCTAAAGAAAAGCGAACCGGAGACGCCTCAGGAAGCAGAGCCGGCCGCTTTATCTTTCACAGAAGCCGAAAACAAAGATTACAAGCTGCCGCCAGCTTCTTTATTGCAAAAGCCACAGCAGGCAGATCAAAGCAATGAAAAAAAACATATTCAGAAAAATGCCCAAAAACTTGAAAAGACCTTTCAAAGCTTTGGTGTAAAAGCGAAAGTAACCCAAATTCATCTTGGTCCAGCTGTTACCAAATATGAAGTTCAGCCTGATACAGGTGTTAAAGTAAGTAAAATTGTCGGGCTGACAGACGATTTGGCGCTGGCGCTTGCGGCAAAGGATATCCGGATGGAAGCACCGATTCCTGGAAAATCGGCGATAGGAATTGAAGTGCCAAACGCTGAAGTAGCGATGGTCAGCTTCCGTGAAGTGATAGAAGCCAAGCAGCATGAAAAAAAGGAATCGAAACTTTTGGCAGCGCTTGGCCGGGACATTACCGGCGAAGCGATTGCAGCTGAACTGAATAAAATGCCGCATTTGCTCGTGGCCGGTGCGACCGGTAGCGGAAAAAGTGTCTGCATCAATGGTATTATCACCAGCATTTTAATGCGGGCCAAGCCACATGAAGTAAAAATGATGATGATTGATCCGAAGATGGTTGAGCTGAATGTATACAATGGGGTTCCACATCTGCTGGCTCCTGTTGTAACAGATGCCAAAAAAGCTTCACAGGCACTGAAAAAAGTAGTTGGAGAGATGGAACGCCGGTATGACTTGTTTTCCCATACAGGCACGCGAAATATTGAAGGCTATAACGGGCATGTGACAAAGCATAATAATGAAACCGGGGAGAAACAGCCGCATCTTCCTTATATCGTCGTGATTGTAGACGAGCTGGCCGACTTGATGATGGTTGCTTCAAATGATGTGGAGGACTCCATTACTCGGCTTGCCCAGATGGCCCGTGCAGCAGGTATTCACTTAATTATTGCGACTCAGCGTCCTTCTGTAGATGTTATTACAGGGGTGATCAAAGCCAATATTCCTTCACGCATCGCTTTTTCTGTTTCGTCAGCAACTGATTCCCGTACCATTTTAGACATGGGAGGTGCTGAAAAGCTTCTTGGACGAGGAGACATGCTTTTCTACCCGTCTGGAGCTGTAAAGCCGATCCGGGTTCAGGGTGCTTTTTTATCAGATGAAGAGGTAGAAGATATCGTAGATTTTGTGATTGCTCAGCAAAAAGCCCAGTACCAGGAAGAAATGATTCCGGAAGATATTCCGGAAACAGCCGGAAAGTCGGAGGATGAGCTGTACGATGATGCGGTTCAGCTCGTGGCCGAAATGCAGACTGCATCTGTTTCTATGCTGCAGCGCCGTTTTCGAATTGGCTACAGCCGGGCAGCACGTTTAATTGACGAAATGGAAATGAGGGGTGTTATCGGCCCTTATGAAGGAAGCAAGCCGCGGACGGTTCTCGTTCCAAAACCTTCTGAAGAAACGATTTAAAAAGAACAGCCGACAGCGGCTGTTCTTTTTCATTCTATTGAAATGTAACGTTGTCTAGCTACAACTTCCCCAAAATCTACATGTATAGTGACGGTTCTTAGCCGGAGCATAGAAAGAGCAGCATTCGCGGGACTCCGCTTTCCAAGGGACAGGCGGTGAGCTCGTCCCTTAGGAGTCTCCGCCCCGCGCCTGCCGCCTTGGTGGGGAGGAAAAGAAGCCAGTGAAACCAGTGTATTTTCCCCTTCCTATGCTGGAAAAACAAAAAAACCTTTCAACCTCTCTATTTTTCAGACATACAACGGGCAGAGAGCTGCTGGCGCAGATTCCCGTGGGATGACTGATTCAGCGTTTGCCCCTGCTATTAGCGAAGCCGCAAGTCTGCAGCCCACTGACACTGTTTATCAAAAACGTTTTTCAAGCGAGAAGGCTCTCTGGCAGGCTAAAAAAACATGTTACATACACTTTTTGAAAAAACAAATTTCCTCTTGATCTCTTTGTTTTTCAACACTAAGAAAAAGAATAGCCGACAGTGGCTTTTCTTTTTTTAAAAAAACTTTTTATGTACATTATGCATTTGTTTGTAAGCGATTTCGCTCCTTTTATTACTTTGTTTGTATAATGATACAAGTACGAGAATATTTAATAGAATTCTGCTTTTTGCTATTAAATAGTATCTTTTCAATTATCAAAAAAAATGATATGTTAAATGAAATTAGCGTAAATGTTAAACCTCAGAGGTCTGATGTCTCATGCGAATGAAAGGAAAAGGTGGTGATGATTCTATGTCCATTAAACAGGACAACCGGCATTTATACCTTCAGGTAATTGACCGGCTGAAAAAAGACATCGAAGAAGGAATCTACAAAGAAAAAGAAAAGCTTCCTTCCGAATTTGAGCTTGCCAAACAGCTTGGCGTCAGCAGAGCAACCCTTAGAGAAGCCCTGCGCATACTGGAGGAGGAAAATGTGATTATCCGGCGTCATGGAGTAGGTACATTTGTCCATTCCAAGCCATTATTCACATCTGGAATTGAACAGTTAATTAGTGTAACAGACATGATTGTAAATGCAGGCATGGAACCGAGTACCATTTTTCTTTCATCTGCAGTTATGCAGGCAACTGAGGAGGATGCGCGCAGGCTTGCATGCGAACCGGATGCAGAATTGATGGTAATTGAGCGTGTACGGACGGCAAACGGAGTGCCAGTCGTTTATTGTATTGATAAAATACCAAAAGTATTGTTTCCAGGGCAATTTGACGCAGGACAGGAATCATTGTTCACGTTGTTTGACGAACAAGCCGCTCATCCTGTTTCGCATGCTGTTGCCAACATCGAACCATATGGCTGGCATGAAAAGGTATCACCCATTCTTGATTGTGAACCTGAAACAGCACTGCTTGCCCTAAAGCAGCTTCATTACACAGAAAATGATGTGCCGGTTTTGTACTCGGTCAATTATTTTCGGGCGGACAAGTTCAGTTTTCATGTTTTGCGCAGACGCATGTAGACGAAGCATCCACGTTAATTAAATTACTTGAGGGGGCGTAAAGAAATGGAAAAACGTAAATTAGGTTTTGCAATGTCCATGGTTTTGGCAGCCGGCACTATTCTAGGTGCATGCGGCGGTGGTGGAGAGGAAGCAGACAACACTGGCGGTGGAAGTGGTAGCGGTGAGTCCGACAAGTTTACAGTTGGGATGGTAACAGACGTCGGTGGTGTGGATGATAAATCATTTAACCAATCTGCCTGGGAAGGATTACAGGCATTTGGTGAAGAAAACAATCTTGAAAAAGGTCCAGACGGTTTTGATTACATTCAGTCAAAAAGCGATGCAGACTATAAAACAAACTTGAACACAGCCGTGCGTAATGGCTTTGATTTAACCTACGGTATTGGCTATAAGCTCAAGCCGGCTATTGAAGAAGTAGCGAAACAGCGTACAGACAGTCAATTTGCCATTGTCGATGACGTAGTGGAAGGCCTGGATAACGTAACAAGCATCACGTTTAAAGAACACGAAGGCTCATTCCTTGTTGGGGTTGTCGCAGGACTTCAAACAAAAACGGACAAAGTTGGCTTTATCGGAGGAATTGAAAGTGCGCTGATCGACAAGTTTGCCGGCGGTTTTGAAGCAGGAGTAAAAGCAGTAAACCCGGACGCAGACGTTGTGATTGAATTTGCAGGTGCATTTGACAAAGCAGACAAAGGTCAGCAAATGGCATCTGCCATGTACTCTTCCGGCGCGGATATTATTTATCACGCAGCAGGCGGTACAGGAAATGGTGTGTTTTCGGAAGCAAAAAGCTTAAAGCAAAAAGATCCTAGCAAGGAAATATGGGTGATCGGTGTTGACCGTGATCAGGCAGAAGAAGGAAAAGTAACGGTAGACGGCAAAGAATATAATGTAACGCTAACGTCTATGGTTAAGCGTGTTGACCTTGCTGTGCAGGATGTAGCGACAAAAGCTCAAAACGGTGAATTTCCTGGCGGCGAAGTAACGGAATATGGTCTTGAAGCAGACGGTGTCAGCATCTCGCCAACTCAGGACAATTTAACAGAAGAATCAAAAGCAGCAGTACAAGAATGGACAGATAAAATTAAAAATGGTGAAGTAGAAGTACCAACTGTACCAAGCGGAAAGTAATCCGTTTAACGGGTGCCGGTTTAAATACCGGCATCCCTTTTTAAAGATGACGGGAGTATGGACAAGCTATACTGCCTTGATTTTTAAAAAATTTTCAGTTATAAGGTCAGACATCCTACCGGATTATAAATGTTTTGAAAAGGAGAGTGAGAAAAATGGATTATGTGATTGAAATGCTCGGCATTCGAAAAGAGTTTAATGGATTTGTAGCGAATGACGACATTACATTGCAGCTCGCTAAAGGAGAAATTCATGCCCTTCTCGGTGAAAATGGAGCAGGAAAATCGACCCTAATGAATGTGCTTTTTGGTCTTTATCAGCCAGAAGCCGGCCGTATCCGCGTAAATGGACAGGATGTTCAAATTACAGACCCAAATAAAGCCAACAACCTAGGTATTGGCATGGTGCATCAGCATTTTATGCTCGTGGACACATTTACGGTAACGGAAAACATCGTCCTTGGCAATGAGCCGAAAAAATTTGGCACAGTGAATATGAAAGAAGCAGAGCAAAAAGTGCGGGAGCTTTCCGGGCAATATGGTCTTTCTGTTGATCCCACAGCGAAAATTGCAGATATTTCAGTTGGTATGCAGCAGCGTGTCGAAATTTTAAAAACGTTGTATCGCGGGGCGGAAATATTAATTTTTGATGAGCCGACTGCGGTATTAACACCCCAGGAAATAAAAGAGCTTATTCAAATTATGCGTGCGCTGATTAAAGAAGGAAAGTCGATTATTTTAATTACGCATAAATTAAAAGAAATTATGGAAGTGTGCGACCGCGTAACCGTCATTCGTAAAGGAAAGGGCATTGGTACGGTTGACGTTTCTAATACAAACCCCAATCATTTAGCGAGCTTGATGGTAGGGCGCGACGTAACTTTTACGACAGAGAAAGCGGACGCAACTCCGGCTCACAATGTATTAGAAGTGCGGGACCTTTCAGTAAATGATTCACGCGGCGTACAAGCGGTGCGTCACTTGAATTTAGATGTACGGGCAGGCGAAATTGTCGGTATTTGCGGCGTAGATGGCAATGGACAAACAGAACTTATTGAAGCGATTACAGGCCTTAGAAAAACATCCGGGGGCTCTATTTCATTAAATGGAAAAGACATTACTGGCTTGAAGCCAAGAAAAGTAACCGAAGCTGGTGTGGCTCATATTCCGCAGGATCGCCACAAGCATGGACTTGTGCTTGATTATCCAATTGGAACAAATATTGTTTTGCAAACGTATTACCAAAAACCGTTTTCAAAAGCAGGAATCATGAATTATAAAGAAGTCTACAAAAAAGCATCTACACTAATCAAGGAGTTTGACGTTCGGACACCATCTGAAACAACGCTGGCCCGGGCGCTCTCGGGTGGAAATCAGCAAAAAGCCATTATCGGCCGGGAAGTGGACCGCAATCCAGATTTGTTAATTGCTGCTCAGCCAACGCGCGGGCTTGACGTCGGAGCAATTGAATTTATTCATCGGCGTCTTATTGAACAGCGGGATAGTGGAAAAGCGGTATTGCTTCTTTCGTTTGAACTTGATGAGATTATAAATGTATCTGACCGGATCGCCGTTATTTACGAAGGGAATATCGTTGCTGTTGTGGATCCGAAAACAACAACTGAACAAGAACTTGGCCTGCTCATGGCTGGTTCAAAGAAAGGAGCGGATGAGCATGTTTAAAAATTGGACTGTATTAGCAGTTCCTGTTATCTCCGTTCTGCTCGGTTTGCTTGCCGGTGCCCTTATTATGCTTGTAAGTGGAAACAATCCCACAGCAGGGTATATGGCTTTATGGAATGGTGCATTTGGTGACTCGTTTTATACAGGAGAAACATTGCGCCAGATGACACCCTATGTGTTTGCAGGTCTTGCGGTGGCATTTGCTTTTCGGACAGGCCTGTTTAATATCGGGGTAGAAGGACAGCTTCTTGTCGGCTGGCTCGCTTCTGTATGGGTTGGTCTGGCATTTGAACTGCCAAAAATAATTCATTTACCGCTTGCTATTTTAGCAGGAGCAGCGGCAGGAGCTGCCTGGGGGTTTATTCCAGGGTTTTTAAAAGCGCGTCTGCGTGTTCATGAAGTTATTGTAACGATTATGATGAACTATACGGCGCTTCACATTACCAATCATTTTATTCGGGACGTAATCAGCGACGGAGCGGATGCAACAGATCCGGTTCGTGAAACAGCCAGCCTTCAATCAGCATTTTTGCAAAGTATAACCGATTTTTCGTCTCTGCATAACGGAATTTATTTAGCGGTGATCGCAGCCATTATTATGTGGTTTATGCTTGAAAAAACAACGCTTGGCTATGAGCTGCGCGCCGTTGGGTACAATCAGCATGCCTCCGAGTACGCTGGCATGAATGTAAACCGGAACATTGTTTTATCTATGGTTATTTCGGGCGCCTTCGCCGGTATCGGCGGTGCGATGCAGGGACTGGGCACATTTGGAAATATGTTTATTAATTCCGGATTTTCAGGCATCGGTTTTGATGGGATTGCGGTAGCGCTTCTTGGCGGAAACACGGCAATTGGTGTTGTACTTGCAGCCCTGCTTTTCGGTGCATTGAAAGTCGGTTCCTTAAATATGCCGATTGAGTCAGGAGTGCCAAACGAGCTTGTTGAAATTGTGATTGCGCTCATTATTTTCTTTGTTGCATCCAGCTACATGATTACCTGGCTTCTGGGCCGCTTGAAAAAGAAGGAGGCGAAATAAATGGATGCGTTAACGATCATATCATTAATCGTTTCTTCGGCCTTGTTCGCAGCCACACCGCTTATTTTCACAGCACTTGGCGGCGTATTTTCTGAGAAATCCGGCGTTGTGAATATCGGGCTTGAAGGATTAATGATCATTGGAGCGTTTACAGCGATTGTGTTTAACTTAACGTTTCAGTCAACATTCGGAGAAGCAACACCCTGGATCGCACTCCTAGTAGCGATGCTGGCGGGTGGACTTCTGTCACTGCTTCATGGTGTGGCTTCCATTGCATTTCGTGCGGATCAAGTAGTCAGCGGGGTAGCTATTAACTTTTTGGCACTCGGTTTATCCTTGTTCCTTGTGAAATTGTTGTATGACAAAGGCCAGACGGACATGATCGACATCGGGTTCATTAAAAAAGATATCCCTTTTCTAAGTGATATTCCGGTCATTGGAGACATTTTCTTCAGTGATATTGCCAGACCGACCATTTGGGCATTTGTTATTGCCGTTATTTCCTGGTTTGTTTTGTACAAAACACCATTTGGCCTCCGGCTCCGCTCAGTTGGAGAGCATCCGATGGCAGCTGATACAATGGGTGTAAACGTGGCGAAAACGCGCTATATTGCCGTATTTATTTCGGGTCTTCTCGGTGGACTTGGTGGTGCGGTCTATGCCCAGTCCATCTCATTGGACTTCAGCCATGCAACGATTACCGGACAGGGCTTTATGGCATTAGCGGCTATGATCTTTGGAAAATGGCATCCACTTGGTGCGATGGGTGCTGCCATTTTCTTTGGATTTGCTCAAAGTCTCAGCATTGTCGGCTCAAGTATTCCGGTTATACAGGATGTGCCGGATGTGTATCTGCTGATTGCACCGTATGTACTTACGATTTTAGCACTGGCTGGCTTTATCGGCCGTGCCGATGCACCAAAAGCATCGGGTACCCCTTATATAAAAGGCAGCAGATAAGAAGAATCCCGCCGGGCGCGGGGTTCTTTTTCTTTTATAAAGACCTTTCCTTTACTGTAGGTCATACCTTCATCAGTGCCATTTAAAACAATATGAGAAAAACGACTAAAAAGCGAGGCTTTTTCTCATACTGTTTTTAAAGTGCGTACATTTTTCTAGGTATATCCTGCCCAAACTCTTCATTATATATAAGGTTTTTATTTCCTTTAAGACGTTATATTTCCTATAGGAAGATAGTGAAGATATACTAGTAAAAGGTATTCAGCAACCCGATGCAGAGGAGGAATTCGATGGAAACCACACGTGAACAAACATTTGCTAAACCAGGATACAACATTCATACCATTGAAACGGAAAAATACAAAACAAATACGGTCATCGTTAAAATGAGAGCACCTCTTGAAAAAGAGACCGTAACTATGCGTGCCCTTTTGCCGCATGTGTTGCAGTCCGGTACCGAAAATGCACCGTCAGCCGCTGCTTTTCGCACCAGGCTGGATGAATTATATGGTGCCTTGTTTTTTTCAGATTCAACAAAAAAAGGCAATGAGCATGTACTTACCTTTACAATGGAAGCGGCCAACGAAAAGTATTTGCATGGAGAAGACAGCTTATTCGACCAGGCGCTTACGCTTTTAGCGGATGTGCTATTCCATCCTTATGTAAAAGAAGGAGTTTTTTCGGATAAAACCGTTCAACAAGAAAAGCGAAACATGGAGCAGCGGATCCGCTCTATTTATGATGATAAAACGCGATATGCATCTCTTAAGCTTGTGGAAGAAATGTATGGAGATGACCCGTATGCACTTCCAGCCGGCGGTTTGCTGAATGAAGTTCCGTCAATTGATGCGGCCTCGTTATATGCGTATTACAAAAAAGCGCTGGCGGAAGACATTATTGATATTTTTGTGATCGGTGATGTGAAATCATCAGAAGTGGTTGAAAAAATTCAAGCACACCTTCCTTTTGAAAACCGAACAGCGGTCTCTGTGAAAACAGAACCGGGTGCAGGTCCGAAAGAAGTACGTGAAATTCGCGAAGAACAGGATATTAACCAGGGCAAGCTGAATATCGGGTGCCGCACACCGATTACGTACAGTGACCCGCAATTTGTAGCAATGCAGGTAGCTAACGGCGTGTTTGGTGCTTTTTCTCATTCAAAACTATTTGTAAACGTACGCGAAAAAGAAAGTCTGGCCTACTATGCAGCAAGCCGCTTAGACAGCCACAAAGGCTTTGTGACGATGCTGGCCGGTATTGATCAAAAAAATTACGAGAAAACCGTTCGGATCATGAAAGAACAGCTGGATGAAATGAAAAACGGCCGTATTTCAGATTTGGAAATGACACAAACAAAAGCGCTTTTGAAAAATCAGCTCCAGGAATCAGCAGACACTGCACGGGGTATGGTCGAAGTACTTTACCACAATATCGCATCAGGCACAAATCGCCCGATTCATCAATGGCTTGAAGAAATTGATGCTGTAACAAAAGAGCAGGCAGCAGCAGCAGCGGCAACAATTACGATGGATACGGTGTACTTTTTGGCAGGCAAGGAGGAAGCGTAATGGAGAAAACAGTTTTTGACCAAATGAATGAAACGGTTTATCATGAGCAGCTTGATAATGGGCTGAATGTATATATCCTTCCGAAACAAGGGTTCAACAAAACTTATGTAACATTTACTACAAACTATGGATCGATTGACAATGACTTTGTGCCGAATGGTGAAACAGAATTCATTCATGTTCCAGATGGGATTGCCCATTTTTTAGAGCATAAAATGTTTGAAAAAGAAGATGGTGATGTGTTTCAAAAATTCGGCAGCCAGGGCGCGTCTGCGAATGCCTTTACTTCTTTTACGCGGACGGCTTACTTGTTTTCAGCTACCTCTAATATAAAAGAAAACACAGAAACACTGATTGATTTTGTTCAGGATCCTTATTTTACCGAACAAACGGTTGAAAAAGAAAAAGGCATTATCGGCCAGGAAATTCGGATGTACGATGACAATCCTGACTGGCGTGTATACTTCGGCCTGATCGAAAATCTATATAAAGATCATCCGGTGAAAATTGATATTGCAGGCACAGTAGAGTCTATTGCAGATATTACAAAAGACCACTTGTACACGTGCTACAATACGTTTTATCATCCAGTAAATATGACACTGTTTATTGTCGGCCCGGTTGATCCGGACGAAATGATGAGCTTCGTTAAAGACAATCAGTCGAAAAAATCGTTCCCGGATCCCACTCCGGTCGAACGGCGCTTTCCGGAGGAGTCTGAGAAAGCAGCTGTGGAGCATAATGAAATCCGCATGAGTGTAAACACGCCAAAGTGTGAGGTCGGCTTTAAAATGCCAGCTTCAAGCCGCACAGGCAAGGAAAAGCTGCGGGAAGAGCTGGCTGCTGGTCTTTTGCTTGAAATGCTGTTTGGAAAAACGGCCAAGTTCTATGAAAAAGCTTATAATGCCGGCTTGATTGACGACACATTTGGTTTTGACTACACAGGAGAGCGTGGCTTTAGCTTTGCGCTTGTTGGCGGTGATTCAAATGATCCGAACGAGCTTGCGGGGCGTATTCAAACACAGCTATTAGAAGCAAAAGAAGGCGGCCATTTAACGGAGGAAGCATTTGAACGTGCACGTAAAAAGAAAATTGGCTCAACACTCCGGGCATTTAACTCACCCGAATTTATTGCCAATCAGTTTACACGATATCAATTTAACGGGTTAAATTTATTTGATACTGTGCCCGTGCTTGAAGAAATGACTCTTCAGGATGTATCTGCTTTTGCAAATGAGATGATCCAGGCTGAACGATTCTCTTCTTGCTTTGTGCTGCCAAAAGAGACAGCGTAAATGGAAAAAACAGTTTTAATTACTGGCGCGTCAGGTGGGATTGGACGTGCTATTGCACTGAAGATGGCCGCCTCAGGCTGGCATACAATTCTTCATTACAGTCAAAATGAAGAATCAGTACGTGAGACGGCAGAGGCGGTCCGCAAATTAGGGAGAGATGCCCTGATTGTTCGGGCTGATTTAACAAATCGCTCCGAAATTCAGCATGTAATAGAAGCCTCTTATGCGGCTTCAGCGATCATTTTTGCAGCTGGAATGAGCCAGTATGCTATGCTTCAGGATGTGTCAGATGAAGAAATGGAGCGCCTCTGGCTTGTTCACGTAAAAGCACCGATGATTTTGTCGAGAGAACTGCTGCCGTCTCTGCGTCAGAGGGCACCTGCTTCGATTACGCTTATTTCGTCCATCTGGGGTGAAGCAGGGGCTTCATGTGAAGCAGTTTATTCCGCAGTGAAAGGCGCGCAGATTGCTTTTTCAAAAGCGCTGGCGAAAGAGCTGGGGCCATCTCACATCCGTGTGAATACCATTGCACCTGGTGCGGTAGATACGCCAATGAACGATCAATTTTCTCAAGAAGAAAAAAAGGAGATGGCTTCTGATATCCCGCTTGGCCGTTTTGCCCTGCCGGATGAAATTGCTTCAGCGGCTTCTTTTTTAGCCTCCAGTGAAGCGGGTTATATTACCGGTCATACACTGTCGGTAAATGGTGGATGGTACGCATAAATTCGTGAGTCGGGTGCACACTAAAGAGGATTCTTACTTGAAAAGGAGGATGCTCAATATGTCTGTACTTGACAACTGGCAGGATTGGAAGAAATTTTTAGGTAACCGAATGGATAATGCTTTGCACCGTGGTATGCCGGAAGAAGCAGTTAACAAATTGGCATATGAGATCGGTGACTACCTGCAGGCAAATGTAGAGCCAAAAAACGAGCAGGAGCGTGTGTTAGCGGATCTATGGTCTGTTGCAAGCGAGCCTGAGCAAAAAGTACTGGCATCATGCATGATGAAACTCGTTCAAAAATAATGAAGAGAGAAAACCCCTTTTCGGCTTCCTTAAGCTGGAAGGGGTTTTCTTTTGACTTGTGCTTTTAAAAATACATAATATCCTTTATTATAGTAAAAGGATCCATGACTGAACAATGTAAGTCATGCTGGAGGAATATGATGGTGAAAAAAGAATATTACCTTGAATACAAAATTAAAAAAAACCGCCCTGGCCTGCTTGGTGATATTTCTTCTCTGCTGGGTATGCTGTCGATTAATATCGTAACGATTAACGGTGTGGATGACAAAAACAGAGGTCTTTTAATGCGGGCGGAAAGCGAAGATCAAATCAAGCGCCTTGAGTCTATTCTGCAAACCATGGGCACCATTGAGGTTGTGAAGCTGAGAGAGCCGAAATTGCGTGATCGAATGGCTGTGCGTCATGGTCGTTATATCGAACGTGATGCCGATGATCGGAAAACTTTTCGCTTTGTACGAAGTGAGCTTGGACTTCTTGTTGATTTTATGGCAGAATTGTACAAAATGGACGGTCATCGATTAATTGGTATTCGTGGGATGCCGCGGGTAGGAAAAACAGAATCAATTGTAGCGGCCAGTGTGTGTGCAAATAAAAAATGGCTGTTTATGTCGTCAACAATGATTAAGCAGACAGTTCGTGAACAGCTGCTTCGGGATGAATACAGTCCAAAAAATATCTTTATTCTGGACGGTGTCATTTCGGCCCGGCGTGCTGGTGAAAAGCACTGGCAGCTGATTCGGGAAGTGATGCAGCTTTCGGCCGTGAAAGTCGTCGAACACCCGGACGTATTTGTAGAAAATAGTCACTATTCAATCGACGATTTTGACTATATCATTGAGTTGCGAAATGAACCGGACGAAGAGATTACATACGAAGCGGTCGAAAAAAACAACCTGTTTCAGGAATCGGAGTTTGGTGGGTTTAACTTTTAATATTGGAAGGTGTTATGGGTGACAGAATTAGGGAGAAGATTAAAGGAAGCGCGCGAAGCAAAAGGAATGTCACTATCAGATGTTCAAGAAACGACAAAAATTCAAAAACGGTACCTTGAAGGTATTGAAGAAGGCACTTACGATATTATGCCGGGGAAGTTTTATGTTCGTGCATTTATTAAGCAGTATGCAGAAGCAGTTGGCTTAAATGCAGAAGATTTATTCGAAGAGTTTAAAAGTGAAGTGCCATCCTCTAAAGAAGATGAAGTACCGCTTCGTCCAACGGGTGCAACCGCTGCAGATCAAAAAACACGCGTGGATGCATCAAAGCCTGTTCGTGAATCGTCCAAATGGCTTGATTATCTGCCGAAAATTTTAGTTGGTGCTTTTGTTCTCGGTGCCCTTATTTTAGTATATGTACTCATCCCGAAAAGCGGTTCGGAAAGCGACCCGGCTGTAGACGAAGAAGTACAAGTCGAAGAGCCGCAAAAAGAGGAAACACCGGCAGAAGAAACACCGGCGCCTGAGGAACAGCCGGCTAAAGAAGAAACAACAAAACCGGCTGCACCAGCTGCACCGGCACAAACACTATCGGCCGTTTCTACAAGCGGGCGTCAAACCGTTTATGAACTTTCTGGTGCGGACAAGCTTGAAATTGCGGTTACTTCCAATGGAGAAACATGGATTGAAATCACAGATGGAAGCGGAAAAAGTTACTACAGCGGTATGCTTGCAAAAGGACAAACACAAACACACAATATGACCGGTCAAAAAGAAGCAAAAATTAAAGTTGGTTTTGCTCCGGATACTGTTATTAAGGTGAATGGCCAGCCACTTGCATACAAACTACCGGCAGACAGCCAGGTGCTGCAGGATATTATCATTCGCCCGAAAGCACAATAACGGTCGTTTCTGGAGGGAACTGTTTTGAATTTACCTAATAAAATTACCATTTCGCGTATTTTGATGATCCCCTTTTTTATTTTAATTATGTCGGTTGATTTTGGATGGGGACAAATGCGCTTCTTAGGAACAGATATGCCGGTCGAGCATTTTGTAGGAGCACTTCTTTTCATCATTGCCTCTACAACAGATTGGATCGACGGCTATATTGCAAGAAAGTACAACCTGGTGACGAACTTTGGCAAATTTCTTGATCCGCTGGCAGACAAACTGCTTGTTTCAGCAGCGCTTATTTTGCTTGTAGAACTCGGGCTGGCGCCTGCTTGGATTGTGATTGCGATTATTTGCCGTGAATTTGCTGTGACAGGGCTTCGCCTTATTCTGGCAGAAACAGGCGAAGTAGTCGCGGCGAATATGCTTGGAAAAATAAAAACGTGGACGCAAATTATCGCTATCGCGGTATTGCTTTTGCATAACGCTCCATTTGAAAGCATGGGCTTCCCGTTTGGCGATATTATGCTTTGGATCGCACTTTTCTTCACGCTTTGGTCCGGCTGGGACTACTTTAAATTAAACAAAGCTGTTTTTAAAGATTCAAAATGAGTAAAGAGGCACCCTGGATTTTCCACGGTGCCTTTCGCTTACAAAAAAAGGAGTGTATACATAAAATGAACGCAGAAATTATTGCTGTAGGATCCGAATTATTGCTTGGCCAGATTACCAATACAAATGCCCGCTTTTTGTCTCAGCATTTAGCCGAAATCGGCGTAAACGTTTTTTATCATACTGTGGTCGGCGACAACGAAGGACGCCTTGAGGATGCCGTAAAACTTGCTCAAAAGCGGGCAGATTTAATTGTTTTTTCCGGCGGCCTTGGTCCAACGAAAGATGATCTGACAAAAGAAACCATTGCCCGGTTAATGGGCAAGACGCTGACATACAATGAAGAAGCGCTTGAAAGTATCCAGGCCTATTTTCAAAAAACAGGTCGTGTCATGACTGAAAACAACAAAAAGCAGGCGCTCGTCATTGAAGGCAGCACTGTACTGCCAAATGACTATGGTATGGCCCCTGGCATGTTTGTCAAAAAGGACCGCATCCACTACATGCTTTTACCGGGACCGCCAAAAGAAATGCAGCCGATGTTTTTAAATTATGGACGTCCGGAAATCTTACATACGATGGAAAAAGTAGAGCGGATCGAATCACGCGTGCTGCGTTTTTTCGGCATTGGAGAATCAGCT
Source organism: Domibacillus robiginosus (assembly GCF_000966195.1). Classification (GTDB taxonomy): domain Bacteria; phylum Bacillota; class Bacilli; order Bacillales; family Domibacillaceae; genus Domibacillus; species Domibacillus robiginosus. The sequence goes on along the minus strand of NZ_LAHL01000012.1, from coordinate 63,922 downwards.
CTTGAAACAGAAATTGATGATATTTTAATGAAGCAGACAAACCCAACGATTGCACCACTGGCAGGGGATGGAGAAGTAACTTTGCGCATCACTGCCAAGCATGAATCTCAAGACGAAGCAGACCGTTTGATTCAGCTCGCAGAGGATGAGATTCTGGAGAGAGTCGGTGCTTTTTTCTACGGCTACGGAGAAACAACCATTGCTGCCGAACTCGCGGCCAAGTTAAAAGAAAAGCAGGTGACCATTGCTGCTGCAGAAAGCCTTACCGGGGGCTTGTTTTTGGGCGAGCTAACCGCAATTCCTGGTACAAGCACTGTTGTAAAAGGTGGTGTTGTTTGTTATACAAACGAAATAAAAGAACAGGTGCTGCGGGTAAAACATGACACGCTTACAGCCTACGGTGCGGTCAGTGCCGAATGTGCAAAAGAATTGGCCGAAAATGTCCGCGAGCTGTGCGACGCTGAAATTGGTATTTCGTTTACAGGAGCAGCTGGTCCGGCTCCTTTGGAAGGGCAGGAGCCTGGTACGGTGTTTCTGGCCATCTCGCGTGCAGGTCACCAGACCATGGTCCATCCGCTTAAAATGGTCGGAAGCCGTGCGGGTATTCGCAAGCGTACAGTCAAATACGGGTGCCATTATTTGCTTGCACTGCTTGATTCGAACAGCCAGAAATAAAGCAGACTCTCAAAGTACATGAACCTGTTTTATACGGGCTGATAGCTGGCTGGAAATTGGGAGAAACATAGTTGTTTTTAAAATGAAAATTCATCTAAAAATGCAAGCCCGCCAGTAGTTCTGGCGGGCTTTTTGGTGAGGCTTCATGGTATAATAAAGAAGCAGCAAGCCGGTGGAAACAAACAAAATCTCTTCCCTTGGTCTTCATTTTCTTCATCGATTTTTACTCAGTTTTATCTCTTCTTTTCGTAAACATTTTCCAATCCAGAAAGGATGAAAAAATCGAATAAATGTTCGTTTTTTGCTTGTAATTCACCGCCGTTTAAGGTATAGTTAAAACAGGTTAAAACAACAACCGGCAAAACAGCTGTTCTAATATAGATATACATTTTTGAGGAGGAATTTAATAGTGAATGATCGTCAGGCTGCCTTAGATATGGCACTTAAACAAATTGAAAAGCAATTCGGTAAAGGCTCAGTTATGAAACTTGGTGAGCAGGCGGAGCGCCGTGTTTCCACAACACCAAGCGGATCGCTTTCGCTTGACTCCGCGCTTGGAGTCGGCGGTTACCCGCGTGGTCGCGTTGTTGAAATTTATGGGCCGGAAAGCTCGGGTAAAACAACAGTGGCTCTTCATGCCATCGCAGAAGTACAAGCAAAAGGCGGACAGGCTGCGTTTATCGATGCTGAGCATGCACTTGATCCGGTTTATGCGCAGAAATTGGGTGTAAACATTGATGAGCTTCTTTTGTCGCAGCCAGATACAGGAGAGCAGGCGCTTGAAATTGCAGAAGCCCTTGTACGCAGTGGCGCTGTTGACATTATCGTCGTTGACTCGGTTGCGGCACTTGTACCGAAAGCGGAAATCGAAGGCGAAATGGGTGCTTCACACGTAGGGCTGCAGGCGCGTCTTATGTCACAGGCTCTTCGTAAACTGTCAGGTGCCATCAATAAATCAAATACGATTGCCATCTTTATCAACCAAATCCGCGAAAAAGTGGGAATTATGTTTGGAAACCCGGAAACGACTCCTGGCGGCCGTGCTCTTAAGTTTTACAGCTCTATCCGTCTTGAAGTAAGACGAGCAGAAGCTTTAAAACAAGGAAACGATATTGTCGGAAACAAAACAAAAATTAAAGTTGTAAAAAACAAGGTGGCTCCGCCGTTCCGCGTCGCAGAAGTAGATATTATGTACGGAGAAGGTATTTCGCGCGAAGGAGAAATTATTGACCTTGGCTCTGAAGAGGATATTGTTGAGAAAAGTGGTGCCTGGTATTCTTATAACGGTGAACGTCTTGGCCAGGGCCGTGAGAATGCAAAACAATTTTTAAAAGAAAATCCGGATGTACGTCATGAAATCATGATGAAAATTCGTGAGCGCTATGGACTGGATAATGTACAGGATCTGCCGCCGGCGGAAGAAGACAACGGAGCAGACACACTGTTCGACGAAGAATAAGAGAAAAAGCAGGAGAGCGGACCCGCCCGTTTTCCTGCTTTTTTGTTGATCCGTTCCGAAATCAGGCGTTTCATGGAGAAAACCTTGACAATGAAATTTTACACCGATAAAATTAAACTTGTATATTTGACATTTTTTATCTTGAAAATGGAAATGTAGTGCTGTTTGTTTCATAACTATGCGACAGCAGCCAACATGTGAAGCACATGACAATTATTTATAGCAAGAGGAGGTGAAATGATGGAACCCATTACAATCATCTCCATTTTGCTTGGCCTTATCATTGGTGTCGTTGTTGGCTATTTTGTAAGAAAATCAATTGCCGAATCAAAAATCGCAGGCGCACGCAGTGCCGCTGACCAAATTGTTGAAGATGCAAAGCGGGAAGCAGAAGCTTCTAAAAAAGAAGCTCTTCTAGAGGCAAAGGATGAAATTCATAAATTGCGCACGGAAACAGAGCATGAACTCCGTGAAAGAAGAAATGAATTACAAAAGCAGGAAAACCGCCTCCTTCAAAAGGAAGAGAACCTTGATCGAAAGGATGAATCCCTAAATAAGCGGGAAGAAACACTTGAAAACAAAGAGGCATCCCTAAACACAAGACAACAACATATTGAAGAGATGGACAGCAAAGTGGATGAGATGGTGAAAAAGCAGCAATCCGAGCTTGAGCGAATTTCCGCTCTGACACGTGACGATGCACGCTCCATCATTTTAGAACGGACGGAACAAGAATTATCCCACGATATTGCAATCATGGTAAAAGAAAACGAGCATCGTGCAAAAGAAGAGTCTGATAAAAAAGCACGTGAAGTATTGTCACTTGCCATTCAGCGATGTGCAGCGGATCATGTGGCTGAAACGACCGTATCCGTCGTTTCACTGCCAAATGATGAAATGAAAGGACGCATTATCGGGCGTGAGGGACGTAATATCCGTACACTCGAAACGCTAACGGGCATCGACTTAATTATCGATGATACACCGGAAGCCGTCATCCTATCCGGCTTTGATCCTATTCGTCGTGAAACGGCGCGTATCGCTCTGGAAAAACTGGTGCAGGATGGACGCATTCATCCGGCTCGTATCGAAGAAATGGTTGATAAAGCACGACGCGAAGTGGACGAACATATTCGTGAAATCGGTGAACAAACAACATTTGATGTTGGCGTCCACGGACTGCATCCGGATCTCATCAAAATTCTTGGCCGCTTGAAATACCGGACAAGCTATGGACAAAACGTTCTGAAACACTCAGTAGAAGTGGCGTATTTGTCTGGACTGCTGGCTGCAGAGCTTGGTGAAGATGAAACACTTGCCCGCCGTGCAGGCCTTCTCCACGATATCGGAAAAGCAGTGGATCATGAGGTAGAAGGCAGCCACGTTGAAATCGGTGTAGAGCTGGCTCAAAAGTATAAAGAACATCCAGTTGTCATCAATAGTATTGCCTCGCATCATGGTGACACAGAGCCAACCTCGGTAATTGCTGTGCTCGTTGCAGCAGCAGATGCATTGTCTGCTGCACGACCAGGTGCAAGAAGTGAAACGCTTGAAAACTATATTCGCCGTTTAGAAAAACTGGAGGAAATTTCAGAATCCTATGACGGTGTTGAAAAATCATTTGCGATTCAAGCCGGCCGTGAAGTGCGAATCATGGTTAAGCCGGAGCAAATTGATGATTTGCAGGCTCACCGCCTTGCACGTGATATTCGTAAACGAATCGAAGGAGAGCTCGATTATCCGGGCCATATAAAAGTAACCGTTATTCGTGAAACAAGAGCAGTTGAATATGCAAAGTAAGTGAAAACGGTGTGGAAGACCACACCGTTTTTCTTTTTTAATGAAAAGAAAGAAGGAAAAGTATGGATTTATTATTCATTGGAGACGTTGTAGGATCTCCGGGGCGTGACATGGTAAGTGAGTACGTACCAAAATTAAAGAAAAAATACCGCCCGGGCATTACCATTATTAATGGGGAAAACGCAGCAGCAGGACGCGGTATTACAGAAAAAATTTATAAAACATTTATGCAAAATGGGGCGAATGTTGTAACACTTGGCAACCATGCGTGGGATAATCGAGATATTTTTAATTTTATTGATGGGGCAAAATGGCTCGTTCGTCCGGCAAACTTTCCTGCATCCGTTCCGGGGCAGGGGATTGTATACGTACCAGCTGGTGAATTTGAAGTAGCCGTGATTAACTTGCAGGGTCGTGTATTTATGAATGACCTTGACTGCCCGTTTCAAAAAGCAGACCAGCTGGTAGAGGAAGCAAAAAAACGGACGCCATTTATTTTTGTGGATTTTCATGCCGAAACAACAAGTGAGAAGCAAGCAATGGGCTGGTTTTTAGATGGACGGGTCACCGCAGTGGTCGGTACTCATACCCATGTGCAAACAGCTGATAACCGGGTGCTGCCCGGCGGCACTGGCTATTTAACGGATGTCGGGATGACAGGCCCATACGATGGCATTTTGGGAATGGAGCGTGAAACCATCATTCAAAAGTTTCAAAATCAGCTTCCAGCCCGGTTTGAAGTGCCAAAAGAAGGACGCACGCAACTGTCAGGATGTCTCGTTCGCGCAGACCGGAAAACAGGACGTGCCAAGTCAATAGAGCGTATTTTAATTAACGACGACCATCCTTTTCAAGATTATTGATTCATAGCCCCTCTTCCTTTGAATATATATGAAAGACGAATGGAGGCTTTAGAAGGGGGATTAGGGAATGGACGTGTTGAAAGTATCATCAAAATCAAACCCGAATTCGGTCGCGGGTGCGCTGGCCGGAACTATGCGGGAAAAAGGCAGTGCAGAAATACAAGCGGTTGGAGCAGGAGCCCTAAATCAAGCTGTTAAAGCAGTTGCCATCGCCAGAGGATTTGTCGCACCCGGCGGTATTGATTTAATTTGTATTCCTGCTTTTACGAGCATTGTCATTGCAGGAGAGGCAAGAACGGCAATGAAATTAATTGTTCAATCTCGATAAGCATTCCAGCCTAATGGCTGGAATGCTTTTTAAGTGCCGCTTTCAACAGTCCATTCCATAACTAAAAAGACAATTTTTACTGATTAAGCATTCGTATAGTGATTTAATTTGAAAAATGATACACTAAGAGAAGCAGAAAATTGATGCGGTCATATTTAAAGGAGTGTTTGAAACAATGGCAGAGCAGCTTTCTTGGAAAGTGGGAGGACAGCAAGGAGAAGGGATTGAAAGTACAGGCGAGATTTTTTCCATGGCATTAAACCGCCTTGGCTACTACTTATACGGATACCGTCACTTTTCATCTCGGATTAAAGGCGGACATACAAACAATAAAATTCGCGTCAGCACGAAAAAAGTAAGCTCGGTCGCCGATGACCTTGATATATTAGTGGCATTTGACCAGGAAACGATTGATGTAAATTACCGTGAGCTTCACGCAAACGGGATCATTATTGCAGATACAAAGTTTAAGCCGGTTAAGCCGGAGGATACGGAAGCAGGCTTTTACGCAGTCCCATTTACAGAGATGGCGACAGAGCTTGGTACCTCGCTTATGAAAAACATGGTTGCAGTCGGAGCAACATGTGCCATTATTGATTTGGATGTTTCTGTTTTTCTTGGGGTTGTGGAAGAGATTTTCGGCCGTAAAGGAGAAACTGTCGTTCAAAAAAATATGGAAGCGATCCAGCAGGGATATAAGTACATGAAAGATCAGCTTGGCGATGGGACAAGCTCTCTTGCTCTTCCGCCAGCGGACGGTCAAAAACGTATGTTTATGATCGGTAATGACGCTATCGCTCTCGGTGCCCTTGCGGCAGGTGTACGCTTGATGGCGGCTTATCCGATTACACCGGCATCTGAAATTATGGAATACTTGATTAAAAAATTGCCTAAAGTTGGCGGTACAGTCATTCAAACAGAAGATGAAATTGCAGCGGCTACAATGGCAATCGGCGCCAACTATGGCGGTATTCGTTCCTTTACAGCATCAGCCGGTCCAGGCTTGTCTTTAATGATGGAAGCAATTGGTTTATCGGGTATGACCGAAACACCGCTTGTTGTAGTGGATACACAGCGAGGCGGCCCGTCAACGGGACTTCCAACAAAGCAGGAACAGTCTGATCTGATGGCAATGATTTATGGAACACATGGTGAAATTCCGAAAGTAGTCATTGCACCGGGAACAGCAGAAGAAGGATTTTACGACACAGTAGAAGCCTTTAACATTGCCGAAGAATATCAGGTACCGGTTATTGTCCTGTCAGACCTGCAGTTGTCCCTGGGTAAGCATACAGTAGAACCCCTTGATTACAGCCAGGTGAGCATACGCCGGGGGAAGCTGGTTAAAGAAGGTATTGAGCCACGTGAAGATAAATCGTATTTTAAACGGTATGAAGTAACGGAAGACGGTGTTTCTCCACGCGTAGTACCGGGTGTCACAGGTGGTATTCACCATGTAACAGGTGTTGAGCACGATGAGACAGGCAAGCCGTCCGAGTCACCGGCGAACCGGAAAGCACAGATGGACAAGCGTATGAGAAAAATCGAAGCGCTGCCTCATGTTTTCCCAAATCCAGTTTATAAAAATGCCACGCATGAAGAAGCGGATCTTCTGTTAATTGGCTTTAACTCGACAGGCGGAGCCATTGAAGAAGCGATGGAACGACTTGAATCAGAAGGCATAAAAGTAAACCATGCACGTATCCGTCTTGTCCATCCATTTCCAACGGAAGACATTTTGCCGCTTATTGAGTCGGCAAAACGGGTTGCCGTTGTAGAAAACAATGCGACAGGCCAGCTGGCAAGCATTATTAAAATGAATGCCGGCTATCCGCAAAAAATTAAAAGCATCTTAAAATATGATGGAAACCCATTCCAGCCGCATCATATTGTTGAGAGCAGCAAGGAGCTGATTTAATCATGGCAACAGCAACAACCGCAACATTTAAAGATTTCCGTAATAGCGTCAAGCCGAACTGGTGCCCTGGCTGTGGTGATTTCTCTGTGCAGGCGGCTATCCAGCGTGCGGCAGCCAATGTAGGACTGACACCGGAAAAGCTGGCGGTTATTTCTGGAATCGGCTGTTCAGGCCGTATCTCAGGCTATATTAATTCCTATGGACTTCACGGTATTCACGGACGGGCCCTTCCAATTGCGCAGGGCGTGAAAATGGCTAATAAAGATTTGACGGTCATCGCATCCGGCGGTGACGGCGACGGGTTTGCGATTGGAATGGGACATACCATTCATGCGATGCGCCGCAATATCGATTTAACATATATTGTTATGGACAACCAAATTTATGGTTTAACAAAAGGCCAGACCTCTCCACGTTCAGCTGCTGGATTCAAAACAAAATCAACGCCGCTTGGAGCGATTGAGCAAACATTGTCACCGATGCAATTGGCTGTGACAACAGGCGCTACATTTGTGGCTCAAAGCTTCTCGACGGATTTAAAAGACTTAACAGCGATTATTGAAGCAGGTATCAACCATAAAGGCTTTTCCATTATTAATGTGTTCAGCCCATGTGTAACGTATAATAAAGTCAACACCTATGATTGGTTTAAAGAAAACTTGACCAAGCTTTCGACGATTGAAGGATATGATCCGTCTGACCGTCAGGCTGCAATGAATACATTGATGCAGCATAATGATCTTGTAACAGGAATCATTTATCAGGATACGGAGCGTCCGTCCTATCAGGAACTTGTTGAAGGCTATGCGGAAACGCCGCTTGCAGATGCCGATCTTGATCTTGGGGAAGAAACATTCAAGCAGCTTGTTGAAGAGTTTATGTAATATTTATGGCGCGGAGAGAGAAATCTCTGCGCTTTTTCTATGCCTTGCTTGAGTACGTTCGTTGAACGGTATATACTTAAGAAATGTGCACGATAGTTTGAAAGATCGGAAAGGGGATTCACCATGAACGAAGAACAACGAAAAAATAGCGAGCAGGCTCGTCCATCGGACAAAAAATCCGCCAAGGACTATAGCCAGTATTTCCAATCAGTTTACACGCCGCCTTCTTTAAAAGACGCTAAAAAGCGCGGAAAAGAAGAAGTAGCATATCACAATGATTTTAAAATCGACGAGCGTTTTCAGGGGATGGGCAGTGGCAAAAACTTTTATATCCGTACGTACGGATGTCAGATGAATGCCCATGACACGGAAGTCATGGCAGGTATTTTTATGGCACTCGGCTACAATGCGGTAGAAACACCGGAAGAAGCAGACGTTATTTTGCTGAATACGTGTGCGATTCGCGAAAATGCAGAAAACAAAGTGTTTGGTGAGATTGGTTTTCTCAAGCATTTAAAGCGGGATAACCCGAATTTGCTTCTTGGCGTCTGCGGCTGTATGTCCCAGGAAGAATCTGTTGTAAACAAAATTTTAAAATCCTATCATCATGTGGATATGATTTTCGGCACCCACAACATTCACCGTCTGCCGGAAATCCTAAACGAAGCGTATATGTCCAAAGAAATGGTCATCGAGGTTTGGTCTAAAGAAGGCGACGTGATTGAAAACCTGCCGAAGGCGCGCCAGGGCAATGTAAAAGCATGGGTGAACATCATGTACGGCTGTGATAAGTTCTGTACGTATTGTATTGTGCCATATACACGCGGAAAAGAGCGGAGCCGTCGCCCGGAGGAGATTATCCAGGAAGTGCGCCAGCTCGCTGCGCAGGGTTATCAGGAAGTGATGCTGCTTGGTCAAAACGTAAATGCATATGGAAAAGATTTCAATGACATCGAGTACCGTCTCGGTGACTTAATGGACGAAATCCGCCAGATCGGTATTCCGCGTGTTCGCTTTACAACAAGCCACCCGCGTGATTTTGACGACCATTTAATAGAGGTGCTCGCTAAAGGCGGCAACTTGATGGACCATATCCATCTGCCGGTGCAAAGCGGTTCAACGGATATACTCAAAATTATGGCCCGTAAATATACACGCGAGCAGTTTTTAGAGCTTGTGCGTAAAATCAAAGCAGCAATGCCGGACGTAGCGCTGACAACCGATATTATTGTCGGTTATCCGAACGAAACAGAAGAACAATTTGAAGAAACGATGTCGCTTTATCGTGAAGTCGGATTTGAAATGGCGTACACATACTTGTATTCTCCTCGTGAAGGCACACCGGCTGCCAAAATGGTGGACAACGTGCCAATGGATGTGAAAAAAGCCCGCCTGCAGCGATTAAATGCGCTTGTGAATGAATTGTCAGGTGAGTCGATGAAGCGATACAAAGGCCAGATTGTTGAAGTACTCATTGAGGGAGAAAGCAAGAAAAATCCGGATGTTCTTGCCGGATATACATCGAAAAGCAAGCTTGTGAACGTCAAGGCACCGAAATCAGCTATCGGAAAAATTATTCCGGTCCGGATTACGGAAACAAAATCATGGTCAATGGACGGGGAAGCGGTAGAAATCGAAAATATGGCCGAGGTGAACTAAAATGGAAAAAACCATTTACACAAAAGATGAGATCATCGCGAAAGCAACCGAGCTCGCCAATATGATTTCGGCTACAGAAGAAGTGGAGTTTTTTAAGCAGGCAGAAGCAAAAATCCACGAGAATCAGAAGCTGCGCGAAAAAATGGCCGGCTTGAAAAGTCTACAAAAGCAAGCTGTTAATTTTCAGCATTACAAAAAAACAGAGGCGCTGAAAATGGTAGAAGAAAAAATCAATAAAATCGAGCAGGAGCTTGATGAAATGCCGATTGTGCAGCAATTCAAGCAGTCGCAAACAGATGTAAACGAAATTTTACAGATGGTAGCGACCGCGATTTCAAACAAAGTAACAGATAACATTATTACAGAAACAGGCGGCGATCTGCTTCGCGGTGAAACAGGTGCCCAGGTAAGAAACAGTACACCAGGAAGCTGCTCTTAAAAAACAATCCCGCCGAAAAGGCGGGATTTTTTTAAAATCTTGGGCACCCGTCTCGCTTTCTCTGCATACAATAGGAAGACCACATCAGAGGAGGGACAACAGATTGAGCCAATTCCGCGAGATTATCACAAAGTCCGTCGTTGCCAAAGGCCGAAAGTATACGCAGTCACACCATGCTGTTCTGCCGCCGAATAAGCCGTCCGGTATTTTAGGATGCTGGATTATCAACCACGAGTACAAAGCGAAAAAAAACGGCAAAAAAGTAGAGGTATTTGGCACGTATGAAATTAACGTCTGGTATTCCTACCATAACCACACGAAAACGGCTGTTGTCACAGACAAGGTGGAGTACAAGGACGTACTGAAATTAACGTACCGGGACGACGACTGCGACGGAGACGATCATGTTTGGGTGAAGGTACTGCAGCAGCCAAACTGCCAGGAAGCGGTTATTTCTGACTGTGGAACAAAAGTAAATGTGCAGGCAGAACGTGAACTGATTGTAGAGGTCACAGGCGAAACAAAAGTGTGCGTGGCATTTCATGATTACGAAGACGAATGGGACTGTGAGCGGGAAACAGCAGAAGAACATCATGACCACTAAATGAGCTGGCGGGGAACGAACCGTTTTCCCGCTTTTTTTTCGTGTGCTATACTATCAGAAGAAGAAAGACAGAGAGGAATGCGACATGGCACAATATACTCCAATGATTCAACAATATTTACGTGTAAAGGCAGACTACCAAGATGCCTTTTTATTTTTTCGCCTCGGCGACTTTTATGAAATGTTTTTTGAAGATGCGCTCAATGCAAGTCAAATACTAGAGATTACCTTAACGTCGCGTGACGGCGGTAGTGCAGACAGAATTCCGATGTGCGGAGTACCATACCACTCTGCGAAGAGCTACATAGAGCGGCTGATCTCAGCAGGACACAAGGTAGCGATCTGTGAACAGCGGGAAGATCCTAAACAGGCAAAAGGTGTAATTAAACGAGAAGTTGTACAAGTCATTACACCGGGAACAGTGATGGAAGGATCGGGCATTCAAGAAAAAGAAAATCATTATCTGGCTGTACTTGAGCGTTCTGACAGCCAATACGCGGTAGCTGCAGCGGATGTCACAACAGGAGAGTGTAAAACAGCCGTTTTTCCTTCTTTTGACGCGGCTCTTCATGAGCTGGCCGCTTACGGTGTGAAGGAAGTGATCACAGACGGCACTCTCGGAGAAGCAGAAGCAAAGCAGATGTATGGCCGGATTGGTGCCGTTCTGTCAGTGGAAGAATCGATGGAAACCGATACGTTCAGCCCTCTTTTGGCTCGTCTGGAGCACAGCTTGCTGCGTCAGGCATCCGCCCGTTTGTATCATTATCTCCACCGGACACAAAAGCGCAGCTTAGACCATTTGCAGCCGGCAGAGCCATACGAAATCCGTGACTATATGAATATCGACTTTTTTTCCAAACGAAATTTAGAGCTGACTGAAACAATTCGCTCAAAAGGAAAAAAAGGTTCACTCCTCTGGCTGCTGGATGAAACCAAAACGGCCATGGGAGGCCGTTTGTTAAAGCAATGGATTGACCGTCCGCTGCTCAATAAAGAGGAAATCGACCGCCGATTGTCGATTGTCGATACATTTATCCAGGCGTTTTTTGAGCGAGAAGAGCTGCGTGAACAGCTAAAAGAAGTATATGATTTAGAGCGGCTTGCCGGCCGAGTCGCTTTTGGCAGTGTGAATGCGCGTGATTTGGTTCAGCTGAAAAAATCACTCGGGCAGATTCCGCTGCTTCAGCACGTATTAAAACAAATGAATGGAGCTGAACTGGACAAGCTTGCTGACGCTCTGGATCCGTGTGAAGAGCTTCTGGACGAGCTGGAGCAGGCGCTGATTGAAGAACCTCCTCTGTCAGTGAAGGAGGGCGGCATGATCCGGGATGGGTTTCATGCGCAGCTGGACGAGTACCGGGATGCCTCCCGCAATGGAAAACAATGGATTGCAGAGCTTGAGCAGCGGGAGCGGGTGAAAACCGGCATTAAGTCTTTGAAAATCGGCTACAACCGCATTTTCGGATATTATATTGAAGTGACAAAAGCCAACCTTGGCTTGCTTGAGGAAGGCCGGTATGAGCGCAAGCAGACGCTGGCTAATTGCGAGCGCTTTGTAACACCGGAGCTCAAGGAAAAAGAAGCCCTTATTTTAGAAGCAAATGAAAAAATGGTTGAGCTTGAATATGAATTGTTTTGCGAGCTTCGCGAGCATGTGAAGGGTTTTATTCCACGGCTGCAGCATCTGGCCCGTATGGTGAGTGAGGTGGATGTACTGCAATGCTTCGCGGCTGTGAGTGAATCACGCCGGTTTGTCCGCCCGGTGTTTTCGGCAGATGGTCGGATGTGGATTAAAGAGGGCCGCCATCCGGTTGTAGAAAAAGTGATAGACTCACAGGGTTTTGTACCAAATGACTGCCGGATGGAAGAAGGGCGGAATGTGCTGCTGATTACCGGACCGAATATGTCAGGGAAAAGCACGTATATGCGCCAGACAGCATTGATTGCTATTTTGGCGCAGATCGGCTGTTATGTACCAGCAGATGAAGCAGTACTGCCGATCTTTGATCAGATTTTCACGCGGATTGGTGCGGCAGACGACCTGGTTTCCGGACAAAGTACATTTATGGTAGAGATGCTTGAAGCGAAGCATGCGATTGTCAGTGCCACAAACCGCTCGCTTATTTTATTTGATGAAATTGGGCGCGGCACATCCACATACGATGGGATGGCGCTGGCACAGGCGATGATTGAATATATTCATACAACAATTGGAGCGAAGACATTATTTTCGACTCATTATCATGAATTAACAGTGCTCGATGAATCACTTCAGCATATGCAAAATGTTCATGTAACCGCAGCAGAACAGGATGGAAAGGTCGTCTTTTTACATAAGGTAAAAGATGGCGCCGCCGATAAAAGCTATGGTATTCATGTAGCAGAACTGGCTGGTCTGCCCGACTCGGTCATTTCCCGAGCCGATGAGCTGCTTCAGCTGTTGGAAAATCGTGAAGAAAAAGCCGCACCGGCTGCAGCACAGCAGGAAGGGCAGCTTTCGTTTTTTGATGAGCCGCCTGCCTCTATTGTGGCCGAGAAGCAGCCAGAGCCGACCAAAGAAGACGCATCCATTCTCACCAAGCTGCTCAGCTACGACATTATGGAAATGACTCCGATGGAAGCGATGAACACATTGTATGCACTACAAAAAGAAGCAAAAAAATGAGGTGAGCCAAAATGGGGATTATTCGCCAGCTCGATGAGTCACTGTCAAATAAAATTGCGGCCGGTGAAGTAGTAGAGCGGCCGGCCTCTGTTGTAAAAGAATTAACGGAAAATGCGCTCGATGCAGGAAGCACAGTGATTGAAATTGATGTGGAAGAAGCCGGTCTTGGGCTGATCCGCATTACGGATAACGGCTCGGGCATCGAGCCGGATGATGTGGAGCGGGCTTTTTATCGGCATGCGACAAGCAAAATTAAAGATGAAAATGATTTGTTTCGTATTCGTACGCTCGGCTTTCGCGGGGAAGCTCTGCCCAGTATTGCCTCGGTATCTGATGTAACGATGGCTACCTCTACAGGGAGCGGTGCCGGAACCGAAATTATCTTGTCTGGAGGTGCGATCCAATCAAAACAGCCCGGTCCTGCCCGCAAAGGAACGGACATAACCGTGTCTAACCTATTTTTTAACACGCCGGCACGGCTCAAATACATGAAAAGTGTTCATACCGAACTCGGTAATATTACGGATGGCGTTAACCGAATGGCGCTGAGCCGTCCAGACGTTTCATTCCGACTCCGTCATAACGGCCGTGAGCTGCTGAAAACAAACGGAAACGGCGATGCGAGACAGGTGCTTGCGGCTATTTACGGAACATCTATTGCCAAGCAGATGATCCCGGTCCAGGCGCAGTCGCTTGACTTTCGGCTGTCCGGCTTCGTGTCGCTCCCGGAAGTCACGCGTGCGTCGCGAAATTACATGTCCATGATCGTCAATGGGCGGTTTATTAAAAATTTCAAGGTCTCCAACGCCATTTTAGAAGGCTATCACACCTTTTTACCGGTCGGACGCTATCCGATTGTACTATTAAATATCGAAATGGACCCGCTGCTCGTTGATGTAAATGTGCACCCGGCAAAACTAGAGGTACGATTCAGTAAAGAAGCAGAGCTTTGTACGCTCATCGCCTCTTCTATTAAAGAAGCGCTGCGCAAGGAAACGTTGATTCCAGATGCACTGCCTGTACTGAAAAAACGGAAAGACTTTACAGAGCAGCCGGCCTTTCAATTTGATGCACCGCCTCCGCGCAAACCGTCCATGCCGCCGGCCAAAGAAGTAGAAAAGCTATATAAGCCGGAGTATTACGAGGAACCTGTTAAGGAAGCACCGCCGGAAACGATCTTTGACGACATCCTTCCTGAGCCGCCTATAGCACCGGAGCCGGTTCATACAAAAGAACAGGCACCGAGCGTGCCGGAGCAGCCGGCTGAGCGCATGCCGATGCTGTATCCGATTGGCCAGATGCATGGCACATATATTTTTGCCCAAAATGAAAATGGCTTGTATATGATCGACCAGCATGCTGCTCAGGAGCGGTTAAAATATGAATATTTCCGGGAAAAAGTCGGACAGACAGAACCGGAGCTGCAGGAGCTGCTGATTCCGCTGACATTTAATTTTTCAGCAGACGAGTTTATGAAAATTGAAGAAAATCGGGCTGCACTTGAAGGTGTTGGGGTGTTTCTAGAGCCGTTTGGCGACAAATCGTACGTTGTCCGCTCTCACCCCGTCTGGTTTCCAAAAAATGAAGAACGCGATGTAATCGAAGAAATGATTGAAGAAGTGCTGGCAATGAAAAAGCCGGATGTGAAAAAAATCCGTGAGGAAGCGGCTATTTTAATGAGCTGTAAAGGATCGATTAAAGCAAATCGCCATCTGCGAAACGATGAAATTGAGCAGCTGCTGGCCGATCTGCGCCACAGTGAAGATCCTTTTACCTGCCCACACGGCCGGCCGATTATCATTCATCTGTCCAACTACGATATTGAAAAAATGTTTAAACGAATCATGTAAAGAGGTGGCAGCATGTTCTTTAATGGACAAGCAATTTTGCCGGCAATCCGGTCAATGAAAGATTTTGAAAAAATGCTCTCCATGAAGTATGAGTATGGCGTGTTTTTAGATCTGCATATCGGGCAGGTAAAAAGCGTGCTTGACCTCGCCCAGAAGAATGGAAAAAAGATGTTTATTCACCTCGATTTAATTAATGGGCTTGCCGGTGATGAGCACGGCGTTGAATTTATTGCCCGGTATGCCAAGCCGTACGGGATCATTTCCACAAAAGGAAGTGCCCTCATCAAAGCAAGGCAAAAAGGACTTATTGCCACGCAGCGCGCATTTATTCTAGATTCGAATGCGGTCAATAGAAGTGTTCGGCTTGCACAAAAAGCAGAACCAGACTTTATTGAAGTGCTGCCGGGTGTAGCGCCAAAAATTATTGAGCTCATTCGCCGTGAAACGGGTAAACCGGTTTTTGCCGGGGGTCTTATTGAAACGAAAGCGGAGGTAGAAGCCGCTCTTTCGGCAGGTGCGTCGGCGGTGACTACATCAGACATTGCTCTGTGGAAGGAATTTGCCGGGAGCTAAAACAAGCGCAGCCAATAAGGCTGCGCTTGTTTAGTTAGCACCGTAAAGACCATAATTCGGAAGCGACAGCCCAAGCTGCTTCAGCGACTCTTCAATATGTGAGACAGCTTTTTGAAGAATGTCTACCCGTGCGTACTTTTTATTATTTCCTTCGATCACATACCAGGGTGCGTGTGCAAAATCTGTTTTTTGGAGCATTTCTTCAGCAGCTTCTACGTATAGATCCCATTTTTTCCGATTGCGCCAATCCTCATCGGTAATTTTCCATCGCTTTAAAGGGTTTTGCTGACGCTCTTCAAATCGGCGCAGCTGCTCATCTTTTGAAATTTGCACCCAAAATTTCATCATTATGTACCGTTCGTCTGTTAATGACTTTTCGAATGCATTAATTTCGTCATATGCCCGCTTCCATTCGCGATCGACAGCATAACCTTCAATCCGCTCAACGAGCACGCGTCCGTACCAGGAACGGTCAAAAATCCCAATCTGACCGTGCTGTGGCAGCTTGCGCCAAAAACGCTGCATATAGTGATAACGCAGCTCATGCGGCTGAGGAGCTGAAATAGGATGAACGAGTACGCCGCGCGGATCAAGCTGTTCATTCATTCGTTTGATGGCACCACCTTTTCCAGCTGCGTCCATACCTTCAAACGCAATGATCAAACCGATTTTTTCATGAAACAAGGTTTGCTGCAGGGCAAGCAGGCGTCGCTGGTACCTTTCCAATTCTGCTTTATACAGCTTTTTATCGGTGAACTGCTTGTCCTGCTTTAATTTTTCCAATTCGATTTTCATCTTTATTCCTCCTTTTCTTTCCCATACCCATTATCGCGCTTTTTCAACATTTTTTAAAAACATTTGACACCGCTTTCAGCTAGCGTTATCATAAACAACAAGTTCATAAATTTGTGGCCGAGAACATGGAGACTCACATTGACACCCTTCAAGGGGGCCAGTGTGAGTTTTTTTGTTTTCTGCTATAAGGCGTCCCGGGCGTAAAGGCGGAACAAAGAGGCGAAGGAATAAAAACAAAATAACACCATTTGTGAGAGAGTGGATCGGAACGGCGACACCCCTTATTTTTAGGGTGGGTGTGTTACGCTAATAAAAGTTTAAAAAAATCATTTGCCAACAGAGAAGGGTGATTGGTGATTGTATTTAGCCGAGGACTGACCGTTACACTGGCTGCGTATGCGGCAGGCGGAGCCAGCGGAGTGCACTAAAAGTTACGATCGCACTGCTGATTACCGGTTTCTCTCCATGGGCAATGTTGTATCGTATATAACAGCTCAAATGATCGGTGTCATTATCGGATCGGCGGTTGTATTTCTGCATTTTCTTCTACATTGGAAAGAAACGGACGATCCTGGCGCGAAGCTTGGCGTTTTTGCTACATCACCGGCGGTTAACCGCCCGTATGCCAGCGTAGTGAGTGAATTAATCGAAACCTTTATGTTAATGAGTGGATTATTAATCATTGGAGCAAATAAGATTACAGACGGCCTGAATCCATTAATTGTCGGCTTTTTAATCATTGTCATTGGGCTGTCGCTGGGAGGTATCACGGGCTATGCAATCAACCCCGCTCGTGAACTTGGTCCGCGCATCGCACATTTCCTGCTTCCGATTGCCGGTAAGGGAGGTTCAAACTGGAAGTATGCCTGGGTCCGGTGGTCGAGCCGGTTTTGGGCTCGGTTCTGGCAGCCTTTTTTATAAAAGATTTCTCTTAAATGAAGGAACAGGCGCCTTTTTCATAACACTGGCGCTATCGGTTGTTTTTATTTTAATGATCAGGCTTGCTTCAGCGGGGCCTGCTGTGCAAAGCTATACACATAAATAAGGGGGATTTTGAAATGGAAAAATACATCATGTCAATTGATCAGGGAACAACAAGCTCACGGGCGATTTTGTTTAATAAAGCAGGAGAAATTGTTCATTCTGCACAAAAAGAATTTAAGCAGTATTTTCCAAACCCGGGCTGGGTGGAGCATGATGCAAACGAAATTTGGGCGTCCGTTTTATCCTGTATCGCAACGGTATTGAGTGAAGTGGACATTCATGCCGACCAAATTGAAGCGATCGGCATTACCAATCAGCGTGAAACAGCGGTCGTCTGGGATAAAGAAACGGGGCGTCCTATTTATCACGCTATCGTCTGGCAATCACGCCAGACGGCAGACATCTGCGCGGATATTAAAGCGAAAGGCCATGAACAAACATTCCGTGATAAAACAGGGCTTCTGGTTGACCCTTATTTTTCCGGAACAAAAGTAAAATGGCTTTTGGATCATGTGGAAGAAGCACGCGAGCGGGCGGAAAGAGGAGAATTATTATTCGGTACAATTGATACATGGCTGATTTGGAAGCTGACAGGCGGAAAAGCGCACGTGACCGATTATTCAAATGCGGCACGGACACTGATGTTCAACATTCATACGCTGGAATGGGACGAAGAGCTGCTTGACATTTTAACGGTGCCAAAGCAGCTGCTGCCAGACGTTCGCCCTTCTTCTGAAGCATATGGAAAAACGGCGCCATTTCACTTTTTTGGACAGGAAATCCCGGTTGCCGGTGCGGCAGGAGACCAGCAGGCAGCGCTGTTTGGACAAGCGTGCTTCGAAAAGGGAATGGCGAAAAACACATACGGCACCGGCTGCTTTATGCTGATGAACACCGGTGAAACAGCTGTGAAGTCAGAGCATGGTCTGCTGACAACAATTGCCTGGGGCGTTGATGGAAAAGTAGAATATGCCCTTGAAGGAAGTATTTTTGTAGCGGGTTCTGCGATTCAGTGGCTGCGTGACGGCATGCGGATGATCAAAACAGCTGCAGACAGTGAGAAATATGCAGAGCGGGTAGACTCAACCGATGGTGTTTATGTGGTGCCGGCTTTCGTGGGGCTGGGCACGCCATACTGGGAAAGTGATGTGCGCGGCGCCATGTTTGGTGTCACACGCGGAACGGAGAAAGAGCATTTTATCCGTGCAGTGCTTGAGTCCCTTGCATATCAAACGAGAGATGTACTTGAAGCGATGGAAGCAGACTCTGGCATTTCGCTAAAAGCGCTTCGTGTGGATGGTGGTGCCGTCATGAACGCCTTTTTAATGCAGTTCCAGAGCGATATTCTGGATGTGCCGGTAGAGCGGACACAAATTAACGAAACAACGGCTCTTGGTTCGGCGTACCTGGCAGGGCTGGCGGTTGGTTTCTGGAATGACCGGTCAGAAATTGCGCAAAACTGGCAGGTAGCCCGCACGTTCGAGCCAGAAATAACAGAAGATGTCCGTGAAGCATTGTACGCAGGCTGGAAAAAAGCGATAAAGGCTGCTATTGCGTTTCAATAACACTAATGATACAATAAAGACAAGTTAATACATTGTCCGGAGAAACGGGAGAGACCTGAAAGCAAAACAGCAGCGCTGTTTTGTTCTTTCAGGTCTCTTTTTGTTTATCCGAGGGTATAAAAGAAACAACCACATTAAGGGGATGACAAAATGAAGTTCACAAATCACCAGCGGTCAGAAGCGATACAGGCATTGCAAAACGAGCAGTATGACATTCTCGTCATTGGCGGCGGTATCACCGGCGCCGGTATTGCCCTGGATGCTTCCATGCGCGGCATGAAAACCGCTTTAATCGATATGCAGGATTTTGCGGCAGGTACGTCGAGCCGTTCCACAAAGCTTGTGCACGGCGGCCTTCGCTACTTAAAACAATTTGAAGTGAAAATGGTGGCAGAGGTCGGCAAGGAGCGGGCG
Organism: Domibacillus robiginosus; assembly: GCF_000966195.1. GTDB lineage: Bacteria > Bacillota > Bacilli > Bacillales > Domibacillaceae > Domibacillus > Domibacillus robiginosus. The sequence goes on along the minus strand of NZ_LAHL01000012.1, from coordinate 44,447 downwards.
ATCGTATATGAAAACGGCCCGCACGTAACCACACCGGAATGGATGCTGCTTCCGTTTCACGCTGGCGGCACGTTCGGCCCGCTTTCTACGTCTCTCGGCCTCCGCGTTTATGACTTTTTGGCAGGCGTCAAGCGGTCGGAGCGCCGGAAAATGTTTTCGGCTTCGGAAACGCTGAAGCAGGAACCACTTGTAAAGCGTGAAGGATTAAAAGGCGGCGGTTACTATGTGGAGTACCGGACAGATGATGCGCGTCTGACACTTGAGGTGATGAAGCGGGCGGCTGAAAAAGGTGCACGCTGCCTGAACTATGTGAAAGCGGAAGGCTTTACGTATAAGGACGGCAAAGTAACCGGCGTTCAAGCCGTTGATCAATTAACCGGCCGGGCGCTGACTATTACGGCCGCCAAAGTGGTCAACGCTTCCGGCCCGTGGGTAGATGAAGTGCGCAAAAAAGACGGAAGTGAAAACGGCAAGCACCTCCGCATGACAAAAGGCGTTCATATTGTTATCGATCAGTCCGTTTTTCCGCTTCAGCAGGCTGTTTACTTTGATACACCGGATAAGCGGATGGTGTTTGCGATTCCGCGTGACGGCAAAACGTATGTCGGTACAACTGATACTTTTTACAATACCGATCCGATCCGTCCAGACATTACAGCGGAAGACCGTGCTTACCTGCTCAATGCGATCCGGTTTATGTTCCCTTCTGTACAGGTAGAGGAAGCGGATATCGAGTCGTCCTGGTCAGGTGTCCGTCCACTTATTTATGAGGAAGGCAAAGATCCATCTGGAATTTCCCGCAAAGATGAAATTTGGGAAACAGAATCCGGCCTGCTGACAATTGCCGGCGGGAAATTGACCGGCTACCGGAAAATGGCCCAAACGATTGTGGATCTGGTTGCCAAGCGGCTGAAGGAGGAAAAGGGTATTCTCTATAGTTCATCCCAGACGAAGCATCTGCCGATCTCAGGCGGTGATGTGGGCGGCTCGGCGAACTTCCCGGCTTTTGTGCAAGCGAAAGCAGCAGCCGGCGTGGCTAAAGGCTTTACTCAAAAAGATGCAGAGAAAATTGCCCGTATGTACGGGTCCAACGCGGAAAAAGTGTTTGCTTACAAGGAAGACAGCGAACTGCCGGACTTGTTAAACGCGCAGCTTATCTATGCGATCGAGGAAGAAATGGCCTATACGCCGGCAGACTTTTTTATCCGCCGTACAGGAGCCCTGCTGTTTGATATCCACACGGTCCTCGCGTACAAAGAGCAGGTGATAAATAAAATGGCCCGGCTGTTCGGCTGGTCAGAAGAAGAAAGAGCGAGACATGCCACAGAGCTTCAAAAAGAAATCGATGCCTGTTCGTAAGGGTCCGTATCCGCTATAATAAGGATACTTATCCATAAAAGGCTGTGAAAAACGTGACAAAAAACAAAGTCGCTGTCGTGATTGGCCCGACAGCATCCGGAAAAACCGATTTAAGCATTCACCTGGCCAAACAATTTGACGGTGAGGTGATCAGCGGGGATTCTATGCAGATTTACCGGGGTCTTTCCGTTGGAACTGCAAAAGTAACAGAAGAAGAAATGGACGGGGTCCCGCATCACTTAATTGATATTAAAAATGTAGATGAATCTTTTTCTGCTGCCGAGTTTCAGCAGCTCGCCCGCGAAAAAATCGCGGACATCAACGCGCGGGGACGGCTGCCCATTATATGCGGCGGCACGGGTCTTTATATTCAATCTGTGTTATATGACTACCAATTTGCCCCGGAAGAGGCAGACGGCACTGTACGGGAAGCTCTTGAAGCAGAAGCGGACAGAATAGGGGCACAGGCGCTCCATGATGAGCTGAAGCGGGTGGACCCTGTAACAGCTGCCACGTTTCATCCAAACAACGTACGCCGGACCATTCGGGCACTGGAAATTTACCGGACGACCGGTGAGCTTCCATCCGAGCGGCCAAGTGCCGAAGCACCGGCAGAAAAATACGAAAGCGCCATGATCGGGCTGACGATGGACCGGGCCGTGCTGTATGACCGAATCAACCGCCGGGTGAATTTGATGGTCGAGCAGGGGCTGCTGAAGGAAGCAGAATGGCTGTACCGCCAGCAGCTGTCTGATGTGCCGGCCGTTCAGGCGATTGGCTACAAAGAGCTGTTTCCGTTCCTGCGCGGGGAGCAACCTCTTGAAGAAGCGCTGGAGGTGCTTAAACAAAATTCGCGCCGGTACGCCAAACGCCAGCTTACCTGGTTCCGCAATAAAATGGACATTGACTGGTTTGATGTAACGGATGAAGCTTCAAGAAAAGAAAAAAAACAACAAATTTGTTCCCTGCTGGCAGGAAAGCTGAATCTAAGGTAGAATTAATAATAATGGATTCAGAGAGAAAGAGGAGGAACGAAGCATGAAACAGCCAATTAACATTCAGGACCAATTTCTAAACCAGCTGCGTAAAGAAAGCACAATGGTTACCGTATTTTTACTTAATGGGTTTCAATTGCGCGGGCTGATTAAAGGATTTGATAACTTTACCGTTCTTGTAGAAACCGATGGGAAACAGCAGCTTGTGTTTAAACATGCCATTTCGACATTTGCTCCTCAGCGCAGCGTGAACTTGAATTTTGAAGAACAATAACCAAAGACTCCAGAGATCCGCCCTTGAGCGGGTCTTTTTTTTGTGCGTCTGCATATCTTTTCTTATAAAGGAGGGGCGCAGCATGAAGCAGACAAACAAGGAAGGCCGTATTCATGTCGTCCTCAACCCAAAAGAAAAGCCAGCACCGCTGGCGGACGGCTGGCCGGAACATCCAGAGCATGGGCTGCTCCGTAAGATCGAAGAAGAAATGGACGCCTTGATTGGCCTGAATGGCCTGAAAATACTCATACGGGAATTGTATGCAGCCGCTTATATTAGCAAAAAACGCATCGAAGCTGGCATTGATACACGTGGACAGATGCTGCATATGCTGTTTACCGGCAACCCGGGAACCGGAAAAACCACCGCTGCCAGGCTATTTGCTTCAATGTTTAAGAGAATTGGTCTTCTTGAAAAGGGTCATTTTATTGAAGCAGAGCGGGCAGACCTGGTGGGGGAATATATCGGCCACACAGCACAAAAAACACGTGATCTCGTCAAAAAATCCCTGGGCGGTGTATTGTTTATTGATGAAGCCTACTCTTTGGCAAGAGGCGGAGAAAAAGACTTTGGCAAGGAAGCGATTGATACACTTGTGAAACAAATGGAGGATCATCAAAACAGCTTTATTTTAATTCTCGCCGGCTACCCGCGGGAGATGGCGCACTTTTTGTCGATGAACCCGGGCCTTCAGTCCAGATTCCCGATTGTCCATCATTTTCCGGATTATTCCACAGAGGAGCTGCTTGAAATTGCGGATGTAATCGCCAAAGAAAAAAACTATGAAATCGACCGGGACGGCCGAGCCACGCTTCAAGCAATGATTGAACAGGAAAAAAGAAGAGCCGGCTTCCGTTTTGCAAACGGGCGGAATGTTCGGACGTTAATTGAAAAAGCCGCCCGGCGTCAAGCAATCCGGCTGATGAAGCAGACGGCTCATTCAAAAAAAGAGCTGAAAACACTGAAAGGGGAAGATTTTCAATTGTCACAATAAAAAAACATATGATAGAATGTCCAAAAGGATGATGAAGATGAAAAAAAAGCCTGTGAAAGAAAGAATCATTGAAACCGCTTTAATCATGTTTGAAAAATACGGTTATCATGGAGTGACGATCGACCAGATTGTAGACGAATGCGGCACATCGAAAGGCGGATTTTATCATAATTTCCGGTCAAAAGATGAACTGCTGTACCATATCCATGACGTGTTTATTTCGTATTTGCTCAATAAAGCCAAGGAATCGTACGAAAAAGAAGCAGATCCTGTATCACGAATGTGCGGTATTATTACGTCATTTACGAAAATTTTTGATTTGTATAAATCGCATATTACGGTGTTTTATCAGGAAAGTACGTATTTAAAAGGTGATTTTGAAAAGCAGATTAACGAAAAGCGTGATCAGTACCGTCAGCTGCTGCTGCAAATCATTCGTGAAGGCCAGGAGAGCGGAGACTTCCGTTTGGAAGTCCCGGCTGAAATTTCAACGATGGCGATTATGGGAATGATCAACTGGATGTACAAATGGTTTAAAAAAGAAGGAGAATTGTCTCTTGAAGATATCGCACGTATTTTCAACGACATGATGCTCCACTCCCTGCTGACAGAAGACGCTATGAAAGCAGGAAAAGGAGATCAATTTCTTCTGAAAACGGAATCCGTTCAATAAACGGATTCTTTTTTATTGCACAAAACAACCCGTCCAAGACGGGCGTTTACAGTTTAACGGTACGCTTTGGCAAATGCCAGCCATATTTGTAAGAAAGAATACGCAGCACAGTAATAAAAAGAAATAAAATGATCATCTGCGACGGTGTCGATGCACCGCCAAGGGCAATAATCAAGCCGGCCAGCGCTGCCCAGACCCCGTATACCTCATCCCGCAGCAAAGCAGGCTTCCGCTGTGCCAGCACATCGCGTACAAGCCCTCCGCCGCTTCCGGTCAGCACCGCTGCAACCACGACAGCACTAAGCGGGTGATTCATGCCGGATGCGTATAAGGCACCCTGTACAGCAAAAGCAGCCAGACCGATCGCATCAAAAAAGTTTCCCCATACCGGCCAGTGGCGGAGAAGATTTTGTGGAAAAAGAATAACAGCTGTAATCGAAAGCGCAGCAATGGTGAAAAACTCTCCCTGCTCCCATAGTGCTGAAACCGGCACCCCAATTAATAAATTCCGGATCGCCCCGCCGCCAAACGCGGTAATCATGCCTAAAATATATATACCAAACAAGTCATACTCTTCCTCCATCGCTACAATGGCGCCAGAGATCGCAAAGGCGATCGTGCCAATGACCGTAAAAACATCCCATGTAAGCTCCATTCCGAACCTTCCTTCGCTTAAAATGTTTAATGTTCGTTTTCTATTATAAACGATTCTCTTAACCGGCATCTACTTTTTCTTTTAAGAAAAGCGGTATTTTGCTATGATGAAACAAGCGAACAAGAAAGTAGGAACACAATTATGACCAGCATGTTTGATTTGTTAAAAAACGGTGACGCTATTCGCCAAAAAGCAGCAGAAGCAGAAGCCAAAATCGCCGACATTCACCGGCAGATTGACGAGCGGGCAGAGTTCAATCAATTTCGTGTATTGAAAAGCTTTCAATCCAACCAGGTAAGTGATTTTCACTTTAACCCTTCTACCGGATATGGTTATGATGATGCAGGAAGGGACACACTTGAACGTGTATACGCAGATGTATTCGGCGGCGAAAGTGCCCTGGTACGCCCACAAATTATTTCCGGTACGCATGCTATTACCATTTCATTGTTTGGCATTTTGCGCCCCGGCGATGAACTGCTTTATATAACCGGTAAACCGTATGACACATTGGATGAAATCATTGGCATCAACGAGCCATCAAACGGATCACTTCGTGAATTTGGCATTTCATATGAGCACATTAATTTAACGGAAAGCGGCCGACCGGATTTTGACCGTATTCGCGAGAGTATTAACGACCGGACGAAAATGATTGCCATTCAGCGCTCGAAAGGCTATGCTTTACGTCCATCCTTTACAATAGAAGACATTCGGGAAATGATTTCATTTGTAAAGAACATTAAGCCCGAGGCAGTCGTATTTGTAGACAACTGCTACGGTGAATTTGTTGAGCGGGAAGAGCCGCTGCATGCCGGTGCCGATTTAATGGCAGGCTCACTGATTAAAAATCCGGGCGGCGGACTTGCCAAAACAGGCGGCTATATTGTCGGCAAAAAAGAGTATGTAGAAAGCTGCTCTTACCGGATGACCTCACCTGGAATCGGAGCAGAAGCAGGCGCGAGCCTTTACAGTCTGCCTGAAATGTATCAGGGCCTGTTTCTCGCTCCCCATGTAGTAGCAGAAAGTTTAAAAGGAGCAGTATTTACAGCCGCGATACTTGAAGGGTTTGGCATGAATACGACACCGGCCTGGAATGAGCCGCGCACCGATTTAATTCAGGCGGTAGAGTTTGGCGACCGTGATAAAATGGTCGCGTTTTGCCAGGCGATCCAGTTTGCTTCGCCTGTAAATTCGCATGTAACCCCGCAGCCTGCTTATATGCCGGGCTATGAGGACGATGTGATTATGGCGGCAGGCACATTCGTGCAGGGGGCCAGTATCGAACTGACCGCAGACGGGCCGCTGCGTCCGCCGTATGCTGCATACGTGCAGGGGGGACTTACGTACGCCCACGTGAAAATTGCAGTAGCCAGTGCAATTGATTATTTAATTGAAACAAAGAGAATCTGACAACCTTTTCAACTATAAATAAAATTGTGTGATAAAACGTTACATTAAGTTGACAAATGATATCACATGATTTATAGTAAGTTTATCAGATCAGATAAGAAAAAGGAGGGGATAACATGAGCAGCCAAATACGCCGGACAATGCCGCTTTTTCCAATGGGAACCGTCATGAAATTAACGGATTTAACCGCGAGGCAGATTCGCTATTATGAGCAGCATCAGTTAATTACTCCGGATCGTTCTGATGGAAATCGGCGTCTCTATTCATTGAACGATATTGACCGCCTGTTGGAAGTAAAAGACCTTTTGGACCAGGGCATCAATATGGCCGGAATTAAAAAAATCCTGCTTAAAGACGAGTCGCAGGAGATCGAATTAGAAACAAAAGATAGTGGCCAAAAATCGAAAAAAGAGTTCACCGATGAGGAACTTCGCAAGCTGCTTCGCAAAGAGCTGATCAATGCAGGGCGCTTCAATCGTTCTTCGGGAATGGACCGGCGGTTTTTTCACTAATCTTTTGCATACAAGGTTTACATATTTGAGGAGGAATGGATACAAATGGGTAAGTACACACGTGAAGACATTCAGCGCTTAGCAAAAGAACAAGACGTCAAATATATTCGTCTTCAGTTCACAGATATTCTGGGCACAATCAAAAATGTAGAGATTCCAGTGAGCCAGCTTGACAAAGCGCTTGACAACAAAATGATGTTTGACGGATCTTCCATTGAAGGTTTCGTGCGTATTGAAGAATCAGACATGAATCTTTATCCGGATCTTGACACTTGGGTGGTTTTCCCTTGGACTGCAGAAAAAGGAAAAGTAGCACGTCTTATCTGTGATATCTATACACCTGAAGGAGAGCCGTTCCAGGGTGACCCTCGTGCAAACTTAAAACGTGTATTGCAAGAGATGAAAGAGCTTGGCTTCACAGATTTCAATCTTGGGCCTGAGCCGGAATTCTTCCTGTTCAAATTGGATGAAAAAGGTGAACCAACACTTGAGCTAAATGATAATGGCGGATACTTTGACCTTGCGCCAACAGATCTTGGCGAAAACTGCCGCCGCGATATCGTGCTTGAGCTTGAAGAAATGGGCTTTGAAATCGAAGCATCTCACCACGAAGTAGCACCGGGTCAGCACGAAATCGACTTTAAATATGCGGATGCTGTTACAGCTTGTGATAACATCCAAACATTTAAACTAGTTGTGAAAACAATCGCCCGCAAGCACGGCTTGCACGCGACATTTATGCCAAAACCATTGTTCGGCGTAAACGGCTCTGGTATGCACATGAACTTGTCTCTATTCAAAGACGGTCAAAACGCGTTCTTTGACGAAAGCGGCGAATTGAAGCTAAGCGAAACAGCTTACCAGTTTATCGCAGGTACTGTGAAAAACGCAGAAGCGTTCACAGCAATCTGTAATCCAACTGTTAACTCTTACAAACGCCTTGTACCAGGCTACGAAGCTCCTTGCTACGTTGCATGGTCTGGTCAAAACCGCAGCCCATTGATCCGTATCCCGGCATCACGCGGCATGAGCACACGTGTAGAAGTGCGTTCTGTTGACCCGGCAGCGAATCCGTACCTTGCAATGGCTGTTCTTCTAGCGGCAGGCCTTGACGGAATCAAAAACAAAATGGATGCTCCAGCTCCAGTAGACCGCAACATCTACGCAATGGACAAAGAAGAGCGCGAAGCAGAAGGCGTACGTGATCTTCCATCAAACTTGTCAATTGCACTTGATGTATTAAAGAAAAACAATACCATCAAAAACGCGCTGGGCGAGCACATTCTTGAGCACTTCATCGAAGCAAAAGAAATCGAATGGGATATGTTTAGAACACAAGTACACCCATGGGAGCGCGAACAGTACATGTCAATGTACTAAGAAACCCAACCCCTTGAGCCGTATGGCTTCAAGGGGTTTTTCTTTGTTTTAAATTGTGGGTAAAACACTTAAAAAAAGAGTGCGGGAAACCCCGCATCCACAAAGCACCCACAAGATGTTATTCTCTTTTAAAAAGCCGTTCGGAATCATCCTCGTACCTTTGTAGGTTCCCCTGTTCCAGCTTTTTCGAAATGTGGGAGTACACATCTGCGGTAATACCCATACTCCCATGACCAAGGCGTTCCTGTATATATTTCATGTCAGCGCCAGATTCCAGCAAAAGAACTGCGTGGGTATGGCGCAGCGAATGGATAGAAAGCTGGGGGAGATCAGCTTTTTTTAAAATACGGGCAAAGGAATTAAAGAGAGTAGACTTAGACATAATATTGCCATCATTACGGCACAGAACAAGATTTAAATCATGGTGGTAAATCTCTTTTAATGCCAGCTTATTTTGATTCTGGTATTTTAAATGAAACTGAAAGGTATTGGTCAAAGATTGGCTAATCGTGATGATTCGTTTTGACTTATGTGTTTTTGTGTCTCCAAACAATTCTTCGTCTTCTTTGGGATCAAAGTCCAGTGTTTTATTAATAGAAATAGTTTTTCCTTTTAAATCAATATCTGTCCATTGGAGGGCAGCGGCTTCTCCCTTACGCATCCCAGTTTCAATAAGCACCAGAAAAAAGAGCCAGTAAAGATAGTTGTCCTGGTAGGCTGCCTGTAAAAAGGCCGGAATGTCGGCGGAATCGATGAATTGGATTTCTTTTTGCTTTTCCGTGCCTTTAACGGTCGCCCCCAAGCAGGGATTTTTTTGTAGAATGCCAAGAATAACTGCTTTGCTCATTGCGTTATATATTGTTCCATGTACAATTTCTACGGTCCGTTTGCTGTAGTCTTTATCAGTCAGGTGATTTAAAAACTTTTGATACATAATGGGCTTTAAATCTTTTAACAAGAGATTTTGAAAATATGGAATAATATGATTTTGGATATTCCTTTCATGTACGAGGTACGTGTTTTTACGGACCGAACCTTTTTTGTACTCAAGCAGCCAGTTTGTTAAGAATGATTCCAGGGTGTATACTTTTTCATTTACTTCGAAGCCTTCCAAAATTCTTTTTTCTTCTTCTGCAGCAGCAATTTGAGCCTCGATTGACGACGTAAAACCTCTCTTTGATTTTTCTTTATATTCATGAGTTATAGGATCTTTATAGCGAATGCGGAATTCATAATACGCTTTTTTCTCACCGCTTTTTTTATACTTGCGAATACTGGCCATCTGCATTCTCCTTTCCATCTTTATTTGAGCGTAAAGATAATAATGTACTTTTTCTATACAGCTGTAAGTACAATATCGATACATCTTTACTTGAAGAAGGAGAATTAAAAGAAATCCGCTCCTTTCATAACATCGATTTCTTTAATATCCTTTGAAAAACAATGAATTTGTCCCTATTGAAGCAACAGTTAAATAATGTAGCTCTACGTCTACACCTATCACTTTAGAAGAAGAGGAAACTACCTTCGGTTCAAAGGAAACTGCCACAGACATATACCATTTCCCTTTTTTTCATAAAGTTCGCTATCTAAAAAGCCAACTTGGAGGTATTTTCTATAGGTACAGCGGTCAGCTATCCAGTGGATGTAAAAATGAAGCATTGATATAATAGACCATTCATTTAGTGTAAAACAAGCCAATAAAAAATCGTTTTTTAAGGAAAGGGTTGTCATTCAGCCATGCCAATGCCAGAATTACTGTTAAGAATTTTTTACTTTTATTTTGTTTTTTAACAAGTGAGGAGAGAATCAAATGAAGGATTCAGGATATGTTTCAGAGGCAGGCTTTCAGGACACGGGGATGATATTTAAGTTCAGACGCAAAAATAACAAGTTTATCCATACATTTTCTGAAGGCGAATTACTTTATAAGATGAATTTTCACCCAGAAGGGCTTATTGGAAAAACATTATATGAAATGTATCCAGATGACATTGAGATGGCAAACTTATTAATTACATATTACGAAAAAGCGTGGGAAGGCCGTTTTGTAGAATACGAAGGTGTGTATAATAATATACAGTATGTGACATATTTAAGACCTTTGGTTTCAGAAGGGAAAGTGGTTGAAATAGTCGGAACGTGTATTGACATCACAAAAAGAAAAAAGATGGAGGAAGACATCCGACAAAAAGAAAATTTATATCGGACGGTTCTTGGAACAATGTCTGAAGCGGTACTGATTGAAACAGGGGGAGAAATCATCACGCTTAATGAAAGCGCAAACAAAATGCTCGGGATTAAAACAGGTGATTTTACAGAATCTTCTATGAAGGAATTAAATCAGGAGTACATAAAAGAAAACGGCTCAACGGTTCCTTATTCAGAGCTGCCGGGGGTCATTACCCAGCGGAATGGCACTCCCATTAAAGATTTTATATTAGGAGTAAAAGATAAAAACAAGGAAACAAAGTGGCTTTCTGTTAATTCTAACCCGCTTACATTACCGGGTAAGTATGAACGTTCTGCTCTTGTGACACTTTCCGAAATTACATTTCAAAAACAACAAGAAAGAAAATTAATGGATTCTTACGCTTTTCAGCGCAATTTGATTGATCGGCTGGACAGCGGAATTATTGTGACAGATCGAAATAAAAAGGTTAGGCTTATGAACAAGAAGTTTTATGAAATGTTCAAGTTAGACGGCGGGATTGATTTATACATTGGACATCATGCTCCGAACCTACATAGCCTTTTTGACGAAGAAATGAATGAGCTGGAAACTGAAAAGCTCGGAAATCAGAAAAGCATAGCAAAAGAGATTGAAATCTATCAAACTGTCACACTGCGGTGTAACTGTGTTCCACTTAAAGAGGAAAACGAGGATTATGGTTATTTGTGGGGTTTTGAAGATGTGACTGAAAGCAAAAGAATGGAAAAAATGATTATTCAAGCAAAAGAAGAAGCTGAAAAAGCAAATGTAGCTAAATCGGACTTTCTGTCTAAAATGAGCCATGAGCTCCGTACGCCGCTAAATGGCATTCTTGGCTTTGCTCAGCTTTTGGAAGTAGAAGAGGGGTTAACCGAAACACAGCAAGACTTTGTTCAGGAAATTTTAAATGGAGGAAGGCATTTACTAGAATTAGTAAATGAAGTATTGGATTTATCGAGAATCGAAACAGGCAATTTGAAAATTTCAATAGATGAGGTTAATCTTCTTAGCGTTATGAACGAATGTATCAATATTGTTCAGCCGCTTGCAAAGAAAAAGAACATAAGCATTCATAATCAATTAACTCCCTTTCAAAACACCTTAGTTCTTGCTGATCCAATTCGCCTTAAACAAATAATCCTTAACCTTCTGGATAATGCCATTAAGTATAACAAAGATTACGGAAAAATAATAATTGATTGCTATCAAAAAGGGAGCGAGCAGGTTGTTCATATCGTGGATACAGGTATAGGGCTTTCAAAAGAAGAATATACTAAAATATTTGTTCCGTTCTATCGAATTGAAGGAACAAAGGAAGCAGGAACAGGCATCGGCTTGTCTCTCGTTAAACAGCTTGTACACTTAATGGGAGGGGATATTAGTGTGACAAGCACTAAAGGAAAAGGAAGTGATTTTTCTTTTAGTCTGCCCGTTCCAACTAATTTAAAAGCCGCTGTCAGGTGGGGTGAACAGGTGGAACCACGTACTGTAAATAATGATAAAGCAGAGCACTACCGCTTGCTCTATATCGAAGACAATAAGGCCAATTTTCATTTAGTAAGTAACATTATTGAATCGCAGCCTTCCTTTACGCTCTTATCAGCCCCCACTGGAAAAAAAGGATTAGAACTCGTAGCGAAGAAAAAAGTGGATTTAATTTTGCTTGATATTAATCTCCCCGACATTCATGGTTACGAAGTTTTTGACAGGCTAAAAAGGAATGAACAAACGAAGGATATTGCCGTTATTGCCGTCAGTGCAAACGCGATGCCAGAGGATATTCAATATGCCTTGGCTAAAGGGTTTGATAACTATGTGACAAAACCCATAAATGTAAAAGAGTTTTTAACAGTCGTGCAGGAAACGTTAAATAAAACAATTTATCAAAATATCCCAGATCATAAAATTTTAAGCACAGGACCTTACGGGGAAGAAGCTGTATCCGCAAAAACACTCCAGTTATCTTTAGAAGATTTGAAGAAAATCAAGAAAAAGAACTACAAAGCAGCCATCGCCATGCACTATGGCGGAAGCGATTGGTCAAAGTCCCAAGTGGAAGGAGTAAAAGCCACTTTTGAAAAAATGGGGATTGAGATCATAGCGGTAACGGATGCCCAATTTGATTGGGAAAAGCAAGTGGCGGATATTGAAGCCATTTTAGCCCAAAGGCCGGATATTCTTATAAGTATCCCTGTAAAACCGGCACGAATGGAAAGCATATATAAAAAAGCAGCCCAGGCAAATACAAAGCTGGTATTCATGGATAATATACCAAAGAACCTGCAGCATGGAAAAGATTATGTTAGTATTGTATCCTCAGACAACTATGGAAATGGTATTGAATCCGCTCATGTTATGGCTGATAAATTAGGTGGAAAAGGCAATATAGGCGTTATTTATTATAAAGAGGATTTTTTTGCAACCAAACAAAGAACAGAAGCATTTGAAAAAACGATACAAGAAACTTATCCTGAAATTCAAATTATTGACCGCATTGGCATTGACGGTCCGAACGATGGGCAAAAAGCAGCAGCTTCCATGATTGGAAGGCATCAAAACTTGAATGGTATCTTTGTCGTGTGGGATGTGCCAGCTGAAGGAGCCTTAAAAGCTGCTCATGCTGAAGGAAGAAATGATTTGGTTATTACAACGGCCGATTTGGGCTTAAATGTGGCAGTGGAAATTGCCCAGGGCGGTCTAATAAAGGGACTGGGTGCGCAGCTTCCATACCAGCAGGGAGTCGCTGAAGCCATTCTAGCAGGATATGCGTTAATTGGAAAATATGCGCCGCCCTATGTGGCTGTTCCATCTTTAAGAGTAACAAAAGAAAATATTCTGGACGCCTGGAAACTCGTTTATAACAAGGAGGCGCCAGCCATCATTCAAAAAGCAGCAGCTCAAGAAGAAGTATAAGGAAAGAGGGAAATACCGGATGAAAGTGTTAATCGCTGAGGATGACGCAGCCTCAAGAAAACTGTTAAGATATTTTATCGGCAGTTTACCTGATTATAAAATTGTTGGAGAAGCAACGAATGGTGAAGAATTAATCAAGTATGTGACGAAAGAAAAACCGGATATTGCTTTAGTGGATATTGGAATGCCTTTAATGGATGGTATGGAAGCAGTTAAAGCATGTAAAGAACTTTTTCCATCCTTGCAGGTTATTTTTACTACCGGCCATGACGATTATGCACTTGAGGCATTTAATGTAAGAGCTGTCGACTATATTTTAAAGCCAATTGAGCGAAATCGTTTATACAGTGCGTTAGAGAGGGCTGCACAAGCCGGTAAACTAAAAGCTGGTAAAGAGCCGTCTGCTAAAAAGAATTTAACGATTAAACAGCACAAAAATATCATTTTTATTCCGCTTGATGAAATTATCTTTATAGAGAGAGAGGATCGCAAATCCGTCATTTATACAAGAAATAATAAATTCGAAACAAATGAAACGTTAGCAAGCTTAGAAGAAGCTCTTGACTCCAGGTTTATAGCGTCTCATAGATCCTGTATCATCAATATGAGGTTTTTAATAAAAATCGAAGCAGCGGGTCAAGGATATAAAGCATATTTTAAAGATTATGACCGGTCAGCAAAGGTTTCAAAGCATAAAATCGATGAATTGCAAAGATATATGTCATAAGAAATTATGGAACTCAGCCTAGGGTGCTGAGTTTTTTTATTTTTTAAAATTTATACTTTTTTTGTTTAAACGCATCATTTTTAGGTCTGAAACCTGGAAAATGCCTTGTCGAATGGAAGAAAACTGTGTTTGAAGCCGGTTAGACACTCAAAATGAATACGTTTACAATGCGGTTATAACAAAACAAAGAAAGCAGAAACAAAAAAGAAAAGAGAATCCTAAAATGCCAGGAATTAAAGAGGTAGCCAAACAAGCAAATGTTTCAATTGCTACTGTATCAAGGGTGTTAAGCAAACCGGAAACGGTAGCGAAGGAGACTATCAAAAAAGTATTAGAAGTCATCGAAGATTTAAACTATCAACCTAATGCAGCGGCCCGCCAGCTGAGAATGTCTGAAACAACAACGATTCTAGTAGTTGTCCCGGATATTACGAATACATTCTTTTCCGATGTGCTGAGAGGAATAGAATTTGTAGCTCTCGAAAACGGTTACCAGGTTTTGCTTGGAGATGCAGACAATAGTGCTGAACGTGAGAAGGGATACTTAAGCATACTTCGCCAAAAAAAGGCAGCAGGAATGATTTTGCTGACAGCAGGAATTGAAGCGGATATCGTGGAAGAAATAGCCTCTGAGTATCCGGTCGTTCTTGCATGCGAATACTTGGAAGGCGTTAATGTTCCGACAGTTTCTATTGACAACGTCAGCGGTGCGCGAAAAGCAACCGAGTATCTGATTAATCTAGGGCACAAGAGAATAGGCTTTATCTCAGGCCCCATGAATAGCGTACTGAGCAGAGACAGGATGAAGGGATTTTATCAGGCGATGGCACAGTATAATCTGAAGGTTGAACCCGAATTAGTGCAAGAAGGTAACTTTTCTTATAAAAGCGGCTTGAATATGATGCTCAAACTTTTAGCGTACAGCCACACACCTACAGCAGTTTTTGCGGCGAACGATGAGATGGCTTTTGGTGCTGTCAATGCAATTGAGCGAAAAGGATTATCTGTTCCGAACGACATATCGGTTATTGGCTTTGACAATATAAAGTTTTCGGCCATCTTTAAGCCAGGACTAACAACGATCTCACAGCCGACTTTTGACATAGGCACAAAAGCGATGGAACTTTTAATAGGCCTCATGACAAAGCAGAAAATGAAGAAAACACAGTACATTTTAGAAAACAAGCTGGTTCTTCGGGACTCATGCTGTAAATGCAGACATTGAAAAACAAATTTTAAAAAATGATGTAAACGTTTACGAGCAGAATAAAACAGCCTCACTAGAAGTTTTGATGGCAAAAGCTTTAACGAAAAGGAAAGTAGTTATACTACAGATAATTTCTTTAGTTAATGTAAACGTTTACCATGGATTCTTTAAAATTCACAAGCTGCTCATTTTAAGGAGGTGGTGGAGCCACATTCGCATTCGTTGATGTGCTTTTACAAACTATTCAAACGGGGGAAAAAATAATGAAATTTGGATACCAAACAAATACGTGGGGCGGGGTAGTGGGTCATCCTGCCGGAGTCACTTCAATTAAAGATCTTTATTACCTGGCGAATGGCTCTACCGAGGAAGCTTTAAAGGACATTTCGGAAGCCGGCTTTAAAGGATTTGAAATTTTTGATGGAAACCTGATGCAGTATAAGGACAATAAAGAAGAATTTAAAGCGTTGCTTACAAAATACAAACTAACCTTGATTGGTGTTTATACAGGCGGGAACTTTATTTACCCGGATATTTTGGAAGAAGAATTAACAAAAATTGAAGAAGTATCTGCACTTGCTGCTGAATTTGGCGCTCGTCATTTAGTGATCGGCGGCGGTGCTGTTCGCTCGCAAGGGATTTTGGAAAGCGATTACGAAGATTTGGGAAAAGCGCTTAATAGAGTGAAGGCAATTGCGGAAAACCATAAATTGATTCCGACTTATCATCCGCACCTTGGTACAAATGTTGAATCGCCAGACCAGCTGGACAAGCTAATGCCGCTTACAGAGATTGGCTTATGCCCTGACACAGCTCATATTGAAGCCGGCGGCGGTGATCCGGTTGAAGTGGTCCGCAAGTATGCAGACCGGATTAAGTACATTCACTTTAAAGACTACGAAAACGGTGAGTTTCTACCGCTCGGTGAAGGTCATCAGAAGTTTGATGAGATGCTCCGCCTTCTGAATGAAGCCGGTTACGATGATTGGATTGTAGTTGAATTGGACAGCTATGAAGTACCGAAGCAAGGAGCAGAAATAAGCCGGCGTTTCTTATCTTCTTTTGAAAAATAATAGATAAAAAGAATTAACAAACAAAGGGGACGGGACTATGAAAAGAAAATCTTCACTATTAACAGCTATGTTATTGGGCGGAAGCCTCATGCTTGCTGCATGCGGCGGAGAAAGCGCTTCAAAAACAGAAGAGAGCCAGCAAAAAGCAGTAAAGCTTGAAGAAACAGGACCATTGACAATCAATCCTGAAATTTCATCCGAACAAGAAATTTTGAGCAAAGGTCCAAACGGGGAAGATGCTTTTTCAGCCATTAAGCTGCAATTGACTGAAGAAGAACTGGCAAAAATTAAAGAAGGTAAATACAAAGCGGCTATTGTCATGCACTACACAGGAAATGATTACTCGACAGCACAAATAAACGGCTTAAAAGCTGCTTTTGAAAGAATGGGGATTGAAGTAGTAGCAGTAACAGACGGGCAGTTTAAGCCCGAAAAACAAATTGCTGATATTGAAACGGTTCTGGCAAAATCACCTGATATCATTGTCAGCTTGCCTGTAGATCCTACTTCTACTGCTGCTTCATTTAAAAAAGCGGCTGAAGCCGGCGTGAAATTAGTGTTTATGGATGTTCCGCCAACTGGTTTAACTGCTGGGAAGGACTATTTAAGCGTTGTTTCTTCAGATAACTACGGAAATGGGGTAGCAGCTGCAGAAACAATGGCTAAACAACTTGGCGGCAAAGGGAAAATCGGTGTTATCTTCCACGATGTTGACTTCTTTGTAAACAATCAGCGTGTTGAAGCATTTGAAACAACAATCAAAGAAAAGTATCCAGATATTGAAATCGTTGCACGGAGTGGTATCACAAGCCCAAATGATGGTGAAGAAGTGGCTTCAGGCATGTTGACTAAACATAATGACCTGGATGGCATCTTTGCTATTTGGGATGTGCCTGCAGAAGGGGTGTTAGCGGCAGCCCGGGCAACAGGAAATGAAGATTTAGTGATCACAACAGTTGACTTAGGTACGAATGCAGCGCTGGACATTGCTTCTGGCGGAAGCATTAAAGGACTTGGAGCTCAGCTTCCGTACGATCAGGGCATCGCCGAAGCTATTTTAGCGGGGCAGGCTCTTCTTGGAAAAGAAGTACCGCCGTATGTAGCAGTTCCAGGGCTGAGTGTAACAGAAGAAAACGTATTAGATGCTTGGCAGTTAGTGTACCGTCAGCCGGCACCAGAAGTAGTCCAAAGTGCTGCAAAATAAAAATAATGACCATTTAGGAGGAAACTAAAATGAAAAAACTTAATGTAGGCATGATTGGCGGAGGATTTATGGGGAAAGCGCATGCACTGGCGTATGCAGGGATGCCAATGTTTTTCTGGCCGGCTCCAGTAACTCCACACCGCCACACAGTAGTAGATGTAACAGACGAATTGGCAAAAGATGCAGCTGCCCGTCTGGGCTTTGACAACTATTCTTCAGACTGGAGAAAAGTAGTGGAAGACCCGGAAATCGATATTATCGACATTGTAACGCCAAATGATTCTCATGCTGAAATTGCGATCGCTGCAGCTAAAGCAGGCAAGCATATTATTTCCGAAAAACCGCTTGCGCGTGATGCAGCGGAAGCGAAAACCATGCTAGATGCGGTAAAAGAAGCAGGCGTAAAGCACATGGTTGCGTTCAACTACCGCAGAACACCAGCGGTTGCGCTGGCGAAAAAATATATTGAAGAAGGCAAGCTGGGCAAGATTTTGAATTTCCGCGGCACGTACCTGCAGGACTGGTCGGCTGATCCGAATTCACCCCTTTCATGGCGCTTCCAAAAAGACCGTGCAGGTTCCGGTGCACTTGGTGATATCGGAACACACGTGATTGACTTTGCACGCTACCTTGTCGGGGAGATTTCAGATGTAAACGCTGTTGCAAAAACATGGATTGGCGAACGACCAATTCAAAGCGGCGGCGTCGATAAGCTTGGAACAGTAAAAGCAGATGAAGATGTACCAAAAGCAGTGGTTGATGTAGATGATGAATTCATGACACTCGTGAAATTTGAAAATGGTGCTGTTGGAAGCATTGAAGCAACCCGCAACGCATGGGGCCGCAACAACTTCCTGACATTTGAAATTCACGGTGAAAAAGGGTCTCTTGTCTTTAACTATGAGCGCCGCGATGAACTGCAAGTATGCTTCTCAGATGATCCGGGCGACAGCCGTGGTTTCAGAACCGTTTACACAGGTCCTGCTCATCCATACGGAGAAGGTTTATGGCCAATCCCGGCACTTGGAATCGGCTACGGTGAAACCAAAATTATTGAAACATATGACTTTATGAAATCCATTGCGGAAGACACAAGCGTCTCACCAGACTTTGAAGACGGCTACCAAATCGCAGTGATTTCTGACGCGATTCTGGAATCAGCGGAAAAAGGCGAATGGGTGAATCTTTCGAAACAAGGCGAAATGGTGAATCTTTCAAAATAATGAATTTGAAAAAATAAATAGAGGCTGCAGCCGCAGCCTCTGTTATAAAGAAGGTGAATGAGATTGGAAAAGCCAATGCTTTCGATGAAAAATATCTCAAAAGCGTTTAATGGGATTACGGTACTCAATTCAGTTGATTTCTCTGTTAAAAAAGGTGAAGTTCATGCGCTCATGGGCGGGAACGGA
The DNA here is from genome assembly GCF_000966195.1 of Domibacillus robiginosus. Taxonomy (GTDB): domain Bacteria; phylum Bacillota; class Bacilli; order Bacillales; family Domibacillaceae; genus Domibacillus; species Domibacillus robiginosus. Next base: position 25,447 of record NZ_LAHL01000012.1, on the reverse strand, counting down.
GCCGGAAAGTCGACATTAATGAAAATTTTAACAGGTGTTTACACAGCCGATCAAGGCGAAATTTACATTGATGACCAGCTCGTTGAAATTAACAATACAGATGATGCCAGAAAAAATTATATATCGATGATTTTTCAGGAGTTCAGCTTGATTCCCACATTGACAGTGGCACAAAATATTTTTCTTACCAGAGAAGATAAAACATCCATTGGGTTATTAAATGATAAAGAATGTGTTGAAAAAACAAGAAAACTGCTTCAAGAGCTAGAAGTCGATATTGATCCGAATGAACTTGTCGGAAACCTTGGAGTGGGGTACTGGCAAATGACTGAAATCGCAAAAGCATTATCGCAGGAAACCAAAATTCTCGTCATGGACGAGCCAACCGCTTCTTTAACAAAAAAAGAAACAGAAGTTTTATTTTCCTTTATTAATCAGTTGAAATCAAAAGGCTATGCGATTATTTATATTTCGCATCGTATGGATGAGATTCTTGAAATTTGTGACCGTATTACGATTTTACGCGACGGAAAACATGTCGCTACTGAAGACTGCAAACAAATCGATCTAGACATGGTTATTCAGTACATTGTCGGATCGGGTATGGATAAAGCGTTTGAATGGAAGGAACGGGAGTATGCAAAAGATGCTGCACCTGTATTGGAAGTGAAAAATTTAACAGTAGGGTCAAAAGTACAAGGTGTTAATTTTAACCTGTATCCAGGTGAGATCGTGGGCATCGCCGGATTGATGGGAAGCGGCCGGACTGAAACCGTAAGCGCTATCTTCGGAACAGGTCCGAAAGACAGCGGCGATATCGTTGTAAACGGTAAGCCGGTAACGATTAAAAATGCACCGGATGCCATAAAAGCAGGATTAGCGCTTATTCCAGAAGACCGGCGTGTACAGGGTCTTGTATTAGAACATAGTGTGAAAGATAACATCATTCTGCCGATCTTATCGAAAATGCAGAAAGGTTTCTTTATTGATAATAAAAAAGCCAATAAAGTGGCCAATGACTTTGTTAGAAAACTAAACATTAAAACAGATGATATTTATAAAACAACCAATCTATTATCTGGAGGCAATCAGCAAAAAATTGTTCTGGCAAAATGGCTGGCGAATGATCCATCTGTGCTAATACTTGATGAACCAACGATTGGTGTAGACATCGGAGCGAAAACTGAGATTGTGGATGTCGTGCGCGAACTAGCAGACAGCGGGAAAGCCATTTTGGTCATTTCCTCAGAACTTCCTGAGCTTCTCGCATTAAGTGACCGTGTACTAGTCATGCATGAAGGGCGAATGATCAAGGAAATGCAAAGACGTGATATTGAAACAGAGGAGGAATTACAACATGCAATCCAAGGATTCTAATTTAAACGGTACAGTTGCTTTGGGCAGCCATACGGTTTCGCGCAAGAAGAAATCATTCGATTGGCGGGACTACATTGTCTACCTTGCTTTTATTGGTGTCATCATTTATTTCTCAGTTACTTTGCATGATCAGGGATTTGTTTCTACGGACAATTTGCTTAACATTATTCGTCAAACAGCGATGATTTCATTAATGGGTCTTGCGATGACATTTGTTATCAGCACCGGAGAAATTGACTTGTCTGTTGGTTCAATTGCCGCATTGTCTTCTTTAACAGCAGCATTAACCATTCAAGCCGGATTTGGCATGATCGGCGGCGTAGCGATTGGTTTAGGAACAGGTCTTCTTGTTGGATTAGTAAATGGTTTATTAGTAACAAAACTGGCGATTCCATCTTTCCTTGTGACGCTTGGTACAATGGGAACCGTCGCAGGTCTTGCAATGTGGATTACGGACACGGCACCAGTGCCGATTGTAGACGCAACATTCAACTTTGTATTTGGTTCAGGAGATATCGGACCGATTCCTATTCTTTTAGTTTGGACAGTATTAGCAACCATTATTGCTCATTTTTTACTGCGCAAGACATCATTTGGAAGACAAACACTTGCAACGGGCGGAAATGAAAGCGCTGCAAGATTCTCAGGTGTAAAAACACAACGCATTAAGCTTCTTGTTTTCCTCGGTTCTGGTTTTATGGCGGGGTTTGCCGGGCTGCTTTATGCAGGACGGATGCATGCCGGGCGTTTTACGTTTGGGGAAGGGGACGAACTTTCCGTTATCGCTGCAGTAATTCTCGGCGGAACAAGCCTTTTCGGCGGCGTAGGTACAGTCATTGGTACAGTCATCGGTTCATTAATGATCGGAACAATTAACAATGGGTTGATCATTATGGGTCTTGATGTCAGCCAGCAAATGATGATTAAAGGATTGATTATCATCTTGGCTGTAGCGTTTGGTAAAAAAGCAATTAAGCGTTAAGTCGAACAGGAGGGGCGTAAATGAAGAAAATAAAAGTAGGTGTGATCGGCACTGGCTTTATTGGGCCCACTCATATAGAAGCCATTAGACGAATTGGTTTTGCCGAAGTGGTTGCGATTGCAGGGAACGGCCAGGAGTCGACAGAACGGAAAGCAGCAGAGCTCGGAATTCCTAGAGCGTACGGGGATTACCGGGACCTGCTCAAAGATGATGAAGTAGAAGTGGTCCATAATTGTACACCGAATCATCTTCACTTTCCGATTAATAAAGAGATTGTTTTGGCTGGAAAGCACGTGCTGTCAGAAAAGCCGCTGGCAATGTCAAGTGAGGAGTCGGCGGAACTCCTTGCTCTTGCAAAAGAGCACAAGGTCGTTCATGGCGTATGTTTTAATTACCGTCAATTTCCAATTGTGAAACAGCTTGCTTCCATGATTAAAAAAGAACAGCTTGGCAAAGTCAACCTCGTACACGGAAGCTACCTGCAGGACTGGATGTTATATGAAACAGATTACAACTGGCGTTTAGCACCGGAAGTCGGTGGAAAATCACGTACAGTAGCAGATATCGGATCGCACTGGTGTGATACGGTTCAGTATGTGATAGGTAAAAAAATCGTTGAAGTGTTTGCAGATTTGGCGACCGTGATTCCAGTCAGGAAAAAACCGTCTTCAACAGGAGAAACATTTGGCGGCCAGTCACCAGTAGATACCGCTTATGAAGATATCCCCATCAATACCGAAGACTATGCATCAGTGCTTGTCCACTTTGAAGATGGAACAAGAGGGGTTTTCACTGTCTCTCAAGTGAGTGCGGGCAGAAAAAACAGACTAAGTTTCGAAGTAAATGGCAGCCAGCAGTCCGCTCAATGGAACCAGGAAGAACCGGAAAAACTTTGGATTGGCCATCGTGACAAACCGAATGAAATTCTAATGGCCGACCCATCCTTGTTTGCAGACGAAGCAAAATCCGCCATTCACCATCCGGGCGGACATAATGAAGGCTGGCCCGATGCAATGAAAAATATGATGATTAACTTTTACAGCTTTATCCGAGATGGAAAAGATCCGCATAGTGATGAAACACCGTTTGCCACATTTGAAGATGGCCACATCTCTATGTGCATTACAGATGCCATTCTACGGAGTCATGAACAGCAAAAATGGATAAGTGTTGAGTCGATTAAGGAGGTAATACTATGAAGTTAGGTGTATTTACTGTTTTATATCAACAGCTGCCCTTTGAGGAAATGCTGGACAAGCTGCAAGAAATGGGCGTGGAGGCAGTAGAGCTCGGAACCGGTAATTATCCGGGAAACAGCCATTGTAATCCAGATGAGCTTTTGGACAGCCCGGAGAAAGCAAAAGCGTTTAAAAAAGCTGTTGAAAGCCGGGGAATGACAATAAGCGGGTTGAGCTGCCATGGCAACCCGCTTCACCCGGACAAAAAATTTGCGGCAGAATCTCACGCCGTTTGGCAAAAAACCGTGAAGCTTGCGGAACGTCTGGAAATCCCGGTTGTAAATGGTTTTTCCGGCTGCCCCGGAGATCACGCCGAAGCTAAATTTCCGAACTGGGTAACTTGTTCATGGCCGCCGGAGTATGCAGAAATGCTGGAGTGGCAATGGAATGATGTCGTTATCCCGTATTGGAAAGAAGAAGTAAAGTTTGCACAGTCGCATGGAGTCAAACAAATTGCACTCGAGATGCATCCTGGTTTCGTTGTCTATAACCCGGATACGCTTTTGAAACTAAGAGAACATGCAGGAGAAGCGATCGGTGCGAATTTTGATCCGAGCCACCTTCTCTGGCAAGGAATTAATCCGGTAGAAGCGATTAAAAAGCTTGGAAAAGAAAATGCCATTTATCATTTCCATGCAAAAGATACGTATTTAGATCAAGCCAATATTGATGTTAACGGTGTGCTTGACACAAAACACTACAGTGACATTTTAAACCGTGCCTGGACATTCCGTTCTGTTGGGTACGGACAGAATGAAAAAATGTGGAAAGATATCATGAGCGCGCTCCGAGCAGTTGGCTATGACTACGTGGTGTCGATCGAGCACGAAGATATGCTTGCTTCTGTTGATGAAGGGCTGGGCAAAGCGATTTCTTTATTAAAAGACGTGATGTTTAAAGAGCAAGTCGGGGAAATGTGGTGGGCATAAAAAGCTCCAGTATTGCTATTTAAAACAGGCAGGAAATGAAAGGGGAAGCCGCTATGATTAAGTATTCATATAATACACTCGTGTATGCAGGGGAAGACATTGAAACGAGCATCGCTAGATTATCAAAATTCGGCTATGATGGCGTCGAATTTGTGGGAGAACCTGAACAACAGGATCGTGTGCTCATTAAAGAATTGCTTAGTAAGTATAGTATCGCTGCTTCTACCATTTGTGCAATTTATAACCCAGAAAGAGATGTAATCTCCAGCAGAAAAGAAATTAGAAAAAATGCAGTAGAGTACATTAAAAGCTGTGTTGACTTTGCTCAGTTTATTGGTGCGACAGGCATTTCGCTAACACCCACTGCCTGTATGAAAATACACCAGGAAGCCGATAGAAAAACTGAATTTTCTTGGGCTGTTGAAGGAATTAAAGAAGCGGGAACTTATGCAGGTGAACACGGAGTCAGAATTACAGTGGAGCCGTGGAATCGCTATGAGAATTATTTCATTAACCGTATGGAACAGTCTCTGGAGCTTGTACATGCCATCGATTTACCGAGCGTTGGATGCATGGGTGATACATACCATATGAACATTGAAGAAGTAGATATTGGCGATGCAATCCGCCTCGCTGGCGACAAGTTATATCATTTGCATATCGCGGACAGCAATAGAGCGGCACCTGGCAGAGGCCATATTGATTTTAACCCTGTAAAGAAAGCGCTTCAGGATATTAACTACAGCGGATATTTAACAATGGAACTATTGCCTGCCTTTGCCGATCCATTTAATGGTGTGCGCTGTGAAGAGTTTTATGATCAATACACGGAAGAGTCGATCGTTTTCCTGAAAAACCTGTTTAAGGAGGAAGCATGATGACAAATGAAATGAAAGCAGCTGTAACATACGGAAAACAAAATTTAAAAATTGAACGGGTTCCGGTTCCCGAAATTAAAGATAATGAAGTACTGATTAAAGTGAAAGCATGCGGAGTATGCGGTACAGATCCGCATATTTACAACGGTCATTTTCCTGCACCGATGCCGCTCATTCAAGGTCATGAATTTGCTGGAGAAGTTGTGAAGGTCGGCTCAAATGTAACAAGTGTTGCAGTAGGAGACCGTGTAACAGCGGATATTAATATCAGCTGCGGAAATTGTTACTATTGCCGGACAGGACAAAAGCTTTTCTGTGAAAATATTACCCAGCTTGGTGTTCATGTGAATGGTGCATTTGCTGAGTACGTGAAAGCTCCGGAAAATAATGTTTATATATTGCCGGAGGGAATGTCTTGGGAAGAAGGAGCTTATATCGAACCACTCGCTTGTGTCATAAGAGGACAGGAACGCGCAAGTGTCAGCATGGGTGACACGGTTGCCATTATCGGAGCTGGCCCAATGGGTCTTGCGCATGCACTGATGGCAAAGTTAAATGGCGCAACCAAAGTCATTATTTCGGAAATGAACCAGACACGTCTTCAAAAAGCAAGAGATCTAGGTGTAGACGTTGTCATTGATGCCTCAGAAACGGATCCTGTTCAAGAAGTGCTTAATCAGACAGATGGACGAGGGGCTGATGTTGTATTTGAAGTAGTAGGTGCGATTCCTACTTATCAGCAGGCATTAAATCTAGTAAGAAAAGGCGGCACATTAGTTGCATACGGGGCCGCGCCTGCTGATCAGGCTATGCAAATTAAGCCTTTTGATATTTTCAGCAAAGAACTAACGATCGTAGGCTCGTATGCAGGTACGTATGGAACATGGGTAAAAGCAATTGAATTAATTTCATCAAAAAGATTTAACCCTCACAATATCTTCAGTAAAACGGTTGCACTGGATCAGCTGGAAGATGGAATTGTAGAGGCCGACAAGAGTAAGGATACGATTAAACTTCTAGTTACTGTAGCTGATTAAAAAAACGGTGAAGCGGGATACAGGCAGAGATTGTTTTTGCTTTTATCCCTTTTCTCCCATATAGGTGGAGGGATTTACATGTTTGAGTATAGTGCCACACAGTGGATTTACGGTAATGAAAACTTAGAAGACAGTTTAAAAAGATTAAAAAAATACGGTTATCAAGGTGTTGAATTAGCTGGAGAGCCTGATTCAATCAACATTGAAGCCACGAAGCAATTACTTAAAAAGTATGGGTTAAAATGCAGCTCAATCTGTGGAATTTACACACCTGAACGAGACCTTTCCTCCGCAGATGAACAAGTGAGAAAAAATGCGGTAGAATACGTGAAAAAATGTGTGAATTTAGCGAAAAGCTTACACGCTTCGACTGTTATTGTTGTACCGACATGTGTAGGGAAAGTTCAGCCTGAAACGACCATCGAAGAAGAATGGAATTATGCCATTGATGGCGTAAAAGAAGCGGGGCTTTATGCAAAAGAGCACAATATTACATTGGCTCTTGAAACGCTAAACCGGTACGAGACCTATTTGGCTAACAATTTAGAGTTAGGATTGAGGTTTGTAAAAGAAGTTGACTTGGAAAGTGTTAAGATCATGGCTGATTTGTTTCATATGAGTTTAGAGGAGCGGGACATGATTCAATCTTTAAAAAAGATTTCACCTTATCTTGCTCACGTTCATATAGCAGATAATACACGTGAAGCAGCCGGGCTTGGCCAAACAGACTTCAAGCCTGTGGTCTCTTTTCTAAAGGAACTAGGCTATAAAGGATATATTACGATGGAATTTTTACCGGCCGTGTCAAATCCGTATCTTGCGTCATCGCTTCAAGGGGAAGCGAATATTTTTGATCATTTTACAGAGCAGTCAATCAAGCATATGAAAGAAATTGTCCAAACAGTTTAAGCAGATGAAAATGAACACAAGAAGGAGGAAGTATCATTGATTATTATTCATGCATTTTTAAAAGTGAATCCAAAACACCGTGATGATTTTCTTCAAAAAGCCAAGCAGGTGGCAGTCCCGTCACAAGCTGAAGAAGGAAATATAAGCTATCAGTTTTATGAAAATCCAGAACAGCCAAACAGTTTTGTATTCTTGGAGAAATGGAAAGATAAAGAGTCTATTGACTATCATGAAGCAACAGCCCACTTTAAACAGTTTGCAGAAGAGGTACAGCTTGTGTTAAGCGAACCGATTCAGGTAGAAGTATTCAACGTGTCTGAAGAGGGTTAATAATACAGGCCGGAAAGGAAGTGAGAAACTGTGAATCTTAATCTTGTAAACAAAACGGCGCTTGTAACCGGCGGGAGCAAGGGAATCGGCAAAGGGATTGCTGCAGCCTTGGCTGCCGAAGGGGCAAGCGTTATTATTTGTGGACGCGGTGAAGAAGCGCTGCATGAAGCTGAAAAAGAGATTAAGCAAGAAGGCGGCAATGTCCTCGCAATAAAAGCAGATTTGTCCGAACAGGAAGATGTAGATCATCTTATTTCTTCTATTATTGAACGCTACGAAACGATTGACATTCTGGTAAACAATGCCGGGGTCGTCAGCGGCTTCGATGACTTTGAAACTTTAGAAATAGAAGATTGGCAGAAGCTGTTTAACGTGAACCTGTTTGGGACCGTACGGGTGACAAAAGCAGTCATTCCTTACATGAAAAGAGCGGGTTATGGGCGTATTATTAATATCTCTTCAGAGTCTGGCGTTCAGCCGGATGCTTTTATGCCGCACTATAACGCATCAAAAGCTGCTTTAATCAATTTTACGAAAAGCTTATCAAAAGCATATGCGAAAAATGGAATTTTGGTTAATACAGTATCGCCAGCGTTTATCATGACTCCGCTGCTTGAGACAGTATTAAAGGAATCTGCCCAAAAACAAAATATCACTTTTAATGAAGCTGTTCAGGAATTTCTTGTAAATCATCGCCCTCACATTGAGGTGAAGCGCCCAGGCACAGTAGAAGAAGTAGCGTCGGCAGTTTTGTATTTAGTATCCGATAATGCATCGTTTATTAATGGAGTGAATCTTCGCGTAGATGGGGGTTCAGTAGCAAGTCAATAAAATCATTTATAGAAATGTCAGTTTTTCGCATCAATAGGTTTTTATTTCTTAGGATAATTTAGAAAGCGGTTTCAGAAAAAGGAGGTATTAACATGAAAAAAACGTTTTTAATGTTCATCACCGTACTGTTAGGCGCTTTTCTTGCTCTTGCAGGATGTGGAAACCAAAATGCAGGTTCTGATAAAGGCCAAACAGAACAAAAAGCAGCCGAGCTCCCAGATTCGGGCGCTTTAACCATTAGTGAGGATATTCCAAGCGGCACGAAGATTTTAAGTAAAGGGCCAAATGGAGAAGGAGCAATTTCTGCCAAGACACTTAATTTATCAGAAGAAGAGATTGCGAAAGTAAAAGAAGGAAAGTATAAAGCCGCAATCGTTATGCATTATGCGGGCAATGACTGGTCTAAAGCACAAATTGATGGATTAAAAGCCGCGTTTAAACGGATGGGAATCGAAGTCATTGCAGTAACAGATGGACAATTCAAAGCAGAAAAGCAAGTGTCTGACATTGAAACAGTACTGGCAAAAGATCCAGATATTATCGTAAGTATTCCGGTAGATCCTGTTTCAACAGCCGACGCGTACAAAAAAGCAGCGGCAGCAGGTGTAAAATTAGTTTTCATGGATAACGCACCGCAGGGGTTAGTAGCAGGGAAAGATTATATCAGCGTTGTTTCTGCTGATAACTATGGCAACGGTGTAGAGGCAGCAGAAATTATGGCTGACCAGCTTGAAGAAAAAGGGAAAATCGGCGTGATTTATCATGATGCAGATTTCTTTGTTACACGCCAGCGCACGGAAGCATTTGAAAAAACAATTAAAGAAAAGTATCCAAACATTGAAATCGTTGCACGCAGCGGTATTACAGATCCAAATACAGGTGAAAAAATCGCATCTGCTATGTTGACAAAAAACAATGATTTAGATGGGATCTTCGCGGTATGGGATGTACCAGCTGAAGGAGTGCTTTCCGCTGCCCGTACAGCAGGAAAAGACGACCTTGTTATCACAACGATTGATCTTGGGACAAACGTTGCTCTCGATATTGCGCAAGGCGGCATTGTAAAAGGGCTTGGTGCACAGCTTCCATATGACCAAGGGATTGCTGAAGCGATTTTGTCAGGGTACTCCTTGCTTGGAAAAGAAGCACCGCCATATGTTGCAGTACCTTCATTAAATGTAACGAAGGAAAACATTTTGGAATCTTGGAAAATGGTTTACCACACAGATGCACCAGATGTTATTCAACAAGCAGCGCAATAAAGTTTAAAACAAATCAGGACCGACCCGAAGTCCATTTTCATTGCCTTTGGGTCCGGTCCTTTGCTTTTCTTAAATTAATAGTTTTTAGAATTCAGCGACTACATTATATGGATGGTGAAAACATGCCGAAGAAGAAAATACACTGGCCGCGCAAGAAAAAAGAACTAAATTCAGGACTCTTCAGGCTTAAAATCCATATTCTTCGATTCATCATAAGCTTCTTTGAACAAGGGTGGTGTAGTGGGGGAAGATTCCTTTGTTGAAGAAGAATGAATCCCGTTTTCAGCTAATAGGTCCAATACTTTTTGAATATCTTCTTTGGTTGCGGGAGCCTTACCCGGCTTTAGAACAGTCGATAAATGTCCGTTAGGTTCTAATATAGCCGGTTTTACGTCTTCAATGCTTCCGATTTTTTGCTGGCGAAGTGCGACTTCCAGTTCATCAGTTGTTAATCGCGCTTTTTTTAATTCATTTAATCTCATCTTTCCATCTTTAATTAATACAGATGGTACTCCTATGAATAGTTCTCTTAATTTTGGGAACCATATTTGCATTTTCATTAATAAGACAATCCCTATAATAAACAACGTACCTCCGTAAATGGCTTCCCACTCCGTCTTTAACGCTAAAGGTCCAATAATGATTGTGCCAACTGCAATCCTCATTACAGCTTCTGCAACGGTCATTGCTGAAAGTGACTTCTTTCCTGCAGTGCGAAGAAGAAAAATACCACAAAATAACAAAAGTAATATCTTTAAGGGATATGGCAATGACGGTATATCATTTAAAAAATCCGGCAACTTACTTCACTCCGTTTATTTTAGTTTCTTTCCTTTCATTGTTATTATCCATTAGTTCGATCCGAAGTATGTAACTCGATAAAATTAAACTAAAAAGGGATAAAAACAAAATTGATGAATGTTTTTTTCTATTTATAAGCAAATTCTTAAAGGGATTTTACTATCGCGACAGTTTTTCCAATAATAAGAAAACATCCATCAAAATTGAAACCAATTCAACATAAGGGTATTATGTTGTGTTTGAAACGCCCCGGCTCGGAGCGCTTTTTTGCTAGCGTATAGAGAAGAAACATTTTAAGAAACCACCGTATTCAATAGGTTACCTACGAATTAGAAGGGTAATACTGTTAATATTGCAATTTTTACAACACACTTTACGTTTTAGGAAGGAGAGGGATGAATGGAGTCACTCTGGCTGGAATATGCCTGGACATTGTTAATTTTAATTGGATTAGAAGGATTGCTATCGGCTGATAACGCCCTTGTGCTGGCGGTTATCGCCAAGCATTTACCCGAAGATCAGAAAAAAAGAGCGATAAATCATGGAATCATAATGGCATTTGCTTTCCGATTTGCGGCGCTTTTTGCCATTTCGTTTATTGCAAATGTCTGGCAGATCCAGGCGATAGGAGCAGCGTATCTTCTTTACTTAGGCTTAAAGCATGTGATTAAGGCCCGTTTCGGGAAAGAAAATGAAAATATTCGTGAGGAGGTCAAAGAGGATGCTGCTGGGAAAGGTTTCTGGCCTACAGTAGGAAAGATTGCCCTAGCGGACCTCGCTTTTGCGATTGATTCGATTCTGGCTGCGGTTGCTTTAGCTCTTGGTCTTCCGGATTCACCGCTTGAGGATTTTGGCGGCATGGATGGAGGGCAATTTATAGTTGTTGTAATTGGAGGGATTGCCGGCCTTATCCTGATTAAGTATGCAGCAACCTGGTTTGTGAAACTTCTTGACCAGCGTCCGGCTTTGGAAACAACGGCTTATGCCATTGTAGCCTGGGTCGGTGTCAAACTGGCTGTCATTACGCTTGCCCACGAGGATATTGGGTTCCTAGACCATCACTTTCCACACAGCACTGCCTGGACGCTGGTTTTTTATGGCGTATTAGTGGCCATTGCCTTGATCGGCTGGTTTGCACCAGCCAATAAGTCATTGGAGAAAGAGAAGTTATAAAAAGTGACAATAAAAAGAGGAAGGTAAGTATAAAAGCAGACAAGACTTTTATGCAAGTTGGACAGTTTACCTTCAAACATAGGAGCATCCTAAACTGAACTCCGAATAGGGTCACTTTTTTAAAATTGTCCACCATTCGGGGCTCAGTTTATCATGGCGAAGGCGCTTCTTTTTTGTATTTATGGTTTCAGTACAACTTTTATGCAGTCATCCGTTTTTGTGTCAAACAATTCATATCCTTTTTTTGCTTGATCAAGCGGCAGAATGTGGGTAACCACATCGCCCGGATCGACTTTTCCTTCCGCAATCAGCTTATACAAATGAGGCATGTAGTGAATAACAGGAGCCTGGCCGCTTCGAATATTGACATTGCGCTGAAAAATATCACCGAGCGGAAAAGCGTTGTACATTCCGCCATATACACCTGTTATTTGAATCGTGCCGCCTTTGCGGACAGCCTGGCTGGCTGCGACAAGAGCGCCTAAAGCACCGCCCTGAAGTTTCATGCCGGTCGCCAGAAATTCGATAGGCGTCATTTTTCCGTCCATTCCCACGCAGTCCATGACGACGTCTGCCCCGCCGCCTGTCATTTCTTTCAGGTAATTGCCGATATTTTGCTCTTCTTCAAAGTTCACAATTTCCACTTTATTTGTTCTCTTCGCATGCTCAAGACGATACCCCACATAATCAACCGCAATCACACGTTTTGCGCCTTTTAACCAGGCAAATTTTTGAGCGAGCAGTCCAACTGGTCCGCAGCCGAAAATAATAGCTGTATCACCTTCTTTTAAGCCGGAATTGTCAACGGTCCAATAAGCCGTCGAAGCGGCGTCTGCTAAGAGGACGAGTTTCTCATCCTCGACCTCGCTGTCTTCCGGAATTTTAAACGGTGTAAAATTCCCATATGGAACACGCATATATTCTGCCTGCCCGCCAGGATATCCCCCTGTCGTTCCAGTATAGCCAAAATAAGCGCCCATTTGACCATTGTCATTCGAGTTGTCACACTGGCTTTCCAGTTCATGCTTACAAAACCAGCATTCCCCACAGCTAATGTTAAACGGGATTATGACGCGGTCTCCTTTTTTCACTTTTGTAACAGCCGGACCGACTTCCTCCACGATTCCCATCGGTTCATGTCCGATAATATAATCCGGCTGAAGATTGGGAATCATGCCGTGAATCAAATGCAGATCGGACCCGCAGATTGCTGATAATGTGGGTTTGACAATAATGTCATCCGGTTTTTGAATAGTGGGCGCCTCTACTTCTTTTACAACAACCTCTTTTACACCTTGATATGTGACAGCTTTCATTTATTAAACCTCCTCCACGATGGTCATATTTATTTAGGCGGGGTTGGAAATAACCCTTTTCGATTTGTATTGGTCGGGAAGAGTGGCAGCCGGGCAATGTCGACAGCCGTTTCAGCGGACTTAATGTCCAGCTGCATTTGTTTATCCACATCATACGGATAGAGCCAGCCTTTATGCAGCATTAATTCCGTTACTTCACCGTGAAGATCAATGCCCTGCTCCAGATGTTTGATCAATACAGAGCGGACTTCCGGCGTAGCTGCTTCTGTTATAGCCACCGCACAGTTTCTTACTCCATTTTTTACAGACAGCAAAAACTCTATTGCAATGCCGGAATCAGCAAGCTCGGGCATTCCTACTGAATTAATCGGATCTAAATAGTCATTCACACTTTCCACCTCCAAAAATTAAAGTGTTCTGGCTCCTTTATAAAGCTCTAATAATTCATTCATTTGGTGAATTGACTGCTGTGCATCTTTTTCCATCATCGCTTTTAAATCACTGTCAAAGCAGGCACCCTGCATGAGTTTTGATTTCAGCATACAGACGGTTTTAAAGTTAATCATTTCGTGGAGTTCCATTGTTTCATGAAAGGCCAATTTTTTTTGGTTCATATTTCTCACCCCTATCATTAGTCACAACTTCATTTTCCCTTTTATTTTCTTCATTTATTCAGAGGATTAAATCCGTGTATGTTTGAATAAGCAGGAGGTGAAGAGCCAAAATAAGAAGCGTGGATGAATAACTGAAGAGGTGATCAATGTGAGGAATCATTTAGGCCAGCACGAGTCTCTGGAATTGCATGAATTAGTCGTTTTTAAAAGCCTCTGTACAACAAAATCAGCGACGATGAGCAAGCTTGCGCAGGACACGGAATTAAAAACCCTGCTTGAAGCAGATGCACAAGCAGGCCAGCAGCACCTTCAGCAGCTAAAAACATTTTTACCGGGAGGGGGCATTATACAATGAATGAATTATTTAAAAACGTTGCGGGAATGAGTGGAATGACGGATCAGGTGATTGCAACAGACTTTTTGATTTCTGCTAAATCCGGCGTGAGAAATGCGGCGTTTGCGCTCACGGAAGCCGCCACACCTGAATTGCGTTCGGCCCTGCGTGAACAGCTGATGGCCACTATTTCAACCCATGAACAGATCAGCAAATATATGATGGAAAAAGGCTATTACCACCCTTACAGCCTGGAAGAACAGGCAAAAATTGATCTGGCTGTCGCACAAACAAGCCAGGACCTTGTAAAATAGCAAACCATCCTCCTGCTTAGCCCGCTTCTTCTATCAAACAAAGGCCAGGGTTTTTATCATCTTCGGCGAGAACACCCCCACTTCAAGCTTACTAAGTGGGGGATGAATCGTTGCTCTTTCAGTCATTCTTTTTTTTTGAACGCTCTATTGCTAAAAGGGTATAATTAGGTGCAGAACAAATGTTCAGCGGTTGAGAAAAATGATAAAAACCAAAAAAGATGAAAAAAAGAACCTTCATTTTAAAGCCTTTCGGTTTAAAATTCATCCAAGTGACGAGCAAAAACAACTGATTAACCAAACGATCGGCTGCTGCCGGTTTGTCTACGAGCACTTAACTGGAGAAGAGGCACGTTATCGGCTGAATACATGTCTTCTACCAATGGATAAATGAAGTCGCAGTCGATCACCGCCCCGATTATGTGAACTAGGTGGTCAGCTGGCACAAGTTGGTTGGGCGGCGCAATCACTTCCATTTTATTCCAGAGTTTTTTGGATGTTTTGATAACATATAAATCCCCCATAAGGTTTGGATAGTTTCATCATACCTAAAAATTGTAAACATCGCTTTCAAGATGAAGGCTTTTCTGCAAACCGAGCTCAACACAAGTTGCTGAGCTTTTTTATTTTTTTAAATTTCTACTTTTTTTGTTTAAAAGGACAATTTTTAAGTCTGAAACCTAAGAAATATATTGTTGAATGGAAGAAAATTATGTCGGAAGGCGGTTAGACACTAAAATTGGATACGGTTACAATGCGGTTATAGCAAACAATAAGAAATAAAAAAGAAAAGAGAATCCTAACATGCCAGGAATGAAAGAGGCAGCTAAACAGGCAAACATTTTAATCGCTACAGTATCCAGGGTGTTAAGCAAGCCGGAAACGGTAGCGAAGGAATTGCTGATGGGCCTCGTGACAAAACAGGAGCTAGAAAAATTACAGCATGTTTTAGAGAACAAGCTTGTTCCTCGGAATTCATGCCATAAATGCAGCCGTTAAAAACATGCATTTTTAAAAAGTTGATGTAAACGTTTACAGATAGACCTAAGGAGCAATTGCGATTGATCTTGCTAATAAAGAGTTTTTGTGCAGAGAAAGACAGATAGGCTATAAAAAATTTTGCAGATGATGTAAACGTTTACGGAGCACTCTTTGATAAACATTCTTGATCATCTTAAGTTATTCCTTTAAGGAGGTGGTGGAGCCGCATTCGCAATCGATGTTGCACTTTTACAAACTATTTCAAAATGGAGGAAAAACAATGAAATTTGGATACCAAACAAATACGTGGGGCGGGGTTGTCGGTCATCCTGCCGGAGTCACTTCGATAAAAGATCTTTATTACTTAGCGAATGGGTCTACCGAAGAAGCATTAAAAGAGATTTCGGAAGCCGGTTTTAAAGGATTTGAAATTTTTGATGGAAACCTAATGCAATATAAGAACAATAAAGAAGAATTTAAAGCGCTGATGGAAAAATACGAGTTAACGCTGATCGGTGTTTATACAGGCGGCAACTTTATTTATTCGGATATTTTAGAAGAAGAACTTACAAAAATTGAAGAAACAGCGGCACTGGCTGCTGAGTTTGGCGCTCGCCACTTAGTGATTGGCGGAGGGGCAGTTCGTTCAACCGGTATCCGGGAAAGCGATTACGAAGATTTAGGAGCAGCACTTAATAGAGTAAAAGAAATTGCTGAAAAGCAAGGGCTCATTCCAACCTATCACCCGCATCTTGGAACAAATGTTGAAGCACCGGAACAGCTGGATAAGCTGATGCAGCATACAACAATTGGCTTATGTCCTGACACGGCTCATATTGAAGCTGGCGGGGGTGATCCAGTTGAGGTGGTCCGCAAGTATGCAGACCGAATTAAATACATTCATTTTAAAGACTATCAAAATGGTGAATTTCTACCGCTCGGTGAAGGTCATCAGAAGTTTGATGAGATGCTCCGCCTTCTGAATGAAGCCGGTTACGACGATTGGATTACAGTTGAATTGGACAGCTATGAAGTGCCGAAGCAAGGAGCAGAAATAAGCTGGCGTTTCCTATCTTCATTTGAAAAGTAATAAAGGAAGAGAATTAAAATAGCTTTGCTGTTTGGGATGTACCTAGAGAGCGAGTTTTAGCAGAGCAGCCCAAGCAGCCGGAAAAGAAGAAATTCAAAGCACAGCAAAATAAAAATAATGACCATTTAGGAGGAAAATGAAATGAAAAAGTTAAACGTAGGTATGATTGGCGGAGGATTTATGGGGAAAGCGCATGCACTTGCGTATGCAGGGATGCCGATGTTTTTCTGGCCGGCTCCAGTAATTCCACACCGTCACACAGTAGTAGATGTAACAGACGAATTGGCAAAAGATGCAGCGGCACGCCTTGGTTTTGACAACTATTCTTCTGACTGGAGAAAAGTAGTAGAAGATCCGGAAATCGATATTATCGATATCGTGACGCCAAATGATTCTCATGCTGAAATTGCGATCGCTGCAGCTAAAGCAGGCAAGCATATTATTTCCGAAAAGCCGCTTGCGCGTGATGCAGCGGAAGCGAAAACCATGCTAGATGCGGTAAAAGAAGCAGGCGTAAAGCATATGGTTGCGTTCAACTACCGCAGAACACCAGCGGTTGCGCTGGCGAAAAAATACATTGAAGAAGGCAAGCTTGGGAAAATCCTAAATTTCCGCGGCACGTACCTGCAGGACTGGTCGGCTGATCCGAATTCACCCCTTTCATGGCGCTTCCAAAAAGACCGTGCAGGTTCCGGTGCACTTGGCGATATCGGAACACACGTGATTGACTTTGCACGCTACCTTGTCGGGGAGATTTCAGATGTAAACGCTGTTGCAAAAACATGGATTGGCGAACGACCAATTCAAAGCGGCGGCGTCGATAAGCTTGGAACAGTAAAAGCAGATGAAGATGTACCAAAAGCAGTGGTTGATGTAGATGATGAATTCATGACACTCGTGAAATTTGAAAATGGTGCTGTTGGAAGCATTGAAGCAACCCGCAACGCATGGGGCCGCAACAACTTCTTAACATTTGAAATTCACGGTGAAAAAGGCTCGCTCGTCTTTAACTATGAACGCCGCGATGAACTGCAAGTGTGCTTCTCAGATGATCCGGGCGACAGCCGTGGCTTCAGAACGGTGTACACAGGTCCTGCTCATCCATACGGTGAAGGTTTATGGCCAATCCCGGCACTTGGAATCGGCTACGGTGAAACGAAAATTATTGAAACATATGACTTTATGAAATCTATTGTAGAAGATACAAGCGTCTCACCTGACTTTGAAGACGGCTACCAAATCGCAGTGATTTCAGATGCGATTCTGGAATCAGCGGAAAAAGGCGAATGGGTGAACCTTACAAAGGTTGCAGCAGAAGTAAAATAAATCAAAAATTTTATAAAGGATGCTAACCAGCGCCCTCTCTATCTATTAAAGGTGAATACGGATTCCCCTAAAAGAAAAAACTTTTCATTTCGCAGGAAGGAGAAAGAACATGGAAAAAATAAAAGTCGGAGTTATTGGTACAGGCTTTATCGGCCCTACTCATATCGAAGCTGTTAGAAGACTTGGATTTGTAGAAGTCGTGGCATTAGCAGGGAGCAACTTAGAGTCAGCTGAGAAAAAAGCATCCGAACTTGGCATTCCTAAAGCCTACGGTGATTACCGTGAAATGTTGCAGGACAATGACATTCAAGTTATACACAACTGTACCCCTAATCACCTTCACTTTGAGATTAACAAAGAGATCATACGCGCAGGCAAGCATGTGTTGTCTGAAAAGCCCTTAGCGATGTCCAGCGAGGAATCGGCAGAATTATTAGCGTTGGCCAAAGAACATAAAGTCGTACATGGGGTTAACTTTAATTACCGGCAATTCCCGATTGTAAAGCAGTTAGAGACCATGATACAAAATGGAGAATTAGGAAAAGTCAATTTGGTTCACGGAAGCTATTTGCAGGACTGGCTATTGTTTGAAACAGATTTTAATTGGCGTCTGGCTCCCGAATTTGGGGGGAAATCCCGAGCTGTAGCCGATATTGGCTCCCACTGGTGTGATACCGTTCAATACGTAACAGGTAAAAAAATTATGGAAGTCTTTGCTGATTTAGCAACAGTTATCCCGGTAAGGAAAAAATCCACTTCAAACGTAGCTACCTTTGGTGCACAGAACGACCAGGAAGAAACATACGAAGACATTCCAATTAATACAGAAGATTATGCATCGGTTCTTATCCGGTTTGAAGATGGAACAAAAGGTGTATTCACGGTTTCCCAGGTAAGTGCAGGCCGAAAAAACAGATTAAGTTTTGAAATTAATGGAAGCTGCCATTCAGCGTATTGGAATCAAGAGGAACCTGAGAAACTATGGATTGGCCATCGAGACCAGCCAAATAAAGTTCTCTTAGCCGATCCTGCTTTATTTGCTGAGGAAGCGAGAGAAGCAATTCACCATCCAGGCGGCCATAATGAAGGATGGCCGGATGCTTTGAAAAATGGAATGTTAAATTTCTATACGTTTGTCAGAGAAAACAAAGATCCTCTAAGCGATCAACCTAATTTTGCTACATTTAAGGATGGACATTTATCTATGTGCATTACTGATGCGATTTTAGAAAGCCATCAACAACAAAAATGGGTGAAAGTAAACACAAAGCAGGAAGTTCATAGTTAAATTGAAAGACGGTTATGATTCTGTTGAACAAGATATGGTTTAAAGAACCATTCACAAAAGTGCAGTGGGAATAACAAGTCATATTTGTTTATGGAGCCACGTGCCAGTGCGTTTTAAAGTATTGATGTCCGTTG
The DNA here is from genome assembly GCF_000966195.1 of Domibacillus robiginosus. Lineage (GTDB taxonomy): Bacteria > Bacillota > Bacilli > Bacillales > Domibacillaceae > Domibacillus > Domibacillus robiginosus. Next base: position 6,306 of record NZ_LAHL01000012.1, on the reverse strand, counting down.
CAGGAGAACTCTTCTCCTGCTCATCAAATTGTCTATAAACATCATGAGGCACTATAACAAAATGTGAGGTTGAGGTGATAGAAATGAATGCGATTTCAAAAAAGGAACGAGGACTTCCAGCTGCTGTCATTTGGGGTTATGTCGCAACATTAATCTTTATGGTTGGCGACGGTCTTGAGCACGGATGGCTTTCTCCATATCTTGTTGAACAGGGGCTGACTGTTCAACAATCAGCTACATTATTTACAGCGTATGGAGCGGTGCTGGCCGTTGCCTCTTACTTTTCTGGTGTACTGACAGAAGCTTTGGGACCAAGAAGAGTCATGCTGGCGGGATTGCTTCTCTGGCTGGTTGGGCAAATTCTTTTTATTGAATTTGGCTTGAAAGACCATAATTATGCTTGGATGCTGCCAACCTATGCGCTGCGCGGATTTGGATATCCATTATTTTGTTACTCGTTTTTAGTATGGGTGACATATCGCAGTCCAGATCGTATTATGGCGACAGCTGTCGGTCTGTTCTGGGCTGCCTGGAGCGGCGGGCTATATGTTGTCGGAAGTTATTTCCCGGCGTACATGATTCCTAAAATAGGATACATCGGATTGATGTGGAGTGCTGTTGTCTGGGTAATTGTTGGTGGAATAGTTGGACTTTTAGTTGTGAAAGATGAAGGAATTCGCTCTGAAGGCAATTCAAAAGAAAAAATGAAAAGTCTATTGAGCGGATTGACCATTTGTGTGGAAAAGCCAAAAGTGGCGATCGGCGGGATCGTCCGTATCATCAATTCAACCGGTATCGGTGCTCTCCCAATCTTCTTTCCTCTATACCTGTCTTCTGAATATGGATTTAGTACAGGGCAATGGCTGCAGGTTTGGGGAACAATGTGGGTGGCGAATATTTCATTTAACCTTGTTATCCCGTACATCAGTGACAGATGGCTAGGCTGGCGTAATACGGTTATGTGGATTGGCAGTTTCGGTTGTGGTGTCATGACATTGGTTATGCTTTATACCCCTCAGGTCTTCGGTAACAGTTTCTGGGCAATGACGGTAGTTGGAATCTTTTTTGGAATCGTCCTTTGTGGCTTTGTACCACTTACAGCTCTTGTGACTTCATTAGCGCCTAATCAAAAAGGTTCTGCTATGGCTGTGGTAAGCTTTGGTGCCGGAATGTCTTACTTTATTGCACCAGCGATCGTTGGAGCCTTTATTGGAATTGTCGGCGTTCACGGCGTAATGTGGATTTTTGCTGGCTTGTATTTCCTTGGTGCTGTACTGATGAAATTTATGAAATCGCCGGATGAAGAAAAACAAAACGAAGAAAATTATCTTTCTGAGAAATATACAGGTTGAAGGCGGAAAGGTCCCAATACTTACAATTGGATACAAGTTTTCTAATTTGCTGCATTTGCAAATACACAATAAACCAGGCCTCATCCCTTGCTTTTCAAGAAATGAGGCCTAGCTTAATTAGACAGAGGGATTTGTAAAGTAATACATTGAAATTAATAAAGCGTAGTAGGAAGGATGATTAAAGTCACCGCAGATTTTGCCCGGTCTGTCACACGCACTTTGTAGGCAAATTTTCGGGCAAGGTGCACAAGGCATGTCTGGTACGGGGTGTCTGGATAAACGCTAAAAATACTATTGGTGATGTCCTTCCGGTCATCCGAAATAAACAGAAGAACTTCTTTTGTACCACGTTCTTTCAGGTCAAGAAGCAGCTCTTTCCAATGAAGAACGATTCCTGCTTAGGAATACTGAGACAGATATGCGACTTTTGGAATTTTGGCAGTGGAACCAATCAGATCTTCTAAGTAATGCTCTTCGCGGAACATTTGAGGAGTTGTAGCAAAAGCTTTAACTGCAAACAACAAAATGAGAATTGAGTGGAATGCATTTGACCTTGTAACACCGACAGGTATCAAGGTTGAAGTAAAGTCAGCCGCTTATGTGCGGTCATGGCAGCAAGTAAAAAATTCAGCCATCAGCTTTAGGATTGCTCCTGCAAAGGGGTAGGAAGCCAGTACGAATACATATGCGGTAGAAACAAGGAGAAATGCAGATATGTATGTTTTCTGTTTGCTAAATGAACAGGATCGAAGCGCTATAAATCCACTGAATCTGAACCAGTGGGAGTTTTTTGTTCTTTCAACTAAGCAGATTAATCAAGAAAAAGAAAATCAAAAGACAGTTAGCTTAAACAGCCTTTTAAAAATGAAACCGGTCAGAACTGAATTTCTTGGACTGGCAAAAGCGGCGCAAGAGGTAATAATGAAATAAAGGGGCATCATTCTCCAGTAAAAAGGTATATCCTTCTCTTCTTGGTGTGGTTGATTAGGTTGATAATATTTTTACCAGGCCTACTAAAGATAGAGTGTCTAGAATTTAAAAGTTTTAGACGCTCTTTTTTATTTTAAATAAGTGGTTCATTTCATGTGAATATAGTGTCTAAAAAATAGTCTAAATTAAATGTCTATAATCTAACAATAATATAGATTGTTTGTGGTATAATATGGATGTTATAGTTGGGGAAGGTACTTTTTTAAGGAAGAAGTTAGGGATTCTTTAGTCGAAGAATTAAAGTATGTATGAGCGCTAATTAGTGAGGAAAGGTGGAACTTAGAATGTTCAAAATAAAACAATACACTCTAAGAGACCAAAAAAAGAAAGCAGCTGTTTTGCATGAAAGCTGAAAACTCTCATTCTGTATTTGCTGAAAGACTAAGGACTGTCAGAATAGAAAAAGGATTGTCTCAGACCGGTGTTTGCAAATCGTTGGGCTTATCGACTTCTGCTTTGTCAAGCTATGAACAAGGGCAGCGGTACCCTACTATTAAAGGATTAAAAATATTAGCAGATTTCTATAAGGTTACTACGGATTGGCTTATTGGACGAGATGAATATAAGCCTACTAAGAATGATTTAGTCATTCAAGATCCAAAACTCAACTATTGGTATAACGACCTTTCAAATGCAAGTGAAGAGGATTTGCGAAAGCTTCGGCAACTTTGGGAAGCTCTTAAAGAAAAATAATGTCAATTCAATAAAAAGAAAGGGTGTAAAGGGTGAAGCTTGGTTATGCGAGAGTAAGTACAATTGGTCAAGATTTAGAAACTCAGATTGAACGGTTAGAAGCAGCTGGTGTACAAAAAGATCAATTTTTTATTGAGAAAGTGACCGGAACAAAAATGGCAGCGCGAGAACAAATCCAAGCACTTCTAAAACATGCCCGTTCCGGTGACCATATTTATGTAACTAAGATTGATCGTTTAGCCAGAAGCATTTTGGATTTGAATAAGATTATCAGGGAGTTAATGGAGAAGGGAGTCAGTATAACGTTCATTGATCATAATATGACATTCAGAGCTAATTCACAAGATGATCCATTTCAGATGCTGTTATTTAACACGCTTGGCAGCTTTGCTCAGTTTGAAAGGGATATGATTGTCTCGCGCACGGGAGAAGGCCGGAAAAGAGCAATGAAAAACGGAAAGAAGATGGGGAGAAAGGGTCAGCCAGATGAGAATATTAAACAAGCGATAAAATTATTTGAAACGAGAGAAGACCGGGGTATAACCATTTCAGATATTTCAAAGTTGACTGGTGTTCCCCGTTCAACTATTTATGCGGAATACAATAAAAGAAAGAACATGGAAACAAATCCTCAGGCAATCAATCAAAATAATTTTTGAGAAACTTGTGTGCTGGGTATAGTTGTTACTAAATGCTGTGGAAAATTCCAATAATAAAACACAAAAATTGGAAGATAAAAGCAATGAAACCGATTGATAATTAATCTTACTGCAAAAAGCATGGAAAGTTTTGAGCTCTCTAATTTAACAAAAAAAAAGAGATGATGTTTAGGGATGATTTCCATATATCAAAAACTGCTCAAATTCTGAGCAGTCTTTGATATTATTTATTTTGTACAATAGGCCATAGCTCTAATTGGAGATCCAGAACCTTTGTGAATTTTAAGTGGTGACGCAATAAATAAAGAGCGTGTGGAAATCTGGTCCAAGTTAGTAAGACTTTCCATAATAAGAATATTATTTGGCAGCCAATATTCGTCGTGGCCATAGGATTTCTTTGACACACCATCCACCATAGCTTGGTCACACGCAATGGTGTCACTTCCTACTGCACGTATCCCCCGATCTTTAAACAATTTTGCAACATCTTGATGCAAGCCAGGCGCATTTGAAGCATACCACTTCCAATCTTCCTTTACTGACCAATATTTCATCCACCCATAATGTAATAAAGCAATTTCACCCTCTTGTACTTTATCTTTCATTTTTTCTTCAAGGGATAATATTTGATCCAATGTAATTAAATCACCCGGTTGCGGATTAAAAATACTCAAATCATAGACAACCGCAGGCCGAATTAGATAATTCACAGGGAACGTCTCAATTGTAATATCCATCATATCAGGGTGGATATGAGCCGGAGAATCAACATGCGATGCAGTATGTTCTGCCATGCTAATTGTTTGGCAGTAGTAACCATCATGCTCATGAACTACTGTTTGATCAATAACCAAATGAGGGTGAGTTGGATATCGTGGAATACCACGCTCGATTAAAGGGGAAAGGTCAACTGCTTTTAAACTGTCCAATTTGGAAAACAACTCATTTATTTCGGTTGTCTTTACTTCACTTGTCATTTTTATTCCTCCTTAGAGTTTAGAAGTTAAGCCTCAATGTTTAGAGACGGATAAATTAGACTGTCTTTATGATAGATACTTAGATTTTCTGAAAATATGAAACCGCTTTCTAATTATTGTTAAGTATATAATTCGTTACGAAATACTATTCTTTTTATTTTGCACGTTCTATTATTTGATTATTAATTAAAACTTTATCTAAGTCTACAACAATTACGTTTACACCTTGTTTTTTAAGAGCTTCAACAGCTTCTTTTGGAGCTTTAGATGACGTCACAATAACATCAATATCAGAAAAGCTCGAAATTAAAGAGACGCTAATTTTGGAAAATTTTGTGTGGTCCAAAACTAAAATTACTTCCTGAGCGGTTTTAATCATTTTTTGTTTTACAGAAGCTTCAATTGATGAAGAGGTTGCAGGACCGCTATCCAGATGTATGCCGCTTGCTCCAAGGATTAGTTTATTTACTTTGATGTTGTCTAAATAGTTTTCGGTATCGGGGCCACATAAAGCCATACTGCTGAATAAAAGAACTCCTCCTGTAACAGCAATCGTACCATTAAAATTAGCAAGTTCCATTGATACAGGGATGGAATTTGTCACAACAGAGATTTTTTTATCTTTCAAAAACTTAGCCACAATAAGAGGAGTTGTTCCTGAATCAATTAAAACAGATTCACCATCTTTAATTAATGCAGCAGCGGCTTGAGAGATATAATGTTTTTCATCCATTTCTATCCGTTCCCGCGTGAAAAACGAAGGAACAAGCCCTTCTGATAAGGTACTGGCAATTCCATGAGAACGGATGATCATTCCATTTTTCTCTAGATTACCTAAATCTTTTCGAATGGTTACTTCGGATACACCAAGCTGTGAACTAAGATCATTTACAGAAACAGTCTTAAAATGGTGTATAATTTTTAAGATTTTATTTAATCTTTCTTGCTTTGTCATTTTCAATCACCCCCTTTTTGAAATTTTTATTTCGTTTTGATCAAATTGGTTTCGAATGAAATAATTTTATTTTCTTTAAATTTCGTATAGACAACAAAACGAAATATGTTTATATTTAAAATATAGCAACCGAGTAAAGAAAAATCAAATTAAATTTTCGGAATTTTAAAAAAGTTAGGAGGCGATATCTTGACATTAGTACCAGGGGCATCATTACTTTTAGATGCGCGAAAGAGGAAGTATGCTATCCCTCAATTTAATGTGCTGAATCTTGAGATGATTGATGCAGTGTTATCAACAGCAGAAGAATTAAAAGCTCCTGTTGTTGTGGGAATTGTTGACCGGCATTTTCCTGTCTTAGATGTAGAGTCTTTAGTAAGCGCTATCAAAAAGAAAGCGCAAACTATGGAAGCCTCAGTTATTCTCCATTTAGATCACGGCAGAACATACGAAAGAGCCATGGAAGCCATCCGGATGGGCTTTACTTCTGTAATGTACGATGGTTCACTGCTGCCAATTGAAGAAAACATTCAAATCACCAATGCGATTATTAAAACAGCTCATGCGGTCGGGGTGTCAGTAGAAGCAGAGTTAGGGCATGTCGGCAGCCAGAACGCAGGCGATGAAAATAAAGTGACTTCTGTAAGTGATGCCGTTGAGTTTGTTCAACGCACGAATGT
>NZ_LAHL01000011.1 GCF_000966195.1 Domibacillus robiginosus | reverse complement strand
GTTGGGTGAAGAGCACCTATATAAAAACCAGTTTTTTACATTAGATTCTGTTAAAATTTAATGTTGATAATTGGATAAAACAAAGGGAAACCCAATTTCTAAAGGTTTCCCATTTTTGTGCTGCAACTAACGCCCCGGTTACTTGAATAAGATGGATTTGCTAATCCTCATTTAGCTGATAGAAGTATGGTCCACAATATTCTTCATGAGTAAGAACATAGGTCCATGTAAAATCGGTATCAACTACATAAACATCTTCTAAAAAATCGTCAACATCTTTTATTAGGTCTCGGCTTTGGGAGAAGGCTATTAGTCAAAGCCCATTCCCTTCTCATCTTGAATTTTAGACGCAGATTTTAATGTTCCACTAGCATCAATTCTTTCGAATTTTATTTTCTTTCCATATTTAAGACTAAGTTGTTGGGCTTCTCCATATAAAGGTTTCGCTTGTTCATAGATTTCATGTGTATAGCAAACTAAAACAAAATATCCATAGTCAATTTTTTCAGTTAACAAATAAGCAGGTAACTGATAAGTCAATCCATCTTTGTATCTTTCGTGACTTCCCAATTTAATTTCTATTAAGGCTCTATAATCTGAACCAATAGAAAGGTAAAAATCAACGCTTCCTCTTCCGGTATCCACTTCTCTTGTTATTAATATTCCGGTATTTTTCAGTCCTAAATTAGCTACTAAATCAAAAATAACTTGTACGTGTTTTTCTTTATACTGTCCTATTTCATTATTGATAAGAATGTGTCCTTTTTTATGTACTATGTGATGCTTAAATGTTTCAACTAAATCATCTACTTTTTCATAGAAATCATCTTTAGTGCTTACAGTTTCTGTTACTTCTAAAACGCCTGTACCATTTTCTTCTGAATTCAGATAGTCCTTAATTTTATTGTACTCCAATAAGATGTCATCAGGTAACAAATCTGTGTAGTAGTCTAAATCAATATGAAAAACCTTCGATACTGTCCCTGGACTTTTCTTAAATATTTCAAACATCTCCGCAACCTGGAGAAAATCTAAATCTTCAAAACAAATTCCTTTTAAATCTTCAAGTGTTTTAATACTGTTTAATACTTTTAATTCCTCTTCATGGAGATTGCTTGTATCCTTTTTTTCTAAAGATTTTTTGATTATGTCGGAAGGAGAAAAAGGTTCATCTGTAACATCAAGGACCCAATCTAAAATATGGTATATAACATACTCTTTTAAAGGAGAAAATTCATGGTTAAATTTATCAGTGATTTCATTACGAAGCTTTTTTAAAAAAGCTATACCATAATCTTCGTCATCTTGTTTATGTAACGGAAATACTGTTCCAAGCACTTCTTCATAATAAAGCCCGCTTCCTGTACGGTCAAAAAAATTAAACGCTCCTTCTAATACTTCATGAATAACCTCTCTAAAGATTTTAGAATTTTGAGGACATATATCTAACATTATTTACCTCCACTTTAATTAAGAAAACATCTTAATGAGCTTTCTTATCAGCATAATTAATTTTATTATCACTCTTTTTAGCATATTGTGAATATTATTTTTTTCTAAGCATAGGTTGGAGAAAATTTATAATTTTAACATATATATCTTAGTTTAACTGTTAATAGCAAGTTTTGTTTATAGCAGTATGTTTTTTTGAATATAAAAAAGCTGAAAATATGGGGATATTAAACAAAAGCCCCCGTTAGTTTAATATCTCCCCCAAAATTTTTCAATTTCATCTGATGCTTTTTTTGTTTCAAAACCCATATATTTATGTGCTTTTTCTAGCGCCTGCTTGGAATCCCCAAGTCTCCCAAGAATGGTGGCACTTAATAGTTCTTTAACGTAATCATCGCCTTGAATTGCCATCTGCTCAAAGAAATCAAATAAACGTTCTATCTTAGGTATTTCCTTATCTTCCTCAATAAGCTTTATAAAATATTCATTGCACTCACCAAAGAATATATGGTTTAGGATTTCATCATTAAAAACAATGTGTTCTTGTAAGATAGGCTTATACTCCTCAAAGTGTTCAATAAAGATTTTTGCTAAGTTTTTTTCATCCATCTTTTTCTCCCTTTTGAACAAACTTTAACCATTGTCACTCTCTAGTTTATATAAGATTTCCTTGTTAAACTAACCTGTCCTTTAATTCAATAAAAAAGAGGTGCCGCAGCACCTTCTATTCTTAAACATAAGCCTCCGTTAGTTCAACAAGAAACCATGTCATAACTCATAAGTTGTGACACCGTTTGTTGAATAAATTTTTTATCTTAAAAATGTATTAATTCAAAAGAGGCTCTAAACAAATTTTCTTACGTTATTTAAATTGTTTTACAACATTTAAAATTTCATCTTTGTAGAGCATTATATCGTTTACGCTTTGTAATTTATGAGTTGTTTTCAATTCATCGTTTAGTTGAATATACTTGTTGCTTGTATTGAAACCTAATCTACAAATCCATTTTCGTATGCTGTCATCGAGTAAAACGTTAAAGTAGCTTTTGTTATCCCGGTAATAAATTCGGTTAGCTTCTATTTCCTCTTTTAGCAGCAATTTAATTAAAACGTACCCTTCTATCTCTTCTTCGGTCGTCACAACTAACGGCTCATCCGCTACTTTTTCAAGTTCATCAATCAAAGCTTCTTCGGAAGGAGCTGATGGCTCAGTATTCACTTTATCAGTCGGAGCTTCTTCTCCAGTCGTCGAACTTAGGGCCTTTTGTAGCTTATCATTTACCTTTTCGTTAACAAATTGGTTTAATGATTTCTTTATGATGTCTCTGAAGTTATCAATTACTTTTTTTGTTTTTACCCCTTGATAAACGTCACTTAAAAGGAACTTAATAAATTCTTCGTCAGGCTCTTCCCATTGCTGCGCCAAAAACTTTTTAATTTCGCTCGTGTACTTTAACTCCGATGCTGTTGTTAAGACGTTTTCAATATTAAAAAAGTTCTTTCGGAATTTTGCTAACTCCATCAAGTGAATATCACGTGGTTCAAGCAAATTGAAAATAAAAAATGGCTTTTCATCCATTTTATTTGGCTCTTCTAAATCAGTAAAAAACTTGTATTCAATTCCGTTGGTTAAGATGGCGAATTTAGCTTTGGTTGTTCCAAAATATCGGAACAATTGGGAATCATGTTTATGGAGCTTCTCATGAACACATTTCGCTTCAATCAAAATTACAGGATTTGGACCCTCCATAATTGCGTAATCAATTTTTTCGCCTTTTTTAATCCCAACGTCCGCGATAAACTCAGGCACTAATTCTTCGGGGTTAAAAATATCGTATCCTAACGCTTGAATTAAGGGCATAACTAAGGAAGTTTTAGTTGCTTCTTCAGTTTGGATATTATCTTTAATTTTTTCTACTCTACTTGAAAGGCTCTTAACCTGTTGAATAAATTGTTCCACTTTGCTTCCTCCCATGCTATAACATTCTTTCGGAAAAAATTAACTATGAAAATTATAGCAGATAATGTCGGTTTATTCATTATAGTAAAAAACAAATAACTCCCGCAGACTTAGCTGCCCAAGTTATTTGTTTTTATTATTCTTTAATTCTTCTAGGTACTTTTTCTGCAACAAAAAAAGGAGCTATACACAGCTCCTTTCCTTTCACTAAAGCATCCCGTTAGTTGAAAATTACTAACTAAGAATCCCTTGTAGCCTTTCCTATACCCAAACAAGTGTCACAATCCGCGATATAAACTGATTCAATACTTGAAGTAAAAATTCCTCTACCTGAGCAAGCGGGACATATTCCCTTTTGAATTTTTTTCTCTCTTCGTTTTTGTTTTTGATTCCTAAAGAAAGTTAACGGCATGTGAGCACCTCCAAACTTTACCCCTAGTATCAATTAGTTACGTTTTTTGATACTACGGAAGCTAATTTAGCTAAACTGCCCAGCTCAATAAGAAAACAATAACTTTTTACTCCTAATTGTTATAGTCCCTCTTCTCAAACATTGATTTATAACATAACAAATAAGACCCGTACTTGAGATGAATGAGTACGGGTTTCTTCTATATTTAAAATGCCACTTTTGAATAATACTACATTTAAAGGAAAGCCTTTTATTGTAATTAATTTTTTTGTAAGGAGGTAAATCACTATGCCCATCGGCAACCCAGTTAGTGGAGCAGAACGGCGTTTAAGAGAGGCAGCTGCTCGGGCGGCTACGGCGGCTGCAGAAGCAGAGCGGCGTTTAAGAGAGGCAGCTGCAGCGGCGGTGGCTGCAGAAGCAGAACGGCGTTTAAGAGAAGAGGCTGCAGCCGCGGCCGCAGAAGCAGAACGGCGTTTAAGAGAAGAAGCTGCAGCGGCGGCTGCAGAAGCAGAACGGCGTTTAAGAGAAGAAGCTGCAGCGGCGGCTGCAGAAGCAGAACGGCGTTTAAGAGAAGAAGCTGCAGCGGTGGCTGCGGCGGCGGCCGCAGAAGCAGAACGGCGTTTAAGAGAAGAAGTTGCAGCGGCGGCTGCGGCTGCGGCCGCAGAAGCAGAACGACGTTTAAGAGAAGAAGTGACACGTGGAGTAAATGAAGCTAAAAATAGGATTCAAGATGCAATTAATAGTGGAGCTGACAGTCTTAACCCTCAGGATGTGGCTAAGGTATTAGAACATTTCAAAGAACATATTCCTCTTGAAATTACTGAAAAAGGAAAAGAATATGTAGCTAAGTTGGATGAGGTAAAAAACAAGCTTCAAGAACTCCAAAGCGCTTTAGATATCAACACCATAAAGAGGGAAATACTACACAAAGCAGAGGAGTTTTGTGAAGCATACCTAAAAGAAAAGCTTGGATTTCTTCCGTCTATCAGTTTAAAGGGCATTCCTAAAGTGAAATTAGATTTTAACGGTCAAGAGATAACGGCAGATATTAAGGTTTTTATAATGCCTAGTGACCGTGAAGAGAGTGAATATGAAAGTCAATGGTTAGTATCATTGAATGTAAATATAACGCAAGATGTAACAAAGCTAGAGGTGCCTGAGTTTGTATTAAATATTGAACCAAATCGAGATTGGGCACAAGACAGACTTGAGGAAATAAGACAACAATTAGAAAATAAAAAGGATGAATTGATTGCCCAGCTTATTGCCTCGATTTTGCAGGATTATATGCCACCTTTAAGAGCACTAAATGAAGCGATTAAATTGTTTAAATAATCGATATAGAGGCACCTGTAATCGCTGAGTGGCAACAACAGTTACCTCAATACAAAAACAACATTATTTACAACTGTTTATTATAGACCTCGTTCTCAATTGTTAGTTTTTAACGTAACGAAAAACAACAAAAAAGACCGAAAAAAAAAATCGGTCTTTTTTGTATGTCGCCTTGAACTAACGCACCCCGTTAGCTTAATAAGAAACTGTCCCATATAGTTTCATCAACCATAAAAAATCCCTCGTGTGAGCATACAGCCAATATACATTTATCATTTTGATAAAACATTAAGTCTTCTGACAGTTCTGGGCTAATCCAATCAAAAAGAGAATTGCTACGTTCTTTCAAAAATTGCCTTGTAGCATTATTCAACTGAAAATAAAAAACGTATGCTGTACCTCCAGAAAGTTTTGTGGTTTCCCATTTTCGTTGAATTTTCCTTTCAAGCAAATGTCCTTTAATATCGACCGTCAAATTATCAATATAGGCAAGACGCTCTTCTTCATTCTCCATCATTTGTCTATTCTCAACAAAAGCAAAACGATTACAATGTTTTGCTAGTAAATTTATTAATTGTTTATAGGATTTGCCTTTTACATTTTCAGTTATCATTAGCATATTAATTTCTCCTCATCACACTACATTAGTTGAAGAGCTCTTTTAAAATTTTATCAGCAATCAATAAGCAATCTTTAGATTTTTTATAGTCACCTTCGAAAGCTTTATTAATAGTTTCAGCTAATTCTTCAGCATTATTCACACGAAGAGCTGCCGATGCAATTCGTTGAATTTCAAATTCGTATTCATCATCTGGACAATCAAGAGCCAGCAAGTCCATAGGGTCCCATTCATTAATTATCTTTCCGACTACTTGCAAGGCCTTCTTAAATCTGTCTTTAAGGTGTTTATGCGCCAACCGACTTCCCCTTTCACTCATTAATAATCATTCTATATCTTTTTAAATTAATCTTCCCGGCTAGTTCGGTAGGGATATAACACTTTATCTACCCAATTACAGAACATTTCATAGGCTTCTTCATCTGTTTTAACGTTATACAAGAACACCCCTATAACGTCATCGTAATAATGTCCTTTGTCTCCAAATAATGCTTTTAACTCTTCATCATCTTTAAAATCATCAAAAAATATATCCATTGTTTTATCTTGTCGTTCCCAAGCAATCGCCTCAACGAAAGGAGTAGATTCGTCTTTATAATTGTCTATATGCAGGTGCTTGCCAGTATAATTCATACTGGCAAAATATCCAGTTTCATTCATACCCACACCTCCTAATAGTATGAAGATTATTATACCTCTTATTGAACTAACCTGCCCCTTTAATTCAATAAAAAAGAGGTGCCGCAGCTACCCCCATTTTTCATTTCAAGCACCCAAGAGTTTAAGAACAATTCTTCGTAATCTGCTGGTTTCCCTTACTCTTGTTTAACATTTCTTTGTAATATCGAAATGCTTGGAGGTTCAGTCGATACCACATCAATTATATGGTTTAAAGCATTTATCCCATAATGTTTGAACGGCCCAGGATATATATCGTCAGCTATGGTGCCGACTTCAATAAAGTCGAGGTATCTAGATTTTGAATAAAGTGAAAAAGCCGTTCCTTTGTAAACCTCGCACTCATCCATTACAGTAAAACTCTCGTTTCTAACTGAATATGCAATGTACCAATCAAATTTAAGTCGAATAATTGGAAGGGTGTCGTCTACATCAATCAAACCATAGGACGTGAAAGTACCTTCTCTTGTTTTTTCATCAACTATAATTCCATTGTTTTTACAGCGGTCAATGTCCACTATTAACGTGTTATCTTCAGGTTCAAATATTGAGTTTAAATAAATATAACCCTGATATTGAAGCAATTCAGAGTAATTCATAAAATCCCCCCCTTTTTCTGAACTGTTCTGTTCCTTTAATTCAATAAAAAAGAGATGCTGCTACACCTTCTGTTCTTAAACATAAGCCCCCCGTTACTTTAAGTATAATCTTTCACAATCTCCATTCAAATTCAGGTTGATTAATGATTTGATTCTGTTAGTATTTACTTATTATTGAATCTTACAAGGAGTTGATATTTATGTTTTTAGCACCTTTATTTGAAAATGATGTACCAGTAGCACTCTCCTGCTCTTAATGGAGAGAAAACGCGAATAACTGCTTCTCTCCGTTAGGGCGTAGCTAGCCTAATAAAACGGAGGGTAAAAACATGAAAAATACACTTATTGGTTCATTATTTTTAATACTGGCTTCAAGCATTTGGGGAGGTATGTATGTTGTCGTAAAAGTAGTAGTGGCAGTTATTCCGCCATTAGAACTTGTATGGCTGCGTTATCTTATCGCGCTTGTTGCGTTAGTATGTATTGGACTTGTTACTAAGCAAAATTGGAAAATTAAAAGAGAACATATCGGGGTTATAATGGCAATTTCGATTGTAGGATATGTCATTTCTATTGTCACACAAGAAACAGGTACCATGCTTTCTAGTGCACAAATGGGAGCGATTATTACTGCTACCACACCAGCATTCATGGTGGTATTTGCTAGCTTAATTTTGAAAGAACAATTAACGTTTAAGAAAGCTATTTCTGTAAGTTTAGCTACTATTGGTGTCATTATTATTGTTGGAATTGATGATATTGACATGTCTAGTATGTTAGGAGGCATCTCGCTTACCATAGCTGCTTTAACCTGGGCACTGATGTCTGTTCTTGTGAAATGCTTGCCTAGTGATTATTCACAAATCGTGGTAAACACTTATGCTACTTTAATTGCTTTTGTTGTTCTAACTCCTTTTGTTATCACAAGATTACCTAAATTAGATATGAACGAATTAACGGACCCCACTATCTGGGGAGGGTTGCTCTATTTAGGAATAGTATCAACTGCTATTGCATTTCTATTGTGGAATCGTGGGCTGCAAATACTAAATGCCTCTGGTGGAGGGATTTTCTTTTTTTTCCAACCTGTTGTTGGGACACTATTAGGGTGGCTGATACTAAATGAAACTATTAGCGCAACCTTTTGGGTAGGTTCTGTTTTAATTCTTTTTGGGGTGTTAATCGTTATTAAAGACCGCCAAAGAGAGCAAAGCTATTTATCATCCCAACAAACAGAAAAATTTTAAGTGACTGTTTAGAAGAATTCCCAAGAACACAAATGATACGTTCATTTGTGTTCTTTTTTATTGTTCTTCCACTAACCTGCCCCGTTAGCCATCCATGTAGCGCAAAACCAGCGCTACACCACAGATAATGAAAATGGATGCAGAACGGGTAATGAATGGGCTGCGTCTAATTTAGTATGGCCATTTTATGAAGTTAGAGAGTTGAATTTTCATGGGAGTTCAATAAGGATTACGCATTAGATTTTGATAAGCACAAGCTATCCCATGTTTCTGTCATTTCAAATACAAATAACGTTAATTATTACTATGTTGAATTTTTACCTTTCACTTGTATAAGTAGTCACGGATAATTCCTCTTTTTTTAATTACAAACAAAACCATTAAACGCAGGCAAAGTAAATACAATAAAAATTATAGAACAAATTTTCTGTAATTTTAAAATGTGAAGTGACAATCCTTCTTTCTTATTATAAAATGAAATTACAGGAAGGAGGAGTATATTATGCCAAAAGCGACAGATGTAGCTGCTTACTTGTTAAGCTTAAGTAAACCAAATACCCCTTGGGCAGTAACTCCGTTAAAACTTCAAAAGCTGTTATATTATTGTCAAGGATGGCATATGGCCTTTAGTAATGGTGAAGCTTTGTTTGAAGATGATATTGTAGCATGGGAACATGGTCCCGTTGTCCGAGATATTTATTTTGAATATAAGGATTATAGGTATTTAACTATCCCAGCCAAGCCTTTTCACAACAAAACAAAAAAAGGCAAGCCTATCTTTACAAAAAGACAACAGGAGATATTAAATTCAGTTTGGGATGCTTATGGTCAATATGATGGAAAGTATCTTGAAGAGCTTACTCATCAAGAGAAACCATGGCTTACTACACCAAGAGATAGCATTATACAAAAAAGAAAAATTTCAAAATTCTTTTTCCAATTAGCTCAAGAAGCATAAAAATGTAATTAGGAGACGAGATATTCTCGTCTCTTTTGTCATTCAAAGGAGAACTGCATAATGTGGGGTTGGCTTACTAATCGTATTAAAAAAAGAATAGATACCGAGAAAGTAAAGGAGAAATTTTCTTCGACAACTATTAGGGAGAAAAAGACAACCCTTTCTCGATTTACTTTTACTTCTATAATGTATTATCGTTCAAAATTGATAAAAAATACTATATCGGAAAATACACATATTACTCTTGTTTTTTTGTATTTACTCTTCTTAATTTTTTATTTTTTAATTCCACCAATAAACAACGCAGCTTCAGATGAAACAAAGCAGTTTTTCGACGAAGCACTTACCTCCGGTGGATTTAAAGGATTTGGTGACGAAACAATCAGATATATTATAATTACTGTCACTAGTTCTCTAGCGCTTGTACTATCTATTTTGTCCGCAATGTATGTCTTTACTCACCGAGAGCAAAAAACTATATCACCTTCCGTATCAAATGTAACCAGAAAAAACGGGCTTGTGGTTTTTGTGGTGCTTATGGTTATATTTTCGATGATAACAGGTTATACGCTTTCCGCTAACATGGATTCTTTAATGAAACAAGAGGAATATGCTAATCAACACCCTTTGCATGTTACAAATGTTCTATTTTACAAAATTTGCGCTTGGATTGCGATAATTATTTCAGCAACAACATTTGTTGTTGAGCTAATCAGGTACCTTTTTATTTCAATGAATCCAGACAAAATGTTAAAGAATTCAATTATGCAAATAGCTAAAAATCTAAATATCCTTACAGGATTCTATACGAGAAAAAAATTCAATAACTTGTTAATAGAGTTATATAAGACCTTCCATCATAATATTGAAAGCATTTTTCAAAACTTGAAGTTCCTTGGAGACCATAATATGAACAAGGATTTCGACGAAAATGTAGCTGCTCTTTCTGAAATAATAAAAAAATTAAAAGGTGGAAATTCCAGATACGATGTTGAAAATGTTGCGAGTCATTTATTAGAAAGAGATGGCTTGCACTTTGTAGGCATTTATAATTCCTTATTAAGAAATACTTTATCTTTACTTATCCACTTATACAAAAACAATCATTTTAATAAAGGAAAAGAATTGACTCGGTTGTATTTCTTAATGTTTCTAGATGGAGAAGACAGTTTAAAACAACATTTCACATTAAGTCTTAATGAATTTTTAGATTCTTTAGACACATCTAATGAAAGGCAACTAAGAGATTTTCTAAACGGGTTAAAAAACCTACCTGAAGATAGCACTTTAATAATTTACAAAAACCTTATTCAAAAACTTGTTGTTAAAAAAAATGCCGAAATGCTGACAACGGTAGTTTATGATTTTAAAGAACATATAATCGATGGAAAGACTAAACGACCGAAGGCAATAGTAAAGCCTATGTTTAAAGCTATAGCAGCACAAAATCAAAAAAATCTTAAAAAGTCTGCTATTGTCATCTTATTGCAGTCTTTAGTAAAAGCTATAGAAGTTTCACACTATGGAACAGTTGGATTCTTAGTAAAATATTTAGTGACAAACTTTACAGGCGAAGAAATTAATAATGCTTATCAACGCTTAAAACAAGCACCTCTTTCCTTCACTACTATATTTGAATCTATTGATGAGCCTGACAATGTTAGTGATGAAAATACAGAAATTGGATTAATCGGTATTAACATTGAAACATTTGATTATTGTTGTAAAAAAATGGTCATTTTGCTTTATGGTCAACAAAAATATGTAATTAAAGAGGCTTTGTGGTTTGTTGAGGATGACGATAGCTTTAAGACCTTTATAGAGATGGATAATGAATTTGAAAATTGCCCTTATTCAAGCTATATTTTTAAAAAGATTGAAAGTTCCTCTACAAAATATGGACTTTTATTTTTTAAGGACAAAGAGATAATGAAGGATATTCGGGATAAATTAAAATTAAAATCTCTAGATGAATCAGATGGAAAATCGCCATCGGAGTCAAGTTCTCTTGAAGTTTAATGTAGCAGAAGAACATAACGAGTTATTGGCGTTACACAGGTAAATCCTGCTAATTCAGTTTTCAGAAATAGAAAAAGGATGATTTGATGAAAAAATACGGCAATTTTAAGCCATTAAAAAAGTTAGTGAAGAACCCTGGAAAGATAATATCCAAAGAAACCTTTCATAATCAAGACGGAACCAAAGTAACAATTTATACTATCGAAAAGAAATAATTGAATAAAGTATCACTTTAATTTTAAAGCACAACTTAAAGGCAGCTTACTTGAATGGGCCGGCTAAATATTTAGCCGGCCCATTCAAGTAAGCTGCCTTTTTAGAAAAAATCGTATTAACCTTTAACTAATCTAAAAAAACACGTGATTAAATCTGTTTTCTTATTTCTTTAATTTCTTTATCAAATTCAGCTAACCTTTGCCAAAAATATTTAATATCTGTTTTTAACTCAAATAATGCACTTGATGTATCAAATTCTCGGTACTCCACCAACAGTTTTATTATTTCTAATAAATATTCCTCATTCTCATTTAGATTCTTTTGTTCAACCTCATCGACAAGACGCTTTAATTGTAATGTTAAAAACATGTGCTTACTCCTTTTAATGTATTCTTAACAGGCAATCAACATAAATTTAACTACCGCTAAATTTCACTTAATTAAGCTTTCAAAAATAACCTCTCTTAATTATGACTATAGTCTACAAATAATGCAATAAAAAAAACTAATTCCTACGAATACTATAGTCCGTGGACTATTTGTAACATTAATATGAAAATCAATTTATTACCTTTAGTAAAGAGGAGTTTTTTATGACTATAGAGGAAGGGTTTGGCCTAATATTAAAGAAATATAGAAATCAAAGTGGCCTTTCACAAGAAGCCTTAGCATTTAAAAGCGGCCTAGATAGAACATATATTAGTTTATTGGAAAGAGGAAAGCGAAAACCAACTATTAATACTATCTTTTCCATTGCAATAATTTTGAATGAAAGACCAAGCAAGTTAATAAAAGAGTTGGAGGATTTATTAGATGCTGTGTGATATCCTCTTATTTGAGGTTACCTCCATTAACACTCTGTTAGCACAATAGAAGTTCTAAGCGAATGCTTTTAGAGAACCTTGGGCTGAACCTTTCAACAGGTCTTTTCAAATATGGTATCTATACACACGAAAGGAATGCCCGTCAGAAGCTAAATCAGCGGTTGCACATCAGAAATTTTAGGTATTAAAAAAGAGAATCCAAAAAGGTTCTCTTTTGTTCTTTGGTAAGGAAAAATATAGATTTTGATTGTCCTGGTGAAAATGTAGCTAACCGAGCCTACAATTTTTGGCAGCTGACAATTACCGAAATTCTTTTCCTAGTGTTTTGTAAGCAAATTTGCTTTTTAGGTCAATGTATTAGAACAGCTCAAAAAATATAACAAAAAAAGTTGGTATTATCCCTCCTCTATGTCCTCTTCACAACTTTCTCTCCTCAAGGCAGTTAAGACCTTCAGTTTAGTCAGATATATGTACTAGCGTCGTCATTAATAAAAAAACTGCAACAGTGTCTTTAAATATTACTAATAAAAATTTAACTGTGTCTTGATTTACTGCTCCTTTTTTGACTTTGTTTCTTGAGTCTAGATAACGACGGTCGACCGAGGTATAAGGTTCCTTTTTTCCATTGTCCAGATAGGGCTTTCGGTATTTTCTATTCATTCACCCATCTTATGCACTTTCATATATTGCAGTATTTTACTTAGAGCCTTTGGTTTTTGGCTGCTTTGTGTGGATGATGCTTTCTTTATTCAATCTAAATTTTACATGTGGCATAAAAAGTTCTATCTCAAATACATGTGAAAATACCTTTAAAAAATTTTTTATCACAGTGCAAAGATTTAACACTTTTAGTCAATAATAAGTGTAATGAAGAACCTATGTGGTATAGATAATAATACATACACAGTCAACCAGAATTAAATGTTTTAAATAACAACTTCTAAAAAATGATGAAGAACCATAGCTTTAATCAAAAGTGAGGGGATGGATATGAGAAATGTTGATAAAGATAAATATTGGGGAATTAGTTATAAAGAAATGAAAACCTTGAATGAAATAGATAAAATACGAATGGATGAAATTTTAAGTACAGGTGAAAAAGTATCCAAACGATTTGATACGTTAATTGATTTGTTACGGTCTGGTTCAAAAAAATAACCCTCTCTTTTTTGAGAGGGTTATTTGTTATTCAGCAACTTAAGCAACGAGTCAAACCGTTCATCAATTTTATCTTGAAGTTCTAAAATATCATTTCGTTCATCCAATAACCTTGAATGTACAGCTTGTCCGCGAGGGCTAAGGGAATTCTCCTTAACATCAGCTACGCTGCTTTTAGTTCTAGCCGCACTCATCCTTGCTCTTTCCAAAGATTTCGTCCTTGCTTTTCTTCCGGTTTTTTTTGAGGAACGACTAACGCTACTAGTTTCCGCTAAATTAGGCATTATCTCTCTCCTCCTTCTGTAACTGCTGTACTTAAATTGCTGTACTTATGTTGTAAGTTAAGATGCAATTTAACAATTTCATAAACATTCTTACTAATTATGGTCTCTTCACTTATTATTTTATCATCTGTTGACAGGAATTTCATCCTGTTATCATCATCTGGATTTAATTTATAGCTAATTATCCATATAATATTTGATTTTAAGGTGACCTTAAAGCATGCAGTATTGCTCCCTTTAAAATGTGTAAAAGCGTGCGGACTATAATAAGAGCGGGAAACAGGGTCTGGCGATGAAGTTGACAACTGTACTATTTTGTTTGCGCCGGGTATTGTGTTTGGCTCAATTCGATTAGCAGTTGTTTGCCCATGTACTATTTTATAAATAGTATATTTGGGACTTATTAATCCTAAATCTAATTCAAAATTAGAAAAATTATTATTTAAAAAACATTCAGCGATTTTGAAAAAGTTACGTTGAAATACATCCAACATCTCGTTTAATCCTTGTTTCTCTTGGTTAAATTGCAGTGACTTTCTCTTTAATTCATCATATTCTTTCTTTAAATTAATAACCTCAGCGGTAGCTATTTCTAAAGTATCTGACATGTTATTTGATAAAACATATGCTTCAAGTTGCTTTAATTGAAAATATTCCCGAACAAAAGGCTCTATTTGAGCATATTCGTTTGGATTTACATGTCTATACAATCCAAGATTAAACATTGGATGAGTCCAATCCTTCATGTTTTTACGAGCATTTTTGATATGATAACAATGCAAAATAATATATACGATTAAATAAAAGGGAACAGTAACAAGGACAGCTAGTGCAATTTTATCGAGAACCTCTCCAAATTTACTTGAACCGTTGTTGGTGATAATGGCTTGGAATAAATCATTTTGGAACAAGTCCCAATTAGCCAAATATGAAGAAAATTTATCTGCAAGAGTTCCCATCACAATAAGTATTAAAAGGGCTACGAAACCGTGTAAAGCTTTAATGATATTGTTTTGTTTAAAAGTATTAAGCGTCAACTTACAGGGATTTGACATATATAACTTAAAGATAAATTTTTCCCAGTCTTGAGTTCCTTGAACTTTATGAAACTTATCAATCATCGGCTGATAAGAATTGCTCAGCAAATCAAGTTTCGTTTGAATGGCGATTTTTGAATCCTGTTGTTGCACATTCTGAACCAATGGTTGTTGAGACATTTACATAAACACCTATCCCTTATTATTTACTTCTGCTGAAGTCTAGTACATATTATAGCATGTAAAAAGTCTTATTAACAGATTTATTCAGCATGCCCATAAAATTCCTCACCGGAATAGGAATACGAAAATTAACCAATTTAAACAACGTGGTAACTGTATTAAACATGAATCACTTGGAATAACTTTGTGATGAATTTTAAGGCTATTAACCGTTTTAAATGGATAATATTAATACAAACCTTTATTTATAAGCTTTCTATCTTTTTATCCATTTGAAATAGGTATACAAAGGCCCACCGCCTTGACAAAGCCAAGCAGGATTATTTGCTGCCATTTTTGGAAAACGGGATGATTATTTTGATCGGCGCCACGACCAGCAACCCGTATCACGCTATTAATCCCGCAATCCGGAGCCGGTGCCAGATTTTCGAAGTAAAGCCGCTTGAGCCTGACTCAGTAAAGCGCCTGTTAAACGAAGCGCTGCGGGATAAAGAACGAGGGCTCGGCATGTTTAAAACAGAGGTAACCGATGAAGCACTTACTCATTTTGCCCAGGGCTCCGGTGGCGATGTTCGCAGCTCATTAAACGCACTTGAACTAGCTGTGTCGTCCACCAGGCCGAGTGCAACTGGTACGATTCATATCTCACTCCAAACGGCCGAGGAATGTCTTCAGCGAAAAAGTTTTGCCCATGACAAGGATGGCGATGCTCATTATGACGTATTAAGCGCATTTCAAAAATCCATCCGGGGCAGCGATGTGAATGCTGCTCTCCACTATCTCGCCCGCTTAATTGAAGCAGGCGATCTTGTTAGTATCGCCAGACGTCTTGTTGTGATTGCCTATGAAGATGTGGGCCTTGCCAGTCCACAGGCCGGAGAACGCACCCTTTCTGCTGTTGAGGCGGCAGAACGGCTCGGATTTCCAGAAGCACGCATCCCTCTCGCCAACGCAGTCATAGAGCTGTGCTTGTCACCGAAATCTAACTCTGCTTATAAAGCAATCGATGCGGCGCTCGCCGATGTACGTGCTGGACGTGCGGGCGCTGTGCCAGATCATTTAAAAGATGCACATTACAAAAGTGCTGCCAAGCTCGGCCATGGGGTTGGATATCAGTATCCACACGATTTTGATGGCGGCTGGGTCGCACAGTCTTATTTGCCAAGTACATTAAAGCAACGGCGTTATTTTGAACCAAAAGCAACCGGCAAATTCGAGCAGGCGCTGGCCGGTATATATGAAAAAATTGAAAGAAGCAAAAAATAACACGTCGGGAGTCCCGGCGTGTTATTTAATTTTGCATCATTATAAATGGAATATAAGCGGCAATATATAAAAGAAACAAAATCCCCGGCGTTTTCCACTTTATTCTACTCCAGCCTTTTGTGAAAAGCTGGTTTATAAAAGAAACACCGCTCGCTGCAAGACAAAGCATGGCGAAGATTAACAGAAGTTGAACCATTTTCCCTCCATTCTTTTCGACGACTTTCAACAATTATGCGGCGACATCTCGTTTTTGAAATACCCCAAATGCCAGCAGCTGAAAAAAAGCAAAGTAAAGAGCCAGCATCGTAAGCGAGAAGCCGATTGTCATTCCTTCCACCATAGCATCACCTGTTTGAAACTGGGTCAGGTCCGTGTTGGCAAATAAAAGATATTTAGCCCAATCATAGCGCATGGACAGTAGATAAGTAACATTTGGCCCCGTAAATAATAGAAAAAGCGAAATTCCGATGGCCAGTGAGCTATTACGAAATACGGCGGAAATCATAAACGCCATCGTGGCCATCATCAATAGATCCAGCATATTCAATCCATACAGCTTCAATAAATAAAAAAGTATGTTTTGTTCAACAATCTGCCCGCCGTTATAGGCCAGGTGGACCGATTCACCTTCGATGCCGAACAAAAGGGCACCAATAACAACCGAAAACAAAAACGCCAGCATCGTTAAAAATAAACCAAACAGCACGACAGTCGCATATTTTGACAGCAGCACTTTTGAACGGCTGATTGGCCGGATCAACAGAAGCTTGACCGTTCCCCAGGAAAATTCACTGGCTACGATGCCGCCGGCAATCACGATGATAAACAAGCCGGCAAATTGCAATATATCATTGGCGGACTCTACAAACGACCACATATTTGGAGCAGTGTCGACCGGTTTGTTCTCCGCCAGCCGGCACTCATTCACAGCGATCTGTCCTTCTATAAATTCTTTTTTCTCTTTTGTGATTCCCGCGCTTTCGGCCAATTGCTTTTGATACAAAGCCGTTTCTGCCTGTACTTCCTGCTTCCAATTTGTTTCATGAGCCTGTTTGCTGGTCTCATATTTTGTAAAAGCCGCAAAAGCCGTAATGAAAAGAAGCAGCACCGCCGCCATCACATACGTCCCCGGCCGTTTAAACAGCTTGATCCATTCGTTTTGAATAAGTCCAACCATCATACCACCTCCTGTTGCCCGGTAATTTCAAGAAATCGGTCCTCAAGCGACTTGGACACTTTTCTCACCTCGTATACAGACAAACCACGTTCAGCCAGCAGCCGGATAATAACCGGAATGTCTGATCGTTCCGCTGAAAATAAAAGATGATTTCCCTCCTGCTTTACATTCGTGCCGGACGCTGTTTCTTTTATACACATGGCTGCTGCAGCCAGATCATTTTTTTCTACGTCTGCACAATACGTTTCAAGTCCGTCTTCCATCCAGCCCCGAACGGATTGCACACCAATCATCTTTCCTTTTTGCAGAATACCGATCCGGTCACACATCATTTCCATTTCAGACAGCAGGTGGCTGGAAACAATAACCGCCATGTCTTCTTTTTCGGCCAGGTCGCGAATATACTGGCGGATTTCTTTAATACCGGCTGGATCAAGTCCGTTCGTCGGCTCATCTAAAATAAGCACTTTCGGACGGTGTAAAATCGACTGGGCAATGCCGAGCCGCTGGCGCATGCCAAGCGAATACGTTTTGACTTTGTCATGAATCCGGTCCGTTAATCCGACCAGCTCCACCACTTTATCGAGCCGCTGCTTCGTAATGCCCTTTTGCATACGGGCGTACTGTTTTAAATTTTCATAGCCGCTTAAAAATTTGTATAACTCGGGATTTTCTACAATCGCCCCCACATTGTCAATCGCATCCTCAAAATGGGTCCGGACGCTGTGTCCGGAGATAAAAATATCACCTTCTGACATCTTCATCAGTCCCACAATCATTCGAATGGTCGTTGTTTTCCCCGCACCGTTCGGACCGAGAAATCCAAAAACCTCTCCTTCATGTACGCTGAAATGTAAGGAATCAATAATCTTCCTTCCTTTGATTGTTTTCGTCACATTTTCAAGCTGGACTACAACGCTCACGCCAACGCCCCCCTGTGCACATTTGTTTTCAGCCATTCCAAAACGGACAGTCCCTGCTCTTCCCTTACCTGCTCTACGTTGCATGAAGCGGTGATTTTCCCTTGCTCAAGCAGCAATGCTTCTTCTAAGATAGGCTCGATTTCTGTTATTTCGTGTGTGGTGATAATGACTGTCTGTTTGCCAAAATCAATAAACGATACAAGGCTTTTCACAATCGTATCCCGCACCATTGGATCAAGGCCGACAAACGGTTCATCCAAAAGGAGAATATCTGTTTTCCGTGCCAGCACAAGCAGCAGCTTCAACCGTCCCTGCTGTCCTTTTGACAGCTCACTCACCCTTTGACGGCGGTCCAGTTCCATAAAAGCAAGCAGCTCCTCGGCTTTGTCCTTGCTGAAGTCCGCATACTGCGATTTGAAAAATTGAATCATTTGCTCCACTCGAAAGCTTTTATACAGCATGCCTTCTGTAGATAAAAAAGCAAGATTCCGGGCAATGTTACGGCTGACTGGCTTTCCTTCAATCAAAACTTTTCCTTCAGTCGGATAAACAAGACCTGCTATTGCTTTCATCATAGTTGATTTCCCACTGCCATTCGGCCCAAGAATGCCATACACCTTCCCGCACTCAAATGTATAAGTCAACCCATCGAGTGATTTTTTTCTTCCGTATTGCTTTGTTACGTTATCTAAAGTGATCACGACGCTCCGCCTCCTTTCAAGCATTCGTGAACAGAATGATGGATTTCCTCGTCACTCAGCCCAATTTGACGCATGTTTTGGATAAACGCCTGTATGATTTCCTGTTGAATATCCGTTCGCATTTTCTGGATCATTTCGTTTTTTTCTGTCATAAATGTCCCCTGCCCCCGCTTTGTTTCAACGACACCAAGACGCTCAAGCTCGCCGTATGTTCGTTGAATAGTATTTGGATTTACACCTGATTGAATCGCCATTTCCCTGACCGACGGCAGCTTTTCACCCGGAAGCAATTCTCCACGCACAAATTGCTGAACGATTCGATCAGCGATCTGGCTGTATATCGGTTTGGATGTTTGAAATTCCGTGCTCATTGTTTACACCTCAACTTTTCGATCAAGAAGCCAGCTGGCTGCCCAAAATAATATGCAAAGTCCTGCGATTGACAACAATATTGGCCAAAGAAGAAGCTCCCCGCCTTTATCAGTGAAATCCAGTGCTACATTTCCAAAATGGCTTGCACTCATTTCTGTTAACTCCATTTGTATGGACCAGCTCTGCAAAAAGTTTTTCACCGGCTGCCATTCACTCAGGCGGGTAAGAATCGCCTGAGTTCCAAAATAAACGGCGAAGATAATTACCCATGCAAATTTTTTTAATGCCGGATACTGGGCCAGAGAATGAAACAGACCCCAGAGAAAAAGACCCCAGAGCGTAAAGTAAAGGCCGCCGAATACAATCGCTATGTTGAATATCGTACCTTCGAGCCAGGGAATAGACCCCGATAGGTCAATAAAAGGGTTGGAAACGGGTTCCATAATTACCCAGCTGATCACCATGAATAAATTGGTCAAAAATAGAGAAGTAATTGTAAAAAGGGCAGCCATCATCAATTTTGAACCGAGCAACTTGACAGCACCTGCTGTGCCGTGGCGCCAGTACTGCCCTTTTTCTTCAGCTTTCAGCAAAATAGCAGATGCAACAGGAAAAATGACCGTATGTCCAACGTAAAGCGTAAGCAACAAAGGAAACATGTAATAAAACACACTGTAATAGGATGCAAGCAAGCCGCCGGCCATGTAGAGAAGCAAAAGCGCCGCCAGCCAAATCCACAAGTACGTTTTCACAAGCAGAAAGTCTTTTTTTAACAGTCCTAAAAACAAATTGATCACCTCGTGTATTAGTGTACTATTTGTATAGTACACTAATACACGAATACACGTCAACCAATAAATTGTAAAAAAACCCAGCAGCCACATTGCGGCTGCTGGTTCATATTTGACTGTTCTCTAGTTGTTTTTTATTTGTTTGATTCATTTCAGCTGCCCACTGCCGGGCGTTTTCATAAACTTTTTTTATTGTATGCGAACTTATTCCAAGCTCTCCTGCTTTTGTTTCAATAACCGCCCAATCTACGATATCCATACCTACAGCAAGTTCTAAATAAGGCGTAATCGTCGTTACATTGCCGGTTAGCGTTTCATTGATCTCATCGGACAAAGGAATTTGAGTCAGTACATCTGATACACTGCAGCTCAACAGCACATCTACGAGGGAGAACATACCCGCAAGAAAAAATTCAGCAGCATTTCCTGCCTGAGTCTCTTGTGCCAGCCCCTCGCATACCTTTGCGCGAAACAGTGCAGATTCCATTAATTCTTTTGTTTTGCCCGGCAGCTCCTTTTGTATTTCCCGCAGAGCCAGTACATACAGCCATTTTGTCAGTTCAATAAATCCAAGCATCATAATCGCTTGTTTAATAGACTTGATTTTGGCTCTTGTACGCAGTGCAGGTGAATTGGCCAGCTTTAATAAATGATATGACAGTGACACATCCCGTTCAATCAAGCGAGCAATTTGATCAATATCGATTTCCTCAGCCTGCAAAAGCTTGATCAAATAAAAATACGAAACGGCATTGATTGGCAGGTCTTTTGACCGGATCAGCTGCGGCTTCGCGAAAAAGTAGCCCTGAAACAGCTCATAGCCTGCGCTTTTCGCTCTCTCGAATTCTTCACGTGTTTCTACTTTTTCTGCCAATAGCACAATATGAGGGAATTGGTTTGTCACTTTTTGTTCTATGGCAAGCCGTTCGGCGGCCGTTGAATTCAAAAAGTCTACTTTTATATATGTAGTCAGGGCGAATAGTTCATTATATAATTCTGTCTGCCCCCGCAGGATAAAATCATCTAAAGCAATTGAATATCCTTTTTGTTTAAGCCGTTTAAGAGCTACAATCAGCTCGGCGGTGATCGGGATATTCTCCAGCACTTCAATAATCACATGCTGCGGAGGGAAGCTTTCAGCCACTTTTTCCTTCAGCAGTGTTTCCGTAAAGTTAATAAAACAAGGGTGGCCGTGTGCAATTTTTTCCACGCCAACAGTCACAAATGAATGGATTAATACTTCAATTGTCGCTTGATCCGGAGATATATCCGGAAAAGCATTTGCTTCGCTGTTTCGGTACAGCAATTCATAGCCAAATACCTGCTCATTAACGTTGAAAATTGGCTGGCGAGCCATAAATAAATTCATATTATTCTGCGCTCCGATCATTGTTAATCTATGACAGTATACCATAAATAGATAAAAAGCCCCTTTTAAAAGAAAAAAAGTCATCCCCGGAAAAGGATGACTTTTTTTAATCGTTGACACGAGAGATTTTAACATCTTTTAAAATATCACGCACTACATAGCTCGCCGCAATTAACCCGGCGACAGATGGAACAAAAGCATTTGACGCAGGCGGCATTTTCGCTTTGCGAATTTCCGCTTCATCATTGCCGACAACCTGGCGCACATCTTCACGGATGACGATCGGACTTTCATCAGAGAAAATAACCGGAATGCCTTTTCGGATTCCTTCTTTGCGAAGGCGTGTCCGAATCACTTTTGCAATTGGATCGGTATGCGTCTTGGAAATATCAGCGATTGTAAAACGCGTCGGGTCTAATTTATTCGCTGCTCCCATGCTGGAGATGATCGGAATATTCCGGTTTAAACATTCTTTCATTAAATGAATTTTATAGGAAATCGTATCGGACGCGTCTACTACATAATCAAGGCCATAGCTGAAAAATTGTTCATACGTTTCTTCTGTGTAAAACATTTTCAAAGCAATGACTTCACATTCCGGATTAATATCCGCAATCCGCTCTTTCATTAAATCGGCTTTTGGCTGACCGACTGTTGATAACAGTGCCGGCAGCTGGCGATTAATGTTGGTAATATCAATTACATCTTTATCAACTAAAATTAATCGGCCCACTCCGGAACGAGCAAGTGCTTCCGCAGAAAATGAGCCTACTCCGCCGATACCTAGAACGGCAACTGTTGATCCTTTTAAAAGATCCAGACCTTCTTTTCCGAAGGCGAGTTCATTACGGGAAAATTGGTGAAGCATGTAAAAGATCACTCCTGTTTTTAAGCATAAAAAAAGACGGCGAATCCCAATCGTGCCGTCGTTGTAAAAACATATGTTTTGAACCCGCTCTACAGCAGGTGGGTGCCCTGTTTTGAGCGTTGCAAGTCCCCGCAAAGGGCGTGTGCGCTGTCCAAAAACTCAGACTCCCTAACATATAGTGTTCGGTCAAAACAGAATGTGTAACTAACGCACACATCAGGATTCGCCTCATTGGAATCATATTATCATACGTTTTTTTGAAAATCAACTAATGACCACTGCTAATTTATCAGAAAATTAAAAACACAACTTTTTTCTTATTTCGCTGTTTGACTGATACGTAGATGCAGTTCTTCAAGCTGAGCATTCGATACTTCACCTGGCGCATCTGTTAATACATCCGCTGCGCTTGCTGTTTTCGGGAATGCAATGGTGTCACGCAGGTTTGTACGGCCGGCAAGAAGCATAACCAAACGATCCAAACCAAGTGCAATACCACCATGCGGAGGTGTACCGTATTCAAATGCATCCATAAGGAAGCCGAACTGTTCTTTCGCCTGTTCCTCTGTAAAGCCAAGAAGCTTAAACATTTTTTCCTGCACATCACGTTCAAAAATACGAATTGAACCGCCGCCCAGCTCATAGCCGTTTAAGACAATATCATAGGCTTGTGCACGTACAGCACCCGGATCTGATTCCATTTTCTCGATGTCTTCACGGAATGGCATTGTAAATGGATGGTGTGCTGCGTAGTAACGTCCTTCTTCTTCGTCATACTCAAGCAGTGGCCAGTCAGTAACCCAAAGGAAATTGAATTTTGAATCGTCAATCATGCCAAGCTCTTTACCAAGCTTTAAGCGAAGAGCGCCTAATGCATCTGCGACAACCTGTTTTTTATCTGCCACAAACATGATTAAATCGCCTGTTTTGGCTCCAGCCGTCTCCAGCATCTTCGCCTGCTCTTCTTCTGTGAAGAACTTGATAATCGGGCCCTTCATGCCATCCTCTTCCACTTTCAGCCACGCAAGGCCTTTCGCACCGTAAATCGCTGCGAACTCTGTTAAATGGTCGATATCTTTACGGGAATATTTTTCACCGCCGCCTGGTACACAAAGTGCTTTTACCTGTCCGCCTGATTCTACAACCTGTGCAAACACTTTGAATCCAGATCCGCGTACAACATCTGCCATATCAATTAATTCAAGACCGAAGCGTGTATCCGGCTTATCAGAGCCAAAACGGTTCATGGCATCTTCATACGTCATGCGTTCGAATGCTCCATCGATATCCACGTTTTTCACACGTTTCATCACTTTTTTCAGCATTTCTTCCGTCATCTGCATAATATCTTCCTGGCTCATAAAGCTTGTTTCGATATCGACCTGTGTAAATTCCGGCTGGCGGTCTGCACGCAAATCTTCATCACGGAAACAGCGCGCAATCTGATAATAACGATCTATACCGGATACCATCAACAGCTGCTTGAAAATTTGCGGAGACTGCGGCAGTGCATAAAACTCGCCTGGATGAACACGGCTCGGTACAAGATAGTCACGGGCGCCTTCCGGTGTTGATTTTGTTAGGATCGGTGTTTCCACATCAAGGAAGCCGCCTTCATCTAAATAATCACGAATCGTTTTCGTTACGTCACTGCGCATTTTCAGCGTTTCGAACATAACCGGACGGCGAAGATCCATATAACGATACTTTAAACGGACGTCTTCGTTTACTTCTGTTCCGTCTTCAATCATGAACGGCGGTGTTTTCGCTTCGCTCAGTACATTGATTTCTGTTACATGTACTTCAATCGTGCCAGTCGGGATGTTTTCGTTTACGGTTTCCGCATCACGCTTAACAATCGTTCCTTTCACATCAAGCACGTATTCATTGCGGACTTTTTCTGCTATAGCAAGTGCTTCTGCTGAAATTTCCGGGTTAAATACGATCTGCATGATACCTGTACGGTCACGCAAATCAATAAAAATAACGCTCCCAAGGTCACGGCGGCGCTGCACCCACCCTTTTAATGATACTTCTTTTCCAATATGTTCTTCGGTCATTTCACCGTTATAAAACGTGCGTCCAAACATTTACTTCGCCTCCATTTTTGTTTTAATATAACCAGCCAACTCATCCAGTGATACCTGGTCCTGGGAACCTGCCGCCATATCTTTGACGGTAATCCGGTTTTCTGCCAGTTCATCTTCGCCTAAAATCGCTGTAAAGCGGGCGTGCTGGCGGTCAGATGCTTTCAGCTGAGCTTTCATTTTCCGGTCCTGATAATCACGTTCTACTGAAAGCCCCGCTGTACGCAGTTCATGAACAAGTGATACAGATCGATCTTTCGCTGCATCTCCAAGTGCTACGACAAAACAGTCAATTCCTTGATCGATTGGCCATTCTGTTCCTTCTGCCTCCATCGCGGCAATAAACCGCTCAATACTGAAAGCAAAGCCGATTCCCGGTGATTCCGGGCCACCAAGCTGCTGTACAAGGCCGTTGTAGCGTCCACCGCCACACAGCGTTGTAATTGCTCCGAAGCCCTCTGCTTCGCTCATCACTTCAAAAGCTGTGTGGTTGTAGTAATCAAGCCCGCGGACAAGCTTTGGATCTACCGTATACGGAATGCCGATTGCATCCAAATAGCCCGTTACTTTCTCAAAGTACGCTTTTGATTCTTTATTTAAATAGTCCAGAATAGATGGTGCTGTTCCCATCAGCTCGTGATTCCGATCTTTTTTGCAATCTAAAATCCGTAGCGGGTTTTGCTGCAAACGTGTTTGACAGTCACTGCAGAACTCATCAATACGCGGCTCGAAATGACGGATCAGTGCTTCACGGTGTGCATTCCGGCTGTCAGCATCGCCAAGGGAATTAATGACGAGATTTAGCTTTTTCAATCCAGCTGATTTGTAAATGTCCATAACAAGTGCGATTACTTCCGCATCGATAGCCGGATCTTCACTGCCAATCGCTTCGACACCAAACTGAACAAATTGGCGATAGCGGCCTGCCTGAGGACGCTCATACCGGAACATTGGGCCTGTATAAAACAGCTTTACCGGCTGATCCGGATGGCCAAACATTTTGTTTTCAACAAATGAACGGACAACCGCCGCTGTACCTTCTGGACGCAGGGTCAAACTCCGCTCTCCTCTGTCTTCAAACGTGTACATTTCTTTTTGCACAATGTCGGTTGTATCGCCGACGCTGCGCTTGAACAATTCGGTATGCTCAAAAATTGGCGTTCGAATTTCTTTGTAGTGATAACGGCGGCAGACGTCTTTAGCAATGGATTCTATGTACTGCCATTTTTCTGACTGGCCTGGCAAAATATCCTGTGTGCCGCGTGGAATATTCACTGACATGGTTGTTCCTCCTTTATTTGTAAAAACACATAAAAAAACTTCCATCCCTGCATTGTGCGCAGGGACGGAAGTTTTCCGCGGTACCACCCTCGTTAAAGCCGAAGCTTTCCCTTTTTTTGATAACGCAATGCGCGGTTTTTCCTACTATCTTTCAGAAAAACGCCTCGGAAGTGTCTGTTCATGAAGGTGCACCGTAAATGCTCTCAGTCGCGGCATTTTTCTCTGTCCGGGCAGGGTATTCACTACTTTTCTTCGTCTATGGCTTTTCGTATGTTTTTATAATGAACTGGATATCCAGCCCGCTGAAAAAATTATAAAAAACTTTCCTGTTTATTTCAACCTTAATCTTTTGTATCAAGAATTAAAGTAACCGGTCCATCGTTTACAAGAGAAACATCCATCATGGCGCCAAACACTCCTGTTTCTACCTGGACCCCTTTTTCGCAGAGGAGGCGGTTAAACGTATTATACAGACCTTCCGCGTGAGAACCAGCTGCCGCCTTCATAAAATTTGGCCGCCTGCCTTTTTTGCAATCGCCGTACAGGGTAAATTGGGAAATCGATAAAATCGATCCGCCCTCATCAAGCAGCGATCGGTTCATTTTCCCTGACTCGTCTTCAAAAATACGCAGGTGCACAATTTTTTCAGCGAGCCAGGCCGCATCCTGCTCCGTATCCTCATGCGTCACTCCAACCAGAAGAACAAGGCCGGAGTCAATTGCTCCTTTTACTTCTCCTCCAACCATAACACTGGCCTTTTTACTTCTTTGCAGAACTACTTTCATTTTCTCACACCTGCCAATGTTAATTCATAATGCGGCGAACCGCATAAATATCAGGTATTTGTTTAACCCGTTCCACCACTTTTTGCAGATGGTTCACATTACGAATAAAAATGGACATATCGATTTTCGCCATTTTATTCCGATCTGATCGTCCAGACACCGCTGAAATATTTGTTTTCGTTTCGCTTACCACATGCAGGACTTCATTTAAAAGACCCTGCCGGTCATAGCCGGAAATTTCAATGTCGACGAGATATTCTTTTTGATTAGAGCCGCCAGACTCCCATTCAACGGGAATCAGGCGATTTTCTGCATCGTCATCTGCTGTTACATTTGGACAGTCCTCCCGGTGAACAGAAACACCTCGTCCTTTTGTAATATAGCCGACAATGTCGTCACCCGGCACCGGATTACAGCAGCGGGACAAACGAATCAGCAGGTTATCAATGCCTTTTACTGTAACGCCGGCATTTTTCTTTTGTGCGGCTGGATTCGGCGGCGTTTTAATTTCCTTAACCGCTTCATTTAAAGACGCTTCCTGATCACGCTGCTTGCGCAGTTTCTCTGTCAGCCGATTGGCAACTTGCAGAGCTGTTACACCGTTGTAGCCGACGGCTGCGTACATGTCTTCTTCGTTTAAAAAGTTAAACTTTTCCGCCACGCGCTTTAAGTTCTGCTGTGTCAGTACTTCTTTTACATCGAATTCCATATTTTTTATTTCATTCTCGACCAGTTCCTGGCCTTTTTCCACATTTTCTTCACGATTTTGCTTTTTAAAGAATTGACGGATTTTATTTTTTGCCTGTGACGTCTGCGCCATTTTAATCCAATCTTTGCTTGGACCATATGAATGCTTGGACGTTAAGATTTCTAAAATATCCCCTGTTTTCAGCTTATAGTCGAGCGTAACCATTTTGCCGTTTACTTTGGCGCCGATGGTTTTATTGCCGATTTCTGAATGAATACGGTAAGCAAAATCAATCGGCACAGAACCGGCTGGCAGCTCGAGCACATCACCTTTTGGCGTGAATACAAAAACCATGTCTGAAAACAAATCAAGCTTCAGTGACTCCATAAATTCTTCTGCATCCTGCGATTCATTTTGAAAATCCAAAATCTCGCGGAACCACGTCATTTTCTTTTCAAACGAGGCGTTTTCATCCACCGTTCTGCCTTCTTTATAAGCCCAGTGCGCTGCAACCCCAAATTCAGCAATTCGGTGCATTTCTTCCGTACGAATCTGCACTTCAAGCGGATCACCTTTCGGCCCAATGACCGTTGTGTGAAGAGACTGGTACATGTTCGTTTTCGGCATGGCTATATAATCCTTGAAACGGCCCGGCATTGGCTTCCAGCATGTGTGGATGATACCAAGTGCTGCATAACAGTCTTTAATGCTATCCACGACAATACGCACCGCCAGTAAATCGTAAATTTCATTAAATTGTTTGTGCTGCATAGCCATTTTTCGATAAATACTGTAAATATGTTTAGGGCGGCCCGATATTTCCGCACTAATGTCCATTTCGTCAAGCCGGCTTCGCATTAAATCTATGACGTCGTCTAAATACTGCTCCCGCTCTTCACGCTTACGTTTCATCAAGTTGACAATCCGGTAGTATTGCTGCGGATTTAAATAACGAAGAGCCGTGTCTTCCAGCTCCCATTTAATTTTCGACATACCAAGACGATGGGCAAGCGGGGCGAATATTTCCAGCGTTTCGTTAGAGATACGACGCTGTTTTTCCTGCGGCAGATGTTTTAATGTCCGCATGTTGTGTAGCCGGTCCGCCAGTTTAATTAAAATGACTCGAATATCCTGCGCCATTGCCACAAACATTTTCCGGTGATTTTCTGCCTGTTGTTCTTCTTTTGACTTATATTTAATTTTCCCAAGCTTTGTAACACCGTCTACCAGCATTGCTACTTCCGCGTTAAATTCATCTGCTAAATCCTGCAGTGTCACTTCCGTGTCTTCTACCACATCATGCAGAAAACCGGATGCGACCGTTGCCGGGTCCATTTCAAGTTCAGCCAATATACCCGCAACCTGGATGGGATGAATGATGTACGGCTCGCCCGATTTACGAAACTGGTGCTTATGCGCTTCTTTTGCGTACTCGAATGCACGCCGGACAAATCCGACATGCTCCTCATTCAAGTAGGCACGGGTCCGGTCGATGACCTGGTCGGCGGTTAATATCTGGTCTTTCGCCATATGTTTTGTTCACCTTCGCCCTTTCCGAAAAAAAAAACTAATTGTTCTTATTATCGAAAAAAAAGCGCAGGATGTAAAGTCATCCTGCACTTTTTTTGTGAATTAGGCGATTTTTGTCGAATCAGTCGTATGGAATGATGGTTAATACATCATATCCATCCAATTTTTCGCGCCCGTTCAAGTAATTTAATTCAATTAAAAAGGCAATACCTACTACAATACCGCCAAGCTGCTCCACAAGCTTGATCGTTGCGTCAATTGTACCGCCTGTTGCCAGAAGATCGTCTGTAATCAAAACACGCTGGCCCGGCTTAACCGCATCTTTATGAATGGTCAATACGTCTTTCCCGTACTCAAGCCCATACTCTACTTTGATTGTTTCACGCGGCAGCTTGCCTTCTTTGCGAACAGGTGCAAACCCTACACCAAGAGAGTAAGCAACTGGGCAGCCTACAATAAAGCCACGCGCTTCCGGTCCAACAATTAAATCAGCTTTTTTCTCTCTTGCATAAGCAACAATTTGGTCTGTTGCATAACGAAATGCCTCGCCATTATCCATTAGCGGTGTAATATCTTTAAACTGAATGCCCGGCTTTGGCCAATCCGGTACAATTTTAATATACTCTTTTAAATTCATGTTCATCGTTCCTCCCAGTGTCTAGCGGGCTGCTTCATCCATTCATCCAGAATCGTTTTTAATTCACGATAGGATGAGTACAGCAGCTTTTGTTCAAGGTTAAATTGCGTCTGCTTTCGTATGTAGGCAGGCGACTCGCTCAAATCACGCTTGTCCGCTTTCTTTTGCACTTCAATCTTTCCATTCTCTAGTTTAACAAATCCAAGCTCTAAAAACACGTTTGACATAAAACGAACCGCAGCATAAGACCAGCCCTGCTTTTTCGCCAGCAGCTCGCCGTGCTGTCTTACATCAAATGAGCCTCTTTTTAATAAAAACCCGTAGTACCATTTAAAATGATCCCGTGTTGGCATCGCACTGAAGAAATGATTCTCCTGTGTGCTGAAATGGGCGTAAATGCGGGCCGGCGCTTTTCCAGCCAGGAGTGACTTCATCACGGCTTCCCTTTCCGGCAAATCAAGCAGAACTACATTTTTCCCGTCCATTTCAACGAGTGCCGCCTCCTGTTCAGTTTTCACAAATACAACATTCGGATCCCCTGATACATGGCTGAAAGACACGGCAACTTTTTCATCCGGCACGTCTTTGTACCAGCTTGAAACATTTTTTCCGCCGCGCATATCAAACAGCTGGCATTCGTCTACCCGCAGGTCGCGAAGCATAAGCTGCGGGCGGCGCATATTATTCCATTCATTGATGGACAATTCACCAATGACCGAAATGTCAGATGTTTTTGCTACTTGATCGACGTATTCGCCCATGCCAAAGCCAATTCCATCAATGGTCTGCCCATCCTGTTCAAGCGCTGCTTTTAAATGGGTTTGATTGGCACCAATCTTTTTCATAGAAGCAATTTTCGCGTCCCGGATCACAAAAAGAGGTTTTGGGTTATTCATGCCAAACGGCGCCAGCTTATTCAGCTCCTCAATCCCCGATACTGTAATATCCGACACTGCCGCTTCCCCATCCACTTGAATAAGGGGAGTAAAATCCTCTTCTGTAAGTGTATCCTTAGCGATACGAACCATACGGCTGCGCAGCTCATCTACATCATTAATAGATAATGTCATGCCGGCTGCCATTGGGTGACCGCCAAAATGAGGCAGAATATCGCGGCAGGTTGACAGGCTTTGAAACAAATCAAAACCTTTAATGCTTCTGGCTGATCCTTTTGCAATTCCCTTCTCCGAGTCAAATCCAAGGACGATAGCTGGACGGTAAAATGTATCGGTCAGCCGTGATGCAACGATGCCAACGACACCAGGATTCCACCCTTCCTTACCAACGATAATAACCGGGTACTCATCAGGCGGATACTCCTCATTCACCATGTCGATCGCTTCTTTTGCCATTTCGTTGACGATCGTCTGACGCTGCTTGTTCATGCCGTCAATTTCTTCCGCGAGCATCAGCGCTTCTTCCATGTCTTCTGTCAGCATTAATTCTGCAGCCGGACCGGCATCATCAAGACGGCCAGCCGCATTAATACGAGGTCCGATCATAAACCCGACCGTCTCTTCATTAATAGATGACTGCTCCGTACTCGTTTGTTTGCAAAGCGCTACAATACCGGGCCGCTCAGTTTGACGCAGAGCCGACAAACCTTTTTTGGCAATCAGCCGGTTTTCTCCATTCAACGGTACCAGGTCGGCAATCGTCCCGATGGCGGCCAAGTCAAGCAGATGCTCTGGTACTTTACCATATAACGCATGGGCTACTTTTAATGCCACGCCCACACCAGCAAGGTAACCAAATGGGTACGTTCCGTCTGGATGCTTCGGATGGATAATAGCCAATGCTTCCGGCAGCTGAGGCCCAGGCTCATGGTGATCGGTAATAATTAAGTCAATACCAATTTCCCTGGCCACCTGTGCTTCATGGACACCGGAAATTCCGGTATCAACCGTAATAATTAACCCAAAACCACTTTCTTTCGCATGACGAAAAGCCGGCTCATTCGGACCATATCCTTCAGTGAACCGGTTCGGAATATAATAATCAGCGTAAACCCCGTAATCGCGAAGCGCTGTTAAAAGCAGCGCTGTACTGCTGACACCGTCAGCATCATAGTCACCAAAAACAAGAACTGCTTCTCCCTGCTCTTTCGCCTGACGAATACGGTCAATTGCTTTGTTCATATCTTTTAATAAAAAAGGATCGTGAAAAGCGACACCTTCATCAAACAAAAATGCACGTGCTTCTTCTTTTTCGGTGATTCCCCGTCCCAATAAAAGCGATGCCGCGAGAGGGCTTGTTCCAACTTCCTCCGCAAACGCTTCACTTTTTTTGCGGTCCACTTCTTTCAAGGACCAGCGCATTTTTGGTTTTAGCATAATTTCACCCCATAACGTACTCATTATACGGGTCAATTGGATAAATGACAATATGATTAAAAAAGGAAGGCTAAATGGAATCCATTCAGCCTTCCTTTTTCCTTTAAGAATCACCATCCGGCGCAAGCCGAGTTGAAGTAGCGGCGGGCGTTCTTCGCTCGCGGTGTTCAAGCTTTAAGTCATGCAGTTCTTTTTTCAGCTGTTCATTTTGGCGTGCCAGTTCTTTGCGCTGACGTTTAAGAGCCATTGTTCGAAATAAACTGAACATAAAAATGGCCAGACCGCCGAGCAGCACAGAAAACAAAATAACAAGAATAAGCGGCCACTGTGCAGATCCGAATGCGTAATTTACCGTTACGGGATCTACATTAATTACAGCAAAAACAGCGATAACAAGTGCGAAAATTAATCCTAAAATAAGGGCTGTTTGTGTTTTCATATTCTTCCCTCCCTACATATCTTTACTTTTCCCTTTTTCGAATTCCCTTCAAACATCATTCCACACTTCCTTCTTGAATTCTTTTTCCAAAACAGGCACGATAAGAGAAAAAGAAAGCAGGAATAGGATGCAGCGGTTTTATATAGACGTTTTGCAAGGAAGAGGAAGCTACTACGATCTTGGACGACTTGCCGGAGAGAAACTCAAGCAGTCGCCGCTTTTTGCCGTTCATCAAAAACGACACAAAAAGTCTCTTCGTTCTTATGATATTGATTTCAAGCAGGTAAAAAAATACTTTCAATCCTTCGCCCCTTTTATGTGGGAGGAATTTGAAGGATTGTCAGAATCGCTTGGCTGGTCCCTGTATGACGTTGTTCATGAATACAGCGGTTTTCAAGCGGACGATGTGAACAGCGGCTGCTCAGCCTTGATGAATAATGGCGTTTTCGCCAGGAACTATGATTATCATCCAAAAACGTAC
The DNA here is from genome assembly GCF_000966195.1 of Domibacillus robiginosus. GTDB lineage: Bacteria > Bacillota > Bacilli > Bacillales > Domibacillaceae > Domibacillus > Domibacillus robiginosus. The sequence goes on along the minus strand of NZ_LAHL01000011.1, from coordinate 220,698 downwards.
GAAGGCAGGCTTTTGTTATGGCAGCCCGATGATGGCTACGCATCGGTCGGCATAAGCGGACGGCTGGTCGGCCGAATTGACGGCATGAATGAAAAGGGTCTGGTGATCGGCTTTCACTTTGTGAACCGGCGCCGCGCTGAGGACGGCTTTACCTGCAGCGTTATTGCCCGAATGGTGCTTGATACGTGTTCTACAACAGATGAAGCCGTTGCGCTTCTCCGTTCTATCCCACATCGTCACGCGTTCAATTATTCGATTTACGACAATTCTATGCGAAGCGCTGTTGTCGAGGCATCACCGCGAGGCGTGCATGTACATAATCAGGTGGAGGCCTGCGCGAATCATTTTGTTTCGAATCAATTGTCTGACGAAAACCGTCACCACACTGTCGAATCAAAAGAACGGCTCCACACTCTTCAAAAGTATTCTGAATCCTTGCAGAACGCTTTTGAAAGGTTTAAGCTCTTTAATGATCCCAGCTACGGTATTTTTAAAAACAAGTACGCCAGCTGGGCTGGAACGCTTCACACAACCATTTATGAGCCGGCGTCCCGTCATGTTCTGCTCGGCGTTGGCGAACAAGCACGGCCCATCCCCATTGACTTTGGCCGCTGGGTGGCTGGAGAACGTTTTCCCATCACTCGCGTATTCGGCCATATTGACTCAAATGAATTATTTGTGCATATGTGATGTAAACATAAAAAAGACAGGCTTTTTCAGCCTGTCTTTTCTTATGCGGATTTAGATTGCTGTATTTGACGCACTTCTTCCAAGTACCGTCTTCCTTTAGCTTCATCGTACTGCCCTTCCCACTTGGACATGACAATGGCAGCAAGAGAGTTACCAACAACGTTGACCACTGTGCGGGCCATATCCATGATCCGGTCAATTCCAGCGATGAATGCCAAGCCTTCAACCGGGATGCCCACGCTTCCAAGCGTAGCAAGAAGCACAACAAACGATACGCCTGGCACTCCAGCAATTCCTTTGGACGTAACCATTAGAACGAGTACAAGTGATACTTGTTCTGCCAGCGTCAACTCAATACCGTACATTTGTGCAATAAACAAAGCAGCAATTGCCTGGTAAAGCGTCGATCCATCAAGATTGAACGAATAGCCCGTTGGAATAACAAACGAAACAATCGCCTTTGGACAGCCGAACCTTTCCATTTTTTCGATTAATTTCGGCAAAACCGTTTCTGAACTTGACGTTGTATACGCAAGAATCATTTCGTCTTTTAAAATTCTAAATACGTTAAGAATATTTATACCTGCGATTTTTGCTGTAAGTCCCAGCACGACAATGATAAAGAAAATCATAGCGGCGTATACGAGAATAACCAGTTTACTCAGCGGAATCAATGATTCAACCCCGAATTTAGATACCGTTACACCAATCAAAGCAAATACACCGAATGGCGCAAATTTCATAATTTGGTTTGTAATATAAAACATTGCTTCTGCCGTTCCCTGGAAAAAGTTTAACACCGGCTTTCCTTTTTCACCGATTGCAGCAATACCAAGACCGAATACAACAGAGAAAAAGATAATGGCCAGCATGTCACCTTCTGCAAGAGAAGTAAATAAGTTTGACGGCACGATATTGACAAATGTTTCAGCAAACCCATGGTTTGCTGTTTCTTCCGTTGTGTCTACATAGCTGCTGATGTCGGTTTTATCCAGATTGGACATATCGACTCCAGCACCCGGCTGAAAAATATTGGCAGCAGCAAGCCCAACCAGAATCGCGATAGTCGTAATAATTTCAAAATAAAGAATTGTTTTACCGCCCAGTCTTCCGAGCTTTTTCGTGTCACCAACGCCAGCTACGCCGACAATGATGCTGGAAATTACGATTGGAATAACAATCATTTTAATAAGACGCAAAAAAATGTCACCAATCGGCTGAAGATAAGTGGATACATGCGGATTTCCGTAAAAAGCGGCCCCAACCGCAATACCCAGAATCAACCCTATTAAAATTTGCCATGCTAATCCTATTTTTTTCATTTCATCAATCCCTTCTATTAATTAACAATTCAAAGCTGCGCATAGTGTGGAATTAAACGCAGCCACTTGTTCTCCGCCCTCAATCTTTACGCATGCCTGTTTTAATTACATGCAAATGATAGGTATACTTCCATGTATGTAACTATATTTCACGACCTACACGATCATACATTTTCCTACAAAGTGAGCGTTTTTTTCACAAAAAAGATCGTCATATTGTGTTGTCCACCGCTCAACTGTATACTATTCTTCATATATTGAAGCAAAAGGAGAGGCTTTTTATTTTTTCTACCCATCCCTTTTTTAAAAACGAACGGCTGCTGATCCTACTTATGGCTTCCGCTGTGCCCGCCGCAGGCGAATTAAAAATATATCCATTCGGAGAAGTGTTCCGGATTGGTTTAGGTCCCCCTGTTATGTTTTTCTTTTTGCTGTGTATAAGAAAAGAACGAATGGTGTGGGCCGGGCTGATTACGGCAATGGCGGTCGTGGTAGTTCGTTCTGTCCTTGAACAGCCTCTTTTTCATATCGAAGCTGTTTTTGCTTCCGCGTTGCACCATATTCCGGCGTTTGTTTATTATTTTTCCTATGCCTGTTTATGTCGTTTTTCCCAGTTAAAACGGTACGAAAATCAGCCCATTAAAATCGGGCTTGTCATGCTTGGCATCGATTTAGCTTCTAATTCTATTGAATTGTTTGTAGACTCCCTGTTGTTTGCGATCACTCTTTCTTTAGATGATGTAATAGAAATTTTTTTGATTGCATTTGCACGCGGCTTTATCGTTGTCAGTTTGTTGACCATGCTTAAGCTGAATGATGCCTACATAAGAGAAAAACATATTACCAAGCAGCATGAGCATATGCTTATGCTTGTTTCCAATTTGTACGAGGAAACCATTTATTTGAAAAAAACATTGAATGATGCCGAAGAAGCAACAAAAGAATCTTATCAGCTTTATCGCTCGCTGAAGCAGGATAACCATGAAGCAAGCCAGAAAGCATTAAAGCTGGCCGGCAAAATTCACGATATAAAAAAAGATAACCAGCGAATTTTTGCAGGACTTTCCAGAGTGATTACAAACGAAAGCCCAAAAGATTTTATGAGTGCCGAGGAGCTGCTCCAGCTAGCCGTCCAGATCAATGAGAAATATGCCGCTTCATTAAAAAAGGATATCTTGTTTTTTAAAATGGTTTCAGGAAAGCATACACCCTACCATGCTTATACGTTTTTGTCCTTAGTAAATAATTTGGTTTCAAATGGAGTAGAAGCTATTGTGGAGCAGGGCACTATAGAGATACACCTGTTATCCCGTCAGGATTGGATTGAGCTTCAAGTACGAAACAGCGGCCAGCCTATTGCCGATAAGTACACGGAGGTCATTTTCGAGCCGGGCTTTACAACCAAATACGATAAACAGGGAAATCCTTCAACCGGCATCGGTCTTGCTCACGTCAGGGAAATTGTAAACGGCTCTGGAGGCAATATAGCAGTAAAAAATGAACCAGACGGTGTTTTATTTCGCATTCGCATTCCCGGACGGTCATTTATTGAGAAAGGTTGATTATTATGCGCTTTTTTCTTGTTGATGATGATGAGACCATTCGTCTCACCTTAACAAAGATTATTGAAGATGAAGATTTAGGAGAAATAGCTGGTGAACAGGAGGATGGGGATCAGCTGACCGGCTCTTTTTTAAACATGCAGAACATTGATATTTTGTTTATTGATTTACTTATGCCAATTAAAGACGGGATTGAAACAATTCGTGATTTATCCGGTCAGTACAAGGGCAAAATCATCATGATTTCCCAGGTAGAAACAAAAGAACTGATCGGTGAAGCCTACGCACTCGGCGCTGAATATTACATCATGAAGCCGATCAATCGAATTGAAATCATTACCGTTATTCGAAAGGTAAAAGAACGAATTCAGCTTGAAAAATCAATTCAAACAATCCAAACCTCTCTGAACGGCCTGCTGACCGGCCACACAACAGAGACGCAATCAACGAAAAATGAAACCAGCCTGTCCGACATAGGAGAGTACCTGCTGGCTGAGCTTGGAATTATCGGTCACAATGGCACAAAGGATTTACTTGATATTCTTTACTTTTTGTTTTCCGATGAACACCTGCCTGCAACAGACCAGACCTTCCCCTCTTTAAAAATGATTTTTGAAAAAACCACTCAGAAAAGGCTTGGTGATACTGCTTCTGTTCAAGCCATTAATCGGGAAATGAAAGCTTCGGAGCAGCGGATTCGCCGCGCCATTACTCACTCTATCATTCATTTTGCGTCGCTGGGACTGGCTGATTACACGAATCCTAAATTTGAGTTTTACGCTGCTAAATTCTTTGATTTTATGATAGTGCGTCAAAAGATGATGGAATTGCAGAGAGATCCGGACGCCAGCTCTACTCCCGTTAAAGTAAATATGAAAAAATTTATACAAATGTTCTTTTTTGAAGCAAAACGCTTAAGAACCGAAACAAGCCATCCTTACTAACAGAAAAAACCTGCGGACTTATGCGTCTGCAGGTTTTTTGCATTTATACTTGTAATTCGTCTTTGTTTGTTGCTTTTTCTTTGTACGTAATTAACTTGCCTTTTTTCTTTAATTCTTTCTTTTTCCAGATCAGCCATAGCTGGGAAGCGATAAAGATAGACGAATACGCCCCGCCAATCAAGCCGACCAAAAGTGCAATGGAGAAGTTTAAGATCGACGGGCTTCCAAGCACAATCAACGCAATAACCGCAATGACAACTGTTAAAACCGTATTGATTGAACGGGCCAGCGTCTGCCGGATACTTTTATTGATAATATCGTCCAGCTGCTCCGGTGCAGTGATTTTCTTTGCTTTCGTCATATTTTCACGGATCCGGTCAAATGTAACAATCGTATCATTAATCGAATATCCGACAATCGTCAATACAGCCGCAATAAAAGTAATATCGACTTCAAGACGCGTTAAGCTGAAAAACGCAATAATGAAGAATACGTCATGCAAAAGTGCCAGAACGGCAGCAAGGCCCATGTAGAATTCAAAACGGAACGCCACATATAAAATAATCCCTATTGTGGCAATGGCAAGTGCCTTCATTGCATTTTTCGCTAGCTCTTTTCCAACGACCGGCGAAACGGTACTGATATTTGGCTCAGATCCAAATTTTTCATTCATGTCTGCTTTGACTTTAGCAATTTCCTGCTGTGTCAGCGCCTCATCAAAACGGGCAGACGCAATGGTTTGATTGTCCCCGCCAAGTGTTACATTTACGTCATAGCCAAGCTTGTCGAGCTCTGCTTCAACCGCCTCCTCGGTTAACGGTTTCTCAGACAGTAATTCCATCCGGGAACCGCTCGAGAAATCAATGCCGAGATTTAAGCGGAACACAGCCAGTACAATCATGCCGGCAATAATCGCCACTGCCGAAAATGCAAACAGCTTTTTATGCGGTTTAACAAAATCCAGCTTATCAAATTTAGTCGGCAGATCCAGCGCATCATATCCTTCACTAATCGGATGAATATCTGCTTTTTTCACGCCAAACCAGCCCGGCTTATTATTTAGCCAGTTGCTTTTCACAAGAATGCTCATCAGCACCCTTGCGCCCCAGATAGCGGTAATAAAGCTGACCAGAATACTAATAATAAGGGTGGTCGCAAAGCCTTTTACAGAGCTTGTCCCAAAGTAAAATAAAACGCCGCCGGCCAGCAGTGTCGTTAAGTTTGCGTCAACGACGGTCAGGAAGGCGTTGCTGCTTCCTGTCTTGAAAGCCGCTTTGATCGGCCGGCCGATCTTAATTTCTTCCTTGATCCGCTCGGCGGTAATGATGTTCGCATCTACTGCCATCCCAACCCCGAGTATAAGAGCCGCGATACCTGGCAGCGTCATGACTGCACCAAGCAAATCAAAAATAAGCAATGTTAAGTAAAGAAAGGCTGTCAGTGTAATGACTGCTACGAATCCAGGCAGGCGGTAATAGAGAATCATAAATAAGAAGATGATCCCGATACCAACAATACCCGCCAGAATCGTTTCATTGAGTGCTTGTTCACCAAATTGTGCCCCAACGGACGTTGAATATATTTCTTTCAGCTTAACAGGAAGAGCCCCAGCATCCAGCAGTGCTGCAAGTTCCTGTGCTTCTTCTACTGTAAAATCCCCTTGAATAGTGACTTCTGTTGTATTGAATACTTCGTCAACATTTGGCGCTGACAAAAACTTCGGGTTTTCTTTTTGAACTTCCTTGGCAAAGGAATCTTTACCTTCTTCAAAATCAAGCCAGATGACCAGCTGATTATTTGGTGCCATAGAAACAATTTTTTCTGTTACCTCTTTGAATTTATCCTTATCTTTTAACTTAACAGCGACGTTGGGCTGTCCGGTTTCCGTAAAGGACTGCTCAGCTCCACCTTCGACAAGATCGCTTCCATCCATCATTAACTTGTCGTTTACATCGCGGAAAGATAAATTTGCCTGTGTAGACAGCATGCTTCGTGCCTGCTCCTGATCTTCTATACCAGCCAGCTGCACACGAATCCGATTACCTTCCTCCACTTGAATGCTTGGCTCGCTGACACCGAGAGCATTAATTCGCTTATCCAGCGCTTCAGCAGTATCCGCTACTACACTTTCCGTTATTTTCTGGCCTTCTTTTGCAGGCTGTACTTCATAAAGCACTTCAAAACCACCCTGCAAATCAAGCCCCAGTTTAATATCCTGGACGATGTTTTTTGCCGTTGTACTCATCGCTCCTAACAAAACGAGGACCACAAGCAAAAAAGCAACGATCCGGCTCCGTTTTACCATTCTTCATTCCCACTCCTTACGATATATAAAAACCAGTTTATAAAAAAAATTCCGGTAACGAATACCAGAATCCCTCAGCCCTCTACATTATGAATGAGAACAAACAGACTGTCAATTTACTCACGCCCTTTGGGTGGAACAAATAAGGAAGCCAGCTCCTCGCCAGACATCGGTTCATTCCACTCCGGTGCTTTATATGCTGTGATTTGTGTATAGTTCATATACTCACCCGGCTTAACCGATAAAATATCCCCTACCAAACGGGACATCGGCCGCTCTTTGTCCATTGACTTCCACTTTTTTTCTTTGAGAAAACGCCACAACATGTCTGTTTGTGCTGTTTCATAATTCAGCAGCCGAAACTCCTCCACTTTGCTGATCAATGCCGGCAGCAATTTGCTGTAGTACGCGTCGTACGGATGATTTCCCATCATGAATGCCCCCTGTCATGCTCGTCCATCTTTGTACATATACCTCATTATACAATACTTTTCACGCAATTACTTTCTTAGAAAAGGCGGTGGCAGATTGTCATCATTTATAAAAGGAACCATGTGGCTCGCAGGCGCCATTTTCCTTGTAAAAATCCTTGGTTTTGTCAATCGGATGGTCATTGCCCGTTTAATCGGCGAAGAAGGCATTGGCTTATATATGGCTGTGTTTCCCGCTTTTATTTTGACCATTACAGCCGTTCAATTCGGACTGCCGGTTGCTGTCACTCGAAGTGTCGCAGCGGCAGAGAATGACGCGCAGCGAAAGCATATTTTATGCACATCCCTTTTTATCACCCTTTCACTGGCTGCTGTTTTAACCCCTTTATTTTGGTTTCTTGCGCCCTATTTAGCTGAAAACCTGTTTCATGACAAGCGGGCGGTACTACCGCTTTACGCGATCGCACCTTCTATTCCGATCATCGCTGTTTCTTCGATTGTGCGCGGTTATTTTCAAGGAAAAATGAATATGAAGCCCGCTGCTCTTTCTCAGCTGATTGAGCAGGTTGTCAGAATCGGCCTGATTATAGTAGCCGGTCGGCTCCTGCTGCCTTATGGAATTGAATATGCCGCTGCAGGTGCCATGGCAGCAGCTTCTGCAGGAGAATTGGTTTCTCTCCTTTATCTGCTCAGTGCCTTTCGGTCAGAATGGAAAAAAGTCCGCCGGTATCCCGGCAGGCGGACAAGCCGACCGCTTTTCGGTGAACTTGCTGAAACAGCTCTTCCGGCTGTAGGAAGCCGGCTGATCGGGTCTGGTGCCTGGTTTTTGGAACCGATCGTTGTGGTCAAAAGCCTGGCTATTGCAGGACTCGCAGCGAATGAAGCAATGAAGGAATATGGTGTGCTGACGGGATATGCGCTGCCGCTTATGTTCCTGCCATCTTTTTTAACCGTTGCTCTCTCCTCCTCCCTTGTGCCGGATATTAGTGAATCGTTTAGTAAAAAAAGATTCAGCAATGTAGCCTGGCGGGTAAATGAATCCATCCGCTTCTGCTTGTTTTCGGGCGGTTTTGCTACGGTCGTGCTGTTTTTATTTGCTGAACCGTTTATGCTTGTGATGTACCATACCGAAAAAGGAGCTGATTTAATTCAGCTTATGGCTCCATTTTTTCTCCTTTATTATTGTCAGGGGCCGCTGCAGGCTGTTCTGCAGGCCCTTAACCTGTCACGCGCAGCTATGCTGAACAGCTTTTACGGAGCAGCAGTAAAACTTCTTATCATTTTTATCCTGGCCAGTCAGCCATCGTTTGGTATACGCGGTACAGCTATCGCAATTGCTGCTAGCATCGTAATCGTCACACTTCTTCACACCGCGTCTATGTTAAAAGCGGTTCCTTTTTCGCTTCAATACGGCTTATATGCAAAAATCGGCTTATTGCTTGTTTTTACGTATTTGAGTGCGCAGGCTTTCTTGCCTTTTTTAACAGGAAATACCTTTCTTTATCTTGGAGGTGGACTGGCAGGGTGTCTGCTCGTTTATCTGGCTGGCGCTGCTGTACTCGGCATTTTTAAGAAGGAGGATCTTTCCACCGTCTTGTTTTGGCGCACATAAAAAGCCCGGATTTCTCCGGGCTTTTCCATTTTATACTGTGCTTTTATTTACTACATCACGTACTGCAGAACGGTCAAACGTTAAACGCGTACCATCGCCGACTACAATCGTGATCGTTGTTTCATCGGATGATTCAATCATACCGTGAAGTCCGCCAATCGTGACGATTTTGTCTCCTTTTTGCAAGTTGTTCTGCATTTCCATTACTGTACGCTGACGCTTTCGCTGCGGGCGAATCAACAGGAAATAAAACAGAGCAAACATGATAATTAAAGGAAGAAACTGAGCTAATGCTTCCATTCGTGTTTTTCACTCCTTTCTAAAAACAAACAACGTCAAAAGTTTTTTGCATCCGGACGGTTGAACCCGTATTGCTCAAAGAACTCCTCGCGGAAATCACCAAGCCGGTCCTCTCGGATCGCTTGACGTACGTTTTCCATTAATTTTATCAGAAAATGTAGGTTATGGTAAGTCGTAAGTCGAATTCCAAATGTTTCATTACAATGAAGCAGATGGCGGACATACGCACGCGAATAGTTTTGGCATGCATAGCAGTCACAATTTGGGTCAAGCGGACCAAAATCGCGGGCATATTTTGCATTTTTGACTACGAGTCTTCCTTCACTTGTCATCAGAGTTCCATTGCGGGCGATGCGTGTCGGGAGTACACAATCAAACATATCAATTCCGCGTATAGCCCCGTCAATAAGAGAATCCGGTGATCCTACCCCCATTAAATAACGCGGCTTATCTGCCGGCAAATGCGGAGTCGTAAAATCAAGCACACGGTTCATCACATCTTTTGGCTCCCCTACAGACAAGCCGCCAATCGCATAGCCCGGAAAGTCCAATGACACAAGATCACGAGCACTCTGTTTACGCAGTTCCTCATATTCACCGCCCTGTACAATTCCAAACAGCCCTTGATCCTGCGGCCGTTTATGTGCAGCCAGACAGCGCTCTGCCCAGCGTGATGTGCGCTCCACTGACTTCTTCATGTATTCATACTCAGCAGGATACGGCGGGCATTCATCAAAGGCCATCATAATATCAGAGCCAAGAGCATTTTGAATTTCCATCGCTTTTTCTGGAGAAAGGAATAATTTATCACCATTAATATGATTGCGGAAATGAACGCCTTCTTCTTCAATTTTCCGGAATTCACTTAGTGAAAACACCTGGAATCCGCCCGAATCTGTCAGGATCGCTCCATCCCAATTCATAAATTTATGAAGACCGCCTGCCTCCTGAACAATATCGTGTCCAGGACGGAGCCATAAGTGATAGGTGTTGCTGAGTAAAATGTTGGCGCCCATTGCTTTGATGTCTTCCGGCGCCATTGTTTTTACAGTAGCAAGCGTTCCGACCGGCATAAAAACCGGTGTTTCAAAGCTGCCATGCGGTGTATGTACACGGCCAAGGCGCGCTCCTGTTTGTTTGCATGTTTTAATGTGTTCGTATTTAATGGCTGTCATTCGTTTTGTCACCTTTCCCATCAATAATAAGCATCGCGTCTCCAAAACTGAAAAAGCGGTATTTTTCCTTTACTGCTTCTTCGTACGCTGCAAGTACAGGCTGCTGGCCGGCAAGGGCACTGATCAGCATAATCAACGTGGATTTCGGCAGATGAAAGTTTGTAATCATTCCATCAATCGCCCGAAACTCGAATCCCGGATAAATAAAAATGTCGGTCCAGCCGCTTGATTGTTTGACCTCGCCAAACTCACGCGCTGCCGTTTCAAGCGTGCGGACAGAAGTGGTGCCGACTGCAATAACACGGCCGCCTGTTTTTTTCGTTTCCCGAATCGCTTCTGCTGTTCCCGCCGAAATTGTGTAATATTCTGCATGCATATCATGATCTTCAATAGAATCAACAGACACCGGACGGAATGTTCCGAGACCGACATGAAGTGTAATAAATTCGATCCGTATGCCTTTTTCCTTTAACTCGGCTAAAAGCGGCTGCGTAAAATGAAGACCAGCTGTCGGTGCTGCAGCAGAACCGCGCTCTTTTGCATACACAGTCTGGTAACGGTCTTTTTCCTCAAGCTGCTCTTTAATATATGGAGGCAGCGGCATTTCACCAAGCTCATCAAGCACCTCATAAAAAATGCCTTCGTATTCGAAGCGGAGCAGGCGTCCGCCCTGTTCCTTTTCACCGATGCAAACCGCCTTAAGCTTGCCCTCTCCGAATGAAATAACGCTTCCTTCTTTAATGCGTTTTGCCGGCTTTACAAGTGTTTCCCATACATCTGTTTCATCCTGCTTTAGAAGAAGCACTTCAATATTGGCGCCGGTTTCTTCTTTGATACCATGAAGACGTGCCGGCAGCACTTTCGTATCATTTAATACAAGAAGGTCTCCGGGCTGCAAATAGTTTGTGACGTTTTGGAACGTTTCATGAGTGACGCTTCCCGTGTGTTTATCCAATACCATCAAACGGCTCTTGGTCCGCTCTTTAAGCGGTGTCTGCGCAATTAATTCCTCTGGCAGATTAAAATCAAAATCTTCCACTTTCATCTTTTACACCTCTAATTTCATCTCCATTTTCCAATTACATAAAAAAGAAGCGACAGCACGATGCTTGCCACAATCGACGTTACAATCGGAAAATAAAAGGTTGCATTTTCTTTCTTGATGACAATATCACCCGGCAGGCGGCCGAGCTTTCCAAATTGGACAAAAAGCCCAATAAGGAACAAGACAGCACCGGCCAGCATAAGCATTTTCCCGATGCTTGTCATGGAGCCGGCACTTCCATCCCGAAATGCTCATAGGCGGCTGGCAGCGCAATTCTTCCGCGCGGCGTTCGCTGCAGAAAACCAATCTGCAGCAGATAAGGCTCATATACATCTTCAATTGTAGCAGATTCTTCACCAATGCTGGCCGCAAGTGTATCCAGGCCGACTGGACCGCCTTTAAAACGGTTTAAGATCGTGTTCAGCAGTTTATGGTCAATATGATCAAGACCAAGACGGTCAACTTGAAGAAGTTCAAGAGCTTCATTCGCTTTTTGGATCGTAACATAGCCTTCCCCTCGCACCTCTGCATAATCCCGTACTCGTTTTAATAAACGATTGGCAATCCGAGGCGTTCCGCGTGAGCGGCGTGCCAGCTCGCCAGCGCCTTCTACGTCAATCGCTGTCCCGAGTATGTCTGCAGTCCGCAGCACCACTTCTCTCAATTGATCGGGCGTGTAATACTCTAATCGCGAGTGAACACCAAATCGGTCACGAAGCGGCGCAGAAAGTGAACCCGCACGTGTTGTTGCTCCAATAAGCGTAAATGGAGGCAGATCAAGCCGGACTGACCTTGCTTCCGGTCCTTTTCCAATGACGATATCAAGACAGAAATCCTCCATCGCTGGATAAAGGACTTCCTCGATAGAACGCGGCAGCCGATGAATCTCATCGATAAAAAGGACATCTCCAGGAGAAAGCGCAGTTAACACCGCCGCCAAATCTCCCGGGCGTTCGATTGCCGGTCCAGACGTTGTCCGAAAACCGGCTCCCATTTCATTCGCAATAACCGCTGCCATCGTTGTTTTTCCGAGGCCCGGCGGTCCATATAAAAGGACATGATCGAGTGTTTCTTCCCTTTTTAAAGCAGCTTCAATAAAAATAGACAGGTTTTGTTTTACCTGTTCTTGTCCAATGTATTGGCTTAGTGTTTGTGGCCGGAGCGACTGCTCTTCAAACCGCTCTTCTGCCCCGGCTCCGCCTGATAGTACACGCTGATCTTCCAATCCAGTCCCTCCTTCCTATCCGAGCAGCAGCTGTAGCCCTTTTCGAATGTATTCATCCGTGGACATAGCTGCTTCTTTCTCAAGCCGCCCTGTAATACGCTTGATTTCCCGCGCAGAATATCCAAGTGCTTCTAGAGCAAGGAGCGCTTCGTCAAGTGCCGCATTCCCTGATACAGCATCGTCTGGCTGTTCTGGAATAAACAAGCCAGTCAATGAGTCTGCTGCAACATCATCTAGCTTCCCTTTTAAATCTAGAATCATTTGACGAGCTGTTTTTTTGCCAATGCCCGGAAATTTAACTAAATACGGTTCGTCTTCGCGCTCGATCGCATTTACTACATGCGCTGGCGTACCAGAGGCAAGAACAGCCAGCGCTCCCTTTGGACCGATACCCGATACACTGATCAGCTTTTCAAACAATCTTTTTTCCTCCGCTGTTGCGAATCCAAATAATAAATGAGCATCTTCACGGATATGCTGATACAAATAAATCATTTTTTGCTCCTGCTCATGTTTTGAAAAAGCAAATGGGTTCGGTGTGAGCACCCGATAGCCAATACCACTGTTTTCCACGACGATATATTCCGGCCCAATAAATGAAATCATTCCCTTAATGTATTCGTACAAATTTTTGTCTCCTTTTACACACTTTGTTCATTGTATCATATCATATCAGCGCTCAAAAAGAAACATTTGTTCCCTGAATATTCAGTTACCTTTAAAAAATTCATCAACCGCTACAACTAGTGCTCCCATTCTCTCATGCTCCGGAGCAATAACGCGAGTAACGCCATATTCGTTTAATGTTCCAGTCGTCACCCTGCCAATCGAGCCAGCGACAGCTCTTTCATTAAACGCCTGTGCCAGCTGTTCAGCCAGCCCCTGTTTCTCCGCTTCTTTAAATAACACACGCACTTGCGGTGTTGCCGTTAGCAAAACCGCATCCATTTCGCCGTCGATTACTTCATGAACCAGTTTCGTAACCATTTCAGGGTAGGGGACTGTTGTTTCATACGGCATAATGCATGTTAGTTCTGCTCCTTTTTCCGCAAATCCCTTCTCAAGAGCCGGCACCCGCTCTCCATGAAGCTGTAGGAACACACGCTGATCAGCCAGATCTACTTCTTCAAGCGCTCCAAGCAGCCCGGCATTTGTACCGTCCCCATCAATGATGTCCGGTGCTAGACCATATTTTTTTAATTCTTGCACTGTTTTGTAGCCACGCGTAGCAATCCGAGAAGCCTTTATCGCTTTTTGAAATGGTTCACTCAAGCCAAGTGAGGCTGCTGCTTCAAAAAGTGCTGTTGTACCGACTCCAGTTGTAAAAACGCTCCAGTCTGTTCCATTTGTTATCACATCATTCAAGATCTCCTGCATATCTTCCGGCTTGCATTTTATTGTTTCCTGAAGCGGCCGTTCGTAAGCAGTGCCGCCTTTTTTTTGAACCATCATGCTCATTTCGGCCATTTTACGTGAACCGGTAATGGCAATTTTCTTTCCCTGCAAGTTTCCCATTTTATCTCTCCGTTTCCCTTTTCTTTTAATACTATCCGTTTCTCTGGCTTTTTTCCATAGAAAAAGGCAGTTCAACCGGGGTTGAACTGCCTTTGTTTCTTATTTTACTGGCTTTTTCAAAACAGCAAGCAGGAGAGCCGTTACAACTGCACCCAACAGGACTGCTACCAGGTAAAGAAGCGGATTTCCTTGTACAACAGGGAAAACGAAGATTCCACCATGCGGTGCAGGCAATTTAACACCGAAGATCATTGTAAGTGCACCGGCTACTGCTGAACCGGCTACTGCTGCCGGAATTACGCGTGCCGGGTCTTTTGCTGCGAATGGAATCGCGCCTTCTGTAATGAAAGAAAGACCCATAATATAGTTTGTTTTACCGGCATCGCGTTCCTGCGCAGTAAAACGGTTTTTAAAGATTGTTGTCGCAAGCGCGATACCAAGTGGCGGAACCATACCGCCGGCCATAACCGCTGCGTGCGGTGCAAAGTTGCCGGCATCGATCATGGCAATACCAAATGTGAAAGCGGCTTTGTTGATCGGACCGCCCATGTCGATTGCCATCATACCACCAAGCAAAATACCTAGAAGAACAAGGTTGCTTGTTCCCATACCGCCCAGAACATCTACAAGCCATCTGTTCAAGGCACCAACTGGACCATTTACAACGTATACCATGATGATACCCGTCAAGAAAATACCAAACAGTGGATACAAAAGAACCGGTTTAATTCCGTCAAGCGCCTGTGGAAGGCCAGCAAAAAGCTTTTTCAATCCTACTACAAGATAACCAGCCAGGAAACCGGCGATTAAGCCGCCCAGAAAACCAGCATTAGCATTTGCAGCTAGTAAACCACCAACAAGACCAGGAGCAAGACCGGGACGATCCGCAATACTCATCGCAATGAAGCCGGCTAATACCGGGATCATTAAAGCAAAGGCGCTGCCGCCACCGATATCACTTAACGCTTTGGCAAAAGAATTATAAGACTCATGTTCTGGGTCCGCTGCATGAATACCAAAGAAAAACGAAATGGCAATTAAGATACCGCCACCAACTACAAGCGGAAGCATCGCGGATACACCGCTCATTAAATGCTTGTAAAATGCGCTGCCCGCAGAAGTGCCCTCATCAGATGACGATGATGCGGAACCACCGCCCTGGAATACAGGAGCATCCTGTTTTACGGCACGATCAAGCAGTCCATCCGGGTTGCGGATTCCCTGTGCAACCGGTACCTGAATCACATGCTTGCCTTTAAAGCGCTCCATTTCTACCTGCTTGTCCGCTGCGACAATAATGGCTGACGCTTTCGCAATTTCATCGGCTGTAAGCGCGTTTTTCACGCCACTTGAGCCGTTTGTTTCGACTTTAAAGTTAAGACCTTTTTCTTTTGCTTTTGCTTTGAGTGAGTCTGCTGCCATATACGTATGCGCAATCCCTGTCGGGCAGGCTGTTACTGCCAGCACGAGCGGAGCATCCGTTTCGGCAGGTGGCGCTGTTTCTTCTTTTTCTTCAGCATTTTCACGCAGATCAAATGCTTGAATAATTTCATCTTCGTTTTTTGCGTTCAACAGCTCATCCCGGAAGCCCGGGTCCATTAAAAAGCCTGATAAGCTTGAAAGTGTTTCTAAGTGCGCTTCATTTGCACCGTCTGGAGCTGCGATCATAAAAAATAGTGTAGATGGCTGTCCATCTAATGATTCATAGTCAATTCCATTTTTCGCACGGCCAAATGCTACAGCCGGTGTTTTAACAGCTGCTGTTTTCGCATGCGGAATCGCTATGCCTTCTCCCACACCTGTTGTGCTTTGTGCTTCACGAGCTAAAATGGCTTCTTTATAGGCAGCACGGTCGTTTAAACGGCCGGCTTGATCTAGTTTCGCAACCAGCTCATCAATAACAGACGCTTTATCCGTTGCAGACAAGTCCATAATGACTGTGTCTTTTTTCAGTAAGTCTGTAATTTTCATACTAACCCCTCCTGCTCTGCTTTTACAATCGTCACACGGCTGTATACATCTTCTACTTCTGCTTTTGTACACAAATCATCGGAAAATGCTGTCGCGCTTCCCGCGGCAACTGCCCAGCGGAATGCTTCATGCGGCGCCAGACCTGCATCAATTTTAGCCATAAATGCCGCTACCATGGAGTCTCCGGATCCGACAGTGTTTTTCACTGTGCCTTTTGGAGAAGAAGCAAAATAAACGCCTTCCTCATTAACTAAAACAGCACCATCTCCGCCCATGGAGACAATGACATTTTGGGCGCCTTCATCCACTAGTTTTCGAGCAATGGATGCCGCCTTTTCTTTTGTTTCTACTTTCGTATCGAACAATTCTCCCAGCTCATGATGATTCGGCTTTACGAAAAACGGCTTGTACGGCAGAAGAGCCTTTAAAGCTGCACCGCTTGTATCAACTACAACACGTGCGCCTTTTCCTTTTGCCGCATCAATTAACATTCCTGCATAGTCTGCTGGCAATGAAGACGGTACACTGCCGCCAATATGAAGCCAGTCCCGATCTGTTAATTCGCTCGTTAGCTGAACCAATTGCTTTGCATTCTCTTCTGAAATAGCAGGTGATGGCCCATTAATCTCGGTTTCGCTATTTGACTTTAGCTTAACATTGATGCGCGTGGCGCCTTCAACAGATGTAAATCGGTGCAGTACTCCTTCACGATCCAATTCGCTCTTGATAAACTCACCTGTGAATCCGCCTGCAAAACCAATAGCGCAAGTGTCACTTTCAAGGCGCTTCAGAACACGCGATACGTTAATTCCTTTTCCTCCAGCATACATATCTGCGCTTTCAGAGCGGTTTAATTCACCCGCTTGAAATTGATCGACCCTTATCACGTAATCAATGGCTGGGTTTAGTGTGCATGTGTAAATCATGATAGTGCCTCCTTGATGTCCGTGACTTTCTCGAACATCCGTCTTGTTTTCTCCGGGATTTTGCCCGTAATAATGACTGCGTCTTCAAGATCAGCAATATGAGCAAACGTGCTTTCCTGAAATTTAGACGCATCCGCTAAAATAAACGGCTGCTGAGCACGCTTTATTGCCTCTGTTTTCACAGCTGCTTCTTCCGGATCCGGTGTAGTATAGCCTGCTTTTAAATGAATCCCGTTTACTCCAAGAAATGCTTTGTCAAACCAATATTGCTGAAGGCCGTGTACCGCTCCTGTCCCCGTTAAAGCTTCTGTAGACTGCTTTAACCGGCCGCCTGTTCCGTACGCTTCAATTCCCTGTTCAGCTAAGAGACGCAAATGATCAAAACCGCTTGTGACAGCGACAATATTTTTCGCCTGAATATATGGAATAAGAGCAAGTGTTGTTGTTCCCGCATCAATAAACACGCAGTCATTGTCTTCAATAAGGGATGCAGCCAGTCGCCCGGCCGCACGCTTTTCTTCTGAGAAACGATTACTTTTTTCACCCATTGATGGTTCAATACGTTTCCTGGATACTTTTGCAGCGCCGCCGTGAACCCGCCTGAGGAGTCCTGATTCTTCCAGGTCCGTCAAATCACGGCGGATGGTCGATTCTGACGCTCCTGTTGCTTCAGTCAGTTCTTGAATCTTAACCACTTCTTTTTCTTTTAAACAATTTAAAATTGTAGCGTGGCGTTCTTCTGTCAGCACTGGCTGCATCCCTCCTTTACTTTTTCTCACTTCCATTATATAACCGCTTTCACGTAAAAACAATCATTTTCAATCATTATTTTTCAAAAACACTCACGTTATGATTATTTATGACTGTTTTATGGCAAAATCATTCATTTTCGGTACTATTTTATCTGAAAATTGCGCAAATATACAAAAAAACAATCAATTGCATACACACAAAAAAGACGTGCGAAAACGCACGCCTTTTTTATTAACGGTGACAATATGGACATCTTGGCATCATCATATTTGGATAATGCATGTTTTCATGACCTTCATAGCTTTCATTTTCTTCATGATCTTCCGACTCCGGCATCATCTCATAAGGCTGGTGCATATACGGCATTGGATAAGGCACCGGCACAAAATAACACGGGATCGGCGGGCACGGCATCATCATTTCATTCTCCATCTGCGGTGGCAGAGAAGGCATCGATGGCATCTCCATCTCCATTTCCATCTCCATCTGCGGTGGCGCCTGCGGTACAGACGGCATGGATGGTGATTGTGGTACAGATGGCATGGATGGTGCTGGTACCGGCGCTGGTTCTGTCATCCAGTTCTCCGGCATAGTCAGTTCAGGTTCAGACGGCATGTTTTCTTCCATTTCTTTTGTTTCTTCCATTAAAGGCGGGTATGCAAGTGGTTTATTGTTTGCATATGGATGGCTTTTTTCCATGACTGTAGCCGTATCAGGCAATTTAATTTTCATACCCGGAACGATCATATCCGGATTGGCCAGGTGAGCATTTAATTTTTGCACTTCTTCAAACGACACTCCATGTTTCTCGGCAATCGACCATAGCGTATCACCGCGCTGCACAATATGGATCTTCATTGTGTCCCTCCTCAATGATCATTCTCCCATATTGTATGCGCCCGGTAGGCCGGTGTGCGAAAAAATCAGTTCGTCCGTGCCAGCATACGGTCAAGCGACCATTTGGCTTCTTGGGCCGTGCGTGAATCCACCTGAATAACGTTTCCGCTCTTTCCTTCTGCAATGGTTTCGAGTGACCAAAGCAAATGTGGCAGATCAATCCGGTTCATTGTGAGGCACGGACACATATTCGGATTTAACGAGATGATTTCTTTGTCCGAATGCTGCGCTATAATCCGTTTGACAAGGTTCATTTCTGTTCCGATAGCCCAGGCTGTACCCGGCTCAGCTCGCTCAATGGCATCGATAATATACTTTGTGGAACCGTTATCGTCCGCCAATCCCACTACTTCTCTGCGGCATTCCGGATGAACGATAATCTTTATATCCGGCCGTGTACGGCGCAGTTCTTCAATATTAGCGACCGTGAAATTTTCATGAACCGAGCAGTGTCCCTTCCATAAAATGACCCGGACTTTTTCCATGTCTCCTTCATATTCCAATGTATCAGTAATCGGATTCCAGACCGCCATTTCTTCAAGCGGCACACCAATGTCAAAAGCTGTATTGCGCCCAAGGTGCTGATCCGGCAGAAACAAAATACGCGGCTTTTCCGTAAACGCCCACTCTACCATTGACCTTGCATTGGATGAAGTAACACATGAGCCGCCATGGCGTCCGGTAAAAGCTTTTATCGCCGCGGTTGAATTCACATAAGTCAAAGGAATCATTGTGTCACCGAACAACGCCTGAAGGGCTGTCCACGCACGCTCTGTCTGATAAATATCAGCCATATCCGCCATGGAGCATCCTGCACGCATATCCGGCAGGTAAACCGTTTGTTTTTCACTTGTTAAAATGTCGGCTGTTTCCGCCATAAAATGAACGCCGCAAAACACAATATGTTCTGCTTCACGATTCGCTGCTGAGACCTGTGCAAGCTGAAGAGAATCTCCTACTGCGTCTGCAAATTGAATGACCTCATCTTTTTGATAATGGTGGCCAGGAATAAATAACGATTTACCCATTTCCTTTTTGATTTCCCGCACCCGTGCTTCCATATCCTCCTGCGCCATTTGCCGGTACCGATCGGGCAGAATCGCTTTAACCAGTTCAGTTAATGCCATGTAAAACCTCTCCTTTCATTTCTACTCTTGCGCTAATATCAAGTGCTTGAACGGAATGTGTTAATGTGCCAAGCGAGATCCATCCGATTCCCGTTAACGCGTAGTCACGGATTGTTTCAAGCTCGATGCCTCCTGACGCTTCTGTTTCAATATGCGCCGGTACAAGGGGCAGCCACGCCTCGATCTCATCCGGCGTACAGTTATCAAACATAATAATATCCGCGCCTGCCTGCACAGCTTCTTTGAGCTGTTCTTCCGATTCAATTTCCACTTCAATTTTGACTGTATGTCCGCATGACTGCTTCGCTTTTGTTACAGCCTGCTCGATTCCGCCTGCAAATGCAATATGGTTATCCTTGAGCATAATGGCATCATAGAGCCCATTGCGGTGATTGAAGGCACCGCCTGTCCGAACCGCATACTTTTCAAGCATACGAAGGCCGGGAACCGTTTTTCTTGTATCACATATTCTCGCTCTTGTTCCTTCTGTTTGTTTTACGGCGGCCGCCGCAGCTGTGGCAATCCCGCTCATTCGCTGAACCAAATTTAAAATGACCCGCTCTCCCGCTAAAAGGGATCGATACGGCCCTGTAATTCTGGCGAGGCACTCTCCCTTTTCCACCTGGTCTCCGTCCCGTTTCAGCACATTTACAGAAATCGTCTCGTCTACAAGTCTGAACCCTCGTTCAATCACGGCTCTTCCGCAAAAAACACCGGCTTCTTTTGCCCAAAAAGAAAACGTACCTGCTTCGTTTTCACCAAAAATGCTTTCTCCTGTCAGGTCGCGGTCTCCTATATCCTCAATAAAAAAAGCTTTCAGCATATCGTCCAGTTTCATGCCATTCATGCCCTTCACTCCTTGTATATAGCCATTTATTTTGAAAGGTGATCCATGTTTTTGCCCATTGCTCATTTTTTTCTGGATAATCAGCCCGAATATGAGCGCCGCGTGACTCAGTACGTTTTAACGCGGCGGAAACAATCAAGTAAGCGGTTATATGCATAAAGAAACGCTCGATTTTTTCGATCGGCCAGCCGCTGATGTCCCCTTTTTGTGCTCCTGCCTGCTTTAAGCAGTCTTCAAGTTCTTGAAGCGTTTTTTTTGTTCGGATAATACCGGCTCCTTCCATCATGGCCGCCTGAAGCTCTCCTTTTTGCAAAAGCGGCGGAGGGGACACCGGCACCACTGGCTTCGGCCTATAAACACTCCTTTTCTCTTCTTTGTCGTGAAGCACCGCTTCAACAAAGCGTTTTCCAAAGGCAAGCCCTTCAAGAAGAGAATTGCTTGCTAAGCGATTTGCTCCATGTACACCCGTGCAGGCTGTTTCTCCAATCGCATACAGCCCTTTTACGCTCGTACGGCCGCATGTATCTGTTTGTACGCCGCCCATTAAAAAGTGGCTTCCCGGTGCAACAGGGATGCGTCCTTTTGTAACATCCACGCCGTGCCGGCGGCATAACGCGGCAATGGACGGGAAGCGGCGGTCAAACTGTTCAATCATCGAGATATCCAAAAAAACATCTCTTCCCTGCTGACGGGCTTTGTATATCTCAAAAGCTGTCACATGACGGGGTGCTAAATCTTCAAGCGGATGTATATCTTTCATTATTTTGCGGCCCTGTCCATCGACCAGTACAGCCCCTGCTCCCCTGACCGCTTCTGAAACAAGCCCTTTCGTTTCACCATTTATAAATAAAAGAGTCGGGTGAAACTGCATAAATTCCATATCGGTCACTGCAGCTCCAGCCCGGCAGGCCAAAGCAATCCCATCACCCGTAATCGTTTCCTGGTTAGAGGTAAACGAATAAAGAGCTCCAGCACCGCCCGTAGCCAGCACCACATGGTCTGCATCATAGTGATACAAATCCCCTCGGCTTGATTTTGTTTTAACACCCGTGCAGATGCCATCATGAACGATGAGTTCAATCGCCATTTCTCCTTCACGGATGATGACCTGCTTTGGCAGGTGTGCCAGTAAATGCTCAATTGTCCATTTCCCGGTTGCATCGCCGCCCGCATGAACGATTCGGCTTGTGCTGTGCGCCCCTTCTAAACCAAATGAAAGCCTTCCATCCGCTTGCCGATCAGCCGGAAACCCTTCTCTTAATAAGCTGCTTACTTCATGGGCTCCTTTTATAACCAGCTCTCTGACGGCTTCTTTATTATGATGGTATTCACCCGCCGCGAGAGTATCCTGTATGTGAGATTCATTTGTATCGAATGAAGACAAAACGGCTGCAATCCCGCCCTGCGCATAGTAAGAGTTGCTTTGTCGAATCGTCGTCTTTGTGATAACAATCACATTCATATGCAGTGCTAAATGTCTAGCGGCCTGCAGCGCCGCAATCCCGGAGCCGATAATGACCGCCTGTGGCATTTTTTTCATCGCCCACCCTCACTTTACAGTTGTCTTGACACCTATCTTTACATAAAATAAAAAGAAAGACAAGCTTTAATTTTACTGTGTAGAAAGCAGGGATAAGAATGTATTTTGATTATGCAGCGACGTCTCCAATGAAAAAGGAAGCACTCGATATATATATAGAAGCAGCCAGTCGTTTTTGGGGCAACAGTTCCAGTCCACATGATGAAGGAACACGCGCTTCCCTCCTGCTTGAGCAAAGCCGGGCTCTAATTGCCGGGCGGGCCGGTGTACAAAAGGAGGGAATTTACTTTACAGGCAGCGGAACGGAAGGGAATTTGCTGGCGATTCTTTCCTTAGCACGAAGCAGCGGAAAAAAACATATCATTACATCCATGGCAGAGCATACATCTGTGCATTCTGCGATGTCCGTTTTGCAATCAGAAGGATTTTCTGTGACGAAGCTGCCAATGACTAGTGAAGGGATTATTGCTGTAGAAGCGGTAATAACAGCGATTACCCCTCAAACCGGGCTCGTTTCCATTCAGCATATTAACCCGGAAATCGGTACAATTCAGCCGGTGGAAAAACTGGCTGCGGAAGCAAACAAGCGAGGGGTTTTTTTTCATACAGACTGTGTTCAATCGTTTGGCAAAATGCCTCTTCATTCCATCCGCGCGGACGCCATGACTTTTTCGGCTCACAAAGTCGGCGGCCCAAAAGGCTGCGGAGCCATTTATCTATCTCCGTTTCATGCATTAAAGCCTGTGTTTCCCGGTTTAACGCATGAAAAAGGTGTCCGCGGCGGTACAGTGAATACACCGGCTGCTGCGGCTTTTGCAGAAGCCGCCCAAACGAATTTATCCCTTGAGAAGCTTTCCTCCCTGCGTCGTCTGCTGAAACAGGAGCTAAAGGGCTCTTCGATTCGGTGGATTGAAGGACCAGACAGCAAGCAGTACCCGGGTGTAATTGGTATGTGTATTCCCGGCGTGGAAGGACAGCTGGTGATGCTGGCTTTGAATGCCCGGAATATATTCATCTCAACCGGGAGTGCTTGTGATGCCTCTTCTGCGTCAGGGATGAAAGCAGCACTTGCGATGGGGATGTCCATGGAAGAAGCAAGGCAGTTTTTCCGTATTTCATTTGGCTCCGAGACGACAGAAGAGGAAGTCCGACAGCTTGGACAGGCACTTATTCATGTTGCAAAACAAGCGGTTATGCTATGATTACCGGTGGAGGGATTGTATCATGACAGATAAAAGGAAACTGATCGGTGAAAATCGGCGTGAGCAGATTTTGAACTGGCTTCAAACAAGCGAAAGCCCACTGACCGGGAGTGAACTGGCCGAACGGGCGCAGGTGAGCCGTCAGGTTGTGGTCGGAGATATTACGCTGCTTAAAGCCCGCGGCATTCCAATTATGGCAACAAGCCAGGGGTATGTATATATGGATGCACCCGGGAGCGGTCAAGTGGAACGGGTCGTTGCCTGCTCGCACCCGCCCGGTCAAACAAAAGAAGAGCTTCTTCTCCTTGTTGACCTTGGTGTTCTTGTTAAAGACGTTAAAATTGAACATCCTGTTTACGGTGATTTAACCGCATCCATTATGGTATCAAACCGAAAAGAAGCCTTGCAGTTTTTGGACAAAATCAGTCAAACAGGTGCTGCCTATTTATCTGAATTAACGGAAGGTGTCCACTTGCATACATTGTCCGCCAAAGAAGCCGCGGTGCTTGATGAAGCAGAAAAGGCTTTGTGGGAAGCTGGTTTTTTGCTTCAATAAAATAAAAAGAAGCCCGTTTTGAAACGAGCTTCTTTTTTATGCTTTTTCTGTGGCTTGTCCCACTTCATACCCGTAATAACTTCCAAGCACCTGCACCTTACAACCGAGTGCTTCCATCTCGGCAAAGGCACCTGGCACTAGTACGTCGTCAATACGCTGGGCAACATCAATAATGAAAAAATAATTGCCCAAACCTGTTTTAAGCGGACGAGACTCAATTTTCGCAAGGTTCAGATTTCGCCAGGCAAACGTGGCTAATACTTGATGAAGCGTACCTGGATGGTCGGTCGGAAGTGTTACAACGATCGTTGTTTTACCGCCAGTTTGCGGAAGCGGAAACGAGAGCTCTTCATGTGTTTTAGATAAAACGAGAAACCGTGTATGGTTAAATGAAAAATCATGAATGTCTGCCTGCGCCGTAAACAAATTGTACTCCTGTGCTGAAAGCGAGTTCGCAATCGCTGCGATACATTCTTCGGGATGTTCACTTACGTATTTTGCTGCCGCCGCAGTAGAAGTCATTTGCTGGGATGGGATTCCATAAAATTGACGATGCAAAAATTTATGGCATTGTGCAATCGCGTGTGGATGCGACAAAATTCTTTTTGCGTCTGTCCACTTAGGCGCATTATCCGGATGAACGAGCAGATGCTGCTGAATCGGCGCCGTTAATTCACCCACAATCGTTAAATCTGCTTCATGAAACAAATGGTCAATGGTCATATTGACCGTTCCCTCCAGGGCATTTTCAATTGGTACAACAGCCAAATCCGCTTTTCCTTCGATTACATAGTCCATACATTCTGGAATCGTTACGCATGGAATACGCTCATCACTCGGGAATGCTTCTGATACCGCAATATCAGTAAACGTGGCCGCAGGACCTAAAAAAGCAATTTTCCTCAAAACAGTTCACTCCAGTCTTCTCTTCAAACAAGTTAAGCGCCCGAACCGAGCACTTCTACTGTATCGACAAACTCCAATTTTTTCAATTGGGACAACAGCTCGTCCAGCCCGGTAATCATACCGGTTACGTTCAAGGACAATGTTACGTTTGCGCGTCCCTGCAGCGGAATCGTCTGATGAATCGTTAAGACGTTTCCGCCGCAGCTCGCGACAACGGCCAGCAGTTCTGACAAGGTACCGGACCGGTCTTCCAAGTGAAAAAATAAAGTAATGATTCGCTCTTTAACAACGGTGTGGAACGGAAACACTGTATCGCGATACTTATAAAAAGCACTGCGACTCAAGTCGACCTGCTGAACCGCATCCCACACAGAGTCAGCTCGTTTCCGTTCGATTAATTCTTTTGCATCAAGCGTTTTTTTCATCGCTTCCGGAAGTACGTCTTCGCGGACAAGATAAAATTTTTCATTCTGCTCTTTCTTCCCCATGTCGCTCCCCCTCAAAACCGCCGGCTGCAGCTCTTATTCGACAAATTCAAATTCGTAATCAAGCAGGCGAACAATATCGCCGTTCTGTGCACCGCGCTCACGAAGCTCGTCATCTACACCCATGGAGCGCAGCTGGCGGGCAAAGCGGCGAACAGAAGCTTCACGCGTAAAGTCCGTCATTTTAAATAGCTTTTCAATCTTGCTTCCTGTCAGCTCAAAGGCGCCATCCGGTCCGCGTGTAATCACAAACTCAGCAGCCTGTTTTTCATGACGGTACATGACCCGGTTCACTGATAAATCTTCTTCTTCGTATTCAAGAGGGAATTCCGGTGTTTCTTCCACTTTATCGGCAATCGCAAATAACAAGTCGCGCAGGCCGCTGCGTGTCAGCGCAGAAATTGGGAAAATAACCGCGTCAGTCCCTACTTTTTCTTTGAACTCTTTTAAATTTTCTTCTGCATCCGGCATATCCATTTTATTGGCTACAATAATTTCTGGACGTTCTGTCAGCCGAAGATTGTATTCCTTTAATTCGTTGTTGATCGTTACATAATCCTCGTACGGATCGCGACCTTCCATGGCAGACATATCAAGCACGTGGACAATCACCCGTGTCCGCTCGATATGGCGCAGGAACTGGTGACCAAGTCCGGTTCCTTCATGAGCTCCTTCAATCAATCCCGGTAAATCTGCCATGACAAAACTGCGGCCGTCTTCTGTTTCCACCATGCCCAGATTTGGAACGAGCGTAGTAAAATGATACGCGGCAATTTTTGGTTTAGCCGCCGTAACAACTGAAAGAAGTGTTGATTTTCCTACACTTGGGAAGCCAACAAGCCCAACATCTGCCAAAAGCTTTAACTCCAGGGTCACGTTGCGTTCAATGCCCGGCTCTCCATTTTCAGAAATCTCGGGTGCCGGGTTAGCCGGTGTTGCAAAACGGCTGTTTCCGCGTCCACCGCGCCCACCGTGGGCAATAATCGCCTGCTGTCCGTGTTCGACCAAGTCTGCAATGACCACACCTGTCTCATCGTCTGTAACGACTGTACCCGGCGGGACTTTGATAATCATATCTTTTGAATTACGGCCGTGCATATTCTTGCTCATTCCGTGCTCGCCGCGCGGTGCTTTAAAATGGCGCTGGTAACGGAAATCCATTAGTGTGCGGAGACCTTCTTCCACTTCAAATACAACGTTTGCACCGTTTCCGCCGTCACCGCCTGCAGGTCCGCCATTTGGTACGTATTTTTCGCGGCGGAATGCCACCATACCATTTCCGCCGTCGCCGCCTTTAACATATATTTTAACCTGATCTACAAACATCTTGTCTGTTCCTCCTAAAATGTCACTTCCATTAGTATATCCCCGGAATCCGTTTCCCACACAGTACTTTTAAACTGCAGGTCACCCGGAATTTCCTCTATTTTGTTTAACAGCTGTGAGCGGTTGGATACTTTTCCTATCCATTCTATTCTTGCCACAAGAGACTCCTGTTTTTCGAAAAAACGCACAAATAACTCATGCTCGTTAAATTCTTCTACATGCTGTTCTAGAAGCGCAAACAACCGATTAAAGAAGCTGTATACTGTTTGGTCATCCGCCTGACCGGATGTAATGGGTTCATCAAGTTCATATTCAAGGCGGAATAGATGCTGTGACCAGTTAAACGTTATAAACAGCTCCGCCATCCCCGGCATGCCAAGATTACACAGCCTTGACTCCTGTACAGCTTTTAAAATGATATGATCTGCTGCTCGGGCTGCGGCATCGATTTTATTGAGAGATAGATACCCTTTGACAATCTGTATATCGTTCATCCAGTCATGACGCGCATGACGGAGCGTATTCAACAACGTCCATTTTTCATTTTCCATCTGGCTGATCACACCTCCCGCTCCTTCCAAACGTTCAAACATTCTTTTTCAGTATAGCAGAAAAATGTCCCAATTGAACGGGAAAACATACAGAGCTGTATACAAAAAAAGAGAGGCGCTCCGAAAGGTTGACTTTCAGAACGCCTCCATTCATTCATCCGCTTATTGAGCAGCAGGATAAACACTTACTTTTTTACGATCGCGTCCAACGCGCTCGAAACGAACGATACCGTCTGTTTTCGCAAACAATGTATCATCGCCGCCACGGCCAACATTTTCACCCGGGTGAACTTTTGTACCGCGTTGACGGTAAAGAATAGAACCACCTGTAACGAACTGGCCATCAGCACGTTTAGCGCCAAGGCGTTTTGACTCAGAGTCACGTCCGTTCTTTGTAGAACCTACCCCTTTTTT
The DNA here is from genome assembly GCF_000966195.1 of Domibacillus robiginosus. GTDB lineage: Bacteria > Bacillota > Bacilli > Bacillales > Domibacillaceae > Domibacillus > Domibacillus robiginosus. The sequence goes on along the minus strand of NZ_LAHL01000011.1, from coordinate 193,071 downwards.
GGATGCGAAAAATTGAAGATCCAATTTCAACAACATGTGTTTTCACCTCCTATAGGAAGTTTATTTGAATATACTGTCCGTGTCCTTCTTCAATCGTTTGAAGAGATACAACCATCGCTTCGAGCAAAAGCTGAATCTGGCTGCGCTTGTCTTCAGGCAGTCCATCCGGCACCTGGCAGTAAAGCAAGCCGCCATCTTCCCCCAGTTCAATATGAGGAGTAACGCCGGTAAGTGCTTCTACTGCGTTGATAGCACCAAACGAAACAGCCGATGCACCCGCACAAACAAGATCCTTGCCTTTTTCATCAAAGCCGGCATGTCCCTTCATTGTAAACGACTGAATCAGTCCCGACTCGTCTTTGTTTACATCAACATAAATCATTGGATCATCGCCTTATGCGTTGATTTTTTCAATGACTACTTTCGTGTAAGGCTGACGGTGTCCTTGCTTTTTGCGGTAGTTTTTCTTCGCTTTATATTTGAAAACGATGATTTTCTTCGCGCGTCCTTGCTTTTCAACCTTCGCCGTTACAGTTGCGCCTTCTACGACTGGGCTGCCGACTTTCACGTCGTCACCACCAACGAAAAGAACTTTATCAAACGTGACAGAGTCACCGTCTTGTGCGTTCAATTTTTCGATGTAGATTGCTTGACCTTCTTCAACTTTAACCTGCTTGCCGCCTGTTTCAATAATTGCGTACATTTCTGCACCTCCCTGTTTACTCAGACTCGCCACCTGACAGGTGATCCGTAGATGCTTAAACCTGCTGTGTGCGGTTGTAGCACGGGTGCTACAAACAATAACATATGAATTCTATCATCTTTTAAAAGGTGTGTCAATCCATATTTTCATCGACTTCCCGGATGTATTTTTTTCCACCGAAAAAGGATTGAAGAAGCTGCTCTTCTGTCATATTCCTGCCGTTTTTCACCTGAAGAGTATGGGTCCGATTTCGTTTAAACCTCCTTACTGTAAGGAGAAGACGATCGGATTTCAGCACTGGAAGGCAGTAGAGACGCAGGGAAACCGGATCATAGTAGCGCGCTGTTAAAAACCGGATAAACATGACCTCTTTTTCTTTCCACATCACAAGAAGCTGAACGGCAATATAAGAAGCAGTTAAAAGGAGTTGTGCATAAAAAGGGAGCAGCACAGCCGCTGCAGCCAGGATTACAGAAAGGGCCGCAAAGGAAAAAAAGATTGATTGCTTGTACGCTTTATAGTACGGCTGAAGTGCACACAGGAGAAGCTGAACCATCTTGCCACCGTCAAGCGGAAGCACCGGAAGCAAATTAAACAAAAAAATAAAAGCATTTAATTGAAACAGCAGGTCAGCTAAATGAGCATCCAGCCAGCCCGCTTTGTGCAGCAGCACGCCGGCTATAAACATGGGTACATGCATGAAAGGGCCAGATACTACAACAAGCCATTCTTCTACAAGCGGCCGGCCGGCATGCTCGTCCGTTTCAAGCTTTCCGCCGAACGGGAGCAGCTCTATTTTTACAATACGCCAGCCTGCTGCCCTTGCGGCGGCGGCATGCCCGAGTTCATGTATGAATAAAATCAGTGCAACACAAATTGCTTCTAAAAAAAGACCCGTTGCCGCAGCGGCAGCGCCAAATATCCAGGTGAGCGGGTGAACCGTAATCTTACTCATCCACATCCACTTTTCTAGAGGAAAGAATCTGGCCGTTTTTCCGCTCAATCAATTCAATCGAACTTCCGGCAGCAGCACCAACTGGCTCCCCTTGTTTGATTCGTTCAAAAAGCCGATAGGAATGAGGCTTCAGCCCCTTCACTTCCATTTCCGAGCCGTCTTCCTGCTGGATGATGATATGTTCAGTGCCAATCCGCACTACCACACCGTCCTGCTCTGCAGCAAGCAGGTTATTTGTGCTGGCAACAAAGGTTTGCCTGTCGTTTGTTTGCTGCACAGACGGCAGCAAGGGGCCGAATCGCTTTTCATAGGCGGCTGAAAAAGCAGCAAATGAAAAATCATGGGTGAACATATTTTGTACGACCGAAGTATGCTGATTCACATAAACTACCGCAAACAAGCAAACAGAACCGAGGACTTTCTTGATCATAGGAATCCCTCCTGCCTGCTTATGTATATGCCGTTCAAAGAAAAAAAACCGCTTTTTAAAAAAGCGGTTTTTTTTACCGGCCCATACCGATAAATCGTTTGAATTTTGTAAAAAACGTATCTTTTTCCTGCTCCAGCGGCTGAAGCGGAACAGATTCACCAAGTATACGGCGGGCAATATTCCGGTAAGCGATCGAGGCACGGTTGTTTGGATTGTGCGCAACCGGCTCCCCGTTGTGCGATGATTTAATAACTTCGTCGTCATCAGCTACAATGCCGATCAGCTCGATTGACAAATGTGCAGCTACTTCATCCACATCCAGCATGTCCCCTTCTTTTACCATATGGTTACGAATACGGTTCACCACAAGCTTGGGCGGAGCCATCCCTTCTTCTTTTTCTAAAAGACCGATTACCCGGTCTGCATCGCGAACGGATGACTTTTCCGGTGTTGTAACGACAATCGCACGGTCTGCACCGGCTACAGCATTTTTATATCCCTGCTCGATTCCAGCCGGACAATCAATTAAAATATAATCATAATCTTGTTTTAATTCGTCCACTAATTTCTTCATTTGCTCAGGCGTAACAGCAGACTTATCGGTCGTTTGGGCGGCCGGCAGCAAATAGAGGAGATCATTAAAACGCTTGTCTTTTACAAGAGCCTGATGTGTTTTGCACCGCTCTTCCACTACATCAACAAGGTCATAAATAATCCGATTTTCAAGCCCCATGACCACATCCAGGTTACGAAGACCAATATCTGTGTCAACGAGACATACTTTTTTCTCTTGCAGCGCAAGCGCTGTACCGAGATTGGCGGTTGTTGTTGTTTTGCCGACTCCGCCTTTTCCAGAAGTTATGACAATTGCTTCCCCCACTTCAAAAGCCCCCTTTAAACGTCGATAAATCCGGACGCAAATACTTTAATACTTGCAGCCGATCAATGACCAGTTGTTGTGCTTCATTAATGAATGCACATTCTGATTCGGTTATTTCTTCTTCATCATAACGGTCAGGCGAACGGGTTAAATGATTACTGATCCGCAGTTGGGACGGCATCATTTTTCCGGCAGCAATGACCGCTTCATCATTTCCATAGCAGCCTGCATGCGCCATACCCTTCAGCGCTCCCATGATAAAAATACTTCCACCGGCCATCACTGTTCCGCCGGGATTTACATCTCCAATCAGCAGCAGATCTCCCGGTACTTCAAGCACCTGGCCAGAGCGGATACGGCCTGTATATGAAACAATTTCATTTTCTTCTTTCCACTGCACAGCCTCATCAATTGTCAGCACGTTGGACTTGATGTCTTCGACAACTAAATGACGACGCTGCCTGATCAGCTGGCGCAGCTCTTCTTTTTCTTCTTCAGTCATATATCGGTTTCCGGTTTGGACCGTAACCGTAATAAGTGCATTTTCGCCTTCTTTTGTAACGGCATCTAATTTTTCGGTTAATTCTGCTATTAATTCATTATAGGAACATTTATCACTTAACTGAAGAGTCAGGCCGTCTTTCGTCCCTTTAATGACGACGTTTTGACTTTGTTTCATTGAATGTATCCCACCTCTGTACGTCTCAATATTCGACAGCGCTATCCGATATTCCTTTTTTCTCTCTTAATCGAACACTTTTTTTAATTTCAAAAAAGCACCTCGAAGCGGTATGGCCAGCAGGATGTAGAAAAGACCATTCAGCACAAGCGTTGCCAGCAGCCGCATGTAGGTGAACTGCTCAAATGAAAAGGTTGTCCGCTGTACGAGAACGTTCAATCCGTACATCACTAATTCAAGCAGAGCGATATCAAACAAGACAATAACGAAAAAAACAGGCAGCGTACTATGAAGCCATTTCGTCAGCATGGATGTTATGTACACGATAAGCGGCAGGAAAAAGAAATAGGCACCAAGAAGCCCTGTATAAAACATATCAAATAAAAAGCCGAAGAAAAAGCCATATTTTATCGCTGTATTCCGGTCAAAAAAAACAGACATAAACAGGAGACCAATAATAAAAAATCGTGGAGCCGGGATATAATCCCCATCAAAGGCCTGCTCTGAAAAAAAGATCATAAACACACTATCACTGTAAAACAGAACGGCCATTAAAAGAGGAAGGAGCGCTTTTTTCACATTCCTTCCTCCTCAACCACTACCTGCTGGCGGTCTTCTTCTTCGGGCAGTACTTTCGTCATTTCACGCTTGGACACCATCACATGCTCAAGATCATAGAAGCTTGCGGCAGGTTTGACAAGAGCGGTCTGCGTCAGGCCAAATTCATCCGGAACAAGCTCTGACACTTCTCCAATTACAAGTCCTTTCGGAAAAACGCCACCAAGACCCGATGTCGTCACAGCTTGTCCTTTTTTTACTTTAGAATCGGATGGAATCTTTGTTAGTCGGAGCATTTGTTTTTCTTCGTCATATCCTTCGATCAGTCCGTAAACCGTTTTGTCTCCTTGAACAAGGGCTGACACACGATTGTTTGAATCATGAGCTGACAAAAGCTGCACAGTAGATGTGAATTTCGACGTACTTTGCACTTTTCCGACTAATCCGCTGGCCGTCATAACAGCCATATCCGGCTCAATGCCATTTGACTCTCCCTGGTCAATGGTAATCAGCTCATACCATCGGTCAGGATTTCGTGCAATTACGGTTGCCTGGACGGGCTCATAGTCTGCCAGGCTTTCTTCTTTTTCAAGCACTTTGCGGAGTTCCGCGTTATCTTTTTCAAGACGAGCCACATCGCTCTCGAGCTGCGCAAGCTCTTCTAAATGAGTGCGAAGCTTTTCATTTTCTTCATATGTATGACGCAGTCTGCCTACATTGTCGAAAAAAGACTCCACGGCACCAGCTGGTTTCGACAAAATATTTTGCCCGAAACCCGTTACGTCTTTAACAAATTTTTCCGGCCATGTGATGTTCTCCCGGTCTCGCATGGAAAAGCCAATCATGGCGACAAGAAGAATAATGCTGCCGAGCAATATGATCAACCGCTTGTTTGTTAAAAAGTGCGGCATGAATTCCACCTCAGTTTTCTAAGCATTCAAAACGGTGAGGCTGGTTCAACGCGCACCGGAAAACCGGTCAGGACGCGCGGAGAACCGGCCTCATCATCGTTTCTTATTTGTTTTTAAATAAATGAATATGATCCAGTGCAAGGCCTGTCCCGACTGCTACGCAGTCAAGCGGGTTTTCAGCGATAATAACAGGCATATTTGTTTCCTGGCTGATGACCTTGTCCAGATTACGCAGCAGTGCACCGCCGCCTGTGAGGACAATACCGCGATCCATAATATCAGCCGCGAGTTCTGGAGGTGTTTTTTCCAATGTACCTTTTACCGTATCGACGATAGCATAAACTGTGTCTTTTAGCGCATCCGCTATTTCCTGCGCTGTAATTTCAATCGTTTTCGGAAGTCCTGTCAACAAGTCGCGTCCGCGAATTTCCAGATTTGGAATGCCTTCCGCATCTCCAGCTGACCCGATCTCCATTTTAATCATTTCTGCTGTCCGGTCCCCGATCAGCAGGTTATACTGCTTGCGGATATACGCAATAATCGCATCATCCATTTCATCACCGGCAACCCGAAGTGATTCGCTTGTCACGATACCGCCGAGTGAAATAATCGCAACTTCTGTCGTACCGCCGCCGATATCGACGACCATGCTTCCTGTTGGCTCCCATACGGGAAGATTGGCTCCAATGGCAGCTGCAAACGGTTCTTCAATCGGGTATGCATCACGTGCTCCCGCCTGACGTGTTGCATCAATAACAGCACGGCGCTCAACCGCTGTAATGCCAGATGGCACACAAACCATTACATATGGCTTGCTTGACAGAAAACCAGTCGTACCTTTTGTCGCCTGCTTAATGTAATACTTGATCATGGTGGCTGTTGTTTCGTAGTCGGCGATTACACCGTCTTTCATCGGACGAGTCGCAATAATATTGCCCGGCGTCCGGCCAATCATGTTACGCGCATCATTTCCGACTGCTACAATTTGCTTTGTATCTGTCTGCAATGCCACAACAGATGGCTCACGTACAATAACACCTTTTCCTTTTGCATAAACAAGTGTATTCGCTGTTCCAAGGTCAATGCCCAGGTCACGGCTCCCAATTCCAAACATGTAGTGTATCTCCCTTTCCTCAATAGACCCTTTTTATCGTGATCATTTCACTAGTGATGGCTGTTTAAAAATGTGTGAAAAGCTTCTCAAAAACCATAACTTATATTATAACGGAACGAAAAAAAAAAGCATAGCGTTATAAATAACCTTTTTCTTTCAAACTAACATATTTCTTTTCACCAATAATCAAATGGTCGAGGATATCAATACCTAATATTTTTCCGCACTCCACCAGACGTTTCGTTACATCGATGTCTTCACGGCTTGGCGCCGGGTCACCAGACGGGTGATTATGGAGGCATACAATAGAAGCAGCTGAGCGGCGGAATGCTTCTTTAAATACTTCCCTCGGGTGTACAATCGAGGCATTTAAACTGCCAATAAACAGCGTTTGTTTGTGCATCACCTGATTTTTTGTATTTAAATAAAGTGCGACAAAATGCTCCTGGCTTAAGAAGCGCATTTCTTCCATCATATAATTAGCGGCATCTTCCGGCGAGCGGATTGTAAAGCGGTCATCGTATTTTAATCGTTCGATACGGCGGCCGATTTCAACTGCCGCCATAAGCTGAATGGCCTTGGCACTTCCTACCCCTTTTATAGAGGTGATTTCCTCGAGGGACGCATCCTTCAGCAGTCGAAGGCCTTCAAAATGGGTTAAAATGCGGTTGGACAATTGCAGGACCGATTCTTCCTTTGAACCGGTACGAAGTAAAATGGCGAGGAGTTCGTGGTTGGACAGGCTATGAGGACCGCTCGCCATCATTCTTTCACGCGGGCGGTCATGAGGCGGTACATCTCGAATCATCAATGGCTGAGGCAAAGTGGTGTCGTTTTGTTTCATTCGATTTTCCCCTTCCTTGTTCAGCGGGACGAATGGCTTTCAAGCAGACGCATTTTTTGTAAGCGGCGGTAAAGCGCCGCAATCGGCAGCCCCACTACATTATAGTAGTCTCCGTGAATGGCTTGAACAAAAAGCGCACCGGCCGTTTGAATACCGTAGCTGCCTGCTTTGTCAAACGGATCACCGGTCTTGATATAGGCCTCGATCTCCGCTCGTGTTAGTTCCCAAAATTCAACATCGGTTTTTTCGTGAAATAGTACTTTTTCATCCTTCGATAAAATAGCTACGCCTGTATAAACAGCATGTGTGCGGCCGGAAAGACTCGAAAGCATCTCCATTGCTTCCTGCTCGGTTGCCGGCTTGCCAAGAATACGGCCATCGATTGAAACAACGGTATCTGCGCCTATTACGGCCCTGTCCGGATATTTGGCAAAAACAGCTTCTGCTTTTTCCAGGGCAAGCTGTTCGACTGCTTGAGCCGGGTGGGTGCCAGGTGCGATCGTTTCATCTGTGTCAGCAGCATAAACGGTAAAAGGAACGTTCGCTTGAGAAAGCAATTCTTTTCTGCGGGGTGATGATGAAGCCAGAATAATGCGGGTCAAAGAGGATCACCTTTCCTTTAAAATGGATATAAAGAGCAATTGGGAGTTACGCGTTTATCATATCAAACAACGTGAAGCGAAACAATAAAAACCCGCCGGTTAGGGGCGGGCTACGGTGAAATTATAGACACAGCTTCTTCCAGCTGCTGATCTTGTGCTGCTTTTCTCAAGGCTGCTTCCTCCTCGTCTGACACCGTTGTTTCGGTTTCTTTTACGTAAGCGGCTGTACCGCCTGCTTCTAGTTGCCGCTCTGCTTCATCCGCTTCTGATTTGGTGAAATAAATACCGTAAATCATACTGTATTGATCGTCTGATGAAAGAACTGCCGCCTGTTCCTTTGAAGCAGAAGCCGCTTCATCCGCTGCCGTTTTAGTGGAGAAAAGCCCTCCCTGTAACACAAAAAAGGAAACGGTTTTTTGGGCAGGAGCTGTTTCTTTTTGATCCGTCTCCTCCATGGGTGCAGCCGTTTTCTCAGGCACTGCACTTGCCGCCTGGGCTTCTTTTGCCGGCTGCTGCTCCGGAACCGCACTCATCATCAGCAATCCAAAAACACTGCCTGTTACAAGCGCAGCGAGAACAATCACAATGCCAGCACCTGCTTTTAGAGCAGGCTTTTTTTTCGGCTTCGGCAGCGCCGTTTCTTCACCCGGCATCTGCCAAATCAGTACCTCTCCATCCCGTCGCGTCCAATCCGGCTCGTCCATGTTTATCCCTCCTCATTGTTTTATATATACGATGAATCTATTAAAAAAGAACAAAGCGCGGCGGGCGCTTTGTTCTTTCCTTTATTTTATATTTTTTTCTTCCAAATCTGCCAGCGTATCCGGACAAAGCTGTTTTTCTTCTCCGTGCAAGCAAACATTACGAATAGATCCATTTAAGTGAATACCGATATACGTTCCATTCTTATCCGGATCCAATACGCTGTCTGTAAATGGATCCCTCATTTTTTCAACAAACCCTTTTTCGTACAGCTCTTTGTAGGTGACGCTTCCAGGCAGGGTATCCGGCCGTTCGACCCGTTCATTTGTCACGAACAATACCGCTGCTTCTTTTAAGTGGAGAGCCTGCGCCACAAAGGCCCTTTCTTTAGACTGCTCGATCAAGCGGCCGATGCCGACGACCGCAACCGCCGAAATGATCCCGAGAATCAAGACGACGGCAAGCAGTTCTATTAGAGTGTAGCCTTTTTCATTTTTCTTCATATCCGGTTACTTTTCCACAACCGCAAACGGATCTTGTTTATTGGCTGGGTCCGGCGCATCCACTTCCGGCGTATCTTCTAGCAGGTCCGTAAGCTCCGGCATATAATAAGCGGCAATCGTCAAATTATATGTAACAGGCTCGGTCACGCCTTCGATTTTCTGGGCTTCTTCCGGACCGGTAAATTCCAGCTGCTCGACTCGGATCATGCGCATCTGGTTTTCAACCGAATCAATAAATGCATTCATCTCCGCAAAACCAGGCGATTCAATCGTCAGCTGCGCGCGAATTTTTTTAATACCCGCCGGCAGTTCTTCTGCTGGAATCGGCTGCTCCTGCACATCCCTTTCCGCTTCTGTGCCATCCGTAACATTTTCTTCTTCCGACTCATTGCTCTGTTCTTCCTCGGATGCCTCTTCGTCATCCGTCGCTGTATCCGGATTTTCTGTCGTCTCTGCATCTGCGGTTCCGTCCGCATTGTCTGCTTCTTCAGGTGCAGGAAGGGTTTCTTCCTCCCCTTCTGTAAACACGATCGCTGTAATCAAGCTGTCTGATAACAGCTCTGCTTTTTCAAAGTCAAGCATCAGCTTATCACTCATCGGCTTAACCGGAACTTTGTTTTGCAGTGAGCCTGTGGCGACAGCCGGCCCCTGAGCTGTCGTCCCGGCTGCGCCGCTGTTTGCTTCAAGTGCTGAGACCAGCGCTTCCTCTGCCTGCTTTTGCTGATTAACCGTTTCAAGCTTAAGTGCTTCTGTGCGGTAAAAAGCAAAAAAACAGTAAACAAACGCCAGCACAACAAGAAAAAGAAGCACTCCTATGTATACTGTCCGTTTACTCATTTTTTCGCTTCCTCCAGCTTCTGCAGTACAGCCTGCTCGTTAAAGATGATCTCATATTGCACTAAATAACGCGGCAGCCCATCCGTCAATTCAAGAATTTTTTTAGCATCCTCTTCTGTTTCATCTACAGATGTATCCATCTGAAGAATGGAGGCACTTTCTATCCAGTCCGATTCCTTCAATTGAGCCAAGTAGTAGGCTCCCTGCCTGCTTGTGTCAAATTGAATAGTCAAATTCATCGTTTCATCACTTGTATAAGACATTGCCTGAAAAAAGCCGCGGTCCGGTAAAAGTGAGACAAGATGCTCCAAAATAGGCGACGCCGGCAGACGCCTTGCCTGTGACCATGCTGCCGCCTGACGCAGCTGTTCCGCACTCGTTTCGGAAGCATTACTGGTCGTGAGAGCCGCCTGTTCAAGCGTTTCCCGCAGCTGCTGCTGGGTCGCAAGCTCCTGCTCCGCCCGCTCTACCTGACCCTGCTTGATATGAATCGCCGCAAAAAGGGCAAGTCCGGCAGCCAGTACAGCGATGCCTGTCATGAGCCAGACCCAAAACGGCACACTTTTTTTCCGTTTGGCCGGAAGTAAATTAATATCAATTAACACACTCAATCACCCATCTTTCAGCGCAAGGCCAGCCGCTGCGTAAAAAGCGGGCGGAAGCGGTTGGTTCTGCTTTGTATCCATACTGATTTCTTCATCTGTTCCAACCGGAATATCCAGTGACTGTTTGATAAATTGTTCTACAAACGGACGCTGGGTATGGTAGCCGGTAAATAACACCCGGCTGATTTTCACCTGGCCGCCGTGGACAGAGTTTTCATAGAAGCTGATCACTTTTTCCATTTCGGAAAGGGCATCCGCTAAATCGCCTGCTTCCTCCAGCTCAAGCACATCTTCACTTTTTTCAATAAATACCGGCTTCATAAATTTCAGCTGGTGCTGGTGAAAAATAGACAGCGTCATCACGTTTTGTTTTAAATGAACAAGCATCTCGTGCGCATTTTCATCGGTTTGTCCGCCGGCATGAAACAGCCGGTAAACGGCAAGTGGCGCAATATCAGCAGCCATTGGTTTCAGCCTTGACTGCTCAAATAAGCCGACGTACTCCTCCACTACTTGTTCCGGCGCCGCGACAAGAAGAACCGTCTGCTTTTTTTCTTCATAACCGGTTACGACTACATCAAAGACCGGCTCATCAAACGGCAGGTGGATGGTCGAGCCGATTTGCATAAAAAAGAAGTTTTTAATTTCATCCAGTGTTAAATCACGGTCTACTTTTTCTTCCTTGATCGCCACAAACCGGTCTGGAATCGTAAAGCGGATATTCCGGTTTTTCAGCTTCCACTCATCTACGACATTATCTAAAATATCCTGCAGCTCGTCGATTTTCACAAGATCACCACGCACAATGATGCCTTCTGGCAGCTCCCGTTCGCCGAACTTTTCCACGACAATTGGACTGGATTGACGCAGCTCAACAAAACGGATCGCTTCGTCCGTTATCGTAAAATTGATGGTTTTATCTTTTTTTTGAAATAAACGCAGCGCCATTCTTCTTTTCTCCTTTTTAAAAAAACTGAAGATACCAGCTGATCATTTTCTCGCCATGTGTATACGCTATAGTGGCAGCCAGCGCAATATAAGGGCCAAATGGCATCGGTTTTCCCCTTTTTACAATACCCGCCGCCATCAAAATGAGCCCAATCGCCGCACCGAAAAAGCAGGAAAGCAAAAACGTCAGCAGCACAAGCTTTGTGCCAAGCACAAAGCCAAGCACGCCGAACAGCTTGATATCTCCGCCGCCTATTCCGCCTCTGGACACAACTGCAATGAGTAAAAGCAGGACGAATCCGACCGCCGCTCCAAGCAGCGCATCCCACCACGGGTCAAGCGGATCAATAACTCTCATCACCACAAACAGCGGCAGAAAAAACAGCAAGATTTTATCGGGAATGAGCATATACGCAAAATCCGATACAACAATAATTAAAAGCATCGAAAACAACAAAATCGCCATCCAAAATGGCGCACTAAACCCGTACAATATATAAAAATACAAAAATAACAGCGCTGCGGCCAGCTCTGTTAAAGGGTAAATTACTGATATGTTCGCACCGCACTTACGGCAGCGTCTTTTCAAAAAAACGTATGACAGCACCGGCACCAAATCACGCGCCGTCAATTGATGGCCGCACAGCGAACAAGCGCTGCGCGGTTTTACAATCGACTTTCCAACAGGCACCCGGAGACCGACGACGTTATAAAACGAGCCGAGCAGGAGACCGTAGAGAAAAACTAATATAATCATATTATTACTTGGTTACTACATCATCTCGATCTAATTCATCAAGTGTTGTCTCAGCAATTTGGCGTTCATTTCCAATCAATATAACTTCATATTTATACTGTGCTGCCTTTGCTGCGGCTGCATTAGCCCCTGTAGTTGCAGCCGTGGCTGGAGTTCTAGTAATTTTAACTTGTGAACTTGTAGGAACATACCCATCACTAGCACCTTTTTTTCCTGTATCAGGATCTTCCGGCTCATCGATCATACCTTTATTAATTAAAGTTTCCAGTGAGACTGCAGCCTCATTACTAGTAAACTCCAAGTCTGCTGGATTGCTTGCAACATATGTTTTAGCTGAATTAACCATTTGTGTAGCATTGGCAATATGTGCATCTCTCTTAGAGTTATCAATTAACCCTCCAATAGCCGGAATCGCAATAGCAGCAATAATACCCAAAATAACGACAACCGCCAAAAGCTCGATCAATGTTAAGCCTTTTTCATTTTTCAAGCGGCGTTTTAGTGCATTTAACATATTTCTTTCTCCTCTCGTTTTTAACAATTACCATGGAATTAGAGTATCAACACTAGTATTCTACTTGCTTTTAACAGCAAAAGCAATACAGCGTAGGAAAATTTTCTCAATGATTAGCACATTTATCCACTGTCCTGTACGGTATTAAAAATTTCAAACATCGGCACCATAATCGAAATGACAATAGTCCCAACAATCGCCGCCAGCAGGACAATCATGAGCGGTTCGATCAGTGCTTTTAACCGGTCTGTGACGGTTTCTACTTCCGCTTCATAAAAGTCGGCAACCTTCGATAGCATCTGATCAAGCGACCCGGTTTCTTCCCCAATTGCCACCATTTGATGTAAAAGCGGCGGAAACGCCCAGTGGCGCTGCATCGGTCCGGTAATCGATTCACCGCGCTCCAGCGACTGTCTTGATTCACGGATCACACCGGCAATCACTTCATTTCCAACTACCTCACCGGTAATATCCATGGCACGCAGGATCGGCACCGAGTTGGAAAAAAGGGAACTGAGCGTCCGGGTCATCCGGGCAAGCACTGCTTTTCGCATTAAATTCCCAAAAATCGGCATACGCAAAACAGCATAGTCAATATACATTTTAGACTCCGGACGCCGGCGCAACAGCCAGATCGTTCCTGCTGCTGCTGCTGCAAGAAACGCAATCATATACCAGAATCGCTGCATCCATTCGCTGGCGTTAATAACAAACTGCGTAATCGCTGGCAGCTCGCCGCCAAAGTCTTCGAACATACCGACAAAGGTCGGCACAACGGAAACAAGCAAAAAGATAACCACGAAGACGGCGACAATTCCGACGACTACCGGATAAGCAAGTGCGGAAATAACTTTTTGCCGGGTACGGTGCTGCCGCTCGTAGTGAACGGCGAGATCGCTGAATGTCTGATCCAGCGTCCCGGTTGCTTCCCCGGCTCTGAGCATATTGATAAACAGCGGCTCAAAAATCTTTTTCTGCTTGGCAGCCGCATCCGAGAGCGGCCGGCCTTCCCGCATTTCCATTTCCATATTCGCCAGCGCCCGCTTGAGCGGCTTGCTGTCGGTCTGCTGTGAAAGAATAAAAGCAGAATCAACCACTGTCACACCCGCCTGCAGCAGCGCCGCAAACTGACGGAGAAAAATAACCATATGCTCAAGCTTAACGGGACGGCCAATGACAATATCCTGCTCCCAAAACGCTACCTGCTTTTGCTCAATGTTCTTTACCCGAATGCCGTTTGACTGCAGCTTTTCGATCGCTTCTTTTTTAGAGTTGGCGGTCAGTGTGCCTTTTTTCGGACCGCGGCGGTCTCTTCCGGTGTAAGCAAATTTAGCCATTCCGTTAATCCCTTTCTCTTAAATAAGGAAGCAGTGCCGATTTAGAGACGACTTCCTGACGGAACAGCTCCTGGGCATGGTCGGCCATCAGCTGCATCCCCTGTGCTTTTGACGTTTGAATCACATTAATAATTTGATGCACTTTTTCGGAACGGATTAAGTTGGCGACCGCTGAATTGTTCAGCATGATTTCAAGTGCCGCACGCCGGCCTTTTAAATCCGCCGTCGGAAACAGCCGCTGGGCAATAACAGCCGTCAGCACGGTTGCGAGCTGGGTACGGATCTGCGGCTGCTGTTCAGCTGGAAACACATCAATAATCCGTTCAATTGTAGCCGGCGCACTTGATGTATGAAGCGTCGCGAATACAAGGTGTCCTGTTTCCGCCGCTGTGATGGCGGTTTGAATCGTTTCAAGGTCGCGCATCTCCCCGACTAAAATAACGTCGGGGTCTTGGCGCAGCGCAGCACGGAGACCGTTGGCAAACGTCTGGGTATCGTACCCGACCTCACGCTGGTCAATAATACATTTCCCGTGCTTGTGCAGGTATTCAATTGGATCTTCGAGTGTAATAATATGCTTTCTCGTATTACGATTCAAGTAATCTATCATACTCGCAAGCGTTGTTGATTTACCAGATCCGGTCGGTCCCGTCACAAGCACAAGCCCATGCGGCCGCTCTGACACTTTTTTTAAGATGTCCGGCATATGAAGGTCTTCGAGTGTCGGAACACCGGAAGCAATCACCCGAAACGCAAGCGCAATACAGTTGCGCTGATGGTAGGCATTGACCCGGAACCGGGATACACGCGGCAAGCCGAATGAAAAATCAAGCTCGCCCTTTTCCTTAAACAGGTCCCACATTTGTTCGGGAATGATCGCTTTTGCCATTGCTTCTGTGTCCGCCGGCTTCAGCGGATCTTTTCCGTACCGTTTTAAATCACCGTGAATGCGAAATACCGGCGCCGTACCGACTGTTAAGTGGATATCCGACGCTTTTAATTCAAAAGCAGAACGTAAAATAAATTCAAGCTTTTCTCTCATAGTTTCTACTCCATTAGGACAGCACGAAGCACTTCTTCGGTTGTGGTGATGCCCTGCTTAATTTTTAAGAGGCCGTCATCCAGCAAAAAAATCGTTTTGTTCTTCAGTGCCATTTGTTTTAGTTCCGATAGCGGTTCATTGTTTAAAATAAGCCGCTTCATTTCTTCTGTCACCGTCAGCACCTCATGAATCGCCAGACGGCCCCTGTAGCCGGTCATATTACACGACGCACAGCCTTTTCCTCGGTTGACGGTTTCAATTTTCAGTCCCCTCTTCCCGAAAATCTCCCGCTCCCGCTCTGTGGCCGGTTCTTCACGGCCACAGTCCCGGCATACTTTACGGATCAGACGCTGTGCGACGATGCCGCTCAGGGATGAAGCAACCAAAAACGGCTCGACGCCCATATCAATGAGACGGGTGATGCTGCTGATAGAATCGTTTGTGTGCAGGGTGCTCAGCACAAGGTGACCGGTCAGAGAAGCGCGAATCGCAATTTCAGCGGTTTCCTTGTCCCTAATTTCCCCGACCATAATCACATTCGGATCCTGCCGTAAAATCGAACGAAGACCGGCTGCAAAGGTTAAACCGACACTCGGGTTCACCTGAATTTGGTTCACTCCTTCGAGCTGATACTCAACCGGGTCTTCAACGGTAATAATATTGACTTCTTCACTGTTTAGCCGGTTTAATCCTGCGTACAGTGTCGAAGACTTTCCTGATCCGGTTGGTCCGGTAATGAGTACAATGCCGTTCGGGCGCTGAAGCAGCGTTTCCATTCGCTTTAAGTTCACTTTGTTAAACCCGAGCTGGTTCATGTCATTTAACGAACTGCTTAAATCTAAAATCCGCATAACAATTTTTTCTCCGTACACAGTTGGGAGTGTGGAAATACGCAGATCGATAGCCCGAAAATCAATATTCGTTTTGATTCTTCCATCCTGTGGAATCCGGTGCTCGGTAATATCCATATTGGCCATAATTTTAATCCGTGCTGTCAGCATGCCCAGCATCGACTTTGGAAGCTGGCGGTCCAGCTGCAGCACTCCGTCGACCCGCATGCGAACAACAACTTTTGTTTCATGCGGGTCGATGTGAATGTCACTTGCTTTTTCAGTCATCGCACGAGACATAATTTGATTGACCAGCCGGACAACCGGTGAATCCTCTTCCACCGCTTCTTCTTCCGACTCTCCTGCCGCCGGCGTATTTTGCTGCATAAACTCTTCAAGCGAATCATCCATATCGTAATACTTGTTGACAGCACGCAGAATATCCTGCTTTGTCGCAATTGCGGTTTCAATTTGAAATCCGGTTGCCAGCCTTAAATCCTCAACTGTAAAGTAATCCATTGGATCGGCCATCGCCACAAACAGCCGGTTTTCTTCTTTTTTTAATGGAATAATTAAGCTTTTTTTTGCCATCTCTTTTGAAACGAGGCTAAGCAGCTTTATATCAATTGGATACCGGTATAAGCTGACATGCGGAATGCCCAGCTGAAACTCCAGCACTTCAATCAGTTGCTGCTCGGTGATAAATCCTCTGTTTAGGAGAGCATCGCCCAGTTTCTGGTTGTCTTTTTTTTCTTTTAATGCAACAGACAGCTGTTCATCCGTAATCAGGCCGGATTCAACCAGCAGATCACCGAGCCGTTTGCGCTTTGTTTTCATGCTGCATCACCTTTTATTGTCCATTTTCATTACTTTGTTCATCCGTGGCTGTTGTACTATCACTCTCATCCTGCTCTTCTTGATTTTCAGCATCGGTATTGTTATTGTCTTCATCTGTTTCCTCTTGATCATCCTCATCTGTTTCTTCAGGCTCTGGTGGAGGAGGAGGCGGTTCCTGTGAACTGTACAGCTCAATTTGATGAACCGGCGGATAAAAATCAGCTGCCATTTGCTCACTGCCCAGCTTTTTGCTTCCTTCTGAGCGGCTTCGATATACATCAATCATCGAACCATCTTCTCCGTACTGTTCAATCCGCATGTCGCCATAAGGCAGCTCGGGGCTAAAGTGTAAAACAGTTTTTGGTTCAAGTGTTTTCTTGTTTCTCAGCTCCGTTTTGTACGTATAGTAAAACGGAATACCAGTTAACACACCATACAGACGGCCATTTGATACAGTCCAGTTGATCGTGTAAGCGTCTTTATTACGGTTAAAAAAAACAAAATCCTGCCCTTTTGCTTTTGCGACTTTTGCTTCATAACCTAAATTAATATAGTCAGGCAGGTCATTGCTTTGATTTTTTTCCATAATATCAAAATTTGTTTTTAATACAAGCTGATACAGAGCAGAAGATAATAGATTCAAGCTTTTATCGCTTATTTTTCCTGCAGCAGGCTCTACCCAGCTATTAAAAGAAAAAGAAGTACCAGCTTTTACAGCAATAGCTGGATTGGCTTTCAGAAAGTCAGCCGCTGCGCCGTCCAAACCATCTGCTGTCACTTCTGAGAGTTTCGCTTTTTTTTCACTTTCTTCCAAATAAAGCGAAACATCAATAACAGATTCTCCTGATTTTAAATAATCGCCAATGTCTGATAGGTCACTGGCCATTGTTTCCACATCTATTCTTCCATCCGTTTTAAGAGCGGGCAGTTTACGAGACAGCTCTTCTTTTAAATCATCAGGTGAAACAGCGGCTAAAAGCTTGTTTTTCTGGCTGTCTGCCGCTTCCCTTACAGACTGGTCAACCTGAAAGGAAATCAAGCTGTTGCTTATCGTCACTTCTTTTTCTGCATACGTTACCTTTATAACAGCTTGCTCCTGCCAGGCTTCTACTTTTTCATCCAGAAGTTTGGCTGCTTCACTGTTTGTCATTTCATCGACTTTCTGCGGGCCGATCGTTGTTCCTTCGTCAAAGATGGCATCGGCAAAAAACACGCGGTCAAACAGCCTGCCTCCATAAAACGAAAACAACAAAAGATAAACGACAAGCAGCAACAGCAGCACTGCTGTTTTTCCAACCACTTTTTGGGAACGCCCTACTTCTTCCACCTGTCTTAAGCCTCGCTGTTCATACTTAATTCAACTAAAATTTCCGGTCCGGCTTCACGCGCTTTTTGAACATCTTCTTCCTGTAAAACCGTGCCCGCTGGAATTAACACATCTCCGTTTACTTCAATGCTTTTCGTAGCCGTTTTACCGACTAATAGCTTGCTTTGCTGTTCCTCAATCAATTGGAGCCAGCGGTCAACCGAAGACTCTTCTTGTTCTGATACTTCCGCTTGTTCGCCCGCTTCTTCTTCGGCTGCCTGCTCGATTGGCTCTCCCGCCTCGAGCTCCTCGGCATCAGGATGAACTTCCTCAATAGCATCGTTATATACTTCAAGCTGAACAGCTTGTTCTGTCACACCTGAAGATTCAGCAGATGACTGGACAGGCTCAATCGGAAGAGCATAGAGCTCCTGCACTTCCTCTTCCAACGACTCTTTTACTACGCCTTCGTCAACTACGATTAAATCACGTCCATATGTGACTACGTATTGCCCGCTGACTAAAAAAGACCCTTCTTTGTCTTCTACAACAAGCTGAATAATTTCTCCCGTTTCGTCATCAATCATATATTCAACTGCCTGCCCGATCAGCTGCCCTTTTTTCGTCATCAGGCGTGTTTGTAAAATTTTTGTTTTCCGGTTCAAAAGCTCATTGGCAACCGGAATATTATTCATTTCAATAACACTGCTTTCATGGTCAATCGTCAGGGCATAATCACCGATACCGATAATTTTATTGAATGGAATCGCTTTGCCTTCCTGCTCCCATTCTTCATGGCCAATTGTAATAAAGTCGATGCTTCTTTTTTCGGGGTTGATAATCAGCGATTTTGCCTGGCCGATTTCTACCCCGTCCGCAATACTGATAATAGGAAGACCTTGTACTTCACTGCTTTTTTTCATCTCTCTCACCTGTTTCCAATGATTGATTTAAAACGATTTCTTTCATATTTATAATTTCCTCTACCAAAACGGGATATGCACGTAAGCGATGCTCAAGCTCATCTGCAAGCGCCAGAGCTTGCAGCGGCTCATCGTTTGCCATATAAAACGCCGTCAGCATGCGCCCGATAATATAGTAATCGCGGTCATGAAGCGGTGCCTGCAAATAATGCTTCATCACGCTTTCCACTTCTTCATAAGGTAACGCTTTTTGTTTCACTTCAATTTCCTGAACGATAATATGAAGCCATTCTGGAGAAAGACGCCGAGGCTCTTTTTCTTCAGCAGCCTCTGGCTTATCATGAACCTCTTCTTCCATAGAATAAGGAACGTTGCTTTCCGGAAGGTCCTCTTGCTCAGAGTCTGCTTCTTCCTTGCGCTCCTCTTCCTCTGTTAAAAATGCTTCTTTTTCCGTGATAACGTCCTCTTCTGCTAAATCAAAATCTTCTGCTTCCGTTTCCTCGTTCTCTGGCTCCAAAAGAAACTCTTCTTCCAATGAAGAAGCTGGAGCGCTGTTTTCTGGAAGGTCCTCTTGTTCAGAGTCTGCTTCCTTCTTCTGCTCCTCTTCCTCTGTTAAAAATGCTTCTTTTTCTGTGATGATATCACCCTCAGCCAGATCAATATCCTTTGTTTTTGTTTCTTCGTGCTCTGGCTTCAACAGGGACACTTCTTCCACTAAAGAAGCTGGGGCGTTGTTTTCTGGAAGATCCTCTTGTTCAGATTCTGCTTCCTCCTTCTGCTCCTCTTCCTCTGTTAAAAATACTTCTTTTTCTTTGATCATGTCGTCCTCAGTCAGATCGATATCCTCTGCTTTTGTTTCTTCGTTCTCCGACTCCAACAGAAACGCTCGTTCCATCTCAGGAATGGTTTCTTCTATATCGTTTTCTGCTTCAATCAGGTCTTCTTCAAACAAGCTGCTTAAATATTGTTCGTTCCGTTCTTCTGTTTTTTCTACGTAATCTGCTAGTCCTTCTTCTTTTTCTTTATCGTCTGATAGTTGAATTTCTTCATGGTCTAAAATCTCTATTTTTTTACGATCCTCTTTTTCTTCCTCTTCAAAGAGTTCCAGCAGATACAAGTCACTTTCGTCTTCGGCAGGCTTTGTGTCCTCTGAATGTTTTATATCAGCACTTTCATCCAGTGTATTTAGCCAGTTGTCTTCATCTTCCGGGCGCACTTCCTCATCGGTCTCTTTAATGACTGCTTTGTCCTCTGCGAAAAGAAGCTCAAGTTCTTCTAGTTCATCTTCTGATTCCATTTCCTGCTCTTTTTCCATTTTTTCTTTAAAATGGTTTTCCTCAGGCCATGCAAGCTCGCCAATTTCTTCAAGGTCATTCAGCTGGGGGAGGGGTGTTTTCTCGTCATCCATTTGTGCTGCATCCTCTTTTTTCGCTTCAAACATAATCGTCTCATTCGCTGCAGCAGGTGCTTTTTTCTCTTCAACTGCCACAGCCATATTCTGTTTTGACTCAATCGGATCTGGCTTTTCTGTGTCTGCCTGTTCTTGAATCAGCTTGTAATCTATTTCTTTAGGCATTTGTTTTCTTTTTATCCACGATTTACCAAAACGTTTTTTAGGTGCATTGGCCGTTTCACTTCGATCCTCATCGCCTTCTAACCATTCGGCTTCTGCCGCCCAGGAAGGAAGGCCATACTTTACTGTAAAGTAACCTGTCATGATCAAAACAAGCAGCCCGATCAATAGACTTTGCCAGAGCGGCAGATAAACAGCCGCAGCCATGACGGCTCCTGCAATCGCAAAGCTCTCAAGTGCAATAATCACCTTGCCTTTTAGGGAAATGCCAAGCGGAAGCCAGGGCAAAATCGGTAAAACAAGTAAAAAACCGATAAACATCATAATTGTTTTCGTCATCCAAAACCCTCTCTGTTACCAATGTAGTAGACTTCATACAAAATTTACGTAGGAAAAATGCAGTTTAATAGGAATATTGTATAATAAAGTTACGTAATTGCAAAGAAAGGAAAAAAAACCGTGACGAAAAAGATCAAAAATTGTCAAGATGGTGTCACCTTACTGGAGCTTTTAGTGTCTCTTACTATATTAAGCATTATTTTATTGTCCGTCACCCGGTTCTTTTTTCAAGCCGGAACCTTTAATGCGGCAAATGAAAGCCGTACTATTGCCCTGAATGTAGCCCGCAATGCCCTGATGTTTATGGAAAAGCAATCATTTGTCGAAATGCGCCACGAATTCGAGGATCCAGATACAGTAAAATGGCTGAAAATGTGTCCCGGTACGACCGAAGACAAAGTATATACGCTTCAGTCCGATCGTATCAATGAAGCAGATTGCAGTGATATTCCAGTCAATGATGGGACATACGCTGTAACCATAACCTCTAGTTCTATCGACGAGGAAACGAAAAAATACTATATCCCTGTAACTGTTAAAGTGAGGTGGAAAGAAAATGAGCCGGAAGTGGAGTTGGATGGAACGATTAAAAGCGAGGATATGCGATGAGCGCGGTCTTACATTGATGGAGCTTTTAGCCGTCATTGTCATTTTAGCGATTGTCAGCTCCGTAATGGCGAGTACGCTTGTAACCGGGCAAAAAATCTTTACAAAGCAGACTGCTGAAACTCAATTTCGGGAAGATGCTGATTATGTGACAACGCGGATCATGAATGAATTTTACTCAACGCCATTTGATGAAGTAACGAGCTGCCCGGACGGCTCTTGCATCACGATTATTAACAGCTTGGAAACAAACTTCACCGAAGTCGAAAATCAAAATGAAGATAATGATAGTCTTGAGTCCTATTATGACCCTATTCAAGAGAGCAAAGGCACCAAAACGGAAACAAAAAAGATCTTTATTGAAGACAGCCAAATTAAAATCGAGAAATCCGGCACTAAAGATGACGGTACTGAAATGCTGGAGGTTCCTTCTGATTTCATCGCAAACCCGGATGGCGAACCTACTTTTCATGTCACTTGCACATCCGAAGCACCTGCTTCTTCTGCGGATGAAGAAGCCGCCCCTTCCTGCCAGAGCGGTACGATTAAACTAGTTTTCACCCTGAAAAATGACCGGACCGTTGAGAATATGCAACTGGAAAGTAGGTTTGGATTTTAATGAAACGATTATGGAATGAAAAAGGAAATGCGCTGCTGCTTGTTCTGTTGGTCGCGGTTGTTTTCTCAACTATCGGCCTTGCCATTGTTGCTTCTACGATCGGCGGAGCAAAGCGAACGACGGTCCGGGTGGCGGATGTAGACGCGACGTATGAAGCTGTTAAAGCGATAGACTCTTATAGCGCCAAGCTGTCGGAAGCTTTGAGAAATGACAGATTTGTACTATTTAAAACATTAGGAGAAGGATCAGTCAGCCATGAACCCGTCACTCCCTCAAATATTGATATTCTGCTAGAAGATGCAGAAACTAGCATCCACGATACATTGAAAGCTGAAAATGACGCTATTACGGCGATAAATGTTGATGATGTCACTGATAACTATTCGATTGAAAGAACAGAAACCCTGACCCGGGTGCTCGAAGTGTCCATTACAGCAAACGAGCCGGATGGAACAGCTGTTGTGTCACGGACAGCTAAAAAAGAATTAATTGTCTCGCCTTTACCAAGTTTTTTAAAATACGCACTCGGCTCTGAAAAGGGAACACTATCGCTGAACGGCTCTCCACATCTTGAAGGCAATGTTTTTGCTAATAAATTATCCATCGATGAAAATGCGTATTATTATTTAACAACAGGCGGACCCAAACGTCCCAATGCAACGCCCATGCCTTCTATTTCTGGAGACTTGTATGTCGGCACACCAGGGAATTACGCAGATTGGAACTTTAATCCAACCGAACTGACAGACGTGCTTGTACCTGAAAATTTTTATCATGGAAAAGTGCCAACGTTGAAAAACGACAGCCAATACCAGTCGATTGAATTTGATCAGGCTTATTCGGAAGGTTTTGCTTCTGCTGAAAAACAAACAACGCTTCCCCCGTCTGGCGCACCGAATAACCCTGCAAAGGATGTTGGAACAACAAGCGGCATTCCGCCCGTTAATTCGCTCTTCGAAGGCGTAGTTAAACAGGTGCCTCAATCCTTTTCAGAATATGCTGCAACAGGAGCGGACATTGTTGGGGTTGATTATATTGGAAGTGCCGTTTTAAGGCCAAAGGGCAGCTTAATCGAAAACGTAAACGTAAAGGGATCATTAACGATCTTTGCAGAGAAGGATCTTACGATTAGAAATCTTGCTGTTTCCAGTGGTGTTTTGCACATTGTTAATGAGAGCGACGGTACAATTACATTAGATGGGAACATTGTCTCCGACAAAGGGATCACTCTTGAAAATAACACGGGGACTATAGAGGCGAATACCGCCAACCTGTATGATGAATTGGCAATTAAAATCAATAATGACAGCGGGACAGTGAATGCAGGATCCA
Source organism: Domibacillus robiginosus (assembly GCF_000966195.1). Taxonomy (GTDB): domain Bacteria; phylum Bacillota; class Bacilli; order Bacillales; family Domibacillaceae; genus Domibacillus; species Domibacillus robiginosus. The sequence goes on along the minus strand of NZ_LAHL01000011.1, from coordinate 169,785 downwards.
TTTACAGTCAGGAAGATGCCTTTATGACAAACGCCAGCGGAGATATGACGTTTTCAGCTCCTTTACAAACGGGTAAAAATCTAATTATTGATAATAAAGGGGACCTGGCAATTGATTTTTCGTCCGAGGTCAATAACATCAATACAGTCTACAGTTTAGGTAACATGAAAATTACTTCTGATGGAAATTTTGAATTAAAGAACCATTTGGAAGCGATCGGTTCGATCACGCTTGATTTAACAAATAAAGCGGCAGTTGAAGGGCTGATTCTTTCTCAGAGCAACATAAACCTTTATGCAAAAGATAGTAAAAAAGAAGACAGTACGGAAGATAATAATATTTACTTTGACGGTGCGCTGTTTACGGGGGAAAACTTGACGATTCAAGGCGGCATAGAAGAGGAGGGACAGGCAGAAAATGACCTTTTTGCCATTAACGGTACGATGTATGCAAGAGGAGAAACGCATATCTCAAATTTATCGATCCGCGGCTGGCAGGACGGACAGCTTGTATCTTTATCGGGCGGTTCATTGCTAATTACCCGAATAAATGAGTTCCAGAACTTTCAAGACAGGAATGGAAACGACCTGAAGGATGAGCCAGAAGGCGGGCCATACGTGCCAGAAGAAGATTCGGACCGTAATATCCAGCCGCTGAAAGGATTTTTTTATACAAACAAAGAGGTAATTGCACAAACAGAATCAAAAGCCGCTGAGCTGTACGGCGTTGGCTCTTTATTTTTTATCGATGGCGGCTTGTTTGCCAAAGGTGACTTTGAGATTAACGCGGTGCGCGGGGAAACAAAGGGTTATGACATCGAAAGCAGTATTCCCGGACGTGATCAGCAATTAAACCGATACTCACGGTTTATCGTTAATTACGACCGTAATATCCTGCTTGGTCAACTCGACTATTTGCCACGGGTGAAGTATTTGTCGGTATATAGTGACCAGTTGACAGTGGAATAATAACTGCGTAAAAATCCCCTGGGAAACTGGTCCCTGGGGATTTTTACTTTACTACCATCTTCCATCAATGCTGTCGGCCGATTCGCCTCCACTATCATTGCCGGTTTCAAACACAGTCGTTGCTTCTTTTGTTACTATACTGCCATCAGGCTGCTCCTGAGTAACCGTTGCAGTAACATCAGTATAGCCTTTACCTGATTTATCAGACTCGATGTACCAATCTCCATTCGCTTCTTTCTTTATAATAACTACCCCATCATCTGCCGCTCTCACGTCAACCACATCAGGCTCGGTTGCGTCAGATGGCGTGATGTCCAGCAGGTTGTCAACCAGCTCACTTTCTTTATTCGTGTACTTAGCTTGTTCAAATGATACGCCTTCAAGTGGAATGAAATCCGAAGTTACGTTAACAGGCATTGTAACCTTAGCGTCCGGATTACTGTTGGATGTTACTGTGAACTCGGATACTCCTTCTTTCAAACCGAAGACAGTTCCGTTCATTTCTTCTTTCTTATCTGACTTTTTCTGAGCTCCGGCAAATTCGCCGCCGCTTGTCACATCCACTTTCCAGGACTGATCCGTTGCGTCTTCAGGGAATACTCTTACTTCAAAATCCATAGCAGTTCCTTCGACTATTGAGACCTGATCAATCTTTTTTGGATCATCACCAGTTGACCAAATTTCAATTTGTTCAACTTTTTTAGCAATCGTCACTTCTTTTGACACAATTTGATCGGTCAAAGAAAAGCCGCCGGTGGATTTTACATCGATTTTATTTAAGCCTGGTTTGGTTAATTCTATAACTTGATCTTCCCCGAGTGGCTGCCAATTACCATTATCGATCCGATAGGAGTATTGAACATTTTCTCCGCCAACAAGCTGTGAAAGCTTTGCGTTTACATTTTCATATACAGTCGATTTATTGGCGACTGACGTCTTACTTTCAGCTCCCGTCATTGCGACATCCGCTGTAAAGTAAAGAGTAGCCGTTGTGTTATCAAAATAGGTGATCGTAATGGCTTTTTTATCATTGCCTGCGAAAACCATATCCTTTACTGGCTTTGGCAGCAATCCATAGTCATTCGGGAATGCTGTTTCTGCTACAGTCAGTCCTGTTGCTTTCTCTACTTTCCGGATAATCCCATTGGCGTAGCCATCATAATAATAGCTGCCCCCATCATCAAGCCGTACTTTGTTTGTAATACGGTCAGAAGCGGCTGGGATAGATGAGCTGTACGTTTGCTTAAATCGTGTATCCTCGTATTCTATACGCGCTTGCGGCATCGTTACATTGTTAAGCGCCCAATCCGCCTTCAACTTTAACGCTGTTGTAAAAGAAGCGGGGTTAAATACCCCATTCGCATAAGAAACAGTTCGGGACAAAGTGATTACTGCTTCTTTCCCGCCAGAGGCTTCATCACGAACCGTTACACCTTCTGCCGGTTCAATGCTGACTCCATCAGGAAGCAGCTGGATCAGCTTCATATTTTGCAATTTTCCACTGACGGATTTGCTGCTGAGTCCTTCCGGCTTTAAGCTGTACTCGGCATTAAAATAATTGGTGCGCTTTCCAGATTGTTTAATTAAGTTGTTAACCTCATTCGCTTCTCCTTTTAAAACCATGCTGCCGTTAATTGCTGGAGGTGCCTCCGCAGCGACTTGAATTGTAACAGATGGAATCGTGATTGAGACTGTAGAGCCGTCCGGACGTTTATATGTGAGTTTCATATTGTCAAACGTGTATGTTCCTACTTCACTAAACTCAAGCGGCAGCGTTAAATCAACTGGTGCGGGCGCATTTTGTAAGTATTCATACTCAAATGATTTACGCAGCGTTACCTTTGTGCCGTCTACTGCGGCGTTAGCGCCTTCAGCGACTGTTACCTTGCTTCCAAACTTAGCCAAGTCTAGCGTTACTTCCGCATCAAGCTTCTGCTTGCTGATAGACTCTGCAATATCAAGAAAGATTTGATCCACATTCCCTTCCGATGCCGCACTGGCGTAAGCACCTGTGACAGAAGAAAGCTCTTCTAAATAACCCTGGTCAAGTTCATCACGATTGTTTCCAAAACCAATTGAATACATTTTAATTCCATTTTGACCTATCTGCTGAGCCGTATTTTTTGCTCGTTCTTTAATATATCGAATTAAAGATAGTCTGTCCGACCTGGAATCAGTAGAACGAGATTTGTTTTGATTATCGTATATAACTTCAAGATTATAACGATAAGAGTTATTATATTGGATAAATACACCGTTGTCATAGTCATAAAAATGAACTACTTCTTTAATTGGTTTTGAATAATCAAGATCGGTTCTTTGACAATTTCCATTTCTTTTAAATTCAACACATTTCCTTTCAAAATCAATAGTTTCAGTAGAAGCTGTTAAAAAGCCATCCGTCATAAAGATAATATTTTTATCATTTGTTGAACCACTGAGCATTTGTTGTGCCAATTCTATTGGGTCCCGGTAATTTGTTCCACCGAGAGCGTAAGTCGAATAAACTTTGCTTCTAATTGTGGAAAAAGTTATATTTGAGGCTTTGGTTAATGGCACTACATTTCCATTATCATCAACAGTTGTATTAAATGGAATAAATGCAAACCGGTCATTTGGTCCGGCATTTTCCTTGAAATAATCAAGTGCCTTATACATGGCAGCTTTTGCACTCTCAAATTTCTGTTTTCTTTTTCCCGACTCATTCATTGAGCCCGAGGTATCGAATATAAATACAACATCAACGGGCTTACGATCTAATTGATCGTATTTTCCAAACGGCGTCATTTTCATATCAATTCGTGCTTTGGCGTTGCTGTCCACCGGTTTCACAACGATAGATTGAGAAGGGGTTGCAGTCACAGAAACCCCTATATCATTTCCTGCAGCTTCTGCCTGTAACATATCATGCGGCAATATTAATAAACCAACCATAATAAATAAGAGAATGTTAACTATAAATTTCTTCATTACACACCAGCCTTTTCCTTTGAGGCATTCTTTCTTACTATTATATATACCCCGTTCTCATTTGGAAAGAATGGTTTTTATGTCTTTTTTCACGCTAGATATAAAATAAAGCGATCCGGTAATGATTAAAACGTCCTGCTTGGAAGCATTCTGTTGAAACAGCTGAATTACAGATAGATAGCTTTGAACTATTTGAACTGTTTCAGACGTAAATTGTTCATAATGTTCAGCACTTGCAGCACGTGGAAAATCAAAAGGCGCGAGATATAGGCGGTCTGCCGATTTTTTCAACCGTGCAATCATCCCATCAAGAGGTTTATCCTTCATCGCCGCAAACAGCACCGTCACTCTTTTATCCGGGAAACGCTGTGCAATCGTCCGCGTGAGCGCTTCTACGCCTTCTTCATTATGGGCGCCGTCTGCAATAATAAGTGGGTCATTCGACAAGGTTTCAAACCGGCCCGGCCATATCGCCGTTTCGAGTCCTTTTTTAATGTGATCGTCTTCGATTAAAAAAGAATAATAAATCCGTAAAAAGTCAGCGGCCATAACCGCTACTGATGCATTTTGCACCTGGTGCAGCCCCGCGAGACCTGTTTGGAGAGCGGGCTGGCTGCCGTAAAGAGAAGTAAAGTCAAACTGCTCCCCGCCTTCCGTTGAAGCGGTCCAGGTGCCGTTAAAATCCCGGCCGAATTGATAAAGAGCTGATCTCTTTTCCTTTGCCGTTCTAGCAATAATATCGAGTGCTTCCGGCTGATGGACAGCGGTTAACACCGGCACGCCGCTTTTAATGATTCCAGCTTTTTCCCGTGCAATATCCGCGAGCGTATCACCGAGAAACTGAAGATGATCCATGCCGATTGTCGTAATGACCGAAAGCAGCGGGTACACGATATTCGTTGAATCGAGGCGGCCGCCGAGCCCGACTTCAAACAGGACAATATCAACTGGATGAACGTAAGCAAAATAATAAAATGCCATTGCGGTGATAATTTCAAATTCACTCGGCCCGCCCATTTCCAGCTCTTCCATTTCGTCGGCAATCGATTTAATTTTTTGGGCAAGGATTGTGATTTCTTCATCTGAAATAGGAATTCCGTTTACGCTGATCCGCTCATTGAATTGTTCAATGTAAGGCGATGTAAAGGTCCCTGTTTCAAAACCCGCTTCCGTTAAAATCGACCGTAGCATTGCCGTAGTTGAGCCCTTTCCGTTTGTTCCTCCAATGTGAACGGCTTTTATATGCCGCTCCGGATGACCCAGCTGCTCCATCATATAGTCCATCCGCATTAAACCCGGCTTGATTCCTACTCTCAGGCGTCCATGGATCCAGTCCAGGGCTTCTTCGTAATGATTCATATTGATTTCTCTCCTTATGTACGAAAAAGACGAACCGCTTTGAGGCGGGTTCGTCTTGTACGATTAATTCTTTAAATCTTCAATGCGTGCTTCTACAGCAGCAAGCTTTTCACGGTAATCCGTTTCTTTCGCACGCTCTTCATCAACCACTTTTTGCGGCGCTTTGGACATAAACCGCTCATTGGCCAGCTTTTTCAGTACGCGGTCTACTTCAGACTGCCATTTTGCTTTTTCTTTTTCGAGACGGGCAATTTCTTCGTCAATGTTTAACAGACCCGCAAGCGGCATAAACAGCTCGGCACCTGTTACAACAGCCGTCATGGCTTTTTCCGGTGCAGCCGGGTTTGTATCAATTACCAGCTCATCTGGATTACAGAAGCGCTCAATGTAGTAGCGGTTTTCGGTTAAAGTGGCAAGAACTGCTTCGTCTTTTGCTTTTAACACGAGCGGTACTTTTTTGCTCATTGGCGTATTTACTTCTGAACGGATATTACGTACAGCACGAATAATATCAACAAGCAGCTTCATGTCTGCTGCCGCTTCTTTATTCGTTAAAGAAGAATCCGTTTTTGGCCATGAAGCTTCAACAATTGTTTCGCCTTCATGCGGCAGGTTCTGCCAGATTTCTTCTGTAATAAACGGCATAAACGGATGCAGAAGACGCATTGTGTTGTCGAGTACATAAGCCAGAACCGAGCGGGTCATTGCTTTTGCCTGCTCATCCTCACCGTACAATGGCAGTTTCGCCATTTCGATATACCAGTCGCAGAAATCGTCCCAAATAAAGTTATACAGCGTCCGGCCGACTTCACCAAACTCGTATTTGTCCGATAAGTGTGTCACACTTTCAATGGTTTCATTTAAGCGGGTTAAAATCCACTCATCTGCGACGGATTTTTTGCCGGTCAAATCAATTTGATCATACGTCATGCCGCCCATATTCATAAGGGCAAAACGGGATGCGTTCCAAATTTTATTGGCGAAATTCCATGTTGCTTCAACCTTTTCCGTTGTGTAGCGCAGATCCTGTCCTGGCGAGCTGCCTGTCGCAAGGAAGTAGCGAAGTGAATCGGCACCGTACTGGTCGATTACTTCCATTGGGTCCACGCCGTTGCCAAGAGACTTGGACATTTTGCGACCTTCCGCATCACGGACAAGACCATGGATCAAAACATCCTGGAACGGTCGTTCACCGGTAAATTCAAGTCCCTGGAAAATCATCCGGGATACCCAGAAGAAAATGATATCATACCCTGTTACCAGGGCCGCTGTTGGGTAATAACGCTTGAATTCAGCAGAATCCGTATCCGGCCAGCCCATTGTTGAAAACGGCCATAGAGCAGATGAGAACCATGTATCCAGTACATCTGTATCCTGCTCCCAGTTTTCCGCATCCTTTGGCGCTTCATGGCCAACATACACTTCGCCTGTTTCTTTATGATACCAGGCTGGAATGCGGTGTCCCCACCAGAGCTGACGGGAAATACACCAGTCACGAATATTGTCCATCCAGTGCAGGTACGTTTTTTCAAAGCGGTCCGGCACAAAATTTACTTTGTTTTCCGTTTTTTGAAGCTCGACTGCTTCTTGCGCCAGAGGCTCCATTTTTACAAACCATTGTGTGGATAAATACGGCTCCACCACAGCGCCGCTTCTTTCTGAATGGCCGACTGAGTGCATATGCTCTTCAATCTTAAACAGGACACCTGATTCCTGAAGATCTTTAACGATTTGCTTACGGCAATCAAAGCGGTCCATGCCGTTGTATGTACCGGCTTCTTCGTTCATCGTGCCGTCTTCGTTCATCACGAGAATACGCGGGAGGTTATGACGGTTCCCAACTTCAAAGTCATTCGGATCATGCGCTGGCGTAATTTTCACAACGCCGCTTCCAAATTCAGGATCTACATAATCGTCTGCCACAATCGGAATCACACGGCCGACAATTGGGAGAACAACATTTTTGCCGATTAAATGCTTGTAACGCTCGTCTTCCGGGTGAACGGCTACCGCCGTATCACCAAGCATTGTTTCCGGACGTGTTGTTGCGATTTCAATCGAGCCGGAGCCATCTTCAAGCGGATATTTCATATGATAAAAAGCGCCCTGTACGTCTTTATAGATGACTTCAATATCTGACAGTGCTGTTTTCGTGGACGGATCCCAGTTGATAATGTATTCACCGCGATAGATGAGTCCTTTTTCATACAGCTTTACAAACACTTCACGAACCGCTTTTGACAGTCCTTCATCAAGTGTAAAGCGTTCACGGCTGTAATCAAGGCCAAGACCAAGCTTCGCCCATTGGGCACGAATATGCCCGGCATATTCTTCTTTCCATTTCCATGATTCTTCAAGGAATTTTTCACGGCCCAGGTCATAGCGCGTGGTGCCTTCTTCTTTTAATTTCTGCTCTACCTTTGCCTGCGTAGCAATACCTGCATGGTCCATTCCTGGAAGCCATAGAACGTCAAAGCCCTGCATCCGCTTCATACGCGTTAAAATGTCCTGCAGCGTTGTATCCCACGCATGCCCAAGATGAAGTTTCCCGGTAACATTTGGCGGTGGAATCACGATTGTATAAGGGGGTTTAGACTCATCGTTTTTTGCTTCAAAAAATTTACCGGCTGTCCACCAGTCATATCGACCCTGCTCGATTGCCTGTGGATCATATTTCGTCGGCATGTTTGTTTCTTGTTGTGACATTGTTTTTCCTCCTTGTAAAAAAGCGCAAAGCACACAATTTTCAGCGGCCGCCATACACTTGTCTCTGTCAGAGACTTTTTTGGGGACTCTATCAGAAATGAACGTATAACGTTAAGCTGACGGCGCTAAGCTTGGACATCATAAAAAAAAGCCCCACCGCCTGAAAAGGACGAAGAGGCTGCTTGCGGTACCACCTTTTCTCGGTCCACACGTTTCTTTTCAATACCATTATCTTAGCCGAAAACGCTTCTGTGCGTCAACCTTGCGCACCGTTTTTCGTGCAATTCATATGATAAGAAAAGGGCAGGTGCCGCTTATCGTCTGCAAGCATCAGGTGATCACGGACGAAGGCATTTTTATACCTTCAAAAGAGATTACCTTGTGTCGCAAAACCGCGTAGACTTTCCGTGGCATCCCAAGCTGGACAGTAACTTTAAAAGGAGTGTTTTTTATGATGCGTCATTACGACAGATGGCCGCCTTGGCTGCGCCGCTGCCGCTTTATGTGCTGCCGGATTATCATCCCCCTTTGCTGCTTTCAAGGACTGCGTACGCTGTTTTTGCCAACGACATTTGATGTTATTCTGCTGTCTCTTTTGATTCTCCTGGCGGCTGCTCTTCATCTTGAGTGGCTATAAGCTCTACATTGCCAGACGATACTTGAAAACGCCATTTTGTTTGTTGCACCGGCCGCTCTTCAAGCCAGCTAAAAATGGAAGCATCGTCTTCCGCCCGCTTTTGAACTTGAACAGCGGCATCTTCTGTTTCTGCCGTTTGATCTGCTTCCTGATCCTCTTCGGCTTGGATGCTTTCTTCCGTCTCGCTGTCTTCAAGCTCTTCTAAATCATTCTCGAAGCTTGCCTCTGTTTCATACTCATAAGCAGCTGCCACAATCGGCTCTTGCTCTTCCTCTACTTTTCTTACAGCAGACACTGCAATGGCAAGTTCTGCTTCTAAAATAAGCCGGTCTGGCTTTTTCACTGTATAATCAAAGGTGTGAATTTCAATATCTGCTCCATCCGCCGCACGCTGATCCGGAGGCAAAATGGCCTGCACCGGGATATGGCGGAAAAACTGGCGGACAGAATCTTCTTCCATTCCAAAATGATCGTTTATTCGATATTCGCCTGTTACCTCAATAGAGCCCTGTACACTTGCCCCTTGAATCACCACCTGCGGGTCAAGAGAGATAGACAGCAGTTCATCCACTTCTTCTCCTTCTGGAAATACAACATCCTCCTGAAGCGCAACGAAAAATAACTCTTCCATGCACACCCCTCCCTTTCGCGCTAGTGTATGCGCGTAAAAAGGAAAACATGAAAAAAAGTGCCTGTCCAAACGTATAAAAACGCAATAGAACAGGCACTGAAAGTTTTATTTTTTCAAGCGACTGAATGCTTTTTCAGCAGCTTGAATCGTTTTATTGATATCTTCATCAGAATGTGCTGTGGATAGGAACAGTCCTTCAAATTGGGACGGTGCTAAAAAGACGCCTTCAAGTGCCATTTCGCGGAAGTAGTTTGCGAATAGGGCAAGGTCTGATTCTTTTGCATCGTCGTAATTTTGAACCGGTCCTTCATGGAAAAAGTAGCCGATCATTGAACCTGCACGGTTAAAGGTAATTGGAATGCCATGTTTCTTTGCCGCTTCTGTCAGCCCTTTTTCAAGCATATCCGCTTTGCGCCCAAATTCTTCATAAGAAGCCGGCGTCAATTGGCGAAGCGTTTCGATTCCAGCGGTCATCGCCATTGGGTTTCCAGACAGTGTTCCTGCCTGATAAATCGTTCCGGCCGGTGCAATTTGATTCATAATGTCTGCTTTTCCACCGTAAGCGCCTACTGGCAGACCGCCACCGATGACTTTGCCAAGGCAGGTAAGGTCCGGTGTTACGCCGAAATGTCCCTGTGCGCAATTGTAGCCGACGCGGAAGCCTGTCATCACTTCATCAAAAATAAGTAGAGCACCATTTTGCTCTGTTATTTCACGCAGTCCTTCTAAAAATCCCGGCTGTGGAGGAACAACCCCCATATTGCCGGCAACAGGCTCAACAATAACGCAGGCAATATCTTCACCAAATTGCTCAAATGCATAGCGGACGCTTTCTGTATCATTGTATGGTACAGTGATTGTATTTTTCGCAACACTTTCCGGCACACCCGGGCTGTCCGGCAGTCCAAGTGTGGCTACGCCGGAACCCGCTTTGATCAGCAGTGAATCTCCGTGGCCATGATAGCAGCCTTCAAACTTAAGGATTTTATTGCGCCCTGTATATCCACGCGCAAGCCGGAGAGCACTCATGGTTGCTTCTGTACCACTTGATACCATTCGAACCACTTCAATCGATGGCACCCGCTCAATAACAAGCTTTGCCATTTCATTTTCAAGTAGTGTAGAGGCACCAAAGCTTGTACCGGTTTCCGCACTTCTTTTCAGCGCTTGGACTACCTGGTCATTCGAGTGGCCTAAAATAAGTGGTCCCCATGAAAGCACGTAGTCGATGTATTCATTCCCGTCAATATCCCAAATTTTAGAGCCTTTACCCCGCTCCATAAAAATAGGATCAATGTTAACTGATTTAAACGCGCGGACCGGGCTGTTTACGCCGCCCGGCATCATTTCCACCGCTTCTTTAAAAGCAGCTTTTGATTTTTCAAATGAACGCATGAAAACGCCTCCTATTATTGTTCGTTCAGCCAACGTGCAGCATCTTTTGCATGATAGGTCATAATTAAGTCCGCGCCTGCACGCTTCATGCTCGTCAATGTTTCAAGCACAATGGCTTTTTCATCCACCCAGCCGTTTAAAGCGGCAGCCTTCACCATGGCATATTCGCCGCTTACGCTATAAGCGACAACAGGTGCCTGGAATTCATTCCGTACGTCCCGGACAATATCCAGGTAAGAAAGAGCCGGCTTTACGATCAAGAAGTCAGCCCCCTGCTCTATATCAGCCTGTGCTTCCCTAATTGCTTCACGCCGGTTGGCCGGATCCATTTGATAGGTTTTCCGGTCTCCAAATTGCGGTGTGGAGTCCGCCGCATCACGGAATGGCCCGTAATAAGCAGAAGAATATTTTACAGCGTAAGACATAATCGGTACTTCTTCAAAGCCTGCTTCATCCAGTCCCTGGCGAATAGCGGCAACAAATCCATCCATCATATTGGATGGTGCAATAATATCCGCTCCCGCTTTTGCCTGGCTGATCGCTGCTTTCGCCAGCAAATCAAGTGAAGGATCATTTAACACACGGCTTCCTTCAATCACACCGCAATGGCCATGATCGGTATATTCACACAAACATGTATCCGCGATCACGATAAGGTCTGGATATTGTTCTTTAATATGCCGTGTAGCCTTTTGAACAATGCCGTCGTTATGGTAGGCACCTGTTCCAATCGCATCTTTTACGTCAGGCAGGCCGAACAAAATAATCGATTTAATGCCCAGCTCAATCACTTCGTCAATCTCCTGGTTTAATTGATCAAGAGATAATTGAAAAACGCCCGGCATAGATGGAACCTCATTGCGGATTCCTTCTCCTTCTGCTACAAAAAGCGGATAAATAAAATCATTTACATGAAGCTGTGTTTCCCGCACAAGCGCACGCATATTAGCAGTTTGACGCAAGCGGCGGTGACGATCAAAATTCAATTCCATACTATCACTCCTTATAAAATTGGCCCATTTCCTCCACAAGCGCATCAATCGTAAACACAGCCGGGCAAACGGCAACACGTATGCCATTCGACAACGCTTCTTTTTTCGTTACCCGTCCAATTACGCCGTAATCCGTATCAGGCAGCGGCTCCTGTGACTGCTTCAGAATCTGCATAAAATGACGAACGGCAGACGGACTTGTAAAAGTAATCATGTCTATCTTTTCCATCCGAATTACTTCTAATAAGTGTTCCTTTTCATCAGCAGGAAAGTACGTTTCATATACAATCCACTCGTCTGCCTGCCCTCCTGACTGACGAACTGTATCCGCTATTACACTGCGCGCCATGCTGCTCTTTGGAACGAGCATTTTTTTTGGAAGAAATAATCCATTTCGTATTTCCTCCGCCATATCCTCTGCTGAAAAGCGTCCCGGCATATAGGAAACAGAAAGCCCATAAGCTTCTGCTGCCCTGGCGGTTTGAGTACCAATTGCTGCCCACTTGGCTCCAATCTTATGCAAAAGGTGGCCGGCTTTTTGCATAAAAAAATCAACACCGTTTTTACTTGTAAACAAAATCCAATCATATGTATGCAAGGCAGCCAAAATGGCTTCCTCCTGCCTGTCTTGCGATGGCCGGAATGCGATAAGCGGCACTGCGTATGCTGTGCCGCCCGCTTCTTCTATTTTACCAATAAACGGTGCCGCCTGTCCCCTGGGACGTGTTACAACAATTCGTTTACCAGCGAGCGGCTTCATTCAGACGCTGCTCTTGCGGCTTCGATTAATTCCAGCGCACCCCGGTTCTTTAAAAGCTCGGCTGCTTGTAAGCCCACTTGCTCGGCATCACTTCCTGAAACCGTTTCTTTTAAAATTGTTTTCCCATCCGGTGAAGCGACAAGCGCAGTCAGAGACAGCTCCGCGCCATCTGCCTTTGCAAATCCAGCAACAGGCACCTGACAGCTTCCTTCTACAGCACCCAGGAAAAACCGCTCGGCTGCAACAGTCCGCTTCGTGTTTTCACAGGTAAACTGGTTTAGAAGTGCCCGCAACTCCTGATCATCTTCACGGCATTCAATCGCCAGCGCACCCTGCCCAACAGCTGAAACAGATAATTCTTCATCCAAAAATTCTGTTACGGTATCTGCTGCCCAGCCCATACGTGCAAGACCGGCTGCGGCTAAAATAATGGCATCATATTCTTCATTTTTCAGCTTCGCCAGCCGGGTATCAATATTACCGCGAATCCATTTGATTTCAAGATCCGGTCTTGCAGCTAAAATCTGAGCACTGCGGCGCAGACTGCTCGTGCCTATAATAGAGCCCGAAGGCAATTCATGGAACTTTACATGACCATTAGAAATAAGCGCATCGCGGTGATCTTCTCTCTCAGGCACAGCGCCAATCACAAGTCCTTCAGGCAAAACAGCCGGCATGTCCTTCATGCTATGAACAGCCATGTCTATTTCGCCGTCAAAAAGTGCCTGCTCGATTTCTTTTACGAACAAGCCTTTGCCGCCCACTTTAGATAATGTCACATCTAAAATACGGTCGCCTTTTGTCACAATTTCTTTTACTTCAAATTCTGTTCCTGGCGACAGTGCTTTCAGCTGGTCAATCACCTGGTTTGTTTGCGTAAGCGCCAGGCGGCTTTTTCTTGATCCGACAATAATTTTCCGCAAGATAATTCCCTCCATAACCGCTCGAAAGCCGGTGTCACGAATACCAGAAATGGAATGTGGACAGCCGGCTTCCGAGGAAAAAGTTCATTAAGATGATGAGAAAAGCTGCTGCATTGATGTATGCGAGTGTTTTTCCCGATACTCCTTTTCGTACTTTAACGTACAAAAAAGTGCTATATATAAACAGTAAAACAAAAGATGTAACAATTTTCAAATCAAACCAGCTTACCTCGGGCAGCTTAATCGTTTTCCAGACAAGTCCTAAGATTAAGCTGAGCAGCAGAAGCGGAACACCTATTGCGTTCAAAACAACCGACAGCTTTTCGAGCTGGCCCAGGTCTCCAAGTCTCCATAGCCGTTCATTCCACTTTTTCAGCTTTAAAAGACGATATTGCAGCAAGTAAAGTGCGGAAAAAATAAAGGACAGAGAAAAAGCGCCATAGGACAAAATAGCCGTTGTAATGTGAAGAAGCAAAAGTTCTGATACGAGCTTTTCCGCTGCTGCCTGTGATTCCACCTGAATAGGTGCAAAGGTATGAACTGTCATAATCATAAACCCGATAACATTTGTGAAAAAAACGGTAAAGTCCATCCGTAGGAGCTTGTTTAGCACAAGCGAAAATGTAATCAGCACCCATGCATAAAAATAAAGACCCTCAAAAAGAGTCAGTACCGGAAAACGTCCGGCATTGTACATGTACAGGGCCAAAAAAATCGTTTGCAGACTCCAAACGATCGTTAGGATCCAGAAGGCGATTCGATTCGCCCGCTGGTTTTTTTGAACAAAATCAAGAAAATAAAGCAATACGCTTACGGCGTATAAAATAATCATAAGTTCATGAAGGCGAGTCATTCCCTGCTCCAACATGGCGTAACCTCACTTAAAACTGGAGTAAAGGCTTTGTTTGAACCATTTGAACACGCTCTTCTTCTTCCTGTGCACGTTTCAGTTCTTGAACATCTTCTTCAATATTGAAAATGTGCATAAAGAGTTCAAGCTTTTCAGCTGCCCGCTTGTCACCGGCTAATTCTTTTGCCTGCAAAATCGGATCCTTCAGCATTTGATTCACAATACTTTTCGTGTGCTTGCTCAGCACTTTCCGATCGCGATCCGACAGGTGCGGCAGCTTCCGATTTAAGCTGTCCATCGTTTCCGATTGGATTGAAAGTGCTTTTTGACGTAAAGCCGAGATTACCGGCACTACACCCAGCACATTAATCCATTCATTAAAGGCAACAATTTCCCCTTCAATCATAAGCCCTATTTTCGCAGCGGCTTTTTCGCGTTCAGCCAGATTCGCCTCGACAATGCCTTCCAGGTCATCAATATCATATAAGAAAATGCTGTCAAGCTCTGCTACTTCCGGCGCAATATCACGAGGCACAGCAATATCAACCATAAACAACGGCCGTCCTTTGCGCATTTTCTGGACACCTGTCATTACCTCTTTTGTAACCACATAATCCTTTGAACCAGTTGAACTGATTAAAATATCTGCTTCAACCAGTGCGCTTTGCAGCTCATCCATTGTTTTAGCCTGTCCGTCAAAGCGTTCAGCAAGCGCTTCTGCTTTTTGGAACGTCCGGTTCACCACTGTCACTTTAGTTGCTCCGCTGCCATGCAGGTTCTTGATCGCCAGCTCGCCCATTTTTCCGGCACCAAGCACCAGCACATGGCGTCCTGATAACTCGCCAAAAATTTTCTTAGCGAGCTCCACCGCTGCATAGCTGACAGATACAGCATTCGCGCCAATATCTGTTTCTGCATGCGCTCGTTTTGCTAGTGTAACAGCTTGCTTAAACAAATGATTAAATACAGTACCCGCCGCTTTTACTTCCTGTGATTGCAGAAAGCTCTGGCGAACCTGTCCTAAAATTTGTGTTTCTCCAAGAACCATTGAATTTAACCCGGCAGACACACGAAAAAGATGCTCGACTGCTGCTTCTTGCTCATAAATGAACAAGAACGGTGTAAAGTCTGCCTGCGGAATATCGAACCATTTAGATAAAAATTCTTTTATATAGTAGCGGCCGGTATGCAGCTGATCTACAACCGCATAAATTTCTGTACGGTTGCAAGTCGATACGATAACATTTTCAAGCACACTTTTTTGTTTTTGGAGCTCTGTCATCGCTGCTGCAAGCGTATCTTCTCTAAAAGAAAGACGCTCGCGAATTTCTACCGGGGCTGTTTTATAATTTAATCCCACCGTGATGATATGCACGTTACTTGCACCCCCGAAAAACGATTCATTGTAGGTCTCATTATATCATAATGCGACGTTTTTATTATTCATAAATTGTGAACATATGCTAACATAAAAGGCAGACATGCTTACTGAACAGGGATAAACATGTAATGCTTCTTTCTATACCATAGACAGAAAATCAAAAACGAAAACCATGGCATCCATCGTACGCCTTTATGCCTTACGTCCTGTTTCTTTCTTATTTATAAATATTATCAAATAAAAATAATTTTAGCAATAGAATGAATTGGAAGCTAGTAAGGATCAAAAGTAACAGGAGCGTCTATTATTATGTCTTCATAATCTGCATTTTGGAAACTTTTATTAAATGTGTTGGAAAGCGGGGCTTAATCGACATGAACGAACAGCGTATCTTCCCAGGAATTTTATTGATCGGCTTTGGTTTGTACTTTTTTCTTCATCAATCCGCTTTTACATGGGTAAAACCTTATCTCGGCTGGCCAGCTTTGCTTTTTATTACAGGAGTTGCTTTTCTCGCCCAGGGGTTTAAAGGCGATGGAAATGGAATTGTTCCAGGTGTCGTACTCGCAGGGTTTGGTCTTCACTTTTATGTAGTAGATTACCTCGGCTGGTGGGCAAATGATACAGGTGTTTTCCTGCTAATTATTGCCGTCGGCTTTTTGCTACAGCATCAGCAGACAGGACGAGGCCTTTTAAATGGTGTTTTATTTTTGGCTCTCGCGGCTGTCATGCTTTTTTATGGTACTGTAAAACAATGGCTGGGGCCGGCCGGGTCATTCTGGCAGTTTTGGCCGCTCATTTTAATTGTCATAGGTGGATACTTGCTGTTCGTGCAAAAAAACAGCGGCCCAGCCCGAAAAAAAACGTAAAAGGAGCCTCCCTAAAATACGGGAGGCTCCTTTTATTCTTCTTCAAACTGCTCTTCTTGACGAAGCTCTGTTTGATATTCTTTTTGTTCAAACATCCGCTTTTTCACGGCTTTCCATACTTCTTCTTTCCCAAGACCTGTTTCTGATGAAAACACAATAATGTCATCAAGCGGATCAAAATCAAGTGTTTCTTTTACTACCTTCAAATGCTTCTGCCATTTGCCCCTTGGAATTTTGTCCGCTTTTGTCGCAATGACAATGGTCGGAATATCATGGTGCTTTAAAAACTCATACATCGCTACGTCATCAGCGGAAGGAGCATGACGTAAATCGACAATATGAATGCAGGCGGCAAGCGGTTCCCGGTCTGTCATATACGTTTCGATCATCCGGCCCCAGGCAGCCCGTTCTGTTTTCGCTACTTTTGCATAGCCGTAGCCCGGCACATCGACAAAAAACACAGTGTCTTCGATTTTATAGAAATTCAGCGTTTGTGTTTTACCCGGTTTTGATGAAATGCGGGCCATGCTTTTACGGCCAATCATCCGGTTGATAAAAGATGACTTCCCGACATTTGAACGCCCAGCGAGCGCAAATTCCGGCAGACCATCTGTTGGATACTGATGCGGTTTCGCGGCACTGATCACCAGTTCCACATTGTTTACTTTCATGAATTGCTTCCTCCGATCGCGATGTCCAATACTTCATCCATTGTTGAAACAGGCAGGAATGTCATTCCTTCCCGGATGCTTTCTGGAACATCATCGATATCTTTTTCATTATCCTTCGGCAAAATAATCGTTGTTAAACCGGCACGGTGTGCACCAAGTGATTTTTCTTTTACACCGCCAATCGGCAGGACACGGCCGCGCAGCGTAATTTCCCCGGTCATCCCTACATCACGGCGTACTGCACGCCCCGTAAGTGCCGAAATAAGGGCTGTCGCCATTGTAATCCCTGCAGATGGTCCATCCTTTGGAACAGCGCCTTCTGGAACATGAATATGAATATCATGATGTTCATGAAAATCTGCTTCAATACCCAGTTCATTCGCTTTTGAGCGTACATAGCTAAAGGCGGCTTGTGCCGATTCTTTCATTACGTCACCCAATTTTCCGGTTAAAATAAGCTTGCCTTTTCCTGGCGAAAGTGATACTTCGATTTGAAGGGTATCTCCGCCAACCGAAGTATAAGCAAGCCCATTGGCCACGCCGACCTGGTCTTCAGTATCTGCCTGCCCGTAGCGGAAAATACGCTTGCCGAGATACTCTTGCAAATTCTTATCGGTAACGGTAATCCGCTTTTTCTCGCCTGACACGATTTTTTTAGCTGCTTTGCGGCAGATAGCAGCCATTTGACGCTCCAGACCCCGTACGCCGGCTTCGCGCGTATAATAGCGGACAATGTCTCGAATGGCTTCATCTTTTAACCGAAGCTGATTTCGCGTAAGGCCATTTTCATTTACTTGCTTCGGGAACAAGTGATCTTTAGCGATATTGATTTTTTCTACTTCCGTATAGCCGGCGATAGATATAACCTCCATACGGTCACGGAGCGGTCCCGGAATGGCACTTAAATCATTTGCTGTTGCAATAAACATAACATTCGACAAATCATACGTTTCTTCAATGTAATGATCACTGAAGTTATGATTTTGTTCTGGGTCAAGCACTTCAAGAAGAGCTGCGGATGGGTCGCCACGGAAATCGCTCGACATTTTATCAATTTCATCCAGCAAAAAAACTGGATTTACAGTGCCGGCTTTTTTCATACCTTGAATAATTCGGCCTGGCATTGCACCGACATAGGTGCGGCGATGACCGCGGATTTCCGATTCATCGCGGACGCCTCCAAGTGAGATGCGTACAAAGTTCCGGCCAAGCGATTCGGCAATCGAACGAACGAGACTTGTTTTCCCTACTCCAGGAGGGCCACCAAGACAGAGAATCGGTCCTCGAAGCGACTGTGTCAATTGACGAACTGCCAAAAATTCAAGCACGCGTTCTTTTACTTTTTCAAGCCCATAATGGTCACGATTCAATACATTTTCTGCTTTTAACACATCCAGGTCATCTTCTGTTGCATGAGACCACGGCAGTGTAACAAGCCATTCAAGATAGTTACGAATGACCGCACTTTCCGCAGCACTTTGTGGAATTTTTTCATAGCGATCAAGCTCTTTCATCGCTGTTTTTTCGACATGCTCCGGCATATTTGCCGCCATAATACGCGAGGTCAGCTCTTCGACTTCCCCTGTTTTTCCTTCTTTGTCGCCAAGTTCAAGCTGAATAGCTTTCATTTGCTCACGCAAATAATATTCTTTCTGTGTTTTTTCCATCGACGTTTTCACACGTTGACCGATTTTCTTTTCCAAGTTTAATACTTCCCGCTCACTGTGAAGAAGGGCAATTAAACGTTCAAGTCTTTTTTTCACTGAAAACGTTGCTAAAATCTCCTGCTTTTCTTTTACTTTCAGTGACATATGTGATGTAGCAATGTCAGCCAGTCTTCCTGGCTCTTCAATGTCGGCAACAGAACTGATTGCTTCCGTTGAGCCTTTCTTGGACAGCTTGACATACTGCTCAAATTGTTTTAACAGCATCCGCATAAGCGCTTCAGTTTCCGCATCTTTTGATGCATCTTCTGTATGCACTTCCACGACAGCTTCATAAAAAGCTTCCTGATCTACAACCGAAATTAGTTTCGCCCGCTCTAATCCTTCAACAAGCACACGGATCGTTCCATTTGGAAGCTTTAGCATTTGCTTCACTTTTGTTAAGGTACCGACTTCGTATACATCATCTCCGGATGGATCATCTAAATCCGGGTCTTTTTGAGCGGATAAAAAAACAAGCTGGTCGTTCATCATTGCTTTTTCAAGTGCTTCAATTGACCGATCCCGGCCTACATCTAAATGCAGCACCATTGTCGGATATACATGCATTCCGCGCAGCGGAAGCAATGGCACAGTGTAAATTGTATCTGCCTTCATGGCAAATCTCCCTCCCAGTAAGAAAAGCGCAAGACATCCATTTATCGGCTATTGGAACAAAGCGGAAGCACGTGACGTATCATATGCTGCCTTACTTTTGTCACCCGCATTTTGCAGACTTCCGATAGTGTCTGAAGCTGGACAACGTCCAATTTATCTCTTTTCTTCCCTTTCTTTCTTCCTATCTTAACGCAAAGGTATAGACACTGTCGATTGAAAAGAAGGGACAGCACCCCTTGAGGCACTGTCCCTTCCTTAAAAGATCAATCAGCGTTTATGCAGACGTTTTATCAGCAGAGCCGACATCGTTCCCGTTTTCATCGAGAAGACGCGGCGGCGCAAGGTCAGTTACAGTTTCTTTCGTGATCACACATGTTTTAATATCTTCACGTGTCGGCAATTCATACATTACATCAAGCATAATACTTTCAATAATAGAACGAAGGCCGCGGGCACCTGTTTTCCGCTCAATCGCTTTTTTCGAAATTTCACTTAAAGCCGCATCATCAAATTGAAGCTCTACATCGTCAAGTTCCAGCATTTTTTGATATTGCTTAATAAGCGCATTTTTCGGCTTCGTTAAAATTTCAATCAACGCTTCTTCATCCAGCTGCTCCAGACTTGCAATAACTGGAAGACGGCCAATAAATTCTGGAATTAAACCAAAACGAAGTAAGTCTTCTGGTACAAGCTGTGCCAGGTAGGACTTTTCTTCTGCCTGCTCATTTTTCTGTTCAGAACCAAAACCAATCACTTTTTGGCCCAGACGGCGTTTAATAATTTGCTCAACACCATCAAATGCTCCACCGCAAATAAAGAGGATATTGGTTGTATCAATTTGGATAAACTCTTGATGCGGATGCTTACGTCCACCCTGTGGCGGAACGCTTGCGACTGTTCCTTCTAAAATTTTCAAAAGCGCCTGCTGAACGCCTTCACCGGATACATCTCGAGTAATAGATGGATTTTCCGATTTGCGAGCTACTTTATCAATTTCATCGATATAGATAATTCCTTTTTCAGCTTTTTCTACATCATAGTCAGCCGCCTGGATTAATTTAAGCAGGATGTTCTCAACGTCTTCTCCCACGTAACCAGCTTCTGTCAGTGACGTTGCATCAGCAATCGCAAATGGCACATTTAAAATACGCGCCAGCGTTTGAGCAAGAAGCGTTTTCCCGCTTCCTGTCGGGCCGATCAAGCAAATATTTGATTTCGCCAGTTCAACGTCATCGATTTTACTGTTTGAATTAATACGCTTATAGTGGTTATATACCGCAACAGCGAGCGATTTTTTCGCACGTTCCTGTCCGATTACATATTCCCCTAAAATTTCACGAATTTCCGTTGGCTTCGGTACATCTTTAAATTCTACTTCTTCTTCTGTGCCAAGTTCTTCTTCTACGATCTCTGTGCATAGCTCAATACACTCATCGCAAATATAAACGCCCGGTCCCGCGACGAGTTTCCTCACCTGGTCCTGCGATTTCCCGCAAAACGAGCACTTTAATTGTCCTTTTTCTTCATTGAACTTAAACATCTGGTTCACCCCTTATGCTATGTTGGTGCAGCCGGAGCCATTTTTAGCAGTCCGCCTTTTAACTGCGCCGTAACTAAGTTATGTATCGCATTGTAGCACACTTGCCACAAAACCAAAAAGAAAAAGCGTTTTTGGACTCTTTATGGGTAGAAAACAAGGCACGATCACGTCGCGCCCTGTCAGTGTGTTCTTTATTTATTATGCACCAGCAGTGCTGTTTTCGACAAGAAATTCGACTGCTTTGCGAATTTTCAAGTCTGCTTTCATGCCTTCAAGGCTGCCAAGTGCTTTTTGAATGTCTTCTTTTGAAAGACCAAATTGCTCAGACATTTTGTTTACTTCTGCATCTACATCTTCATCTGTCGGCTCAAGATTTTCTGCTTCAGCGATTGCTTCAAGCGTTAAGCTTGTGCGTACACGCGTTTCAGCATTTTCTTTCATTTGGCTGCGAAGATCTTCTTCTGTCTGTCCTGAGAACTGATAGTACAAGTCAAGATTCATACCTTGCATAGAAAGGTTTTGTGTGAACTCTTGAAGCATACGGTCGATTTCTGTGTTGATCATTGCTTCAGGCACATCTGTTTGTGCGTTTGCAACAGCTTTTTCAACAAGATCGTCACGAAGCTTTTGTTCAGAAGCATTTTTCTTTTGCTCTACAAGACGTTCTTGAATTTTTGATTTTAGCGCTTCAAGTGTTTCTACTTCTTCGTCTGTTTCTTTTGCAAACTCATCGTTTAGCTCAGGAAGCTCTTGTGCTTTGATTTCGTGAAGCTTCACTTTGAATGTTGCCGGCTGTCCTGCAAGCTCTTCTGCATGATATTCTTCAGGGAATGTAACTTCAACGTCTTTTTCTTCTCCTGTTTTCATACCGATCAGCTGCTCTTCAAAGCCTGGGATAAATGTGCCAGAGCCGATTACGATTGAGTAATTGTCCGCCTGGCCGCCTTCAAATGCTTCACCGTTTACGAAACCTTCAAAGTCGATAACAACTGTATCATCGTTTTCAACAGTGCCGTCTTCTTTTACAACAAGCTCAGCGTGACGTTTTTGAAGATCCTTCAATTCGTTTTCAACATCTTCTTCTGTTACTTCTGTGCTCTCTTTTTCTACTTCAAGACCTTTGTAATCGCCAAGCGTTACTTCTGGTTTCACTGTTACTTTTGCTGTGAAAATGAACGGCTTGCCTTTTTCAAATTGCTCTACATCGATTTCAGGACGGTCAACTGGCTCGATGCCTGTTTCGTCGATCGCATTTCCATATGCTTCAGGAAGAATTGCATCAATTGCATCCTGGTAAAGTGCTTCTACGCCAAAACGCTGTTCAAACAACGGACGAGGCATTTTCCCTTTACGGAATCCTGGAACATTAATTGTTTTAACGACTTTTTGGAATGCTGTGTTAAGGCCTTTATTAACCGTTTCAACGTCAACCTCAACTGTTAATACGCCTTGGTTGCCTTCTTGTTTTTCCCACTTTGCTGACATAAAAAATTCCCTCCAACAATCTATTAATAAATATGAACGTTCGTCCTATGTATATTCTCGATTGATATAAAAAGGACACAATACGACTTTTACATTATACCATACAGTCACTCTGTTTCAACTAAAAGGCTGAAATTTCATCGAGTTCTTTCATAAACAGAAGTGCTGCTTCCATCTCCGCCGACACTTCTTTTACACTGTCCATCTCATACAGGCGCTTTATTTTTGCTGCAATAGCCTCTGCCCATTGCTCAATGGAAGCAGGCGGGTCAAACGGGTAAAGCAAAAATTGATACTGCCTGGCCAGCTCCACTGCCTGTTCAAACAGAGCCGGCTCATTTTGACCGGCGGTTTCTTCCAAAAGCTCGATTACCTCTTTGAAAAACGGCTGACTGAATGCTTCTCCTTCCATTACCGGAATGATTTCTTTTTCCAATTGAAATTTCCGCACCCATACTTTTTCGGCTGTTCCAATGTCCCGTAACAGTCCAATGGCCATCGTTTGAATAAATGGATGCTCTGTTTTGTCTCCAGCCCTGTCTATCAGTTCCTCTTTAAAAGGGGCCGGATCGGTTTTCGCCAGTTCTGCCAGCTTCATTATTTTATCCTGAAGAAAATCGGACGGCTTAAACAAGACTTCTTCTTTTTTCACACTCATTCGGTCTGCCAAAGCTTTTAAATGAGCAAAATGCTCATAACGGTCCGGAGGAAGCCCTTCTTCAAGCAAAACGGATAACGTCTCCGCTACTTCCTTGTATCTTCTTTTTTGAATTAGCATAAGCACATGCAAATCCAATACATCGAAGTATTGCCCTTCCCCTGCATGAAGCATTGCGCGCGAAAGTTCAATTCCTTCATCGTGGCTGCCACTTTCATGGTAGGCAATTAAAAGAGCCGTTTTAATATCTTCCTGATGCTCGTCTTCAAAGCGGAGGGCTTCAGTATACAGGCGGATCGCTTCATCAAACCGCTTTTTTTCTAATGCCTGCTGCCCCTGCTGCTGGAGCCGGGCCGATGTTCCGGGGAATTGTACAACATTACCGGATTTTTTCCGCTTCTTTTTTTTCATCTTTCTCACCCGCTCGCTCTTATAATAGTTGAGTGTAGCATGGTGCCGCGCGATTGAACAGAGAAAACAGTTGCTCTTACCTCTTTTGACTGTCATGCTAATAGTATGAACATACAGAAGAGGAGATTCCATTATGATCGAAGTTAAAACATCTGCACTAAGTGACGGCGAATTCAATCGGGGCGTTTTTGCTGTGCGTGATATAAAAAAAGGAGAAATGCTGCATGAAGCTCCTGTTATCCCTTACCCGAACGAACAGCACATCCATATCGAGAAAACTCTTTTAGCGGATTATGCTTTTGAATACGGCGCCAACCATACTGCTATCCTGCTCGGCTACGGTATGCTGTTTAATCATTCTTACGAGCCCAATGCCATATATGATATCCATTTTGAAAGCCATTCATTTAAGTTTTATGCATACCGGGACATTCAAGCTGGCGAAGAAATTTTAATTAACTACAACGGAGATGTGGATGATAACGCCCCGCTCTGGTTTAATGACGAAAGCCTCGAACAATAAGTTCAGGGCTTTTTTTATTCTTCACTTATAGCTCGGCTTCCCTTTATATTGGGGATAGAATGGACGCTCAAATTCATAGTAGGTGAATATATCAATATTCTTTTACATGGTTGAACTGCCTAATGTTCGAGGAAGGATTTTCACAATGAAATAGCGCCGTGTGCGTAAACCATGCTTCAACCCGGTATGTGACTGTTTATCATATAACCCCCGTCATAAATAATCCTCGCCGTTTTTTGCTCTTCTATTTTGAAGCTTTTTTAAAAGACTGCCGCCATTTCTTTTTTTAGCTTTACAAAAAAAAGAAAAGCATTGGTTAATGCTTTTCATAGTGTTGAAAAACAAAGAAGTCAAGAAGAAGTTCATTTTTTAAAAAGTTTATATGGTGTTTCTCTTTCTTAGCTTGCCTGAAAGTCTTCCCTTTCTAAAAACAGCGTCAGGGGGCTCCGGACTGGCGGCTGCGCTTTCCTGCAGGGCGAACGCTGAACCAGCCACCGCTTCGCGCTGTCTGTGTCAGCCTGTCCGCTCTTCCCGCGGGAGTCTGCGCCGGCAGCCCTCCACCCGTTGTGCTTCTGAAAAACAGGGGAGTGAAAGGCTTTTTCTGTTCTTTCCAGCAAAGAAAGGGAAATAGACTGGTTTTACTGGCTTCTTTTCATCCCCACAAAGGTGGCAGGCGCGGGGCGAAGACTCCTAAGGGACTAGCGGGACAGGTGAGATTGGCTTTGCCGCGAAGTGGTGAAGGCGAGCTCACCTCCTGCCCCTTGGAAAGCGGAGCTGCCCGGACGCCGCCGATCTATCCCATTCATGTGCACAGTTATCAATCATTTGTCTACAGTATAAAAAGCATTGATTAATACTTTTATCGCAAACTTTTTTTCTGTAAAAAGAATAAAACTAGATAGAAAAAAATCGCCTCAGATTTTGCAAGCGATTTCTTTTTAAGCAAACAAAAAAGCGCCCTACGGCGCTTTTTTTATTACGTCCCAGGAGGGATTCGAACCCCCGACCGACGGCTTAGAAGGCCGTTGCTCTATCCAGCTGAGCTACTGAGACTTCTTCTGAAGACAATATCTATAATATCAATCCATATATCCCCTGTCAACACCTATTTTTAATTTAAAATAAAATGCTGATCGATTTCTTTTATTTTTGAGTGAAAACGTCCTGCAGAGGCAGGACGTTTTGTTCACTCAACGACTGAACGTGCAGCCAAGCTCTTTCACTTCATGGTGCTTTTCATCATAGAATTGAACAGAAATGGTCGATTTGCTTACTTCTACAATCGCGTATGTTTTTTCACGCCGCCCCCGTGGGAGCGCAATACTTCCCGGATTCAAGTATAAAACCCCGTCGGCCATTTCAGCACCAGGCGAATGGGAATGGCCAAAAAAAACAAAGTCAGCTCCTGTTTCTTTTGCTTTCATTGCCAGGTTTGTTAAAGTCATCTTAATGTTATAACGATGTCCATGTGTCACAAACACACGACAGTCTTCTACACTTTCTAATATATCATATGGAAACTTGTCCTCGTCATCGCAGTTTCCACGGACGATCGTGTAACCGACCACTTCCGGCGATGACGCATCCATTTCAGAATCTCCACAATGAATCATGACAGAGACTTTATCAGCATAACGGCGTTTTAAATCTGATAAAATACTGCTCCAGCCATGGTTGTCACTTACCACTAACATTTTCACTTTAAATCACCTGCCAATTCTGGCAGCTGTGCTCGCAAGGAATGCAGCGCTTTCGCCCGGTGACTGATTTTGTTTTTTTCCTCCGGATCCAGCTGTGCCATTGTTACATTGTACCCTTCCGGAAAAAACAGCGGATCATACCCAAAACCGTGCTCTCCCGCTTCTTCAAATCCTATCGTTCCCTCACAGCTTCCTTCTGCCCAGAGGGGATCACGCCCATCCGGAAATGCTACAGCCAGTATACACATAAAGCGGGCACTGCGGCTTTCCTCTGGTATGTTTTTCATTTCCTCAAGCACCTTATCATTGTTTGCCTGGTCATCTTTTTCTGTTCCCGCATAACGAGCTGAGTACACGCCTGGCCGACCGTTAAGCGCATCAATAATCAGTCCTGAATCATCAGCAATTGCCGGCCGGCCTGTTGATCGGGCGGCAAACTCTGCTTTTAACAGCGCATTTTCTGCAAATGTTTCACCTGTCTCTTCTACGTCTGGAAGTTCAGGATAATCGAGCAACGTTTTAACTGTTATTCCCATAGGTTCAAACATGCGGACAAATTCCTTTGCTTTGCCCACATTGCGTGTAGCTATTATTACTTCATTCATTTGCTGACTTCCTTTCGTAAATCAACTCTGCTGCAACGCCAAGCACTTCTGCTTGAATCTCAAATAAAGCTTCAAGACTTCCCTGTGCCGCTTCAAGCATTTGTTGAAGCTCATTCATGGAGAATGTCGCTTCCTCTCCAGTTCCCTGCACTTCAACAAACTGGCCAGACCCGGTCATAACCACATTCATGTCTACTTCAGCGCTGCTGTCTTCTTCGTAGTTTAAATCTACAACAACTCCATGCTCCCCGACAATACCGACACTGGTCGCCGCAAGAAAGTCTGTGATCGGATAGACAGGGAAATCTTTTTCGATCGCCAAATCATGCAAAGCCAATGTCATGGCTACGAATGCGCCGGTAATCGCTGCGGTACGAGTTCCACCATCCGCTTGGATCACATCACAATCAATCCAAAGGGTCCGTTCTCCGATAACATCAAGGTCAACAACCGTACGCAGCGCACGGCCGATTAGGCGTTGAATTTCCATCGTTCGCCCTGTTACTTTTCCTTTTGTTGATTCCCGCATGTTGCGCTGACCGGTTGCACGCGGAATCATCGCATATTCAGCTGTAACCCACCCTTTTCCACTTCCTCTCATAAACGGTGGAACTCGGTCTTCAATGCTCGCCGTACAAATGACTTTTGTGTTTCCGACAGAAATGAGTACGGATCCTTCCGGGTGTGTTAAAAAGCTGGTTTGAATTTCAACCGGCCGAAGTTCTTTTGCTGTTCGTCCATCTGTGCGCATATACATTCCTCCGTTTTTTCCTGCTTCCGCTGTCCATTTTCCAAAAATTACGCGTGTCTGTCAAATATTCATTCAGCAGATGGAAGACTTTCTTCATTTATAAATAAAGGAGTAGTTAATGAAGCAGGAAGTGGAGCTCCTGTTTCCATTTTTACATCAGGATGTCCTTCTACTTGAACTGCTACGCTTTCAATTTCGGCTGAAGCCGCAAGGGTGAAAGACAGCGGTTTAAGCAGGCTGCTTGATACAAGCGCTTCTCCATTGTCTTCCAATATAGCATCATTAAATTGAAGAACAGCCCGTCCATTTTCAACAGCCGGCTCTTCTACTAATTTTGCATCCGCAGGCCAGCTTGTCATAAGCCCACTGCCCGGTACTGGCCCTTTTGCCAGCTCTTCTACAGAAGCAGTAATAAGGTCTGTTTCCTCCTCGGAAATACGGCGGGTAACCGGTACTAAATAGGTCCCCTTTTCATTTTGTCCTGTAAAAAACACTGTAATAGGTTTTGTTGCTCCCGTATCTGTATATCCCGCCTTTAAGTTAATCCCATCTTCCCGCTTCATCCCGCCTGCTGCAATAGGCATTCCCGCTTTCGGCATCTCCCTCAATGTTTCTCCATTAAATTTAATCTGCACGCGGTCAGCCTGTCCGATACCAGTAACCGTCCATGTAATGGCTGATGCAACAAGCTCTTCTTCTTCTGCCGGGTACTGATCAAAAGCGCCTCCTACACTCACAGTGGCTGTTTTTCCGTCAAGCTCTACATCTTGAATAACCGTTCCTTCAGGCAGTGGAGAACGAAACCCAGCCGGTACACTTCCTTCTGCCAGCGCTATGAGGGCAGCCTGCTCTTCCTGACTATTCCCTTCAATTGCGACTGTTTGCGGTACTAGAAAACCATTTTCATCCACTGCATACAACTCTGCCATTACAGTTTCATCTGCTGATACCGGCTTGTCTTCTTCTTCCTCAGTATAAACCACTTTTACCGGCAGGCCATCCTCTGGTTCTGCTGCGCACCCTGACAGTATAAGCAGCATCAGTAAGCCATATTTTTTCTGCACTTAAACCGCCCCTTTCATTTGCATTCATACAAATATATGCAGGCAAATGAAAAAAAGCCGGCATTTATGCCAGCTGAATTTTTTTTGTATTTAATGGAATACCCTCGAGCCAGTCTGCTGCAATCGCATTAAAGGCCTGAACACTTCCCGTTGTGAAAAAACGATGCGCTGCCTGCTCGTTTTCTGAAAGCATATTGTTAAATTCTAGAATCGCACTGACTTCACGGGCCGTTTCATCGCCAGAGCTAATGACAGATACTTCTTCTCCCATAAAATCTGCAATAATCGGCTCTAGCAGCGGGTAATGTGTACAACCTAGTATCACCGTATCAGAAGGCGTTTCCTTTAGCGGCTCAAGTGTATGAGCCACAACTTGTTGAGCCCGCTCGCTGCGATATTTTCCGCTTTCTACAAGCGGAACAAAACCCGGACAAGCAAGAGCAAACACTTCTGCACTCGGATCAATAGCCGTGATTGCTTTTTCATATGCCTTGCTTTTAACAGTGCCGAGTGTACCGAGCACTGCAATACGGCGGTTTTTTGTTTGTTTAATCGCTGCGCGGGACCCGGGCTGAATTACACCGATTACCGGAATAGGCAATTGACGCTTTATTTCATCCAGTACAACAGCGGTTGCCGTATTGCAAGCAATCACCAGCATTTTCATATCATATCGTTCTAAAAACCTGGTCATTTCCCAGGTAAACTGCCGAACTTCTCCCGGCAGGCGCGGACCATAGGGACAACGCGCAGTATCTCCTATATAATAAATCGTTTCTTTGGGCAGCTGGCGCATCATTTCTTTTGCAACCGTCAGCCCGCCGACACCTGAATCAATTACTCCAATTGGTCTGTTCAACACGAATGCCTCATTCCACTTTCATTTCAATATGCATTTTATTTAAAAGGGCATTTAATTGTGCCGTTTCTTCCTCCGAAAAGTTGTCCAGCACATTCTCCACATATTGCCGCCGCCTTTTAATAACCTCTTTAATGATTTTTTCGCCTTCTTCTAAAAGATGAATACGAACAATTCGCCGATCCTTTGTATCACGAACTCGTGCAACAAGAGACGCTTTTTCCATTCTATTAATTAAATCCGTTGTTGTGCTGCATGCCAAAAACATTCTGGAAGAAAGGTCTCCAATCGTTGTATCCCCTTTTTCGTATAATGAATGCAAGGCAATAAATTGTGGCGGCGTGATCATATAATCATTTAAAATTTCACGGCCCTTTTGCTTAATAATCCCATCGATATGACGCAGGTTCCTTTCAATATCAGCGACCGCTTCTCCCGAACTGCTTTGTATGAGAGACATTTTTTTGCACCCTTTCATATGTAAAACAATATGCCATTCTATTTTATTTTCGCTGTTTTTTAAACAAAATGCAAGTAAGGGAAAAGCCGTGCCTTTATCGACACGGCTTCAGCTTTATAATGTAAGCTCCCCGATCCGAAGCAATTCTACGATAGCCTGTGCCCTTCCTTTAACGCCAAGCTTTTGAATGCCATTTGAAATATGATTTCGGACCGTTTTTTCGCTGATCCCCAGTTCTGTTGCAATGTCATGCGTAGATTTACCGTCGACCAGCCTCTTGAATACGTCTTTTTCTCGTTTCGTCAAAATCAGAGCTGCCACAAACAACGTCACCCTTTCGAAGAGCAGCCTATGTCGGTTAGCCGCCACTACCCTTATCATATGCGCGCTGTTCTTAATTGGTTTTACATAAGAAGCTCTTTTATTTCATTTATTCTTTTTTAATGAAGATCGCAGGAAGAAGTACTGATAGAGGCTGTTTTTACGTAAATTTTTAGCTTATCCCCTCATAAAACACCTGCTTCATATAAGCGCATTGTAAATCGGCCATGACAGATACAAGCATCCTGCATCCATTCATTTTCTAATCCTTTTGCCTGCAAACAGTCAATATAGGCTTTTTCAAAATATTTAAATACAGCCATATGATTGAGCATGTCTATTTTTAAAAATTGGACAAATGCAGGTCAGTAATAGATAAATGACTGTGTCCATTCTTTCTAAGCCTTCACGTATGGAATATTTTCATAACTGTCTTCTTACAAAGCATTGAGGATTGAAGATAAAAAAACCTCCAGCGTGTGCTGGAGGTTTTTTTATCAATCTACTGCGTGGTCGCTTCCGAAGAAGTTACGGAAAGACTGGAATGTTGCTTCACGGTTTAATGCCGCAATCGATGTAGTCAACGGAATGCCTTTCGGGCAGGACTGTACACAGTTTTGCGAGTTACCGCAGTTGGCAAGCCCTCCGTCTCCCATAATCGTTTCCAGGCGCTCATCACGGTTCATCGCACCTGTTGGATGCGCGTTAAACAAACGAACCTGCGACAACGGCTGCGGGCCGATAAAGTTTGATTTACTGTTTACATTCGGGCATGCTTCCAGGCAAACACCGCATGTCATACATTTTGAAAGCTCGTATGCCCATTGACGCTTCCGCTCTGGCATACGCGGACCAGGACCAAGATCGTACGTTCCATCAATTGGCACCCATGCTTTCACACGTTTTAATGAATCAAACATACGGCTGCGGTCTACCTGCAAATCACGGACAACCGGGAATGTATTCATTGGAGCCAAACGGATTGGCTGTTCCAACTGGTCAACAAGAGCGGTACAAGATTGGCGCGGCTTGCCATTAATATTCATGGAGCAGGCACCACATACTTCTTCCAGGCAGTTCATGTCCCAGTTGATCGGTGTTGTTTTTTCCCCTTTTCTATTTACCGGATTACGACGGATTTCCATCAATGCCGAAATTACGTTCATATTCGGACGATATGGTAATTCGAATTCTTCCTCGTACGGAGTAGAATCAGCGGCATTTTGGCGTGTGATGACGAATCGAACTGTTTTCTGCTCACTCATTATTTCTCCTCCTTTTTCTTCGAGTAATCCCGTTTACGAGGCGCAATGAGCGATACATCGATGTCTTCATAGTGGAAAGAAGGCGCCGTGTTTTCACCTGTAAACGTGGCCATCGTTGTTTTCATAAACTCTTCATCATTACGTTCCGGGAAGTCTGGCTTGTAGTGTGCCCCGCGGCTTTCATTACGGTTTAGGGCACCAATTGTCATAACACGTGCTAAATGAAGCATGTTTTTCAACTGGCGGGTAAACATGGCACCCTGGTTGCTCCATTTGGCTGTATCGTTAATATCAATGTTTTGATAGCGTTCCATCAACTCAACGATTTTATCGTCTGTCTGCTGTAGCTTGTCATTATAACGAACAACGGTTACATTCGCGGTCATCCACTCGCCCAGCTCTTTATGAAGAACGTAAGCATTTTCGGAACCTTTGTTCAAAGACATGATACCGTTCCACTTTTCTTGCTCCTGCTTTACGTGATTATCGAAAACAGAGGAAGAAACCGCGTCGGCACTTTTTTCAAGTCCATTAATGTACCGTACCGCGTTTGGTCCTGCTACCATACCGCCGTAAATAGCGGAAAGGAGAGAGTTCGCCCCAAGACGGTTTGCACCGTGCTGTGAATAGTCACACTCACCTGCAGCAAAAAGACCCGGAATGTTTGTTTGCTGATCATAATCAACCCATAGCCCGCCCATTGAGTAATGAACTGCCGGGAAGATTTTCATCGGTACTTTACGCGGATCATCTCCCATGAATTTTTCATAAATTTCAATGATACCGCCCAGCTTAATATCTAGTTCATGCGGGTCTTTATGAGATAAATCAAGGTATACCATATTTTCACCGTTGATACCGAGCTTTTGGTTTACGCAAACGTCAAAGATTTCACGCGTTGCAATATCCCGTGGTACAAGGTTTCCGTAAGCTGGATACTTCTCTTCAAGGAAATACCAAGGCTTTCCATCTTTGTATGTCCAAACGCGTCCACCTTCGCCACGTGCCGATTCACTCATCAAGCGAAGCTTGTCGTCGCCCGGAATAGCGGTTGGATGAATCTGGATAAACTCACCGTTTGCATAGTTTACACCCTGCTGGTATACAATTGATGCTGCTGAACCTGTGTTGATAATCGAGTTAGTTGATTTACCAAAAATAATACCAGGACCGCCTGTCGCCATGATAACTGCGTCTCCCGCAAACGATTGAATCTCCATCGTAGCCAGGTTTTGACCAACGATTCCGCGGCAGATCCCTTCATCATCAATAACCGCGCCGAGGAATTCCCAGCCTTCATATTTCGTAACAAGACCCGCCACTTCAAAACGGCGCACCTGCTCATCCAATGCATAAAGCAGCTGCTGGCCCGTGGTAGCACCTGCAAAAGCGGTACGGTGATGCTGTGTGCCTCCGAAACGGCGGAAATCAAGTAGACCTTCCGGTGTACGGTTAAACATAACGCCCATACGGTCAAGCAGGTGAATAATGCCAGGTGCCGCTTCTGCCATTGCTTTTACCGGCGGCTGATTCGCTAAGAAATCGCCTCCATAAATCGTGTCATCAAAATGCACCCAAGGAGAATCGCCTTCCCCTTTTGTATTAACAGCCCCGTTAATGCCGCCCTGCGCACAAACGGAATGAGAACGCTTTACCGGAACGAGCGAAAATAACTCAACAGGCGTACCTGCTTCCGCTGCTTTAATCGTAGCCATCAAACCGGCCAATCCGCCGCCGACTACGATAACTTTACCTTTACTCATTGTGAGTTCCACTCCCTTTTCAGTCCTGCCTTCTATCTATCTGACAAAACTCCATTCATTGCCAGGCTTATACAAACGCAAGAATAGCGCTTAAGCCGACGTATGATAAAGCAAAAAAGACAATCAGTGTTGCATATGTAACAATTCGTTGGGAACGAGGAGATACTGCAATTCCCCAGCTTACACAGAACGACCATAAACCATTTGCAAAATGGAAAATCGCCGCAAGCACTCCAGCTATGTAAAAGACGAGCATAAATGGATTATCTAAAATATTCTCCATCATCTGAAAATTCACTTCTGCACCAAGCGCAGCTTGAACTCGTGTTTCCCATACGTGCCATGCAATAAAGATGAGTGTGATAACACCTGACCAGCGTTGCAGCACAAACATCCAGTTACGAAAATAGCCAAAACGTCCAGGATTGTTTTTTGCTGTGAACGCAATGTAAAGCCCATAAATCGCGTGAAACAAAAGCGGCAGGAAGATAATTAACGTTTCAAGTACAAGTACAAAAGGTAAACTTCCCATAAAGCCTGCTGCCTGGTTAAACGCTTCTTCTCCTTTCGTCGCAAAATGATTGACGACTAAGTGCTGCGTCATAAAAAGCCCGACCGGAATGACACCGAGCA
This sequence comes from Domibacillus robiginosus, assembly GCF_000966195.1. Classification (GTDB taxonomy): domain Bacteria; phylum Bacillota; class Bacilli; order Bacillales; family Domibacillaceae; genus Domibacillus; species Domibacillus robiginosus. The sequence continues at coordinate 136,314 of NZ_LAHL01000011.1, read as the reverse complement.
ATGAATGCAGCCTGCGGTAAAAAAATTCTCGATTGTCAGCCACCATTTTCCCCCCTTGAATTTGAAGCATCCGACAAATAGTTTGTTTATTCGCACATTGCTTCATCTAGTAATCTTTCGATGTGACAAATACATTTTACTCCCATAAACTACGAGCGTCAAGGAGAGGTGGGCACATTTTTGTCCGGCTTTTCATGTCGAATATTCTTTTTTTGACGCGGTCAATTGTATATAATAACGAGAGAGAAAGCGAGGAATTCATTTTGACTATTGAAAACGAAGAACAGGAACCCGTTGAAGCGCCAAAAGAGTCCGTTTCTGTCTTTGGCTACGAGCTAATCCGGGATGTTTTACTTGGTGACCTGCTTGGGAGTGATGCATCTGAAATCTTATACTGGGGCGGAAAAACGCTGGCACGGCGCTTTCCTTGTACAAATACAGAAGAATTAATAGATTTTTTTCAAGAAGCCGGGTGGGGTACGATAGAACTTGTAAAAGAAACGAGAAAGGAATGGATATACCGTTTGTCAGGCAGCCTGGTTGAAAGACGATTTAACCTGCAAACAGAACCTTCTTTTACACTAGAAAGCGGGTTTATTGCTGAGCAGGCAGCGGCCCGTTTCGAATCGGACGCGGAGGCAGTTTGCCAGCTACATAAGAAACACAAGCATGTCGACATTACTGTGAAATGGGGATAGACCGCTCTGGGAGCGGTCTATTTTTCACTTAAAGCTATCACAATGGCTTCGGCTGTTTTGGCTGGAATTCCGGCAGCTACAATATCGTCTTTAGAGGCTTCCTTTAATTTTTTTAAAGATCCGAATGCTTTTAATAGCTGCTTTTTCCGCTGCGGGCCTACACCTTCAATATCATCTAAAATCGATTGAAAAGCGCCTTTGCCCCGAATCTGTCGATGAAAGGAAATCGCAAACCGGTGAACCTCATCCTGAATCCGCTGCAGCAAATAAAAAGCCTGGCTGTTATGGGCAAGCGGTACAATTTGCAGGGGACTTCCGTAAAGCAGCTGAGAGGTGCGGTGGCGATCATCTTTTGCAAGACCGGCGATCGGGATATCGAGCCCGAGCTCATGCAGCAATACATCACGTGCTGCTTCAATCTGCCCCTTCCCGCCATCAATAATAATCAAATCTGGAAGCGGCAGCCCATCACGCAGGACGCGTGTGTACCGACGCCGGACTACTTCCCTCATGGAGCCGTAATCATCCGGCCCTGTTACCGTTTTGATTTTATATTTTCGATATTCTTTTTTCTCAGGCTTCCCATCGATAAAAACAATCATAGCAGACACTGGTGCTGTTCCTTGTATATTTGAATTATCGAACGCTTCAATTCGAAGAGGAACGTGAATGTTCATTACTTCTCCAAGCTGTTCGGCGGCTTTGATTGTTCTTTCCTCGTCCCGGTCAATCAAGGCAAACTTCTCTCGTAAAGCCGCTTTTGCGTTATTGCCTGCAAGCTCTACCAGCTCTCTTTTTTTCCCGCGCTGTGGTTTTGTAACCGGCACGCCGATCAGCTGACCGGCAAGCTCTGCATCAACTGCATCCGGAAGAAGAATTTCTTTCGGCTTAAAATGTTCCGGTGCTTCGTAAAAGCGTCCAAGAAAAGTTAAAAACTCTTCTTCGGGTTCACTATAAATGGGAAAAGTGGACACGTCCCGTTCAATTAAACGGCCCTGCCGTACAAAAAATACTTGTACACACATCCATCCCTTATCAACTGTGTAGCCAAATACATCACGATCTGTCAGATCTGCCATATTGATTTTTTGTTTTTCCATCAGCGTGTCAATATGAGAAATTTGATCACGGTATTCTTTCGCTCGTTCAAATTCGAGTTTTTCGGCCGCTTCTTCCATTTTAGCGGTCAGTGCTTTTTTCACTTCCTGATGACCGCCATTTAAAAAACGGGTAATTTCTGCGGCTATGTCCTTATACGTTTCGTTCGGCACCTCTTTTACGCAAGGGGCCAGGCATTGTCCCATATGGTAATAAAGACAGACGCGGTCAGGGAGTGTGGAGCACTTCCGGAGAGGGTATAAGCGGTCTAAAAGCTTTTTTGTTTCAGACGCCGCATAGGCATTCGGATATGGTCCAAAATATTTTGCTTTGTCTTTTTTCACTTTTCTTGTAATGATCAAGCGTGGATGACGTTCTGCTGTCAGCTTAATGAACGGGTAGCTTTTATCGTCTTTAAGCATGATATTATACTTCGGATCGTATTTTTTAATTAAATTCAACTCTAGTATAAGTGCCTCAAGATCCGATGAAGTAATGATATATTCAAAATCGACGATCTCACTGACAAGTCTCGTTGTTTTCGCATCATGAGAGCCGGTAAAGTATGAGCGGACCCGGTTCTTAAGCACTTTTGCTTTTCCAACGTAAATGACTGTTCCATGCCGGTCCTTCATCAGGTAACATCCAGATTCATCCGGTAGAAGAGCCAGCTTATGCTGAATTAATTCATTCATACTTTTCACCTCTTTTATATAGGAAAACGCAAGGCGCCTGCCTGTCACTTCATGGCCGCCAGACAACTGCGCCTGAAGCTTGCTGAATAGATGACGTAAAAAAAACGTCCCGTCAAAGCGGGACGCCTTTTTTCATTACGCGTTACGGTTGATTAGTTCTTCAAGCGCTTCTTTCGGCTGGAATCCAATCACTTTGTCGACCGGCTGGCCGTCTTTGAACAAGATTAATGTTGGGATACTCATAACGCCGTACTCGCCAGCTGTTTGTTGATTTTCATCAACGTCAATTTTGACGATTTTTAGTTTATCGCTCATTTCAGAATCTAACTCCTCAAGAACAGGCGCAATCATTTTGCACGGTCCGCACCAGGGTGCCCAGAAATCCGCCAGAACAAGTCCGCTTTCTGTTTCAGTTGAGAAGTTTGCATCAGTTGCTTTTACAATCGCCATGTATAAATACCTCCTAAAGTTTCTCCATCATACGGAAAGTATATCACCGTTTTTTAGGGTTAGCTATTATTTTGCTTACCCTTAGCAGGAGAGCATCAAACTTAGGAGCTGACTGCTTTCGCTTTTTTTAATTCCTCCGTCAGCAGCGGCACGACCTCAAATAGGTCGCCGATAATTCCGTAATCCGCCACCTTAAAAATGTCCGCGTCCGGATCTTTGTTAATCGCTACAATCACCTTTGAATTCGACATTCCAGCTAAATGCTGAATCGCCCCTGAAATACCGCAGGCAATATACAAATCCGGTGTTACCACCTTGCCTGTCTGTCCGATTTGCAGCGAGTAGTCACAGTAATCCGCATCGCAAGCTCCCCTCGAAGCACCCACAGCACCGCCAAGCACATCCGCCAGCTCCTGCAGCGGCTGAAAGCCTTCTGCACTTTTTACACCGCGCCCTCCTGCCACAATGACTTTTGCTTCTGACAGATCAACCCTGCCTGCTGATTTCCGGACCACCTCTTGAATGACCACGCGCAGTTCTGGAACAGAATAAGAGACAGAAGAAATATCCCCAGTACGGGCACGATCCTTTGGAAGTGGATTAATATTGTTTGGCCGGATTGTTGCGATCAACAGGCCCTCCGGCAACGTTACTTTTTCGAAGGCCTTCCCTGCATAAATAGGCCTTGTGAAAATAACTTCTTCTCCTTTCACTTCAATGGATATCGCATCTGAAACCAGGCCTGCATCCAGTTTAGCAGCTATTTTAGGTGATAAATCCTTGCCCAATGCTGTATGTCCAAAAAAAATGCCATCCGGCTGCTCCTGTTCGACAACGACAGTCAATGCCCGTGCAAAGCCGTCCGCTGTATACTGACCAAGCGTTTCATCTTCTACAATTCGCACTTCGTCGGCACCACACTGAACCATTTCTTCGGCTAGAGTGGCGACTTTTCTGCCAATCAAAACGCCAATCACCTTACCGCCTTGTGCCGCTTTCTTTGCAGCAGCAATTGTCTCAAAAGAAATTTGACGAAGATGTCCGTCTCGCATTTCTCCTACCGCCATGATTTTCTTTGGCATGAAAATCCCTCCCGTAGAATTCAAATCACTTTTGCTTCAGAGCGGAGCAGGGTGACCAGCTCACTTACCTGTCCGGCGAGCTCTCCCTGCAGGATATGGCCGGCTGCTTTTTGGGACGGCAAAAATACTTCAAGCGTTTTGGTTTTCGGTGCTGCATCATCTTCGTCTAAACCAAGATCATCAAGCTCTAGTTTTTCGAGTGGCTTTTTCTTTGCTTTCATAATACCAGGAAGAGAAGGGTAACGGGGTTCGTTTAATCCCTGCTGGCAGGTTACAAGCAGCGGCAAAGTGGTGCTGATTTTTTCAGCGGCTCCTTCAACGTCCCGTATAATCAATGCATCTGTCCCGTCAATCTCAATTTCTGTAATGGTCGTCACATAAGGAATATCAAGCCCTTCTGCTACACGCGGACCTACCTGGCCGCTTCCGCCATCAATCGTCACATTCCCTGTTAAAATCAAATCTGCTTTTTTATCTTTTAAGTATTCCGTTAAAACGCGGGCTGTTGTATAGGCGTCACCATTTTCGATGTCATCCTCTATATCGAGTAAAATCGCTCGGTCCGCTCCCATTGCAAGTGCTGTACGCAGCTGTTTTTCTGCTTCATCTGAGCCGACGGTCACTACAATGACTTCACCACCATGTACGTCCCGAATGCGGATCGCTTCCTCAATCGCATACTCATCATAAGGGTTGATAATCCATTCTGCCCCGTCTTCTTGAACGCTTCCGTCTGAAAGTAAGATTGTTTCCTCTGTATCAAATGTTCTTTTCATTAATACATATAAGTTCATTTGATTTCCTCCTATTATTCAGACCTTATCGGCCACAAAGCCCGTTTAACAGCAGCCTGCTTACTTCTTTTGCTGAAGCAGGCAAATTGTACTTCTGATCGTTCATCACCCAGGTTGTCACCATTTCGTCCAGTGTCCCAAATATCATTTGCCGGGACACTCGTATATTTAAATCCGCATTGAATTCTCCGTTTTTCACACCGGTCTGCAGAATTTGTTCAATAAGCAGCAAATAAGACTTCAATACTTCGTTAATTTTTAAGCGCAGCTCTTTATTGGATTGACGCAGCTCCAGCTGGGTGACAACAGCCAGGTAAGGATCTTCTGAAAGAAGCCCGAAATGGTTATGAACAAGCAGTTCCAATTGCTCGGCGGCTGTTTTTTTTGCTTCAATAATTTCGCTTGTTTTTTGGATAAAGGTTCCCATTTTTTCTTGAAACAATGAAATTAAAATGTCTTCTTTGTTTTTAAAATATAAATAGATTGTTCCATCTGCAACACCGGCCTGCCGGGCTATTTTTGATACTTGCGCTTGATGGTAGCCGTTCTCCGCAATCGCGACAACAGCGGCATCGATGATTTGATGGTATTTTGGTTTGTTTCGCTGCATGCAGCAAGCCGCCTCCTGTGAAATCAATAATGAATGACCATTCATTCATAGATTTATCTTATGCCTATTTTTTGATTTCGTCAAGCAGGCGGCCTCGTTCAGCTTTTTCTACCTATTTTTTTGTTTTTCTTCTTCAACCAGTACACGGCGCAATATTTTACCGACAGCTGTTTTGGGCAATTCAGTGCGAAATTCATATAAGCGGGGCACTTTAAAAGCAGCTAACTGGTTGCGGCAATGACGGTCCAGTTCCTCCGCTTCTGTTTCCTGGCCTTCTTTTAAAACAACAAATGCTTTTACGGTTTCGCCGCGGTACGGGTCCGGCACGCCAATCACGATTGCTTCTTGAACGCTTGCATGCTCATACAATACCTCTTCGACTTCACGCGGATAAATATTAAATCCTCCGGCAATGATCAAGTCTTTTTTCCGATCAACTACATAAAAGAACCCTTGCTCATCCATATAGCCTATATCCCCGGTTAGTAGCCAGCCATCTTGAAAGGACTGTTCTGTTTCCTCTGGACGATTCCAGTAGCCTTTCATCACCTGTGGCCCCCGGACTGCTATTTCTCCCCGCTCACCCGGCTGATCCACCGGCCTACCTGTTTTCAGGGATAAAATCACTGCATCGGTATCCGGCCATGGTACACCCACGCTTCCTTTCACTCGCTTTTCCCAGATAAAATTAGCATGCGTAACAGGCGAAGTTTCGGTTAGTCCATAGCCTTCCACAAGCTTTCCCCCGGTTGCCTGTTCAAATTTCTGCTGTACTTCAACGGGCAGCGGAGCCGAACCACTAATACATGAATCAATAGAGGACAAATTATATTTGTGCAGGTTGGGATCATTAAGCAAGCCAATATAAATGGTGGGCGCCCCTGGAAAAATAGTAGGCTTCTGCTTATGGATGGTTTTTAAAGTTGTTTTTGCATCAAACTTTGGCAGCAGTACCATTTTATATCCCTGCATAACACCGAAAATCATAACAGTCGTCATACCATATACATGAAAAAACGGGATAACGCCTAAAATTACTTCTTTGCCGGGCCGGTATTTGTACATCCATGCTCCACACATCGATGCGTTTGCTATAAGGTTTTGGTGGGTTAACACCACCCCTTTTGGAAATCCGGTGGTGCCTCCTGTATATTGCAAAACAGCGGTATCTTGTTCAATATTCACATTCATTGCTTCTTCTTTTACAGCAGGCTCTTCCATAATCTCTGTAAAAAAGTGATTATTATAGCGGTTTTCTACGTGGACGAGCATACCAGTTTGCTTTTTCTGTATAAATGGGTAAAGGATGTTTTTGGGAAAAGGTAGATAATCTTTGAGTGCGGTTACAATTGTATGTTGAACGTTTGTATGTTGAATGACTTTTTGAATGCGCGGGTAAAGTAGGTCGAGGACAATCATCGCTTTGGCACCCGAGTCTTTTAACTGATACTCGATTTCCCGCTCTTTATAAAGCGGATTAAATTGGACTACTACTGCCTCTGCGTACAAGATCGCATAAAAGCTGATCACAGCCTGCGGCGTATTAGGGAGCATGATACCAATCCGGTCGCCTTTTTGAATACCCAGCTTTTTAAAATAGGCGGCAAGCTTTAGTGCGGATGCATGCAATTCCCGGTAAGACAATTTTTTTCCGAGAAAGTGAATAGCGGTTTTATCAGAGTACCTGGCAGCAGCTCTGGTTAAAAATAGTGGCAGCGGTTCCTTTGGATAATGAAGCGCAGCGGGAATTTCCTCTGGATAATGAAGCAGCCACGGTTTTTCGGACATCTTCACCCACCCCTTGCGAAAAGAATACGTGCTCCTTACAGTATAATGAATGCTAATTCATTTTACAAGACAAGAAAAAGCGGCTTTAAAACCGCTTTTTCATTTCGTTACATACACGTTTATTTTATTAATTCATCATCATATAAATGATACCAACAATCAAAAAAGCTGCACAGCAGGCTATTAGTACTTTTGCCAATGTTTCCATCTCTTCGCCCCTCTTTTCTTTACAGAAGCGCAGCGCCAATCATGTATGAAAGACCTGCTGAAATCACGAATGAAATAAAGCCGACAGCACGGTTATCCTGTTCAATTTCTTTGTCTACATTAAAGCTCGGCGTCAGAAATTCAAACATAAAATAACCGATCAATAGCAGAATAAAGCCAAAGATGCCCCATCCTGCCATCGTTAAAACAGAGTCATTGTGTAAAATAGAGTGACGAAACACGTTGGCAATACCAAAGATTTTTCCCCCTGTTGCCATAGCCACTGCCATATTTCCTTTTTTGATTTCCTCCCAATTCCGGTAGGATGTGACTAACTCAAATATAGCGAGACAGAGAATAATGCAGATCGTCGCAATGCTGTAATAGCCCGCCAGTTGAACATATTGATTTTCCCAAAAACCTGTCATTCTGGCCCCCCTTATTTTAGTTCAGCGATTGTCACTCCGAGTCCGCCTTCGCCCGCTCCGCCAAAACGTATATTCTTTACCAACCGGTGTTTTGTTAAATAGCTGCGTACACCTTTCATAAGAGCGCCAGTACCTTTCCCATGAATAATGGATACTTGATGATAACCGGCTAAAAGTGCATCGTCCAAATATTTTTCTACTCTCTTCAGTGCATCTTCATAGCGCTCACCGCGTAAATCCAATTCAGAGGAAACATGAAAATCTTTACCTCGAAGTGTCGCAATCGGTTTTGGCTCTTTCTTTTTATCAGATTTAATAAACTGCATATCTGATTCCGCTACCTTCATTTTGATGATCCCCATTTGAACAACCCATTCATCCCCGGCCGCCTTTTCGATAATGTTTCCTTTTTGGCCGAAGCTGATTACTTTCACTTCATCACCTGGTTTCCACTGACGCTTTGCTGGTTCAATAGCCGGTTTTTTCGTTTTCTGTTCTGGCACAGCACCTTCAAGCCGTTTTCGCGCCTCGATCAGCTCATGCTCCTTGACATTCGCGCCGCCTGCTAATCGAAGGGCCCGCAGCTCTTTCATGACCTCTTCTGCTTCCACACGCGCTTTTGCTACAATTTCAGCCGCTTCAGCACGCGCTTTTTCCTCCATCTTTTCTTTCTGCTCATGATAAGCGATTACTTCTTTTTGCAGGTCACGGTGCAGCTTTTCTGTATCGCGCAAATAGTCCCGCGTCTCCTGCTCGTGCTGTTCGGCCTTACGGCGGCTTTCATCAAGCGCTGCAATCATGTTATCGACTTCATGTGAATCCGCACTGATCATGTTACGGGCATTTTCAATGATATTGGTATCAAGACCGATTCGTTTGGAGATTTCAAAAGCATTGCTTCGCCCTGGTATACCAATCAACAATCGGTAGGTCGGACTCAAGGTTTCTACATCAAATTCCACGCTTGCATTAATGACACGGTCACGGTTGTACCCGTACGCTTTTAATTCGGGGTAGTGTGTCGTGGCGATAATTCGTGCCCCCCGGCCGATGACTTCATCTAAAATGGAAATAGCTAGAGCGGAGCCTTCCTGCGGGTCGGTTCCTGATCCAAGCTCATCAAACAGGACAAGGCTTTCATGATCAATTTCTTTCAACATGGCCGCAATGTTGACCATATGGGAAGAAAACGTACTCAAGTTTTGTTCAATTGACTGCTCATCGCCGATATCTGCAAACACAGACTGGAAAACAGCGGTTTCCGATCCGTCCTCCGCCGGAATAAACAAGCCGGACTGCGCCATCAATACGGAAAGACCGGTTGTTTTTAACGTAACGGTTTTCCCCCCTGTATTCGGCCCAGTAATAACAATTGCTGTGTAGTCGCGGCCAATTTCGATATCACTCGCTACTGCTTCGTCCGCAGGCAAAAGCGGATGACGCGCTCCAATATAATGAATATACCCCTCCTCATTCAAAAGCGGCTTTGTTGCACTCATCGAGCGGGCAAATTTTCCTTTTGTAAAAATAAAATCAATTTCGGACAGCATTTTCGTCATGGTAAAAAGACCGGGCGCGTGTTCAGCTGTCTGGGCTGTCAGCTCCTGTAAAATCTTTTCTACTTCATATTGTTCTTTGACCGTTAGCTCTCGCAGCTCATTGTTTAAGCTGACAACGGATGCCGGTTCAATAAAGAGGGTTTGTCCAGAAGACGATTGATCATGTACGATGCCACCATAATGGGAACGGTATTCCTGCTTTACCGGAATCACATAGCGGTCATTTCGAATGGTTACAATTGCATCCGACAGCATTTTTTGGGCGCTTTGCCCGCGTGTCAGACTTTCCAGCTTTGCCCGGATACGTGATTCTGCTGAACGCATGCCATGACGGATATGACGCAGGCTGTCACTCGCAGAATCGAGCACACGCCCATTTTCATCAACTGTATGCTTAATTTTATGCTCTAATTCTGTCAGAACAGGAATAACAGAGGTTTTTTCCGGTAAAATACGCAGCGTTACCTGTCCTTCTGAGCGCACATCGTCAATAAAATTACGGATGTGCCGGCTTGCAGCGATCGTACTCGCAATCCGCATCAATTCAGCTCCACTTAAAACACCGCCGATTTGAGCGCGCTTGGCATGCGGCCGAATGTCATAAATACCGGCAAGCGGTACATTGCCTTTAATTCGAATCACAGCAGCCGCTTCTTCTGTTTCATCAAGCCACCGCTGGACTTCCTCTTTATTTTGTGATGGCTTTAATTCTTCCGCAAACTGCCGGCCCACTTCAGAAGATGCGTGTTCGGCCAATTTTGCAATGATTTTATCAAATTCAAGTGTGGCAAGCACTTTTTTATTCAATGCGTTTCGACTCCTTTAAAGACGCTTACAAGCGGCGGAGAAATGACATCAGCTCCGCTTTTGGCCATGTATTAACAACCGTTTCCGGCCGTAGCCATCCTTTTCGGCCAGCACTCGCGCCTGTTTCCATAAATTGAAGATGCTCGATGGCATGGGCATCTGTATTAATCATTATTTTCGCACCGGCTTCCTGTGCCGCCTTTAAGTGCTCAGCGGACAAATCGAGCCGGTGCGGATTTGCATTTAATTCCAGTGCGGTATTTGTTTCGGCAGCAAGCCGGATCAGCTCCGCCATGTCAACCGAATAGCCGTCTCGCCGGCCAATAATCCGTCCGGTCGGGTGGGCAATCAGTTTTACATATGGATTGTACAGTGCTGTTTTTAAACGCTCCATAATCTGCGCCTGCGTCTGCGAAAAGCTTGAATGAATCGATGCGATGACAAAATCCAGCTGCTTTAAAACGTCGTCCTCATAGTCAAGCGTTCCATCTGGAAGAATATCCATTTCAATGCCAGATAGGATTTCGATATCACTATATTTGGCATTCCATTCTTTGATTTCCTCGTTTTGGCGGATCAGCCTGTCAACAGACAATCCGTTTGCTACTTTTAAATATTTAGAGTGATCTGTAATGGCCATGTACTCGTATCCGCGCGTGCGGCATGCTTCAATCATTTCTTCAATCGAAAATGCTCCGTCCGACCAGGCTGTGTGCATATGCAAATCACCTTTTATATCAGACAATTCAATTAAAGTACCCGCTTTATATTTATCCGTTTCTGTGCCGTCCTCGCGAATTTCCGGCGGAAAATACGGAAGCCCAAGATGGTAGTACAGCGATTCCTCACTGTCAAATGTTTTTACGCTGCCATCAGGCTGCTCAATACCGTATTCGCTTACTTTTTCGTCCCGCTCTTTCGCAATTTGGCGGATCTTCACATTATGATCTTTCGAACCAGTAAAGTGATGGAGTGCGCTCGCAAATTGATCCGGCGTGACAATACGGAAATCAATCGACAGATCAAACTCTCCTCCAATAATAACTGACACCTTTGTTGGCCCGGCGGCAATCACTTCTTTGATCTCCGGCATCGCTAAAAGATGTTCCTTTACCCGCTCTGGCTGTTCAGTGGCTACAATAAAGTCAAGGTCTTTGACTGTTTCACGCAGACGCCGCAAGCTGCCGGCACGTGAAAAGCGGCTAATTTCCTCGAAGCTGTCGAGATATGCTTCAATACCTTCTGCAACAGGCATTACATACATAATCGGAAGCCGCTCGGGCTGCGTGCCGGCCTTTGCTACTGCTGCCAGAATTTTTTCTTCCGTTTTAGCGCCAAACCCGGCGAGCTCCTGTACGCGATGTTCCTCACAGGCTGCTTTTAGTTCAACCATGCTGGTAATACCGAGCTCCTTATACAGCTTGGCAATTTTTTTGCCGCCGAGCCCCGGTAGACCGAGCAGGGCTACAAGCCCTTCCGGCACTTCACTTGACAGCTCGGTTAGTACAGTTGATTGCCCTGTTTCCATGTACTCCGTAATCACAGCAGCGGTTCCTTTTCCAATGCCGGACAGCTTTGTTACATCATCAATTTCAGAAAGACTGCGGTCGTCCTGCTCAAGAGCAGCAGCCGCTTTTCGAAATGCGGATATTTTAAATGGATTGTCCCCTTTTAGTTCCATATAAATTGCGATTTTTTCAAGTAGTCGAATAATGTCTTTTTTATTTACCATATAGGTCACCTGCTTTTCTTTTATAGTAGCAGAAAAAAACTTCTCTACCAAATAGGAGAGAAGTTTTCAGCCGTTAACGGCGTTCCGATTTTTCATTCGGCTCATTTCCATTTTCATTTGTTCCAATTCTTCTTCCATTTTTAAATAATCGTTCACCATATTAACAGCCGTCAGCACCGCAATTTTCTGCGTATCGAGCGAAGCATTGCGGCTGCCGATTTCACGCATTTTATCGTCAACCATTTCCGTCACGCGGCGAATATGGTATTCTGATTCAGTTCCAACAATTGTGTACTGATAACCGTAAATGTCAACTGTTAGGCGAGTCTTTTGTCTATCTGACAAATGCAAGGCCCCCATTTCTGTTGCAATTCTGTTATATATCATACCATGAGTCATTTACCGTGAAAAGGAAGAAAGTCTGGAGGGTGTCGAATTGAGTCATACTGTCCTTGTTGTAAACGAAGCTACACTTCAAAAAATGAAAGATCATTACGGAATTTCAACAAAGCTTCCTGCTGGCGCTGTTTTTGCGGCAAAAGTAGACGGCTGTTCTGTGACAGGCTACCGGTCAGGTAAAGTTCTGTTTCAAGGCAGACAAGCCCAAACAGAGTCCGCTAAATGGGACGGACAGGCCGCTGTTCCCAAGCAGAAAAAAGTGTCCCAGCCGAGCGGGCAGCTGCCCGCTGGGTTTGCTCAAATGTCGGTCATGGGAAGCGATGAAGTGGGCACCGGAGATTATTTCGGACCTATTACAGTCGTAGCCGCCTACGTCGAAAGGAGTCGAATCTCCGAGCTTGCCGCACTTGGTGTACGTGATTCGAAAGATATGAAAGACCCGGAAATTGTCTCGGTTGCAAAAAAGCTGCTTAAAACCCTTCCATACAGCCTGCTTGTTTTGCGCAATGAAAAATACAATGATCTGCAGGAAAGCGGCATGTCGCAAGGGAAAATAAAAGCCATTTTGCATAATCAGGCGCTCGGCAAGCTGCAGGAAAAAATATCCCCTGTTAAGCCAGAAGCCATCCTAATCGACCAATTTGCTGAAAAACCGATTTATTACCGGCACTTAAAAGGGCAGAAACGGATCGTAGAAGAAAACGTCTTTTTCAGCACAAAGGGTGAGAGCATCCATTTATCTGTAGCGGCTGCTTCGATTCTGGCCCGCTATGCTTTTTTGAAAGAAATGGATCTGCTGTCCGAAAAAGCGGGCTTTAAGCTTCCGAAAGGCGCCGGCCAAAAGGTTGACGAAGCGGCTGCCCGTCTCCTTCGAACGTACAATGAAAGTGTGCTGCGTCATTTTACCAAGCTTCATTTTGCCAATACGGAAAAAGCAAGACAGATCGTGCGAGGAAGATAATGGTTTATTCCTGCAGAAACGGAATAAAAAAATTGTGGCCGGTTTATCCCATTCGAAAGCCGGATTCCCCCAAAATCCGGCCTGCCACTTTAAAAATCCGGTTTAAAAGAGCTTATTCCGGCCCAGAAAGTATATTTTTCATCAAAAAAGCAGTCCCGCTATGTGAGGGACTGCTTTTTTCTTTTATGCGCGCAAATCAGCGTTTGCTTTGTCTTTGAGTGCAGCAAGTACTTTTTCATGCACCGCGGTTACTTCTTCGTCTGTTAATGTTTTCTCGGGATTCATATACGTCAGAGCAAAGGCAACAGATTTCTTGCCTGCTTCCATCCGCTCTCCTTCATATACATCAAACACATGAACGTTTGTTAAAAGCGCTCCGCCTGCTTCTTTAATGATGGACTCAAGCGAAGCTGCTTCAACGGCGCTGTCTACTACAAGGGCAATATCGCGGCTGATGGATGGAAAACGCGGAATCGGCGTATAAGAAAGCGCCGGGCGTTCCACACTCAAGAGAACATCAAGCTTTAATTCAAACAAATAAGCTTCTTTTACATCTACTTCTTTTGTAAGTGATGGATGAATTTGCCCAATGACTCCGACCGGCTGCCCATCAAGCAGCACAAAGGCTGTACGGCCCGGGTGAAATCCTTCCGGCGCAGCTTTTTGGAACGATAGGCGGTCGGTCAAGCCAAGACGAGCTGCTATTCCTTCAATCACACCTTTTACGGCAAAGAAATCAACAGCTTTTTTCTCTCCCTGCCATAGATGTTCCTGCCAAAGCCCTGTAACGATCCCGGCAAGCCGCTCTTCTTCTTTCGGCTGCACGTTATCCCCTTCATTTAAATAAACGGAGCCCGTTTCGTATAAAGCGACAGATCCCATTTGACGTGCATTGTTGTAAGCAGCTGCTTCAATTAAATGCGGCAGCAGGCTTTCACGCAAGTACGCACGCTCTTCACTCATCGGCATCGCAAGCGCGACCGGCTCGCGTACCTCAAGCGCAAACTGTGTTGCCCGCTTCTGGGATGTTAAAGAGTACGTTACAGCTTGAGTAAAGCCGGCTCCTTCCAAATAACGGCGAACGATGCGGCGCCCAAGCTGATACGGTGATAAAGCTCCCGGCAGCGCTTCTCCCTCCGGCAGTGTAAGCGGAATATGGTCATAGCCATAAAGACGGGCTACTTCTTCCGTTAAATCCTCCGGAATAGTGATATCGCCACGGCGCGTTGGCACGGTCACGGTGATGGTATCCCCGTTTGTTGCTGTTTTAAATTTCAAACGGCTGAAGATATCTTCCACGTTTTCCATTGTTAAGCTTGTGCCAAGGCGGGTATTTAAACGATCCAATGTAACGGATACTTCTTTAGGCTCGGGTGCATACTCCCCGGCCACAACCGATCCTGAAAGAACCGTTCCTTCTGCAAGCTCTGACATAAGCTCGGCCGCACGGTCACATGCCGCCTGCACACGGGATGGATCTACCCCTTTTTCAAAACGGGCGCTTGCTTCTGAACGAAGACCGTGCGCTTTAGAAGCTGTACGGACGGTTTGACCGTTAAAATAAGCAGACTCAATTAATACATTTACGGTTTGGTCAGTTACTTCCGAGTTTGCTCCTCCCATTACACCGGCGAGGGCGATCGGCTCCTGCCCGTTTGTAATCACAAGCTGATCGGCTGATAATGTCCGTTCTGCGTCATCAAGTGTTGTGAACTTTTCACCTTCTGCAGCTCGGCGAACCACGATTTCACCTGTTTCGATCCGGTGAAGGTCAAAAGCGTGAAGCGGCTGTCCGTATTCCATCAATACGTAATTTGTAATATCAACGACGTTATTGTGCGGACGAACACCGGCATTCATGAGTAGCGTCTGCATCCAGAGCGGTGACGGGCCGATTTTTACGTTTTTCACAACACGCGCAATATAAAGCGGGTTGTCTTCCGGTGCGTCAATGTGAATACGAATCGCGTCTGACGCCTGTTCAGCCGCTTCAGCCGGCTTTGGCTCCGGCAGCTTGACATCTCGGCCCAGGATGGCAGCTACTTCATACGCTACCCCGATCATGCTGAGTGCGTCCGAGCGGTTCGGTGTTAGGGACAATTCCAGAATCGCATCGTCACGGTTCAAGGCAGCAAGCGCATCCTCCCCTGGCGTTACATCATTTGGAAAATTAAAAATGCCTTCCGCGTATTCTTTCGGATTTAAGCGGCTTTCAATCCCAAGCTCGGAAAGCGAGCAAATCATGCCGTTTGATTCCTCACCGCGCAGCTTTGCACGTTTGATTTTAAAGTTACCCGGCAAAACCGCACCGGTTCTGGCAACGGCAACAAACTGGCCGGCATCTACATTTTTGGCACCACAGATGATTTGTACTGGCTCCGCTTCGCCCACATCTACAAGGCACTTGCTTAATTTGTCGGCATTCGGATGCTGTTCACGTGATTGTACATACCCTACCACAATGCCTTTCATTTCAGAAGCAGGCATTTCAACGCCTTCTACTTCAATACCGGCGCGTGTAATTTTCTCCGCCAGCTCTTCCGGTGTTTGGTCGGCAATGTCCACATATTGAGACAGCCATTTATATGAAACAAACATGGGTTAATTCCTCCTTATTCATGTACAGAAAATTGCTTTAAGAAACGCAGGTCGTTCGTGTAAAAGTGGCGGATATCATCAATGCCGTACTTCAGCATGGCAATGCGCTCCTGCCCCATGCCGAATGCAAAGCCGGAGTACACATTTGAATCAAAACCGGCCATTTCCAGTACATTTGGATGTACCATTCCGGCACCAAGCACTTCAATCCAGCCAGTGCCCTTGCAGATCGAGCATCCTTTGCCGCCGCACATGCAGCTGACATCTACTTCAACAGATGGCTCAGTGAACGGGAAAAAGCTTGGACGAAGGCGGATTTCGCGGTCTTCACCAAACATTTTCTTTGCGAACGCATCCAGTGTGCCTTTCAAGTCACTCATGCGGATGTTTTCGCCAACCACAAGCCCTTCAATCTGATTGAATTGGTGGGAATGCGTCGCATCATCGCTGTCGCGGCGATACACTTTACCCGGACAAATAATTTTAACGGGTCCTTTACCTGCATGCTCAAGCATCGTCCGTACCTGCACCGGTGACGTGTGCGTACGCATTAACAACTCTGGTGTAATGTAAAAGGTATCCTGCATATCACGCGCCGGATGACCTTTTGGCAGGTTAAGTGCTTCGAAGTTGTAATAATCCTGCTCCACTTCCGGTCCTTCCGCTACTTTGTAACCCATACCAATAAACAAGTCTTCAATTTCTTCGGTCACACGCGTAAGCGGATGATGTCCGCCAAGTTTCACTGGACGGCCCGGCAGTGTCACATCAATGGATTCCTCTGCCAGCTGTTTTTGAATGGCTTCAGACTCTAGAGAAGCCTGCTTTGATTCAATCGCTTTTGTGATCGCTTCACGCACGACATTCACAAGCGCTCCCATTTTCGGACGCTCTTCTGCCGACAGCTTGCCCATGCCTTTTAGCACTTCTGTTACAGGCCCTTTTTTGCCAAGATACGCTACGCGTACATCATTCAGTTCCTTTAAATCCTGTGCAGCCGCTGCTTTTAAAATCGCTTCTTCCTGCAGCCCTTTCAACTGTTCTTCCACGTTTTTTCCTCCTTTTTGGCAACAAAAAAAGCCCCGTTCCCGGAAAGGGACGAGGCTTTTGATATCGCGGTACCACCCTTTTTAATACGCAAAAAAAACACGTATTCACTTCATTCAGATAACGGTAAAAACCGGTATGCCTTTACACGAGTGTGGTCCAAGCACCGGCTCGGGAGGTGAACTTCAGCCATTTCTTTTTAAAAATGCTTTCAGTCAGGGCATTTTCTTCCTAAAAAAAGAAGGATGGCGTACTTTTCTCCGTCATTGCCTTTTAATTATCAAATTTTATACTTTCTTATTATAGACAACCCATTTTTAGAATTCAATTGTTTTCCCGAAAATGATAAAGAAGGATGCCGGCTGCCACTGCAACGTTCAGCGATTCGCTTTGTCCGAAAATCGGAATGTATACATTTTTTGTTGTTTTTGCTAAAAGCTCTGGACGCACGCCATTTCCTTCGTTGCCCACAATCAATGCAAACGGTCCCGCCTGTTCTTGTCTGTAATCCGATGCTCCATCTAAAGCCGTTCCGTACACGGGAATATCTCGCTTTTGAAGTTCCTCGGCCGCTTCGATTAAATCCATGCTGACAATAGGCAGGTGAAAATGGCTTCCCTGTGCAGAACGAAGCACTTTTGGATTGAATAGATCAGCAGATCCATGGCTGAGCAGCACCGCATCAATCCCGGCTGCATCAGCAGTCCGGATCATCGTGCCAATGTTGCCCGGGTCCTGGACAGCATCAAGCATCAGAAACGTTTTTCCTGCCGGCAGCCCTGCTGATTCCTGTTTTCTGCACACTGCAAAAACACCCTGGCCGTTTTCAGTGTCAGAAAGCTTTTTCGCTACCTCTTCCGAAATCATCGTCACGTTTATATTATCTATATTCCATGATGCGGGTACTGCTGCTTTTTCTGATAAAAGAAGTTCCTCTATTTGGTCTTTATAGCGAAGCGCCTCTTCCACAAGATGAAAGCCTTCAAGCATATAGAGGCCTGTTTTATCCCGTTCTTTTTTTGTCCATAGTTTATTCAGCTGTTTTATATGCGTGTTGTTTACGGATTGAATGTAAGTCAATGTCATTCTCCTTTCGCCGTAATCCATTATAGCATTTCTCTGTATAATGGGCGCTGTAGTGGTAAAAATAATCAAAACAAGGAGGGATACACATGAATTTACGAGGCGCTATTATTCAAAATTTAAACGGACAAAACCCAAATGAATTATCGGCTGTTATTCAGGATGCCATTTCAAATGGCGAAGAAAAAACACTTCCAGGTCTTGGTGTGATGCTTGAACTTTTCTGGAAAAAAAGCACAACGGAAGAGCAAAAAGTTGTGTTAGAACGTATGGCATCAGCTCTTCAGTAACATTAAAAACCGCTCACAGCGCTGTGAGCGGTTTTATTTTCAATCAAAAGTGATGGTATTAACCGTATCGCGGTCAAGGCGAAGGATAACTTCTCCAAGCAGCTTTACAGCATTTTCATAATCATCACGGTGAAGCATAGCTGCATGAGAATGAATATAGCGTGTAGCAATCGTCACAGACAATGACGGAACACCGTTGCCTGTTTTATGAATTTCCCCGGAATCTGTTCCGCCGCCTGCCATAGCGTCAAATTGATAAGGAATATTCAATTCATCTGCTACGTCTGTTACAAAGTCACGCAGTCCTTTGTGGGATACCATCGATGCATCATACAAAATGATTTGCGGGCCTTTGCCCATTTTACCCATTGCTTCTTTTTCCGTTACGCCCGGTGTGTCGCCGGCAATGCCGACATCAACACCAAACGCGATATCCGGACCGATTTGGTGAGCGGACGTTTTCGCTCCACGCAGACCGACCTCTTCCTGTACAGTCCCAACACCGTAAACAATATTCGCATGTTGTTTATCCTTCACATATTTCATCACATCAATGGCAATCGCACAGCCAATTCGGTTATCCCATGCTTTAGCAAGGAGCATTTTTTCATTATTCATAACGGTAAATTCAAAGTATGGAACGACCATGTCGCCAGGACGCACGCCCCATTCTGAAGCTTCTTCACGACTTGATGCTCCAATATCGATAAACATATCTTTAATATCAACCGGTTTTTTGCGTGCTTCAGCCGGCAAAATATGCGGCGGCTTTGAACCGATCACGCCCGTTACATCTCCTTTACGGGTCACGATTGTCACACGCTGCGCGAGCATAACCTGGCTCCACCATCCGCCAACGGTTTGAAAACGAATGAATCCCTTGTCATCAATGCGTGTAACCATAAAGCCGACTTCATCCAGGTGTCCAGCCACCATAATTTTGGGTCCGTTTGCATCTCCTGTTTTTTTCGCAATCAAGCTGCCAAGCCCATCTGTTGTGACTTCTTCAGCGAATGGCTCGATATACTTTTGCATCACTTCACGTGCTTCACGTTCATTTCCGGCAATCCCCTTTGCGTCGGTTAACTCTTTTAGCATCGTCAATGTTTCATCCAGTTTCTTCATTAAATAAAATCCCCTTTCTTAGTAGCCCGATTGCTGGCGTTTATAGTTTACTTCATTTTTGGCAATATACGCTTCTTCCACTTCTTTTGTTGAAAACCCAAGCATATCACCCAGTGTGAAAAAGCGGTTCATTAGTAATTGATAAGCTTTCTTTGTTTTGCTTTGGTGAAAGGCATGAATCGCTCCTGTCACCAGCAAAAACTGATCAGTCACCGTTTTAGCAGGCTGCTGAGACGCCGGAGTGGTATCTGTCCAATTTGTTAAAATACCGAGTGATAAAATAAAATGGACGCCATCTACGAATTCCTCTAAAATTACACTTCGATCTGAAGGACCTTTTGTACTCCAAAATTTAAAGCAGCGGGTTTCATTGGCCAGTTCGCCTATTTCAACAAGCAGAGCAAGCACCTTTTGGTCAAACAGGTCGGTTCCTTCCAGGTTATGCTCTTTTTCTATGTAAGAATCAAGTCCGCGCTGCATGTGAAACAATGTATTCATATTCAAATGGCTGTTCCTCCTATCATGGCTAACACGATCAAATCAAGCACAGCAAGGAGCGGCATTCCATATTTAAAGGATGCATGCTTTGTTTTATGCCGATACGTCTGCATGGCGACCCATCCGCCGGGCGCACCACCAAGCAAAGCCAGCAGCCAGAGCGTCCTTTCCCTGGTTCGATAAAGCCGCTTCTGAGCCTTTTTTTTGTCATTTGCCATTGTAAGATAAGCGATAAAGTTTATAAAGATAAAATAAATAAAAACAATAGACATCTGCTTTCCTCCTTCTTTATTTTAACAAACTTTTCCCGAAACAGCCTAATTTGGAGAACGGCCCCTTTCTCTTTTTTAAAAAAACGACAAGATGATGGACCAGCAATTCAGCCCATATTCTACTCGTCTTGGGTCTTCAGCGTCACAGATGATGTTTATGTATACGAAAAAACCGCCCTGATCAATCAGGACGGTTTTGAGGTTATTAACCTAGTTGTTTTTTTGCAGCGTCTGCAAGCTGTGCAAATGCTTGTGAATCGCTAACAGCAAGATCAGCAAGCATTTTGCGGTTCACTTCGATACCAGCAAGCTTCAAACCGTGCATTAAACGGCTATAAGAAAGACCGTTTGTGCGAGCAGCTGCGTTGATACGAGTGATCCACAATTTGCGGAAGTCACGTTTTTTGTTACGGCGATCCCGGTATGCATATTGCAGGGATTTCATAACTTGTTGGTTGGCAACTTTATATAAACGATGTTTCGAACCGAAATAACCTTTTGCTAATTTAAGAACCTTTTTACGACGTTTGCGTGTTACAGTACCGCCTTTTACGCGTGGCATACTATTTCCCTCCTAGTGATGTTACAAAAATTTTTCTTACAGATTGTCAAGCATGTGGCGAATGCGTTTGAAATCGCCTTTAGAAACCATTGCGCTTTTACGCAATTTACGTTTTTGTTTAGTAGATTTGTTTGCAAACAAGTGGCTTGTGTAACCATGTGAACGTTTCAGTTTACCTGAACCTGTTTTCTTGAAACGTTTGGCAGAACCACGGTGAGTTTTCATTTTTGGCATTTCGTCTTCCTCCTCAAACTGGTTTACTTTTCGTTTTTAGGCGCCATAATAAGGAACATACTACGGCCGTCCATTTTCGGCTTGGACTCAACAGTCGCAACGTCCTTGCACGCTTCTGCAAAGCGGTCAAGTACACGCTGGCCGATTTCTTTATGCGTAATCGCACGTCCTTTGAATCGGATCGATGCTTTTACTTTGTCACCTTTTTCCAAGAACTTAATCGCATTGCGAAGCTTGGTATTAAAATCGTGGTCATCAATCGTTGGACTGAAGCGCACTTCTTTTAATTGGATGATTTTCTGGTTTTTGCGGGCTTCTTTCTCTTTCTTCTGCTGTTCGAATTTGAATTTGCCGTAGTCCATGATACGGGCTACAGGTGGTTTCGCATTCGGAGCAACAAGTACAAGATCAAGATTTACGCGGGCAGCAATTTCAAGTGCTTCGCGTTTTTGTTTGATGCCGAGCTGATCGCCGTTTTGATCGATCAAGCGTACTTCACGGGCACGAATGCCTTCGTTTAAATTCATGTCTTTGCTAATAATAAGCCACCTCCGGGTCATTTTAAAAAACACTGGTTAAAAGAGAAGCGCACTGCAGCATGAAAAAAGCGAGACATCTAGAAGTAGATGCCCCGCCAGTAAAAAGCTGAACGAGTCAGCTTAGTCGTTTACCATGTCAACCTGCCAGCTTGTTTGCCAGACGAGGTGAGAAGCGGGTGCTTCTGCTTTCTTTTATTACGTGTTTTATTCACCTAAGTAACTATATCATATCGTCTTTCAAATGTCCAGAAAACAAATTGAAAGAACCAACGTTTTAAATAATACCATTGCTTTTCAAAAAAAACAATAGTTTTTTTCTTAACGTTTGCCTTCTTTTTGAACAAGGTCGCGGAAAGCGTCAAAAGACATTGTTTCAGACTTCTGTTCACCATACTTGCGGACATTCACCGTACCGCCCTCAAGTTCTTTATCACCAACAACAAGCATGTATGGAATTTTCTTCATTTGTGATTCACGGATTTTGTAGCCAAGCTTTTCTTCACGGCTGTCCATCTCGACACGGATACCGGCTGCCTTCAGCTCATCCTGTAATTTTCTTGCATAGTCGTAGTGAACCTCATTGGAAACAGGAATGATTTGAACCTGCACAGGTGCAAGCCATGTTGGGAATGCCCCTTTGTATTCCTCAATCAAAAACGCAACAAAGCGTTCCATTGTGGAAACAACACCACGATGAATAACGACCGGACGGTGCTGCTTGCCATCTTCCCCGACATACGTTAAGTCAAAGCGTTCCGGAAGAAGGAAATCCAGCTGCACAGTAGACAACGTTTCTTCTTTACCAAGCGCTGTTTTCACCTGTACATCAAGCTTCGGCCCGTAAAATGCCGCTTCGTCTTCTGCCTCAACATATTCCATTCCAAAATCATCCATTGCTTCTTTCAGCATCGCCTGTGCTTTTTCCCACATTTCATCATCATTGTAATATTTTTCAGTGTTTTCCGGATCACGATAAGACAGACGGAATGAATAATCGTTCAAGCCGAAATCCTCGTACACAGCGAGTATCAATTCAACAACACGCTTTAATTCCTCTTTGATCTGATCTGGGCGAACAAAAATATGAGCATCATTTAATGTCATACCGCGAACGCGCTGAAGGCCAGCGAGCGCTCCTGACATTTCATAGCGGTGCATCGTACCCAGTTCCGCAATACGAATTGGCAGCTCACGATAGCTGTGAATATCATTTTTGTAAATCATCATATGATGCGGGCAGTTCATTGGGCGAAGCACAAGATCTTCATTATCCATTTCCATCGCCGGAAACATGCCTTCTTGATAATGCCCCCAATGGCCGCTTGTTTTATACAATTCAACGCTTCCAAGCACCGGAGTATATACGTGATCATAGCCAAGGCTTACTTCTTTATCGACGATATAGCGCTCAATAATACGGCGTATTGTTGCGCCTTTTGGCAGCCAGAGCGGCAGACCCTGTCCAACTTTCTGAGAATTGGTAAACAAATCAAGCTCTTTTCCGATTTTGCGGTGATCGCGCTCTTTTGCTTCTTCAATCATCTTCAAGTGATGTTCAAGGTCTTCCTTTTTAAAGAAAGCTGTTCCATAAATGCGCTGAAGCATTTTATTATCGGAATTTCCGCGCCAGTATGCACCGGCAATATTCAGCAGCTTGAATTCTTTTAATTTTCCCGTTGACGGAACGTGCACACCGCGACATAAATCAGTGAAATCACCCTGCTCATAAAGTGTTACGGTTTCGTCCGCTGGAATCGCCTGGAGAAGCTCCAGTTTATATTCATCATTGATTTCTTTGAAAAACTGCTCTGCTTCCACACGTGACACTTCTTTACGGATAACTGGCACATTTTCGTTAATGATCTTTTTCATTTCTTTTTCAATTTTCGGCAAATCTTCTGGTGTAATAGATTCGTCAAGATCAATGTCATAGTAAAAGCCGCCCTCGATAACCGGCCCAACACCAAGCTTGACTTTATCAGCTCCATAAACACGCTTGATTGCCTGAGCCATCAAGTGCGCTGTACTGTGGCGCAGCACTTCAAGCGCATCCGCATGCTCCGGTGTGATAATTTCAATCGCGCCATCCTGCTCGATTGGTGTTTTTAAATCAATAAACTGACCTGAGACTTTTCCCGCAAGTGCTTTTTTACGCAGACCCGGGCTGATTGACTGCGCCACTTCTTCCATTGTTGTTCCAGACGGAAATTCCTTTACAGCGCCATCTGGGAATGTTAATTGAATCGACATATGTGTTTCCTCCTTCTTTTTAAACGACAAAAAACCCCGCTCCTCCATAAATGAAGGGGCGAGGTTTAATCGCGGTTCCACCCAACTTTCCAGGGAATCCCTGGCTCAATTGCAGTCAGATAACGGTCTGGTGCCGCCGCTTCTTACTTTCAGGTTCAGAAGCAGAGCTCGAGGGTGGTGAATTTATTTGGTCCGACGGGAAAGTTGCAGCTCTTTTGCTTTCCCTCTCTGTAGACGTCTCAAATAAAACATGTCCCTGTCTTCGCTTTTCGTATGACGTTATTATAGTCTCCCGTTCATTCAAAATCAAGCATGAGTTTTAATGACGGCGGTTCATACCGGCCATTTCAACCGGAAGCGCCAGATATTTAATGCGCTCCATGATCCGCTTTGCTTTTAGCCCTTCTTGTTCTCCACGTTGTGAGTAAGTAAGATGGTATTCTAAATCGTCAAGCTTAAAATTAGATGTAAAAAGCGTTGGCAGATTTTCAAGCATTCTAAACTGAAGAATCGTTCCTAAGATATCATCGCGTACCCAGCTGGACATAGACTCGGCTCCAATATCATCTATCATAAGCACTGGCGCACTTTTTACTTTCTCCAGCTTACTATCCAGTGATTGATCACTTAAAGATTGCTTCATTTCCCTTACAAATTCCGGAAAGTACATGATAAGTGAAGATGTATTATTTTCCTCAGCCAGATCATTTGCGATAGCGCCTAACAAATATGACTTGCCCACGCCAAACGCTCCGTAAATGTACAGGCCTTTCGTTTGCTTATCTTTTATATAGTTCTCGACAAATTCTTCTGCTGCTTTTATTGCATTATGTCGATCAGGATCTTTAAAATCCAGGTCATCAAATCTGGCATTAAGTATATTTTTTGGCACATACAAACTTTTAAT
The DNA here is from genome assembly GCF_000966195.1 of Domibacillus robiginosus. Taxonomy (GTDB): domain Bacteria; phylum Bacillota; class Bacilli; order Bacillales; family Domibacillaceae; genus Domibacillus; species Domibacillus robiginosus. The sequence continues at coordinate 111,601 of NZ_LAHL01000011.1, read as the reverse complement.
TAATTTTTCATTCTCTTTTTTCTGGTCGTCATTTATTTTTCGCGAGCAACGATGGTAATCCAGCTCTACTCTTCCTCGACGCCACAACAATTCCGGCTCAAAGCCTTGCATGATGTTTATACATTGAGAAAGGCTTGGGCATTTATCACATTTTTTACTTTGAGTCTTATACTCATATAGTTTCACCAAATTTTTTTGGATCGCCTCATCAGATAAATCACTTTTATTTTTCTCAATAAAATTTCTAATAGACGGATCGCTTAAAATTTCATTTCGCATAGCCTCAAAGCGCGATTGAAAATCAAGCGAATTTGTCATTTTCTTTAAACTTTCATTAATCCTTTTCATTTGTCTTCATCGCCTGCCTTCTTCGCTGCCTATTTTTAATTCTCTCTTCAAGTTCACGGCTTTCTTTCTCAAGTGCTTTCTCTTCTTCTGGAGAGCGTTTAGACTTTTGATCTTTTTCCTGAAGCCAGTCCGGCATTCTTTCTATACGGGTGGCTCTCACATTCGGTTTTTGGCCGGCTTTTGATTTACTGGACGTCCATTCCTTTGATTGCTTTTGCTCGCTTCTCGCCAGTTCAATGCCTTCTTTGGCTGTTTTCACTTTTTTACGCGCCCACTGAGCAGCAATTTTGTCCATAAAGCTTTTCGACAGCTTCATATTTGATCTCAGCATAACATATTGAATAAGTGCATTCATCACACCTGGCGTAAAATCGTATTGAAGCATCACCTGTTCAATCAGCTTCATATCAACAGATGAAGGCGCTCTATCTGATATATCGATCATCATTTGATAAGGTGTGACCGATTCACAATGAAAAATCAGCTTTTCTTCCTGCGTTTTCGGCTGAACTACTTCTTTATGTTCGGGGCTTCCCATACGCGGCGTCATGTCAGGAAGACGGCCGCCTGACTCAAACTGGTACGCGTTACGTGCAGACTTTCGAAGCTCGTCTACATCAATTTCATCCTGCTCATTCAAAGAAGACAAAACCAGGTTTTTCATATCCAGCGCTTTGATCCCATACAAAAAAGACAATTTTTTTATCGTTTCTTTAATAAACGGCGTTAAGGAAGACGCGGGAATAAGCGCATCCTTGAGTGCACGCTCAAGCTCTGAAAAATCGAATGACTCATTTAAAACGGGTCCTGCTTTTGCCCCCTTTGAAGCGAATCGGCTGCCAGGCTCCGGCATGCTTTCTTGTTCTGCTTCCTGCGCATCGGCATACCCTGTCGAAAATACATCTGGGAATGCATGTGTCACCTCGCGATAATCCGATGACTTTGCTTCCCGGTCACAAAACATCCGTTTGAGCCGTAAAAAATGAGGCCGGCCGATTTTTCGATAAAGAAAAACATTTAAAAGTCCGTCTGTAAAAAACTGGTCTGGCGCAAGCGGAGACAGCAGTTCATAAAGAAATTCCCGGTTTTCCTCTGCTTTTTTTACATATGTTTTTAGTAAGCCGATTCCTTCAAGCTTCAGCCGATCTTCATATATTTGCTGCGGACTGCAGCCGAGTGTATTCATTAAGTGATAGTGCAGGGCACTATCAGATGACAGCTTGCCATCCTCTACTTCCGCGTACATGGTCATATATAAGCTGAGCGCCTGGGCGCCAATTAGCGGCTGGTACAACAGCGCCATCACTTTTTGTTCAAGGCTGTCCACGCAGCCAGATACTGTTACCCTGTAAGCATCGGCGGGCTGCATTTCATTCCAGTGCCGATTCATGTTCTTCACCTCAAAGTTTTCTTAAATAAGAAGAAAAAAGCCCGGAGCCATGTTTCTCCCGGGAGTTTATTTTTCTTTGTTAATGATTTCTTTTAATTCATCCAAAAACACATTAATATCTTTAAACTGCCGATAAACCGATGCAAAGCGAACATACGCTACTTCGTCAATGTCTGCAAGGCGGTCCATCACCATTTCACCAATTTCATCTGACTGTACTTCCGATGTACCTTTTGAGCGCAGTTCCTGTTCAATATCTGCAGTTATTTTCTCAAGCGTTCCAAGCGGAACCGGACGCTTCTCACATGCTTTTATTAATCCGCGAAGCATTTTTTCGCGGTTAAATTCTTCGCGCATTCCTTCTTTTTTTACAACGATGAGCGGCATATGCTCTACACGTTCAAATGTCGTAAACCGGTAGCCGCATTTTTCGCATTCACGGCGCCGGCGGATGGAATGCCCGTCATCTGCCGGGCGCGAATCAACAACTTTCGTCCCGTTAAAACGGCAGTCAGGGCAAATCATGGCTTTAATCAACTCCGATTTTATTTATATCCTTCAATGTGCTGGTTTGTTCTTACTCATTATCATACTAAAAAAGAGACTTTATGAAAATAAAAAAGAGGTGTATGAAAGTTCATACACCCCGTTTTGTTTACAGCGCATTTGCAGTTTCTTTAAGTTGCGTGCGCACAGGACCCATACCGCGCGGCATTTCAATTGTTTCGCGGGTTTCAGCTTCAAGCGCATCTGCAATATAGTTGGCAGCAATGTTCGGATCAAGATCCCCACATGTATAAACATCAATACTAGCATATCCATGTTCCGGGAAGCTGTGAATCGTTAAATGAGACTCGGAGATGATGACGACTCCACTAACTCCCTGCGGAGCAAACTTGTGGAACGCGACTTCGCGAATTTCCGCACCTGACTTAAGAGCGGCGTCGACAAACGTTCTCTCGATGACTTCCATATCGTTTAATTTGTCAAAATTGCAGCCCCATAATTCTGAAATGACGTGACGACCCATTGTTTCCATGATCGTTCCCCCTTTTACAAAGTATTTTTTGAATCAATTGTAAAAGTGATCACTGCCACGGGGGAAAGTTAGTCCGAAGAGGTCCTAACCCTTTAAGCATTTATTTCACAAAGTTGAGTATACGACCTGTCACAACATTTTGCAACAAGTTTCTCTATTTTTTTCAAACAAAAAAGCTCCGGACGGCACCGGAGCTTATGTATGGGATACTTAAGCTGGAACGTAAGCTTCTTTCTTCATTTCTTTCGCAACAAACTGAGCAAGATCGACAACACGGCAGGAGTATCCCCACTCATTATCGTACCAGGCGAGCACTTTTACTTTTGTTTCACCCATCACCATCGTAGTCAGGCCATCAATCGTAGAAGAATGAGGATTTGTATTAAAATCAACCGATACAAGCGGCTCTTCCGTAAAGCCAAGAATACCATTCAATGGACCTGCCGCTGCTTTTTGAAAGGCTTCGTTTACTTCTTCTACTGTTACCGGCTTTTTCACATCAACAACAAGGTCAACCAGTGAAACATTAGAAGTTGGCACACGCAGGGCCATTCCATGCACTTTTCCTTTTAACTGCGGCAGCACAAGAGAAAGTGCTTTCGCTGCTCCTGTTGAAGTAGGAATAATAGACTGAGCGCATGCACGGGCGCGGCGCAGATCTTTATGTGGATTATCAATATTTTTTTGGTCATTTGTGTAAGCATGTACAGTTGTCATCAAGCCATTTTCGATGCCAAATTGGTCATCAAGCACTTTTGCTACCGGCGCAAGACAATTTGTTGTGCAGGATGCATTGGAAATAATATGGTGATTGTCAATATCAAGTACTTCTTCATTAACACCCATTACAATCGTTACATCTTCCTCTTTGCCAGGCGCAGTCAAAATCACTTTTTTGGCTCCTGCCTGCAGGTGAAGGGCTGCTTTATCACGAGCATTAAATTTCCCTGTTGCTTCAATTACAATATCTATCTCAAGTTCACCCCATGGAAGCTCAAGCGGATCACGGCTGGACAGAAGCTGAACGCGCTTCCCATTTACGATAAGGGCTTTTTCGTCAATTTGAATATCTCCTTCAAATTTGCCATGATTTGTATCATATTTAAGCAAATGTGCAAGTGTTTCGGCTGGATAACTGGCGTTTACCGCAATAATATCAAGATTGTCTTCTAAAATGGCTTTACGAAACACCATACGTCCAATACGTCCAAATCCGTTAATTGCTACTTTTGCTTTTGTCATAAAAAAGCCCCTCCTACTAATAATGTTATACTTTATATTAATTAACTGAATTTAGTATAACATATTTCATCGACAATGGAACAATAAATGTCCCACTTATTGAATTTTTTTTAGAAGGGGACAAAAAAAGACCCGATTAAGAATCAATTCCTAATCGGGCAAGCCATTGTTCCAGCTGCTTCGCTGTTTCCTCTTTTGTTCCACTGTTGTCGATTATGTCATCAGCTAGTTCTTTTTTTTCTTCAATGGGCATTTGAGACGCAATACGGGCTGATGCTTCTTCTTCTGTATAACCATTACGCTTCATCAGCCTTTCTAGTTGAATAGGGGGAGCAACGTAAATAAGCAATGTACGATCCGCCATCCATGTGAGCTTGCTTTCAAAAAGAAGTGGAACGTCAAAAACAATGGTTTTATGTCCTTTATCTATCGCTTTATCCTTTTCCGCCATCATCCAGGCGCGTACAGCAGGATGTACAATTTCATTTAATTGCTTTCGCTTCTCCTCATCATGAAAAATAACAGAGCCGAGCTTTTCCCGGTTTAACGTTCCGTCTGAGCTCAATATGTCCCGACCGAATGTATCGGCAATTTTTTGCAGAGCCGGCTGGCCCGGTTCAACAACAGCGCGAGCCGCAATATCAGCATCAATTACAGGAAAGCCTTTTTCTTTTAACATATCGCTGACTGTGCTTTTTCCGCTTGCAATCCCACCCGTTAATCCAATAATCATAAAGGATGCTCCAGCGGCTGACAATGAAGGCAAACGTGGGTGCCGCGCCCACCCGTTTTTGTTTTGACAATCTCTGCTCCACACTCTACACACGCTTCTCCTGCACGACCATATACATTCAGCACTTCTTGAAATGTTCCTTTCTGTCCCTGACTGTTTACATACGTGCGAATGGTGCTTCCCCCCCGCTCAACCGCCTCTGCCAGCACGGAAATCGTATGCTGATGAATATCCCTTGCTTCATTCTTTGTAATCGTCCGGCCAAGCCGGTGCGGATGCACGCGTGACCGAAACAGCACTTCATCTACATAAATGTTGCCAAGCCCTGTAACGATTATTTGATCTAAAAGAGCCGTTTTGACTTGACGTGATGTTTTTTGCAGTTTTTCATATAAATGTTCGGCCGTAAAACGTTCATCAAATGGTTCAGGTCCCAGCACCCTCAACGAAGCCAGCTCGTGTTCCGTTCCTTTTGCTGTTAAATGCATCGTGCCAAATTTACGAACATCACGGTACCGAAGCTCGGTGTTATCTGTAAATGTAAAAACAACATGCGTATGAGGTGCCTCAGGGTCTGAAGAGTGATTAACACTAAATTTACCTTCCATCCGCAAATGAGAAATAAGGGCATAATGATCAAGCTGGAAAATCAAAAACTTCCCTCTTCGATCGATTGACTGAATCGTTTCACCGATTAGTGCATCCCGAAAAGCATCTGCTTCGGGCTGTTTAATCATCTTTGGCCAGCGCACATCGACACTGGCAATCGTTTTGCCCGCCGCAAGTTCCAAGAGCGTACGGCGGACGGTTTCAACCTCCGGTAATTCCGGCATGTTTCTCTCTCCTTACTTGGCATCGTACCATGTCGGACCAAATGAATAATCCACTTTGAGCGGTACATCGAGCTCAAAAGCATGTTCCATTACATCCGGCACAATACGCTCCATTTGTTCAATTTCTTCTTTTGGTACATCAAAAATCAGTTCATCATGCACCTGCAGCAAAAGCTTGGACGTTAAGCCTTCCCGTTCCAGACGCTCTGCTGTATCAATCATCGCTTTTTTAATAATATCAGCGGCACTTCCTTGAATCGGCGTGTTCATCGCTGTACGTTCACCAAAAGAGCGCAAATTAAAATTCCGGCTGGTTACTTCAGGAATGTAACGGCGGCGGTTTAGCAATGTCGTTACGTATCCTTTTTCTTTTGCTCCACGGATAGCCGAGTCCATGTATTCTTTCACACCAGGATACGTGTTTAAATAACGTTCAATAAAAGCAGCGGCATCCTTGCGTGTAATACCAAGGCTTTGAGACAAGCCGTAATCACTGATTCCATACACAATACCGAAATTGACTGCTTTTGCCTGGCGTCGCATATTGGAGGTGACTCCCTCTTCTTCCACGTGAAAGACCTCCATAGCGGTTGCTGTATGGATGTCGAGTCCCTGCTGAAAAGCATCAATGAGCTTTTCATCTCTGCTGATATGCGCCAGAACCCGAAGCTCGATTTGGGAATAGTCAGCCGCAAACAGAACAGAATCTTCTTTTTCCGGAACGAATGCCTGCCGGATTTTTCGTCCTTCCTCTAAACGGATCGGAATGTTTTGCAGGTTGGGGTCGGTCGAGCTTAATCGTCCTGTCTGGGTCAAAGCCTGGTTAAAGCGGGTATGAATTTTATGTGTAGCTGGATCCGCCACTTTTAGCAGCCCTTCAATATACGTCGACTGAAGCTTGCCAATTTGCCGGTAATCTAATATGTGCTGCACAATTTCATGAGATGGCGCCAGCTTTTCCAACACGTCTGCAGAAGTGGAATAGCCGGTTTTTGTTTTTTTAATTGGCGGAAGCCCCAGCTTTTCAAACAAAATGACGCCAAGCTGCTTTGGTGAATTAATATTAAAATCTGTTCCGGCAAGCTCGTGAATCGTTTGTTCCATTTGAGCCAGTCGTTTTTTCAATTCTGTACCCATTTCATTTAACCGGTCTACATCCACCCGAATGCCCTCTGACTCCATATCTGCTAAAATAAGGGCAAGCGGGAGCTCCAGCTCATCAAACAGCTGGTTTTGATCGTTTTGGGTTAATTCCTGCCGACACGTGTCATCAAGACGGCTTAATGCCTCTGCTTTTGCACTAATATGCCTCGCATAAACCTGTTCGTCTGGAAGAGCCAGCTTCGCTCCTTTTCCATAAATGGTTTCATCAGAAGCAATGCCTTCTTCGCCATGCAGCTTTGCGACAGCCGCAAAATCCTCCGGTGATTCAGACGGGTTAATTAAATATGAGGCCAGGAAAACATCAAAGTCAATCCCCGCTAATTCAATGCCGGCACGCCGAAGCGCAATCACCGTTCTTTTTGCATCATAAACGGTTTTTCGAACGGACGGGTTTTCGGCCCACTCTTTGAATGCTGAGGAAGATACAGCCGTTTCACCCGGCATAAAAATTGTTTTACCATTTCCGGATACCGAAATGCCCGCAATGGGCGACCGGTGGTAATTTACATCGAGCATTTCTACATATACAGCATCCGCTTGTTCAAAAAAAGACGCTTCCGGCTCCCTTACAATTGTAAAATCCACATCTTTTACGGGTTCTGCTGCCTCGGTGCGCTGAATGCCGTCAAGTAACGTTTTAAATTCAAGATCCCGGTATAAATCATATAATTTATCCTGGTCTGCCCCGTTATAAGCAAGCCGTTCGATCCCAAGCTCCATTGGCACTGTCCGTAAAATAGTAGCAAGCTGCTTGCTCATCACCGCTTTGTCTTTGTGTTCAACAAGCTTTTCTTTGAGCTTGGCGCCGCTCACCTGATCAATTGACTCCATTAATTCTTCAACAGAGCGAAACTGCTTCAACAATTTTATCGCTGTTTTTTCACCAACGCCCGGCACACCGGGAATATTGTCGGAGGCATCTCCCATCAGCCCCTTCATATCAATAATTTGAAGAGGGGTTAAGCCGTATTTTTCTTCAATATGCTCTGGCGTATATTCTTCAATGTCCGTAATCCCTTTGCGGGTAATGCATACTGTCGTTTTATTTGTTGCCAGCTGTGTTAAGTCTTTGTCACCTGAATAAACCTTGACTGTATATCCTTCTTTTTCTGCTTGAAGAGACAGTGTTCCGATAATATCGTCCGCCTCGTAATTTTCTAATTCAAAATAAGGAATGCTGTATGCTTTCAGTAGTTCACGCACATAAGAAAATTGCTCGGATAACTCAGGCGGCGTTTTTTGGCGCGTCCCTTTATATTCAGTAAAAGTTTTGTGGCGAAAAGTGGTTTTGCCTGCGTCAAACGCTACTAGCATATGAGTTGGCTGTTCGTCTTTCACCATTTTATTCAGCATCATCGCAAAGCCATATACTGCATTTGTATGCACGCCTTTTGAATTGCTTAAAAGCGGCAATGCAAAAAAAGCTCGGTATGCAATGCTGTTGCCATCGATAAGCACTAATTTTTTTTCCATACATCCTCCTTGACACCTATAGTAAATACATTTAAAAGAACGTAAGCGCCTGTTTATCGGTAGTAAGCATCAGAATAAAACAAAAGCTGATAACGCAGCGTCCTGCTTAAGCGTCTTTATAAATGACCTCCCGTAAGCTTTCAAACCGACACGACAGCGACTGGAGCTCGACATTATTCAATAAAAAAGCCGTTGTTTTTCTTTTTTATTCTACCATGCACGGCAGAAAAAAAGAAAACAACGGCTTGGATCGCTCTGGAAAAAAAGCGGCGAAGGACCATCAACTAAGTACCTTCGCCAAACAAAAGCTGGATAAAGGGGTTGATACTCATACTATACCAGCTCAATATAAAATGAATGTAAACGGTTCATTAATCTTTTGTAAAGTCATGCCTTAATTCCTTGATAAATGAAACAGTAAACGTCGTCCCTTCATTCAGCTTGCTTTCTACATTGATTTTTCCATGATGGGCTTCCATAATATGTTTAACGATAGCCAGGCCCAGTCCCGTGCCACCCGAATCACGGCTTCGCGCTTTGTCTACACGATAAAAACGCTCAAAGATACGCGGCAGCTCCGCTTTTTCAATCCCAATTCCGGTGTCGGAAACTTTTACATTTACCATTTGATCTGACTCATTTGCTTGAATAAAAATCTGGCCATCTTTTGGTGTATATAAAATGGCGTTTGTAATAAGATTGACAAATACCTGCTTTAGCCGGTACTCATCTCCTTCAATAACCAGCCCATCCGGTATATTGACTTGAAGATCTATCTGCTTTGCCTCCATCCGGCTTTCAAGCGTAACGATCACTTCTTCTAAAAGTTTCGCCAGGGATACAGTCGTTACATTCAGTGCAAGACCTTTTTGCTCAATTTTTGAAAGGTCTAATAAATCAGCAACAAGCCGCTCCATCCGGCCACTTTCTTTCCAAATAATATCCAGAAACATCTTGGCAGCATCTGGATCACTTAAAGCCCCATCCAATAAAGTTTCAGAAAATCCTTTAATAGAGGTAATAGGTGTTTTTAATTCGTGAGAAACGTTAGCCACAAAATCTTTCCGCATTTGTTCAAGATGCTTGATTTCGGTAATGTCATGGAATACGACAAGGATACCTTTCCATTCATCATTCGTGCCGATAATTGGAGCACCCGATACTTCAACATCCTTTTCTTCAAGATCAAATGTTATTTTAATTTGGCGGCGGACATTTTTTTCTGTCATAAAGACGTCCTCGACAATTTTGATCACGTCTTCCTGCGTGATCACTTCATAATATCGTTTTTTAATAATACGACCCGTACTATACATCTTTTTAAAAGATCGATTGGCCATCACAACATATCCACGGTCATCAATTAGCAGGAGGCCGCTTTCAATGTTTTCAATCAATGTGGTAAGACGATTTTGGTGGACTTCCTGCGCCTGCATCATTTCCTGAAGGTTCCGCGCCAGGATATTAATCGATGTACTGAGCATCCCCATTTCGTCTGGCGGTGTTTCATACGTTCTGGCCCGGTAATTACCTTTTGCCAGTTCAATCGCAACCGCAGCAGCAGATTCAATTGGCTTAACATAACGGGTTGTGATTTTTGTACCTATCAACACAATTAAAACGAGCGAAAACCCAAGCGATGCAAGCAAAATAGCCCAAATTTGTCCATAAATTTCGTCAAGCGCATCTACCCGCATGCTGACAACGATATAACCTTCCCTTTCTTCCCTCGCATTTACGATAGGCTCCCAGTGATATTGAACATCCATTTTTCGAAGCAGTGAATCTCTATAATTTTCTTCATTTAGTGTATTCGAAATACGGTAAACAATATCGCGATGGATATTTGTTTCTCGCTCATCTTCTCCACCGCTATCATAAAGAAGGTTCCCATTGTTATCTGCGATACTCAGACGCGTATCCATTTGTCCGCTCCATTTTTCGAGCATGTCAGAATTATACGATTCCACGCCTCCCCAGTCTTCTATTGTACCAGCGAGCATAGAAGTTTCTCGTTCCAGGCGGTCATTGATCGTCGCCAAATAATATGATTTAAACATTTGACCGAGCCAAATGCCTAAAGCAGCTAATACGGCAGCAATCAAAATAAAAAGCGACAAAATCAGTTTTGCACGAAAATTGATCACGCTTCTTTTGGCTCTTCCAATTTATAGCCGAGGCCCCGGATTGTTTTGATATATTGTGGTTTCTTTGTGTTTTCTTCCATTTTGTCTCTTAAATGGCTAATATGTACATCAACAATTCTCGTGTCACCCACAAAGTCATATTTCCAAACCGCGGCAAGCAGCTGGTCACGCGTCAAGACTCTCGTTTTGTTTTCGGCTAAAAACAACAGCAGTTCAAATTCCTTTGGCGTTAAATCAAGCAAATTTTCTTTATAATAGGCTTCATATTTTTCAGGATAAAGTTTTAAATCGGCCACCTTAATCAGTGCGCTGTCTTCTTCCTCAACAGGGACAACTTCCACTGGCGGCAGCTGTACACGCCGCAAAATAGCTTTTACGCGTGCAATTAGTTCCCTTGGACTGAATGGTTTTGTCATATAATCATCCGCACCCAGTTCTAGGCCAAGCACTTTATCAAATTCTTCGTCCTTTGCTGTCAGCATTAAAATGGGCGTAGTAACCCGTCTTTGCCGCAAATCTTTGCAAACTTCCATTCCATCGTACTTTGGCAGCATCCAATCTAAAATAATTAAATCTGCAGCCACAGACTCTGCTTTTTGAAGAGCTTCTTCTCCATCACAAGCTGTTTCTACTTCGAAACCTGCCTGCTCAAGATTATATTTAATTAGTGTGACAATAGATGGTTCATCATCTACAACCAAAATTTTCTTCATATGTCCCTCCTGATTCAAATGTCTATCTTTCATTATAACGAAGAAATGGAACCCAATAAAGTACCGTTCTACATAAAAAAAGAACCTGCCTTTATGTGGCAGGTTCTTTTAGTCACTTATTAAGAAAGAACAGACATAACATTGCGCACAGCTTCAGCAGATTTATCAAGGCCTGTTTTTTCGTCCGCTGTCAATTCAAGCTCAATGATTTTTTCAATACCATTGCCGCCCAAAATAGTAGGAACACCTAAATATAAATCGTTGTAGCCATACTCACCTTCAAGATACGCAATAGCCGGCAAAATGCGGCGCTGGTCTTTTAAAATAGCTTCAGTCATTTCAACAAGTGATGCAGCTGGTGCATAGTAGGCTGAACCGTTGCCTAAAAGCTGAACAATTTCACCGCCGCCTTTGCGTGTGCGTTCAACGATGGCTTCTAAACGATCTTTTGGAATAAGCGTTTCTAGCGGAATGCCACCTGCATACGAATAGCGCACAAGCGGCACCATGTCGTCTCCATGTCCGCCAAGAACGAATCCTGTTACATCCTTCACAGAAATTTTAAGTTCTTGCGCTACAAATGTACGGAAACGAGCTGTATCAAGTACACCTGACTGACCAATAACACGGCTTTTCGGGAATCCTGATTCTTTTAGGACTGTGTATGTCATCGCATCAACAGGATTTGTCAACACAATAATTGTACAATTTGGAGAATATTTTACAATTTCAGCGGTAACAGATTTCATAACTTTTTGATTTGTTTGCACAAGATCATCGCGGCTCATGCCGGGCTTACGCGCAATACCAGCTGTGATAATGACGATATCTGATTCTGCTGTTTCTGCATAATCAGACGTGCCGGTAATATTTGCATCAAACCCTTGAATTGGGCTTGCTTCAAGCATATCCAATGCTTTTCCTTTCGTTGGGCCGTCGGCTTGCGGGATATCAACAAGAACGACATCGGCCAACTCTTTTTGTGCAAGCAGGAATGCAGTTGTGGCACCCGTAAAGCCTCCGCCGATTACAGAAACCTTTTTACGATTGTATGCTGTCATAATAAAACTCCTCCTTTATATGGTGGAACCAGATATTATGTAAGATGCTCTCCTTTTGGGGAGAGCATCAAGTAATATTACAAGTTTTTAATCAATTCGTCAGCGAACTCGGAACATTTAACTTCTGTTGCTCCGTCCATCAGACGAGCAAAGTCATATGTAACAACCTTCGAAGAAATTGTTTTTTCAACTGATTTTGTAATCGCATTTGCTGCTTCATTCCAGCCAAGGTGCTCAAGAAGCAAAACGCCTGACAACAAAACAGATGATGGATTTACTTTATCAAGACCTGCATATTTCGGCGCAGTACCATGTGTTGCTTCGAAAATCGCATGGCCAGTTTCATAGTTGATATTGGCGCCTGGTGCAATTCCAATTCCGCCTACTTGAGCTGCAAGCGCATCAGAAATATAGTCTCCGTTCAAGTTCATTGTCGCTACGACATCAAACTCTTTTGGACGAGTTAAAATTTGTTGTAAGAAGATATCGGCAATGGAATCTTTTACGATAATTTTGCCTGCAGCTTCCGCTTCAGATTGTGCTTTGTTTGCTGCTTCTGTGCCTTCAGCTTCTTTGATTTTGTCGTATTGTGCCCAAGTGAACACTTTATCGCCAAATTCTTTTTCAGCCAGCTCATAGCCCCAGTTTTTAAATGCACCTTCTGTGAATTTCATGATGTTGCCTTTATGAACAAGCGTTAGTGACTTGCGGCCTTCTTTAATTGCATAGTTGATCGCTGCACGTACTAGACGCTCTGTTCCTTCTTTTGATACAGGCTTAATACCAATACCAGATGTTTCAGGGAAACGGATTTTATTAACACCCATTTCATTTTTCAAGAACTCGATCACTTTTTGCACTTCATCTGAGCCTTCAGCATACTCGATACCTGCATAAATATCTTCTGTGTTTTCACGGAAGATAACCATATCAGTATCCTCAGGACGTTTTACTGGTGAAGGTACGCCATCGAAATAACGAACAGGACGAAGGCATGTGAAAAGATCCAATTCCTGGCGAAGTGCTACGTTCAGTGAACGGATTCCACCGCCGACTGGCGTTGTAAGTGGACCTTTAATTGCGATCAAATACTCGTCAATTTGCTCAAGCGTTTCTTTTGGAAGCCATTCGCCAGTTTGGTTAAAAGCTTTTTCACCCGCAAGAACTTCTTTCCAGACGATTTTCTTTTCGCCATTGTATGCTTTTTCAACTGCTGCATCTAAAACACGTGAAGCAGCTGCCCAAATATCTGGACCGATTCCATCGCCTTCAATAAAAGGAACGATTGGATTATTTGGTACGTTTAGTACGCCATTTTGCATTGAAATTTTTTCGCCTTGAGTCATCTTGCCTTTCCCTCCAATTCCATGTTCAAAGGTTAGAGAAGTTTTCTCTAACCCGTTTTACCATCTTTCATATTACACTAACTCTTTATTTTTTTGCAAATGCTTTCTTAATTATACGCGTTCACTGATAGGTACATATTTTTGCATATCCGGGCCTGTATATTCAGCTCTCGGACGGATCAGTCTGTTGTTGGCATACTGTTCCAGAATATGTGCAATCCAGCCTGATGCACGGCTTACTGCAAAAATCGGTGTGAATAAGTCATGCTCAATACCGAGGCTGTGGTAAACAGAAGCCGAATAGAAATCAACGTTTGGCGGAAGGTTTTTGCTTCCTGTCACAAGCGCTTCAATTTCAACCGACATATTATACAGCTCAGGCTGACCGTTTTGCTCAGTCAGGCGTTTTGACATTTCACGAAGGTGCTTCGCTCGCGGGTCGCCTTGACGGTAAACGCGGTGGCCAAAGCCCATGATTTTTTCTTTGTTGTTTAATTTTTCAAGAATATAAGGCTCAACATTGTCAGCAGAGCCAATCTCTGTAAGCATTTTCATAACTTGCTCGTTTGCACCACCGTGAAGTGGTCCTTTCAATGCGCCCAATGCAGCTGTTACACCTGAATATATATCAGATAACGTAGCCACACAAACGCGCGCCGTAAATGTTGAGGCATTTAACTCGTGGTCAGCATGAAGAACGAGCGCTTTATCAAAAGCTTCAATTTCCACTTCTGTTGGCTCATTACCAGAAAGCATATACAAGAAGTTTGCTGCAATTCCGTATTCTTTTTTAGGCGAAATAGGTTCCTCTCCTCTACGAATACGGGCAAAAGCTGTAACAAGAGCCGGAATTTTCGCTTGAATACGAACTGCTTTACGATAATTTGCTTCGTCTGTCATGACATCTGCTTCTTCATCGTAAAGGCCAAGCAGCGAAACAGAAGAGCGAAGCGCAGCCATTGGATGAACTTTTTCAATTGGATACATCTTAAAATGATCGATAATTTCTTGAGGAATTTCATAGCTTTCTGAAAGCTGTGATCTTAGTTCATCTAGCTGTGCCTGTGTTGGAAGGCTGCGGTGCCAAAGCAAATAAATTACTTCTTCAAAACTCGCATTTTCAGTCAGATCGTCAATGTCATAACCTGCGTATGTAAGTGTATCATCGATGATTGAGCTGACAGATGACGTTGTAGCCACTACTCCTTCGAGTCCGCGTGCAGTAGTCATAATTATCTCTCCTTCGCTTGTTTATTTCCCCGTTACCCGCTTTTTTATTTGTTTATGTATTCTGAGCAACTGCTCAGTACCATTTTTAAAATAAAAAAGCATATGTAAATGACGTGCCCTTTTGAAACAAAATTACTTAAATGTTCAAAAAGTTGTGCGCTTACATTGCTTATTATAAACAATATAAGCAAGTTTGTGAATCAAAACGTAGCAAATTGTTCGAACTTTTTTAAAAAACCACAAAATTCCGGCCATGAAATAACCGGAATTTATGGTATTATAATATGTTTTGGTTTAAAAATCAGATCGCCGGTTCATTCTTTCTGCTGTTTTATAGGCATCATAAATGCCCCAGATCCATACGAGCGGATACGTAATAAAACCAATCAAGACAAACATCAAAGCCGCATTAATCATCTGTACAACAATTAAAATTAAGCCTTTCATAATCTGCCCATTATAAATTTGTCCCACGCCCGTCCAGAATACGCTTAAGACAGCCGCAATACCCGGATTTTTAGTTAACAACATTCCCAGCTCCTTTTATTTTGTTGGTTATGCTTACGGATAGAATCATCAAAAAGTTTCACTTTTTTGCTAAAGCACAGAAAACAGTTTCATGGCATAATACGCAATTCCCGCACCAATTAATGGACCAACCGGAACTCCGTTGAAAAGAGCTACCGCGAGTACGGTTCCGAGCACAAGCGCCGTTGTAATATGCGGATCTTCTGCTAAAAGCACCACCCCATTTTTGGCAATGAGCGCTACTAAGATGCCGGCCGCCAGTGCAATCCATGCATAGGGCGATTTTAAGGCCGCACCAAGCTCCCTAAAGCCAATGGCACCTGTTGCAATAGGTACCAGAACGGCTATCGTGATAACCGTCACTCCCCAGTTTATTCCGTTTTTCTGCATCATATCAAACCATTTTATATCAAGACCTGCTGCTTTTAATACCAACAGGAAAACGGAAGCAATGAGCAGTGATTGATTTTTCGCTATGATGCTGATGACCGTCAGCAAAAGTAAAAATAAAAACGCCTGCATACTTTCACTCCTAAAAAAAGACGCATGGACGTGCCCCTTTTCTCATACGAGTAGTATAGAAATGGGGGCATGTACCATGCGGATTATTGTTCAATATCTTTTTGCCAGCGCAGCTCTTCTGCTTGTGTACTGGCTGCTGCCGATTTTCAAACCTTTCTTAGCCGGGGCATTTTTCGCCGCTGTTTTACATAAACCAGCCCACTTTGTTCAAAGAAAAACAAATGCCTCCCGGACTATAGCTGTATGTGTGTCGATCGTCTGGGTTTTTTTATTCCTGTCAGCTTGTTTCTTACTGTTTACCTGGATCGGTGCCCGCACCATCTCGCATCTTCACTTTGTGATTCCTCATTATATTCCAATCGCCGTTACACATTTGGAACAGCACCTTCAAAATATAATGGACTTTCTTACAAAAGAACAGCTTGATCTTTTGCTGCAGTCTTTACATGCAATTGAAACATCCGCTGCTCACACAATTGAAGAATCCGCTGGAAAATGGCTTTTAACAGGCACTTTTTACTTTCTCTCTATTCCCGGGACAGCTGCTCAGTTGCTGATTGCCCTGCTGGCTGCTTTTTTCATTGCAAAAGACGGATCTTTGTTTCTTTCTTACTTACCTGAATCAATTCGTTTCAAAGCTGCTGCTGCTGCCAATACCTTTACATTTTCTTTTTATGCTTACGGATACGCCCAGTTAAAGCTATTTGCTGTGACGTTTGGTACAGCATGCATAGGCTTTTTTCTACTAGATACCCCTCATGTATTAGAGCTTGCTTTTTTAACAGCTGTTCTTGAATTCGTTCCGATTATCGGCTCCAGCCTTTTATTTCTGCCCTGGATTTTTTTCTGTGTCCTTACTGGCCAGACGCATGCAGCCATTTTTGCCGCTGTTTTGTACATGCTTCTTGTGGTGATGCGCCAGCTGCTTGAACCAAAACTTGTTTCCGATTCAGCCGGCCTTCATCCCCTCGCTGTTTTGTTTACAGCGTTTGCCGGCTACCATTTATTCGGGGTTTTCGGACTGCTTATAGGACCTCTGTTTTTGCTGCTTTGTTTGTCTGTTCACCAGGCCGGTTTGCTTTTTACAAAACGTTAGCGTGGCCATTGTAGATAATGCCGCGTGCCGCATCTACTGTAATTTCCTGGCCATCTGAAAGTGTTGCTAGTGCGCCTTCTACGTCTACGATGACCGGAATACCAAGGTTAATACCAACAACCGCTGCATGGCTTGTTAATCCGCCTTCTTCCGTGACGATGGCGCTGCATTTTTCAATCGCCGGCATCATTTCACGATCTGTTCCGTATGTGACGAGAATATCGCCCGGCTTTACTTTTTCAAGGGCTTCAGAAGCTGTTTTAGCTGTAACAACTCTTCCATATGCTGAATGACGGCCGATACCCTGTGCTTTCACAAGAATGTCACCTACAACATGGATTTTCATTAGATTAGTTGTTCCAGATTCACCTACTGGAACGCCAGCTGTAATGACAACAAGCTCACCGTGGCTGATCAGACCTTCATCGAGGCAGCGAACAATCGCATTATCCAGCATATCATCTGTTGAAGACACACTAAGGCCCATTACTGGGAATACGCCCCAGACAAGTGACAAGCTTCTCATTACGCGTTCACTGTCTGTTACGGCATAGATAGATGCTTTAGAACGATAACGCGAAATCATCCGCGCAGTATGTCCGCTTGACGTTGGCGCGATAATCGCTTTTACTTCCAGTGCTTCTGCTGTTTTTGCGACAGACTGGCCAATAGCATCTGTCATAGTCATACGACCTGTATTATTGCGGCGGCGAGGCGGAATATCTCTCATTTGCAGCTCTGCTTCTGCACGGACTGCGATGTTATGCATCGTTTTTACTGCTTCAAGCGGATATGAACCTGCTGCTGTTTCACCTGAAAGCATAATCGCATCAGTTCCATCGAAAATCGCATTCGCTACGTCACTTGCTTCCGCACGTGTTGGACGCGGATTCCGCTGCATAGAATCAAGCATTTGTGTAGCCGTAATAACTGGTTTACCAAGCAAATTACACTTTTTAATCAGCTTCTTTTGAACGATCGGCACTTCTTCAGCTGGAATTTCCACACCAAGATCACCACGTGCAACCATTAGCCCGTCTGATACTTCAAGAATGTCATCAATGTTATCAACGCCTTCTTGGTTTTCAATTTTCGGGATGATTTGAATGTGAGTTGCATTGTGTTTTTCCAGTAATTCGCGAATATCTAGCACGTCAGATGTGCGGCGTACAAAAGAAGCAGCGATAAAGTCGATACCCTGCTCGATTCCAAAACGAATATCGTCCGCATCTTTTTCAGTAATACCTGGCAATTTAACAGAAACACCTGGTACATTGACACCCTTTTTGTTTTTTAATGTACCGCTGTTTAAAATACGAACGCCGATTTCGCCTTTTTCACGATCAACGCCTGTAACCAGAAGACCAATCAAGCCGTCATCAAGCAAAACACTTGAACCTGGCTCCACATCATCAATTAAGCCCGAATAAGTAATCGAAAACTTTTCAGGTGTTCCCAGTACTTCTGTCATGGAAATCACTGCGTCTTTGCCGCTTTCAAGCTCAATGGCTCCATTTTCCATGTTGTGTGTACGAATTTCAGGACCTTTTGTATCAAGCAAAATCGCAACAGTTTTTCCTGTGTTTTTTGCTGCCTGGCGAATGTTTTGAATGCGCGCTCCGTGCTCCTCATGGCTTCCGTGAGAAAAGTTTAAGCGTGCTACGTTCATGCCTGCGTTCATTAATGATTGAAGCGTCTCAAGGCCTTCGCTTGCTGGTCCAATTGTACAGACGATTTTCGTTTTTTGCATTGATAGTTCCTCCATTTTTGTGATTAAATCGACAGTTCCTGCGATAATTCATACATACGCTGATCGACTTTATGCGGTTTCGAGAGAGCCTCAATAATGTCGTAATCAACAATTTGGTTTTGTTCGATCCCGACAGCACGACCACCTTTTCCTTCTAGAAGTAATTCCACTGCATGCGCACCAAGACGACTTGCAAGTACACGATCTGCCGCACTTGGCGTGCCTCCGCGCTGCATATGGCCCAAAACGGAAACGCGCGTGTCGAACCCTGTCAACTCTTCAATAATAGCACCAAATTTGCTGCCTGTCATGACGCCCTCCGCCACAACAATAATACTGTGTTTTTTACCGCGCTCCTGGCTGCGTTTTAGCTTGGATGCAATTTTATTCATGTCATATGGCGCTTCTGGAATCAAGATGGTCTCAGCACCACCTGCAAGACCTGACCAGAGCGCGAGATCGCCGGCATGGCGGCCCATTACTTCAACGATAAATGTACGTTCATGTGAGCTTGCTGTATCACGAATTTTATCAATGGCGTCGATTACTGTATTTAAAGCAGTGTCAAAGCCAATCGTAAACTCAGTGCCCGGAATATCATTGTCAATTGTTCCAGGTACGCCGACACATGGAAAACCGTGCTCTGTTAATGCTTTTGCACCCATGTAAGAACCATCTCCGCCAATTACAACTAGGCCTTCAATACCAAACTTCTCCATTTGTGCAATGCCCTGCTTTTGTCCTTCAAGTGTTTTAAACTCTAAGCAGCGGGCAGAGCGCAGCATCGTACCGCCACGATGAATAATATCGCCGACCGAGCCGCGGTCTAATTGTTTAATATGTCCATTAATTAGACCATGGTAACCCTGGTATACACCGAATACTTCCATATCATGATAAATAGCTTTCCGAACAACAGCACGCACGGCTGCATTCATTCCAGGTGCATCCCCACCACTTGTTAATACACCAATTCGTTTCATATCTGGTCACCTCTAAAATATTTTGTCAGTTTTATTTTTAGTATGTCTGCCCTCTTTTAAGATAACAGAACGTTTTGCCGTTCACAATGTTTACTCAATAAGTAAACGTTACCACAAGAAAAATATCAAGCCGCAGAAAAAAACCGGTCCTGAATATTAACTATTCAGTCCGGTTGTTTGATCAGCATAGCCGCCAATTCGTTTGTATTTCTCATAGCGCTGGTCAACCAGCTCCGAATGGCCCATTCCTTGCAATTCTTTAAGAGCTGGATGTAAAACCCGATCAATCAGTTCTGCTTGCTTTTTCGCATCACGATGCGCTCCACCCCGTACCTCTGGAATAATTTCATCCACAATGCCGAGTGAACGCAGGTCAGGTGCTGTAATTTTCATTGTTTCTGCTGCACGCTTTGCAAGACCCGCATCTTTCCACAATAAAGCAGCTGCGCCTTCAGGTGAGATAACGGAGTATGTAGAATTCTCAAGCATAAGCAAGCGATCGCCGACGCCAAGTGCTAATGCTCCTCCACTTCCTCCTTCTCCAATTACGATACAAATAATCGGAACGGTTAAACCGGCCATTTCAAAAATATTACGGGCAATTGCTTCACTTTGCCCCCGTTCCTCTGCGGCTTTTCCCGGATACGCCCCTTTTGTGTCAATTAGACAAATGATAGGCCGGTTAAACTTCTCCGCCTGCTTCATCAAACGAAGTGCTTTTCGGTAGCCTTCCGGGTGAGGCATCCCAAATGTACGCTGAATATTTTCTTTTGTATCACGGCCGCGCTGATGGCCAATGACCGTTACAGGCTGTCCATGATATTTTGCTACGCCTGCTACAATGGCTGCGTCGTCGCCGTAAGCGCGGTCCCCGTGAAGCTCAAAAAAACCTTCAAACAAACAGGGAATGTAATCAAGCGTGGTTGGCCGATTTGGATGGCGTGCCATTTGAACACGATCCCAGGGCGTCATGCTGTTATAAATATCGTCCTCCAGCTTTTTTAAGCGAAGCTCAAGTTTTGCAATTTCATCTGATAAGTCCACGTCCGACGTAGACGTGAAATGTTTAAGTTCTGCTATTTTTTCCTGCAGGTCACGGACCGGCTTTTCAAATTCAAGTCCTGTCACTTTTCTACACCACCCGTTTGATGAATGTCGAGTAAAAATGAAAGCTTCTCTTTCATATCTTTTCTATGCAGAACGGCATCAAGCTGTCCACATTGAAGCAAAAATTCGGCTGTTTGAAAGTCCTCGGGCAATTTTTCACGGATGGTCTGCTCGATAATCCGCCGTCCGGCAAATCCAATCAGTGCTCCCGGCTCCGCAAAATTGTAATCACCAAGAGACGCGAAGCTCGCAGACACCCCACCTGTTGTTGGATGGGTCATTACAGAAATAATTAATCCGCCACGATCGCTGAGACGTTTAAAGGCAGCGCCTGTTTTAGCCATTTGCATAAGAGACAAAACTCCCTCCTGCATTCGGGCGCCACCGGAAGCGGTAAAGATGATAAAAGGAATTTGCAAGCGAATCGCTTCTTCAACGGCACGCGTAATTTTTTCGCCTACAACTGAACCCATGCTGCCCATGCGGAAAGAAGAGTCCATGAATGCAAAAGCAGACGGACGTCCGTCAATGGTTCCAACGCCTGTAACAATCGCTTCGTTCAGCCCTGTTTTTTTTCGGTCAGCAGCGATTTTTTCTTCGTAATCCGGGAACCCAAGCGGATTCGCTGTTGACAGCTCTTCGTCGAGCTGGCGGAAAGATCCTTCATCAAGCAGGCTCTTAATTCGTTCAAAAGCCTTCATCGGATAATGATATCCGCAGCCAAAACAAACATGAAGGTTTTTCTCTAATTCCTTCGTGTACATAATCTTTTTGCACTTCGGACACTTTTGCATAATGCCTTCTGGAACATCTTGTTTAGCTGCTTCTGAAGGAATTGTGGCATATTTTATTTTTTTTGGTTTTTGTTTGGTAAACATATTTTTAATCGCCATTGTCCCACCCCTTTACTGGCGTTTTGAATACTGAATTTCCCTGGCCGATGCGAGCAGCTTTTGGAGCCGTTCATCGTCCGGGTCATTTCCTGCGTAATTTGAAATGATCATCCATATACTTTGCAAAAGCCGGTTGTCGGTTTTTTCGATCAATTGTCCAACAGAATTTGTCAGCTCTTTTGCATCTGCGGTCTCGTTTCTGACCAAGACAGCCAGACAGCCCAATTCCAATATCGCTTTTACATCATGAATATCTTCTTTTGTTTGATCGCCATCAAAAAGAAAGGTGCCGATGAGCGGAACAAGCTGGTGATCTTTAAAATCACGCAGAAAAGTCCCTTCACCACGCCGTGTTTCAATAAGCCCAAGCAGTTCCAATGCCCGCAATGCCTCGCGAACGGATGAACGCCCAATGGAAAGCCTGTCTGAAAGCTCGCGCTCTGAAGGGATTTTATCTCCGGGCCCAAGGCGGTCCCTTTTGATCATTTCCTGAATTTGTGCTATGGCAGCCAAAAATTTTGATGGCGGACGCACAGAACCAGTCATTTATTCACCTTTGCCGATCAGTGACAGCTGCATTGTTTTTTGACGGACATTCTCTGGATCTACTTTAAGGCGCGCCACACCGGTTTCCATACCCGCCTTGGCTACAGCCGCTGCTACAGCAGGCGCAACCCGAGGATCAAAAGGACCTGGGATTACATAATCAGCATGAAGATCTTTTTCATCCACAAGGCTGGCAATCGCTTCTACAGCAGCTTGTTTCATTTTTTCATTTATATGTGTAGCACGGACATCTAATGCCCCGCGGAAAATACCTGGAAAAGCCAGCACATTATTTACCTGATTCGGAAAATCAGAACGGCCGGTTCCGATTACTTTTGCTCCGGCTGCTTTTGCTTCTTCCGGCATAATTTCCGGTGTCGGGTTTGCCATTGCAAAAATAATGGGCTCATCGTTCATTGTTTCGATCATTTCTTTTGTTAGCGCACCTGCTACAGATACTCCGATAAATACGTCGGCTCCTTCAATAACATCAGCAAGGCTGCCGGCTTTTTTCTCACGGTTTGTAAACTTTGCCACTTCGTCTTTTACAGGATTCATGCCGTCCGGGCGGCCTTCGTAAAT
Organism: Domibacillus robiginosus; assembly: GCF_000966195.1. Taxonomy (GTDB): domain Bacteria; phylum Bacillota; class Bacilli; order Bacillales; family Domibacillaceae; genus Domibacillus; species Domibacillus robiginosus. The sequence goes on along the minus strand of NZ_LAHL01000011.1, from coordinate 88,875 downwards.
GGCTCCGCGTGAATCGCACATGATGATATCCTGTACTCCATAGCCTTTTAATAGTTTAATAATCGCGATGCCTGCTGCGCCTGCACCATTTGCGACCACCTTAATATCCGCCATTGTCCGCCCTGTCAGCTTGAGGGCATTAATCAGTCCCGCTGCTGTGACAATAGCCGTTCCATGCTGATCATCATGAAAAACAGGGATATTTGTTTCTTTTTTCAGGCGCTCCTCAATGATAAAACAATTGGGAGCTGCAATGTCTTCCAAATTCACGCCGCCAAACGTTGGTTCCATCAATTTAACGGCTTCAATGATTTTTTCTGGATCGGATGAATTTAAACAGATCGGAAATGCGTCCACACCAGCAAAGCTTTTGAATAGGACAGCTTTTCCTTCCATAACCGGAAGAGACGCCTCTGGACCGATATTTCCAAGGCCAAGCACTGCGGTACCGTTGGATACAACGGCTACCATATTGCCCTTCATCGTATAATCATACACTGTTTCCGGCTTTTCATAAATTTCTTTGCACGGCTCGGCCACACCAGGTGAATAAGCAAGGCTCAAGTCTTTTGCATTTTGCACAACTGTTTTAATGCCTGTTGACAATTTCCCCTGGTTTTCTTTATGCATCTGAAGTGCTTCTTCCCGATTTGACATCCTGCCAGCTCCTCTTATCTTCCTTTAAGTGGTCAGACCACACAATTCATTTAATACTTTAAACGATTCATTCAGAATTGTAAAGGTTAGTCAAAGGTTTTTAAAACTACGTTTCGCGCTCCACACCGACTTTTCAATTCATCAATTAGCCGCTCTTTTGGTGATACTTTATATTTTGGTCCGAGTCTCACGGTTTCTTTTGTACGCTCATAGTGAATCACAACACTGGCCTGGCCAGGATAAAGCTGCAGCATATCGACCACCCATTCAGCCAGCTCGCTTTCTCCTTTCCCCTCCGGCAGCTGTATAAAAAGAACTTGCTTTTCTTCAATAGCTTTATTCGCTCCTTCTTCAATCGACTCAATCGATTGAACAATGAGCTGAAGGCTGCCATTTCGTTTTTCTGCCGCCCCATTTACGAGAACAGCGCGACCCTTTTCAATGAATGCTCCATATTTTCGGTACACTTCCGGAAATATGACAATTTCCCGCTCACCTGTTTCATCTGCAAGGATGGAAAAAGCCATCTTATCTCCTTTTTTTGTGCGAATTTCACGAATGTTCCCTGTTATTCCAGCCACCGTTACTTTTCTTTTTTCTTGAATTTTCACGAGCGGAACGGCTCCTGCTTGATTAAGCAGAGACCGATGAGCGGCCACAGGATGATCTGAAACATAAAGACCGAGCAGCTCTTTTTCTTTTTCGAGCTTCATGTCACTTGGAAGCTTCTCCACATCCGCATACTTGGGGTGAAACGATACACCAAGACCCTCAAACAAACTTCCTTCACCCGGCTGGACGAGAGCTGCATGATCCAGGGCTGCATCTATACTAGCTGCTAGCACGGCACGATCCTGGCCAAACTCATCCATAGCACCTGCATAAATAAGTGCTTCGATCGCTTTTTTGTTTACACTGCCGATGGGAACACGCTGGCAAAAATCAAATAAATTTTTAAAAGAGCCGTTTTTCCGCTCCTCTATAATGGCTTTGGCGACGGACTGACCCACTCCTTTTATTGGAACAAGGCCAAATCGAATCCCGTCATGATCTGCCTGGAATGAATAACCGCTCAAATTAATAGAGGGTGCCAGAAAAGCAATTTCGTTTTCTGCTGCTTCCGCCGCATACTGCCGCAGCTTTTCTTCATTCCCTGTTTGCGCTTGAAGAAGCGCTGATAAAAAGTGCGCTGGATAATGAGCTTTTAGCCAGGCAAGCCAGTAAGCAATCATACTATAGGCAACAGCGTGACTTCGGTTAAAGCCGTAGTCAGCAAACCGGACAATCAGGTCGTAAACCAGAAGAGCGGTGTTTTCATCCACACCGTTTTGAACAGCACCGCTGACAAAATGTTTTCTCTCCTGTTCTAATGTCTCTTTTTTCTTTTTGCTTACAGCCCGGCGCAGCAAATCTGCTTCACCAGGTGTGAAACCAGCCAGCTGCACAGCAATTTGAATAATCTGTTCTTGATAAACAATAATGCCATACGTTGGCTCGAGTATCTCTTGTAATACAGGATGCGGATACTGGATGGACTCCTGCCCATGCCGGCGCTTGATATACAATGGAATTTGTTCCATTGGGCCGGGACGGTACAAGGCATTGACGGCTACCATATCCTCAAAGCGGTTTGGCTGCAGCTGCATAAGAACGTTTTTCATTCCTTCAGATTCAAATTGAAAAACACCCGCTGTTCTCCCTTCTCCAAGCAGCCCGAAAACACGCGGATCATCTAGCGTAAGAGACAACAAATCAATTTGCCGGCCGGTTTTTTTTCGAATAGAAGCCACTATTCGTTCAACTGTAGTTAAATTCCGCAGTCCAAGCAAGTCTATTTTTAAAAGACCCAGCTGCTCAAGCGGCTCCATCGGATATTGGGTTAAATAAACTTCTTCATGCCCTTTCATAATCGGTACATAGTCAGTTAGCGGCTTTTGGGAGATCACAATACCTGCTGCATGTGTAGAAGTGTGGCGCGGCAGTCCTTCCAGGCGCAGTGCCGTTTGGTAAATTCGCTCATGGACCGGCGACTCTGCCCGCCAGCCGTCCAGCCGAACCTGTGAAAGCTTGGTTCCAGGCGTCGACGGAATAAGCCTGGAAATACGGGATAATCCCGCGCTGTCAAAACCAAATACCCGTGCTGTATCTCTCATGACTGCTTTGGCGGATAGTGTACCAAAGGTGACAATTTGTGCCGCATGAACCGTCCCATATTTTCGGGCAATATACCGAATCACCTCGTCCCGGCGGTAGTCTGGAAAATCAATATCAATGTCCGGCATTGTAATCCGCTCCGGATTTAAAAACCGCTCAAACAACAGGTTATGACGTATGGGGTCTACTGCTGTAATACCAAGAGCAAAGGCTACCAGTGACCCGGCAGCCGACCCGCGTCCTGGACCCGGCAGAATCCCCTGCTTTTTAGCAAATTGCACAAAGTCATGCACAATTAAAAAGTAATCACTAAAATTCATCCTGCTGATCACGGACAGCTCGTAAAAAAGACGTTCCTTATAAGAAGGATCCCTTTGATTTTTGATTCCTTCCAGGCATAAACGTTTCAAATATTCATCTGCTCTCTCTCCGTCTGGAAGAGGGAATAAAGGAAGAAGCCGACTGCCAAACTTTATACTTACATCACACAGCCTGGCAATTGTTATAGTATTTTCGATGGCTTCCGGTATTTCTTTAAAAATCTCTTTCCACTCGGCTTCAGATTTAAAGGCATGTACCGGTTCGGCCAGCTCTTCACCTGATTCGATTAATCGATTGTCTCGAATGGCCTGAAGGCACTTTGAAGCAAAGGCACCTGCTGCATCAGAATATTGAACATGACCAATGGCCACAACTGGAATGCCGGCAGCTCTTGCTCTCTCCACTAAAAACCGTTCGTCATTCGTTCCACGAAGCCCGATATAAAAGTGTTGAAAGACCTCTTTAAAAAAATCTAACGCCTCTTCGGAAGGATCACCGTCCAGCCCAGGAAGAACAGCAATAAGATCTTTTGCATATCCACTCAGCCAGCGAAGCGGAAGTCCGGTCTCTGCTTTTGTCTGCAATGCACTAGAAATTTTCATTAAATTAGCAAAGCCATGGTCATTTTGTGCGTACAAAAGAAGCGGATAAGCACGCTCACTTTGCTGTGCTTCCACTTCTGCCTTTAATCCCATTATTGGCTTGATTCCACGCTTTTGACAGGCAAGGTAAAAAGGAATTGCTGCATGAAGGTTATTCCAGTCTGTCAGTCCGACAGCTTCCCCGCCCATTTGCCGCGTTTTTTCGGCGATTTGTTCCGGTGTAAGCGTTGCACTGCGAAAACTGTATGCTGTTTCGGTCTCCAGTTGAATCACTTTTTTTCACTCCCTCCGCTGTATGAATGTATGTTCTACCTTTGATATAAAAAGAAAGGAGAAAAAAATTCTCCTTTCAGGCTGTTGATAAACGCCTGCTTTTGGCATCACTTGCCGTGTAGGAATCGTGATAACCTCAAGAAGGATATTCTGCTTTCCATCCGGCAGCGTTTCTCGAAAAACGGGCTTTTAACAAGCTTGCTTCAGTGTGTAGATAAATGATTGATAAACGTGCACATGAATAGGATAAATCGGCGGCGTCCGGGCAGCTCCGCTTTCCATGGAGCAAGCGCTGAGCCCATAGGAGTCTGCACTGCCCGGACGCCGCCAAGTGGCTTGCACCAGGAGGGTGTAGAGCTAATAAGGTCATATTTGTTCTTTTAAAAAAAAGAAAAATGTCTATTCAGTCCTTGGCTGATTCACATTCAACGATACTTAGTGAAGCCAGCTGGACGAAGAATCCTGCGGGACGTACAGTGAAGTCGGGAGACCCTACAGGCACAAGCCGAGGAGGCTTCCGCACTGCCCGAGGAACACGAAGTCCGGCAGGCTGCACTTATCGGCTCTTTTTTTCAAAGAGAAAGACTTTGCCTACACTTGAAATGGGCTTTTAGTAAGCCCGCTTCTTTCGTTGATTATATTTTTCCAATAAAGCCATTTTTCTTTATTGTCCTGCTACAAGGGCTTTTAAATCTGCAAGCACCTGGTCTGCTTCTTCCCATGAATAAACGCTTGCTCCTGCAGCAAGCGGATGACCGCCGCCCCCATGTTTCATCGCCAGCCCATTAATAACTGGACCCTTTGAACGAAACCGTACACGAATCTGGTCTTCTTCTTCAATAAAAAATACCCACGCCCGAATGCCTTTCACACCGCTTAAAATACTGACGAGAAGGGAGGTTTCAGATTGTGTTGCACCGAATTGTTTGAGCAGGTCTTTTGTCAGCCTCACCTCGGCTACACCAGAAGCATCCATGATAAAATGCTGCAGGATGTAGCCTTCAAGCTTTAAGACATGAGCGTCTTTTTCATACAAATGGTTAAACAAGGTCTGCCGATCAAAAGCATATTGCATTAACTCCCCTGCATATTGCATCGTTTCAATTGTTGTAGATGGATATAAAAACCGCCCCGTGTCACTGACGATGCCTGCATAAAGAAGACGCGCAGCTTCATCACTCATTTTCAACTGACCGCCGGAAGTTTTATATAATTCATAAATCATTTGACTGCATGCTGCGGCATCTTCATCTACCCAAAGCAAATCTCCATACGGGTCTTCGTTTGGATGATGATCAATTTTAATCACTTCCTTACCAAGCTTGAAGCGCTGATCACACACACGCGCCTGGTTGGCTGTATCACATACAATAACGAGTGCCTGTTCATAAACATTGTCTTCGATCCGGTCAAGACGCCGCATAAAGTAAAGAGTCGGCTCTTCCTCACCAACGGTGTATACAGTTTTTTCAGGGAAGGTAGCACGAATAATTTCAGCAAGCCCACCTTGTGATCCATACGCATCTGGATCCGGACGCACATGGCGGTGAAGAATGATCGTATCATATTGTTTAATTTTATCAATAATTTGTTGTTTCAACTTTTTTCCCCTTCTCTACAGGCTCATTTCTGGTGGAAATCCTCTGTTATTCCCGTTACAATAAAAATGGAAATACAAAAACGGAGGAATACATAGAATGCCTAATTTCTTTTTGGTCGTCTTTATTGTGTTGTCATTCATGTTCTACTTGTTTTATAAAGTTCAATATGTCAGAAGCAGACGGCCTGTGGAAAAAAAGTGGCTGTCCGCTAAATCCAGTATGGCACTGGGCTTCTTCGTCGGTATGTTTGGTGTTAATACCCTGCTTATTCAACAAACCACAACAGCTTACATTATTGCAGCAATTTTCATTTTATATGGATTTGCAAGCATGGCTGCCGGCTTTAAAATGTATAAGCATTACCTCCCGTTCGCCCGTCAGGAAGCAGAAGAAATGGACCGTTCGTAACTGGGAAACCAGGCGGTCCCCTGCTTTTTTATCGGTCAATTAACTGGCACATCATCATAACCTTGCCTGCAAGCACCCCTCCATTGTAAACCTCTACATCCACTTTTCCGAATTTACGTCCGATTTCCAGTACTTTTGGCACAACGGTTAAAATAGATTCCATTTGAACCGGCTTTAAAAAGTAAATGGTAATGTTTTCAACTACAAGATCGCCGCGTTTGTGCGCACGCAGTACACGGTTTGCCGCTTCCGTAACAATTGTTGTAAATACTCCATAAGAAATCGTACCGAGCTGATTTGTCATTTGCGGCGTCACTTCAAATTGATAACTGCCGTTTGCGCTTTGATCCTCCGGTAAAATCAATTGCTTGGCAATCGTGTCATCAAGTGTTTCTGCCGCCTGCGGCTGACGCTGCGACAGCTGCATCGCTTTTAGTACATCCTGCCGGCTGACAATGCCCTGCAGACGGTTTTGTTCGTCCACAACTGGCAGAAGCTCAATTCCTTCCCAAATCATCATATGAGCTGCTGAGGCCACGCTTGTTTTTAACGTAACCGTGATCGGGTGCTTAGTCATCACTTTCTCAATGCCAACTTCCCGGCCGCTCCCCATGATATCCTTCGCTGTTACCATCCCGAATACCTTCAGATGTTCATCCACTACCGGAAATCGGCTGTGTGAGGTTTCTCTGTTTTTATCGAGCCAGTCCCCTACTGTATCTCCCATCTCCAAGAAAACACTGCTTTCTACTGGCGTTAAAATGTCACCGACGAGAACAATTTCTTTTTTGATCAGCTGATCGTAAATCGCCCGGTTAATCATAGCTGCCACGGTAAACGTGTCATAACTTGTTGAAATAACCGGCATCTCTAACTCATCTGCCAGCTTTTTAATTTCATCTCCTGCCTCGAAGCCTCCTGTTATAAGAACGGCAGCACCAGCTTGAAGAGCAAGCTCATGGGCTTTTACACGATTTCCGATAATCAACAGGTTACCCGGTCCTGTATAGCGCATCATCGCTTCGAGCTGCATCGCTCCGATAACAAATTTGTTTAATGTTTTATGTAATCCATTCCGCCCGCCGAGCACTTGTCCATCTATAATGTTTACAACCTCTGCAAATGTCAGCTTTTCAATGTTTTCTTTTTTCTTTTGCTCGATTCGTATAGTGCCAACACGCTCAATGGCACTGACCATTCCTTTTGTTTCAGCATCTTTAATCGCTCGATAAGCCGTTCCTTCACTAAGTGACAACGCCTTCGCAATCTGGCGGACGGAAATTTTCTCACCAATCGGCAACTCCTCAATATATTGAAGGATTTGTTCATGTTTCGTCATCAATGGCTCCACCCGTCCCTTTCCGCTCTTGTTCCTTTTTCAATTATAGAACAAAACAAAGCGAAAAAAAAGAAGCCGCCCCAACTGAGACGGCCCGGTTTTTATCATTCAATGACTTCACCAGCACTCATCATTCTGCCGCAATGGCTGGGTCGTCCGGTTCCATTGTAACATTATCTCCAATTGGCAAAAAGTCAGGATCAATCAGGTTATGCTTAGCAATCAGCTTCATATCTAATAATGAGCCTGTATCAACTGCATTCATAATCAGCACAACTGCCTGCATACCCATGTAAAGGAAGGTTCCGTTTTCCTGCTGAAATCCTGAGCTGAGACTTGAAAAGCATGCGTGAATTTTATTTTTCTAAAGTCAAAATCATGACTGCCGCCAATATGTATTAGGTAAGCTTCCATACCTTAATACTGTAAAGTTCATTTTTTGCCGTCACAAGTGTATCGCTTCGTCATTGTCATGTCCACCGTATCGCCAGTGTGCTCCCCATGCCTATAGCAAAAAAATAAAGTCGAATTTTGTTCTTCTGCTTTACATCTGTTAAATCGCTTCCTGTAATAAATGGATTATCTAAAACTGTTTTTTTGATTCGTTTTTTGCAACTGAATGGCCATGATACGATACTTTTAGAAGAAGGCTTTTTCATACATCAAGCGCTTTTTCCCGTTTTGAGAGAGTTCAAACCTGTCTTGAAAAGTTTACAAAAATGTTAGAGTTATCACTTTTGATTTCCTTTTTTTGAGGTAATATAAAAGTATAAGGGGGAATGACTTATGCTGAAATATAAGCACATCTTAGTAGCGGTAGACGGGTCAAAAGAAGCGGAATGGGCGTTTAAAAAATCCGTTCAAATTGCAAAACGAAATGGCGCTTCGCTCAACTTAGTACATGTCATTGATACCCGCTCATTCGCCGCAATTGAAGCGTATGACCGTTCGATTGCCGATCGCGCAACAAAATACGGTAATGAGCTTTTAAATGATTATAAAAAGGAAGCAGCAGCGGCTGGGGTTACAAACGTAAACGTGTTTGTAGAATATGGTTCTCCAAAATCCGTTATTCCAAAAGACGTTGCTAAGCATGTCGAAGCCGATTTAATTATATGTGGTGCTACTGGCCTGAACGCCATGGAACGCTTTTTAATCGGAAGCGTTTCTGAGCATATTACAAGAGCGGCCGGCTGTGATGTATTAATCGTCCGTACAGATGATATCGATGAATAAACAAAAAAACCGCCACTTCTTTGGCGGTTTTTTTTGCGCTGCTGGTGAGCAGACGCCTTGCGCTTTTCTTCTGCTCCAGCTTCAGGCGCCATCAGCACGAGGTCATAAGTCAGTCCTTGCTGGAGGCAAAGAACGCCTCCAGCAGTGCCCGCCCTATGCTGTTCGCTGATGAACGGGCGCCTTGCGCTTTTCTTATTTAAGCAGTTCTTTCGCCGCTTGAATTTGGTTTTCCACTTGATCGAATCCAGTGCCGCCAAGAGACTTCCTTCTCTTAACTGCTTCATAGGGAGACAGAACACCATAAATATCTTCTTCAATTACATTAGAGGCTTCTTTCAGCTCTTCCATTGAAAGGTCAAGCAGGAAGCATCCTTTTTGAATACATGTAAATACGAGTTTCCCTGTAATTTCATGGGCTTCACGGAACGGGATACCTTTTGCAGCCAGATAGTCGGCAAGCTCCGTTGCATTAGAGAAATCGTTTTGCACGGCGTCTTTCATGCGGCCTTCATTTACCGTCATTGTATCGACCATGCCAGCGAAAATTTTTAAAGAACCGAGAACGGTGTGAACGGTGTCGAACATGCCCTCTTTGTCCTCCTGCATATCTTTGTTATACGCAAGCGGCAATCCTTTTAAAATAGTCAGCAGGCTGAACAGGTTACCGTAGACACGACCTGTTTTGCCGCGGATCAATTCGGCCATATCCGGATTTTTCTTTTGCGGCATAATGCTTGAGCCTGTTGAGAACGTATCGTCCATCTCGACAAAGCGAAACTCCTGGCTTGACCACAAAATAATCTCTTCCGCAAAGCGGGATAAGTGCATCATTAAAATGGACGATGCGCTTAAAAACTCAAGAATGAAATCCCGGTCGCTTACCGCATCCATGCTGTTTTGGTAGACGCCGGCGAATCCAAGCAGTTCTGCCGAACGCTCACGGTCGATCGGAAATGTTGTTCCCGCAAGTGCCCCCGCCCCGAGCGGTGATACATCGATCCGTTTAAGCGCTTCGGTGAACCGTTCTTTGTCACGCTGAAGCATCCAAAAATATGTCATTAAATGATGGCCGAATGAAATCGGCTGCGCCCGCTGCAAATGTGTATAGCCTGGCGCAATCGTTTCTTTGTGCTTGTCGGCTTTCTCCACTAAAACCGACTGGAACTGGCTGATTAATCCGATAATGTTTTTGACCTGCTTCTTCAGGTACAAATGCATGTCTGTAGCGACCTGGTCATTCCGGCTTCTTCCGGTATGAAGCTTTCCGCCAACAGGACCAATCGAATCAATCAATGCTTTTTCCAGGTTTAAATGGATATCCTCAAGCGAAACCGAAAACTCGATTTCCCCAGCTTCGGCTTTCTTCTTTAAAGCCTCAAGCCCAGACTTGATTTGATCCATTTCTTCATTTGTTAAAATACCTGTTTCACCAAGCATGGTCACGTGGGCGATGCTGCCTTCGATATCTTCGAAAACGAGCTCCTGGTCAAATGAGATGGACGCTCCGAATTCGTCTACCCACTCTTCCGCTGATTTTTGAAATCTTCCGCCCCATAACTTTTTCGTCATGATTACTTAAGCCCCTTCTCTTTATGAACCCGTGAGCTCACAACTGTTGGAAGGCCGTACAAGTTGATAAAACCAACCGCTGACGCATGGTCAAATGCATCGTCTTTCGAGTATGTTGCCAGGCTTTCGTCATACAATGAATACGGTGATTTTCTTCCTTCTACAATTGCATGGCCTTTAAAAAGTTTCACACGCACTGTGCCTGTTACATATTTCTGCGTATCTTTTAAGAAAGCTACAAGTGATTCGCGGATCGGATTGAACCAAAGGCCATCATAAATAATTTCTGTTAAACGTTTTTCGATAACCGGCTTAAAATGAGCCAATTCTTTTACAAGCGTAATGTCTTCAAGCTCTTTATGTGCCGTGATTAATGTCGTTGCACCTGGAGTCTCGTATACTTCACGTGATTTAATACCGATCAAGCGGTTTTCAATATGGTCAATACGGCCGATGCCGTGCTTGCCAGCTACTTCATTTAAGTGAAGAATCAATTCAGCAAGTTCCATTTTCTCGCCGTTTACAGCTGTTGGAACCCCTTGCTCGAACTCGATTTCAATAATATCCGGTGTGTCCGGTGTATCTTCTAAATGTGCTGTTAAGTCATAAGCGTCCAGCGGCGGTGCTGCCCACGGATCTTCCAGAGCACCACACTCATTGGCGCGTCCCCACAGGTTTTGGTCAATTGAGAACGGGCTTTCTTTACCGATTGGAACCGGAACGTTGTGCTGCTTCGCATATTCGATTTCTTCTTCACGTGACCAGGCCCAGTCACGAACAGGTGCCAGTACTTCAAGGTCTGGATTAAGAGCGCGGATCGCCACTTCAAAACGAACCTGGTCGTTTCCTTTTCCTGTGCATCCGTGCGCAACAGCTGTTGCATTTTCTTTTTCTGCGATTTCAACCAGCTTTTTTGAAATAAGCGGACGAGAAAGTGCAGATACAACTGGATACTTGTTTTCATACCATGTATGCCCCTGTAAAGCAACAAGCGCAAAATCTTCCGCGAATTCTTTTTTCGCATCGATCATGTAGCTTTCTACTGCACCTACCTGCAGGGCTTTGTTTTTAATGAATTCAAGGTCTTTTCCTTCACCGACATCCAGGCAAACCGCTACGACATCGTATCCTTTTTCTTTTAGCCACGGAATCGCAACAGATGTATCAAGACCACCCGAATATGCCAGAACTACTTTCTTACCCATCTATATTTCCTCCTCATTTTCCCGAACAACAGTATAATTATTCAACAAATCTTATTTTTATTCTTATATTATGTATAAAGAATATCACGTTCTAGTGGGCCTTTCAAGTACTTTTCTAAAAAAAAATACATTTTTTTGTGTATTTATGTAAAAATCCTGCATATTCAGCTCTTTTGCTATTTTATCTTTTTTCTTTTACTATAGAAGAAAATGGGCAAAAGCAGGTGACCAAATGTTCCAGTATGATAAACGCCTGGGCGTTCCCGTTCCTATACTCCAGCACGACTGGCTTCTTTACACGATAGAGGAGCGGCAGCAGATCACGCTGGAATGGGAAACCATTCGGGGCACCATCCCTGATCGTATTCGTGAACTTGAAAAGCAGATCCATCGGAAACAATCTCAGTTGAACGAAGAAGAAAATTTTGATCAATCCTGCCGGCTTAATACAGAAATCAGCGAACTTGCTTCTGTTATTAATGATTTATGGCTTTGGTTTAGAACAACGCCAGATGTTTATGAGGAAAGAAAAATGCACACATAAAAAGAACCGGCTTTTTAGCTCCGGTTCTTTTTTTCATGCAAATAACGGTATTGATAATATCGTTCTGCTAAAAGGGCTGTTTCGTTTACAATCTGCCAGCTCGATCCGATGCCGATTCCCATAGATAAAAGCGGAATGCCGGATAGCTTCTGACGACGAAGCCCTCTGACAGCTGCAAGCTTGATCATATACTGCAGTGGTTCCCGCAGCATTGACTCATTGAATGACCAGCTGCCGTCGATGTAAAATGTCCCTTCCTCCACCTCAGTAATAAGCCGCGCCCATCCGTCTATTCTGGACTGCTTAGGGAGCATGGCTGTGTAAAGCACATGGAGAACATTTTCTCTTTCAAATGGTTTGTTAAGATCAAAGCCATAGGACATGGCTGTTGTCTCAATCACATGCAGCTGAATAACGGGCAGCGAAAGAACATCAGCCGCCATTGGCAGGAGCTTCCCCGTCCCTGTAAGGGCTCCCTGTACAACAGCCATAAAACGACTGCGGACTGTTTGCTGGCTGCTTATGTAATGAAGTTGGTCGATGGACAGACAGCGCATATGTGCCAGTGTTTGAATTTCATCATCGAAAACCCGGGCTACAGCCAGTACCCGCTCACACGCTTCGTTTTGAAGCTGTGTTTTTTGCATAAACGCATAAATACTCTGTAAGCCTTCGTCCACTTTTTCAGCGAGAAGCACTTGTGTTTCTTCTGGCAGGACGGCTGCAGCCTGGCTTGTAAAAAAATGAGCTTCACTCGCCGCTCTGTTTTGAGCAGCTGCAAGCTGCTGTTCCCATATCATTAATTCATCCCAGTAAGCCTGATCCCGTTTCGTCCACATTTTTGTCATCCCTTCTGATAATCTGCAAACCAACGATCAATTTTTTGTACAATGGAAGCTGTTGCTCTTTTATCCGTCAAAGACGGCATCGCAGCAAGCAGCACTTCCTGCGGCTTTTTGACACCAGGTGCTTTTTTGCGAATCATTAAAATGCTTTTTGCCGCCCTTTTGTTTTTAAAGAGGGTTTCCGGCAGCTGAATTACGCCTTCAATGTAAGCTTCTTCCGTTAAAAAAGCCTGCAGCTTTTTGGCTTCAGAAGACTCAAAAAGACCATTTGGAATAATAAAGAAAAGCTGGCCGCCTGGCTTTGTATGATGTAAGCTTTGCTCAATAAACAAATGATGTGCATACGAATGGCCACTGTCTGCTTTTAGCTTATAAGAGGACGCCCGCTCATCATTTGGATAGTAGCCAACAGGCAGGTCGCATACCACCACATCAACCGGATCAATCAAAAGCGGCTCCAGCGCGTCCTGATTATAAAGTGAAATAGGATGGTGGAGCAGATTGGCACCAGCATACGCCAGCTTGAGCAGTACATCATCAATATCTACTCCGTGCGCCTCCACTTTCCCGTCAAATTCATTTAAAACAGTTGTGACCAGGTTTCCTGTTCCGATCGTTGGATCAAGCAGAGTAAAAGAAGCTGTTTTTCCCATACTTTTTCTTAGTAAATAAGCGATAAACAATCCAATTGAATCCGGTGTCATCTGATGGTTGGGCTGTACATGCTCTTTCATCCCTTTTAAAATAGCAAGCTGAAACGATTTACGAATCGCTTCTTTTGAATAGCGGTCAAGCTGCGCGCTGCTGTATAGCTTTTGCAGACGTTTTTCATCCATTTCGTTTAACTCTTCCTGCACCACATATCCGTGAAAAAGGTTTTCTGCCGTCTCACCCAGCGCTTCTAAATATGGAATCGACAAAAGATGGCTTAAAAGCACGGCAGACTGATCAAGTGTCCCATACAATTTTTCTACTGTTAGCTCCTGTGTCATAAAAAATCCTCACTTTCGTTTCGAAAAAAACAGCCGGCTCCGACATAATGTCAAAGCCGGCTGCAAACCGAACCTTTACTGAATTAGTTTGCTGCTTTTGCTGCTTCAATCGCTGCGACGTAATCCGGATGATCCGTTCCTTCTCCCACATACTCCACGTATGTAACCTTGTCGTTTGAATCAATAACGAAAACAGAACGTGCCAGAAGGCGAAGCTCTTTTATGCCAACACCGTATGCTTTTGCAAATGAAAAGTCACGGTGATCCGATAAAGTTTTCACATTTTCAAGGCCAGCTGCCGCGCACCAGCGTTTTTGAGCAAATGGAAGGTCAGCTGAAATGGTTAATACTTCAACATTATCTACTTTCGCTGCTTCTTCATTAAAACGGCGTGTCTGCGCATCGCATACACCAGTATCAATCGAAGGCACTACGCTGATTAAGCGTACTTTGCCTGCTGTATCAGCAAGCGTAACCGGGGATAAGTCATTTGCCAGAACTGTGAAGTCCGGTGCTTGATCTCCTACTTTTACTTCATCGCCAATCAATGTTACTGGGTTGCCTTTAAATGTTACGTTTGCCATCTATAATTCCCTCCAAATTCAGCATTATACATACATCATACTGAATCCGCTTATACCATTGCAATGAAAAAGAGTTAAACGACGGCTTTTTTCTTTTGAATACCTTTTAATTGAGCAAATGTAAACACAATCAGCGCGCTCCAGATAAAAGCAAACGATAGCAATTGGGACGAGGTAAAAGGCTCATGATACAAAAACACACCGAGCAGCAGTGTCATCGTAGGAGCGATGTATTGCAAAAAACCGATTAAATAAAGAGGAATCTTCTGGGCACCGTGCCCAAATAAAAGAAGCGGCACAGCCGTTAATACGCCCCCTCCCATAAGAAGCAGGTCCGTTTGCACACTGCCGGAAAACAACTGAAGTGCTCCATTTGACGACAAAAAAAGCAAGTATATAATAGCGAGCGGTGTGACAACAGCCGTTTCAATCGTTAAGCCCACTGCAGCATCCATGCGGATCATTTTTTTAGCCAGCCCGTAAAACGCAAACGAAACAGCAAGCGAGATGGATACCCACGGAAAAGAGCCATAAGAAAATGTCATAATAAGGACGCCGCATGCAGCCAGAACAAAAGAAAAAACTTGTGCTTTTGAAAGAGCTTCCTTTAAGACAAGAACGCCAAGCAGCACACTCATCAACGGGTTAATATAATAGCCCATGCTTGTTTCGATAATATGATCGTTATTTACTGCCCAAATAAACACAAACCAGTTGATGCTGACTAAAACAGAAGCCGCTGCTAGTGCCAATGCTTTTTTTGGCTGAACCGTGATTTCTTTTAACACCTTCCCAAGCGGCGTAAGCTTTCTCATAAATACAAGCAGCACAATCATAAATACAAATGACCAGATAACACGGTTTGCCAGTATCTCATAAGCTGACACTTCACTGATCAGCTTCCAGTAAATCGGAATCAATCCCCACATAATATAAGAGCCGGCTGTAGATAAAATGCCGGCTTTTCGTTCATCCTGCATGTTTTCACCCCATTTATTTCTATACACGAAATATATCTTAAAAAATCCCGCGCTCATTAGCGCGGACTATTATAACAATTCATCCATTTCGGATTCAATGTTTGGAAGTACGATCGTTTCAGTTGACCCAATTGCTTCCTCAATCAGTGGATCAAAATCCAAAAAGCTTTCAAAAAACTGAACTTTTTCTGTTTTCGGCTTTGTTTTTGGTGCAGCAGGTGTAAAAATCGTACAGCAATCTTCAAAGGGAAGAATTGAAATGTCATGCGTCCCGATTTTGCGGGCGATGTCCATAATTTCAAGCTTATCCGCTGCAATCAGTGGGCGAAGAACCGGTGTATTGGTTACATCGTTGATTGCTGCCATGCTTTCCATTGTCTGGCTGGCTACCTGGCCGAGGCTTTCTCCTGTCACAATGGCCAATGCGCCGGTTTGTTCACGAATGCGATCTGCAATACGCATCATAATACGCCGGGTTGACGTCATCGTATAATTTTCCGGCACCTGCTTGTGGATCGTTTCCTGAATTTTTGTAAACGGAACGATATGGAGTCGGACATTACCGCCATAGGTCGTTAATACATTCGCTAAATCAATGACTTTTTGCTTTGCCCGGTCGCTTGTGTAAGGAGGGCTGAAAAAGTGGACGGCTTCAATTTCAACGCCGCGCTTCATCATCATATAACCAGCTACAGGACTATCAAGACCGCCCGATAAAAGCAAGACAGCTTTTCCCGCAGCTCCAGCTGGCATCCCACCTGCACCCGGAATCGTTTGGGACGATAAGTAAACACCTTCCGCGCGCACTTCAACCGTTAAAATAAAGTCTGGATTGCGAACATCGACCTTCAGTTCTTTAGTTTCGCGTAATACATGTCCGCCAATTTCATGATTCAGTTCATGCGTATCAAGCGGAAATTGCTTGTCTGCACGGCGCGTATTAACTTTGAAAGAAGCCGGGTTGCCGTTCATTGTTCTTTGAACAAGCGCCAGTGCTGCTTCCTTTATTTCATCGATATTCTGTGTCGTTTTCATTACCGGGCTGAAGGACTGAATACCTGATACATGAACAAGCTTTTCTCGTACATCGTCAAAAGATGCTCCATTTAAATAAAGAAACATCCGATCCCGCTGTGCTTCTACACCAATTCGATCATCTTTTAACAAACGTTTTATATTGGTTTTCATTTTATTTGTAAATTTACTCCGGTTCCGCCCTTTTGTAGACATTTCGCCGTACCGGATTAATACGCGGTCATAATTCATGTTCGTTCATTCCTTTTTTTTGCGAGCACTGGAACGACCCGATCCAGTGCGTCGATAAATTGTTCTGCTTCCTGCATCGTGTTGCGGGTTGACAAGCTTAGACGGACCGCCGAGGAAGCAAGTTCGCTGCTAATATTCATCGCCTGGAGTATCCTGCTTGGCTTCGCCAGCTTGGAAGAGCAGGCGCTTGTTGTTGAAACAATAATGCCTTCCTGCTCAAGGGCATGTACAAGAACTTCTCCCTTTAAGCCAGGTAAAGATATATTCAAAATGTGCGGAGCAGCCTTTGAAGCGGGCGTATGAATATTCACCCATGGACGATCTTCCAGCTGGCGTCGCATCCATTTAATGATGTGCCAAACGGGCTCCATATCCGCTTCAAATGAGAGCCGGGCCGCTTTTGCCAGCGATGCAGCGCCAGCGGTATGTTCTGTGCCACTGCGAAGCCCGTTTTCCTGTCCTCCGCCTGAGAGCAATGGAAGAAGATGTATCCCTTGCTTCTTGAATAAAAAACCTGTTCCCTTTAACCCATTTAATTTGTGTCCGGACACAGACATAAGATCAATACCTGAACGGACCAGGTTAAGTGGTATTTTTCCGAATCCCTGAACAGCATCAACATGAAAAAGGATTTGCGGTTGCTTTTTCACGATTTGACCAATTTTTTCAACCGGCTGTATCGCTCCTGTTTCATTGTTCACATGCATAACAGAAACAAGAATGGTTTCATTGGTGATGGCCTGTTCAACATCTTCCGGGTTAATAATGCCATTTTCAGACGGCTTTACGTAGGTAACTTGAAACCCTTCCCTTTCAAGATCCCGGCAGGCCTCAAAAACAGATGGATGCTCAATTTGAGTAGTAATAATGTGACGTCCTCTATTCCTGTAAAATTGCGCCGTCCCTTTGATCGCCAGGTTATTCGACTCTGTTCCGCCTGACGTGAAAATAATTTCTGAAGCCGACACACCGCACAGTGAAGCTACTTGTGATCGTGCTTTTTGAAGAAACCGTTCCGCTTCCATGCCTGCATGATGAAGAGAAGAAGGATTGGCAAAAAAGCGTGTGCTTGCTTTTATAAATGTCTCGAGTACCGACTCATCGGGCATCGTTGTCGCACTATTGTCGAAATAAATCATTTGGCGCTGCTCCTCATTTTTTTTACTTATCCATGTTAGCACATCGAGACAGAAAAAGCCGCCTCTTTTTCTCGAGGCGGCCTTGCATCACAATTGCTCTTGTTTGTACTGGGCATCAAACTTTTTAAGCCCTTTAGAATCCACTCTGTCGATCGCTGTCGCACATAGCTCCAATGCTTTGCTGTAATCTGCCTGACGAAAAGCAAGTTCAGCTTCATTTAACTTTGGTCCTATAGCAGGGTGAGTACGGCGGTACCTGTTCCCAAACTGAATCATTCGTTCAGCCAGCGCCACTTGTTCAATCAGCTCATCTGTTTTGTTTGCGAGATGATCAATGGATCCGCTCGCTGCATCCAGCTGTTCCCGGACCGCTTTCATATTTAACGGCTTTTCATTTAAATGTGTATTCGTCTGTTGAATACGCACCCGCGCATCTTCACTCATTTCCCGGTAGTAGTCCGGAATGTCAGGAAGATTACTTTGTTTTACTTTTCGCATAATCTGCTGAAGCCGGCTTCTGAGCCCGTGCAGCTCCTCGGCTGCCTCTACTTCATCTTTTCGAAGTGTTTGAAGAAAAGCAGCAAAGCCCTGCTGTTCCTTTTTCATCTCGGCGATACGGGCTTGAATTTCTTTCAATTCATCATGAAGAAAAGAATAAGCCGTTTTTTCTTCTTGAATGCGCCCGTGCAAAATTTCGTATTGTTTCTCAAGATGGTAAATTTCCTCTTTCAGCCGTTTCGGTACATCAGATTCTTCTCCGCTAAGCTGATAGCTTTGCTTCACTAGATCGGTTTCTTCAAGCAGCTCCTCGTTCTGGTCACTAATTCCAGCAATGGCTGTTCCCGTTTCTCCTTCATCTTTTAAAACCTGGTGCTTGGCCATTACTTCTTTTTCAAGCAGATCATAGAAAAAGTCGATGCTGTCTCTCGCATCCGACACAATAAGCTCTGTTTCTCCCACTTCTGTTTTTAAAAGAAGATCGCGTCCCCGACTTAACTCTTCCTTTAGCGCCGCTGTTTCTTTTTCAATTTGCAAGTGGTCGAGCAGATAGCCATCCTGCTTCATTTCTTTATAACCGTGTTCAATTTCAGACACTTGAGCCGGAAGTGTCTGATTCACTTCTGTCATCAACACAGGGATACGAGCCATTTTATGCTCCATCACATCCATTTCTGCTTGAATGTCCATTAACAGCTCCCGTGCTTCAAGATAGTTTCCATCTTCGGTTAAATCAGCAAACTTTTCAAAACGACCCGCGAGGATATCAAGCTGTAATTCAAGAACATTCGCTGCTTTGCCAAAAGTATGACGGTGTGCAAGAAGCCTTTTTTTGGCTTCTCGCTGGCGCGTATGCATGTCTTCACCTTCAGATCGATTTTTTTCCTCACTGCCGACTAATTGTTCAAGCTCCGACAAAATATTATTTACTTTTTTTTCAATTTGATGAAGGCGGCTTTGAATCTCATTATTTGTTTTTTGGGCAGCACCAAACCGAAATTTATCCGTCTGCTCTTCAGAAAGAAAAAGTTTTTCATCTACGGCAGGAATATCAACTGTCACGACTTCATCCCACTCGGTGCGCCATCTATCAAACAGGGACTCTGTCTGCCCCGTCATATTCAGTCTTTTTACTTTAGCCAGCTCTTCATGAACTGGACGATGAAGCAGTTCGGTTTTTTTCATATCCAGCTGATCAATTTCAGCCCTATTTTTTTTCTTTCTTATCATTGCATAAATAAGGAAAACAAGTAAGACAACGATCGCTCCAATGACAAATCCCACCATAATAAGCCCCCTCATAACCACAAATAAATAGTATGTATAGAAAGAAAACGCCTCATTGCGTCCTTTCAGCTAATTGCGTATAATTTCACTATCTTTAATAATAGCACGATTGTTCACATTTTTAATGGGAACTTACGTTTTTTTAAACTAGTTTTCGCAAAAAAATGTCAAAATAATGGCTTTTCAAAAGAAAAAGGAGTTTTTCGTATGCTTAGAGACGGTCACATTCATACGCAGTACTGCCCGCACGGCTCTACAGATTCATTCGATCAATACATTGAACGTGCGCTGGGGCTTGGTTTTTCAGAGATCACCTTTACAGAACACGCACCGTTGCCCGAGGGCTTTATGGACCCTGCGCCCAGCCGGGACAGCTCAATGCGAAAAAGCGACCTTGAACTTTACTTAAGGGACGTTGAATATGTAAAAAAACAGTATGCCTCTTCTTTGACCATATACACGGGTCTTGAAGTTGATTTTATTCCAGGTTTTGAAAAAGAAACTACTCAATTCCTGACAGAGTATGGTCCTCATTTAGATGATGCGATTTTATCTGTTCACTTTCTTCCCTTAAATGGTCAATTTGTTTGCATTGATTTTAGTGAAGAAGAATTTGAAAGAATCGTAAAAGAAGCTGGGTCAATTGAATTTGTGCATCAGTTGTACTATGATACCGTATTGAAGTCCGTGCAGGCAAATCTCGGCCCATGTAAACCGACTCGAATTGGGCATATTACGCTCGCCCGTAAATTTCAGCGCATGTTTCCGTGTACAAAGTCTTTCGAGCCGGAGATTAACCGTGTGCTCCAGGAAATGAAAAAAGCCGGTTATTCACTCGATTACAACGGCGCCGGTTTTGTTAAGCCCCTTTGCCGCGAAACGTATCCACCTCTTGATATTGCCCGTGCCGCTTATTCGCTCGGTATTCCGCTCGTTTACGGGTCAGATGCTCACGCGGCTGCCGGCATTGGTCAGGGTCTAGAGCAAATTGACCGTACTATTATAATAGAAGGAAGTGTTTAAACATGTTTCAAACCGCCGCTTACTCTGGAACGAAACCAGAACAATATTCACTTGCAAACAAGCAGTTAGAAGCTCTGCTGACAGGAGAAACAAATACGATTGCCAATTTAGCCAATGCGTCGGCTCTTCTTGGCCAATTCCTTTCCCGGATTAACTGGGTTGGGTTTTACGTATTGGATGAAAACAAAACCGGACTTGTGCTTGGTCCTTTCCAGGGACTTCCCGCCTGTGTCCGCATTCCATTTAGCAAAGGTGTATGCGGAACAGCTGCTGCAGAGCGAAAAACTCTTCGTATCGAGGATGTACATGCATTTCCGGGACATATCGCCTGTGACGCTGCATCCCGGTCTGAAATTGTCGTTCCTTTAATCAAAGATGGTGAACTGCTGGGTGTGCTCGATATTGACAGTCCGGAAACAAACCGTTTTGACGAAGAGGATGAAAAAGGACTCGTTCAGTTCGCCGAAACACTCGTCCGCTTTTTATAAGAAAAGGTTGACACTATAGTAGGCACGTTATATACTATTCTTTGTGTAAAATAAATGCAGCCTATGTGTTCGCTGTTTGGATGTCATTTTGTTTCTTTATCAGGTATCAATCTGGAAAAGGGGCATCGTGTAACCCGTTGCTGCAGGGCGATGGTGCATGAAAACAAAATGTGCTGACAGTTATTCACACCGGTTTTTATTTTACAACAAAATAAAAACACAGAAGGAGGAGTCATTCAATGGCTCGTTACACAGGTCCAAGCTGGAAATTATCCCGCCGTCTAGGCATTTCTCTTAGCGGTACAGGTAAAGAAATCGAAAAACGCCCTTACGCTCCAGGTCCACACGGCCCGAACCAGCGTAAAAAGATGTCTGAATACGGACAACAACTTCAAGAAAAACAAAAACTTCGTCACATGTACGGCGTGACTGAGCGTCAATTCCGTAACTTGTTTGACCGCGCTGGTAAACTAAAAGGCGTATACGGCGAAAACTTCATGATTCTTCTTGAATCACGTCTTGATAACCTTGTATACCGTTTAGGTCTTGCCCGCACTCGTCGTCAAGCTCGTCAGCTTGTTAACCACGGCCACATCCTTGTTGATGGAAAACGTCTTGATATTCCATCATACCAAGTGAAAATCGGCCAAACAATCGGCGTTCGCGAAAAATCAAGCAACTTCTCAATCATCAAAGAAGCAGTTGAAGTAAACAACTTCGTACCTGACTACTTGACGTTTGATGCTGATAAACTTGAAGGTACGTTCACTCGTCTTCCAGAGCGTTCTGAACTTCCAGCAGAAATCAACGAAGCGCTTATCGTAGAGTTCTACTCTCGTTAATTTTATCGCTTTATGGATTTACGCAAAACACCAGCTGTTATGTACATAACAGCTGGTGTTTTTTTATGCTCAATAAATAGATTTATACCGTGTCTTCATACAAAGGAAACTGAATTGTTACTGTTGTCCCTTTTTCTTTTACGCTTTGAAAGCGGATTGTTCCTTTGTATTTTTTTACGATATTAAAGCAAATCATTAAGCCGAGGCCGGTTCCTTTGCTTTTTAATGAATAAAAAGGAGTGCCCAGTGATTGAATTTCTGTTTCTGACATGCCCTTTCCATAATCGATAACGCTAATTTCTACGTTTTTTTTCACCCGTTTTGCCCGAACAAGTACAGAATCGCCGTCTTCAGACGCTTCTATCGCGTTTTTAATGAGATTAATGCATAATTGCTTGAATTCCATTTGATTGGCCGCAATTAAGCACTCTTCCTCCACTTCTAACTTAATCTGATTTGCATGCAGCAGGCCATATGAATGAAGCAGGCCTGTTACACTGTAGAGACTTTCTTTTACCTTTATTTTTTCCATATTCACTTCTTTGCTTGGCGCAGAAAGCGTTAAAAATTGAGAAATCACTTTCTCTGCCGTATTGAGCTCATCTATCATTAAAGCAAAGTGCTTTTTTGTTTCTTCATTGTATGAGGAGTCTTGTTCATATAGCTGTAAAAATCCTTTCACAACCGTTAGCGGATTTCTTATTTCATGTGCAACTGCAGCTGCTAATTGTCCGGCTGTTTTGATTCGCTCTGACTGTTGAATATGTTCATAGTCATCCTGCTGTCTTTTAATCCGTAAATAGGTAACATAATAAAGAACAAATAAAATGAGCTGACTCCCTAAAAAGTTGATGATGTTCCCTATTACATCCTGACTTGTTAAAAAGAATAGCTCACTCTGTCTATTGAACATGATATAACCAAATACACTTGTGATAAACAAGCTATTTAAAATGAGCGTGAAGTAAAAAAGTACGGAATCAAAGAAGAAGATAGAAACTGCTGGAATTAAACAAATATATATGAACGTAGACCATGTATCTGGATATAAAAAGAAAATGGTATAGAAATAAGCACTGGCTGTTATAAGGGTTACAGCCTTCATTATACGACTTTTAAAAATTGGATATAAGACCAGGCAAAAAGAAAAACTAGCTAAAAAAAAGGCATGCAAAATAAAGGTTGAATCCATTACAGCAACATGCGGGTTTCCCCAAAAAAGCCCTGTGATCATGGCAGCTATAGCCGTTCCTATCCCTATATAATACTTTTTTTTCAATTTAAAGTTTGTTTTCTTCACTTTTTCGTTACTCCCTGCCTTGTAATAGATTACTATTATTTTTTCCATTGAACGAAATGCGGCTTTTTTTCACTGCCTTTCAGCTTACCATAAACAGGCATTATTTTTTAGCATCAAATTGAAAAAACCGCCACTTTTATGCGGCGGTTTTCTTTTATTCCTGTACATTTTACCTGCTTATTACTGATTGTATTGAATTAAAAAGTATTTCTTTTTCCCCCGCCGAATGACAGTGAAGCGGCCGTCCATTTTGTCTGCTTCTGATAAAACGTAAGCCGTATCCGTCATTTTTTCACCATTGATCGATACAGCACCATTTTGTACATCTTCACGCGCCTGGCGTTTTGATGGAGAAATTTTAGCGTCGACAAGCAAGTCAACAATGTTTGAGAGCTCGCCTTCTGCCGTGTAGCTTGGAACATCTTTAAGCCCCTGCTCGATTTCATCAGCAGATAGTGACTTAATGTCACCGCTGAAAAGCGCTTTTGTAATATTGATCGCTTGAGCCAGTGCTTCCTCTCCATGAATGAGGCGTGTCATTTCTTCTGCAAGCGCTTTTTGTGCTTTACGAAGATGCGCCTCTTCTTTCATCGACGCTTCAAGGGCTTCAATTTCTTCTTTTGAAAGGAATGTGAAAATTTTCAAGTAGCGGATTGTATCAGCGTCCGCTGTGTTAATCCAAAACTGGTAAAACTCGTAAGGAGATGTTTTCTCAGGATCAAGCCAGACTGCTCCGCTTTCCGTTTTCCCAAATTTTGTTCCGTCTGATTTCGTTACAAGCGGGATCGTAAAGCCAAAAGCCTGCTCGCCTTCCGGGTTTAGTTTACGAATCATTTCAAGGCCGGTTGTAATATTGCCCCATTGATCACTGCCTCCAATTTGCATGCGGCAGCCATGGTTTTTATGAAGATAGTAGAAATCCATCGCCTGTAAAATCGTGTAAGCAAATTCTGTAAATGAAATACCGCTCTCAAGCCGCGACGATACAGTGTCCTTGGCGAGCATATAGTTAACACCAATATTTTTTCCAAAGTCGCGCAGAAACGTCACCACATCCATAGACCCGATCCAGTCGTAGTTATTGACAAGAACGGCACCATTATCGCCTTCAACGGAAAAGATTCTTTCCAGCTGAGCACGAAGGCCTTCTACATTTTTCTGTACTTGCTCCATCGTCTGTAGTGTGCGCTCTTCTTTTTTACCGCTCGGATCACCGATTGTTCCTGTTGCCCCGCCCACCAATACAATTGGCTTATGACCGTGCTGCTGAAAACGGCGCAATGTTAAAAATGGCAGCAAATGACCAATATGCATGCTGTCTGCCGTCGGATCGACACCGCAGTACAAAGCAATTTTTTCCTCTTGCAGCATTTTTTCAATGCCTTCTTCGTCTGTCTGCTGGTAGACGATGCCCCGCCATTTTAAGTCTTCTAACAATTCCACATTATCCTCTCCTTTTTCAACAAAAAAACGCCCCTGCAATCAATGCAGGGACGCTGTTTACGCGCGGTACCACCCAGGCTTGAGAAATCATTCTCCACTCTATACCGGTAACGACGGCAGACGTCAGCCGCTACTTGTTGTTCACGGCGAAAGCTCCGGGAGGTAATTCATCTCACTGTTTGTGCTTTCTTCCACCAGCCGAAAGCTCTCTTTGTAACAGGGACAGCAGACTACTTGTTCCGTTCATCGCTTTGTTTATTGAATATAACAAACATTGTAGCCTGCACCACTTTGTTTGTCAAACGGAAATTGTTCTTTGTTACATGATCTCGAGCTTCACTAAAAAAGCTGCTCCACATTTCGGAGCAGCCGTTCAAACTTGTTAGTCTTCCATCGTCGATAAATCACCCGTCGGCAGATCAAGCTCCCATGCTTTCAAGACGCGGCGCATAATTTTGCCGGAGCGTGTTTTTGGAAGCTTGTCACGGAACTCGATTTCGCGTGGAGCAGCATGAGCAGCAAGGCCCGTTTTCACGAATTGGCGGATTTCTTCTTTTAAGTCGTCTGATTGCTCATATCCGTCACGAAGTGCAATAAACGCTTTAATCACTTCTCCCCGGACTGGATCTGGTTTTCCAATCACGCCTGCTTCAGCGATAGCAGGATGTTCGACAAGCTTGCTTTCTACTTCAAATGGGCCAACGCGCTCTCCTGCGGTCATAATCACATCATCGACACGGCCCTGGAACCAAAAATAGCCGTCTTCATCCATGTATGCTGAATCTCCGGATACATACCAGTCACCCGGCATAAAATAAGATTCATATTTGGCTTCGTTGTTCCAAATCGCTGCCATCATAGACGGCCACCCTTTTTTGATTGCCAGGTTGCCCATTCGGTTTGGCGGCAGCTCATTGCCCTGATCATCTACAATCGCTGCTTTCACGCCTGGAATTGGTTTTCCCATTGAGCCCGGACGAATATCCATTGCCGGATAGTTGCAAATCACTTGAGCGCCTGTTTCTGTCATCCACCATGTATCGTGAATGCGAAGGTCAAAGACTTTTTTCCCCCAGCGTACCACCTCTGGATTTAATGGCTCTCCAACGCTTAAAATGTGGCGCAAGGACGACAAGTCAAACTTTTTCACCACTTCATCGCCAGCGCCCATCAACATCCGGAAAGCGGTTGGCGCACTGTACCAGACGCTTACTTTATACTCTTCAATCGTTCCATACCATGCTTCTGGACTGAAGCGTCCCCCAACAATGACGTTTGTAGAGCCGGTCAGCCATGGACCGAAAATGCCATAAGCTGTACCTGTTACCCAGCCGGGATCCGCTGTGCACCAATATACGTCATCCTCCTGCAGGTCAAGCACCCACTTGGCTGTTTGATATTGCTGAATCATTGCATTATGTACGTGCAAAACCCCTTTAGGTTTTCCAGTTGAACCGGATGTATAATGAAGCAGCATTCCATCCTGGCGGTCTACCCATTCAATCTCAAACTGATCTGATGCTTCCTGCCATTTCTGCATGAAATCAATTTGCTTTTCATTTTCTTCTACGCTATCAGATACGATAAATACTTTTTCCAGCTTTGGTAGCTCGTTCACTGGAATACGGCTGGCCAGCTCCGGTGTCGTAATAATCATCCGTGCCTCACTGTCTTCAAGACGGTCGCGTACCGCTCCTTCCATAAACGCTTCAAACAACGGGCCCACTATGGCTCCTGCTTTAATCGCCCCCAATGCTGCAAAATAAAGCTCTGGTGAACGCGGCATAAAAATAAACACACGATCCCCTTTTTGAAGGTCCCCATACTGTTTTAATACATTGGCTGCTTTGTTGGTGTTCGCCTTCATCTCCGCGAAGGTGTATTGCTCATTACGGCTGGCATCCCGGTAATAAAGCGCCACTTTCTCCCTTTTTTCAGATTCGGCATGACGGTCGATCGCTTCATATGCGGCGTTTACTTTGCCCGTTTGAGACCAGGAAAAAGCTTTTTCTGCTTCTGTCCAATCAAAGGAAGTATACGTCTCATCGTAATTCGCTAAGTTATAATTCCCCTTCACAGCTGATAGCGCTTCCAATTTCATAAACCGATTCCCCCTTATGTATGATGAATGCACTTTTATTATATAATACATCCAGATTTTTCACAATTTATACAAAATTAAATTTATGAAGATTGTAAGGATTCTTTGAATTTTTAGTGAAACCGCTTTATTTATTGTTTAATTATGTATATGGTTAGGATAGAAGATTTATGAAGGCGGTGACCTAATGGAACATATGAAAACCTATTATTCAAAAGAATTACAAACACCCAGCGGGACACTGGTTGTCGAAGGACCCATCGAGCCTGAACAGCTCGCACAATACAAGTTCCACGAAGGTCTGGTTGCATTTCGGCAGCCTGACCAGCAGCTCGAAGCAGTTATTGAGATTGCCGGTCTTCCAGAGGGACGAATTATTATCGCAAGAAATGACCAGACAATCGTTGGATATGTAACCTTTTTGTATCCGGACCCTCTTGAGCGATGGTCAGAAGCGAAACTTGATAATTTAATTGAGCTTGGTGCCATTGAAGTAGCGCCTGATTACCGGGGGGCACAGGTCGGTCAAACGATGCTGCGGGTTGCCATGATGGATGATCAAATGGAAGAATACATTACGATTACAACAGAATACTACTGGCACTGGGATTTAAAAGGAACCGGTTTAAACGTGTGGGAATACCGTAAGATTATGGAAAAAATGATGAGCGCCGGTGGCCTTGTCTGGTACGCAACGGATGATCCTGAAATTAGCTCTCATCCTGCTAATTGCTTAATGGTTCGAATCGGTTCAAGAGTCGATCAGGAGTCTATACAAAAATTTGATCAAATTCGCTTTATGAACCGCTTTATGTATTAAGAAAGGAGGCTTATTAATGGTTCTAGAAGAAATTATGAAAGTCGATATACATACACTTACCCCTGATGATACGATTGCGGCTGCCCTTCAGCTTTGCCGCGATCATAAAATCCGCCATATCCCTATTTTGGACAAGGCCCATACACTAGTTGGGCTGGTGACCGATCGGGACATAAAGGATGCGACTCCTTCTATTTTAAAACAGGAAAATGGCTCTGAGCAGTTAAACAAGCCGCTCAGCCTTATTATGAAGACAAATGTTATTACCGGCCATCCACTTGATTTTGTTGAAGATGCCGCTGCAATATTTTACGAACATAATATCAGCTGTTTGCCTGTTGTTCACAATGGTGTTGTCATCGGGCTGGTAACAGAAACGGATGTTCTTCACACCTTTGTAGAGCTGACAGGTGTAAATCAGCCGGGCTCACGTATTGAAATCCGTGTTGAAAACAAAGCAGGTGTGTTATACGAAATTTTGCATGTGCTGCATCATCGACGAGTGAATGTGCAAAGTGTTCTGGTTTATCCGGACCGCATCGCGCAAACACATAAAGTCATTGTTTTGCGCATTCGAACAATGAATCCTGTCGGCATCATCGATGATTTGAAAAAAGAAGGTCATGAAGTGCTGTGGCCAAACATGCCGGGTATTCGTCCATGAAACACGATGCCGTTTTTATTTATTCTGATCAATTACTACGGTACCGTTTTTCAGAACAGCATCCTTTTAACCAGTTTCGTCTTACGTTAACCATTGATTTACTTCATCAGCTGCATGCATTAGATAACAGCCAGATCATCGAACCCCGTATGGCTGACGATGGAGAATTAACACTTATTCACGACCTTGAGTATGTAGAAGCGGTAAAAAAAGCAGGCCGCGGTGAATTGTCTGAATCAATTGGCGAAGGGTTTGGCCTTGGTACAGAAGATACGCCTATGTTTAAGGATATGCACGAAGCAAGTGCTTTTCTTGTCGGTGGTACGCTGACCGCAGCTGACCAGGTGATGACCGGCCAGGCGAATCACGCCTTTCATCCAGGCGGCGGCCTTCACCATGGGTTTCGCGGAAAAGCATCCGGCTTTTGCATTTATAATGACAGTGCTGTTGCGATCAAATATTTGCAGGAAAAATACAAGGCACGTGTGTTGTATGTGGATACGGATGCCCATCATGGTGATGGTGTTCAGTGGTCTTTTTACGATGATCCTGACGTAGCAACCTATTCTATTCATGAAACGGGTCGCTACCTTTTCCCCGGTACAGGCAATGTAACCGAACGGGGACACGGCCAAGGGTATGGGTATTCTTTTAATGTTCCGCTCGATGCATTTACAGAAGATGAGTCCTGGCTTGCTTCTTATGAAACGACACTCCGTGAAGTAGCGCATTTTTTTAAGCCGGACGTGATTTTAACGCAAAACGGAGCGGATGCCCATTATTATGACCCGTTAACGCACTTGTCTGCTACAATCAACATTTACAAACATATCCCGGCGCTTGCTCATGAGCTCGCCCACGAATATTGTGATGGCCGCTGGATTGCCGTTGGCGGAGGCGGCTATGATATATGGCGTGTTGTTCCCCGTGCCTGGTCTCTCCTGTGGCTTGAGATGAGTGGACAGCAGCACCTGGCAGCCACATTTCCAGGGGGCTGGACAGCAAAGTGGCAGCCAAAAGCGCCGCATCCTCTTCCCTCTTCCTGGACTGACCCGCCTGATATGTATCCTGCTATTCCACGGAAAAGTGAAATTGCAGAAAAGAACAAGCTGACCGTTGATAAGCTTCTTTATCCACTTCGTGATCAAAAAAAATAATCGAATGTGCACAGTTTTTGCCCAACTGTGCACATTCGATTTTTATTGCTTTACTTTATCCTTTTGTAGAGCCGCGTTTTTCAACCCGGTGCGGCAGGACAACAACTGGATTTTCTACTTCTTCTTTGTTCATCAGCTTTGTCAACAAACGCATCGCAACTGCGCCAATATCATATAATGGCTGCGCAACTGCTGTTAGCTGAGGACGGACCATTAGGGACAGCTTTGTAGAATCAAAGCTGATGACTTCAAGATCGTCTGGAATCGATAAACCTGCTTCCTGTGCCGCATGAACGACGCCAAGGGCCATCTCATCATTGTAAACG
The DNA here is from genome assembly GCF_000966195.1 of Domibacillus robiginosus. GTDB lineage: Bacteria > Bacillota > Bacilli > Bacillales > Domibacillaceae > Domibacillus > Domibacillus robiginosus. Next base: position 59,211 of record NZ_LAHL01000011.1, on the reverse strand, counting down.
AATACAGCGGTTGGCTTCTCACCTGCTTCGCTTAACTTTTCCCATGCCTCAATACCAGAATCATATGTGTAATCACCTTCTACAACCAGTGATTCATCATAAAGGCCAGCGCCCGCTAACACTTCTTTATAAACTGCAAGCGCATATTCCGTACTGATCACATCATGAAACGGGCTGGCTACATAGGCAATACGCTTATGACCGCCGTCAATCAAGGACTGCACGACTTCCCGGGCTGCTTCTTTGTAATCAATATTAACAGAAGCTGTTTTTCCAGACGATTCAACAGAACCAGCCAAAACAACTGGAACCGGCGAGCGGTCAAATTCTTTTACATGCTCTTCTGTAATGTGATTGCCCATAAAAATTAGGCCGTCTACTTGTTTGCCAAGCATCGTTTGAATTAAATGCATTTCTTTTTCTTCATTTTGATCAGAGTTGCTTAAAATGATGTTGTATTTGTACATCGTCGCAATATCTTCAATTCCGCGTGCAAGCTCTGCATAGAAAATATTTGAAATGTCAGGAATAATTAATCCGACAGTTGTTGTTTTTTTGCTCGCCAGCCCGCGTGCAACCGCATTTGGACGATAGCCTAAACGCTCGATTACATCGTTTACTTTCTTTCTTGTGGCTGGTTTCACATTCGGGTTTCCATTTACTACGCGCGATACGGTTGCCATCGACACGTTTGCCTCTCTTGCCACATCATAAATCGTAATATTCATTTAGTAATTGCTCCTTTTCATTTCTTTCTCTCTATATTAACGAAAAAAGGCTCCTGTGCAAACACAGGAGCCTTAATTTTATGCTTTTACTGCTACAGATTTTAAAATCTCATCATAAAATTCATCAAATTGTTGCAAATTCATTTGTTGAGCTGCATCGGAAAGCGCAACAGCCGGGTCTGGATGCACCTCTGCCATAATTCCGTCTGCACCAATCGCAATGCCTGCTTTTGCAGCTGGAAGAAGGAGATCGCGACGTCCAGTTGAGTGCGTAACGTCAACAAAAACAGGAAGATGTGTTTCTTGTTTTAAGATTGGCACAGCTGTGATATCAAGCGTGTTTCGAGTGGCCCGCTCATAAGTACGAATTCCTCGCTCACAAAGAATGACTTGATCGTTTCCTTGCGCCAGAATATATTCTGCTGCATTAATAAATTCATCAATCGTAGCTGCTAAACCGCGTTTTAAGAGAACCGGCTTTTTCACAGATCCCGCTGCTTTTAAAAGCTCAAAATTTTGCATATTGCGGGCACCGATTTGAATCACATCGATATACTCGCACGCTGCTTCAATATCAGCTGGATTAACAATTTCACTGACAACAGCAAGATCAAACTCATCAGCTACACGTTTTAGAATTTTCAATCCTTCTAACCCAAGACCCTGGAAGTCATAAGGTGAGGTACGAGGTTTGTAGGCGCCGCCGCGGATCATTTTCAACCCTTTTCCCTTGATCGATTTAGCTACCTCTGCTACCTGCTCGTACGACTCAACCGCACAGGGACCAAAAACAAATGTAACATTTCCATCGCCTACTTTATGGCCACGAACCGTTACTACTGTATCCTCCTGCTTTTTCTTCCGGGAAACGAGCAGCGCTTTGCGGTGATCATCCTCCTGGAGTTCAAGGCCTGCTTTAAAAATTTCTTTAAAAATATGTTCAATGGTGGAGCGTTCAAAAGGACCATCGTTTTTATCTAGTAAATTATTAAGCATAGAGCGTTCACGAACCGGATCATAACGGTTAACGCCTTGCTTTTCTTTGACGCGTCCAATTTCTTGGACTAGCTCTGCCCGCTCGTTAATTAACTTCAGCAATTGGACATTCATATCGTCTACCTTGCTTCTTAATTGCTCCAGTTCTTGGTTGCTCACATGTCTCATCCTTCCAAAAATAGATAATCAAAATATTTCTTCAATTTAACATAAACCGCTGCATGTTTAAGGAACTATTCCATCATTATAAATCAAATGTTTAGAAAAGTCACGACAATTTCGCTTTAATACCAAAACGCTTTTAAGTGTTAAAGCACCTTGTTCATAAAAAAGAGGTTAAGAAGAAATTTGTTTTTTAATAGTGTATATAGCATGTTTCTTTTTTAGCTTACCTGAAGAAAGCCTCCCCCCTTTGAAAAACAGAGATGTTGAAAGGGTTTTCTGTTCTTTCCAGCAAAGAAAGGAAAGCACACTGAATTTCACTCGCTCCTTTTCCTCCCCACAAAGACGGAGCCCCGCGAATGCGCCTATTCTATGCTTTGGCTAAGAACGGTCACTAAACATGTAGATTTCGAGGATAATGTAACTGGACAATATCATATTTCAATAGAATGGAAAAAAACCAGACAAAATGTCTGGTTTATGTCTGGTTTTTTTATTGTGCTACAGAAGCAAGCTGATCTTTGGTAATCTTCCAATGTGATTCGTTCCATTCAGGCTTACCGTTTTTAAAATAAATCACCTGGGGAGATTCATGCCGGATGTCTGTTACTTGAGCGATATGATTAGACAATTCTCTTGCTTCTTGAACGGCCAAATAAACGCCCTGTTGACCAAAAGCTGGATCTTTTACAAACGCTTCATAAGCATCATAAGCCGCTGCACTTACTGGGCAGGTTGTGCTGTGCTTTAATAAAAAGAAAGGTTCGTTTCTTTCTAACAGCTCTTCAAACTCAGCGATGTACATAATCTTTTGCATATGGATAAATCCTCCTCAAAATGAAAAGCCGGAACCAGTCCGGCTTTTTCTTACTTGTTGGTAAACTTTTTGTTGTTATTGTTGTTATTATTTTTATTGTTGTTATTGCTATTGTTATTACTGTTATTATTAAAACCGCCGTTTTTCTTTTTTTCATTAATTCCTTTGTCAGCTGGATCAACCCATCCAGCGGATGTAGCATTTGTCGAAGATGTGCTAGAAGGCGTCGACGCTGGTGTATTACTGCTTATTTGATTTGAATTGTTTTTTGCTTTTTCTGCTTCATCAAAAGCCTTTTTTGTTTCATCAAGCTTTGTTTTTGCTGTATCAGCTGTTGTACCTACTTTATCCTTTACGGCATCCGCTACCGTATCTACAACCGATTTTGCCTCTTCTTTTTTCTCATCAAGATTTACTGAATCTGCAGATCCAGAGCCATCAGATGATTTCATGGATTTTACCTTATCCATTAAAGCAGAAGATTTTTCCTGCACAGCACTTGTTAAAGTAGACGTTTTATCTTTTGCTGTATCTGTTAACCCCGTAGCCCGTTCTTTTAAGGAACCGGCCTGAGAATTTAAATTACTACGCAGCTCTGTACCTGATTTAGGTGCCAGCATCAAAGCTGCAGCAGCGCCTACCACTGCGCCGAAAATTGCTCCTGTAACAAAGTCTTTTGTATTCATTGATTCTTCATAGTCATAACGGTCTGTACTCAAATCAAAGCTGTCGTATTGAGGCTGAGATTGAGTTGGATATTGAGGGGAATTGATTCCGTTCTTTTTAATATTAAACTGATCATATGTGTTTTTCGTTCTCATGGGTAAACACTCCTCTTCAAATTTTTGATCGTTATGCTTCGTTATTTTTATAAGCTGGTGCAGGCAGCGCTTTTGTACGAACCCCTGATGACGGGGTATCCGCTGCTTGTTTGTGTTTGTCGTCGTTTTTAAATTTATCTACCAACTGCTTTACAACATTTCCCCACTGCACCGCTTGGGAAATTTTGTATTGATTTTTTTCCACTTGTGAGGCAACTGTTGTTGTTACTTTTTTCAATGAATGGTTTAAGTTATGGACGGACGAGCCAACATCCTTAACAGCATAAACCACTGTATTTAGCTGCTCGGTTTTATGCTGAACATCTTCAGCCAATGCATTTGTTTTATGTAACAGTTCAGCCGTTTCTGCCGTCACATCTTTTAATTGCCCTTCCAGGCGGTCAACTGTACGGGATAGCGTATCAAGCGTGTTATCAACCGATTTTAATGTTTTGGACAAATTGATGACCAAAATTAAAAATGCGATGGCCGCGACTGCCGCACTTAAGTAAAGAATAATTTCCACTCCAGGACACCTCCAACGTTTGTTTATGTAATAAAATTACCCAGTGCCTATAATTATAAACACTAATTTTATTATTTCTTTTTTTACAATTAAATTTCCTGCTTTTTGCACAAATTTTCGGGAAATCGTACAATAAAAAGGATTAGGAGGATGATTTTATGAAAGATTCACGTATTCAAACACTGGCTGCTAATTTGATCCAATATTCTTGTCAAATTAAGCCTGGGGAAAAAGTTTTAATTGAGAACTTTGGACTGCAGCGTGAACTAGTCACCGCGCTGGTAGAAGAAGCCTACAAGGCTGGAGGCTGGCCATACGTGCTGTTAAAAGACCACAGGGTAGACCGTTCTCTTTTACTGGGCGCACAGGAGGGCCAGTTTGATTTAATGGCTGATTTTGAAGCAAACGTAATGAAAGAAATGGACGCCTATATCGGTCTCCGGGCCGGTGACAATATAAATGAGCAGGCGGATGTGCCGGCAGAAAAAATGAAAATTCACGGCAATACAATCGGTAAAAAAGTTCATCGTGACATTCGTGTTCCCAAAACAAAATGGGTTGTTCTTCGCTATCCAACCTCTTCTATGGCACAGCTGGCTAAAATGAGTACAGATGCGTTTGAAGATTTTTATTTTGATGTATGCAATCTGGATTACAGCAAAATGGATGCAGCGATGGAGCCGCTTGTGGAACTGATGAATCGTACGGATCAAGTACATCTGAAAGGTCCCGGAACAGATTTGACATTCTCTATTAAAGACATTCCAGCAGTTAAATGTGCGGGTCATCTGAACATTCCAGATGGTGAGGTTTACACAGCGCCTGTCCGCGATTCTGTGAACGGGGTTATTTCTTATAACACGCCTTCTCCTTATAATGGTTTTACCTTTGAAAACGTAAAGCTGCGATTTGAAAACGGTAAAATTATTGATGCACATGCAAATGATGTGAAACGGATCAATGATATTTTTGATACAGACGAAGGAGCTCGTTTTATTGGGGAATTTGCCATCGGTGTGAATCCGTATATTCTTCATCCCATGCAGGATATTTTATTTGATGAAAAAATTGATGGAAGCTTTCATTTTACACCTGGTGAGTGCTATGAGAATGCTTACAATGGCAACCATTCAAATATCCATTGGGATCTGGTTGTCATTCAGCGCCCAGAATATGGCGGCGGTGAAATTTGGTTTGATGGTATGTTGATTCGTAAAGATGGTCGGTTTGTTCTTCCAGAGCTCGAAGACCTCAATCCGGAAAACTTAAAATAAATATGGACTTGTTTACAAAAAAACCTATTGCCGAAATCGGCAATAGGTTTTTTCATTAAGCAAGCTGTTCTTCGTAAGCAGCTTGAAACTTTTGAATATCACCAGCACCCATAAAAATCAATACGCTGTTTTCATGCTTGGTTAAAACAGGCGTACCGTCTTCTTTAATAAGCTGCGCACCTGGAATTTTTTCCTGCAGATCTTCAATGGTCAGCTTGCCGTGGTTTTCACGCGCTGAACCGAAAATATCACACAAGTAAACAGCATCTGCTCCATTTAAGCTGTCTGCAAATGCATCGAGAAACGTTTGTGTACGTGAAAAGGTATGCGGCTGGAATACAGCTACAATTTCACGGTTTGGATATTTTTGGCGTGCTGCATTAATCGTTGCACGAATTTCAGTTGGATGGTGTGCATAATCGTCAATTAGCACCTGGCCTCCTACCTGCTTCTCGGAGAAGCGGCGTTTTACGCCAGAAAATGTCAGAAGTCGCTCTTTTACGATGTCTGTGTCAATATCCTCGTAGTGGCATAAGCCGATGACTGACAGAGCGTTTAAAACGTTATGATCACCGTACCCAGGAATTCGGAATGTCGCATAAAATTCATTGCGGACAAACACATCAAAAGTGGTGCCTTTTTCATCAAAAGACGTATTGCGTGCCTGAAAGTCATTTTCATCTCCGAAGCCATAAAAAACAACCGGCACGTTTGCTTGAATGCCCTGCAGATACTCATCATCTCCACAAGCAAAAATCCCTTTTTTCACTTGCATGGCCATTTGTTGAAAAGCAGAAACTACATCTTGAACATCAGCAAAATAGTCTGGATGATCAAAATCAATATTCGTCATAACAGCGTAATCAGGTGAATAAGATAGGAAATGACGGCGATATTCACAAGCCTCAAACACAAAATATGCTGCCTCTTTTGCTCCACGCCCCGTTCCATCTCCAATTAAATAAGAGGTCGGTGCCGCGCCACTTACAACGTGTGCCATCAAGCCGGTCGTTGACGTTTTCCCATGTGAGCCTGTGATCGCTACGCTCGTAAAATTTTGAATAAAATCGCCTAAAAACTTATGGTAGCGGATAACTGGCACATTCATTTCATGCGCTCGTTTAATTTCTTCATGATCATCTCCGAAAGCATTGCCGGCAATAACGGTCATGTTTTCTTGAATATTATCTGCGTTAAACGGCAAAATTAAAATGCCTGCTTCTTCAAGCGCTTTTTGTGTAAAAAATGTTTTTTCTACGTCAGATCCCTGCACAGTATATCCTTTATCGTGAAGAATATGGGCGAGGGCGCTCATTCCAGAGCCTTTTATTCCAACAAAATGATAGGTTGTCATCATTAAACCTCCAGCATTCTCTAGCCTTTTACATGTAGTATATGTATTCCCGCTCCATTTGAAACGGATGGCAGTCAATCATTGCATTTGTCCATTATAGCATTTTTTTCAGAATGTGACTATTCTTCGAAAAAACCGGTGCTTAAGCACCGGCTAGTTCATTCTATTGTTCAAAATAAGCCATAAGCTCTTCTTCAGAAATGAGCACTTCACGCGGCCGTCCGGCCCGTTGACCGGAAACAAGACCTTTTTCCTCCATCATTTCAATTAAGCGGGCTGCACGGTTATAGCCTACTTTTAAATTTCGCTGCAGCATAGAAGTAGAAGCACCTCTCTGGCGGACAACAAGCTCACAGGCTTCCTGAAACAGTTCATCTTCTTCATCATGAACCGCCGCTTTTTGCAGAAGCTCTTCTTGTTTAAATAAATAGTCCGGCTCCTGCTGCGCTTTAGCAAACTGAACAACTTCATCAATTTCCTCATTCGTAACAAATGTACCCTGCAAACGAACAGATTCACTCGCACCGTTGTTTAAAAACAGCATATCACCTCGCCCAAGCAGTTTTTCCGCTCCCACCTTGTCCAAGATTGTGCGAGAGTCAATTTGTGAAGAAACTGAAAAAGCAATCCGCGTCGGAATATTTGCTTTGATCAAACCTGTAATTACATCCACAGATGGACGCTGGGTCGCTACGATTAAATGAATTCCGCAGGCGCGTGCTTTTTGGGCAATCCGGCAAATCGATTCTTCCACATCTCCCGGGGCCATCATCATTAAATCCGCCAACTCATCAATGATAATTACTAGATATGGTAAATGCGGCTCATTAAATTCCGATGCTTTCACTTTTGCATTGTACGAAGCCATGTCCCTTACACCTGCATGGACAAAAAGCTGATACCGCCGCTCCATCTCTTCTACAGCCCATTTCAATGCCGCAGTCGCTGCTTTTACATCCGTGATCACTGGGCTCGCTAAATGCGGAATGCCATTATACGGCGTTAGCTCAACCATTTTCGGGTCAATGAGAAGCAATTTGAGTTCGTGAGGCGCTGCTTTGTACAAAAGACTCACTAAAATGGAATTAATACAAACGCTTTTCCCTGAGCCCGTCGCGCCGGCAATGAGCCCGTGCGGCATTTTTTGCAAATCCAGCACAACCGGATTGCCGGCAATATCAAGGCCCAGCGCAGAAGCCAGCGGCGAAGAATGTGATTGAAAACGGCTGTGACCGATAATCTCACTGATATAAACCGGGCGGCTTTTTTCATTAGGAAGCTCAATGCCGACCACCTGGGTGCCTGGAATTGGTGCCTCAATTCGAATCGTCCGCGCGGCAAGACTGCGTTTAATATCATCTGTTAAACTAACAATTTTGCTCACTTTCACCCCGATCGCCGGTGTGACTTCAAAGCGGGTGATAGAAGGTCCAGTGGTAACTCCTGTTACGTGAGCGTTAATATTAAAGCTTTTTAACGTTTCATTCAAAAGCGCTGATTTTTCCTCTACCCACGTATCATCAGCCGATTTCTGCGCTGGCGGTGTTAAAAACGAGAGCGGCGGACGATTTGTTTTCTCAGGAATCACCGGCCGTTCCTGCACAGCGGGCTTGTCCTTTTTCGCAGCCGGCACGTTAGCTGGAGCTGGAGCGGACTGGGGCTGCTGCTTCAATGCCGGCTTAGGCTTTGCAATCTTCTCACGGTCTTTCTTCAGCATAACAACGTTAAAAGGAGAATGACGCCGTTCTCTCGGCTTTTCTTTTTGCTCAGAAGGAACGCTTTTCTCTGGATAAAGAACGGATGGTTTTTGTAGCGGCGCCTCCTCTTCCTGCTTCGGCTTTGGCACTTCCCGCTTTCGCACCTCCTGTATGGGTGCTTCCTTCTGCCGTTCAAGCGGACGCTTCGCCTGCTCTTTGGAAAACAGCAAAAGGGGTTCATTCACTTTTTCACGTTCTTCACTCCGAACACTGCGCGCATCTTCTTTTGCCGGTCTGGACCGGAACCCATAAATCGGTGAAGGGATCTCTGTTGGTTTAAATGGGCGCGGTGCAACGCGAGATGCTTCTGATGTATTGTACACCGGCTTGTGAACCTGATCACTCTTGGACGACTCAATCGGCGCAGCAGAAGCTGTCTCGCTTCTGCCCAAGCGTGGACGGCGGTGTGGATTTTCTTCATGAGCGGTTCGCTTTACGGTCGGATACCGGTAGGCAACACGCGTAGAAAGCTGCTGTACAGACGGAATAGAAGGAATAGAACGATTTTGCTCAAACAAAGCAGGTGCCGGACGCGGCGGCTCTTCCACTTTTCCCTTTAGCTCTGGCTCTTGAACTTCTTTATCAACTGGTTCTATTTCGTCTTCTTCGATAATTTCAATTTCTTCTCTGAAATAGGAGAGAATTTTTTTAAACATGCTCATTCGTAATCACTCTTTCTCCTTAAAGTCTTTTTCATTGTACCAACTATACACGATTTGTTAACAGAAAAACGAAATTTTGGGAAAATAGATGGGGATGAAAAAGAACCGCCCGCCAAAGACGTTACTCTTTACGCGGACGGTTTTTAGCTAAAATAAAGATTGGTTCAAGGTGTCCTTCTTCGTAGACAAAAGAAAGAGCGGTAATTGGCACACGGCCAGCCGCAAAAAAGCTCATTGCCATTTGGGCGAGTACATCATACCCTGTTTCATTTCGAATGTCTCCGATAATAAGTACATCTCCATGTGGAACAGAAACAGTCATATCTCCTTCTACTTTCTCGCTCATTTCTTTTAAAAACCGGTCATTTAAAATACGAGTTGCATCATAGCCATCATTTGAATTTAAAAAATAAAATACATTTCCGGCTACTGTATCTTGTTTCATTTCAACAGGCAGAGAACGCAGATTAAAACGGGCAATTTCCCGAATCTGTTCCGCTGTCCATTGTTCTTTTGCCATCAGCTTTTCATCAATCAGCCGATAGGTTGTTCCAAGATCAACCGCGTAGTAAATACGGGTTTCCGCTGTGTGTTCATCCCAAAAAAGCGGCACACCTTCCTCTGCCTCGGTTGGAAATGATGCTGCACGGATCACCGGAAAGATTCGTTTTTCTTTTTCTTCTTTTTGCCCGGCTCCATCAATTGCATTTAGAGCTTCATTTACGTAATAAATCGTTTCTTCGGCCGCTTTTTGAACATTCCCCTCAAACTTGGCTAAAATACCGCCAAGTGCCACCGTAACGCCTTTTTTTGTTTCACTGTTTTCGATGCGCATTTCTTCCTTCTCACGGTCGAAAACAATGGTCCGATTCGGCTGTTTAAGTGTTTGTTCCAGTTCTCGTTTTAACTTTATGGTCGACATATCGGCCCCTCCTTATTTAGTATTGCTTGATCGTATCAACGGTTGTCCGGTCCATACTAGTTACTAACCGGAGAAGCAGTTCTTTCGCTGCATCATAATCATCCGTATGAATAATAGATGAGTGCGTATGAATATACCGGGAGCAAATGCCGATTACTGCGCTGGGCACTCCGTTTCCAGTTGTATGAACACGGCCGGCATCTGTGCCTCCAGGAGAAACAAAATATTGATAAGGAACGTTATTTGATTCTGCCGTATCAAGCACAAAGTCACGCATACCGCCGTGTGTAACCATAGAACGGTCGAAAATACGAAGCAGGACTCCCTTACCAAGCTGTCCAAATTCGTTTTTATCGCCCGTGGCATCATTAGCAGGACTTGCATCCAGTGCAAAAAAGATATCCGGGTTGATTAAATGCGCCGCAGTTTGTGCTCCGCGCAGACCGACTTCTTCTTGAACCGTCGCTCCCGAGTAGAGCGTATTTGGCAGCGTTTTTCCATGGAGCTCTTTGAGCAGCTCAAGCGCCAGCCCGCAGCCATACCGGTTGTCCCAAGCTTTTGCCATTATTTTCTTCGGATTCGCCATCGGTGTAAATGGAGATACTGGCAAAATGGATTGACCGGGCTTAATGCCCATGGCCTCTGCATCTGCCCTGTTGTCTGCTCCGATGTCGATTTGCATGTTTTTAATCTGCATCGGTTTACTTCGCTGGTCCTCTGTTAACAAATGTGGCGGTGTCGAGGAAATAACTCCTTCAACCGGACCGTTTTTTGTATAAATGCTTACTCGCTGGGCAAGCATTGTTTGATTCCACCAGCCGCCGAGCGTTTGAAAACGAATCATTCCATTATCTGTGATGGCTGTTACCATAAAAGCTACTTCATCCATATGCCCGGCCACCATGACCCGTGGGCCGTTTTCATCGCCGCTTTTCACACCAAACAAGCTGCCCAGATGATCTTGAATAATGGAATCTGTATAAGGCTCCATTTCTTTCTTTAAAAAAGCACGCACGGCATGTTCATTCCCCGGTGCACCCGGCAGTTCCGTCAGCGTTTTAAACATCTCTTTCGTTTCTTGATTCATCGGCTCCATTCCTCCTGTTTTCTTTTGTTCATTATACCGAAAATGCAGCCTAAGGTGGAATGAAGCGCATTTTAGTTTTCAGTCCTTTTGTTCTCTTGTATACTAAAGAAGCAGTCAACCAGATAAACAGGGGGTTTCAACATGATAAAATGTGATCGAACCGCTTTTTTGATCGGCGCAGCTGCTGGAGCAGCCGCAGCCCTTTTGATTCAAAAACAAACATCCGAATCGATGAATGTTCCACCTGAAAAAGTATTAAAAAAAGTAAAAGATACCTTTAAGCAAAACGGCCCGGTTGATGGGTCCTGGATTCAAATGAAGCCGGAACAAATCGAAAGCAATGGATTTCCCGTGCTTGTTTATAAAGGCGGCATTTCCCGTCCAGGCGAATCCGGAAATACACAATTTGAATTTTCAGCTGATGCAAAAACAGGTACACTTTTAAATGTACAGCCAGTGTAAATAAAAATCCCAAACGGGTCTGGCCCGTTTGGGATTTTTTATGCACGCGGCTGGAATTGAGCTTCTGAACGGTAAATTCGCTGACCTTTCTCCGAGAACTTTTCTTCATATTCCGTCATCACATTTCCTTCAAAGGAGCTGTTGTGAAGATCCAGGCTAACAAACGTTAACAGCATCCCATATTCTGAAAAGCTTTTTAACGAGAATTCAAACAGCCCCTGATTGTCAGTTTTAAAATGCACTTCCCCGCCCTCAGGCATAAGAGATTCATACAGGTTTAAAAATGTCTTATAAGTTAAACGACGTTTGGCATGGCGGCTTTTAGGCCATGGGTCAGAAAAGTTTAAGTAGACGCGGCCTACTTCCCCTTTTTCAAAATAATTGAGCAGCTCTGCCCCATCTACATTAAGCAGTTTCAAGTTAGGAAGATCTGCTTCAATGAGCCGTTCAAGTGCCGTAATAATGACGCTTTCGTACATTTCAATACCGATATAATTAATATGTGGATTTTGTTTGGCCATTCCAGTCACAAACTGGCCTTTTCCTGTTCCTACTTCGATATGGATTGGATTGTTATTTCCGAAGATCTGGTTCCAATGCCCTTTTGCTTCTTCAGGGTTTGGAATAATATATTGAGGATGAGCGCTGATTTTCTCACGTGCCCATGGTTTATTTCGTAAACGCATCTTGCCTGTTCTCTCCATTTCCAAATAAAGTGTGCTCTGCTTCCAGCAGCTGGTGCAAAGAAGCTAGTCCGCGGTTCATCTCATAGAAGCGGGTTTTTTCACGGTTCCATTCAATAGACGAAAGCAGCTGGACAGCTGCATACCATTTCATGCGGTGAAAAAAATCTGGTGTTAATGTTAAACCGTACTGGGTGAGCCACTGAGCCCAGTTTTCTTGTTTCACATAGCCAAACAGCAACGTACCAATATCTACTGCCGGGTCGGCAATCATTGCACCGTCCCAGTCGATTAAAAATAATTCATCTTGATCAGACAAAAGCCAGTTGTGATGATTTACATCGGTATGACACACCACAAATTGATAATCCGGCACATTCGGCAGGCGCTCCTCTAAAAAATGCAGCGCACGGGATACAACAGGATGCGCGGAAATCAAATGGATTTGAGCGCGGACCTCAGATAATGTAGCTGCCGGCAGCACAGGCTGTTTTCCAAGACGTTTAAGCATATTTAAAAGCGGCTTGGATGAATGAATTTTCCCCATCAGCCGGGCAACACGTTCCGATTCCATTTCTTCCGGTCCAAGTTCCCGTCCATTCATCCAATGCTGCGCAGAAATTACATCACCGTTCTCAAGCCGCTTTGTCCAAACGAGTTTCGGGACAATTCCTTCGGCTGAGAGCATGGCAAGAAAAGGAGAAGAATTTCGCTTTAAAAATAGTTCCTGCCCAGCATGACGTGCAAAAAAAGCTTTTCCTGTCACGCCCCCGGCAGGCATTATTTCCCAGTCTCTCCCCAAAAAGTGTTCCAAAAAACTCACCTTTTTCATAAAAAAAAGACAGCAGCCGCTTCGAAAAACAATCGCTGTCTTTTTTATTACTTGTATCGTTCGTCTATCGTCTGACATATTGTATCATGAATCAGCGCATTCGACCAGTTCCTTTATGAAACATTCTATCTGACGTAAACGGCACAACTGAATGGCTCAACTAAAGCATCAGTTTGAACTACGCCAAAAGGCTTTGTCCCTGCTTTTGTGCCCGAAACGATCTGATGCCATTTGCTTCCTTCCGGCAGAGCAAAGCTGGAAGGAGCTTTACCAGCATTAAAACTTAAAACTAAATCATTCCACTCTCCATAAGCTCCGACATCCTTTAGCCAAACCGTTAATGTATCAGCGTTGGCAGGCCATTTCACAATATGATAACAAATGGCTTCTTCTGTTCTTAAGCGGAAAGCACCTGTTGACTTTCGAACATTTAGCAATCCTTTTACATACTGAACATGGTCTATAAATTCACTGCGGCGGCGCCAATCCATTTGATTAATAAGATCGGAGCTTGTGTAACTATTTTCAACCCCATGCTTCGTTCGACAAAATTCCTGGCCAGCATGCAGGAATGGAATGCCTTGTGAAAAAAGCACAATAGCAGTAGCCAGCAGATGCTTTTTCTTGTTCGTTTCCGTATCTCCAGGAAAACATGCTTCAAGCTTATCCCACAGTGTATAGTTATCATGGCATTCTACATAGTTAACAGACTGGGCAGGTGAGTGAAACAACCGATCAACGCCGCTGCATCCAACATTTGCAGTCAACGCAGCAAAGGCGTTATCGAGTCTTTTACTGTTTCCGAATGCAAAGCCGGTTTCAAACAGCTGAAAAGTGCTTCCCTTTACAGAATCACGAAACCGATCATTAAAAAAAGCAACATCTGGCAGCTCATGTTCATTCCGAAGCGCCGCTTTTTCTTCATCCGGCAAGGCAGTGTTTAAGTCCCATCCTTCTCCCAGAAGAATAAGCCCTGGATTATGTCTGCGAAGACGCACAGCTGCCTGCTTTATTGTTTCCACATCAACCAGCCCCATCAAATCAAACCGAAAACCGTCAATGTTATAAGCCTCCATCCAATACTGAAGGGAATCCAAAATAAATTTACGGCCCATATTCCGTTCGGAAGCAAAATCATTCCCGCACCCTGAGCCATTTGATGGCATCCCATCTATTCCCTGACGAAAAAAGTAGCCTGGAACAAGCCGCTCAAAGGAAGAAGTCTCCCGAACAAATACGTGATTGTACACTACGTCCATAATGACGCGAAGCCCTTTTTTGTGGAATGCCTCGATCATTTGCTTTAATTCTGTCGAACGTGCATACAAGTCGGCCGGATTCGAGCTGAAACTTCCTTCCGGCACATTAAAATATAACGGGTTATATCCCCAGTTATAATTGGCATAAAAATCTGTGTCGGATACGCCAAAAAAATCAAAAAACGGCATCAGCTGTACATGTGTGACGCCAAGCGAGGCAATGTAATCAAGGCCGGTCGGCTGTCCATCAGGACTTTGCGTGCCTTCCTCTGTCAGTCCAAGGTATAAGCCGCGGTGCTTAATGCCGCTTTCCCGCTGGCTCGATACATCGCGGATAGATGCCTCATAAATAATGGCATCAAGCGGGGACGAAAACGATGGCAGCGGATAGGTTTCAACCTTCATTTTTTCATCGTTTACAACGCGAGCCCATTCGCTGTGAACTGAGACCATCTTGGCATACGGATCCACTGATTCATGCCATACGTTATTTACCCGTACCTGATAGTGATAAAAATATCCCTCTGCATTTTCATTTAATTCTGCTTCGAAGGTGCCAGAAGGACCCCTTCTCATCGGCATATAGCGAAGTGTGCCTTCTTCCGTTTCCTTAAACTTTACAAACGCTTCCGTCGCAGTCGGCGCCCACACTCGAAAAGCAGTTTGTTCTGGTTTATACATGCTTCCCAATTCACCTTCATAGTAAAAAAGCCGGTCAAATTCTTTTGTACGGACTACGCCGCCTATTTGTAAATCTGTCCGCATCAGGCGCTCATCTAAAATAACATGCTCCCGCCCAAACTCGGGCATTTCCTTTAGCCGGCATGTGTATTTTATTTCAGCACCTAATTCCTGTACACTTACCACTTCAAGTTTTGTCACGCTACTGCCGCTTTCTATATAAAAAGCGGATGATTTCCCTGAGTAGTAATGCTTTGGAAGCAAAACAGCAACTTCTGTGAGCGTATCTAAATAAGCATTAAACGGACGGGTTGAAATCATTTGTATCTTCCTCCTCCCATTCTGGGCGGCGCAGGCTGATCGAATCCGCATGAGCGAGTAATGTTTTTGCTGCTTTTAGCTGAATGGTTTTCAATGGCGAGGACAGCTGCCTCATCTCATGAAACCAATGAGGAAATTCACGCTTATCAATGTAATATATGTCTGCTGGAGCGGCCGGGTCATCAATATAGCCGTTTCGGGATAAAATCGCTTTTCGAATTGGAATATCCACCCCGTGGTGCCCAAGCAGTTTTTTTACAATTGTTTCTGTCCTTGCCAGTGAAACAGCAGGGCTTAAAATTTTAGATTCTTTTTCTCGGAAACGCTTCATCCAAAACCGATCAGATGAGCCGGTAAAAACGGCTTCATCCTGTTCTTCCAAAAACGTCAGACACCAGACATTCAACGGCGTGATCAAGATAATTTCAAGCTCCACGACAGCTTTTTGAAAACGAAAAACCGGCTGATACAGGAGAAGAAATGTATCTGGCAGGCGCGTCACTAAACATTTCAGCTGCTCATCTACGTAGTATTTATGATCAAGCGGTGATTGATGCAAAAGAGTTGAGCTTGCCCATTTTACTTGAAAAGCAAACATTTTATCGATAAAGGCTTTTTTTGCATCCTCTTCTGTTTGTAAATACATGAACTCCGATTCATTTAGCCATAATAATGTCTCATCTTCCTGCGAAGGCCCGGGCTCTGTCTCTACCCGTTTTTCCTTTTTTGAAAACAATCCTCGCAGCAGAGAATGCTTTTGTTTTGGTTCTTCAAGCAGCCAGTTTTCTTCTTCGGCGGGTTCTGTATGTATAAGTCCCGTACTTTGGTGATGCTCCCAACGGGTACGAAACTTTTCCCACTCTCCTTTTTTTAACCGGACATACCTGGCTGGATAGTGAAATGGATCTTGTTCATATCTTGATATATAGTTTTGAAGTTTAATTAACTGCGCCATGGCTCGCTTTCCTCTCCTGACCCGCTTAATAGGCAGGACCATTTTTTCACGTACTTCGGACCCTGTGACCTTTTCGTTTCATATAAAGCAATTTCAGCTGCTGTAAAAAACAGCCCTTCCGGCAAAACAGCAGGCGTGTACGAGTCAGAACCCGCCCATTTCCGCGCAGTAGTAATATGGGGCCGAAACGGCTTTTCGTCGATAGAAATTCCTGTTTCCCGACATGCAGCTGCCACTTCCCTTTGCACATTGAAAAGAACAGCAGGCTCGTTCGTCCTGATCCAGAAAATACGAGGAGACGTTTTTTGACCAAACGTACCAAACGACGTCAGCTTCAATTCAAAAGCAGGAAGGCGTTCTATGTTTTCTTTTATAAGGACGCAAGCTTTTTCAAGATCAGAAAGGGCAGCGGCGCCAACAAATGCCAATGTTAAATGGTAATCCTCCACATGCACCAGCCGTTTAAAAAGTTCCTCTCTTCCTTTCATTTCCTCAGCAATTCTTTTCTTTATGTTGTCAGGAAGAACAAGTGCAAAAAAATAATGTGGCTGCATCCCTTACACTCCTTTTTTTCGGACAATGATTGTTTTTAGTTTACCAAAAACCGAATAGAAAAGTCGCATTTTCTCATTCATGGTATTTCGATTGGAATTGGTCGGATAATGTGATTTAATTAAAAAAAGAAAGGGTGACGTTTAATGAAAGTGGTTGATAATATTGCCAAGCTGATTGGCGACACGCCGCTCATAAAGCTGCAGCGTTTGTCACCTGAAAACGGAGCAGACGTTTACATGAAATTAGAATTTTACAATCCAAGCAAAAGTGTGAAGGACCGTGCAGCTTATAACATGATTATAGAAGCGGAAAAGTCAGGAAAGTTAAAGCCAGGTGCCACGATTATTGAACCAACAAGCGGGAACACAGGGATCGGCATTGCAATGAATGCAGCTGCACGGGGATACAAAGCGGTTTTGGTTATGCCGGATACGATGACTAAAGAACGCATCAACCTTTTAAAAGCATATGGCGCAGAAGTCGTTTTGACGCCTGGAGATGAAAAAATGCCCGGTTCTATTCGCAAGGCGCTCGAGCTGGCTGACACTGTTCCAAACAGTTTTATTCCGATGCAGTTCGATAATCCTGCCAATTCTGATGCCCATCGCGGCACAACATCCTTCGAAATTTCTGAAGCGGTTGGGATGATTGGCAAGCGGTTTGCTGCTTTTGTGGCAAGCGCCGGTACAGGTGGAACCATTACTGGCACGGGAGAAGAGCTGAAAAAACAATTCCCTGATTTAGCTATTCATGTTGTAGAACCGGCCGGATCTCCGGTTTTATCAGGCGGTCAGCCTGGCCGGCACAAGCTAGTTGGTACAAGCCCGGGATTTATTCCTTCCATTTTAAATACACATATTTACGACTCGATTTTTAAAGTTACGGATGAAGATGCTTATACCATTACCCGCCGTCTTGCTGCTGAGGAAGGAATTTTGGTCGGCCCGTCTGCTGGCGCTGCATGCTTTGCTGCTATTGAGGCGGCTAAAGGTTTTACAAAGGATGATATGGTGATTTGTCTCGCTCCAGATACGGGCGAACGCTACTTGTCTACAGATGTCTTTCAGTATGATTAACAAAAGGCTCCAGCTTTAAAAAAGCACCCTGCCTTTAATAGCAGGGTGCTTCAGTGTGTAGACAAAGCTTTTCTCTTTCAAAAAAAGAGCCGATAAGTAGTGTTGAAGCTCAATAAGCCGATGACTGGGTATACATTTCCTCTTTTTTTAAAAAGAAAAAATACGGCCTTATTAGTTCTATACAATCTTGTCGCAAGCCACTTGGCGTCGTCCGGGCAGTGCACGGTTATCAATCATTTGTTTACAGTCTGAAGAACCCTGCCTTCAAAAGCAGGGTTCTTCTTTACTTCTTTTCCCCGGCAAGCTCTACAATAGCACGCGCATAAATAGCAGCTGCCCGGAACAGGTCATCCAAAACGGCATATTCATTTTTTTGATGGGCTACATCAGCACGCCCGGGGAACAGAGCCCCAAAGGCCACACCCGTTTTTAATGCTCGTGCATATGTACCGCCGCCAGTTGAAAGCAGCTCAGCCTTCTCACCTGTTTCCTCTTCATACACTCGCTGTAGTGTTTGAACAAACGGATCGTCCGGTTCTATATAGTGCGGAGGATTATTGTCTACTACTCGTAAAGAAACGTTTGAAAGTGTCCTCTCAAGTTTTTTTATTTCCTCCTCAAATGCAAAGGAAACAGGATAGCGGATATTTACACCTACCTGTGCTGTTTGCTGATTTTCGTAACGGAACAACGCCGCATTTACGGTTACATCACCCATTTCCGGATCGGCAGATGCAATACCCAGCCGGTTCCCACGCGTATCTTCTTTAAAGTATTCCAGGATAAACCGCAAATAAGCATTTGCAGCAGGGTCAACGGCTGCCTCTGCTAAAAAAGCGGCCAGAAGCAAAGCGGCATTTTGTCCATCGTCTGGCTCGGCTGCATGAGCGGATACACCGTTCATCTCCAGAAAAACAATCCCGCCGTCAATATAATAAGAGCCTTCCAGGTTTCGGTCTTTGATATACTCTGTATAATTTTGCAAAAATAATGTATGGTGGTGTTCGATTAAAAGAGCCGCTTTTGCGTAATCAGGAACCATGTTATACCTGCTGCCTGCATGAAACGACTCGACTTGTATAGGAGCTATTCCTTCAGCATCTGGAACGTCTATATTCAATTCAACATCGGCAATTCCTTTTTCTGCAAAAATAATCGGGAAGTCTGCATCAGGTGCAAAGCCGACCCCGGGCATTTCCTCTGTTTTAAAATAATGCTCTACACACTGCCATGTGCTTTCTTCATCAGTCCCGACAATCATTCGGACACGCTTTTTTAAAGGAATCGCCAATTCCTGGATGGTTTTCATCGCATAATAAGCTGCGATAGTCGGGCCTTTATCATCAATGGCTCCACGGCCAAAAATTTTGCCGTTTTCTACTTCTCCCTCAAATGGTTTGTATGACCAGTCATCGCCGGGAGGCACAACGTCCACGTGACACAAAATACCGACTAACTCTTCGCCCTCTCCTATTTCCAGGTGTCCGGCTACGTTTCCTGTATTTTTCACCTGAAAGCCGTTTTTTTCTCCAAGCTCAAGCATAAAGTCAAGTGCCTGCCGCACTTCTCTGCCAAAAGGAGCTTCTTCTGTTACATTCTCACTTTTCACACTCGGAATTTGAATTAAAGCCTGCAAATCCTGGATCAATTCGACTTCGCGCTTTTTTATTTCATTTCGCCAATTAATAGTGCCCATACACATTCCTCCTTTTCTCATTTTACATGGGAAGCGGCATTTTAACCAATTTCTTTACAAAAGATTTATTTTTCAATTTTTTTATCAAAATACGTACATTTTTTCATACATCAGGCATAATATTATTAAAAAAGGGTAAATCTCTTGTAAATTAAGCTCTTTTCCCTAGCATAATCTATATAAATACAGTACACTGTAATTGTCAGACAGTTTAGCGCCTGCCAAACAGGCTGTAAAGGAGATGTCTGAATCAACCTATCATATCATCATTTTATGTCTCCTGCTGTCGTTATGTCTCATGGGAAAAAAGATGAGGGAGTGGTTTTTTGAAGCCTACTACAAATCGAATGCTGACTCGCATAAAATCCATCTATATGTTCATTAAAGAAAATGGAACTGTGACAACGCAGGATATTGTAGATGAATTTGGCATCACCCCGCGAACCATTCAGCGCGACTTGAATGTGCTCGCTTATAACGAGCTTGTTTTTAGTCCAACACGCGGAAAATGGACAACCACGGAAAAAAAAGTTCGGATGACATCATAATGTTTTTATCAAAAAACGGCTGCCCTCTATGGACAGCCGTTTTTTTTCAGTTTTCTTTTAATAAAGCAAGTTCTTCTTCTGTTATTTCCCGGTACTCGCCAAGCTCCAATTCTTCGTCAAGCAAAAGACCGCCCATCGATAGTCTTTTTAAATAAAGCACTTCTTTGCCGACAGCTTGAAACATTCGTTTTACTTGATGAAACTTTCCTTCCGTGATTGTCAGCTCAATTTCCGACTCATTACCTGCTAATAAAATAACAAGGTCTCCCGGCTTTGTATGATAGCCGTCATCGAGCGTTACACCTTCCCGGAACGCTGCCGTATCTTCTTCCGTTACATGGCCATCAATACGAGCAAAATATGTTTTGGGAACATGGTGCTTCGGTGAAAGTAAAGAATGAGACAGCTGTCCATCGTTTGTTAACAGGAGCAGCCCTTCTGTATCTTTATCAAGGCGCCCAACTGGATGCGGATCAAAATGCTTATGCTCATCATCAAGCAAATCAATGACGGTTTCATCCCGCTTGTCCTCGGTGGCGGAAATAACGCCCGCCGGCTTGTTCATCATCAAATAAATAAATTCACGGTACTCAACCGGCTCATCAAACAGCATCACTTCATCTGTATCAGGCTGAACATGCTGCTTTGCATCTTTTGCTACTTTTCCGTTTACCGTTACAGCTCCCGTTTTCAAAAGCTTTTTTACCTCTTTACGGGAGCCGATTCCGGAATTGGACAGCCATTTATCTAAGCGCATTAGCGTAACTCCTTTTATGCTTTTTTCAAGCGTAATTTTCTTTTGATTCCGTCCAGTCTTGAACCAAACACTTCATCCAGCAGACCAAATCTTTGACTGAACGCAAAATAAACAGCTGCTCCACCGCCCGCACAGATCAACGTCATTAACAGAGCTGGACCATCTGACTCTGCTGACAAGACGAAAGACAGCGCCCCATAAAGAGCTATGACAACAACTGCCATCGCTGCGTTGAAACCTGCAATCAACCCCATTTTTTTAGCAAGCGGCCGAAAGGAATAATTGGCGTAAAAACGGATAACAATCAAATTAATAATAATAGAGGTTAAATAACCAAGTGCCGTCGCATAAACAGCCCCTTCTGTTTCAAACAGTTTGATCAGCGGAATATTTAAGGATAGTTTCACTAGTATGCCCGTCAACAAGCTTAAAACCGTAAAACGCTGCTCATTTATTCCCTGCAAAATCGCTGCGGTTACTGAAAATAATGCAAATAAAATCGCAACCGGTGCATAAACCCGGAGTACATCCGTCCCAAGAACACTAGGATCATAAAAAATTGTATAAAGCGGCTTGGCTAAAAGAGCCATGCCGACCGCAGCAGGAACAGTTAAGAAAAGCAGAACTTCAAAGGTTTTGTTTAACTGCTGGGTCACAACATCCATATCTCTTTTAACAAATGAGCTTGTCACCATCGGCACAAGTGTCATGGCAAAAGCAGTAGCAAGCGATACCGGAATAATCACAAGCTTTTGCGTGCTGAAATTTAAAATACCAAATGCTGATACTGCCTGGTCTGCTAAACCGATTTGAGACATTGCTTTAGAAAACGTCACCTGATCGATAAGCTGGTAAAGAGGAATGGCAATTCCAACAAAAATAAAGGGAATCGCATAAACAACAATTTCTGAATACATGCTAAACAAGGAAACATTCGCCTGTCCCTTATCTTGCTCAAGCAGCTTGTCCAAATGCTTTTTTCGTTTAAAAAAGTATACGTATAAAACAAGCAGGCCAAATACTGCACCAATAAATGCTGCAAAAGTTGCTACGCTGATTGCCGTAACAACCGATCCATTCATGATGTATATGACCACATATGCCCCTGCTAAAAGAAAAACAATCCGGGCAATTTGTTCCACAACTGTCGAAACAGCTGACGGCCCCATCGATTGATGACCTTGGAAAAAGCCCCGTGTAATACTCATAAATGGAACAATGATAAGGGCGAAGCTGACTGCACGTATAACGGTAGTGACGTCCTCAATCGTATAAGTCGTCTGCTCCCCATTTAATGATAATTTTGCAAAGAAAGGCGCAAATGAATACATCACAAGAAAAGCCGCAAAACCAGTCAGAAGCATAATCACTATTCCAGATTTAAACAGCTTCCTGCCAACCGCATACTCTTCAATTGCATTATATTTTGCGATGTATTTGGAAACAGCAAGCGGGATACCGGCAGTTGCGATGCTGATAAAAATCGTGTACGGCACGTAGCCATAACTATACAGTGCTGCCGCATCTTCCCCCCCGATAATACTGTAAAACGGGATAACATAAAACAAGCCAAGAAATTTAGATATAAACGTGCCAAGTGTGAGGATAAACGTTCCTCTTATTAAATTGGATGACATACAGGAATCCCTCTTTTTCTCAATTAAACATCACTTGCTAGTTTACCTCTTTCTTTCGTGTCTGACAATTTTTTTCGCTATCTGCTATAATGAACGAAGTTTGAACAATGAGGTGACTATATGTATGATGTAATCGTCGTGGGCGGCGGGCCAGCCGGCTTGATGGCAGCGATTGCCTCCGGCCGGGCAGGCGCACGCACACTGCTTATTGACAAAGGGCGCAAGCCGGGAAACAAGCTTCAAATTTCCGGCGGCGGCCGCTGTAATGTAACCAACCGCCTGCCTGTAGAGGAAATTATCCGGCATATTCCCGGTAACGGGCGCTTTTTATACAGTGCTTTTTCTGTTTTCAGTAATGAAGACATCATTCGTTTTTTCGAACAGCTCGGTGTTAAGCTGAAGGAAGAAGATCACGGACGCATGTTTCCAGTCTCAAACCGGGCGCAGGATGTTGTGGAAGCGCTGCTCGGTGAATTAAAGCGGCTTCGAGTTGACATGCGCCTCAGCTCTCCTGTTGAAACGCTGTTGATGGACGAAGAATATATGCGCGGGGTCCGTTTAACCTCCGGCGAAGAAATACGCTCAAATGCCGTTGTTCTCGCAACAGGCGGAAAAGCGGTCCCGCAAACGGGTTCGACTGGCGATGGCTATCCATGGGCTCAGCAGGCAGGGCATACTATTACAGAATTGTTTCCAACAGAAGTACCTATCACATCAAAAGAACCGTTTATTTCAAACCGTTCTATGCAGGGGCTCGCTCTTCGTGATATCGGTTTGTCTGTGCTCAATAAAAAAGGAAAAGTACTTGTCACGCACCGAATGGATATGCTTTTTACGCATTTCGGTCTGTCTGGTCCTGCTGCCCTGCGCTGCAGCCAGTACGTCGTGAAAGAAGGCAAGAAAAATGGCTTTCCGGTTCAAATGGCCATTGATGCGTTTCCCGATGGCAACGAGCATGATGCTGGTGTTGTCATCCGCAAAATGATGAAAGAAGAGCCGAAAAAAGCGGTGAAAAACAGCTTGAAAAAAATGGTACCAGAGCGATATTTGCACTTTTTGCTCCAGCAGGCCGGCATCGACCTTGAAACACCTGGAAACGGTCTGTCGGAGGCGTCTATTCGTGAACTGGCTTCTCTTTTAAAATCATTTAAACTATCAGTGCATGGAACATTGCCGATCGAAAAAGCATTCGTAACCGGAGGCGGCGTCTCCATCAAAGAAATCGAGCCCAAAACGATGGCTTCTAAAAAGAAAGACGGGTTATTTTTCTGCGGAGAAATACTCGACATTCATGGATACACCGGCGGCTATAATATTACAGCAGCACTTATTACTGGACATATTGCCGGCACGAACGCAGCTGCAGTTCGATAAACGATTTTCCACAAAAAAAACTGTGCGGAGCAAGTCCGCACAGTTTTTATTTTTTTGGCGCTGTTTCGCCTGTATAATTTAGCATGCCGCCTGTCATGTTTGTGGCTTTATAGCCGTTTTCAATCAGGAAGCGGGCCACGTTCTCAGAACGTACACCTGAGCGACATACAATAACGTAATTCGTTTCTTGATCAAGACGATCCAGTTCACCAGGAATAGTTCCCATGACAATATGTTCCGCCTCCGGGATCATGCCTTCTGCAACTTCATCCTCTTCACGAACGTCGATTAGCGCTAATTTTTCGCCGTTCTGGAGTTTTTGACGTACTTCTTCTGCTGTAATTGTTGGAATCATTTTGATCATCCCTTCAATATTAATTCGCTACTACGTTTACAAGCTTGCCCGGTACGGCGATGACTTTGCGAATGGTTTTACCAGCCAGCTCCGCTGCAAACTGCTCATCCTGCATAGCAAGCTCTTCCATTTGTTCACGCGTCGCATCTTTTGCTACCATGCGTTTCGCTCTTACTTTTCCGTTCAGCTGCAACACAATCTCTACTTCGTCGTCAATGAGTTTTGACTCATCAAATTGCGGCCATGCTTCGTACGTTACGGTACCATTATGGCCAAGCTTTTCCCAGAGTTCTTCCGCCAGATGCGGCGCAAGCGGTGACAGAAGCTTTACAAAGCCTTCTGCGTATTCTGTTGGAATTGTTTCAGCTTTATTAGCTTCATTCACAAATACCATCATTTGCGAAATGGCCGTGTTAAAGCGAAGACCTTCGTAGTCTTCCGTTACTTTTTTGACAGTCTGGTGATACACCTTCTCAAGCGCTACGCTGCCTTCGCCTACTTTCGGCGTTAATGAACCATCATCAGTCACAAGCAAACGCCAGATGCGGTCAAGGAAGCGGCGTGCTCCTTCTACACCGTTCGTGCTCCAGGCAATCGACGCTTCAAGCGGCCCCATGAACATCTCGTAAAGGCGAAGCGTGTCAGCACCATGGCTTTCCACAATTTCGTCCGGATTGACGACGTTGCCTTTTGATTTACTCATTTTTTCATTGTTTTCACCGAGGATCATACCCTGGTTAAACAATTTTTGGAACGGCTCTTTCGTATGAACCACACCAATATCATACAACACCTTGTGCCAGAAACGTGCATATAACAGATGCAGCACAGCATGCTCTGCTCCGCCGATATAAATATCAACCGGCAACCAGCGTTTTAAAAGTTCTGCGTCGGCAAGTGCTTCTTTGTTCGTCGGGTCGATAAAACGAAGGTAGTACCAGCAGCTCCCCGCCCACTGTGGCATCGTGTTTGTTTCTCGGCGGCCTTTTTTACCTGTTTCCGGATCTACTACATTGACCCAGTCTTCGATAATCGCAAGCGGTGATTCTCCCGTACCAGATGGACGAATTTCTGTTGTTTTCGGTAATACAAGCGGCAGCTCTGATTCCGGTACAGCTGTTGTTGTCCCATCCTCCCAGTGAATAACCGGAATTGGTTCACCCCAATAACGCTGACGGCTAAACAGCCAGTCGCGAAGACGGTAGGTTACTTTTTTCGTGCCAATGCCTTCTTTTTCGAGCCAGGCGATCATTTGCACAATCGCATCTTCTTTGTTTAAGCCGTTGAGGAAGTCTGAATTAATATGCTCGCCGTCTCCTGTGCAGGCTTCTTCTTCTACATTTCCGCCGGCTACCACTTCCTTGATTGGCAAATCAAATTTCTGCGCAAACTCATAGTCACGCTCATCATGGGCTGGAACCGCCATGATCGCACCCGTACCATACGTGATGAGTACGTAGTCCGCAATCCAGATCGGCATTTTTTCTCCGTTTACCGGGTTCACGGCATAAGCGCCTGTGAAAACGCCGGTCTTGTCTTTGGCAAGATCGGTCCGTTCAAGGTCGCTTTTTGATTTGACACCATCAATGTATTGCTCGACGGCTTCTTTTTGCTCAGCCGTTGTAATTTTTTCAACAAATGGATGCTCGGGAGCCAAAACAGCGTACGTCGCTCCGAACAGCGTGTCTGGACGCGTTGTGAACACTGTAAACGTTTCATCATGGCTATCAATATTGAATGTCACTTCTGCTCCTTCAGAGCGGCCAATCCAGTTACGCTGCATATCTTTAATGCTCTCCGGCCA
This sequence comes from Domibacillus robiginosus, assembly GCF_000966195.1. Classification (GTDB taxonomy): domain Bacteria; phylum Bacillota; class Bacilli; order Bacillales; family Domibacillaceae; genus Domibacillus; species Domibacillus robiginosus. The sequence continues at coordinate 33,110 of NZ_LAHL01000011.1, read as the reverse complement.
GTCCAGTTCATCCAAATCTTCAATTAAACGGTCCGCATAAGCGGTGATTTTAAGCATCCATTGACGCATTGGACGGCGTTCAACCGGATGGCCGCCGCGTTCTGATTTCCCATCAATGACTTCTTCGTTTGCTAAAACAGTTCCCAATGCCGGGCACCAGTTAACCGGCACTTCATCTACATATGCGAGTCCTTTTTTATACAACTGAAGGAAAATCCATTGTGTCCATTTATAATAATCCGGGTCTGTTGTATTGATTTCACGATCCCAGTCATAAGAAAATCCAAGTGATTTAATTTGACGGCGGAAGTTATTAATATTTTGTTCTGTAAACTCAGCCGGGTCATTTCCTGTATCAAGCGCATATTGTTCTGCTGGCAGCCCGAATGCATCCCATCCCATCGGATGAAGAACATTGTAGCCCTGCATACGTTTAAAGCGGCTTAAAATGTCTGTTGCCGTATAACCTTCCGGGTGCCCAACGTGAAGCCCCGCGCCTGATGGATATGGAAACATATCTAGGGCATAAAACTTCGGCTTATCAGAATCGTTGTTCATTTTAAACGTTTTATTTTGTTCCCAGTAGTGCTGCCATTTTTGTTCGATCTGTTTGTGATCAAAATTCATGTTGAAACCTGCCTTCCGTTTATGTACTGCCGATCGAAAACCCAATACGCCGCGCTTTGCGGTCCGCATAATAGGCACTAATAGAAAACTCCTGCCCAGCGAGTGGGACAGGAGAGGCTTTTCTCTACCCAAAATGGAGCGTAAGTCCGACGGCTTTCTTCATTAATCTTTACCTTTCATTTTAGAAAAATTCCAGACAATATGCAAGCGCATTTTACCCGTGTCTCTCTTCATGCTACAATTTAACACGAGCTTTAAAGGAGGAATGAATAATGACTAATCCGTTTCCGTACGCAAGCGACGATAGACGGTATCATACATGGAATTACCATTTACGGAAGCACTTCGGTCATAAAGTATTTAAAGTGGCACTCGATGGGGGTTTTGACTGCCCTAATCGTGATGGCACCGTTGCTTTCGGCGGATGTACATTTTGCAGCGCAGCAGGCTCGGGGGATTTTGCCGGCGACCGGGTCGACTCGCTGGAAAAACAGTTTCATGATGTAAAAACAAAAATGCACGAAAAATGGAAGCATGGAAAATATATGGCGTATTTCCAGGCGTATACGAATACACATGCGCCCGTGGACGTACTTCGTGAAAAGTATGAAACAGTTCTTAAACAGGATGACGTTGTCGGCCTTTCTATCGCCACGCGACCGGACTGCCTTCCAGATGATGTGGTTGACTATCTGGCTGAACTAAATGAGCGGACGTATTTATGGGTTGAGCTCGGGCTACAGACTGTTCATGAAAAAACAGCCCGCATTATTAATCGTGCCCACGATTTTCAAACGTATGTGGAAGGCGTTGAAAAGCTGCGCAAGCACAATATCCGTATTTGCTCCCATTTAATTAATGGCCTGCCGCTTGAAACACCCGAGATGATGATGGAAACGGCCGAGGCCATTGCTGATTTGGATGTACAGGGAATTAAAATCCACCTGCTGCACCTTTTAAAAGGTACACCACTTGTGAAGCAGTATGAAAAAGGAATGCTCGACTTCTTATCTATGGAAGAGTACGCAAAATTAGTTGTAGATCAGCTTGAAATTTTGCCGCCTGAAATGATTGTTCACCGGATTACCGGCGACGGCCCGATTGAGCTGATGATCGGCCCGATGTGGAGCGTCAACAAATGGGATGTGTTGAACGCGATTCATGGTGAAATGCTAAAGCGCGATACTTGGCAGGGGAAATTTTATAAAGGAGCAATCATACATCCATGACACTAGATGGAATTTTGCCGTTTGCACGTCTGCTCGTTCAAAAAACAATGTCAGATACGTCTTACTTTGTAGATGCGACCGCCGGCAACGGGCACGATACGGTGTTTTTAGCCGGCGTGGCTGGTGAAAACGGTCATGTTTTCGCATTTGATGTTCAGGAGCAGGCGATTTACAATACAAGAGACCGTGTGGAGAAAGCCGGTTTGCTAAATCGCGTTTCCTTATTTCACGCTGGCCATGAACAGGTACAAAACAAAGTCCCGAACCATTACCACGGACAGATTAATGCGGCGATTTTTAATCTCGGTTATTTGCCAAAAGGTGACAAATCGATTATTACCAAACCAGATACGACTATTGAAGCCATTCGCCAGCTGTTCCATATACTTAAGCCCGGTGGCTTGATTGTGCTGGTAATCTATCATGGTCATGCAGGCGGTGCTGATGAACGCAATGCGGTCGTCGAGTTTGCTGCCGGTCTTGACCAGCAGCAGGCGCATGTAATGCAGTATGGCTTTATTAACCAGGTTAATACACCTCCTTTTATTATTGCGATTGAAAAACGTCCGGAAGCATAAAGCGGAAAGTATAGACAAAGTCAGAAAAAAAAACTGTTTTTCTTAATGAGCATCTTCTTTTTTATTTACCCGAAAGTGCACTTGTTTGCTTTGAAGTTGGTGCTTTTCGCTTCACCGCTGTGTCACCCCCTCTGTTTATGAAAGAACGGCTCAGCACTATAACGGCTTCATGCAATCCAAATATATAAATAACGTGTTAAGATCTTCCTCTGTATAAACAATAAAAAACCAAAACCCTGAAAGCTAAAGCTTTCAGGGTTTTGGTTTAAATAAATTATTTTTTAACCATCAAATACATAAAGTACGGAGCACCAATTAGCGTGACGATAATACCAGCCGGTACAGAAGTGGTAAACGGCATTAGTCTTCCAATTGTATCGGCTCCGAGCAAAAGCAGGGCGCCGATCACTGCTGCTACCGGTAAAAAGTGTTGATGGCGGGGTCCAGTTAAGCCTCTGGCAATGTGAGGAGCCATCAGCCCGATAAACACGATACCTCCACTGACCGACACGGCTGCTGACGCAAGAGCAACTGAAACGAGCAGCAAAATGATACGCTCCCTGCCAACTTTTACACCCAGGCCTGCAGAAGTGCCTTCATTTAAATTTAACAGGTTTAGTATATTTGCTTTCCACAATACAAACGGTATTAAAACAACCAGCCACGGCAGCAGGGCTATTACAAAGTTCCAATCATTGCCCCATATACTCCCGGCTAACCAGCCAGCAATAAATTCATACTCTCGAGAATCAAACTGCGAAGCAAGGATTAGCATAATACCAGCCATGGCCATAGCCATCCCAACCCCTGCGAGAACGAGGCGGATTGGATCAAGGCCTTCTGTTTTATGATAAGAAACAGCTGAAATAATAAGTGCTGTTGCCATACCGCCAAGAAACGCAAACAGTGGCACCATATATAAAAATGTTGAGGATTGCGGTGTAAACACAATGGCATAAATGGTTACCATTAAGCCGGCCCCAGAGTTAATTCCAAGAATTCCCGGATCAGCCAATGGGTTGCGTGAGATGCTCTGCAAAATGGCACCTGAGACAGCTAATGCCGCTCCCGCAAGCATGGTGATAACCATACGAGGGAGACGGAAGCTATACAAAATAAGCTCTTCTCTAGGCGTTCCATTGCCAAGCAGTGTTTCTATAAGGCGCATCGGCGGCACAGCAGATTTTCCTGACGCGGCACTTGCCACAAACAAAACGACAAGCAACACTACCGATATGATAAAAATACGTCTGGCTCTTTGCTTTAAGTGATCTGTCATTGTGCAAGCCGCCCCCTTTTTCGAATCAGATAAAGGAAAAACGGTACGCCGACAACAGATATAACAGCACCAACCGGAGTTTCAAAAGGCGGGTTGATCATACGGGCTACCGTATCAGCCAGCACAAGCATCATGCTGCCAAAGATAGCGGAGCCCGGGATAATCCACCGGTAATCTGTTCCGACAAGCATCCGGACAAGATGCGGTATCATTAAACCAACAAACATAATCGGTCCTGCTACCGATACACCTGATCCAGACAGAACAAGAACAGCAAGGATTAAGATGACTTTTACAAGTGTTGTCCGCTGTCCGAGTCCTTTTGCCATTTCATCCCCAAAGCTTAAAATAGTGAGTGATCTTGAAAGCAGAATCGCCGTTAACAAACCGATGCCAACGACTGGCGATAGCACTTTAAGCTGAGCCCAGCTTGTTCCAGAAACACCTCCGGCCCGCCAGAAAGCAAGATCCTGTGACAGATGAAACATAATAGCCACGCCTTCTCCAAGTGCTGTTAATAGGGCGGAGATGGCTGCACCTGCCAACACAATGCGCATCGGTGAAAAGCCGCCTTTTTTAACCGAAGCCAGACCAAACAATAAAACAGCCCCTACGACCGCACCTGCAAAAGAGAAAAGAATGGCCATTGTGTAAGAATTTACTGAGAAAAAAGCAAGCATACAGGCAAGCCCGAGACTTGCGCCCGTATTTAAGCCAAGCAGGCCCGGTTCCGCTAGCGGATTACGTGTAACCCCTTGCATTATTGCACCAGCTGTCCCAAAAGCCGCTCCGGTCAATGCCGCTCCAATCTCCCTTGGCAAACGGATACCTACAATAATCTGGTCTGCTTCGCGACTTGGATCAAATGAGAAAATAGCTTCCCAAACGGTTTTCAGTGTCAGCTCTGCTGCACCAACCGATACAGATAAAGCAAGACTTATTAACAAGCCGGCAAAACCTGCTAAAAGAACGAACACTCCCGTCTTTGGACGGGAGTTTACTTGTAATTCTGTTGTATTATTCATATTGAAATTCCTTTATTGTGCCGCTTTTTTTGTTAAAGCATCAACAATAAATTCAAGTTCCTTTTCAAGCGAGATCGGGTCATTGAAATAGAAGGAATCTGAATCAAATGTAATAACATTCCCTGCTTTAACAGCCGGGATGTTTTTCCAAAGATCTGTTTCCGTAAAAGATGAAGAAGATACATTGGCGCCTTCTCCTACAAAAATGTAGTCTCCGGCATACTCAGGGATCGCTTCAGCCGAAACGGCTTTATAGCCTGGGCCAAACGCTTCCGTTTCTACTTTTTCAGGTGCTTTAATGCCAAGGGCCTGATAAATTACCTCAGTGCCACGACCCCAGTTTTTCCCATAAATATACGTATCTTTGCCAAACGTTTCGACAACTGTTGCCGTTGCATCAGTTCCAATAACAGCTTGAACCTTTTTCTTCTCTTCTTCCGCTTTAGCATTCCAGTCGTCTACCCATTTTTGAGCTTCTTCTTCCTTGCCTAAAATTTTTCCAATTTCAAGATGCTGATCAATATAGTTATACTTTTCATACGATAGCGACACGGTTGGTGCAATTTCTTTATATTTCGCCAGGTTTTCATCCCCTGTATACGTAATAATTAGATCCGGCTCTAAACCAAGCATTGTCTCATAGTCATCCGGTGCTACTACTTTGGAATCCTTCAGCTGGTCAGCTAAAAACTTGCTGTTAGCCGCCCAGTCTGTAATCGCAACAGGTGTAACACCCAGTTCAAGAAAATTACCTGTATATCCGGCCATAACTGCTACACGTTCCGGATTAGCCGGAACTTCTACATCCCCTTCTTCCGAGGCATATGTACGTGTTTCTGCTTCTGTATTTGATTCTTTTTCCTGCCCGCTTTCTTCCTCATTCCCTTGCGAGCAAGCAGCTAGAAAAAGAGCACTTAATATTACAATAAACGGTAAAACTGAAAATAACTTACGTTTCATATTGTTCTTCCTTTCCAAATGAAAATAGTTATCATTAACTAGGTAAATCTTATCGAAAATGATTCTCATTGTCAACGTTATTTTTGAAAAAAAGCTCCTTTAAGGAAGCTTTTTTGGGCCAGCTGCTTGAGCAAGCAGCTGAAAAGAGCGTTTCTTTTTTTCAAAATCAAATAAAATCGTTACAGCCATAATTTCGTCTGTTCCACATTCTTCCGCTAACTTTTCAAGTTTCATGCGGACAGTATCCGGTCCGCCCACAATCATGCGCTTCCGGTTTTCCTCTACATGCAGCAGTTCAAATTTCCCATATGAATAAGCGGCTGCTTTTTCTGGTGAAGGTGTTCCTTTTGACTGAATACCCTGTCCGGTCATCATGAGGGAAAGCTCCAGGCTTCCAGCAAGATACGCTGCTTCCTCATCTGTTTCTGCACAAATGAGAAAAACAGCAATTGCTGCTTTCGGCGTTTTTAAATGCTCAGACGGCTGAAAGGAGCGCCGGTACTCCGCAAGCTCCCGTGGCCCGCCATCGCCGTTAATAAACTTTGCAAACATGTAAGGCAGCCCCTTTTCCGCTGCAAGCGCTGCGCTCGATGGACTTGAACCGAGAAGCCAGACATCTGGCGGCACATCCACAGCGGGCGTTGCTTTGACGCCTGAATATGGATGAGGAACCGGCTGGTCATTCAAATAAGCCAGCACATCGTCCATTTGTTCCGGAAACCGGTCTTTTTCCCGTTTTCGTCCGTTCGAAAGAGCAAATGAGGCTCTCGGCATGCCGCCTGGTGCCCGGCCTAAGCCTAAATCGATTCGCCCCGGTGCAAGCGCAGAAAGGACTTTGAAATTTTCGGCGACCTTATAAGCACTATAGTGGGGAAGCATTACACCGCCTGAGCCCAGTCGAATCGTATTCGTTTTTGCCGTCAAATGACCGAGCAGCACTTCCGGTGAAGATCCAGCAAGTGTATCTGCATCATGATGTTCAGACACCCAAAATCGCTCGTAGCCGAGCTCTTCTGCAAGCCGGGCAAGCTCTACTGTTTCCTGAAGTGCTTTTTGTGGCGCTTGTCCTTCTGAGATAGGTGACTGGTCCAATATACTGAGCTTCATGTACATTTCCCCTTTTACCGATATGCCTGGCGCATTTTCCGATACGTTTTATAAGTTCTGCCATTCCAGTAAAAGAAAATGCTCGCAGAACCAGCTGTATGTACGAGCTTGCGGCAATGACTACGTACACTTCTTTTTCCAGCTGCTTTTTCTTCGGACAAATAAACAGCTACAATGCCTTCGATTAAGAAAGAATGAAATCTGGCATACGGCAGACGCTGGGTTCCCTGCTTTGCTTTACGCAGAAAATGAAGGAATCTCTCCATCATTTCACTTTCACTTTCGTAGTATGTACAGAAGTTTAGCTCGCCATCTTCTAAATCTTCTTCTTGATCAATAAAATAATCCAGCAAAATATGGATACCCTGTCCATATGGGAAGTAACAGTCACGCACCATCTGCGCATAGGTAGGTGTAAAAGCAGGCTGCATCGCGCAGGACATTAAACAGTAAACGCCGACTGTCGAGCCGGTGCAGGCTGCAAATTCATACCATTTCATTGCGGGCAGGTCCTCTTTATAGCTTTCAAACCAGCGAATCAATCGTTCCTCCCGTTCTTCTTCGCGAACATGCTTATGAATTTGAAGCTCACTGTAGTAGCGGCTTAAATCCAATACGTGCGGTTTTGCAGCAGCAAACGAAGGTGTTTGCTCGACTACACGGCGGCAGCCATCGACCAATGCCTGTAAATAGCCACCATCTTGTTTTGTTTCCCGAAATCGATAATAATCGCTTTTTGGCTCACCGGGAAAAAAGCAGTCACGCAGCGCTTCGTGGAGCGCTGCAAAATCGTTCGGATCAAATGATGTAGTTTGATCGCATAAATTATCCAGATAATCACAAATTAATTGATAGGGCACAATAAAGGAAATCGCTTCTTTTAAGCGATCTCCCGCCAGCATGGAAATGACGCCGCCCGCTTCGCAATGAAAATATTTTTTTTCATACACATCCAGTGCCTGCTTGCGCAGCTCTGGGTCTGGTATTTGTTGGGCTAAAACCTTCCACTTGCTCCATTCCGCTTTTACAGCTGGGAAAATGGTTTTGTATATTTTTCGCATTAACAGGAGCGAATTTGTAGGGACCGTCATTTTTTTACCTCACTTTTCCAAAATAAAACCGAGCGATCTCAAACGGTTATGCACAAAATCAAGCGCATATTGAAATACATCTTCCCGCTCCGGTTCGTTAAAAATTTCATGATAAAGACCTGGCCATTCTTTGTACTGAAGCTCAGACAGTTCCAGCTTTCTGGCAAATGAACGGGCTGCACTCCCATCTGTGATCCGGTCGTCGCCTGCCTGCATAATCAAATGAGGAATATCAGGCACTTCCTGAGGGCCAGCAGTCGCAATTTTAATTGCTTGAACAATTTCTCTATACCAGCGAACCGATACTTTCCGGACATACAACGAATCTTCTGCATCAAATGCCCAAATTTCCTCGTTCCGTGTCGCCATCTCAGATGTAATTCCGGAATCGAATTTTAAAGACGGCGTCATTGAATTTAAGCCGTGTGTGATTACATTCAAATGCTTGGGTGGCACATGTTTCATTTTAAACAATGGGGATGACATAATCACGCCCGCTACTTCCGGTTTCTTCTCCTGCAAGTAACGGGTAATGATAAGACCGCCCATGCTATGGCCCAGCAGAAAAACAGGTACATCAAATTGATAGGCCGCTTCAACCCAATCAGATACTTCATTTGTATATTCTTTAAAAGATGAAATATGGCCGCGCCGTGCACGTGAGGTCATTCCCTGGCCTGGCAGATCTCCCATCACAACGTGAAACCCATTTTGCCGCCACATTTCAATCAGCCAGCCGTAACGCCCATGATGTTCAAGTGCACCGTGCACGATCACCACAACGCCTTTTGGCTTTTCTTCACATTCCCATTTCCACATACTGCTCTCTCCTTCAAAAAACGACAGCCGTTTTTTCTATTATACAAATCTTTTGCCGTTCGATAAAATAAAACGGTATAGTAGAAAAAAGAAAGAGGTGTCAAAGATGATTTATCCATACAAAGATAAACAGCCGGAAATCGCGGAGTCCGCCTTTATCGCTGACTATGCAACGGTTACGGGAGATGTGGTAATCGGCGAAGAATCCACTGTTTGGTATAACACTGTCATACGTGGAGATGTTGCGCCAACGATTATTGGCAAAAAAGTGAATATTCAGGACAATTCTGTTCTTCATCAAAGCCCAAACAATCCGCTCGTCATTGAAGATGAAGTGACAATTGGCCATCAAGTGATCTTACATAGCTGTAAAATTCGGAAAGGCGCCCTGATTGGCATGGGATCAATTATTTTGGACAATGCAGAAATTGGAGAAGGAGCGTTTATTGGCGCAGGCAGCCTTGTACCACCCGGAAAAGTCATTCCCCCGAACACAGTAGCGTTTGGACGACCTGCCAAGGTAATTCGCAATGTAAACGAAGACGATCGTAAAAATATGGAACGTATTGTACGTGAGTACGCTGAGAAAGGCCAGTATTATAAATCTATTCAAGCATAAAAAAACCATGCCCAGGATTCGGGCATGGTTTTTATTTATTACTTCGCTGCTGCTTTCAGCGCTTCTGCTTTGTCTGTGCGTTCCCACGGAAGATCTACATCCGTACGGCCAAAGTGGCCATAAGCCGCTGTCTGGCGGTAAATCGGACGACGCAGGTTCAGCATGTTGATAATACCTGCTGGACGAAGATCAAAGTTTTGGCGAATTACGTCAACAAGTGTTTCTTCAGATACCGTTCCTGTTCCAAACGTATCAACTGAAATAGACACCGGCTGTGCTACACCAATCGCATAAGCAAGCTGTACTTCACATTTATCTGCAAGACCTGCTGCTACAATGTTTTTCGCTACGTAGCGTGCAGCGTAAGCCGCGGAACGGTCCACTTTTGTTGGATCCTTACCTGAGAATGCACCACCGCCATGGCGTGCATAACCACCATACGTATCTACAATAATTTTACGGCCTGTTAAACCGGCATCCCCTTGAGGGCCACCAATAACGAAACGACCTGTTGGGTTAATAAAGAATTTTGTGTCGGCATCAATTAATTCCGCCGGAACCACCTCGTTAATGACTTGCTCGCGAATTTCCTTTTGGATTTGCTCAAGCGTTACTTCTGGATGGTGCTGTGTAGAAATAACGATTGTATCCACCCGTACAGGCTTCCCGTTTTCATCATATTCAACTGTCACCTGTGTTTTACCATCTGGACGAAGATAGTCAAGTGTCTCGTTTTTGCGCACTTCTGTTAAGCGGCGTGCCAATTTATGCGCAAGTGAGATCGGAAGCGGCATAAGCTCTTCTGTTTCGTTGCACGCAAAACCAAACATTAATCCCTGGTCTCCGGCACCGATTTCATCAAGTTCCTTATCCGTCATTTGTCCTTCACGTGCTTCAAGAGCTACGTTAACCCCTGCTGCAATATCAGGTGATTGTTCATCAATAGATGTTAAAACCCCTGCTGTTTCAGAGTCAAATCCGTATTTTGCACGAACGTATCCGATTTCTTTTACCGTTTCACGAACGATTTTTGGAATATCCACATAAGAAGAAGTGGTAATTTCCCCTGCAACGAGAACAAGTCCAGTTGTTACAGATGTTTCCGCTGCCACACGGGCATTCGGATCTTTGTCAAGAATGGCATCAAGAATCGCATCAGAAATCTGGTCACAGATTTTATCCGGATGTCCTTCCGTTACGGACTCTGATGTAAACAGGCGACGCTGTTTTGTCATGAAAAATTCCTCCTTAAAATCAGTGTGTACGGTACTCATTTCCCTCAGGTGATCCAGAAAATAAAAAAACTCTCCCGGCATTGAGAGAGGAAAGGTTGTTTTCACTCGGGCCTTTCACTCTTATCGTCCAAGGCTGATCCTTGCTCAGGTTTAGCACCTTGTCCGCATGATACGGCAGGTTGCTGGGTTTCACAGGGCCTGTCCCTCCACCAACTCAGGATAAGAGTATCCGTTCAAGTGTCAATGTTACGAAATATCGCGCTTTATGTCAACCAGTTTCTCTTTCAAATAAAAAAACATTTTTCAAACAATCTTTTCGGTTTTTTTTCTGCTTTTCTTCCTATTTAAATAAATTTGCATATTTTGTACTATGCCCCTTGAAACGAAAAAATATACGAGAAAATTCTTTAAATAGTGTAGACTATTTGTTTTAATGTGTTATACTAATTTCATGTTAATCAAACACATTAAAATTTAAATAAAGGATGGTTGTACATGATGAACTCTTTAACTGTTTCGAGCGAATTAACTGAGCTGCTTAATGGCTCCAATATTCTCATTCAGCCTTCTGTACCAGTTCTGGTAGAAAAGGTACTCCAGCGTGGCGAGGGTTCTTTAACCGCGTCCGGCGCTGTTCGCGCCGAAACAGGCAAATATACAGGCCGCTCTCCGAAGGATAAGTTTATTGTGCGGGAAGCCTCTGTTGAAAACAGCATTGATTGGGGTTCAGTCAACCAGCCGATTTCCCAGGATACATTCAACCGTTTATACGACAAAATGATTTCTCATTTACAGGAAAAAGAGGAATTGTTCCTGTTCAAAGGTTTTGCCGGTGCAGACGAAAAACACCGCCTTCCTATTCAAGTGGTAAATGAATACGCTTGGCATAATTTGTTTGCCCATCAATTATTTATTCGTCCGACCGAAGCAGAACTTAAAACACATGAAGCAGGCTTCACGATTTTGTCAGCACCTTCATTCCAGGCAGACCCGCTTATAGATGGAACAAATTCCGAAACGTTTATTATTGTTTCCTTTGAGCGCCGAGTTATCCTTATTGGCGGAACAGAATATGCAGGAGAGATGAAAAAATCCATTTTCTCTGTAATGAACTACCTGCTGCCGCAAAACGATGTCCTGCCGATGCACTGTTCGGCAAACGTCGGTTACGAAGGGGATGTCGCCCTGTTCTTCGGTCTTTCCGGCACAGGAAAAACAACACTTTCTGCTGATCCCAACCGCCGCTTGATCGGCGATGATGAGCATGGCTGGTCTACAAACGGCGTATTTAATATTGAGGGCGGATGCTATGCAAAAACAATCGGCCTGACACGCGAGAAAGAACCGCAGATTTTCGATGCGATCCGTTTTGGTTCGGTTCTTGAAAATGTCGTTCTTGATCCTGCAACACGCCTGCCTGATTACGATGATAATACATTAACAGAAAACACACGTGCCGCTTACCCGCTTCAAGCGATTGATAATATTGTAGATCCAAGTATTGCCGGCCATCCAAATACGATTGTTTTCTTGACTGCAGACGCCTTTGGTGTGCTGCCTCCGATCAGCAAGCTGTCAAAAGAACAAGCAATGTACCACTTTTTAAGCGGATACACATCCAAGCTTGCTGGTACAGAACGCGGCATTACAAGCCCTCAGGCAACGTTTTCCACTTGCTTTGGGTCACCGTTCCTGCCGCTGCATGCAACTGTTTATGCAGAAATGCTCGGCAAAAAAATCGATGAACAAAATGTACAGGTTTTCCTTGTAAACACAGGCTGGACCGGCGGTGAGTACGGGACAGGTGAACGTATGAAGCTTTCCTACACACGCGCAATGATTCAAGCAGCCCTGGAAGGAGAACTTACACACACGCAAACGTATAAAACAAAAGTGTTTGGTCTGGAAATTCCACTTCATGTACCAGGTGTGCCGGATGATGTTTTGATTCCGCGCAAGTCATGGGCGGATGAAGAAGCCTTTATGAAAAAAGCAAAAGAACTATCAGCAAAATTCCGTGAAAACTTCAAAAAATTCAGTGGTATAGCAGATGATATTGCCGAAAAAGGTGGTCCACTTCTTTAAAACGTACAAAAGCCCGAAGGATAATCCTTCGGGCTTTTTATCATTCTTCAATTGGTTGATTTTAACGAAACGAGTGTATACGTAATCGTCGTTGTATTCTGCTGCCATTCTACTTTTTTAATGAGCGCTGTGCCGCTTTGCTCACTTTCCTTTGTTTTGTATACCCCGATTGGAATATCAATTGGGTACAGCCGGTAGCCTTCTTTTTGGAGAACAAAGCGGTTTTCTTCTTCCCTTGTTTCATTTCCTTTTGTAACAATTATTGTGTTTAATTCCATAGGCATTCCCATGATTTTAATCCCCCTTTATCCATTTCGCAATGCAGCCGACAATCTGTCGGTTTACTGCGGGTGGTATGTAATGATCATATTTATCCAAATACATCGTGTCTGCATGCGCTACAGCCTCCTTTAACCGATAAGCATGCTCCACAGACACATTTGTATCAAGACGGCCATGGATGATGAGCACCGGTGCTTTAATATGACCAGCTTCCTCCAATGGGGTACGCCAATCGTACGCCTCAGGTACTTTCTGAGGTGTGCCCCCAATTACCCGCTTCATCATGCGGCGCATATCCTTTCTTTCCTCGTACGTGAGCTTCATATCGGATACGCCGCCCCACGTAATCAAAGAAGAAACGGGCCGGTGAATAGCGGTCCAGAGTGCCATAATCCCGCCACGGGAAAAACCGAACACGTGAACACGCTCTTCTTTTACACGAGGGTGCTTCCTAAGCAAATCAAACGCGCTAAAAGCATCTTCCCGGTCTTCTCCGGCAAAATCCTCATTTCCTTCTCCACCACGATTCCCCCGGTAAAACGGTGCAAATACAATAAATCCTTCAGCAGCAAATTCAGCAATTCTCGCTGGTCGTACCATACCAATACCTTTTATACCGCCGCGTAGGTATAAAAAACCTTCATATTTTTTATTATCAGCTGGTTCGGCTAAAAACCCTTTTACTGAAAGACCCGCCGAATCATATCGGACCAGATAAAGACGCACATGCGGATTCGGTGATGGATACGGTGAACATTCCATCAAACCAGCCCCTTTCTTCCCGCTTCTGATAAGGCAAGAGCAATCATCTCATCCTTCATCAAAAAAGAGTAATGATCACTAAAACGCGCTTGAAGTAAATCAAGTTCTTCAAAGTATGGACCCTCTGTTTCTAAATAATCACACTTCTTTTTTATATCCGTTACGTGCGCAAAAAAAACCGCTTTTAAAAACGGCTGCTCCGGCGCTTGAACATAATATTCCCCAATAAAGTGCAGCCCGGATATAACAGCACCCGTTTCTTCTTCTACTTCCCTGTGTGCTGCTTCTTCAAGCGTTTCATTCGGCTCCTTTTTTCCACCTGGACATTCCAAACCACGAACTTTATGTTTCGTTAAAAGCCAAAAATGTTCTCCCCGGCACAAAACCAGAACGTGAGATGGTGTTTGTCCAAATGCACCCCTTTCGAACGCCATTGTAACAGGATAATTGTTTTGGTCGGTAAATCTGTACAACTGGCATCCCTCACCCTGCTTGCTTTCTCTCTATTATACGTTATTTCTCATTTTTTTTATATGTCCCCGGGCATCCTCGTCTCCGAGTTCATATATTTTATCATATAAAGCCATTATATAACGGTCATACTGGTCATTATTCTTATCTTCATGATAAGGAACGATAGGAATATGTGCGCGCCAGAAAGAGCCAAAATCTTCACGATTCATACTGTTTAAAAGTTCACGTAATGATTGGATTTCTTTTTCATTGGCAAAAACGCGAAAATTCCAGGGTGCTACATCTGGCTGTGACTGAATTTCTCCATTAGCAATGGCAATGTAATAAGGCTGTTTTTCCATATCAATCTCCTCCTTTTAACAGCATGTGCGCTTTTTCTTTTCTTCATTCAATAAAAAAAGTTGGAATATGGTAGCGTTTTCATGTATAACTATATATATATTCTTAAAAAGGAGGCACAGCGATGAAATTCGTGAATGAATTATTTGAGCTGTATCGCGGCCGGCTCCAGGGAACAGAAGACGACCTGGATATGATCACGCTGACCGTTCTTGGGGAAATGTCCGAAACAGACATCCTGTCCGTCATTGGAGAAATGCCAAATGAAGAACTCGCCTGGCTGTTCCGTGTTTATCTGTACGAAGGATTAAAAGAAAAGTTTAATCAGGATCAAATACCTGCCGGCCGAAATCGCCTGCTCCATTAATACATAAAGAAAAAACGGAGAGGACTCATTCTCCGTTTTTTTTACTTCCTTTTATAAAAAAACTGTTTTTTATCGTTCGTTCTGTGCATTATTTTCCCAGGAATGATTTAAGCATCCAAACATGCTTCTCTAGGCTTTGGTGGATCGCCAAAAGCATATCGCCTGTTGTTTCATCTCCTACTTCAGCAGCTAAATCCATCGCTTCTTTTAATTCGCCAGTCAGCGTTGTAAAGTCATTGACAACGGACTGCACCATTTCTTCCGCAGCCTCTTGCCCCTCTGCTTCGTTTACTGTTGCCAGCTCGAGAGATTCACGAAGCGTTGCTACCGGCTTTCCATCCAGCGCCAAAAGACGCTCAGCCAGCTCATCAATATGCTCACTTGCTTCGGTATATAACTCTTCAAATTTTGTATGAAGTGTAAAGAACTGAGGCCCTTTTACGTACCAATGGTAGTTGTGAAGCTTCGTGTAAAGAACCGTCCAATTTGCAACCTGCTTGTTTACACTGCTGATAAGCTGTTCTGACATAAAAAATCTCCTCCAACATGTTTGATAATATAATCTCGGCCCTTTTAGTATACCACTCTGATTCAGAACTAAACAAAAACGTGGTACACTATGGTAAAAAGGAGGGGTTTTTTTGTCTATTATGATGATTGTCATTATTGTTTCTATTATCGTTGTACTCGCTGTGCTTGCTCTTTCAATATTCACGATTTCTAAAGGATACAGCTACAAGCATACGATCGATCCGCCGCAGGAAAGCCCTATTCATAAAATGCGTGATGATAAATGAAAGAACTGTTTCTGCTTTTCATTCGTTTCTATCAAAAGGTGCTTTCGCCACTTAAGCCGCCTTCCTGCCGTTTTTACCCAACTTGTTCCCATTATGGCTATGAAGCGGTTCAAAAGCATGGTGCCTTAAAAGGCGGACTACTTGCAATTATTCGTGTTTTAAAATGTCATCCATTTCATCCCGGCGGTGTAGATTATGTGCCCGAAAAGTGGCCGCCGAGGAAAAAAGAAAGGAATTAAGCAGAATGAACCGCTTTGCGCTTCCTTTCTATCCTCTCTCGGTTGACTTCGAAGCCAATGCCTGGTTTCTTCGACAGGTGAATCCGGCCGTTTTGAACAAAAATGCCGGGCTCAATAAAGTCTTCCTCCCAGTAATAGTCAGTGGAAACAATGTCTCCTGGCATTGTAAAGCCCGGAAGCGAAGCAAGCGCTGCATTATGCGCGCGAGAAATGCCAAATTCAATCATTCCCCCCGCCCAAAGATCTATCCTTTTCATGCGGCAGTAATCATGAATTCGCTTTGCTTCCGTTATACCTCCCACCCGGCTGTATTTTAAATTGATCACCTGACATGCCTTCATCTCTACTGCACATCTTGTATCATGAAGAGATCGGATGCTTTCGTCCAAACAAACAGCTGTCTCGATCTCCCCTTGCAGCTTCCTATGATCCCACATATCCTCTGCTTCAAATGGCTGTTCAATCATCATGAGTTTATATGCGTCGAGCGCTTTTAAATGGGTAATATCCTCGATCGTGTAAGCTGAATTGGCATCAGCCATGAGAGAAATGTGCGGATATGCCTGCCGAATCGCTTCTAATACTTTGAAATCGTGACCACGGCTGATTTTTATTTTTATCCGTCCATAGCCATTTTCAACGTGAGATTGTATACGTTCCAGCATTTCATCAGTTGTTTGGCCGGAGGCAACGGCTCCGACAGAGATCGATGCGCGTGTTCCGCCGAGCACTTCAAAAAGCGGCTGCTCCATTCTTTTGGCATACAGGTCCCACAGAGCTGATTCTACCCCCGCTTTTGCCATCTGATTGCCTCTTACAGCTTTAAAAAGAGTCGAGACGTCACTTGGATGATGAATCGGATATTTCTTTACTAGTGGAAAAAGTATATCTTTAATGGTGTGCCACTCTGTTGCCACCGTTTCTTCTGTGTACCAGGGCGTTGAAAAAGCGGAGGCTTCTCCCCAGCCAACTCGGCCTGAGGTATCTTCTACTTCAATCAAAATCGCTTCTCGCCTCGTAACGGTTTCTAAATGTGTGTAAAACGGTGCTTTTAAGGGCATTTCAACTACATGCATCGTAAGGCGCTTAATTTCCATAATGTTCACTCCATTGCCGGGAAAGTTCCCGCCGGAGCAGTTTGTTCGAAGCGTTTCTCGGTAAGGCTTCTGTTTCGATAAAGTAAGCCGGCACTTTAAAGCGAGCGAGCTTTTCTTGACAGAAACGAATCAGCTCCTCTTTAGAGACCGGAGATTGACTCACATAAAAAGCAGCAGGTACACTTCCCCACCTCTCATCCGGTACACCGGTTACACCTGATTCTAAAATGGCTGGATGCCCGGTGAGCACAGATTCAATTTCAGCCGGGTAAACATTTTCACCACCGGAAATAATTAAATCTGAGCGACGGTCCAGCACATATAAAAACCCCTCTTCATCGAGCCGGCCGATATCTCCTGTCCGAAACCATCCGTTTTGAAAAGCCTCCTTGTTCATGTCCGGACGGTTTAAGTAACCTGGCGTCACGTTGGGGCCGCTCACCCAAATTTCTCCCTCGTCTTTTCCATCAATACGGATCGCGCATGGAAACAATGGTTTGCCGGCGGAACCGATTTTCCGGAAAGCATCTTCTGGTGCGAGCGTCACAATTTGAGAGGAAGTCTCGGTCATGCCATACGTTTGGTAAACAGGAATCCCTTTTGCCCGGCACGTCTCCAATATGGAAAGAGGAGCAGGGCCGCCGCCAAGAAGAACACAGCGGAGCCGGTCGTGATACGTTCCCTCGAACTTATGCAGCATGGAAGAAAGCATCGCCGTGACAACGGAAATCATGGTCACCCGCCCTTCCTGTAACAATCCGTTTATATAATTTGGATCAAATTTTTCGACGAGGCACACTTCCATCCCATACAATACGCTTTTCATTAAAATAGAATAACCCGAAATGTGAAACAGAGGCACCGCGCAAAGCCAGGCATCGTCCGAGTGAAGACCAAGATTTAGGGCTGAAGCCGTCGCACTGGCATAATGATTGCCATACGTCTGTTTAACACCCTTTGGCCGTCCCGTTGTACCGGATGTATACATAAGCGAGCAAATCTCTTCTAAAGCAAACCTTTCACGCTTGTTTTCTTTCGCTGCTTTCTCGAATGAGGTAAAACAAAAGGAACGTATATCTGTCACAGAATGAGCTTTATTCGTATGCTCCCCGTCATACAGCAGACACACAGCATCGGCATCTTGAAGCTGCCAGGCCAGTTCCTCTGCGGCCAGCCGGCTGTTTAGCATTACGGCTGCAGCACCGATCTGCTGAAGAGCATGGATGAGAAAAACCGTTTCCGGGCGATTTCCTGCCAGCACACCGCAATAGTCGCCTTTTTTTATTCCCGCTGCCTCCAATCCATCTGCCAGCACGGATGCTTTATCAAACAACTGTGAAAAGGTCCACATTTCATCATAAAAAACGAGAGCCGTTCGCTCAGGCGTTAAAAAAGCGCGCTGCTGAAGCCAGTTTGGCATGTTCATTATCATCATCCTTTCCATTCAAAAAAAGAGTGTCCGGGATAGGACACTCTTTCGATTTTGTTACGGGAATCTTGGGAACTGGCCAAAGTCCGGATCACGTTTTTCTTTGAATGAATCGCGTCCTTCTTTTGCTTCATCCGTTGTGTAGTAAAGAAGCGTTGCATCACCTGCAAATTGCTGCAAGCCTGCAAGACCATCTGTATCCGCGTTCATAGCCGCTTTGATAAAGCGAAGCGCTGTCGGGCTTTTCTCAAGCATTTCCTCTGCCCACTGCACCGTTTCTTCTTCTAATTTTTCAAGTGGCACGACCGTGTTTACAAGACCCATGTCCAATGCTTCCTGTGCATTATACTGACGGCAAAGGAACCAAATCTCACGCGCTTTTTTGTGGCCGACGATGCGTGCCAGGTAGCCTGAACCGTAACCAGCGTCAAATGAGCCGACTTTCGGTCCTGTTTGTCCGAATACAGCATTGTCTGCTGCAATGGTTAAATCACATACAACGTGAAGCACGTGGCCGCCGCCAATGGCATAACCTGCTACCATTGCGATTACCGGCTTCGGAATCACACGGATCAAACGCTGTAAGTCAAGCACGTTTAAGCGTGGAATCTGGTCATCTCCTACGTAGCCGCCATGACCGCGTACTTTCTGGTCGCCGCCGGAGCAAAATGCTTTCCCGCCTTCACCAGCTAAAATGATAACGCCAATTTTAGAATCGTCACGCGCATAGGCAAATGCATCGATCATTTCCATGACCGTTTTCGGACGAAATGCATTATGTACTTCAGGACGGTTGATCGTCACTTTGGCGATGCCATTATACGTTTCATACTTAATGTCTTCGTACTCGCGTTCTTTTACCCAATTAATTGCCACTTTGTTGTCCTCCTTTTTGATTCAACAAAAACGTCTTTACTATTGTACCAAATTTTTCGCGCTGCTCCACATGAATTGCATGACCTGCTCCATCAAATTGAATCCACTCACAAAATGGAACACACTCACTCATCCGACGGGCGATATGTGTGAACTTTTCATCACGTGTTCCTGTCAGTAGTAAAACCGGCATGGTTAAGTTTTGGAGCTGCTGCCAATACGAAAGCTGGCTGCCGGTTCCCATTGATCGAAGCGAGGATGCCAGCCCTCTTGCTGACTGGGCCAGACGTTCTTTGCGCACCTCTTGCTGAACAGCCATCGGAAGTTCCTTTTGCGAAGCAAACATCGGAATGCTTTCCCAAAAATTAACGAATGAGGCGACGCCTTCCTGTTCAATTTGCTGAGCCAGTTTTTCATCTGATTGCCGCCTTGCTGCACGCTCTTCTTCATTCTCGAGTCCCGGTGAAGTGCTTTCCAGCACCAAAGACCGGACCGCTTCCGGGTAAAGAAGCGCCAGAGCCAAAGCGAGGCGGCCGCCCATTGAATATCCGACAAGGTGAAAAGAAGAAAAACCGGCGTCACTCATCATCTTTTTAAGGAATCCAGCCTCCGTTTCCAAATCCGCTGCTAAACGGCTCGTTTGTCCGTGTCCGGCAAGATCAGGCGTCACAAGCTGAAAGGGAAGGTGCTCATCCAGCCCTTTCCACGTAAAGGAACTTCCTGTAAAACCATGCAGCAGCAAAACAGGTTCTCCTTCACCTTTTATTTGATAAAAAAACGTCATTGAATCACCTGTTTTGCTGCTTCAATAGCCTTTTTCCATAATTTCCGGTGAACCGCCGTGTTTTCGGCCCGATCTGTAAAAGCTTCTAAAATCGTAATCCCGTCCCGGTTGGCGGCCAGCTCCCTTTTCAACTGACCGCTGCTCTCAATTCGCACATAATGGCAGCCATAAAGCTCGGCAGCATGGTTGAATTTCAAGCCAGACGGCGTACCGAATAATCGCTCAAAATGCTTTTTCTCTTCTGCCTGCGGTAAATAAGAAAAAATGCCTCCACCATTGTTGTTCATAATAAGAATCGTCATGGACAAGCCATTTACTTTTGCAGCCAGCAAACCATTTACATCGTGAAAAAACGATAAATCCCCCATAACGGCATATACGTCCTCCCCGCTGGCCGCAATGCCCAATGCGGTGGAAACGAGACCATCAATGCCATTTGCGCCTCGATTTCCATGTAAGCGATGAGCTTGTTCACCTGAAAACAAAAATGAATCCAAATCTCGAATAGGCATACTGTTACCTGCAAAAACAGAAGACCCGTCCGGCACAGCTTGTAAAAACTCCCGAAATAGTGCGCCTTCATCCATACCTTCTGCTTTTTTCATTTCAGAGCGGGCAGCTTTATTGACATTCTGCCATAGCGTATACCATGAAGAACTGCTTCCTTCGAGCCGCTGTACCATTTCACGGCAAAAAGCGGTTTCATCTACGTTCACCATATGTGTGGCAATATGGGAAGGATCACGCCAGCCGCCGTCCGCATCGACAATCACATGCACAGCACCCTGATGACGTTTCATAAATTGCATAAGTGATTTTGATACTGGCAGCGCACCAAACCGAACAATCGCTTCTGGCTTTAATACGTCCTTGATCTCGTCATCTCTCAAAAAAGCGTCATAGCTGTCGATCGACCGTTCGTCCTTACGAAGCTGCGAAAGTGGATCAGCCACAATCGGCCAGCCCGTTTTTTCGGATAATGAGAGAATGGCTTCTGCCATGTGCGGCTTAACAATCTCTCCCGCTACAATCAGCCCTTTTTCCACCGCAAGTGCTTTTGATAAGTCATCCATCATAATAGGATCCGGAACTTTTCTGCCGGAAATAAGCCGAACGGGAGCAGGGATCTCCATTCTTTCAAAAACACCATCGTAATCCGGCACAAGTGGTTCGCGATAAGGAAAATTTAAATGAACAGGTCCAGCCGGTACAGCCAGCGATTCAAAAACAGCCCGGGCCCCTTGAGTACGAACATATTGTAAAGCAGAGGCTTCCGCTTCTGGAAGCGCCATTTCGGCAAACCATTTAGCTGTGTGCCCGTACAGGTGAAGCTGGTCAATCGTCTGCGGCGCACCAACGTCACGGAGCTCCGGGGGACGGTCTGACGTCAGCACAATGAGCGGAACGCGTGATATTTTTGCTTCCGCTACTGCCGGCATGTAATTCGCTGCCGCAGTTCCTGACGTGCAGAGAAGTGCTACCGGATTTTGTGTAGCTTTTGCCAATCCGAGCGCAAAAAAGCCCGCCGACCGCTCATCTACTTGAATAAAGGTGCGCAGCCGGGGATGCTCTTCCATTAGTAAAGCCATTGGTGTCGAACGGGAACCGGGGCTGATGACTGCTTCCCTTATTCCTGAACGAACTAAGCTATCAATAAAATGTGCATTATATTTTGTCAGATTATCTTGATGATTACTCATTGCCGCCTCCGATCGCCCGCAGCATCGGCCGCAGCTTCATATTTGTTTCCTCAAGCTCCGTCTCCGCAATGGACTCCGGTACTACTCCGCAGCCTGCATATAAAAATGCTTCGTTTTGTACGATTAAGCCAGAGCGAATGGCGACTGCAAACTCTCCATTTTTCCGATAGTCCATCCAGCCAACCGGTGCTGCATAAAAACCGCGATCCATTTCTTCCAGGTCACGGATTACTTTAAGCGCTTTGTCACTCGGAAGTCCGCCAAGTGCAGGAGTAGGATGAAGCGTTTGAACAAACCGCAATATTGATTCATTTTTGTCTGCTTCCCCCACAACTGGTGTATACAAATGCTGAATATCTCTTACTTTCATCACAACAGGTGCATCAGGCACCGTTACGTATTGGCACATAGATTGCATTTCTTCCTGGATCATCTGTACTACATAGTCATGCTCCATACGATTTTTACTGTCATGAAGCAGTGCTTCAGCTAATTCTTTGTCCTCTTCCATGGTTGCACCCCGTGCCGTTGAACCAGCGAGACATGTCGTTAAAACAGTTTGTCCCCGTTTTTTAACAAGCCGCTCTGGCGAAGCGCCTAAAAAGCAGCTGTCCATCGCTTCAATAGAAAAAATAAAGCTGTCCGGCTGACCTTCATTTAAACGACAAAGAATACGGTCAGATGAAATGGTACCGTCAAAAGCAGCTGTTGCCTTGCGGGCTAGTACTACTTTTTTCAGTTCATCATCTTCTTCGATTTGATGAACAGCTGCCTGAACAGACTTCTTCCAGGCTTCCGTATTACCAGCACGCAATTCCATTAGTACCGCTTCTTTTTGGGATGGACGCTTCAAATCCGATAAAATAGCTTGTTTACGCTCCTCGATCTGATCAAATAGCCGGCCTGATTCCGCGTCCTCACACATCATATTGACTGTTATATACGTTTCACCGCCATAAACTGTCATCATCAACTCCGGTACATAAAAAAAAGACGGTGCAAAGCGGGACCATTCTTCTCCTTGTGGATGAAGCGGATCAAATGAAAAACCGCCAAAAGCAACGGGACCTGTCCCGTAAATATCGTATGGATTGTGTATAGAGGCACGCTCCATTAGCCGATCCCACTGCTTCTCCACATCCTCAAACCGCTCGGCTTTGCTGCTTTGGATCGTCTGTACGCTGCCAAGCCCTGCAATGGTTCTTTCACCATCCCGGTCTTTAAAATAAAACCGTTCGCCCTTATACCACTCTTTTCCGTTTTCGTAAAAGCAGATTGGGTCCCCTTTTTCTACTTTTTCTACATAACTGAATAAGGTTGAACCGTTTATTTCTTTTATAAAATCAACAAAGGCTCCTTTGAGCGGATGCCCCTTTATCATAGCCAATGAAATCCCTCCATTGTGCCGACCACATGGGGTCAAACTTCTTATGGCCCCTGGGGGCACTAAGACATTGCGGCACAGCCGCGCTGTTTACGCTTCTTTCTTATTATATACCACTTGTGCGACATTTTCATTTCTTAAAAACGATGTTCGATTTTTCCGAAAACATTCTGTGCTCGTATACTTGTGAAAAAGGATTGACACTTTTGATTCCGTTTTCTACACTTGATGAAGGACGTTTTGTTTAATTGTTCACAATGATAAATGGGAGAGAAGAAAAATGAATCAAACCCCTTCAGCTGACACTGGCTTTCAAATATGGTGGCAGCTTATGCGGCCACATACGTTAACAGCTGCGTTTGTTCCTGTTTTTCTTGGAACAGCACTGGCCATTGCCCATACAGATCTGCATATTCCGTTGTTTTTAGCTATGTTGATTGCCTCTCTGCTTATTCAGGCGGCAACAAATATGTTCAACGAATACTTTGACTTTAAGCGTGGCCTTGATACAGAAAAATCTATCGGCATCGGAGGCGCTATTGTCCGCAATGGTGTTAAACCAAAAACAGTTCTTTACATGGCTTTTGCTTTTTTTGGCATTGCGCTGCTGCTCGGCCTTTACATTTGTATCGCCTCTTCATGGTGGGTTGGCTTAATTGGCGTCGTTTGCATGGCAGTCGGTTACCTTTATACAGGCGGTCCCCTTCCGATTGCTTACACACCATTCGGTGAAGCAGCATCAGGATTTTTCATGGGCGGCATCATTATTTATATTTCCTTTTTTATTCAAACAGGCTTCTTGTCTAAAACAGCTATATTATTTTCCATTCCTATTATATTGCTTGTCGGCAGCATTAACTTATCTAACAATATTCGTGATCGTGTAGGTGACAGGGAAGCCGGCCGTAAAACAATGGCCATTTTAATCGGCCATGACCGCTCCGTCTTTGTTCTTGCTGCATCTTTTTTCATCGCCTTTTTGTGGGTCGTTATTTTACTATTTACAGACACAGGTTCTTTTTGGCTATTTCTTTCCTATTTAAGTATACCAAAAGCGTTAAAAGCAATACGTGGCTTTAAAGGGAAAGGAGAAGCGCCTCCATTTGAGATGATGCCAGCCATGAAAGCAACTGCTCAGACTAACACGTTTTACGGTTTTCTTTTAGCTATTGGTTTATGCATCAGTTACCTCTTTTAACCCGATGAAACAATCGGGTTTTTTTCTATGGTAAAACGGCTATAGAATAGAATATAGATGAAAGGATGAGACAACCTATGCTGACAAAAGAACAACTAAGTGAATTGAAGCAAGAACTCCTCCGTCAAAAGGAGCAGCTGACAAAAAGGCTTGATGGAGACGAAGACAGCCAGGACGTTGGCGAGCTTTCTTCTTATGATAATCATCCAGCTGACATAGCCACAGAGCTATATGTACAGGAGCGTGATATGGCGATTGATGACCACGGCCGCGACCAGCTGGAAAAAGTGGATGCCGCCCTTGCGGCAATGGAAGAGGGAACCTACGGCATTTGTAAAGAAAGCGGTGAAGAAATTCCGTTTGAACGCTTACAGGCGGTTCCTACTACCCTTTATTCTGTAGACCATACACCGGAACAAACACCAGAAACGGATCGTGTGCCTGAAAACCGTATTCCGCACCCTGATGACGGCATCGACAGCTTCAGTGATGCAGCGAACTATGGAACTTCTGAAACACCTGCCGACTTTGCGGAGGATAAAGATAATTATAGTGAACTATATAAAGCAGACAGGGATGAAGACAACGAAAATCCAGCGACATAATGCCGCTGGATTTTTTTAAATATGCCAAATACCTTTAGCATATTCTTGAATCGTTCGGTCGCTAGAAAAAATGCCCGATCCACTGATGTTATGGACCATCATTTTTCTCCATCGCGAAGGATCATTTGTATAAATTCGACCTGCTTCTTCTTGCGTTTTGCAGTATGAATCAAAATCCTTCAGCACAAAATATTGATCATTTTCTCCCAAAAGCGAATCATAGATGATATTAAATAAACCTTTATCATCAAGTGTTCCATCCACGAGTTGATCGAGCGTCCGGCGTATGAGTGGATTGTGATGATAATAATCCATCGAGCGGTAGCCGCCTTCTCTGTCATATGCCATTACTTCTTCGGCTTTTAAGCCAAAAATAAGAATATTCTCAGGACCAGTTTGTTCTAATATTTCAACGTTGGCTCCATCAAGTGTTCCGATCGTAATGGCTCCATTCATCATGAATTTCATATTTCCAGTACCGGATGCTTCCTTGCTTGCTGTGGATATTTGCTCACTAAGATCGGCAGCTGGAATAATATCTTCCGCCAGGGATACACGGTAGTTTTCCATAAAGACGACCGTAAGCAGCCCTTTCGTTGCCGGATCATTGTTGACTAAATCAGCTACAGAATGAATCAATTTAATAATTCTTTTCGCATAAAAGTAGCCCGGCGATGCCTTTGCACCAAAAACAAAAGTGCGCGGCGGAAGCTGATAAGAGGAATCTGCTTTTATCCGGTTATACAATGATAAAATATGAAGAACATTTAACAGCTGACGCTTATAAGCATGAAGACGCTTGACCTGAACATCAAAAATAGATGAAGGGTCAACTTGAATGCCGTTTTGGTCAAAAATACGCTTAGCCAGTATTTCTTTCCGCTTCATTTTAACATCCCATAGTTTTTCCTGGAATGCGGCGTCATCAGCGTAAGGCGCAAGCTTAGACAGTTCGGCCGCATTTTTATGGAACCCATCACCAATGGTTTCTGTTAAAAGCGATGTGAGTTCTGGATTGGCTTTTAACAGCCAGCGACGGTGCGTAATACCATTTGTTTTGTTATTAAATTTCTTTGGATAAAACTGGTAAAAGTCGTTCATTTCACGATTTTTTAAAATTTCTGTATGGAGACGGGCTACACCGTTAACACTATGGCTGCCAGCAATCGCTAAATGTGCCATGCGAACTTCACCATTCGCGACAATCGCCATTTTTTCAATTCTTGCCCAATCACCAGGATATTTTTCCCACAAACTTCTGCAGAAGCGTTCATTAATTTCTTCCACAATCATGAAAATTCGCGGCAGGAGTGGTTTAAAAAGACGAATAGGCCAGCGTTCCAGCGCTTCCGACAAAGTTGTATGGTTCGTATAAGCAAACGTTTTTTCTGTAATATGCCATGCCTCTTCCCATGAAAGCTGATACTCATCAAGTAAAAGACGCATCAATTCTGGTATAGCCAGTACGGGATGAGTGTCATTAATATGGATAGCTACGTGCTCATGAAGCTCTTTTAATTCACCGCTATTGCTGAGAAAACGGCGCAAAATAGAACGGATACTCGCAGATACAAGAAAATACTGCTGCTTCAACCGTAAAATCTTACCTTCGTCATTAGAATCGTCCGGATATAAAAATTCAGAAATGGCTTCTGTTTCCCGTTTATATTTAAGTACGTCGTGCATAGGTGTCATTGTAGACATTTCTGCGCTCCATAGTCGCAGTGTATTGACTGTTTCCCCGCTATAGCCAACAACCGGCATGTCATGCGGTACAGCGCGAACGTATTCCGCATCTACATGACGAAACTTCATTCCACCATCGCGCTCAATCATGTCGACCGTACCCCAAAACGGCACATCAACAGACAAGTCCGATTTTCGCACTTCCCATACATAACCATAACTTAGCCAGTTTTCTGGCAGTTCCATTTGAAAGCCATTAACCATTTTTTGTTCGAATAAACCATGCTTATATCGAATCCCACATCCGTGTCCTGGTAAATTTAAAGACGCAAGCGAGTCCAAAAAGCAGGCGGCAAGCCGGCCCAGTCCACCGTTTCCAAGTGCGGCATCCGGCTCGATTTCTTCCAGCTCATGAAGTGGAATATTTAAATCTGACAGCCACCCATCCAACTTTTCATATAAACCAAGATTAATTAAATTTTGTCCGAGCAAGCGCCCAAGTAAAAATTCAATGGATAAATAATAAACCTGCTTATTGCTTTTTCGATAACGCTCGTTTGTGTCAATCCACTCACTGCTGATATACTCACGAATCATACTGCTAAGCGTCACAAACTGCTGCGCGCGTGTTGAATCTTGAAAGCTGATACTATAGGACTGCTCCAGGCGTTTTTTAAATGATTCTTGAAACGCTTGTTTATCAGAAAACATGGCTTTCCCTCCTGTGGGATACATCCTTATAGAGCTTCATATATTCTTTTGCAGATTGTGACCAGCTATAGTCTGCCAGCATAGCCTGCTTAACAATTTTCGCCCAAATTTCCGGCTCTTCCTGGTAAATGTGCAAGGCTCTTTTCACTGTATGCAGCATATCATGTGCATTGAAATTGCTAAATGAAAATCCGTTTCCTTCCCCTGTTTCTTCATTGTAGGAATGAACCGTATCGTTTAACCCGCCTGTTTCACGAACAAGCGGAAGCGAGCCGTATTTCATGGCAATTAATTGACCCAAGCCGCATGGTTCGAACTGGGAAGGCATTAAAAACACATCTGATCCAGCGTAAATTTGATGGGCCAGCTCTTCATTAAATCCAATAAACGAGCGGACTTTTTCCGGATAGGCCCATTCCATTTCACGGAAAAAGTTTTCAAATTGGGCTTCGCCGCTTCCAAGTAAAATAAACTGGACATCTTCCTGAATGATCTCATGGAACACATGGCGGATAAGTGAAAGTCCTTTTTGCTCCGTTAAACGGGAAATGAGACCGATAACCGGAACATCTTCCCGAACCGGCAAATGGAAAAATTCTTGAAGCTTTCGTTTATTTTCTGCTTTGCCGTCCATATTTTCAACATTATATGGTTCGATCATTTTATTTGTTTCCGGGTTATATATAGAGTAATCTACTCCATTTAAAATCCCAATCAAATCACCTTGACGCTCTTGAAGAACACCTTCAAGCCGCTCTCCGAAATAGGAATTTAAAATTTCATTTCGGTAGGTCGGACTAACCGTTGTAATGGCATCTGCTGCAATAAGCGCGCCTTTCATGAAGTTCGTGCTGCCATTGAATTCAAGCTGTCCTGTTTGATAGTGCTGGCTATGTAGATTTAATAAATCCGTCACCGCTTGAGGTGGAAAGATCCCCTGAAACATTAAGTTATGGATTGTGAATACTGTGCGGATTCTCTCATATCCTGGGCGATGCTGATGTTCAACCTTGAGCATAAATGGGATCATAGCTGTGTGCCAGTCATGGCAGTGAAGAACATCAGGGAAAAAGTCTAGATGGCTTAATGCGTCCAGAACTGCCCGGGTAAAATAAGAAAAACGCTCCCCGTCGTCATAATGACCATACAAGCTATCTCTGTTAAAATAATACAAATTATCTATAAAATAATAAGTAACTCCATTCTGCTTTAATTCATAAATGCCACAATATTGGTTACGCCAGCCAACCGGTACTGTAAAAACAGCTACTTGTTTCATTTCTTGCTCATACTTTTGAGGGATGGCTCCGTATTTCGGCATAATTATTCGTACATCTGCACCTAATTCGGTTAACTCTTTTGGAAGGGCCCCTGCCACATCGGCGAGGCCCCCTGATTTAATAAATGGTACACATTCCGAGACAGCAAATAAAACCTTCACGAACTTGTCACCGCACTTTCAACAGATCCTTTTTTAATAAGAAGCGGCTTTTCAGGCGTTCCACGCAAGACAGCCCCATCTTCCACTGATACATCTTTATCAATAATCACATGCTCAAGCACACAATTTTCACCAATTTTGCTTTTCTGCATGATAATACTGTTTTTAATAGTTGTGTTTTTTCCAATAGTTACAGCACGGAAAACAATACTATGATTAACTTCTCCACTAATTATACAGCCATTTGCAATCATCGCATTTGTCACATAGGAGCCTGCTAAATAATTGGTTGGTGGTTCATCCTTTACTTTTGTGTAAATCGGCTGGAACTCATTAAAAAGTTCACTCCATTTGTCTTTTTCAAGCAGCTGCATACTCGTCTGATAGTAATCATCTACTGTTCTAATACGTTTTAAAAATCCTTCAAATTCGTAATGACATTTTGTTAATGATGAGGCTTCGTCTTCAATTGCTGCCTGTACGGATTCATAGCCTGTTTCATGACGGTTCTCAATTAAACGGAGTAAAAGATCTAATGAAAGAAGGTAAATATAAGTTGGTTCGCCTTTATGCGTAATTTCTAAAATATCGCAGTTTTGCTTTATAAATCGGTCTAACACAGGAGCAAAGTCCATATTTGCTACCGTAGTGCAATTTGATACGATGACATATTTTTGGTCGCTGCGGTGAAAATAGTCAAGATGTTCCGACATGCGATCCAGCTGCCCTTCTTTTGTCGGAGAAGGAAAGAAAAACAAGCCATCACGCTTACGGTTCAAATCCCAATCTTTTCCTGAACCTAAATGATCCATTAACGATCGATAGGGCGACCGAGGAAAGATTGCTACACTTTGAACACCTGAATTGACCATATTGGATAGCACAAAGTCAATAAGCCGGTATCGGCCTGCGAAAGGGATAGCTGCAGGAGAACGGTACAGAGCAAGATCACCCATTTCTCCTGGAAGCATTGTTGCATCAATAACACCAAGCATCGACTTTTTCATCAGGCTTCCTCCACTTTCGTTTGTTGTTCGACATGTTCCGCTAAGAATTGTTCGGTTACAAGCAATATATCGTTAGAACTGTTTCGGATAATTGTATTTTCAGGTATTTCCAAATCACTCATGACAATTGCCCTTTCAATAAAGGAACCGCGTCCGATCCGGGCATTTGGCATTACAACACACTCTTTCAGCACCGCTTTTTCTTCTACTTCTACTCCCTGGAACATGACTGACTGCTCAATCGCCCCATCAATAATACACCCTTCATTTACAAGTGAATGCTTGACTTCTGCCTGAGAACCGATGATTTGAGGCGGCTGATTTGGATTAACCGAATAAATACGCCATGAGTATTCAAACAAGTTTAGATCCTGTTCATCGTCGAGCAGATCCATGTTTGCTTCCCACAAGCTTTTCACTGTTCCAACATCTTTCCAATAGCCTTTAAACGGATAAGCAATAAGCTTTAAATTATCCGCAAGCATTGCTGGAATAACGTCTTTTCCAAAATCGTTGGATGAATCAGGATTGCTTTCATCCATCTCTAAATACTTTTGAAGGATCGACCACTTAAAGATATAAATCCCCATAGAAGCCAAGTTACTCTCAGGCTTTTCAGGTTTTTCATCAAAGCGCGTCACATTGTAATCAGTATCCGTATTCATAATGCCAAAGCGGCTTGCTTCATCCCATGGGACTTCAATAACCGAAATGGTTACATCCGCCTGCTTTTCTACGTGATAATCGAGCATAGCATCATAATTCATTTTATAAATGTGATCACCCGATAAAATAAGGACATATTCTGGGTCATATTGCTTGATATAGTTTAAATTTTGATAAATCGCACTTGCCGTTCCGGAGTACCACTTTACTTCAGAAGATTCGCTGTATGGAGGAAGAACGGTCACTCCACCGTTTTTACGGTCAAGGTCCCAGGCACTGCCAATTCCAATGTATGAATTGAGCACAAGCGGCTGATACTGCGTAAGGACACCGACTGTATGAATACCTGAATTTGCACAATTAGATAGTGGAAAATCAATAATCCGATATTTGCCGCCAAATGGCACCGCTGGTTTTGCAAGGTTCTCCGTCAATTCTTTTAAACGGCTTCCTTTTCCTCCAGCTAGAAGCATTGCTACACATTTTTGTTTTGCCATGTTAGTTCCTCCCTTTTTCGTCTACGTGGCGCAGATAAACTGCGCCAAATGGCGGTACATTTATTTCTACAAAAGCAGGCTGTCCATGAAACGTATCCGATACAGTTTCAAGTACATCGTTATTCACTTGATTAGAACCTCCATACAAAGCGCGGTCACTGTTTAAAATCTCCTCATACTTACCTGATTCCGGAACCCCAACTTTATAATCACTGTACCCGTAATCACCAAAATTACACACAATTACAACCGGATTTCCACTTTTATCTTTGCGTATAAAAGATAAAATACTTTGTTCATGGTTGTGTACGTCAATCCATTCAAAACCTTCTGGACTGTGATCACGTTCATATAGAGCTGACTCTTCTTGATAGCACTGGAGAAGTTCTTTGAAATATCGGTTGAAACTGCGATGCATGTCATAATCAGTTAAATGCCAATCCACTTCCTCCAAATCCTTCCACTCGGAAAAAGGAGCAAGCTCTGTTCCCATAAACAACAGCTTTTTACCCGGGTGAGCCATCATAAACATAAGAAGTAATCGCAGCTGTGCAAACTTTTGCCAATAGTCACCCGGCATTTTATCAAGAAGAGATTTTTTGCCGTGCACTACTTCATCATGGGAAAAAGGCAAAATATAGTTTTCTGAATAAGCATACATAAGAGAAAAGGTCATTAAGTGATGTTTTTGTGACCGCTCATTCCAATGCGTCTCCATATATTCAAGCACATCGTTCATCCAGCCCATATTCCATTTGTAATTAAAACCTATGCCTCCTTGATGTACCGGAGCTGTCACCTGCGGCCAATCACTGGAGTCCTCTGCAATCATAAGAGCTTGCGGTTTAAAAGAAAAAACAGCTTTATTTAATTTTTGCAAAAATGACACACCATTTGGATTTGCTTCTAAACCATCTCGATTAGGCCAATAAAAAATATTTGATACCGCATCTACCCGGAATCCATCAATATGATAATAATCCATCCAAAAAAGAGCGTTCGAAATTAAAAAACTATGTACTTCTGTTTTACTTAAATCAAAGTTGGCCGTTCCCCATACGTAATTTTCACGATCCCAGCTGTTTTCGTATTCATAGCTAAAGTTTCCGTCAAAATTGTGCAACCCATGTGCATCTTTACAAAAGTGACCAGGGACCCAGTCCATAATAACGCCCAGTCCTGCTCGATGGCACTCATCGACAAAATACATAAAGTCCTTTGGTTCTCCATATCGCCGTGTAGCAGCAAAATATCCCGTACTTTGATATCCCCATGACCGATCAAAGGGGTGTTCCGTTACCGGCATTACCTCAATATGGGTAAATCCCTGCTCCTTCACATGTGGAATTAGCATATCAGCCAATTCTCTATAAGTGTAAAGGTCATTCTCTCCTTTCCCCTTTTTCTTCCAAGTACCTAAATGCATTTCATAAATAGCTAAAGGTTCCTCATAAACATGAGACGTTTCAAGTCTACGCAGCCATTCTTCATCACGCCATGTATAATGGTCAAGCGTTTTTATTACCCCCGCTGTATTTGGACGAAGCTCTGTCATAAAAGCGAAAGGGTCAGTTTTGTGCATGACTCTGCCACTCTGGGCGACAATTTCATACTTATACAATGCCCCTTCCAAGTTGCGTGGCACTTCCAAAAACCATACACCTTCTGCCGAAACCTGTTTCATTTCATGGTTCAGCCCATTCCAGTGGTTGAAGTCGCCAATCACTCGAACTTTTCTTGCATTTGGAGCCCATAAAGCAAAAAACGTTTTTTCACCTTGGACATGTGCTCCAAATAGTTTGTAAGCTTTGAAAAAATTTCCCTCATGGAATAAATGGAGATCAAACTCGCTTGGATAAAAAGTTTCTAATGACATGGTCCACACCCTTTATTTATGTATTCTTGGTGAAGTAAAAATGAGGAAAATGCGGATAATTCCGTATTTATAATTGAATTATTGTTTAGTATTCTTTAAAAAAACAAATTTCCCTTCTTTAATTTCAATATTTATTTATTATCTTCCCTTATTTTTTAAAAAATAACACAGATCCTTACACCAAAATTCTACAAATAAAAAAGCACCTGGAAGTTAAAATAACTTCCAGGTGCTTTTTT
>NZ_LAHL01000106.1 GCF_000966195.1 Domibacillus robiginosus | reverse complement strand
TAAATATATAAATATATAAAAGTATGTAAATATTTTTGTATATTTATATAAAACTATTTACATATTGTACTTACAAACGTACAATTGTTGATATAGTATTTCTTAATAATGGAACGGATAGAAACAACAGAAAAACTGACCTACTAATACCTAAAAAGGAGTGTTTTTCATGGCAATTACCATTTCGTTTGGTTTACAAAAAGGCGGAGTTGGCAAGACTACTTCTACCGCTATTACATCATTTATTCTATCAAAAGATAGTAAAGTCCTTGCAATTGACTTAGATGGCCAGGGTAACTTAACGGAGATGTTGTCGAGTCAGCATCAAATTGAAATTCAAAACACTGTCTATAATGTGATTGAAAATGAAAGCGTAGATGCTTGTATATATCAACTTACCGATAAACTGGACCTCATACCAGCCAACTATGATATTTCTAAACTTTCTAATCTTGTGACGTTTGATAAAAGCAAGCAGCGGTTACACCGCTTAAAAAACGCACTTACAGAAGTACAAGATCAATATGACTACATACTCATTGATTTGCCTCCTGCATTGGGCGAACAAACCTTATTTGGCCTTATAGCAAGTGATTATACTGTTTCTCTTCTTCAAACAGATCCATTTGCTTTAAGAGCTTTAGATGACTATTTAACACTTTGTAAAGAAGTTAATGAGGAACATAATTCTGATCTAAGATTACTTGGAATCCTGGCTGTTTTATTAAATGCAAGAGCGGCAATGGACCAGGCGATATTAACAAAGGTAAAAGAAGATTTCGGGGAATTGGTTTTTGAAAATGTAGTAAAGCGCAGAGCACGTATTAAAGAATACGCAGCTGCTGGTGTAACGGATCACACCAAAGCGGATAAAATTGCGCTTGAAGAGTATGAAGGTTTTGTAAAGGAGCTGGTCGAACGTGTCTAATATTGGAACAGGAAAAAAAGCAAAAGAATTTAGTAACTTGTTAGGAAAAAAAGATACTACACATAAGAATGAAGCTCAAATAAAGAGTGCTGTACGGAAATTAGGAGGAAACAGTGAAGAGGAAGCGGAGAAGAAGGTTGAACTTAAACAGGTCCCTTTACAACTTGAATTAGGTCTTCACAATCAGATTAAGCAGTTTTGTGTAGAGCATGATAAAAGACTTCTTCACGTGATGGAAGCAGCCGCTATAGAATTTTTAAATCAATTTGAAGCAGCCGATGAAAAGACAAAAGAGGCAATGCTCGAAAAAGTTATTGAACGTAAAAAGATAAGAAGTAAATAAAAATATAAATATAT
>NZ_LAHL01000105.1 GCF_000966195.1 Domibacillus robiginosus | reverse complement strand
GTCTAGATTAGTTTTCTATCCAGTTTTTGATTTATACGCCATTTAAATAATCTTGACCGGTTTCTTTCTAGCCAGTTTAATGCAAAACGTTGAAATATTTCCGCTTCTTTACTCACTAGCTTTCCTCTCTTTAATATAAGATAAGTATCCCATGTACATTCCTCAAAATCCAAGAAAGGCCGAATGACGGTATTGCTATAAGGGTTGCTATAGGCACAGAAATCAACAGACAATCCTACCCCCTTGTTTGCGTGTGCCACTTGATGGGTCAACCCTATTTCAGAGGTTTCAGTAAGAATATTTGGCTTTACGCCCCTTTTTAAAAATCGATTCATATTATTATAATAGGGGCGGAATGCCCGTCCTATTAATGCAATAGGCTCATTTTCTAAATCCACATAATCAATATAGTCTTTTGCTGCTAACGGGTGATCTTCATGAATGACAAGACAATGCTTATGAGAAGTAAAAGGGTCGGCATCAAACTTCAATACATCGATCGGCCCGGCTAAAAAACCCACATCCATTTTTTCCGACCATATCGATTCCTCCACTATATCATCAGTCATTTCTTGAAAATCCAAATCAATGTCTGGGTAAATATTACGAAAATCCACTAAAAAATCAACTGTCAAATAAGCCAATACCCCGTAGGTGGATGCTACTGACAATACTTTCTTTCTTTCAGCGCCTTTCTCTTTCACTAAATTCTTAATAGACGCTAGATCTTTCAGCATTCCTTCTGCTTTTTCATAAAATACATCTCCATATGGTGTGGGGTCCACCCCTCGAGTAGTTCTGTAAAACAATTTAATCTCAAGCTCTTGCTCCAGCTTTTTTATCAATTGACTCAGCCCCTGTGAAGTCATATACAAAGACTTCGCAGCTTTCGTGATACTTTTATAATCATATACAGCTAAAAAAGCTTTGAGATCCTTCGAGTCCACTTTTTTCACCTCACATCTACAAAAAAATATCATATTAAACTACCAAATCGCTTTATTTTGTTAGATTTCCTTACAAAGTTTGAAACTTTTTCTTACACCGCATCAACTAATTCTTTATTGTTCTTCCATACAGTGAGCACTAAAATTTTAAATATCAGCAATTGGAGCCAAAAATAAGGAGGAAACTCAAATGTTAAAATTTCCAAAAGTTAAAGTAGCTGCTGTACAAGCTGCCCCGGTATTTCTTGACCTTGATGCTACGGTAGAAAAAACATGTCATTTAGTAGATGAAGCTGCTTCTAATGGAGCACAAGTTATCGCTTTTCCCGAAGCATTTATCCCAGGATATCCTTGGTGGATTTGGCTTGGGAATGCTGATTATGGCATGAAGTATTATATCCAGCTTTATAAGAATGCTGTCGAGATTCCTAGTTTGGCGGTTCAAAAGCTTAGTGAAGCTGCAAAACGCAACAAGGTTTATTTTAGTGTATCTGTCACTGAAAAAGATGGCGGTTCACTTTATTTAACTCAGCTTTGGTTTAATCCAGATGGAGATTTAATTGGCAAACACCGTAAATTAAGAGCAACAAATGCTGAAAAGACGATTTGGGGTGATGGGGACGGAAGTATGATGCCTGTTTTTGAAACAGAGATTGGCAATTTAGGCGGATTACAATGCTGGGAACACTTTCTTCCCCTCAATATAGCAGCAATGGCCTCTATGAATGAACAAATACATGTATCTTCATGGCCAATCGGCATGCCTCAGGAAGGGCATCTTTTCGGAATTGAGCCTTGTGTGACCGCTGCTAAATACTATGCGACGACAAACCAGGTTTTTTGTCTAGTCTCTTCCCAAATTTGGACAGAGGAGATGCGTGATGCTATTTGTGAAACGGAAGAGCAGAAGAATTTTATGCAATTAGGGCACGGATTCTCAAGAATACTTGCTCCAAACGGACAAGAGATTGGCAACAAGCTCGCACACGATGAAGAAGGAATTACGTATGCTGATATAGATTTAGAACAAATCATTCCTGGAAAGTTTTTAATTGATTCAGCTGGACATTATTCTACTCCTGGATTTCTTTCCTTAAGCTTTGACAGATCTCCACAAAAACCGGTTAAACACATTGGCAATCCAACTCAAAAAGTTTGGAAATACGATGAATTGCAGTTCGGCCAGGAAGCTGAAGCTGCCTTGAAGTAATGATAAATTTATGCCCCTCACTTTTTTCATTAAAAGTGGGGGTTTTTGATTACATAGTTAATAATTTACAAATACCTTGTGTTTTTCTTTCAATATTCAAGTCATATAACCAAAAGACTTGATTTTGTCT
>NZ_LAHL01000104.1 GCF_000966195.1 Domibacillus robiginosus | reverse complement strand
CTCGTAGCAGCGGCAGAAGCGATCGCTGCTTCCACGAAACCAGGAGACCTTGTGCCACATCCGTTAGACCGGACGGTTCATGAACGGGTAGCCGCTGTAGTAGAGAAGGTTAGTTTAAATTCTGTAAAAGTACACAGTTAACTGTTTTATTTTAAATGAGCAAATCAAGAAGCCATCAATGGTTTATGGCGATAAAAAATAAGCTTTTCACACGAAAAATCCCTGCTGTGACAGCAGGGATTTTTATTATGTTATTTCATTTTAAAGGCTGTTAACGTATGCTGAAGTTCTCCGGCTAACTGCGATAAGGAAAAAGCAGAAGAGGAGATTTCTTCAGCTGTCGCCGTTTGTTCCTGTGTAAAAGAAGAGGTTTCCTGGCTTAAATGAACAGCTTTCCTCGCTGTGTCTTTCATGGAATCCATGGCCTGTACTATTTGGTGGCTGATCGTCTCGATTTGCCCAATCGAAGCTGTGACTTCGGCTGTTTTATCAGAAACATTCGAGATGGAAGCTTCAATGTGACCGAACGATGTGTTAACGTTGTCAGTATACATAAGTCCAGTCGACACTTTTTCCGTACTTGTATGAATCGATTGTTTTGCTTGTTCAATATCCTGCTGGATACTTCTAACCATGTGCGCAATTTGTGAAGAAGAGTTCTTTGAGTCAGTGGCCAGCTTTCGTACCTCTTCCGCCACAACGGCAAAGCCTTTTCCTTGTTGCCCAGCA
This sequence comes from Domibacillus robiginosus, assembly GCF_000966195.1. GTDB lineage: Bacteria > Bacillota > Bacilli > Bacillales > Domibacillaceae > Domibacillus > Domibacillus robiginosus. The sequence continues at coordinate 990 of NZ_LAHL01000104.1, read as the reverse complement.
CGCGCTGCTTCAATTGCTGCATTTAGCGCCAATAAATTGGTTTGTTCTGCCAGCGCTGTAATCATGACAATAATATCACCAATTTTGGTTGAATGATCCCCAAGACGCTTCATTAGCTTGGCGGTCTCTTCTACAGAGTGATTAATCTCTTGCATTTGCTCAACCACCTGTGCTGTTTGTTGGTTTCCTTTTTTCGTGGCTTCAAAAGCTTCCTGAGACAAAGCGGTCATAACGCTGCTATTAGAATCAATGTGTTTAAGGGCAGAAGACATCTCCCGGATAGAAAAGCCGATTTGCTCCACTTGTTTCAGCTGTTCTTCTGAGCCGTCGGCCGATATCTGAGACAAGTGGCTTACCTGCTCAATAGAGACGACATTCTGTTCAAAGCTGGCTGTCAGTTCTTCTGATGAAGCAGAAACGTGGTGCGCGGCATCTTGAACCTGTTTTAATGTCTGCGTTAGATTTTCTGTAACTGTGTTGAAGGAGCTCACAAGAAGTCCGATTTCATCTTTATTTGTTATGTTCAGTTTAGGTCCTGTTAAATCTCCGGAAGCAACTTGCTGCAAGGCTTGAGAAACAAATTGAATAGGACGTGAAATAGACCGGATCATTAAGGAAGCGATCAAGATGCTCAAAAGAGCCGAAATGCCAATCAGCAAAAGGATCTGCATCGTTTTGGCTTTGTACATCTCGTCAACAAAGGCAGTGCTGTCTGCAGCATTTTGTTCATTTATCTCTACTAAATTAGAAATATACTGTCCAATCTCTTCCCGTTGTTTTTCAAACTGATCTCCTAACGTACTACCATCTTCAGCATTTGAATCGGGCGTAAGGTTTAAAAGCTGCTGCTCAGTACTTCTGTAATCTTCTATTGTAATAAGCAGACTGTCGAAGTTTTTCTTTTCTTCTGTAGTTGAAACAGATGCTTCATAATCGTTTAAAAGTGTCTCCATTTCGTTATAATTATTGCTCAGTTCCTCTTCCCAGCTT
>NZ_LAHL01000103.1 GCF_000966195.1 Domibacillus robiginosus | reverse complement strand
TATATTTTTATATTAATATATATTTATATAAATATAGATAATGGAAAAATTGCTTATAGAAAGTACCTTTTATCGCTTATTTGGTTGTTCTTCTATATTTAGCCCAAGTGGCTTAACTTTAGCGTATCTATCCAATTAGAAAAGTAAGAAGTTATCGATAAAAAGATGAACGTTTTTGCTGAGTCCCTTTTGATTTTGTGCTCTCTGATAGATGGTTATGTTGTTGAAGCAAGAGTGTTCGCCGCATCCTCGTTTTTATCGATACTCATATAGCTCCTTGCTAGATGTTTTTCAATTAATTCAGCAAGGCCATACATACCTTTCTTTCGATTAGCTTACCTTTCCCGCTTTTCTTAAGCGGTTCAACCATTTCTGGTCTCTGAATAGCCATTGCAGTACGACCTCGGTCTCTAATTTGTTTCTGTGTATATCCATGCAAATCATACATTTGCCAAGACTTTGCGCCCTCTTTAGCATAGACAGGCTACACCTTTTATATCCCTTTTTTTGATTGAAATTAGTATTCTTCATCTTTAATCGTTTCCCAAAATTGCTGGAGCTTTCTCAAATCCTCTTCACTTGACTTTAGAAGATCATTATACCAATCGTTGAGCTTTGAATCTTGAATAATCAAAGCTTTCTTAGTGTACTTGTATTCGTCTCGTCCAATAAGACAGTCTGTAGTAACATTATAAAAATCCGCTAATACTTTTAATCCTTTAATAGTAGGATGCCGTTGCCCTTTTTCGTAACTTGATAAAACAGAATTAGTTAAGCCCAAAGATTTGCAAACGTCAGTCTGAGATAATCCCTTTTCCATTCTGACAGTCCTTAGTCTTGCAGCAAATACAGAATGAGAGTTTTCAGCTTTCATACGAAACAGCCGCTTTCTTTTTTTATTCTCTTAGAGTGTTCTATTTTAAACATTCTAAGGTTCACCTCTCCTCATTTATTAGCGCTCAACTTACTTTAATCATTTAAATAAACTACTTCTAATGTTTCCAGCAAAACATAAAAATTTTTCCTAACCTCAATATCCATTTTATACCACACACTATCTATATGATAGACATTTAATCTTTTCAAGATAGGTTTCAACATATGTGGTCAATAAAACTAATCCATCCACTTCACACGTTATAACGATATATTTTTATATTAATA
>NZ_LAHL01000102.1 GCF_000966195.1 Domibacillus robiginosus | reverse complement strand
TATCGGGGCTTATTTTTATCAATTGATATCTTCTCTACTTCAATAATATTCTTACTTTACAGCTCCAAGTGTTAAGCCTCGTACGATTCGTTTTTGTGCTAACCATCCAAGAACTAGTATTGGGAAAATAGCTAATAAAGAAATCCCTGATACTTGTGCCCAGAACAAGCCTTCGGACGTCATAAATGATGATAAATACACTGGCAGTGTTTGAGACTGTGGCCCGGACAGAACTGTCGCAAAGAAAAATTCATTATAATTTAAAATAATAGCCAAAATCGATGCCGTCGCGATTCCTGGTATAGACATTGGCAATATGATCCTTGTAAACGTTGTAAAATAAGATGCACCATCAATAGCAGCAGCTTCAATGATGGCAACTGGAATATCTAAAAAGAATGATCTCATGACTAAAACGATAATCGGCATACTCATTGCCATGTACATGATAAACAATCCCCACAGGGAGTTTAACATCTGCGTTTGAATTAAGATGATATAAAGAGGAATAACGATTCCTACTGCCGGCATAAATTTTGTCGATAAAATCCATCCAAATAATCGATCTTTTCTCTTGTACCATTTCAATTCTGCTAAGTAAAAAGCAAGCGGAAGGGCTAAAATGTTGACAACAATTACAGATAAAACAGAAACAACTAAGGAATTATTTAGATACAGCAAATATTGCCCGCTTCCAAAAGCGTTTATAATATTATCCATGATCGGTTGAAAGATAAATACTGGTGGGTAATTATAAGCTTGGCTCTCTGTTTTAAATGCATTCAATATAATCCAAAACACAGGAAAGAAAAAAAGCATTGCTACGCCATAAGTAAAAAGGTTTAATCCCCATTTTGCTGCTAGTTTCATGCCTCTTCTCCTTTCTTATTGAATATTCGAATAAGAACTGTCCCTATAACAAGCGTAACAAGGGAAGCTACTACCCCGCTGGCGCTTGCTGATCCGATACTGTATCCCTGAAAAGCTTCTTCATACACAAAGTACGATAGATTTGTTGTTGTTTGTCCGGGACCGCCTGCTGTAATCAATGCGATCTCTCCAAATAGCGGAAGAATCATAATAGCTCCCAAAAGAACACAAATAAAAATATATTGCTTAAGGAATGGAAGGACTATATAAATAAAGGTATACATACGACTAGCCCCATCTATGGCCGCCGCCTCCATCATTTCTTCAGGTAAAGATTCTAAAGCCGCGTGAAGAATTAACATCATAAACGGGGTCCAAGTCCAAGTAGCAACTAAAACAATTGTTAGTGTTGGATAGTTTCCTATAACATCTATTGGCGTCATTCCAAATAATTTAAATAGCGCTGCCAAAAATCCATAAGATGGATCCAAAATCATATTCTTCCATACAAGAGTGGTAACTGTGGTCATTACCAAGAACGGAGCAAATAACATGCTTCGTACTATACCTTTTCCAGGAAACTTTCTATGAAGCAAAATAGCTAACGCTAATCCCAAAACCAGGGACAAAATTAGTATGAGTACGGTCAGTTTTAGTGTAACAATAAACGCTTGTAAGAATTCGGTGTTTGTGAATAATGCTTTGTAATTTGCTAAACCTACAAACTCTTTTCCTCTTTTTGGATATTGAAGATTCCAATTTAATGTACTGTAATAAAGTGTTAGCACGAAGGGAACTTGTGTAACCAACGCAAGAAATCCAACACTTACATATACAAGCGGACGAGGGGTAATTTGCTTGTTTGATTTTTTTGCTGCTCTCTTCGAATGTATCTCTGACTTTAGCTTACCCGCTGTATTCTCCATTTGAATCCTCCTCGTTTTGATAATTATCGAATGGGACTATCCCAAATAACATTATTGGCGAGATCTAATCTCATAATTAGAAATTTAATTGTGGCAAGGAAGCTCCTATATGAACTTCCTTGCCAACAATTATTTATCCTCCCAGAAAAGGTCATTAATTAGTGATAAATTTATTTATAGTAACCCGCTTTCTCCATAACCTCCTCTGTTTTCTTCTGAGACTTTTCGAGGGCTTCATCTACTGTTTCCTTGCCAGTTAAAATAGAAGCAAAATTCTTTCCGAATTCTGAAGCAAACTCTGCATATTCAGGAATGTTAATTTGAGCAAGTCCTGAGTAAGGAACTTCATCCTTAGCTGGTTTGTTTATATCAGCCGTTTCAATAGACTCTCTTGTAAGTGTTGCCCAAGGAGCAATTTTCAAGTATTCCTCATTTTCATAAGTTGAATATCTTGTACCTGATGGAATAGATCCCAAACCTTTTTTCTCGGCAACTAAGTCGATATATTCCTTGCTTGTAGCCCATGTCATAAACTCAAAGGCTTCTTTTTTATGTTCAGAAGAACTGATCATTCCCAGTCCCCACGTATAGAGCCAATGGCTTCCATTCTCGGTTTCTTGAGTTGGTGCGAATGCATACCCTACTTTACCTACAACTTTTGATGACTCAGGATCGTTTAACATTCCAGCGGCAACAGTTGAGTGATACCACATAGCTGATTTACCTTGAGCCATTAAACCAAGCCCTTCATTAAACCCAATATTTGTAGCTCCCGGTGCCCCATAGTTTTTCACTAAATCAGTGTAAAAAGAAACCGCATTCTTAAATTCAGTAGATGTCAATTGTGGCTTCCAATCCATATCAAACCATCTTCCGCCAAATGAGTTGATGACCGTTAAAAGCGGAGCAAGCTGCCCGTACTGGGGTGTTCCATTTAAAGTAATACCATAGAAATCTTGTGGAGGATTATGGAACTGCTTAGCTAGCTCTTCAACCTGTGTCCATGTTGGATGTTCAGGCATTTCAAGCCCTTTTTCTTCAAATAAATCCTTTCTGTAAAAAAGCATATTACTTTCACCGTAGAATGGAAGCCCGTATAGTTCGTCTTTATAAGACAAGGCACCTGCGATTGGTTCAATAACATCATCTAACTCGTACTTTTCCTCAATTTCTGGATATTCTTCAAATAAAGGACCTAATGGTTCTAACCACTCATTCTTCGCCCAAGTACTTTGAACTTCATAAGGACCAACAGTAGCAATATCGTATTGTCCTGAACCGGTGGATGCATCAAGTGTTACTTTTTTTCTTAATTCATTATCAGGCAAAGCAATAAAATTAAGTTTGATATGCGGATGAGATTCTTCAAAAGAACTCGAGAGCTCTTGCATTGTTTCCATATCCGGGTTGTTTACAGTTGCAATGTTTAATGTTACTGGCTCTTCAGCTGTACCTTCGGTAGCAGAATTTCCTCCGGTACATCCAGCGAGAGAGAAAGTAAACATCAATGGCGCAACAACAGATAGGATTTTTTTGTTTTTTTTCATCTTAATGCCCCCTTAATGACTGTTTTTTGTTAATAATCTACATAAATCCGCGTGTTTTTGGATAGTATTG
>NZ_LAHL01000101.1 GCF_000966195.1 Domibacillus robiginosus | reverse complement strand
AAAAAGCACCTTCCTTTATCAATAAAGGAAGGCGCTTTTTTTGGTTGGCTGTCTAAAATTCATAAATTTTAGACGGCCTCTTTTTAGCTGCTAACAAGCTGCTTTTCCTTTTGTTCTAACGTCTAAAATATAGTCTAAAAATTTCGTCTAAAATATTTAAATATTTTAGACGAAAAGTTATAATACAGTATAAGTATTTTGTTCAGATAAGGAACAGTAAAGATTTTAAAGAGTATCTGGGAAGGCAGTAACCGTTTAAGAAAGGAAAATAGATGAATGAAATTAGGGTACGCACGAGTCAGCACCGTTGGGCAGGACCTAGAAACCCAAATTGAAACGCTGGAATCAGCAGGTATAAAAGAAGATCAGATGTTTATCGAAAAGATATCAGGCAAGAAAGGAACTGACAGACAACAGCTAGAAGCTCTTCTTAAGCATGCTCGTGCTGGTGATCATATTTATGTCACCAAAATTGATCGTTTGGCTAGAAGTATTTTGGATTTAAATAAAATTGTAAATGAGCTGCTTGAGCGTGGCATCAGTATTACTTTTCTTCACCACAATATGACCTTCCAAGCGAACGCAAAGGATGATCCTTTTCAAATGCTCCTCTTCAATACACTAGGCAGTTTCGCACAATTTGAGCGTGATATGATTGTTTCCCGAACTGGTGAGGGAAGAAAAAGAGCCATGAAGAACGGCAAAAAAATGGGGAGGAAGGGGAAACCAGCCAGCAACATTGAACAAGCCCTTGAATTATTTAAAACAAAAGAAGAAAGAGAAATGACGGTTTCGGATATATCTAAAATAACAGGCGTACCCAGATCCACTATTTATGCTGAATATAATAAATCAAAAAAATAAAGATTTTTAATAAAAAACACTATGTGCTAAATTCAAATATTGATTTTTTTATAAAAAAGAACCTCCGTAATTATCGAGGTTCTTTTTTATGGCCTTTTAATTATTAACTGATTTTATTCATTTACTTTGGATTGAAAGTGTTTTTAAGAAGCTGATTCACTACTTCAGATTTAGCACCTTTCCCCCGTGGCTTTGCAAATTCATCTAACAAGTCCCAGACATCCTGATCCAAATACACTGTTAAAGGTCGCTTTTTCTCTTTCTCAGTAGAGCTTAATAGATCCTCTAATACGCTTTTTGGATCCTTAACAGCATCATTACTTTTAATTTTAACATCCTCTTTACTTTCTAAGTTGTTTTCCATACCATCATTAGCTGTATTCTTCGATGTTTTTTTCGATATATTATCTAAATTTGGAGGGTTAGATACGCTATTAAAACTAGCTGCAGCTTTTAGTAAAGGGTTTTGTTTTTTATTACTCATTTCCTTTTATCTCCTTCCATAATTCAAAATAATTACTGGCCATGTCGTTTCTTTTTTCTAGTAATGTTGCCGGCTTACCCTGAAACGCTACAGAGGAAGCAAATCGGATGCTGCGCGGTATGTACGTATCAAACAAGCGAATATCATTTTCATCACAGTATTTCCGTGTTTCCTGTAAAACATATTGGTGAAGTGTAGTTTGGTAATTGACCATAGTAGCTACCACGCCCAACAATTTTAAATCCGGATTAAAGGTATATCCAAAATTTGAAATGGTATCAAGAACCTTCATTAAAGAACGCATGCTGTAGCTTTCCGGTGAAAAAGGAATCAATACTCCATCAGCAAAAGCAAATACGTTTCCTACCATTAATGATAAGGAAGGAGGTGTATCAATAATTATGTAATCATACTGTTCTCTCAAAACTTCGCAAGTATATTCCATGATTAAAAAAGGTTCTTTATATTTATTTTTATTACCGATTACTTCCCAATCAAACTGAATCAGGTCATCATTTGCAGGAAGAATATCAATGTTTTCATGCACGTTGATAATGGCTTCTACCGGATCAAGCTGTTCAATCAAAACACTGTACAATCCATAATTCAACTCATCTGGATTAACACCAAAACTAAGGGCAACGTTTGCCTGGTTATCAGAATCGATTATTAAAACTTTATGTCCTTCTGTGGCGAGCACACCTGCTAAATTCGTAGCAGTCGTACTTTTCAATGTACCGCCTTTATTATTATTAATAGCGATTACTTTCACTTGTATTCCTCCTTTTAAAAGGAAATTTAAAATTGATTTCCACATTAATTTTAACATGAAAAGTATTTATTAAAATTAATGTTGATTTT
>NZ_LAHL01000100.1 GCF_000966195.1 Domibacillus robiginosus | reverse complement strand
CTTATATTTGATAGAGTGTTAAAATGGCTCCGCAGGCAAGACTCGAACTTGCGACCGATCGGTTAACAGCCGATTGCTCTACCACTGAGCTACTGCGGAATAGTTTGTACTAACGACAGCTAAAATAGAATATCATCTATGACATTATAAATCAATACCTTTTCAAAAATATTTTAAGTTATTTTGAATTCCATACTAAATCACCTTTGCTTTCCCCTTATTTGACGGACATAACAAACAGGTTATTTCAATTCGCTATGGTTTATTTAGTTCAAATATCGCGCAGCCAATATGTTGTATTTAAAGATGGACAGTAACTAAAAAACAGGTTCCATCTTTTAATAGTAAAGAATTGAAGCTTGCTATATTGATTATTGTGAACCTCTCCACCTAAATCAAAGATTTTGATGGAGCATCCCTTATCTTGAATACAGTACAGCATCAGCTGATTAAGCTTCCTCCGAAAGCCCGAATGAAGTAGCGGTCGCCGATATTATACGAAGCGGATAAATCCGCGTGATAGACTTTGCCAGTTTAAAAAAACGGCAAGGTCTTTTTTCAGGTTCCGTTCCACTTTTCCGGAGCCATCAAACGCCAGGGCGCTGGTGTTTCGCGGATTGACGCGGGAAATGCGCATGCCGAGGCAGTTCGCCATTTCTTCCAATTTGTTCTGGATGCCTGTTTTCTGCCACCCGTGAAGTTTGAAGCGAAGTTTCCTGGTTCTGTAGAACCCCTTTGGAGTTTTCATTCTGCTCAGGTATTCGAATACGATGACGTCACAGCCATGCTTTGCCGCAAATTTGATAATTTCATGGCAAGCGGAAGCAATGGCACTTCTGCGGAAGTAGGAAGGAAACTTGTAAAAACGTTCGTTAAACTCTTTGTATTTTGGAAGAGGGTTTGATTTGGTTGCGTGAATCAGTTTTTCTACTGCCGATACAATCGATTTGGTTGTCAGGCCGTTAGTATTTGATTACCCGGATGATAAAGGACATGGCATCATTGTAAATATCCAAAGAGAATCATTATGAATAATGATAAGTAAGAAGCGCAATAGGCCTAATGAAAAAATATATAGAAGAATGGGAAAAATTAAGACCTTAGCGCCTAACCCCCACTAAATCGGAGATTTCGAAGAGGAATGCGGCGCTAATTTTTTGTTCAA
>NZ_LAHL01000010.1 GCF_000966195.1 Domibacillus robiginosus | reverse complement strand
GCAGGACGCCGCCAGGCAAAAGCATAAAGAAAGAACAGCGGAAGCTGTTCTTTTTTTTATGAACGGATTACGGTAATTACGGTAACAAGCAAATGGAAAGCGCTACTCCCTTTTTTAATAAAGAGAGTAGCGTTTTTTATTTTGTCTACAAGCTGTACTTTTCTTTGTTAAGGACTCTATTAGTGATGAATGTTGATAATTGCATTGTTTAAAAAGTTAAATAAATAAGCCGTCGCTAATTAGATAACAGGCTGTTACTAAAGAAATTTTAATTTAAGTAGCTTATAATTTCAATTCTGAAAAAGTCGTGTTAAAACACTTGGCTACTTTTACAAGCTGCTGAAGTTCCTTTAAAGAAGGTGGTTTTACTTCAGGAAGAGGTACATCTTTTAAAACAGAAGCTCCAAGTTGTTTTACAAATTGGTTAAACCCTGCTGGCAACACAATAATAATAAAGTCTGATTGCTCTGAATCCGAAAGGAGTCAATAAGGAATGCTATGAGGTACAAAACATAATCTCCTGGTTTTTTCTCAATAATATTAATCACCAACAAAGAAGGCGAACTGATCCTTTAAGGTATAGAAAGTTTCTCTTCATTTTCATGATGTGAAGTGGTATGGAGGTTGAATAATTTGTGCTACAGCACCATCATCTTCGTTCCTGTTCTCTCCTGTTACTAAGATCGTTACTTTTTCAGCTTTTTACATCTAACCACATGAAAATCTTTATAATAAAATTGAAAATTTTATACCTAATCGATTTTTACTCCCTATTTTTCGGAGGGAGTTCGATTTAATTCCTTGTCTTATTATTAACAGTAGCTTTAACAGAAGTTATTAAATAAAAAAAGGTTTTTAGGAGACTTATTTTTACAAATCAAAAAATCGTAGCAGTTTTTTAAAAATTAAACAAATAACATCAAATATTTACATTAAATTTACAAATAATTTACTAATCATTTACAAAATAGTGTTATTTTAAAGATACTTACATAATTGGAATTTCAACCACAGGGAGATGAAGGGATCATGCAAACAGTATCTACAGCCATCAAAGAAAAAAACTTGGACAGTCCATCTTTTTACAACAATCGGGAATTAAGCTGGCTTGGCTTTAATGAACGAGTGCTGCAAGAAGCGAGTGACGAACAAAATGCGCTGCTGGAACGCTTCAAATTTTTAGCGATTTTCAGCTCGAATCTTGATGAGTTTTTTATGGTGCGCGTAGCGGGCTTGCTTGATCAAGTGAAAGCCGGATTTAACCGCCCAGAAAACAAAGCCGGATTAACACCGAAAGAACAGCTTTGTTTGATTTCCGAGATTACGCATCACCTTGTGGGCAAGCAGGATGACGTATACTTGAATGAACTCACTCCTTTACTGGCAAAAGAAAACGTGACGGTTGCCTCTATGACAGAAATAAGCCCATCGGCCTTTACCTATTTAGAAACGATTTTTGACGAGCAAATCTTCCCCGTTTTAACCCCAATGGCTATCGACGCATATCGCCCTTTCCCGATGCTATTGAATAAATCATTAAACTTAGCGGTGATGCTGAAAGAAAACGAAAAAGGAAAAGCAGCACCAGGTTCTTTAGCGGGAAAATTGACGATTGTACAGGTGCCTGCTGTTATAAACCGTTTGATTGAGCTTCCCGTAGAAAAAAAGGAAGCAAGGGTATTTGTTTTACTGGAACAAGTGATTTCTGTCTTTATGTCTAAATTGTTTAAAGGATATGAAGTAAAATCTGTAACGCCTTTTCGCATTACACGCAATGCCGATCTGACCATTCACGAAGACGAAGCGGAAGATTTGCTGCAGGAAATTGAAGAAGAACTGAAAAAACGAAAATGGGGGGCCGCTGTTCGGCTCGAAGTGCAGCAGGACTGTTATGACGAGCAAGTGGTTGATTATTTAAAAGAAGAGCTGGAAATTCACAGTAAAGATGTATATGCCATTCAAGCTCCATTGGATTTAACTTTTTTATTTTCTTTTTCAAAAAGCCTTCAAGCAACTCACGAACATTTGGCTGCCCCGTCTTTTATTCCACAGCCGCCGCAGGATTTAGAAGGAGGAGAAGACATTTTCAGCCAGGTTCTTAAGGAGGATGTGCTGTTTCATCATCCGTACGAGTCATTTGAGCCAGTTGTTGATTTTATTTCACAGGCTGCTGATGATCCGGACGTATTGGCGATTAAACAAACGCTATACCGGGTAAGCGGCGATTCTCCGATTATTAAAAGCCTGGAGCGCGCTGCTGACAACGGCAAACAGGTAACCGTTCTTGTAGAGCTGAAGGCCAGATTTGACGAGGAAAATAACGTTCAATGGGCGAAGGAGCTGGAAAAGTCAGGGTGTCATGTGATTTACGGAATGACTCATTTGAAGACGCATAGTAAAATCACACTCGTTGTGCGCCGGCGTAAAAGAAAAATTGAACGGTTTGTTCATCTCGGCACAGGCAACTATAATGACGCTACCGCACGGATTTACACGGATATGGGGCTTCTAACTGCTAATGAACAAATTGGTATTGATGCCACCCATTTTTTCAATTCACTGAGCGGACATATGGAAAAACCGGACTACCATCACTTATCTGTTTCGCCTTTTGGCATACGAGATACATTTCTGCAATTAATTGATGAAGAAATTGCCGCTCACGAGCTGTTTGGCAACGGACGCATTATTGCAAAAATGAATTCGTTAACAGATAAAAAAATTATGGTGAAGCTGTATGAAGCGTCTCGGGCTGGAGTGGAAATCGACTTAATCGTGAGAGGCGTGTGCTGCCTGCGGCCGGGGATTGAAGGGCTCAGTGAAAACATCCGGGTCCGGAGTATTGTCGGTGCATTCCTTGAACACACAAGAATTTATTATTTTCACCATAATGGGGAAAACAAAGTCTTTTTATCATCGGCTGACTTGATGACCCGAAACATGGAAAACCGTGTGGAAATCATGTTTCCCATTTTAAAGCCGCATTTGAAAGAACGTATTTATGACAGTCTAACGCTTATGCTGCAAGACAATCGCAAAGCACGGGAGCAGAACAGCAACGGTCAGTATGATTACGTCAAAAGAGCGGATGGAGAAAAAGAAATCAACAGCCAGCTGATCTTGTGTGAACTGGCACAGCAAACAAAACTGCTTCATGATATTCCTGACGCCTCCACTTTTGAATTCAAACAAAAGCTTGCGAAAATCGGCAGTTCCTCTGTGGCCAAACTGCGGAAAGTGTACGGGCTGATTCAGTTGCACTAACAAGCCGGCATTTCCAAATGAATAGACCCGTTATTTTCTGTAAAGAATCAGCGTGTTAAAAATGAAAAGACAGTTTACATTTTAAGCCAGCTCATTTTAATAGAGCCTACTGTTTTGTTTCATTCTTAGCAAAAAAACAGAAGGCTCTCAATCATTTTCCACAAGTATACGCGCTATTTTTTCTTTTTTTCTCCGTCATTTCCTTTATCCAAGCCGGTCGCTTGATTGACCGTTTGAACGAGCAGATTTAATCCCTGATCCATGGCGTTCATTTTATCGCTTTTTTGGCCGGCATTTTTGGATTTATTTTGTTTTTCCATGTTTATCACCTCATGCTGTTAGCATGTGAAAAGAAAGAAGGATTATACAGAACTGCCAGACTTCGGACGATTCAGTCTGTAGACAAAGTGTTTCTCAAATCTTCAGTTTGGGATCGTTTTGTCTTTTTTGTGCTTTTGAACAAGTCCATTCAAGCCGGAGACAGTGGTTTTCACAATCAGCTGGCCGGCTTTTGGAGGTTTACGGCAGCGATTGGCAAAAGTCACCCGCCTGACTAATCTTCCCTAGTCCCCTGAGGGTGATCCATCGCATGTCACGCTTTTCCCTAGCATTCGCAAAAACACGCTTAATCATTTCTTTACGTTAGGCATGAATAGATTTCCTTCGAACTATATGGCACAGATGATGAATTTGCATCCACTTTTGCTTCTTCAAAAATTTGAATAGTGTTTTCTTTAATAAACTCGTACGTACCAGGCTGCGTATTTAGCTCACTTGAACATAAGCAACGGTTTTATGAAAAAGTTGTCTGATTTATTGTGGACAACTCAAAAGCTTGTTTCAGTATGTAAATGTAACTATTTTTATCAATAAATGTTTACTATGTGATGATCTGGAAATAATAAAAAAGCAGAAAATAATTGCCCTTTAAAGTGAAAATTAGAATTTTAAGTGAATTGTTTTGGGCTATAAAAGATTCGAAGTATATCAAGTGAAACGAAAAAAAGGCTGCATCACTATCATAAAAAGGAGGAGAAACAATGAAGCTGCTTATCTGCACACCTTGCAACGGAAACGGATGTCATTATTGTAACGGAACTGGACAATATAAAAGTGATAGAAAATAATTGTAAAAGAGAAGAAGCTTTGGTTTGCTCCAGAGCTTTTTTAATTGATTATTGTAACGGACACGATCTTAGCCGTGCTTTCGTGCCAGCAGCCAAACCACTTTTTCTTTGTCTGAATTTAAAGGTGGTTTTATTTGTTCACCCTATGGGCTTAGCTTTAATAAAATTCGGGCGTTGTTTCATTTTTTATAGGTATTTGCTTCTGATTCATCTATGTCAGTATATAAGCAAATAAAAATCGCCATTTCCTGTTATCAAAGAATGACGACTTTTGTTTAGCTGTTAATTTACCTATTGTTATTGGCAATAACTTATATTGAAGTGGACCAACTATTTCTTACTTAAGTTCCTCTAATGTCTATACTTTTCTTCTATAAAATAGAGTCCTTCCTCTATAAGTGTTATTGTTTTTTTTTAATAAGAAAAGTACGTCACTGCCATCATACTTTTTTCATCCTACTTTTTGATCTTCAAGCATGTCTAATTGGTCGAATCTTCCATATTTTTCTCGAACTAAAACAAAAGCAATGGCTCCTAAAAGGCTTGGAACAGCGAACGCTATAAAAGCTCCCTGTGGCGCAAGGCTGGTGGTCAAAAGAAAACCTATGACCATCGGTGCGGCAATGGCACCGATCCGTCCAATTCCAACGGTAAAACCAACTCCGGTAGCCCGGACTTCTTTTGGATAAAACTCATAAATATAGGGATTTGATAAATTTTGCGTTCCGACGGTGCAGGCACCGCCTATTGCAATTAACACATATAAAAGCAGTAAATTTGACGTGAAACTCAGCGCGATAAAACAACAAGCGCTAAGTACATACATAGAAACGAGGACTTTTCGATGTCCAATTCGATCGACAAAATAGCCACCCAGCAGAGAACCGCCAATTTGGCCTACACCAAGTACTAAGCTAAAGGAAAGGCTCGATGATAAGGCATAGCCGGACTCCTGCATAATTTTGGGCAGCCATGTATTCAAGCCGTAAATCATAATCAAGCAGCTAAATACAGCAAGACAAAAAGCAAAGGTGCTCAGCGCACGATGATCAACAAATAGTTTTTTGACGGGGAACCCCTTTGCATTTTCTTTTGCGATGGCAAATTCATAATCATCGTTTTCCTTATAATTTCCATCTGGATCAATACGGTTTAAAATGTCGGCAAGTTTATCACCCCGCCCGCGCAACATGTAATAAGAAAGAGATTCGGGGAACTTTTTCAAGAAAAAGGGCAGGGTAAACAGTGGAATAATCCCAATCCAGTAAAGTACCCGCCAGCCAAAATCCTGCATAATAGACATGCCGATCAGCGCTGCCAAAATGCCTCCAACAGAATAGCCGCAATACATAGTTGCAACAATAAGTGCACGGTTTTTCTTCGGTGAATACTCACTCATTAACGCGATTACCGTAGGCATCAAACCACCCATCCCGATACCGGCCATGACACGCATGATCGTGAACACTGCAGCATTCGGGGCAAGACCAGAAAGAAACGTGAAAACACTAAACAAAAACATACAAATAGCCAGCACTTTTTTACGACCGATTGTATCTGCCAGCGGACCGCATATGAAGGCACCAGCCATCATACCGACTAATACGTAGCTGCCAATACTGCCGGCTTCAACGGATGTCAGTCCAAAATCAGTCATCATTACAGGAAGACCAACCCCATACATCGCAATATCAAACCCATCAAACGCAATAGCGTATACACACCATAAAAAAACAGCTAAATGAAATTTATTGAAACGACTTGCTGCTACGACTTCAGACGCATTTACTTTACGCATTTTTTCCTCTCCTTTTCGAAACATCTGATTCTTTTTTGATTGTGCTCGTATCATACCACGTGCCTGCACTTATAGAGTAACGCTTATTTGTAATAGGCACCTATAGCCAAAAGCTATAAGAAACAGAAAAACCATCAAGACAATGCTTGCTAAAAAAGCGATGTCTTAATGGTTTGGAAAATGTAAAAACAGGAGATTTTTTCATCTATATGTGATACAAGTGAAAGTATAGCTGAAGTTTATTCAGCAGTTGGTTGCGTGGTAGCTATTTTTAATGTATAGCGGCATCGACGCCACTTTAACGTCGTTCGGAAAATAAACCTGACTGGGGCATGCAGGGCATTTCCTTCTTTATACAAAATTTGAGAGGGTTAAATCGTTTTTGAACAAATGTAAGAAAAATAAAAAAACATGGGATAGCTCTCTTTAAAGTGGCTTCCTGAAATGCGAATAAACAGTAATGTTTTATCATACCGATAAAAAGGCCGAAAAGGGTGAAGGGAGGACGAATATGTTTATTCACGAGGTTCAAGCAGGGGAGTCATTGTTCAGAATCAGCAGCAGGTACGGGACGTCAGTGGATCAATTACGGATGGTCAATGGTCTAAGCGAAACCAATGTGGTCCCTGGGCAGGCGCTGCTCGTTCCTTTATACACATATATTATTGTCCAGCCAGGCGATACTTTTGATACTATTGCGAAAAAATCCTACGTAACCGTCCAACAGCTGCGCACTGCCAATCCTTCTGTGAATCCAGCTTCTCTGCAAGCTGGCACACGCATACAAATTCCTAACACCTCCAATTATCTGGCCAGCACGCTAAGTTTTTACGTGGTTCGAAGCCCCGCATTGGACCGCACGCTTATTACAGATTTTGCACCGTACGCTTCCATTATTTCTCTTTTTGAGTACCATATTGCTGCTAATGGTGATATCGCTAATGATTTGAACGATATAACGGCCATTCAAACCACCTGGCAAAACCGGGTGATCCCAATTGTAACCATCACTAATCTAACAGCTCAAGGCTTTAGTCCAGACCTTACACATCAAGTATTGAACAATCCGACAGCAAGAACAAATCTTGTTAATAATATTTTTACTTTAATTTCTCAGAAAGGGTATGGCGGTGTAAATATTGATTTTGAACAGATGCCGGCAGCAGACCGGGATCTTTTTACAGGATTTCTTCGCCAGCTGTCAGAACGTCTGAAACCAGCGGGCTTTGTCGTTACAGTGGCGGTTCCAGCTAAAACAAGCGAGGGTATTCCATGGTTAAGAGGATATGATTATGGCGGAATTGGCGCTGTAGTAGACTATATGTTTATAATGGCTTATGACTGGCATCATGCCGGCAGTGAACCCGGTCCCAGTGCTCCTATTACGGAAGTAAGAAGAACAGTGGAGTTTGCTGCCAGCCGGCTTCCGCGAAGCAAAATCATTTTAGGCATGCCGTTATACGGATACGACTGGGTCGTTCCGTACACTCCTGGCACGGCGGCACGGGCCATTTCTAATCAAGATGCGATCACCACTGCTATGAGATATCAATCGCCTATTCAATATTCAAGAGAGAATGAATCGCCATTTTTTCGATATAGGGATGAACAGGGCGCCGACCATGAAGTCTGGTTTGAAGACACAAGAAGCATCAGTGCAAAAATGATTTCTGTGCGTCAAAGCGGTCTTCTGGGATTGGGCGCATGGCAGCTGACCCTTGGATTTCCGCAGGGACCATGGCTTTTAAGAAAGTTTTTCAGAGTTCGAAAAAGGTAAGCTTCAGGCACAATCAACCGCTATTTAATGGAAAGCTGTACTTCTTTTTCAAAGAAAAAAAGGTGCAAAAAATTGCGCCTTTTTTAAATAGAACTCTTCTAAGTATATGGGAATAAGAGAATACTGGACATTTCCTGCCGTGTGCTTTCTCTTTTTTAGGAATGTAACGATTACAAAACATCTAATTTGACGACGATAGCTAGAAGAATTTGAAGAAGAGCCTGGATGTTTACGGCCAAATCTGTATCTGTTGTTGTAACCTTAATATGTTTGGAGCCCTCGATGACTGTTTTCTGTGTATTCTTTTGTTTTGTTTTAAGGAATTGCTTCAAGTCCTGTATGACAGATTTTGTTTGGTCGGAATTACCAACTGTAATGCTGAGAACGACTGCGATGGCCACTTGGATACCCAGCTGCAGGGAAACTGCGACCTGCGTATCTGTTGTGTGGATTTCAACATCTTCTGAATCCTTTACAATAATCCATTCGAAAGACTCCTGGTCACTGGAAACGACTTGATCTCCTTTCTGCAGAACGTCCTCATCGTTTTGATTGTTATCATCGCAATGATCCAAAGCTCTCCACTTTTTCTCACTCATATTATTCACCTCTTTCATTTTAATGAGTTTTCTTACAACACATCTAATTTAACGACTAAAGCAACGAGCACTTGTAAAAGAGCCTGGATGTTAACAGAGAGGTCAGTGTCAGTTGTTGTGATCGTAACATCTTTGGAGTTTTCAACAAAAATTTTCTGTTTGTTTGTTTGCTCCGTATCAAACTGCTGGAAAAGCTCCTGTGCTACAGACTGTCCTTCATCTGAATCTCCAATTGTAATGCTGACAACCAATGCAATAGCCAGCTGCAAGCCTACTTGAAGAGATACAGCAGCCTGTGTGTCAGTTGACTGCACCTCAACGTTACATGAATCTTTAATCCACACTAATTCATCTGATTCCTGGTCGATGAATGATTTTTGAACACCGTCTTGTACTACGTCCGCATCATCATGCTCTTCTTCACGATCACGCTTTCTACGAGGTCTTTCTTCCTCGTCGTTCCTCCGTCTTCTTCTTTTGTACTCAGAGTCGTCATAGCATTTTGACATAGTTCTAACCCTCCTTTTTGTGTTATAACATACCGTATGAAGTTATCAGTCTTTCGGGAAGGGCGTCTGTAACTGTTTTAGAAAATAAAAAAATGCCCCTTAAAAGGAGCAGCGTGAAAAATTATTTTGATTCTTTTTTATTGACTGGCGGCTTTTTTACAAAGGCGTCTACTTGCTTGCTTAAATCCTCCACTAATTCTTTAAACATTTTTTTCTGTTCATCAGACAGCTGCTTTTTCGCTTTGTCTATATTTACGCCGTTTTTTTGAAGGGTCGTACTCACCAATAAGTCAATAACCTTGTCGGACAAGATTTTTGGATTTTTAGACGAATCGCTCATCAATACCGCTCCTTTATAAATCATCATTTCTTATCAGCATATGCGCCTATTCTTCAGAAGGAAACCGTACACTGATTTTAACCAGTGTACCGAGCAGGTAAGAATAAGGTTATTTCCAGTTGGAAAACAAAAGGGATGGACAAACAGCACTAATTTACGCAAAAAAGTCTATCAAAGGAGACCCGTCTATAGACAGGGGATTTAGGTGTTGGAAACATATAGTTTGAAGTAAATAATGGAAGAAGAAGTATGCAAACCAATAAAAAAAGCCGAAGAGGCCTTCGGCTGAAATTCGTCATTTATTATAGAGTTGAAATTGAATAATTAATTTGTCTAACTCCTGGCTATAGTGTAATGTCTCAAAACTTGTAAAGCCATAGACGTTGGCAGCCAGGATCATCAACCTGCGGAGTTTCTTAATCTGAAAAGATAAATCATCAAGGATTTGTTGGTTTGTATCCATATAAATCCTCCTAAATAAGGAATAGAAACTAGTTAAATTATAGATCATTTTAATCGAAAATGAAACAGTTGTTTGGGAGGAAATTTAACAAACAAGCTGAAAAACCCAAAAAGGAATCAATAAAAAAAGAGAGATAGGCAAGAAGGATCTTTCAAGTTTATAAAACTATGAAAAGCCGTAAAATAGAAAGGAGTAAAGAGCGAAGGAGTTAGGTGACAAGAAGAAAAAGAAAATTTATACTTATATAAGTTGCATCAATGGTTTTAGAAGCTACTTTTCAGCAAAAATGTATGAGAAAACAGTGCTTAGCCCAGATAATGGAATAGCGACAGGTGTCAAACAGGATTGTTTTTCTTCTCTAATCAAAAGGAATCGAGAATCAGTATCCATTTCTTTATGGTCGCTTTTTCTTCCTGAAAAGCAACGGGCGGAGTCTCCCGCAGGACAAGCGGTGGCTGGCTCAGCGTTCGTCCTTGCTGTTAGCGCAGCCGCCAGCCAGCCCATTATGCTGCTTTTTTTGAAAGCATTCTCTTCTCATACTAAACAATGCAAAACGCTTAATTCAACTTATATAGATAAGTAGAGTATCTTTAATGGATTTTGTAGGAGCTTGTAAAACCAGTACTATTTCTTAGTAAGACATCATTTATTTTTTCAGCTATCTGAAGGACACTGAACAGTCACAAAAGGTATAAGCTGTTTAGGTCTTTTTTTATTTTGTCAAAAAAGTTTTTTTATTGGACAGAAACCTGTTGTATCTATTAGTCTGCTAGATACAAACATTTATACAGCAATTCAATAAAGAAATCCTGGCAGACTAATTGAAAAATAAGGAAGATCCATTTATGAAAATGTTTTCTATGTATAAATGTGGTAAAATATATAAGATATAAGCTTAAATCACAAGCTGACTACACTTTTCTAAAACGTAAAAAGAACATCAGCCATATGGAGGATACAAAAATTGGGGCCAAAATGGACAATAATGAAAAACTATAAAGGGCGCTTGTTCATCTTTTTCTTTTTAATTGGAAATTTATGGTTATGGAAAGCTCATCACCAGCTTTTTTCGGAAAAAGGAATGAACATATTTGAGTTTTTACTTCTGGTTACGTATATACTAATTAGCTGGAGAGCAGGCGTTTTATACGATCGGCATTGGAATCAAAAGGAAATACTTAAAAATAACCATGACAGGTTCCGGCTGATCTTTGAAAAGTCTGGCGTTGGTATTGCATTGATGGATCCTGGAGGAAAAATTGTCTTTGTAAATCCGAAAATGATAGATATGTTCGGATATAAAAAAGAAGAGTTCTTAAACATGACTTTTCGTGACTTTAGCTACCCTGGTGACGTTCTTCCAAATGACCGGCTGCTTGACCAGCTGTTGAACGGTGAAATTGCTTATTATCAGCTTGAAAAAAGGTATATCTGTCAAGATGGCCGTACTATTTGGGGGAAGGTAACGTCTTCTTTGATGGTTGATGAAGAGGAGCATCAAACGCTGATCATCGGTGTTGTAGTGGACATTACAGAACGCAAAGCAATAGAAAAAAAGCTTAAAGAAGCCAACCAGTCATTAAAGGACATGTCGAATACAGACAGCTTAACAGGTCTTCTTAACCGAAGAGGCATTGAAAAATATGTAGAAGCGGAATGGGAGAAGGCAAGGGAGGCTGGACATTTTATTTCATTTATAATAGTCGATATTGATTATTTTAAAAATTACAATGATCATTACGGGCACCTTGAAGGAGACAACTGTCTTGTTAAGGTAGGCGGGATAATTAAAAAAACATTGGGAGAAAGCGGTGCCTGTATTAGTCGATATGGAGGAGAAGAATTTCTTATTGTCCTTCCTGAATGCGACCCGGAACAAGCACTTTTATGGGCGAAAGCCTTATGTGAAAGTATAGAGATAGAAAAAATTGAGCACCAGTATTCACTTGTTGCGCCTTACATTACAATTAGTACAGGGGTAGCAGGGTTTATTCCAAATGCTGACGAGTCATTTACTCCTTTGTTTAAGCAGGCTGATCAAGCTTTATATAGGGCAAAACAGATGGGGCGAAACAGGGCATACATGCAATAAAGAAAAGAAGAAACACGGGTGAAGGAGAAAGGTAGATGGATAATTTTAAGTTACATGCCGGTAAACCCTTTCTTTTTAAAGAAAAGCTGGCTCAACAGCTTTCTTTATCCCAATCGCTACATCAGTCATTCGTGGAGAAACGATTTTGGTTTTGCAGCATGGATATAGGTGAATGGGAAGAGGTTGAAATCTTTATTGAAGGAGACGGGGAGGGGCCAGGTGAGTCGTTTATAAAAATAGCTGAGCAAATAAGCGTTCAATGGCCGGGGCATGTTGATACAGCGCTAGGTTATTTACAGACCTT
This sequence comes from Domibacillus robiginosus, assembly GCF_000966195.1. Taxonomy (GTDB): domain Bacteria; phylum Bacillota; class Bacilli; order Bacillales; family Domibacillaceae; genus Domibacillus; species Domibacillus robiginosus. The sequence goes on along the minus strand of NZ_LAHL01000010.1, from coordinate 57,291 downwards.
TATGCCGGCACAGCATTTGGACGGCTATCACTTGTCTTCTATTTTAATTGGAACGATTTCAACAATAAACGAAGTGGCAGTTTGTGGATTTTCCTTATCTTTTGTGTATGGTGACTACCCGGATGCTTTTCAATTCAAGGTGAAATATAAAAAAGATGGCTGGCCGATCGGTTTTGAAGGAGGACCTCTTTAAAAAATTGAAGCCCACGATATAAGCTTATGAAGAAATGTAAACAAACTCTGCCGCTGCGGAGTTTTTTTTGTGGGAATGATCGGATCAATAAGAGACAGTACTTCATTGTTCGGCTCACATTTTATTCCATTTTTGAATATTCTATAAGGTAGTCTGAAAGGAAAGGAGTGGAGGCTGGTGAATCTTCCTGTTATTTTGTCGGGACCCATTTTACGAAGAGTAGATCAAAGTAGTGTCTTTGTTTGGATTGCCACGAGCAAACCGTTTCAGATCAGCGCAAAGCTATACCAAATCCATCAGTCGGATAAAGATGGTTATCATTTGATCAGTGACCAGAGTGAGATGGAGTGTATTCGTTTTGGGAAGCGTTTATTCATTTATATGATTAAAATAGTAGCGGATAAAGGAATCTTTCCGCTTGAAACGCTTCTCGGCTACAATCTTTTTTTTACAAGTGATTCGACTACCGTTGATTTGAGTGATTTTGGTCTGCTTGAGCCAGGCAGCAACTCGCTTGTATATGGAAACCTTCCCTATCCCTCTTTTTTTATTTCAGAAGGGAAACATACAAATATTTTATACGGTTCATGCCGGAAATTACATGGAAAAGGCGAAGATGCTATGGTTGCAGGTGATCGACATGTGGAAGAAACCTGTCGATCACTTGAGAAACGGCCACAAGCGCTTTTTTTACTGGGAGATCAAATTTATGCGGATAATGTGGCAGATCCGCTGTTTCCTATTCTTACCTCGCTTGGCCGGCAGTTGATCGGTAAGGAAGAACCTCTTTACAAAGTAGATAAACGCCTCGAACAATATCCATCTCTTTACAAAATCCATGGAAGAAAATTTATTATGGATCATTTATGCCGGTTTACATCGAATCAATCTCACAATCACGCTATTCAATTTTCTGAATACGCGGCACTATACGTATTATCATGGGGTCCTCAGGTATGGGAATGTATACAAGAAAATGGGGGACTGTCTGTATTTGAAGAAGAGTTGACAAACGATCGCATTCATTTCGCTTTTTCTAGAGAATCTGCTGTTCATAAAGTATACGAATGGGAACTCCGTCAGCATAAACAGCGTTTTTCAGAACAAGCAGAAGAACTGAGAGAGTCAATCGCTTCATTACATCACATCAGGCGTCTGCTGGCAAACGTGCCGACTTATATGATCTTTGATGACCATGATGTAACAGATGATTGGAACATTACGCAGGAGTGGAAAGAAAATGTACAGGGGACCTCTCTGGGACGTCATGTTGTCGCCAATGGAGTTGGTGCATATTGGGCTTTTCAAGGCTGGGGTAATGATCCAGATTCGTTTGGGCAGACTTTTTTGAAAGTGATGAAACGATATGCCGGGCGCTTTGACGTGGAATCTGAGGGCTATAAGGACTGGCTTTACCACTTATTGAACTATTCATCGTGGCATTTTACCGCTCCGACTGAGCCGAAAACCGTTTTTTTAGATACAAGGACCAAAAGAGGATATGAGTATTCGTCTGTCCCGGAGAAAATTGGCCGGATCATACAAGAGACTTTGCAAAGTCCAGAGCTGATCCGCCAAAGTGCCTGGCCGGCGATTGCCACATCACTTAAAGAAAGCGGCTGGAAAAGAGGGGAGATGTTAATCGTAGCATCGCCTACTCCGCTATACGGATTGGGCTTGATTGAATCCACTTTGCACAGGTACACCAATCCTCTTCGCCTCGCTGGTATCCCAGTGCATGAGCTTTTTGATTTTGAAGCATGGAAATACAATGGAAAAGGATTTACAACGTTTTTGCGGCAAATCTTGAATTGGGCTCCACGCCAATGCTTCATTGTTTCAGGAGATGTTCATTATGCATCTTCAGTTCATACAACAGTTCAATCAAATGATGAACGTAAAGCCCATATTATTCAATGCACAAGCAGCCCTCTAAATAACGCCAGTTTTTCAGGCATCTGGGGCCGGCTGGTACAGACTGTCACCTGGGTCAATGCGTGGAAACGAAAAAAGAAGCGAATCGTTCGATACTGTGATGAGCAGGATCGAATGATTCATCAAGAACCTGGCATTCATGTGCCAGAAAACTGCCAGTGGAAAGAAACAATCCAATATATACCGACGGATCGTGAAACGATCATGGAAACCACCAATAATATCGGTCTGCTCAGCTTTACAGAGACTTTTGCACAAAATGAGTTATTCATGAGCGAAGCCCAGGAGAAAAAGAGAGTCCGTTTTAAAAGGATCGATTTTTAATAAGCGTTATGATGAGTAAAAAGAGCTGATCCTGCCATACTAGCCAAAAAGGAGGGTATGGTATGCCACAGGACAGATTTGAACAGGCATATGATCAGTATAAACAGCAAAGCCAGGAAGGTACTTTTCGGGAAAATAGAAACTCTCAGCCGGACGGCCAGGAACGCATTATCGCAGTCCGGAAAAACGAGGACGGGGACATCATTGCTTTTAAAACAGCCAGCGGCCGGGAGCTTGATTACCTTGAAGCGCTGCAGGAAGCAAAAGCAGGAAAACTCGCTCATGTTGATGTGTTTGAGCGGTACGGGCGGGAAATCATTCGCAGTGAACCTGATGGTACAAAAGAGAATAATTTGGATAATCTCGATGCTTTTTAAGCGGAATCGTAGCCGTGTTTCTTACACTAATTGTAACCTGAAGACAAAGCCTCTTACCTCGGATAAGGCTTTGTCTTCGGTTTTTTTTGGATGTCTTCTTCCTCCTTTATAGCACCTGCTATCCGAAATATGTAGTCTGTCATTTACCATGATTTTATTTAATAAAGTGCCCTTCCAGCGATAATTTTGTCAGGTACCTCGAAAACAAAAAGATACTTTCATTTTTACTTTCTTGCGTTCTTTTAAAAGGTGAATTGGAACTTTCTGTTTAATATTAACTCACCAGGATATATAATAATAAAAAGTTCTCGTTTCGAGAACTTTTTAGGAGAAAGGCATAAAAAAGAATCATATTGCCTGGCAAAAGACCCTTTTGGATATTATATATATGGAGAAACGGATGATGTATTGATTTTTTTAAGGCCTATTTGAGATATAAAATGGGAGCTATACTTTTACTGGGAAAAACAAGACTTATTGCAGAATGTAACAAGAAATAATAAAACATAGTCAATTATTATGATTGATGTGTCATAAACCACCCATGCTAAAACAAAAAGCTGTGAAAGAAAATTTTTGAGTGCTTAAAAGTGGTAATGATAAATGACTTAAAGGAGCTAAAGTGATGGAAAAGATAGTATCCGAAGGGAGATTTCTAGAGTATATTTTAAATTCAATGGATGAATCCCTAATTTTAATTGATCAGAACCTGAAGATCCAGTATGTTAATCCTTCTGGAGAGCGGTTATTTGGGCTTGAAGGGCTTCCATATCAGGGTAAGCATATTTATAATGAGTCAAAATTTGTACAGCTGCCCTTCAATTATGATAAGAAAGTATTGGATGAAGTGCTGCAAACGGGCAAAGCACGAAAAGACGTTTTAAGAAAAACTTTTACTGGAAGAACGCTGTCAATGAATGCCATTCCGTTAGTGGAAGAAGGCGTGAAAAAGGGCGTTTTGGTTACGGGGAAAGATGTAACCGATATTGTCGATATGCAAAATGAAATTGATATGGCTTTTGCTTTGACACTCCCAAACAGTAAGGTAGAATATAAGCTCAAGAACACAGTGGAATATAATGATATTTATGATCCTCAAACAAAAATGATTACCATCACAGGTATCATATCCGACGGAGGCTATCGCCACGTAGTCAACTGTTTGAAACTCCTCTCCCATTTGTATCAAAAAGGGATTGCCAAAGTAATTGGCATTGATAAAGATCAATTGGTACAGGCTTTTATTTTCCATGATTTAGGCAAAACACAGCCGGTTCTGTCTATCGGGGATATCGTTGATCCTAAAAAAGCTTTTGAAGATGGAAAGCTTCATGCCTATCGAGGAGCTGAGATTGCCAAACAATTTTACTCGGTACATGAGGACATTGTAGAAATTATTCGTTACCATCATCATGGAGAGCATGAACTCCCTGGTACTTTCCCATGGCGCTTACGTCCTATGTACCGATTATTTCAGGTTGTGGATGGCTTGTCGGCTTCTATTACACGAGGTGGGGGAAAGGTGGAGTTCAGTGTGCAGGATTGTACCCTGACCATAACGGAAATCAATCATCGGCCTCAATACAATGGAACCTGGCAAGTTGATTTGTTTACAGGAACAAAACGCAGGCTGGAGTCATAAGTATTTTATGTTTTGATCCCATATTCAAGCTCACTACATCTCTAGAGGTACTATAAAACAGTAAAAGGTATGAGGTTTATGGACGACTATCTTATTCAATCACTAGAAAAATTTGTTTATACGAAAGAAATAAGAAAGATACTTGCGAGCATTGAACCTGGATTAAAAAATAACAAGGATCTATCAGCCGTTTTTTTTCATCTTTATCAAAAGGATTTAATTGGTGAGTATGAACTGGTAGCTTTCCAAACAAAGTATATGTTAAGTCAGTTCACTTCCTTGATGGAACGTAATTTTCAGAATTTAGATTGCGGTATATATATCCATGATGAAAATGAACTGAAGTTATGGAATGGATCAACGGCTAGCGTTTCAGCAGGCTATAATGAATACTCCAGTGGTTTATCAACTGAAAATGATATTTTAGATGGGGATAAAGTGCCTGTTTATATGAAAGAAATTGTGTCAATTTCAGATGTGGAAAGAGGAGAAGATATTACGTCTTTGAATCACAAAAAGGATCTTTTGAAAAATGGATATCGTTCAGTATGCTGTTCTCCTCTTACCTATAAACAACATACAATTGGCCATTCTGTTATGTTTTCTACAACGAAAAGGATTTTTACCGCAAATGAAATAAAAATGTTCAGTATGTACAACACACTCATTGAAGAAAAACTAGCGGAAATTAAAAACCATTTAATTCCCTTTATTAAAAGTGCCAAATAAAAAATGCTTATCCATAAAAGTAATTGAAAGAGGTGGTTAACATGATTGGATATGGAGAAAAATTAAAAGAGCTTCGTCTGGAAAACAACCTTACAATGGGTGATGCGGCCAGAATTGTAAGTATCGCAAAATCGACTTATGCAGGATATGAATCTGAATTCCGGCAGCCTTCTTTAGAAAAAATCACCCTGTTTGCTCACTATTACAATGTTTCAGTAGATTATATATTATGTTTAACCGACCAAAGAGAAAGAAAAGATCTAAATGAGGGCTTTAATGCGAAGAATCTACTCTCAGAAGAGCTTCATTGGGATGGTATCCCGTTAAATGAAGAAGAATTAAAGCATATGAATGAATTTTTAAAAACAATAGAAGAGAGAAATAAAAAAAGTAAAACAAGCAAAAAATTCGGGTAGGTGGAAAAGAAATACTGCCCAACAGATGTTTCCTTTTTTTGCTTGAAATGATACCCTAGTAAAGAAAGGAGTTTGATAGGAATGACAGCACCATTTTACGCCGATCATGTCGGCAGTTTCCTTCGCCCCGAGCGTATAAAGGAAGCACGTTTACAAAAAGAAAGCGGAGACATCACGGCGGAACAGCTTCGCTCGATTGAGGACGAAGAAATTATTCGTCTTGTTGAGAAGCAAACAGAAGCAGGCCTCCAGGCCGTAACAGATGGAGAAATGCGCCGTGCATGGTGGCATTTTGATTTTTTAGCAGGTCTTGATGGCGTGGAATTGTATGAAACAGAAGCCGGTATTCAGTTTGCCGGCGTGCAGACGAGAGCACACGGCATTAAAGTAACGAGCAAGGTTGATTTCACTAATCATCCAATGATTGAGGATTATAAATTCTTACATAGCATTAAAGGTGATCGTGTCGCAAAATTTACGATCCCAAGCCCGAATATGCTTTTTTTCCGCGGTACAATCGATAAAGCAGTGTATCCGGATCAGGAAACACTTCTGCTAGACCTGGTTGCTGCTTATCAAAAAGCGATTCAAGCGTTTTATGATGCAGGATGCCGTTATTTGCAGCTTGACGATACAGCGTGGGCGGTCTTTTTCTCTGAAAAAGGCAAAGAGCAGATTGCAGCACGCGGTCAAAATCCAGAAGAGCTTTTGCGTACGTTCCAGCGTGCAATCAATGAATCCATCGCGAAAAAACCAGAAGATATGGTGATCACCATGCACATTTGCCGGGGTAATTTCCGGTCAACCTATACAGCAACCGGTGGTTATGACGCAGCAGCAGAAGTTATTTTCGGCGGCCTGAATGTAGATGGCTTATTCCTTGAATTTGACGATGAGCGTTCAGGTGGATTTGAACCACTAAAATATGTGAACCGTTCAAACTTAAAAATTGTACTTGGCTTAATCACATCTAAATACGGGGATCTTGAAGATCCAGAAGCGATTAAAGCACGTATTCAAGAAGCGGCCAAGTGGGTTCCGCTTGAGCAGTTGTGCTTAAGTCCACAATGCGGATTTGCTTCAACGGAGGAAGGTAATTTGCTGACGGAAGAAGCGCAATGGGAAAAGGTACGCCATGTTGTAACTATTGCAAAAGATGTTTGGCAATAAAAAAGGAGCTGTCCCAAAAATCGATGAAAGTCGATTTTTGGGGCAGCTCTATTTTTGTGTGCAAATTAACCGATTGAAGTAAAAACATTCATTAGACATGCACATTAGCAGCTTTCGAAAATTTTTTTTCATAGAGAGGTAATTTACAAGAATAATTACTAGTATTGTGTAATAACCTATATTATTCTCTTATTTTTTAAAAAGAAACACGCTGCTCGTCTCTATTGGCCTACTTACTTAAAAGGAGAGATTAATATGGAGAACACGTATGATTTGATTGTTTCGAACGACAACGGAAATAGTGAGCACAAGTTGGTCATTAATGGGATTCCTGTAAAGCACCCAAATGTTTTTGCACGTATCTCAAAACCGCGGTCTGAAAAGAAAACAACTTTGGTAGAAGCGATAAACGAGCTGCACAATAACATTGATATTACCATTTCAAGTCCAGCCATTAAGCTTGCAGATAATACGAGAGTGCTCGTCGGACACGCGGCAATGGCAGGAGTGGCAGCAAGCAAAGTAAAAAACATGAATTTAGAAAAAGGGAAAAAGCATGAGCAGGATCTTCCCATTATCAATACACTCGGAATTGTAGCTGTAAAAACAGTACAAGAGCATTTTTCTGAAAGAAAAAAAATTGAAAACAATGATGTGCTAGAGGTAACGGTAAATATGTCTACATGTCTGCCGGCTTCTGTTTATAACGAAGTAAATGCAAAAATCTTTAAAGAACGTTTTCAAAAAGGAACCCATATGGTTACTGTGAACATAAAAAGTGATTTAAGAGTAGTCGTAAAAGTAACCTTTGGATATGTTGGCGTATCAGCTGAAGGAACGCCTCCATTATTTGAAATTATTGAAGACGGAGAAGGAAACTACCGCTCCGGAGATATGTTTGAAGAATTTATTAAGCAGTACAACATGAAAGCGGATTTAGATGGTCAGTATTTTCAAGATAAAAATTTAATGCATATTGACATTGGAGACGGCACAACAGAATTGATTATCACAAATGGATATGAATTAAAACATAGTGAAGGTTTGGAATATGGTCTGGGTGTAGCGCTTGAGTCGGTTGTTAGTATTTGGAAAGAGAAAAAATCTTATACACGGCAGGATATCTCTGAAATTATTAAGTCAAAGTCCCATGCCTTTAAGGAAGATATTTTGACGGATTTAAACGGAGAACCACTGGAAAACTTATCATTCGATATTGCGGAGGATGTGCAGAGCTTCGTAAATAATATGCGTTCAAAAGAAATCCATATCGCGGTTGTTTATGGCGGCGGCTCCATTCTATTAAAAGATCATTTGTACAGCAAGTTAATGGCGATTGCCAAAAAAGAACGGTTTAAGCTGCTATGGATTCCGCCTCAGTATGCAGTAGACATGAACGTAAACGGTTTAAATACATTTAATGACATTTATATGGACGAATTGACGACCCCTGTCTCATAAAGATGGAAGGAAGAAGGAGTGGAGGAAACCCATATGCAGGAAGACAAAAAGCCGACAATTTACGTGAAGACTGCGAGCTCTGCCTGCCCCGATATTGTCGGAGACTGGGCAGCAGGGCAAAAGAATCCGAACGAATCAATTAAATACTTGATTATTCAGCTGGCTGCCCATTTCGGAACCGCCGATATTTTTGATCCGACTATTATCAATACGTTAAATACAATGTTAAGTCGCAATCAAGCGGAAAGAATGCAGGCTCAGGCAGGGCAGGAAGACAGCAGCAAGCATATGCTTCAGCAGGCGGAGATTCTCCCGCTGATCACTGCAGAAAAAGAAACAATGACGAAAAAGAAAGCAGAGCCAATCGGAAACAAGGATATTGTCGAGCTGAAATTTGTTAATGACGTAAGTGCAAAGAAAAGCCAATCCGAGACTGCTAAAGCGGAAGCATCGTCTGTAAAAGAAAAAAACGGCAATAAAGATAAGAAAAAAGAAAACGAAGAAACGGCTCAACTTGAAATCGAAGAGGAAGCAGTTCCAAAAGAGGAAAAAGAAAAAAACCCGAAAAAGAAAGTGGCCAGACGGCCTGGAACCGCCTCAAATATTATGCAGTAAAACAGCAAAAATGACCTGCTTCGCCTGTGCTGTTTGATCAGCAAGGGCGTGCAGGTCACTTTTGTTTTTGTCAGCGAGAAGCAAACAGATCGATCTGCTGCCACTTGCCAAACCAGTAGTATCCAAAAGAAAATAAACTGCTAATCACAAAGCTTATCCCCATTCCCAGCGCAATACCGTTTTCTCCCCAAAAAGCTGAGCAAAGGTAGGTAAGTGGATAGCGTAATACCCAGAAAGAGAGAATGTTTAGGATCAATACTTGATACATTGCGCCGGATGCCCGGACCACTCCGTTTAAAATAAAATTTAATCCAATAAAGGGATAGAAAAAAGCCACGATCTTTAAATAGGATGTACCAAACTGGACGGCTTCTTCCTCCTCAATAAATAAGGTAATGGCAGATCGGGCCAGCACAAAAACGAGTACAGCAATTAGCAGCATCATGATGAAATTATATAAAGCGCCATAAAAAGCAATTTGCCGAACTCGATTCCAATGGCTGCCAGCTATATTCTGTCCAGCCATGCTGTTAACGGCTGTGCCAAGTGCCATAGCAGGAAGTGTAATCAAGCTGTCTAAACGCTGTGCCGCCCCGAAACCTGCAGCGGCATCCCCTCCAAAAGAGTTGACCACGGTCATGATCGCTGTTATACCCGCATAAATAACGGTCATCTGCAATCCGGCTGGAATACCTAATTTTAAAATAAGCAGCACTTCTTCCTTTTTCGGCAAAGCTGGAATCGAAAACGGAACGACTTTCTGGCGAAGTGTATACAAAACACCAAGCACAAAAGCCAGTCCCTGTGAGATAACCGTAGCCAGGGCAGCACCCCTTATACCAAGGTCAAAGGTAGATATCAAAATAGGATCAAGTACAATATTTAAAAGAACGGCAGCAAGAACAAAGAGCAGGGGGGTTTTACTGTCTCCCAGTGACCGTAAAACGGTACTGATAAAATTGTAGCCAAGCAAAAAGAGAATGCCGATAAAGTTAATCTGTAGATATGTAGCAGCATCTGGAATCATCTCTGCTGGTGTATTTAGTAATCTTAACATTGGTTCAGCATACAAGTACCCTGCTGCGCCCATTAAAATAGACAAGCCTGTTAAAAGAACAACGAAAGCATTAAGAAAACTTTTTAATCCATTCTTACTTTGATTTTCGCGCTGCTGGGATAAAATTGTAAGAGCTGCGTTGTTAATGCCAAGAATAAAAGATAATACTGTCAGGATCACTGTACTGGCAATACTAACCGCTCCGAGTGCAATTGCCCCGAGCAGGTTTCCGACCCACAGAGAGTCGACAAACTGATACGATACCTGCAGCAGATTCGCTGCCATAATGGGTGTTGAAAAGAAAAATAGTTGTTTAAATATATTTCCACTTGTAAAATCTATTTGCTTCACATAACCGTCTCCTTTATATCACACTTCATAATTTATCACAAAAATACCCGGGCTTCAGTATCAGCACCTCCAGAAAGAAATAAAACGAGATTCTTTTTTAGTATGATGAATCAACATTTCTCTTAAAGATATTTACGTGTAAAAATTTGTTGATAAACGGCGGCCGCATAAGATGGTTTCATTTGGATTGAGCATCGTTTTTGGCATGTATGTTAAAAGAAGAGGGGAGGATGGAATAGAAATAGAATTGCTGGTTAAGGGGCATCGGCGCACATTCAGAATATCACAAACGCGGTTGATAAAGAGTTTGTGGTTGAAACAGCTAGTCAGACAATATAGGAAAAAATGTATATTGGTCATGTTGCTGTCGACTTACGTGATACAGTCAAGTGGCTGTTACAAGTATAGAAAATGGAAAGGAGCAGAAACATGAGCCAAAATTTTACGTTTACACATTTTCCCGAGCTTCATTCAAGCCAGTTGACACTGTGTCAGGCAATGAAAGAAGATATCAAAGATCTTTTTGCCCTTTATGCAGACCAAACAGTTGTCCGGTTTTTACCGCTCCAGCCATTCGCTTCTTTAAAAGATGTAGAAGAAGAAATGAGCTGGTATCAAACTATTTTTGCAGACCAGCCCGGCCTTCGATGGATGATTGAGGATCATTATGCTAAAAAAGTGATTGGAACATATGGCTTTTTAAATTATGAGAAAATACATAATCCAATAGAAATCGGATACGATCTTGCGCTGGCTTTTTGGAGGCAAGGAATAATGGCAGAAGCTTTAAAGCCGATTATTGACTTTGGTTGGCTTTTCAATCATACAAGTCAATAAAATTGAAGCAAAAGTAGATAAGAGAAATCATGCCTGTATTCGATTGTTAGAAATAATGGAATTTCAGCAGAAAGGCTTATTGCGCGAGCATGAGTTTGAGAAAGGGGCTTATATTGATCTTTTTGTTTTCTCTCAATTAAGCAATGATCAGCCATCTTTTTCGTAACAAAAGGGCTTTCGCTAATACAGAAGACTTTTTTTGGTTGCTCTTGGTATATTTATTCAATTACTCTTTTGTTTAAAATTAAAATCTTTACATAACAGGCTGTTTGCTTTACCATTTTATTGATAATGATAATCATTTGTAAGAAATATGAGAGGGATGGAAAATTGTGAAAAAATGGCCTCGTTTACTGGCAATGTTGTTTGTTTTTCTATTGCGTACATACAAAATTCCCCATAATATACATGCTGATAAGCTGTTTTGGGAGGAAGCAGCAATGTATAGAGGAAAGCTTGTATCATGAACCGCCGGCCTTTATCTGCAAGTATGATACAGCTTTATGCTTTAGCTGTTCTTTTTTTTACAGCCAACTCTATTTTAACCGTTGTGTTCCCACTGCAGGCTGCAGAAGGCGGCTACAAGGAAGCTGAGATCGGGCTGATGATGGGAATGTACATGTTTGTTTGTATGGTGCTGCGCCCATGGGCAGGTCAGATGGTCGCCAGGCACAGTGTATTTACCATCATGAAATGGCTGCTGGTCGGACATGCGGCTGCGCTTTTACTGTATGTATGGCTGGGGGCGGACAGTTTGGTTATCGTACGTGCGTTACAGGGTGTCGTAACTGCTTTTTTCTCTATGTCTATGCAAATTGGTATTACAGAAGCAGTAAGTGATGAAGACCGTGGACAGGGAATGGCCATGTATTCATTGTCTACGGTTTTGCCGGGACTCTATGGACCGGCCTTAGCACTGCTTCTTTGGACTGGCTTTGACAGAAGTTATCTTTTCACCCTCATGATTTTACTTGCGGTTATCCCACCGCTGCTTTTGATTCGTTCTCCACTGCCAAAAGGATGTCAGGAAAATGCTTCATTTACATTTCGTGACATGTTTGCAGCGGTAAAAGAAGCACGCACCCATCGTGGGCTGGTGCTGTCTTCTGTTATCATGCTTATAGGGGCCTGTACATTTGGTGCTATTACGACTTTCCTGCCGCTGTTTATGCTGACAGAAGAGTCAGGAAGTCCGGCGTTATTTTTATTTATACAGGCAGTAGTGGTCGTCGCTAGCCGTTTTTTTCTTCGTAAACATATTCCATCTGACGGAAAATGGCATCCGGCTTTTATAGCCCTCGTTTTAATAAGCTCAATAATCGGTACTACCCTGCTCGCCCTGCTGCCGCTGTTAGGCTCTTTTGTTTACATTTCCGCTGTATTTAACGGTCTGGCAACAGCCTTAATGTATCCGGCGCTCACGACGTATCTTTCCTTTGCAGTGCCGCAGGAAACCAGGCACATTTTACTCGGTGTGTTTTTAGCTTCTTATGATTTAGGCTTTTCTCTCGGCAGCTTTGTGATGGGATTTGTTGTGCAGTTTGGTTCATACTCGGTTATGTTTACTGCTTGCTCCTTGATTACCCTTCTGGCACTAAGTATTGTCTGGATGAGGCGGGAGGAGCAAAATGTTACATTTGATAAAATAACTCTATCAAAATAAAAAGCAGTTGCCTTTTTGGGGCCATTGCTTTTTTGTACGGCTAAATATTCAGTCCTGCATTCATATAGTCAATGGTACAGCAAAAATTAACGTTATCTCAATGGTTTGAAAGTTAATTTTACAATTATATTTCTTTTGTATATCAAAAAATTCAGGCGGCCTCATCCAAATATAAACAAAAGAAAAATAGCGATAGGCAAAAAGATGTTTTTTATGTAAGCGCCTCACTTTTTCTTTACTTTCTTTTTGGTGAAAATAGCGGCTGTCTTTTTCAAAAAATCCCCTTTTTTTAGCCCCAAACGCTTCTTTTTAATTATCTCGAAATTAAAACATTTTCTCTATGGTCTTCTCTTCCATATTCGTTATGATGTTAGTGTTCAACGGACGAAGCGCAAAGACATACAGAAATGTTACAAAGCCGCTTTGTTTGAAATAAAAGAGGGAGTTGAAGAAATGATCGGCTTTTTAAGAAAAAAACAAAAGCCCGCTATGCTCGGTCTCGCTTTGACGATGGCACTGAGTACAGCAGCTGTACCACTCGCTTCACCTGCAGAAGCAGACACGCTTCCATGGATGGACAAAGCTCTTTCCGCTGAAGAAAGAGCAAACCTGTTAGTGGACAAAATGACTCTCGAGGATAAAGTTGACTTTATCACGGGTAATTTAAACAACTACTACGGGTTTTACAATGACGGAGTCGAGAAATACGGGATTCCTGCCCTGACGATGGCAGATGGTCCCGTCGGTGTTCGAATTGCCAACCCGGATGTACAGGATAAAAAATCAACAGCAATGCCGGCTGCGATCGGGCTTGCTGCAACATGGAATACAGAAACAGCTGAAAAGTACGGAGATTTGCTTGGGGATGAAGCATTTAATACAACCCATAATGTACTCCTTGGCCCAGGCTTGGACATTGCCAGAAATGCGTTTGGATCGAGAAACTTTGAATCATTAGGAGAAGATCCATACCTGCAGTCTCAAATGGCAACAGAGTATGTGAAAGCCGTTCAAAGCAATAATGTATTAGTAACAGCCAAGCATTATCTGCTAAACAATCAGGAATTAAACCGCTTTGTCAGCGATTCACAGGCAAGTGAGCGTGCGATCAATGAAATTTACGCGAAACCGTTTGCCAGTGTGATTCAAGATGCCGAGATGGGTAGTGTGATGTGTTCCTTTAATAAAGTCAATGGTGTTTATGCATGTGATAATGAAGAGATCCTGACGAATCTATTAAGAGATAAATTAGGCTTTGAAGGGTTTGTGATGAGTGATTACAGAGCCAACGTAAGTACGTCAAACTCGATTAAAGCGGGAATGGATTTAGAAACACCAGGAGATCCTGGCGGTTTATGGGGCGACAAACTCGTACAGGCCGTCCGTAACGGAGAATTAAGTGAAGAAACGATTGATCAAAGTACATATCGCATCCTATATCAAATGTTTGATAAAGGATTATTTGATAATCCGGCACAAAACAATAAGATTGATGCCAAAGCGCATGGTGCCATTGCCCGTCAAATTGCGGCAGAGTCTATGGTTCTGCTTCAAAACGACGACAGGGCATTACCGCTGGATACAGATAAACTAGATTCCATTGCAGTCATCGGTCCAGATGTCGATAATGCCTCTGCGGCTGGCGGCGGAAGCTCGCTTGTCAATCCAACGTATACAGTCAGTCCATTGGAAGGAATCAAGAACCGGGCAGGCAAGGGTGTAAAAGTAGAATATGCAGCTGGAACGGATCCAATTAGTGCAGGAGACTTGCTGCCTGGGCCGGATGCCGTACCATCTTCATTCCTGGCACCATCTGCAGATTCAGAAGAAAACGGCTTAAAAGCAGAGTACTGGTCTAATGCCAAAATGGAAGGCAATCCTGTTTATGAGCATACAGCCAAGCAGGCCAATCTGCACCTAGGATTTTATAATTATGAAGGTTTTAATGCGCAGTCAACAAAACTCGATAAGCTTCCAACAAGCTTAAACAGCATGATGTCAGCGCGATACACAGGAGTTATCCAAGTACCAAAATCAGGTGAATACAAGCTTTCTACTTCAAGCTACGGCTCAAGTAAAGTTTATCTGGACGGAAAGCTGATCATCGACAATACGGGCGAAACATTTGACACGGTAGAAAAAACGGTCACATTGGATGCCAATCAAAAGTATGACCTGAAAATTGAATATAAAACAGATTATCCGTACAATCCTGGCCGTGACAATGGTGCGAAATTACGCTTTGGCTGGGAAGCGGCTGATGACGTAGTAGATGAAAATATCAAAAAAGCCGTTGAACTGGCGAAAAAATCAGATGCAGCTGTCATTGTGACTAAAACGTATGACAGTGAAGGAAACATTGACCGTTCTGATATGGAACTGCCAAATAACCAGGAGCAGCTGATTAAAGAAGTAGCGAAAGTCAATAAACATGTTGTCGTTGTCAACGAAAGCGGCATGGCTGTTGAAATGGGAGACTGGAAAGACGAAGTCGACTCTATCGTTCAAGCCTGGTACCCGGGACAAGAACAAGGAAATGCCATCGCGGATGTTTTATTTGGCGATGTGAACCCATCGGGTAAATTACCGGTCACATTCCCAGTAGATGAAGACAAAACGCCTGTTTCATCCGACGAACAATACCCTGGTGTAGACGATGTATCAAAGTATTCAGAAGGTATTTTTGTTGGATACCGGGGATTTGAAGAGTATGGTATTAAGCCGGCTTTCTCATTCGGACATGGCTTATCGTACACAGAGTTTGGCTTCAAAAATCTAAAAACAAAAGTACGGTCTTCAGGCAAGAACAAAGAAACAACGTTTGAAGTATCTCTAAACGTACGCAACACAGGCGACAAAGCCGGTTCGGAAGTGGTGCAGGTGTACACAGGCAAATTGCCGACGGACGTAGAAACAGCACCGAAACAGCTTGCTGGCTTCCAAAAGATTGAACTGAAGCCAGGCAAGCAGCAAAGAGTCACTATTCAGCTTGATTCAAAAGCACTTTCTTACTATGACGAAGAAAAACATGACTGGGTAATGCCTTCAGGCAGCGTGCCGGTTTATGTAGGAAGCTCGTCGACAGACATTCGCTTAACAGGCAGCATCAAGGTACCGGCTAACCAGTAAGCGACGCAGTAAAATAGAAAAAGAACATTATAAAAGTGTGCGTTCATCCAATGAACGATGAATGCTGATTCCCTTTTCCCCACACCGGATACCACCGGGTGGGGAATTTTTCTAGGAGGTGAAGAGAAATGGATCAGTATCAAAAAAGAGCGCTTTTCATCTTACTCATCGGTGTGCTGCTGGTCGTTTTGTTTGTTCGATGGGGATCGACTGAAAAAAACCAGCAGAAAGAGGAAACAGGAGCGACGGTTTCTGCCTGGCTGACAACAGGTGATCAAACAAGCTTATTAACAAAACAGCCGCCGTTTTCTTTTTCAGCTGCAGAAAAATCAAATGAGCGGCTCATTGCGATTGACCGACGAAAAACATACCAGACGATGGACGGGTTTGGGGCGGCACTGACGGGATCATCCGCTTATTTAATCAATCAGAAATTGGACCAAGAAGCGAGAGAAGCGCTATTAGAAGACTTATTTACGAATAAGGGAATCCATCTTACGCACATTCGCCATACAATTGGATCATCTGATTTTTCTGTAGATGAACAGGGAAACCCAAGCACTTATACGTATGACGATACAAATGGAGAACAGGACTTTTCTCTGAACCATTTTTCAATCGAAAAAGATGGGGATGTAACGGCCGTGCTGCAATCGATTTTAGCTAAGCAGCACCAATTAACTATTATGGGAACACCCTGGACAGCCCCGCCCTGGATGAAATATGGTGAACGTACACACAATGGCTGGTATTTGGATTATACGGACGAAAACATCTATCGGGCATATGCAGAATACTTTGTCCGCTATATTCAAGCGTATGCACAAATTGGAATTCCGATCGACAGTATAACGGTTCAAAACGAACCGGGCCATACATCTCCGGATTATCCAACGATGAGCATGGGAGCAGAAGAGCAGGCGGCCTTTATTGGTGAGTACCTGGGGCCGGCTTTTGAAGCGAACGGGATTGACACGAACATTATTGCGTACGATCATAATTGGAAGGAGGCTTTAGCGTATACGTCTTCCCTATTTAGCAATGAAAAAGCAAACCGCTATACAGAGGGCGCAGCGTTTCATTGTTATGAAGGCAGCCCGGATGCCATGAGCGAGGTACATGCCCTTTTTCCAGATAAAAACCTGCATGTGAGCGAATGCAGCGGCGGAAAGTGGAGCCGGGATTTCGGTGAGAATTTGAGCTGGCAAATGAGCCATTTAATGATCGAAAGTCCGAGAAATCGGGCAAAAAGTGTGCTGATGTGGAACATGGCGCTGGATGAAAACAGCGGCCCGGCAAATGGAGGATGCCAGGAGTGCCGCGGGGTTGTCACTATCAACCAGCAAACCAGGAAGGTAACGAAAAACGTTGAATATTATGTGCTCGGGCATGCCAGCAAATTTGTAGAGCCGGGCGCGGTCCGCATTGGTTCGGATACGTATAAGGGAGCGGTCGAAACCGTCGCTTATCAAAATCCGGAGGGCTCTACTGTTTTGATTGCGTCTAATCCAAGTAAAGAGAAGCAGCAATTCCGAGTAAAAGACGGAGAAAAGTCATTTACTTATACACTGCCCTCTCAAAGCGCGGTAACCTTTACGTGGAAAAAGAAAAATTCCAGCCAATGAAAAGCAAAAAGTATTTGACCCTTTCTTCGGTTTATAATAGAATGATAGAAATTAACAAATGGAAAACACTTGTAAATATTCGCTGCGATGACGAAGAAAAGTAAGCAAAACGGACACTTCAGAGAGCTGATGGGTGGTGGAAATCAGCGTGGAAATTTTGTTGAATGGGCTTCTGAGCACCCTGGCTGAACAAGAGTAGGCCGGGGCGGAGCGTCTCGCCGATAAAAGAGACTATGTATCGAGCCAGTCTTGCTGGTTTCTGTACATCGAGCGCGTTTATAAATAAACGAACAAAGGTGGCACCACGGGTTTCTCGTCCTTTTTTATAGGATGAGAAGCCCTTTTTTTATACTTAAAATTCGAATAAAGGAGTGTTTGTAATGAATGGATCAGAAGTGAAAAAAGGATATTTCGGAGAATTTGGAGGCAGCTTTGTACCAGAAAATCTTCAGGCCGTGCTGGACAGACTCGAAAAAGCATTCTACACCTATAAAGATGATCCCGAATTCCAAAAAGAATTTACAGAGTATTTAGAAGAATTTGTCGGGCGTGAAAGTCCTCTTTATTATGCGGAGCGGCTGACGAAGGAATTAGGCGGCGCCAAAATTTATTTGAAGCGTGAAGATTTAAATCATACCGGCTCCCATAAAATCAATAATGTGCTTGGACAAATCCTGCTGGCTAAGCGAATGGGCGCCAAGCGGGTTATCGCGGAAACGGGAGCGGGGCAGCACGGTGTGGCAACGGCTACGGTTTGTGCTATGTTCGGGATGGAATGCGTGATTTATATGGGGGCGGAAGACACAAAACGGCAGGCGTTAAATGTGTTTCGAATGGAGTTGTTAGGCGCTAAAGTGGTGGCTGTCTCAAAAGGACAGGGGCGTTTAAAAGACGCGGTGGATGAAGCATTTGCTGATCTGGTCCAAAACTATGATCATACATTTTATCTACTCGGCTCCGCTGTAGGACCACATCCATTCCCGATGATGGTGCGGCATTTTCAGTCAGTTATCAGTAAAGAAAGCCGGAAACAAATTTTTCAAAAAGAAGGGCGCCTGCCTTATGCGGTCATTGCGTGTATTGGTGGAGGAAGCAATGCCATCGGCTCCTTTGCAGAATACCTATCTGATGAACATGTCCGCTTAATCGGCGTGGAACCAAGTGAAGCAGCTACGTTAACGAAAGGCACAGCAGGAACGCTGCACGGCTTTAAATGCCTGGTGCTGCAGGATGAGGAAGGAAATCCGATGCCGACCTATTCTATCGCGGCTGGACTTGATTATCCTGGAAGCGGCCCTGAACACAGCTACTTGAAAGAAGAAGGCCGAGCCGATTATGTAGCGGTCACTAAGGAAGAAGTGTTAGAAGCCTTTTTGCATTTATCTAAATCAGAAGGCATTATCCCGGCTCTTGAAAGTGCGCATGCAGTTGCATATGTGATGAAGCTGGCACCGACATTGCCGCAAGAAGAAAGTGTGATTGTCAATATTTCCGGACGAGGCGATAAAGACGTGGAGCAGGTGTTTGACATGCTCAGTAACCAATAAATTTTACGCTCTATATAGATGACAAAGCTGAAACGAAAAGTGCCGAATGCGGGATAAAGGAAAAGGGGAAAATCCGGTGACAAAATCAGGGCTGGACTTGAAGCGAATTGTATTTATTGGACGGACATTTGAAGAGTATATGGCCATGTTTGATCTTTCCATAGAAGAGCTGCAGGGACAAAAAGTGCTAGACTGCCCGGCAGGCTCCTGTTCCTTTACAGCCATCGGATGTCAAAAAGGACTGGACGTCACAGCCTGTGATATTGCGTATTATCACCCGACTGATGCACTTGCCGGCAAAGGGAAGAAGGATATTAAACATGTGGCAGAAGGCATGAAGAAAGCCGAACAAGATTATGTGTTCCACTATTTTCGTGATATCGATGACCTTATCCGACATCGAAAACGAGCTCTTGATGAGTGCACAGCCAGTATGAAGACGGAACCGGAACGCTATATTCCAGTTGAATTGCCAGTTCTTTCGTTTGAAGACGACGAATTTGATCTTATTCTTTCTGCTCATTTTTTATTTACATATGGTGACCGGCTGGATCTGTCGTTTCACCTTGATGTAATCGAAGAATTGCTTCGAGTTGCTCGGAAAGAAATCCGCTTTTTTCCGCTCGTTGATTTGTCCGGAAATCGGTATGAGCATTTGGATAAAATCATTTCGGGATTACGGGAAAAAGGGTACCGCGTGGAAGAAATTGCAGTACCTTATGAATTTCAAAAAAACGCTAATGCAATGATGAAAATTCAAAAAAGTAAGATAAAGATAGATTTGAAACAGCGCTGACACTCGGAAAGAGGGCCAGCGCTGTTTTATTTATAGTAAAAGCCGAAATAGACAGATGCCGTTCCCTGGTCGCATTTAAACAAAGGACTATTCAATCAAAGCATAGAAATATTCACTTTATTAGCACCTGTAAGGAAGTGAGTACCAGAGGTAAGGGAGTTAAATGGATGGGACAGAAGGGACTCTGGGATAAGAATAGGAAGTTAATGGCCTTTGGATACATTGCGGATACAGGTTTTTCAGCACGGATACATGGAAGATGTACTCATACACCCAGCATATCAAAAACAAGGCATAGGGGTCCGTTTAGTTAAAGCGCTGCTAGGAGAAGCTGAAGCATATGGATTAGAAATTGTCAGATTAACCTATGACAAACTTTTATTAGGCTGGCGGGTTTATGCCGTGTGCTGGTGGAGTGCGGAGAAAAAGCCAATAAGCTATCCAGGGATTTTATGTGCTGCAACCCGGCTTTCAGAGTGACTGCATCTTACTATAAGAAAATCAGGAGTTGTGAAACTCGGTAACTTTTAGGTTATCGGGTTGACGCTTTACAGAAGTAAAAGCAACAGAATACGCGCTGAATAGAATGAAGGTGCACCGTTTTTTAGGTATCTTAAACGAAAGAAGCTCATGAAGATAACGGAGGAAATCGGATGAATATCAGGCTAAAGAAAGAAAATGAAATAGAGGATCTAGTAAAAATCTGGTATGAAGGTTCACTGATTGCACATGATTTTATTGATGAGACCTACTGGAAGTCACAGCGAAACGACATGAAAGAGAAATATCTTCCTCTGTCTGAAACGTATGTAATCGCCGACGAAACAGAAATTGTGGGGTTTATTTCAATGGTTGACAGTTATTTGGCTGCTCTATTTATTGATCACAGCCACCAGGGCAATGGATATGGAGAAGAATTGTTACGTTTTGTAAAAGAGCAAAAGGAAACAATCCAGTTGAAAGTGTATCAAAAAAACAAGCAAGCTTTTCAATTTTATTTGAAAAATGGTTTTATAGCGAAAAAGGAACTTCTGGATGAATCAACGGGAGAAAAAGAATTTTTAATGGAATGGACGAAATTGTAAAACAAAACCTGCGATTTATTATGAATGCTGGTGTATCTGAAATAAGTGTAACCGCGAAGACATTCGGCTCAACTGGATTCGATTTATGGATGATCGAAAATAATATTTAATCAATAAGAGTTTAGAAGAGTAAAACAAGAAAGTAAGCGAGTTCAGCTCCATTTTGCATGCTGTTCGTTGTAATAGGATAAGCTTCTGTGCCGTATTAATGAAGAAACCATTTAATATGTTTAAAAAACGGTACAGTTACACCCACCATTAAACAAGTAGGAGTGTGCTTATGCCAGCGATTACTGGTAAACGTTACATCGAGCGAATTGACCGATTAAAAACGAATGTTTGGGTAGATGGAGTGCCTATAATGGGAAAAATTTCTGAGCATCCGGCATTTAAAGGAGTGATGAAAAGTCAGGCAGCTCTTTATGATTTGCAGCATAATAGCGGCCTTAAAAAGGCTATGACTTACTCATCACCGTTAACCGGTGCCCCGGTTGGACTGTCTTATTTGCAGCCTAAAACGAAAGAAGATCTAACAAAAAGACGGGCTATGGCCCAGCAGTGGGCTCTATCAAACAATGGTATGATGGGCAGAAGCCCGGATTATATGAATACAATGCTGATGGCATTTGCCGCTTCGTCCAATTGGTTAACTGGAAAAGAAAACTGCTTTCCAAAGCGCTTATTAAAATTCTATGAATATGCACGTGAAAATGACCTGTCAATGACGCATACATTCATCGATCCGCAGGTGAACCGGGCGAAATTTTACTTTGAAGACACGGATGAGCCGATTGCTGCAAGAATTGTAGGAACAAACAGCGAAGGGCTCATTATAAAAGGTGCGCGGCTTCTGGCTACACAGGGCGGAATAACGGATGAAATTGTTGTTTATTCAGCAGGAGGAGTTCAGGAGAAAGCCAAAAGCTTTGCTTTTTCGATTCCCAGCAACAGTGACGGTCTTACATTTATCTGCAGAGGCTCATTTGTAGAAGGAGACTCTTCCTTTAACTACCCGCTCAGCTCAAGGTTTGAAGAAATGGATACGATTGTGGTATTTGATCATGTAGTGGTTCCATGGGAGCGTGTTTTTTATTATCATAATATCGAAGTATCGAACCGCTTTATGCCATCCAGCTCCGTTTTGCCCTTTACGCTCCATCAAGTAGTTTCGAGGCAAATTGTGAAAACAGAATTTATATTAGGGATTGTCCAATCTATTATTGAAACGATCAATATTACCGAATACCAGCATGTTCAGGAAAAAGCGTCTGAAATTATTACCGCCCTGGAAACAATGAAGGCTTTAGTGATGAAGTCAGAAGCGGAAGCTCAAATTGACGAATGGGGATTTATGCGGCCAGATCAAACAACTTTGCAAATTGCGGTTCATTTTTTCCCTCGTATTTATCCGCGGTTCAGTGAAATCATTCAGCTGTTAGGCGCAAGCGGATTAATGACCATTCCAACCGAAAAAGCCTTTCAGTCCAGTATTAGAAAAGATTTAGATCAATACCTGCAGGCTAAATCGGCCAGTGCGGAAGATCGGGTTAAACTTTTCCGCTTAGCATGGGATTTAACGATGAGTTCATTTGGTACAAGAGAAACGCTGTATGAACGTTTTTTCTTCGGAGACCCCATTAAACTTTCCAGTCACTTATATTTCTCTTACGATAAAAAGCCATATGTCGACCGGGTAAAAAACTTTTTGCAAAAAGAGTAGGTGTAATGAAGAGCATGGGTAGAAAGAAAGGATCCATCAGTAAAAATATTTTTTGAAAAGAACCTGTGAAAGTAAATGATAAATGTATTTTAAAGAGCCTGGAGATCTGACAGATAACGTAACGTTTCTGCAGAGGCTCCGGCTTTTTTGCTGTAAAACAGCTTTTATAAGAATTAAAAAGGGAAGAGAATATTTAAGGGCGGAAAACTTCGCCGAATAAGTATGGGTTAAAACTGAAGAAGTTTGAAGATTCCCTCGCTGGCTATTTATCTATACTTTGGGGTACAAAACATTATACAGTGACAGAATCTCTGAGAGGAGCGACCAGTCAATAAAAGGAGAGGATTTTGTGAGCGAATCGAACCATCAAACCAATCATGTACGTGGACATAATAATATAGAAAAACAAATTACTTCATATATTCATGATAATCACGAAAACGGCATTTGTTCCAAACAGGAACTTTCAAAACAAATCGGCTCGATAAGTGAAATCAATCAAGCAATTGAAACATCCAGCCAATTTGTCGAATGGGGTGAAGACAACATTATCCTCGCTGAGAAGCTCATTATCAGAATCAGTGACCGAAAAATCATTACAAAATACTTCCAGAAGGCTTTCGAAAAGGGCTGGATTTCTCCTTATCAGCTGCTGAAAGAAATGAAAGCAGATAGAAGACTGGCTGCCATATTAAGAGAAAAAAGAATTGATGAAGCGTCAAAGCTAGCTTCCTGGATTAAGCTGCTGCTTCCCGAGGTAAAAGGAAACGGTCATTTTCTTTATCAGGCTGGCAGTCCCATAGAGAGTGTAGAGAAAGCTATCAAAGAAACACTTCCTGGAAAGATTTCCGAATCCTTCTTAAAGGAATTTCTCCAGGAACGTGGTTACAATCAAAGTGACATGACAAGCTGAATCCAGCATTTTTTTGCATACAACAAGAGGGTTTTCAATTATTTTTTAAAAGAAGCTGATAAAGGCTGGACCCTTCATCAGCTTCTTTTTTTACATAATGATCCTTTATCAAAAGGTATATTTTGTATAAGGAGGGGTATATTGAAATGGCGAAGCCTTTAGCAAACATAGCTGCTTTTATATGTACAAATAAACATACCTACTGGAGGACCTGCCATGAAAAAGAAAGTATCGATTATAGGAGGAGCCGGTACGATCGGAACAATTTTATACAGAGGATTAAACAGCAAATATAATATCGTTATTCTCGACCAAACCGCTCCAGAAGAAGCAGACCAATTTATAGAAGTGGATGCCACCGATTATGAATCACTTTTGACCAGTATTCCGAAAGATTCAGCGGCTCTTGTTAACTTACTGACCATCAAAACAGAAAATGATCTGGAAGATATCCAGGAATTTCATAAAATGCTCAACATTCATTTTATGGCTTCCTTTTATGCTTTTCGTGCAGCGATCGAATTAGGGATCCCTAAAGTTGTTTTCGCCAGCAGTAACCACACAACTGACTATTACGAGAATAATGGAGTTTCCTCTTTGGGCAGAGAAATCCAAACGGATGATTATCCATATTCCCGGGGGCTTTACGGGGTTTTAAAGCTGGCCTCTGAAAATATTGGACATATATTGGCTCAGGAATCAAAACATGATCTTTCTATCGTTAACTTGCGGATCGGCAGTGTTCATCCTGACGAACAGCAGGCTGTACAAGAAGATGACCGTCTGCATCGTACCCTGTTGTCTCATGAAGATACAATCCAGCTTTTTGATTTAGCGCTTCAGTCAACTGTAAAATATGGTACTTACTACGGTGTTTCAGATAATCCTGGGAAGCCATGGTCTACAGAAGCTGCCTGGCGGGAGCTGGGATTTGTTTCAAAGGTAAATGCGACAGATATTTTAAACAAAGACACGAGATAAAGTTCTTTTCAGATGAATATGGAAAAGAGCTGGTTTTTCCATTGGAGATCATCTTTTTTAGAAGGACACAATAAGTAAATATAATTGAGGATGATCTTCAATTGTACTTTTAGCTTTTATTTTTAAATACTCAAAATTGAAAGCGATTTCTTTTTTGTTTGTAATGTTTTTTGCTAAGAGAAAGCTTAAATTCATTGGGCAGACAGTAAAAAGCTGGGATAGTTATATGGCGAAGTATCTTTCAAATTGCAGAAAACCAGCCATTTTATTTTAATCCAGCTGACGGCCATGATCAGCCAGGAGTCCTATGTACTTGGTCAAAAAAGAACTGGTTATTTAATGAAACAGACGATCACCAAAATGGATGCGACTGTAAGAGCTATTGCAGACAGATCGATCTATCGAAACATGGGATAAAAGCTTCTGGATACCCTTCCGCTCCAAATAAACAGACAGTATGGAGAAGCTGACGACAAAAAAAGCTGTATGAAAACCCGCTTTACACACTTAATGTAAAGCGGGTTTTCAGCTTTAAATGGAAAGGGCATACACAAAGCAGAGCGTCTGACGTAATGAACCCGGTAAACTTTTATTAAAGTACGTTTTATATGTAACCGTCAGACGTAAGCAGCTTTTTATGGGCTGCAAAATTACATGTCTGACGTTTTATTTTTTAACCCTGTTCTTTCTAAGATAAGGAGGCATTTAACGTCATGAAGGGGGCCAATAAAATATATCTATATCATAAAATTTACTATTCTGAAGAAAAATATAGAAAAAGAGAAAATAGCCTGTAAAAACGTGAGAAGAAAACTTGCAGATTAAAAGCTGAAAACAGGTAAGAATAGCATTACACAATAGGCTTTTTTGGGGGTAAGAACCGCTGGGGTAAAAAGGGGGTCCCAGTTCTTACCCGCCCATTCTTACCTGGAAAAGACCTGATAATGTCAGCCTGTATCTATGATCAAGCATTAAACAAAAGGGTTGACACATTCTTACCCAAAAAAGAAGGTGGAGACCCCTCTATACTCACATTACAAATAATTTTTGCCGGATTGGTATGAAAGGAAAGGTTTAGTTGAAGCAATTCGGAAGCATGGAGAATTGTTTTAACTAAACCAATCCCGGCCATGAACAAAACAAGGCACGGTATATAAACGTCATGTTGACCCTGTAGTGGACTCTCATTAAATATACTAAAGTAGTAAACTCCGAGAAAAAGGTATTTTTTTAATCGGATCAGGGTTTAAACTGCCTGTTGAACCGTTTAAAGTTTCGGGATGTGAACAAAAGGAACCGTTTTCCAGCCTGAATGGTTTTTATAGCAGCTTGTACTTCAACGTTTACCTTGTCATTCTCTTTTTATTATTTTGACTAAGAATAATCTAGCAGTATAAAGAATATATTTAGAATAGAATGATAAGAAAGGGAGGAATCTAATGAGCATTCAAACTGAAAATGTCACTTATTACAACGGATCTGGTTTACATAATGTTACGCTTGCACATGAGAAAACATATAAGGAATTTGTGGTTAGACCTGAACAAATTGAAAAAGGAGTTATCTACCCTTGTTATCCATATTTCCCTTATCAAATAACTAAAAGTTAATCGATGTTAGTTGATTTTTACTAACTGCTGCTCTTGTTGGCGGAATTCGGAAAATACAAGAAATACTCGATTTCGCTACTGAATACGACATTTCCCTAATGATTGAAGTGATGAATGCTGACCTGGTAGATGAAGCATATGAATGGGTTCTCCGCAGTGATGTGTGTTGTCGCTTCGTTATTGATATTGCCACCTTGTAATTTGCGAAATATTTTTTATTACCTTGCATTATTTTTAGGTAAAGACGATTCAACCAATTGGATTGGTTAACTCGTCTTTTTTTATTCGATCTTAACGTCTTTTGTTAAATAAACTATATGAAGGTGCTTCCTTGTCAGGGTTCAGTATTTTTAACGCGACAGAGAGGTTCAATCTTCTGATGTCTGTATAGATTCTGATCGGTTAACACTCCTAATTGTTCTGCAAGAACGCGGGGAGGATAAGTCATTCGATTTTTACATCAACAGTCTATAACTTCTACGTGAGCCGCTCCTAAAAAATGAAGAAATACACCTCCATGCAGCTCCGCCTTGGTCCCTTCAAATGAATTTTTAACAAGGATAAAGAGCACCTGAAACTCACTTTTAGGTGCTCTTTTCTCGTGCTGATTATAAATTATTTCGCTTTGTAGGAGGTAAGCCGTTTTTGAGCGGAATTTCGTTCTGCCGTAACGGGAATATGTTTCAGTGCTTTTCCTAAGCCGAAGTGAGGCATATTTCCATAGAGAGATTCATAATTTCCACTTTTTACTTGATAGGTTTCGTGATAAATGCCAACAGCAGGATTGTTGCCGACCTTTTTATGAAAGTTACCCCAGGCTGTTAAATGTTTTTCATTTTTAGCATAAGCAAGCAGATCATCCATTGAACGCCAATATTGAATCATAAGTGTTGTTTTAAGTCCGAAATAGTTTTCCGCTGATAGAAAGCCTAAATCATCTTTGTTTGTATAAAGCTCCCGAATCATTCCGGGCATAGCATTGAATACAGGCAGCCACTTATTTATTGCAGCGGGCTTGTTGATTCTCATTCCAATGAT
Source organism: Domibacillus robiginosus (assembly GCF_000966195.1). Classification (GTDB taxonomy): domain Bacteria; phylum Bacillota; class Bacilli; order Bacillales; family Domibacillaceae; genus Domibacillus; species Domibacillus robiginosus. Next base: position 30,077 of record NZ_LAHL01000010.1, on the reverse strand, counting down.
GAACACAACAAGATCTTCCGTGTTCTCTGTCGTATAACGCCCAGGATAAATATGCTTGCTCATTCCTAAACCCCCTCATGTAATAACTTGTCAAAAGCGGCCTCACACCATTCCACAGCAGCTTTCGTTATTCTTTTTCCATAGTCTAATGTGAACAGCCAATACATGGTGTCCGCGGAGGTATCGTGGTACTTGGTAATGGCCTGTTCAATCGCGGCATACGTTTGGAAACGACTTTCTAAATCCTTTTTATAACTTTCCAGCAGTAATAGCGTTTTTTCTTTAGGCTGATGGCGGCTAAAAAACAACTTAAGCAAAATTTCATTTCGTTCAACAGGCAGTTGTTTAATGGGCTGCTCTAACCAATTCTTGAGCGTTTCTTTTCCTTTTGAAGTAAGGGAGTACTCATTTTTGTCTGGTTTTCCGGGGGTGGATGAAATTTGAACTTCTGCCAACCCTTCTTCGACAAGGGATTTTAGTGTCGGATAGATTTGTCCATAACTAATTTTCCAGAAGTGATGTAAGCTCTGATCAATAAACTGCTTGATGGCATAACCAGATCTGCAGTCTGTTGTTAAAATTCCTAAAATGGCGTATGTGGTATCACTGTAAGTTTTCAAATTCGTCATCCTATCTAAAAGATATATATCATTTAGATATATTATACATAACCGATCGGGAAAATACAAACAGTTTTTTAGGAAAAATAAATAATTAACTTGGAATTTTTTGGTGAATAAAAGAAAATAAACAGGGGACCCGGATAAAATATTAGAGAGGGAGCAGAGGGAACAGTTTATGTTGATTTAGCATTTTAACCTGTATGCTTGCAAATGACCTGCATTATTTTAAGTAGATAATATGCACTGCTTTATCGTCTGTTTCCCACTAGAGTTATATACTAACTTTTTACTCTTCGTACGAGACACACTTTACCCCGTCCTTTTTAATTCATACTCGCTGGTGAGCATCTGTATATTTGAATTTCCACATTTGCCGATACCATTTCACTTCTTTTGCCCGCACAGGCAGGTAGTAAGCCTGCCGTTCCAGCTAAAGTTGTAGAGTGGAAAGAAGTTTTTACATTTTTTAAATTTAAATAATTATTGAAAGGGAAGGACAAGATAAAAAGAGAGGTGCGGCACCTCCTTTCCTTTTTCTAACAACGGAGCGTTTCTTTGGTATTGTTCCAGTCTCTTTATTCCGGTAAAAGGTATGTAGATTACAAATAATTAGTAGCAAAAAAAGGGATCAGATTTTTCGCTACTAATGATTCGCAAAATCACCTTCCTGGGAGTTCTACATACGTTATAGAGGTAGGAAATCTTCCTAGATGGAGTGTGAGAGATGTTTTATCATATAAAAGAGCTGCAATATCAAGCAAAGCCAGATCGACCAGATCCTCTTTATGCTAAAAAGCTTCAGGAAGTACTCGGCGGCCAGTTTGGTGAAATATCCGTAGCACTTCAATACCTTTTTCAGGGATGGAATGTTCGTGGAAACGGGAAATATAAAGATTTGCTGATGGATACGGGAACGGAAGAGCTGGCCCATATTGAAATGCTTGCGACAATGATTGCCCGGCTTTTAGATGGGGCACCGGTGGGGGATTTAGAGGAGGCAGCCAAAGACCCTGTTATAGGCGCTATCTTAGGGGGAATGAACCCGCAGCATGCAATTGTATCAGGCCTTGGTGCAATGCCCGCTGACAGTGTAGGAAACCGCTGGACAGCTGATTATATTATCGCTAGTGGAAACCTGCTGGCTGATTTTCGGGCGAATTTAAATGCAGAATCCCAGGGGCGACTGCAAGTATGCCGGTTGTATGAGATGACGTCAGACCGCGGGGTGCGTGATATGCTTTCCTGGCTGATTGCCCGTGATACTATGCACCAAAATCAGTGGATCGCCGCAATTAAAGAGCTGGAAGCAAAAGAAAATGTAGTAGTTCCAAGTACATTCCCGCGCAAGCTTGAAAAACAGGAAGTAGCTTATACTCTCTTTAACTTTTCAGCAGGAAACCAAAGTGCTGAAGGACGATGGGCATATGGTCCGAGCATGGATGGGAAAGGCGTGTTTCAGTATGTAGAACATCCAGTGCCGCTTGCGAAAGCACCTGTTTTAAAGCCGGCCCCTCCTTATATTTATAATACGCCGCCTTCTGTGTTAAAAAGTAACACACCTCCACCGCCGAGCATGTGCTGAAATGGTTTAGAGTAGAAGGAGCAGTACAGCTTGTACTGCTCAGTGTGTAGACAAAGTCTTTCTCTTTCAAAAAAAACCGATAAGTGGTGTTGAAGATCAATCAGCCAAGGACTGGGTATACATTTCCTCTTTTTTAAAAAGAAAAAATACGACCTTATTAATTTGGTACTATCTTGTCGCAGGCTACTTGGCGGCGGGAGGGCGGCGTAGACTCCTATGGGACTAGAGGGCAGCTGAGACCAGAGAAGCCGCCAGGTGCACTCGGGCTCAGCGCCTGCTCCATGGAAAGCGGAGCTGCCCGGATGCCGCCGATCTATCCTGTTCATGTAACGGTTATCAATCATTTTTCTACAGCCTGAGCAGTACAGCTTGGACGGCTTTATCTTTTCAGAGATCAGCAAACAGATGGAAGATGCAACCCAGCATCTACCTGTTCACTTTTTACTTAAATGAGGTTATAATTGACTATCTCTCCTGCCCTAATTTTAAAAGGGAGGTTTTTTAGTTGGCAAAAAAAGCACTAATCATGAAGCATAAGGGTAAACAAAAGTTCAAAGTGCGTGAATATACTCGCTGTGAGCGTTGCGGCCGGCCTCATGCTGTACTTCGTAAATTTCAGCTTTGTCGTATTTGCTTCAGAGAACTTGCTTATAAAGGACAAGTGCCAGGAGTAAAAAAAGCAAGCTGGTAAACATATTGATGGGGTTTTATAATAAAGGGACCTACGGGTTTTACCGATGTCTTTACAGTCAGGCGTAGGCCTGGCTTTTTTTGTGTGAGAAATATTATTTCAAGGACAATTCAGGGAAACGTTTATAGCGCGTACTGGCGGGAGACTTTTCATACAGAAACAAGAAGAATAAAGCGCGGGGCAATTTATTGGATAAACAAGCGGTTATTCGTAACTTTAAACGGCACAGCCAGAATCAATTTATTTTTTTTGCGATTCTGCCTTGAATCCATTAGTTCTCCAAAAAACTTTACAAGCCGGTATTTTCCGGGTGGAAGGTCATTTTCCAAATAAGGATCAAGGGAAACGGTTTGTACAATAGATTCATCCGGGAGCAGCAGGGAATTCCCAGCTTCCAATGCTTTTATCTGTAGAGGAATTGAATACCAGACACCGTCCATGTATTTTTCAATAGCGAAATGCTCGCCATATGTAAATGAAAGACTACTTTGATTTACTACGGTTACAGTTATATCATTTTTAGGCAATTTGCCCTGTTGATTTTTAATGGTGAATAAAACTCCATCTTTTTTTGAAGCAAGGTTTTGGAAAGGAGCCCTTTCAAAGTCTGCGGTGACTTCCTGTTCATTTATCTGGCAGGCTGTCAAGCTACATAAGTACACAAATAAGAAAAGTAAATTAAAACGTCGTTTATTCATCATAAATTCTCCTATCTTTAGGCGTACAAGCCCTTCTTTCTGAATATGATGCAAAGACATCATTTTACAGGAGGTTACGTAATGAACTCACTTTTTACATATATGTTTCTAGGCCTGTCTTTAGCGGCACCAGTTGGACCTGTGAATGCGGCCCAGTTAAACACCGGGATCAAAAATGGTTTTTTCCATGCATGGATTTTTGGGATTGGTGCATTAACGGCAGATGTGCTTTATATGCTTATGGTCTATGTAGGTGTGGCGCATGTGATCGAGCTGCCATTTATCAAAACACTTCTCTGGCTGTTTGGCTGCTTTGTTTTAATGTATACAGGTATTGAAAACCTGCTAACCCTTCAAAAAATTGAGCTGGATATGCGCTTTGGCAGAAATATTCCTCTGCGTAAATCCCTTTTTTCCGGATTTTTCATGTCACTTTTGAACCCGCTTACGATTCTTTTTTGGCTCGGGATTTATGGATCTATTTTGGCGGAAACAGCCCAATCCTCTACACAAAATCAAATTGTTTTACATAGCTTGGCCGTTATCTCGGGCATCCTCGTATGGGACATCACGATGGCTTTTCTTTCAAGCGGTGCCCGGCGATTTTTATCGACCGGGGTTTTAAAAGGGATTTCGGTTGTTTCATCTCTTTCGATGATTGGGTTTGGTATTTATTTTGGTATGGAGGCTTATAAAGTATTGTTTTAACTCATTTGTTCTTGAGGGGATTGACCCTCTTCTTTCTTCCATTTTCGGCGGAGAATCAAGACGACAATTGCGATAACGGTGATAAAGGCCAGGCTTATAAAAAATCCTGGGCGGCTCGCCTGATGAAAAAGTGTCCCGCTGAGCGCTGCCAAAACAAGAATCATGCCAATGATTCTTTTTATTTTGTCTCCCATTGTAGGCTTGATCAGTCGATGGTAAAAAATCAAAATAAAAAACCAGTTATATAAAAGCATCAGGCCGGCAGCAGTAGTAATATACTCATATACATTTTTGGGCAAAAGCAATGAGGAAACGATGGATAAAATAAGACCGACCGATGTTAATGCGACAGCTGGCAGCGGTATCTTTCGTTTCTTTTTCTTTTGTTTGCTGAAAATAGCCGGTGCGTCTCCTTCTTCAGATAAGGTAAGAAGGATGGTAGTAACTGAAAATAGGGATGCAGACATCGTTGAAAACCCAGCAATGATAACAGCCGCATTAAACACATGCGGGAAAAAATCCAGGTGGTAGCTCAGTAAAGCCATGGCAAATGGACTTTTATCCGGCTGAAACGATGTCCAGGGGATTAATAACAGAGCCAGGGAAAGAGCTGTTACATAAATCAAGCCAAGAATTCCAAGCATTACTTTTCCTGACTTTGGCGCATCTTCTTTATTTCGCAGATGAATCGCCATCACACCCATTACTTCAATACCGCCATGTGCGTAAAAAGCAAATAAAAGCGAGCTCCAAAAGCCAATTCCGCCATTTGGGAAAAATCCGTTAATGGAACGGGGCATCCCTGCTTTTGGGTCACCATTAATTACACCGGTAAGAGCGAGCACAGCAAGTACAATGAACATAAAAATGGCTGCTACTTTCATGACAGCAAACACGGTTTCAAGCTTGCCGAACGCTTTTGTTCCAATAAAAAGCACAAGCAGGCCGCAAACCGCAAATCCGGATGCGAATATCCATATTGGAATATGTGGGAACCAAAACTTTGATAAAATTGATATTGCCGTCAATTGGCTGCCAATGATTAGCATTTCTGAACACCAATATACCCAGCCGCTGCTGAAGCCTGCCCATCTGCCGTAAGCTTTTTTAGCATATGAACGAAACGATCCTTTTTGAGGATCCTTCGCAGACATTTTAGCCAAGGCTTCAAAAACAATATACGTTCCACACGAAGCAAGAAGAAAGGCGATCACTACGGAGGGTCCCGTCATTTGAATGGCAATACTTGACCCGAGAAAAAAGCCGGTGCCGATAATACAGCCTACTCCAATCAGAGAAAGCTGCCACCAGGCAAGTTTTTCATTATCTTTACTGCCGCCACACGTTTTTTGTTCCATTCATACATACCTCCCCTACAAGAATAAATTCTCACGAGAAGGCCGAATTATGTAAAAAAGGGAGTGGGAAAACTGGTTTCTCCTCCCTTAAAAAGGAAGTGTCTCTCATAAAAATAAATATTAAAGGAAATCCTGATATGTACGAACTAATCTGTCCATAAAAACAAAAAGAAAAGCCTAATCAGCTTTTCTTTTTAGATGGCTTGTCCTTCGCTTATTTGGAACGCAGGCTGTATAAAATAAGTAAGATGCCGCAGACAAGGCCAATGCTTTTCATCAATGGCATTTTTCCGGCCATTCCATATAAGCCAATTCCTGTTGTGACAATTAAAACAACCGGCCCTACTAAAGCAAGCATGCTGTTGATGTAAAAAGCTTTCTCTAAGCTGTTGAACTTTAGCATCAATAGAGCAGCGGTTACTTCAATGCTTCCGGAGATTAAGCGCAAGGTAATCATAAGAAGCAGTGCTTTTTCAATGACAACAACCATATCGTTTTCCTCACCTCTTTTTAGCGCTTCTTTGTTTCTCTGGCTTGTCCCGCTTGATTGGAACAAACAGTTTTATTCATTTCTTTATATGTATGCGGTCAGAGGTTAGACTAGAGATAAATTAAGCAAAGAGAAGAAAATAAATAAAACTGGCATCTGTAAAATTACCTCTTATATTCCTTTTAAGTATTATTTAGTAATTTTTGCTTTCATTTTCACATAGCAACATCGATGGATAAGTGTAAAATCCTCTTGAGAAATAAATTTTAGTTATAAATGCCTACATAAAAGTAGAAGGAATACCAAAAATACATAGTATAATAGAAATAAAAAATATAATAAAAGAGTGGAAAATCTTTAAAGAGAAAATTGTATATAATAAGGATATAAAAAAGTTTATAAAAAGGATAAAATTTCAAAATATTCGGATGCCTAATAACTGAAAGCAGCCCGGATATTGTTATTTGTTTTACCTGAACAAAACCTGGAGGCGGTTCACTGTTTAAGGAGAAAAGGTAAAGAAAACAGATAATGTGATATTCGGGCTGCTTTTTCCGATTCTGATAAAGCAGTTTAAGAACTTATAAATCATATAGCGCACGGATTTTGAATAAAGAAAGGCTTCATAAATAAAAAAGAATAACAAGCAAAGAAATTCTTCCAGCGCGTAAAAAGTATGAATGTAAATAATGGAGGATGCATGAATGGAGAAAGAACAGACAAGGTATTCGCGTCTTGCACATATTACCAAATTAATTAATACGAAATTAAATTTACGTGAAGTGCTGGGGCATGTCGTCACAGCTATCTCTGAGGAAATTGTGCAGTGTGATTCTGTAGGTATTTACCTGCCGCAGGAGGACGGGACATTCAGAGGCTACGTGGGGAAACCGGAAGTAATAGAGGGAATGACTCTGGACATGCATGTGATTGATACAGAAAGAGACCTGCTTGCGAAAGAAGTAATTGAAACACAAAAAACAATTTATATACCCGATACGTCAAAGGATGACCGCCCGGATCCGAGGAACATGATGCATTTTAAAATCCAATCGCTTCTGGTTCTTCCTATTTCCTATGAAGATAAGTTATTTGGTCTTGTTTTTTTGTTTGATTACGGCACTCCAATGAATTTAACAAAAGAAGAAATTCAAACGGTGGAAGCCTATGTGAATATGGCGGCCGTGGCGATTCGCAATACCACTAATTTGACCCGTAAAGAAAATCTTATTGCAGAAAAGCAGATGCTGTTGGATTTAACGCGTGAGCTTTCTTTGTGTTCAACCATGAAAGAAGTAGTCGATACATGCTTTTTTTATGTAGGAAAGGCCCTGAACAACTATAACGTCGGTGTGCATTTGCTTGATCCTTTGGCAGAGAAAAAACTGAAACCGGCGGGCTTAAGCGCGCATAGTGACTGGAATGAAGAAGACTGGATTAACATCCACATGAAATCGCCGATGGATTCAACGAGCGATGCTGTTTTCCAGGAAGTGATTAAAACAAAAACGGCAGTGCTGATTCCAGATGTATTTAAAGACAGCCGGCCCAATCATGAGCTATGCAGAAACTTCGGTATTAAAGGTCTTTTTATGCTTCCTATGATTGCGATGGGCGAAGTGTTAGGGGCTATTGCGGTAGTGGATCTGGAGAGGGAAGGGTTTGTCTATCCAGAAGCAGACAGACAGCTGGCACAGTCAATTGTAGATGCAACGGCCTCTACTCTTTCGAACCTGTTATATATGGAAAAACAAGAAGTCATTATAGAAGAGCGCACTTCTGAAATCACGATTAAAAATAAAGAGCTTGAACATGTTGTATCGGAACTGCGTCAGCTTAGCCGCGAAAAAGAACTGATTCTGCACTCTGCAGGAGAAGGGATTTTTGGGCTGGATCTTGACAGCCGTATTACTTTTTGTAATGTAGCGGGGGAAACGATGCTTGGATACGAGAAAGGGGAGCTCATTGGAAAACTGTCTGATGTGATATTTCCGAAAAAACAAGTTCCAAAGAAAAAAGTCAAAACGGCTTATTCAGAAGTGGAGCAATATTTTTACCGGAAAGATGGCACGTATTTTCCGGTAGAATATGTGATTTCTTCTATGAAAGAAGGAGCCAACGTACTGGGCGAAGTTGTCACATTCAAAGATGTTACGGAAAGAAAACAGATGGAAGAAGAAATAAAGTATCTTGCTTTTTACGACAGCTTAACCGATTTGCCTAATCGTGTTTCGTTGAATGAGAGACTGATTGAAGAATTAACGCATGCAAGGGAGCATCCGGGAGAAAAACTGGCTATTTTGTATTTGGATTTAGACCGCTTTAAGCTAATCAATGATAGTTTAGGGCATAGCTATGGTGACTTGCTTCTGCAGGATGCTGCTAAGCGGTTAAGTGCAAGCATTCCGTCAAAAGCAAGTGTTTCAAGGCAGGGAGGTGATGAGTTCACCATTATTTTGCCGAAAATCAAGAGCGAGGAAGAAGTCATGACTGTAGTAGAACAAATCAGTCACTCTTTTGCCAAGCCGTTTTATCTTAAAGAAAATGAAGTTCATATTAAGACAAGTATTGGTATCAGCTTGTACCCGGAAAATGGTGAAGCCGCTGAGACACTGATTAAAAATGCGGATACAGCAATGTATAAAGCAAAAGAAATATCAGGAAACAGCTTTTACTTTTTCAAAAGCGGGATGGATAACCGGACTTTTAAAAGCATGAAGTTTGAAAATGCCCTGTATAAAGCCCTGGACAACGATGAGCTGGAAATTCATTATCAGCCTCAAATAGACAGCAAAACAGGCAAAGTTATTGGTGCTGAAGCGCTTGTAAGGTGGCGCCATCCGAGAGAAGGGCTGGTCTCGCCTGCTGAGTTTATTCCCATTGCAGAAGAAACGGGATTAATCGTTCCAATCGGGGAGTGGATGTTACGCAACGCATGCAGGCAAGTAAAAAGGTGGCATGAGCAGGGGCTTTTCATCAATGTAGCGGTCAATTTATCCGTTCGTCAGTTTGAAGAAAACAATTTATTTTCGATTATTAAGAGTGCCCTGGAAGAAGCCGATTTGTTGCCCGAATTTCTGCATTTGGAATTAACTGAAAATCAAATTATGAAAAACATGGACGCGACCTTTACAACGATGGATCTGCTCAAGGATTTTGGGCTGAAAATTGCAGTGGATGACTTTGGGACAGGCTATTCTTCTTTAGGCTACTTGAAAAACCTTCCGATCAGCACATTAAAGATTGACAAGTCATTTGTGCAGGATATAACAGAAGATCAGGACAATGCTGCTATTACCAATACTATCATTACATTAGCACGAAATTTAAATCTTGATGTGATCGCAGAAGGTGTAGAAACAAAAGAGCAGGTGGATTATTTAAACACAATGAACTGCTATTTAATGCAGGGCTACTTTTTTAACAAACCATTAACAGCAGAAATGTTCTCAGAAAAATATCTTGACCACAAAAAATAAAAAATAAGCTCAGGGGGATTTTTTATGAAAGCCATTCGGTCAGTGTTGAATTATTTTGAAGGCATGGGTGTAAAGTACATTTTTGGTATTCCAGCAGGTTCAGTGAATGCTTTATTCGATGAACTATATGATATTCCATCTATCACACCGATTATTACAAAGCACGAAGGTGCTGCTTCTTATATGGCTGCTTCTTATGCAAAATATACAAATGGGCTGAGCATCTGTGTAGGCTGCAGCGGTCCGGGGGGAACAAATTTAGTTACGGGGGCAGCCAACGCGATGCGGGAACACTTGCCGGTTTTATTTTTAACCGGAGCCGTTCCTGTCGACACAGTCGGATTAAATGCCTCTCAGGAGTTAAACGTGGAGCCGGTGTTTGCACCCGTTACAAAGTACAGTGTGACAGTAACAAAAGCAGAGAACCTGCTCGAGGAAATTGTGAAAGCCGCAGAGATAGCCGTCTCTGGCGTTCCAGGACCTGTTCACATTTCTATGCCGATTGATGTGCAGCAAGGAAAAGTACAAGAAAAAGCGGTACCGACACCACCTGTTAAAAAGCCAACAATTCCGAATCTTGATACAATCAAAAAGGTGGCCAGGGAACTGGTAAACAGAGACAGCGGTTATCTTTTTGTAGGACAGGGAGCTCGATATGCAGTTGACCAGGTGCTTGAGCTGGCAGAACTATTACACTGGCCAATTATGACGACGCCACAGGCAAAAGGCGTTATTCCAAGCAGCCACCCTCTTTCGGCAGGCGTATTTGGCTTTGCCGGTCACGAGTCTGCTTCTACCCTTATTAATGAAGGCGGCGGCGAGGTTTTATTGATCATCGGATCCGGTTTAGGTGAAACAGCTACGAACAATTACAATGCAAACCTGACAAAAGATCGATTTGTTGTGCAGCTTGATTTTGATGAAACAGTATTTAACCGAAAATATAAAGTGGATGCACCGGTGTTAGGGAATATTCATTTAAGCCTCGCTTTCTTGATTGAAGAATTAAAGATATTAGGTGCATCAGCACAAAAGGAAACAAAGATTGCTGAAAACAAAAGTGCAGCTGGGGAAGAATACAATACGAAAAATGTGCTGTTAGCACTTCAGAATTACCTGCCTTCGGATTCCAGATACTGTGTAGATATTGGAGAGTTTATGTCCTATGTGATTCATCACATGAAAGTGAAGGAATCTCACACATTCGACATTAATGTACATTTTGGTGCCATGGGAAGCGGCATTGGTTCCGCGATCGGGTCAAAACTCGCTGAGCCTGAGCGGCCGACGGTATGTGTAACAGGAGATGGCTGTTTCTTTATGCATGGAATGGAAATCTTAACAGCAAAAGAATACCGCCTGCCGATTTTATTTGTTGTCATGAATAATGCGCGTCTTGGTATGGTTTATCATGGACATACACTGCAATATCAGCGCTCGCATCCTACTTTTGAACAGGAGCCTATTAATATTACAGCGATGGCAGCAGCGATGAATATTCCAAGCTTCAGAATTGATAGAATGGAAGATATGAACGAGGAAGTAATCAGCGGTTTGATCAATGCAAAGGGACCGGCTGTTTTAGAGATAGCGCTTGTTGATAACAATGTACCACCAATGGGAGACCGAGTGAAATTTCTCTCCTCTTTTGCAAAATAAGCAAATCCTAAAGTGCATCTGTTTATGGCTTTTATAGACATAAAAATGCTCTGCCTGTTTTTTCAGGCAGAGCATTTCGTTTAAGGGAATGGTTTATAGGTGTGAATAATTGTGTTTAATATACTTCTCAATCATTTTCATCGTTTTTACTTTGAAATCATTCGGAACAGCTTCTCCGCTTGGGTTAGTATAATAAACGCTTTGGATGGTTTCATCGTAATAGAAACCGAGTGTGGCTAAAGACTGCTGCAGATCATCTGGTACTATTTTAAGACCTGTTTTCTCCGTAAAATAGTCGGTTGGGACGATCCGTGCATCAATATCCCCAGTCCCTGTATAGACGATAAATAAATTTGTTTCGCTTTGAGAAAGCCACTGGCCTTTTGAATAAAGTGAAATTCTGGCTGCATCCAATTCCGAGATACCGGCTAAATTGATACCGAAAAGCTGATTAACCATCGTGCGAACATCAGCGCTTGTCAGGCTGCCTTCATGCTGTTTAACCTGCAAATCCATGGCTATAGCAGGCAAAGAAGCCACAGCTGCATCGCTTTCTTTCAATGAATATGCCTGCAATACACGAGCTTTTTGTTTAGGGAGCAGTGTTTTCTCGTTTAAATCAATATGGTACGTATTTTTTATTACATGAAAAATGTCCGCTACGCTTAGTTCTTCTTTAAATAAATCCATGCATAAATCCATTAACACTGCTTTTGGTGTTACTCTTATATAAGCAGACAGCTCCGCATCAGAGACAAAATGACCTTTTTCTTTTTTGATCGCTTCTTTCACTATTTGAGGGATAACCGATGAATCGTTTATGGAAGCTGGCTTTGGCATGAAAATCCTCCTAATAAAAAATATAATTATTAATGCTATTTTGATTATAGCGTAAAAACAAAGGAGTCAATGAAAAACTTGGCATCTTAACTTAATTGGTTGTGGTGAAGAAGTAAGAATGGAGGAAGAGAGATAAGAGGGACCTGCTTTTTCCGGGTTTGCTGCTGACTATTCTGAAAAACTATAAATAGAAAAAGCGTGAATCCTAATAAAAGGATCCACGCTTCTGGTTTATCCGAGCGGCAGTGACTTTTGCTGCTCGGGTGCTTTACTTTTTGAGCTGCCGCCCATGGCTTTAAATTGATTCATTAGTTTTGTCCGAGATTTTTCATTTCGAAGAAGGTAAGCTGCTCCCAGTGCCAGTGTTGTCATCATTGCTTTATTTCCTGCCATGTTATGCACTCTCCTTTGTGATAAGTTTACCTTCGTACTATTCCCGATCTTTAAAAGAATAAACAAAAGATAAAAAAGAGAACCTTTCTGCTAAAAGAGGGGTTTGTTTTCTAAAAGAAGGAACAGTATACTTTTCCATAAGCAGACAAATGAATAATAGATTCATTATTGAAGGAAGTGTTAAAGGGTGTCTAGTCAACTAGCAAGTACAAAAAGCCATTTGCGAGCCGACTGTGATAACTGTTTTGGTCTGTGTTGTGTGGCACTGCCTTATGCAAAATCGGCTGATTTTGCCATGGATAAGGACAGTGGTACACCATGCAAGAATTTACAGGTGGACTTCTATTGTGGCATCCATCAAAACCTTAGGCAAAAAGGTTTCAGGGGCTGTGCAGTATACGAATGTTTCGGAGCGGGACAAAAAGTATCACAGTTTACATACAAAGGTACAAGCTGGCGGGAAAATCCGGCATCTAAAAAAGAGATGTTTGATGTCTTTCCCATTATGCAGCAGCTTCATGAAATGCTTTGTTATCTAGGAGAAGCGCTTGAGTGGAAGGAAACAGAGCCAATTCATACAGACCTGCGGAGAGCTGTAAAGGAGATAAATGCGCTTACACAGCTCAGCCCTGAAGCTATTTTAGCACTTGATGTTCCCGTTCACAGAGCGATGGTCAATCAACTTTTACTGCAGTCGAGCAAGTATGTGCGGGCAAGAGCTGTATCAAAAAAGAAAGCGAAAGCAGCACTTAGAAAAGATTTTTTTGGCGCAAAGCTAAAAGGAGCGGATTTAAGAGGGGCTGACTTGAGGGGAGCGCTTTTGATCGCGGCAGACCTGAGAGGAGCGGACCTCCGGCTGACAGATTTGATTGGTGCCGACTTTCGTGATGCCGATTTAAGAGGGGCCGACTTGACAGGAAGCATTTTTTTGACGCAGGCTCAGGTAAATGCAGCTAAAGGTGACCGGCACACAAAGCTGCCTGTTTCACTGCGTAAACCGGACCATTGGCTCGAATCAGTAAACAAGTAATAAGGTAAAAATCAGTTCCTTTAAAAAGAATGAACTATTGATTAAGTTCTGGATTCATACAGAAAAGGTTGTTTAAAACAAATGATCATGAATGAAGCAGCTATTGGAAAGCTGCTTCTTTTTTGTGTCTGTAAAGAAAATACTTGTTTTAAAATACTTCTAAAAAACCTTTTATTCAAATCATCTAAAATAATACTGAAAAATGTACATATCTCCCAATGACTTTTAATTCAGATTTTTATAAACTTCAATTATGTTATATTAAGTCACATGAAAAAGAAAGTTATCTTCCATAGATAATTCATATCTTTTTTACAGTTTATTAATGAAACGAGAATGCAACCTAAAATGACTTAAGAGATATATCGCTTTTAAAAATAGATTTTACATTTACTTAACTGAATATTCTATCAATTAAATCTGGTTTTATCAATATGAAGAAGCGTTTTTCTCTGAAGACTAAGAATGGAGTTGAGGGCAACTGTGTCAACAAATTTAGCCAGGCAGACAGCAGAAGAAGTACAGGTTCCTTATTCAAAAGGAATCGATGAATCGTTAAAACCAAAAACGGAGAAAAGCCGAACGGTCGGATCTTTTTCCTACATGTTTATGTGGATTGGTGACGGCGTAAACCTCGGAAATATGACGCTCGGTGCCAGTTTGATTGTAGCCGGTGCAGCTACACTGAACCTTGTGCAGACCTTTTTAGCAGCGGCGATCGCCATTGGTATTATTTCAACCTTTTTTGCTTTAAATGACCGGCTGGGATACAGAACAGGAATTCCTTACGTTGTACAGCTGAGAATGTCATTTGGCAGTAAAGGATCAGTTATATCTTCCTTGCTGCGCGGTGTACCGGCGATTGTCTGGTACGGGTTTCAAAGCTGGACTGGCGGAACGGCATTAAACGAAATTGCAAAAGTTTTAACCCAGGGTTCTTTTGATAATATAGCCGTTTGTTTTATAGCAATCCAGCTTGTTCAAATTGTTCTTTCCTTGTTTGGTTTCCATGCGATTAAATGGATGGAAATTTTGGCATCTGTTGTGATCATGCTGGGACTCGTTTATGTATTCGGTATTTTAATGACGTCCCACAGTGATGTTATTGCGGAACGGTGGGTACATGCAGAAGGCTCATGGGGCTTGCCATTCTTTGCCTTTATTATGGTGTTCCTTGGAAACTATGCAGCGATTTTCTTGAGTGCAGCGGATTATTCCCGAGAACTGAAAACAGGAATCAGTGATACAAAACGAGGATTTTTATACTTCTCTCCCATCGTAGTTGCTTATGGTTTTGTTCTGACGATCGGTGCGATGCTCGCAGCAGCTACAGGCATTTCCAATCCAGTAAAAGCTTTTGCCGTCGTAGTAGATAACCCGTATATCACGGTTGCTGTTTCTGCATTTATCGTCATTGGTGCGGTTGCTGTAAATATGGTGGCTAATATCATTCCACCAACATATGTAATTACTTCACTGACAAAATTAAAATACAAACCTGCTGTTGTCATTACCGGCCTGCTTGCATTTTGCTCTTTCCCGTGGGTTTTGGTACAGGATTCATCAGCAGAGGGCTTAAATACGTTCATCTTAATCTATTCTGCTTTCCTGGGCCCAATTGTTTCAATCCTATTGGTAGAGTACTATATTTTACGGAAACAGAAAATAAATGTTTCAGATTTGTATGAAGAAAATGGACAGTTTGCAGGGTATAACCCATGTGCCATTATTGCGATGCTAATCGGAGCGGGAGCGGCTTTTATCCAGGTAGATCTTGGCTGGATCATCGGCGTTGTTGTCGGCGGGCTTTCCTATATCCTGCTCATGAAGCTTGCATTTAAAAATTCGAAGTTTAAAAAAGGTACAATTTTTGAAAAATAAAAGAAAAGTGAAATAGAAAAACGAATCGACAAACACCCTCCAGGCGAATGAGCAACAGCTGATTCCAATCCTGAGAGGGTGTTTTTGATGCTGATTTTAGAAGATGCATGTTTGGAAAAAGCGGCTTAGGGATTTTCTTTATAAAGTAGAGACATCAGAATGCAAAACGTTTCTCGATTATAAAAATGAAAAAGTGCAACGTCTTGAACGAGCATAAAGTTGTCGGTGCCCGGCTCACCGCTGTTATCTTGCTGGAATGGGGAGATGCGCTAACTTTATGAAAGGCGCTATTTACTGATTCAGTCACGTATATAATCTTAAACAGGAATGAAAAAACAAACCCAGCTTGGCTGATAACGCTGGAGAACGGAAAATTAAAAGGTTAAACCATTAAACTGTACCTTCCTGCTTGCTGTTACTTTTTATAAAACAGGGGAAATTCCAAGCTCTATAGAGTGATAAACAAGATGGTGTGGCTAGTGGTATTCTGTTCCGTAGCTATTAATTCTATATACTTGTTAGTACTATTAGTATCAATTGCTAATTGATACTCCCACGGCTTTAGCTGTGGGAGTGTCAATGTAAAACTAGATCAGCTGTTTTGCAGCAGCGCTTTAATTCGAAAAGCAAGACGGAGGCATAAAGTCTGTTCAGGGTCTTTTAAGCTGCGACCAAGCAGCTCCTCGCATTTTTCTAGCCGGTAAATGACAGTATTACGGTGAATAAACAAGCGCTTGGCTGTTTCGGACAGCTGGCAGTGTGACTCCAGGTAAACAGATAAGGTTTGCATCAAAAGGTCATAATCTTTCTTTGGCTCGTTTACGAGTGCCTGGAAAGTATTATGGTAAAACTGCTTCATCTGTTCATATGGAATCATTCGCAAAACCTCTGATACCTCTTTTGGCTGATAGGCTTCTATAAATTGCGTACTGCCAAGCATTGACCCGTAATAAAGAGCATTCACTGCTTCTTTGTAAGCTTCCGGCAGACGAACTAGGTGCTCTGCATATGTGCTGATGCCAAAAGAAATTGTTTTTTGCAGCTGCGTGCCAACGGACGATTGAATCGCTTTTAAAAAGGAAAAAAAGCTTTCTTCACTGTTTTTCCAGTTCCCTTTGGCTTCCATTAAAACAATGTATTTATCGTCTGTCGCATACAGCTGCATGCTCCCTTCGGCGCCCTGTATGTCTTCATCAATCGTATCGTAAATAAGCTCTGATTCCCATTGATGCTCAGCAAGAGAAAAGCTTTTTTCGGTACGATCAATGCGTCCTGCCGCACAAAAATAGCGATTTTCATTTGAAAGGCCGAACTCCCTTGCCCGATTCAGTATTTCTTCAGAAGAGGAAAAAGCGCCATTCATAAAATTTGTGAAAAATTCGTTTCGAAGCCGCTGTGTTTTTTGTTTAAGAGCATTTTCCTTCATTAATTCAAAAGCAATCACGTTGGCGGCCTGTTCGACCATTAAAACAGCAGAGCGGTCTGTTGGCGGAATAAACCGGTGAACGGCCAGGTAGCTCGGCTGTTTTTTATGCGTGTAAATAGGGAACAACGTAAATGTCTTCAAGGCTTCTTCATGTCGAATTGAAAAAGCTGTAAATCTTGTTTTTGGAAGATAGGCGCCTATGCCGGCCAGTAAAGAGTAAAAAGAGTCAGATAAACTACCTGTACCAGAAAAAGGCCGCAGCTGCTGATTTAAAAGGGTAATCCGGCCGCCGGTTAAGCCAGCCAGACTTTGAAGGATTTTATCCAGACCCTGGCCGTTAATAATAAAGTTCGTAAATTGCTGGTGTGTTTTCATCGCCTGGTGTAGTTCTGTTGTCCGCATATCCAAAATGCAGCTGAGTGATTGATGGACAATATCTCCAAGTGATGTATCAACAGGTATATCAATAATCGGCAGTTGATACTGGTCAGCAAGCGCGATCGCTTCAGCCGGAATGTTATGTAAAAAGCGCTTTGTTTTAATGCCAAGGCCGGCACAGCCCTGTTTATGCATTTCCTCCAGAAGCCCCAGCATGGAAGAAAGGTCGTCTTTTAAATGAAAGGCGGTCGTGACCAGTAATTCATTTGGCTTAAGATAAGAGATAATATCTGGAGCGTCCATCATATTAACGGTATTTACTTCACGGTCCAACCCCGCCCGTCCTCCAGCAATAACAGCGCCGGAAAAAACTGGAAGGGCTAATAAATCCTGCATAAACATCTTTATTCTCTCCTTGATTTTCGAATAGTTTGACCTTTTAGTTAGATTAAACAATAAAACGAGATAATTTTCTACATTTTTGTGAATGTTTTTCGCTTATTGTTCCATTACAATAAAAGCAATAAGAAAAGAGCAGGGGGATGGATATGATTAAAACAGATCCGCCTATCGAAACGAAAACGGCATATGAAATGACTGAATGGCTGGCTCGTTACGGGCAGACCGAAAGAGGCGGCGTAACCCGTCTTTTATATGATCAAAAGTGGCAAGACGCCCAACAAGCACTGATGAGGAAAATGGAAGAGTCCGGGCTTGTGTCTTATTTTGATGATGCCGGGAACCTTTACGGGCGCCTGGAAGGATCTCAGAAAACGGAAGCTGTTATTTTAACAGGTTCCCATATCGATACAGTCACAGATGGAGGCAAGTACGATGGTGCGTACGGCATCGCTGCCGGTATACTAGCGCTGCAGTCATTGTTTGAACAGTACGGCCGCCCGAAGCAGACAATTGAAGTCGTATCGCTTTGTGAAGAAGAAGGAAGCCGTTTTCCCCTGACCTACTGGGGATCTGGAAATATTACAGGATTGCGAAAGCAGGATCATATAAAGGAACTGAAAGATACGTCCGGCACGTCATTCACAGAAGCGATGAACAGGGCAGGATTCGGTCTTGGACACTTCCGCCAGGCAAAGCGAGATGATATCGATTGCTTTATTGAACTTCATATTGAGCAGGGGGAAGTACTTGAACGGGAGAACAAATCCATTGGGGTTGTCAGCCACATTGTCGGACAGCGCCGCTATAATGTAACAATTACGGGAGAAAGTAATCATGCCGGCACGACACCAATGCCATATCGTAAAGATGCCGTCTATACGGCGGCATTACTGATTCAAACCTTGATTCAGCGGGCAAAAGAAACCGATCCTGAACTGGTAGCGACAGTAGGCAGAATGGAAATTAAACCGAACATTCCAAATGTGATCGCCAGGGAAGCGGTGTTTTCCATTGATATTCGCCACAGTCAAGAATTGCTGCTGGAGTCGTTTAGCACCTCTGTTTTCCATACATTCCAGCGCATTTGCCAGGAGCATGGAACAGGCCTTCATATTGATAACTGGATGAATGAAAAGCCAGTTCCGATGTGTGAAAAGCTGAGTGCGCTGTCGATAGATATTTTAAAAAGGGAGCAGACCCCTTATAAAGTCATGACAAGCGGTGCAGGCCATGATTCTCAAGTGTTTGGCCGGTATGTACCAACCTCTTTATTGTTTGTACCGAGCCATCGGGGGATCAGCCATTCGCCGGATGAATATACAAAAGCGGTGGACCTCGAAAAAGGAGTCCAGCTGTTAACAAAAACATTATACGAGTTAGCTTATTAAGGAGGAAAACAAAATGACGGTATACCGTGAATTAAATACACCTTTACGCACCATTATGACCCCGGGACCAGTTGAAGCAGATCCGCGGGTGCTTCGGGCGATGAGCACGCCAATTTTAGGCCAGTTTGATCCGGCATTTACCCAGATTATGAATGAAACAATGGATATGCTGCGCCAGGTATTCCAGACAAAGAACCATTGGGCATTTCCAATCGATGGAACGTCCCGCTCAGGTCTTGAAGCCGTCCTGACCAGTGTAGTGGCACCAGGAGATAAAGTTCTGATCCCGATTTTTGGCCGGTTTGGCCACCTGCTGACAGAAATTGCAGAGCGTAATGGCGCCCAAATCCATACCATTGAAACAGAGTGGGGGCAGGTATTTGACCAGGATGAGATCATTGAGGCTTTGGAGCGTGTAAAACCGAAAGTCCTGGCTATTGTCCACGGTGAAACATCAACAGGATGCATGCAGCCACTTGATAAAGTCGGGAAAGCCTGCCGTGAGATGGGTATTATCTCGATTGTAGATGCAGTCGCAACGATTGCCGGAACAGAGGTGAAGGTGGATGAGTGGCAGCTGGATGCAGTGATTGGCGGAACGCAAAAGTGTTTTTCCGTTCCATCCGGCATGGCACCGATTACGTATAATGAGCGCGTTGAAAAAATTCTTTCCTCCCGCAAGAAAGTGGAAAGAGGCGTGCGAACAGCGGAAGATGCAGTGGATGTTTTGCATCCCATTCAAAGTAATTATTTTGATTTAAGCCAGCTGCAGGATTACTGGGGGCCGCGCCGTCTAAATCATCATACAGAAGCAACGTCTATGCTTTATGCACTCCGTGAAGGAGCACGTGTTGTGCTTGAAGAAGGTCTTGAAGCACGATTTGCTCGCCACCGTCTTCATGAAAAAGCAATCATGGAGGGTGTTAAGGCGATGGGACTTACACTTTTTAACGATGTGCCGTGGAAGCTGCCAATGGTAACATGCGTGAACATTCCTGAAGGCATTGACGGTGAAGCTGTCCGGTCGATGCTCTTAGAGCAATTCGGCATTGAAATCGCCAGCTCGTTCGGTCCGCTTCACGGAAAAATCTGGCGCATTGGTGCAATGGGCTACAGCTGCCGCAAAGAAAATGTGTTTGCTGTATTGGCAGGTCTTGAAGCTGCATTAATCCGAAATGGAGCCGTTGTTCAAAGAGGAGAAGCGCTGCAGGCTGCTTTAAATGTATACGAGACAGCTGCTGCCGAAAAAGTTATGATGTAATAAGGAAAGCCGGCTTCAATCCATGATTTTTTGATGGGCAGCCGGCTTCTTTATTCTTCGGTGTGGAAAAGAAGGTGAGCAATATGTGGGAATGGACAAAGGTAACACACTGGACAGCAGGACTGCAATGGCTGTTTTTTCTTTTTACCAATACAGTGGTTATCCCTATTACAATTGGAAGTGCATTTGGGCTGGAGCAGGGGAAAATCGTGGCACTCCTTCAGCTTTCTTTTATTTTTACAGGGCTCGCTTGTATTGTACAAGCCCTGTTTGGTCATCGCCGTTCGATTATGGAAGGACAGTCAGGCCTCTGGTGGGGCGTCATTTTAAGCATGTGCTACATTGCTCCCGCACAAGGCATTCCACTTTCTGTGCTGGGAGGCAGCATTTCAGTCGGTATTATTTTGTCGGGGATCATCACCGTGCTGATCGGTGTATCGGGTTTGGCTTCCCACATTGCCAGATGGTTTAACGCGGGTGTCATGGCCGTTTTCACCTTTTTATTGGCGGTCCGGCTAAATACTATTTTTTTAAAGGGGATGCTTGGCATTCCTTTTAGCACAGGAGAAGTTTCTCCGCAAATTGATGTTCCGGTTTTTTTGCTGTCATGCGCCATTGTTCTATTTACCATTTTTCTTAGTGTAAAAGGGCATGCCAAGATCAGCCGGTATTCTCTTTTAATCAGTATTATTGTCGGCTGGCTTGTTTATGAATTATTTTTTTCAGCAGGCGGTGAAAGTATCGACATGGGCGGTGACGCTGCTGTCAGCGTATTTCTTCTTGGAGCTCCTTCTTTTGATATTGGCATTATCATTACGGCCGTCGTAGCCGGTATGCTAAACCTGTCCAATACATTTGGTGCTTTAAAAGGAACGGATTCCATGTATGGGGCTCAAACGGAGAACCGGCAGTATCGCCGCTCTTTTACCATTTCAGGTGTTTTCACCATGATCTCCGGCTTGTTCGGCATGGTGCCGTATGCACCTTATGTGTCGTCTATCGGTTTTTTAAATCAAACACGTATTTTAGAAAGACTGCCGTTTATTCTTGGGGGCGCCATGTTTATAGTGATGGGCATCATTCCTGCCATTGGCCACTTAATGGCTAAAATGCCTTTGAGTGTTGGCAGTGCAGCCCTGCTTGTTGCTTATATGCGTCTTTTGCAAACTGCGCTTGGTTACTTTGAACAAATCGACATGACGCCGGCAAACCTGTATCGGGTCGCAGTGCCGCTCTTTATCGGCATTATCTTTCTGTTTTTCCCAACGGAGTACTTTCTATCATTTCCATCAATGATTCGTCCGCTCGTCAGCAATGGCCTCCTGATTGGGATTTTGCTGTCGCTTGTGATAGAAAATATCCGCTTTAAGGGACGGCGTAAAAAAAGAAGCCGTCGTTATAAACTTATGAAAGGGGAGGTATATCAAAATGACTGATCAATGGAACGCGTTTATGGACAAGGAAGTCGAGCTTGCACCAACGGGGGAAGGACTGCTCCATGGCCGCCTCTTTGCGGTGAAGGATGTATTTTCCATTAAAGGCTATACATGCAGTGCGGGAAATCCTGACTGGCTTCGGACACATGATCCGGCGGAGGAAACAGCAGACTCTATTCAAAAACTGCTGGCCCAAGGAGCAGCTCTTACAGGCACTCTTCAAACAGATGAGCTGATGTACAGCTTGAATGGTGAAAATGCTCACTACGGTACACCTGTTAATCCGAAAGCGCCGGACCGGATCCCGGGCGGCTCTTCAAGCGGCTCAGCCGTTGCTGCTGCTGCTGGTCTTGTTGATTTTGCGGTTGGGACAGACACTGGCGGCTCGGTCCGTATTCCTTCTTCCTACTGCGGGCTGTACGGCATTCGCCCGACACACGGAGCTGTTAACATAAGCGGTGTGATTCCGCTGGCAAAAAGCTTTGATACAGTTGGCTGGATGGCTAAGGATATGAACATGCTTGCTCAGGCAGGCGAAGTTCTGCTCCCTTCTTCTGATGAAAAGAAGCCGTTCAAGCGACTATTGGTCGAAGAAGCAGCCTGGGCACTGCCAGACAGGGAAACAGCTTCAGCCCTTCAGCCCTTTTTAGAGACCGCTCAAAAAAGAACGGAGCATGCTGAGTCTGAGTCTGTCCGTGTGGCAGAAGAAGGACTGGCTGCCTGGACAGAGGTATTCCGGACCATCCAGGCACTGGAAATCTGGGAAGAACACGGCTCGTGGATTATAAATGAACAGCCGGCATTTGGCCCGGGTATTGCTGAGCGGTTTCGCATGGCCGGTACCTTACAAAAAGAGGAGTGCCAAAACCAGTTTGATAAATGGAAAAAGATTCAGAGGCGTATGGATGCTCTCTTAGGCGAGGATGCGCTGTTAATCATTCCAACTGCACCAGGACCGGCGCCGCTTCTTAATTTACACGGTGAAGAGGCAGAACAGTACCGGGCAAAGACGATGCAGCTTACTTGCATAGCCGGGCTTGCCGGACTGCCTCAAATTACGCTGCCGCTTGCAGAAGTGAACGGACTGCCAGTCGGATTATCCGTAATCGCAGGAAAAAATCAAGACAGACGGCTGATCGATTGGGCACTTTCATTTGCCAAAAGCTGCAGCGGGGAGGAAATGAAAGGATGAAGCTTGCCACGGTTTACTGCAATGGTCAGGAAAAAGCAGCACTGATTGAGCAGGACAACATATACCTTATGAATCAAGTAAACGAAGCAGCCGGAAAACAATGGAGTGAAGAATTGCTGCCGCTTCTGCAAAACGGTGAATTCGAGGAATTGAAAAATTGGTTTCATAAAGAAGGACGCAGTCAGCTAAAGCCCAAAAGCGGCCTTGACCTGGATGGTGTATCGTTTGCGCCGTTATTCCGCCATCCCGAAAAAGTGTTCGGGGTTGGCATGAACTATATGGAAAAAGCGTTAGAGTTATCAGGCCAGCCGCCGGAAGAAGAACCGGTGATCTTTATGAAGCCGAACTCAAGCCTTATTGGGCCAAATGATCCTATTCAAATCCCGTTGCAGTCACCGAATGTATCTGGAGAAGCAGAACTGGCCATCGTCATTGGCAAAACGTGTGAAAATGTAGAAGAAGCGGATGTTTGGGAGTATGTGGCGGGCTTTACGAGCAGTCTGGATATGACCGCAAAAAATATCCAAAATCAAAATCCGCGTTTTTTACAGCGGGCCAAAAGCTTTAATACCTTTTGCAGCTTCGGCCCTTATTTGATCACCGCCGATGAATTGCCATCCCTTTCTTTGATCGAGGTGGAAACCGTTTTAAACGGCATCGTCAATCATAAAAATGTCATTGCCAATATGATGTATCAGCCGGCGTTTATCGTTTCTTTTTTCTCTAAGATCATGACACTTCAGCCGGGAGACGTCATTTTAACAGGGACGCCCGGATCCGCTTTGATTCAAGAGGGAGATGTAATTGAATGCCGGATCACTGGATTCCCGAGTCTGGCTAATCCGGTAAAAAAACGTCTGTAAAACGGATGAAAAGCTGCTTCAGAAGTCAGCCAGTCGCTGCTCTCTGAACCGGCTTTTTTTTTCATAAACTGCTTCCAAGCAGCGGCTATTTTTTTGGATAATGTGTACAAATAGGAAAGAAAAAATCACATATTTACTAATGAATTAAAAGTTCGAATATTATAAAATCAACTTAACTGAAAACATGTAAAGAAACGTAACATAAACAAAGAGAAACAGTGATAAAAAGACTTTCATTGTTATAGAGGAAAGATCAGTTTAATACAGCTGGAAAGCTAAAGACAGGAGAATGAAAATGAAACAATTCGATACAATCATTCAAAATGGAACGGTTGTTTTTCCCGATGGATCAAAACAAACAAACATTGCGATTAAAGGTGGGAAAATCGCCGAGATTGGTGAATCTATTTCTGGTGAAGCAGAGCATGTGATTGATGCAGAAGGCCAATTCGTGCTGCCCGGCATGATTGATGTTCATGTTCACTTTAGTGATCCGGGCCGTGATTATTGGGAAGGCTTCCATACAGGTTCTCAGATGATGGCAGCAGGCGGCTGTACAACTTATTTCGATATGCCGCTCAATGGTATTCCATCTACGATTGATAAAGATGCACTTTACCAAAAAGCTAACAAGGGAAATCAAACTTCCTGGACTGATTTTGCCCTGTGGGGCGGCCTGGTACCGGGAAATGAGCCACACCTGGCTGAACTGGCCGAAGAAGGTGTAATTGGGTTTAAAGCTTTTCTTTCTACAACAGGCAACAAAGAATTTGAAAATGTAGATGATATAACGCTTCTTAAAGGCATGAAAGTCATCGCTGAGCTTGGTAAAGTGCTCGCTCTTCATTCAGAAAGCGGTCCGATTACCGACTGGCTCAAAGAAGAAAAAGAGAAGGCCGGGCTTGTGTCAGCAGATGACTATCTTGAAACACGCCCGATTGCGGCTGAAGCAGAAGCTGTACAGCGTGCTTTGTATTACGCGGAAGTAACAGGATGCCCGCTTCATTTTGTACACATCAGCTCTGCTGAAGCAATTGAAAAAATAGAAGAAGCGAAGCGTAAAGGCATGAATGTGACGGTTGAGACATGCCCTCACTACCTAATGTTTAACCACCATGCACTGCAGGAAAAAGGCGCAATTGCCAAATGTGCGCCGCCGCTTCGCCAGCCAGAAGAGCAAAAAAAGCTGATTGAGCTTTTAATCAATGGAAAGTTTGATATGATTTCTTCGGACCATTCACCGTGTACAAGTGACTTGAAAGATCCAGCTACATACAATTTGTTCCAGGCTTGGGGTGGTATCAGCGGCGGCCAATTTTCTCTGCTGTCAATGATGGAGCTTGCTCTGCAGCACAACATTCCATTTGAACATGTAGCGAAATGGACAGCGCTCAACCCTGCCAAGCGGTTCGGACTTTCTTCAAAAGGACAGATTGCGGAAGGATATGACGCTGACTTTGTACTGCTGTCTACAGATGAATCATTTACAGTTACAGAAGAGAATTTTTTGGCTAAAAATAAAATCAGCTTATATATCGGCCATACATTCCCATGTTCTATAAAGAAAACCATCAACCGCGGTCATGTAGTATATGATCAGGGTGTGATCTCAGCCGAGCAGCCAGGCGGCCAGTGGATTAAGCCAGGTAGAATCGAAGAAAAAACAGCCAGCTCAGTTAACTGAGCTGGCTGTTTTTTTGTTAGCAGGCCGCCGGTACTGCTCAATGCCCATATACTGTACTTATTCACAAATATATTCTTTTGCGTAAAACATTTTGTACTTCCAAGTTAGAAGGTTTCTTTTATTTTCCATTCGTGTAAACTAAAAGAAACGAGGTGAGCACATGAAAAAAATCTTTCTATTTACAGCTTTTATTTTTCTGCTATCAGCATGTAACTCCACCAGGGAACAAAGCGAGACGGGAGAGAAAAAGGAGCCTGCACGCTTTGATTATGAATTAAATCATGATCTTTATGCAACGCTTGAATTCCATACGGTTGCTAATGATGGAACTTCTTCACTGCTGAAAGCGTCGCGGCCATATACCATTCCAAAAGGTACGCCGGTGAAAGTTGTAGCTGCTATTACAAACAAGGGAGAAAAAGACTTCGTATTTGAAGGAAATCCTTGTTCAGGAAAATTAACCGTATCTGTGACGAATAACGAACAAACCTTTAGATTGAGCGGGCAGGGAAATGTGACGCCGGATGTTTGTACAGCACAGCTTGTCACACATACGCTAAAAAAGGGAGAAACACTCGAGGCAGAAGCTGTGTTTGAAACAGATTATGACGAGCTTGCTGTGGCTCCTGAGGAAGCAGGGGAAGAACCCAGCATGAATCCATTTAACGCTGTTGCTGCATATGGAGAGGAACGGTTTAGTTCAACGTTTGAAATCGAGGAGACAAACGAGTAAAAATAATAGATTCAAGGGAGATCACCTGATGTCACCTATTGCGATCACCACGAGTTTGTTTATGGTGGGACCGGTTTTGATTTTGTTCCTTTGCGCTTGCATTTTTCGAAAAAAGAGAGTGATGTTACTTTCGCTTGCATTTTGTATCAGTATGGCAGAAATTGTTTATTTAATATGGGAAAAAGATAACGAAAAGCTCACCATAATGGAAAATATAGACGCAGTAGAAGCACATTTGCAGGAAAGGTATCCGGGTGAGGAATGGATCTTGAGAAGACAGGAAGGTGTTTTCCTGGATCACGGAGGAATTGAAGTGATCTTTTTGAATGAGCTCGATGAAGGATACCATTACTATGTAGACGACGGTAAAGTCAGGCAAAGTGGCGGCTTTTCCATAGAAGGAGCTGACTTCGAAAGAAAGCACAATGAAGAAAATTAAAAGATAAGCACATTTGATTTTTAAACACGCTAAAAGCAGCCGGAAAAGCCGATATATGCTTCGGGCTGCTTGTTAAATATAAAAAAGGAAATGAACACACTTTAAAGAATGTGCTCTAACATTCTTGCTGCGGCTGTTGTTTTTTCGACAGTTCATACAATTAGAACACTTTCAAAAAAAGATGGTTTATTGATCTAATGAGGACAACCTGCGCTTTTCAGTAAAGTTTCCTGCACAGAGGCTAACAATAAACATAAATGGTATTAGAGGATTATGAATCCTGCTGAGTGTGTATATAGAGAATGATTATTGCTTCCCGTAGTAAGAAGGATAAGTATAATATGGAAGTCCAGGATAAGGATGATTATTTTGAGGCTGCTGAGAAGGATAGTTTGAATATTGGCTTTTTGCTTGATTGCAGTCCTTATATGGGCGGATAAGCGTCGAAGGCTGAACAGGATGGACTGCACGTTTCCATTGCTCTTCGTCAATGCAATAAGTATGAGCCATAATGTTTGCAGGGGTTAATGTAAGGATGTCAGATCCTAAGATTACTTCCGGCGTTGGCGCGTTAAAAATAGCTAAAAGGTGAGTGCGATCAGTGGTTGCGACTTCATAATGCCACCAGCCCTGCGGAACATTCGCGACCTGTCCCGGTGTAATAGGGTAATGACAAAGCTCCTTTGTAAGGGGATTCAACATGGATACAGTGGCTGCACCTGAAATGCAATAAACTAGCTCGGCTGCATTTTGGTGATAATGAGGCTCCACAACGTTATGGATGCTTAAAAAGATGTCGAGAAGAGATACGTTTTTCAATGTATTCAGCTGCTGCACGCCAAGGACATTGATATAGTTGCTGTTGTCCTTTTGAAAAAAACGACTACTGTTTACATCAAACGTAAATTGAGTTGATGGAGCCGTATAATCCATATAAGAAGTCATAAAATAAATATTCATCCCTTCTATAACATATTGGCTGAGTAAACCTTAAAGGCAGGTTATGCACCCATAAAGTAGTTGGTGTCTCTGAAACGTCATATAGGTTAATTGGCACTCATTGTAGATGTAAAACAGATAAAGCCAGAACTGACGGAACTAACCCCATAGAGTAAGACAAATAAAAACATCTTTAAGTTGAAAAATGGGTATGTAATTACCCGAAAAGCCAACTTGGAGGTGTTTTTTTATGGACACAGGAGTATAGTCAGCAAACAGATGAAGAATAAAAGCCGCGAAAAAACGCTGTTGCTTGCATGATGTGGGATATCGTCCCATGAAAATAAGTGTAAAACGAACAGGGTTGATTCAATAAAGCATGTTCATACGCGAAATAAGAGCAAATCACCTTTCCTTATGTATAAATTTTTATTAAAAATCCTAGTTGACAATCATGTATATACAAGATAAAATGAAAACGCAAACACATCTTGTATATACAGGTAAAACTAATTCGTAAACAAAAACACCTCCTGTATATATTGGTTTGATTACTGCAGAAAACGAAGAATTGGAATGAACGCCAATTCAACAGGGGGAAAAGGGAATGAGTAAGTATACAGACCCAGCGAAAGAACTGCTGGAGCGCATTGGGGGAAAAGATAATGTTGCTGCTGTTACACATTGTGCAACCAGAATGCGTTTTGTTTTAAAAGATCCTCAAAAAGCAAATGTAGAACAAATAGAAGCAATTAAGCTCGTAAAGGGAACCTTTACTCAGGCTGGTCAATTTCAAGTTATCATCGGTAATGAGGTTTCTTCATTCTTTAATGAGTTTGTTCAACACGCAGATATAGACAGCGCTTCCAAAGAAGAAGCAAAAGTGGCTGCCAAGCAAAACATGAACTTTCTTCAACGAATGATTGCTCACCTTGCAGATATTTTTACGCCATTAATTCCAGCATTGGTAGTCGGAGGTCTTATTTTAGGCTTTAGAAATGTAATCGGTGACATCAAAATGCTGGAAGGAGGAACGAAGTCACTGGTAGAAGTTTCTCAATTCTGGGCAGGTGCACATGCGTTTTTATGGTTGATTGGTGAAGCGGTATTCCACTTCCTGCCTGTAGGTATCACGTGGGCAATTACAAAGAAAATGGGAACGTCACAAATTCTCGGTATTGTTCTTGGTATTACCCTCGTTTCTCCTCAGCTTCTAAACGCCTATGGAGTAGCAGGCGCTAAAGCCAGCGACATACCCGTATGGGATTTTGGCTTTGCACAAATTGAAATGATCGGCTACCAGGCGCAGGTGATTCCTGCGATTCTTGCCGGTCTTGTATTAGCGTTCTTGGAGCGTAAATTACGTGATATCGTTCCAAATGCTATTTCTATGATTGTTGTACCGTTTTTTGCTTTACTGCCAACTGTTTTAATTGCCCACACTGTATTGGGTCCTATTGGATGGAGCATCGGCTCATTTGTTTCTAACGTTGTGTATTCAGGTTTAACTTCATCATTTGGCTGGTTATTTGCGGCCATCTTTGGCTTTGCTTATGCCCCGCTCGTTATCACTGGATTGCATCATATGACCAATGCAATCGATCTTCAGCTTATGAGTGAGCTTGGAGGAACAAACCTGTGGCCAATGATCGCTCTATCAAATATCGCGCAGGGTTCTGCTGTTTTGGCAATGATCTATATTAATAGAAAAAATGAAGAAGAAAAGCAGGTATCGATTCCAGCTGCAATCTCCTGCTACCTGGGGGTAACAGAACCGGCCATCTTTGGTATTAACCTTAAATACGGCTTTCCATTTTTAGCAGCTATGATTGGATCTCTGACCGCAGCAGTCATTTCTGTAGGAAGCGGCGTAATGGCCAACTCCATCGGTGTAGGCGGCTTGCCTGGTATTTTATCTATTCAGCCTCAGCACATGATTATGTTTGCAGTCGCAATGGTTGCAGCGATTGTAGTACCGCTTATTTTAACAATTATATTTGCAAAAACGGGAGTATCTAGAGTTACATTCAAGAAAAAAGCAGCGTAAGCAGCAAGGAGGGAGAAAATTTCTCCCTCCTTTTTGTTCGTGTTTTTTATCGCTTTTTTCTAATCGGCAGCCCTTATAACGAAATGGCAAAAGCGGTGTACACATAGGGTACACCGCTTCAGCTTGTAGACAAAGTCTTCATTTTGAAGATGATGTCTACAAGCTTTTTTTGTACAATAAAAACATCAAAATCTTGTGGGGGAATTTGTATGTTATCAAAACGACCGGAAAACCGCCGGAATCAAATGGAAGTTGTCGCGCTCGATCAGCTTGTACCTGCTGACCATCTGGTTCGCAAAATCGAGGCGGCAATCGACTTTGACTTTATATATCCGCTAGTGGAAGATATGTATTCTGCCGATAACGGACGGCCAAGCGTCGATCCTGTTGTACTGATTAAAATGGTGCTGGTCCAGTACCTGTTTGGCATCCGTTCCATGCGCCAGACGATTAAGGA
>NZ_LAHL01000001.1 GCF_000966195.1 Domibacillus robiginosus | reverse complement strand
GGGTTAATTCCGTTATTTATCGTTGTTATGTAAAAGCTTTATTTAATAAGCTTTTATTTGTCTGTCGACATTAAACAACGTCGCTTTGCTAGAAGTTTTACTTAAAATAATATTGTCCTCATGGACAAGAATAAGCATAGAAAAAAGCATATTTTGAAAAAGTATTCAAAAGATGCTTTAATTTAAAATAATTATTATGTCTATGTTGGTAAATAAATCCATACGGAATAAAAATAATCGAAAATCCAATAAGAAAGAACCACGTCTAAAGAAAAGCTTTTCGCTGCATCATCACATTTTCCTGTTTAACTTCGTTTACAGAGATTCCTGCAATCATGATAGAAAGGCTGGATAAAAAGACTGGCTGCAAGGGGATATAAAAGACAATAATCCTTCCACAAATGCCCGCCAAATTGTAAGGTCTTCTATTGTATTCGCTTGCCTTTACCTACAACATATTATGAGATCATATCTGGTTTGTTGTTACATGTTCTCCCCGCTGTGTAAGGCTCCCTATGCAAAGATTTAACTTCTATCTACTTGCCGATCGTAACCTGTATTTTAGGCATGGTGTGTAAACTTCTTGCGTTTGTGTGCGCGATAATATTATAAATACCTTCTTCTGTAAATGTTTTATTGATTGCATAGATGCCATCTTTTCTATGGGCGGCTTTTATGGTCTCATGCTTCTCGTCGCCTTCTTTCCATATTTCAAATTTCACTTCGTCCGCATCTTCTACAGGCTCGTTGTCCTGCGTGACGATAGCCTGTATTTCTGTCTTTTGTTTAGCTTTGGCTTCTTCTGGATTTAATTTTACTTCGACTTTTACCAACTTCATCACTTGATTAGTTTGAGCACTTTGTTCTTCTTGGCTGCTGCAGGCACTTAAAATAAAAAGAAGAAAAAAAAGAATGACTACTGGATTTTTTGGGGCAGAAACAATAAGACGTTTCATAAAATCTCATATCCTTTCTTTTTTGAATTGAGGAATTCATCTTGATCACCAATCTAATGGACATTCTCTACATTTACAGTGACCATTGTGATACTAATCTACACTTGAACTACAGCCCACTTAGCAAGCTTGAAGTGGGAGTGTTCTCGCCGAAAATGATAAAGTATTTATATGTTTATTCATTGTGAACCTTTCCAACTAATTGCTACACAATTTGATAGAGCATCTCTGTCAGAGATATGAAAAAACATGCTCTAACTTCATTGATTTTCCTGCTTCACCGATGTCTGTCCTGTTCGGGCAGGACCTCGACCTACAGTTGTAGAGGGATTATACTGTCAGAATGATCCCTATCTGGGCCAGCCCAGCTTTTTTAATGTTTAAGGCGGTATGATACAAAGAAATCAAACCGCCTATTAGAGATAAGGAAAACACATATTTCTTTCGTTATAAAAGGCTGCAATCCCTAAAACAATGGACAGAGATTACTTATCGGCTTTAGGCCCCCTTTCAATCAAAGAGGTGATTTTTTCATAATCAAAAGGGTCTTTCAGCATAACGCCATCGATTATGATCGTTGGGGTAAAAGGAACCTTGTATTTATGTACTAACTCCTTATCCTTGCTGACCTCTTCTGCTATATGTGTACCCTCTATGTTTAAATCGGATTCCAGCTGGGCTAGATCAACATTTGGAGCTGTTGCCTCTGCAATGTCTTTCAATTTGTCGACACTTATCCATGGGTTGTCGTGTTCCTGAGTGGCTGGTTGCGCAGTAAACACCGCTTTATGAAACGCCCAGAAGTTTTCCGGATCCTGTTTATAAACAGATTCAGACGCTAACGCTGCTAGCACAGATTCCTCCCCATGAAACAAAACGTTTATATACGAAAACTTTGCCTTTCCAGTATTAACATAGTCTTCAACCAATTTAGGAAAAATCAATTCTCCCCATTGTTTACAAGACGGGCATTTATAATCTCCAAACTCAACAATTGAAACAGGCGCTTCCACTTCTCCCAAAGTCGGCTGTCCTTCAATCAGGGGATGCTCATTGCTGCTCGCTGTTTGTTCGGTTTCCTGTGCTGTTTCATCTTCTTTATTCAAAAACAGTACCAAACCAATAATAGTCGCGAAAAGAACAAGCGTTGAAGTCACGATTTTCTTACTGTTTTTCATGAAATACCTCCATTTTTTTGTATATGTTCAGCAATATATTTCGCATCTTCCCCCTTTGAAAAAGTGCAGAACTGCGACGACACTAACACGGCAAACCTAAAAAATATAAACCATCTATTTGTGCTCCATCCCTTTGATGGATAGGACGTCCTTCGTAATTTAGTGCCTCTTTCACTTTCAACCAGCTGTATTTTAAAACAAAACCGGTAGACCAAATAATATTGTGAACGTCTAACATAGTCTGAGCCTGATAAAGGATAGTTATGTTTTCCCCCTCTACTGCTCAGTTCTTTTAAACAAAAATTTTGTGCCGCATTCCCCTTCGAAGTCTTCGATTTAGTGGGGGGGGAAGGCGCTAGGGTCTTTATTCTCCCTATTCTACTATATATTTTTTATTACATCGCTTGCCGCTTCTTATTTAGAATCAATCATATTAATCCTCTTTTCGTTTTACAACTGTTTTCCATATTGATTCGATCAATGTATCACCGGAACCAAAAAAACGGAAAAATAGGGCATAAAAGTTGCGAAGTCGCTGCTGCACAAAATTACAAACCAGACGGAAATCTTCAATGCTACGCTGGATATTTACAATGACGCTCTACCATTCATCATTCAGGTGATCGACAAAGAGTTTGGTAATACCGACGACATGACAACCAAATCAAACCTTTTTCCCAAATACAAAGAGTTTAACGAGCGTTTCTACAAATCAGTTATGGAAATAAAGTTACTTTAACATAAACGGCCATTCAAGAACAAAAAGTGTGTGCAGTAGACCTGGGACTGACGAACTCTGTTGTTTGTTCAGTTATCGATACAATAGGCACTGTCTTAGCCGGACATTTATTGACCAGTCTAAAGAAAAAGACCGTCTGCAGACGTTAACGAACAAACTGCGAAAAGCCCAGCGGACAAGCGGCCATATTCATGTGCCAAATTTTTAGCGGTAGATCAATGGATACCAGCAGCATATTGTGCACCACACCAGCCATGAAATTATTAAATTTGCAGCAAAGCATGGTTGTGACGTTATCGTATTCGAATACCTGGGCAGAATGAAAATTCCAAAGGGATTCTATGGAGCCAGGAAACTTCGTTTCAAACTTTATGGATGGTGGAAAACAGGCATTCAGAACAAAGTGGAAGAAATGGCGCACTGCCTGGGAATGCGCATATCCCGAATCAATCCGCGAAACACCAGCGCCTTGGCGTTCGATGGCTCTGGAAAAGTGGAACGGAACCGGAAAAAAGACCTTGCCGTTTTTTCAACAGGCAAAGTCTATCACGCGGATTTATCCGCTTCTTATAATATCGGCGCCCGTTATTTCATTCGGGCTTTTCAAAAATCCATTTCGGCAACGAAGTGGTTGTCACTTCAGGCAAACGTTCCTGAGCTGGCAATAAGGACATCCCAGACCTTGTCTTCGTTCATTAGTCTCCATCATGCACTCGGGCTTCCGAAGGAAGCTTAACCAGCTGATGTTGTACTGTATTCAAGATAAGGGATGCTCCATCAAAATCTTTGATTTAGGTGGAGAGGTTCACGAGGCATTCAAGCTTAATTGCTCCAACAGCAATATGGCAAATCGGGCTTTTATTATATTAGACATAAAGGCATTTAATATTTTTTCATTTAAACCGATCTTTTAGTTTTGTCAGCCGCGATCTTTGTACTTGTTGTGTATTTATCAATAATCAAATGAATTAGCTTGAGTCATTCATGCTTATTATTGCATTAAGTTCTTTTAATACCACTTCTTGATACTCCGGATACTGAGACAATAATGTTTTCACACTAATTTCATTGGCTAGTATTTTTTTGATGTTTCCTTTGTAAAGTTTTTCATTCTCTTTCTCCAAGTGATGTTAAGATTAAGATTCCTTTTATCCGCATACATTCTAAATCAAACATTTTGGAAGTAAAAGATATTCGTTCGATTTATCTTCCCCTTCTCTGTTACTGATATGGGATAAATAAGGCTGAAACATTATTTTGACAAGTCGAATAACACTGCGACGGCCGTCTTCGTTCAAACTGCCATAAACTATATTCATTGTTATTACCATATTCGTATTAAAGCAGAACTAAACAGCCAGCCGCCGGTCACGTACCGAGAGTTGGCTGCTTAAAAGTTTTTTTGAATCCTGTCTTAAAAAAAGGCGACCGCACCGTTTTTTACACCTATTTTATTAGTCATTAAATTCTAACTCAATTGTAGAATGGGCAATATTGAGATCTGACGTTATTTCTCTTACCCTTTCTTTAATCATATTTGAGTTGTTTAGATAGTTCTTGGTAATAGAAAGATGTGCATTTAATGCGTTCTCTTCCCCATCAATAGACCAAATATGCAAATTTAAAACTGACATAACACCAGGGATATTATTGATTTTTGAGCGAATTTCTTTTATGTCAACACCTTTTGGAACACCTTCTAAAAAGATCCTCATTGTTTTAATCAGATTGCGTGTAACATTTACTAAAATGAAACCGGCTATCGCAAGGGATAGAATAGGGTCTAATATATGGACATCCTTAAACAATAACACGATACTTACAATTAACACGGCTACCCAGCCTAAAACGTCTTCCAAAAGGTGCCAGGAAAGTACACCTTCATTTACCGACTTCCCTTTATGCAGCCGAAAAGCGGCAAATCCATTTAAAAGGACCCCTGCAATCGCAAACCAAAACATCCCTTGGGCATTCGAATGTTCAGGATTAATTAGTAGTGGGATGGCTTCAGAAATAATATAAGTGGAGCCGCCTATTAAAACCAAGGAATTAATCAATGCTCCTAACAGAGAAAACCGCTTATAGCCAAAAGAAAACCGCTCATTCCCTTCTTTATTTGAGAATTTTTGAAGAAACCATGAGAGCCCTAGCGAAACGGAATCTCCTAAATCATGAACAGCATCTGACATAATGGCCACACTATTAATTAAAAAACCGCCAATAAACTCACCTATTGAAAAAATAAGATTCACAAAAAAAGCTAACTTAATATTCTGAGTTGAATTATGAGTTTTTGTCATCGATTTCCCCCCTTTTTTCTTAATTTTGTGTTTCAAAGACATTAATATCGTCTATATGTCTTTTACCTATTTTACTTAGGGCTAAAACAAATTGTATCTTCCTTGTGTCAGAAAACATGGATCTCTCTTTTTATCTCGATTGTCATGTTTTAATAGGTATCGTTATCCCCTCCACTTTCACAGTGCGGCATTACTCAGCACAAGTAGTCGATTAGAGCTAGGCATGATCAAGAACTTTCTTCTAGATTAGTTATAAAACAGGATCGGAGAAGCGAAAGGGTAAGAAAAACAAGCACTATAAAGCCAAAAATAAACTGATATCAAGCATAAAAAGTGCTTCCTCAGAAAAGGAGCACTTTTGTTTTTAATAAAAATCAATACTGACAATGCAATTGAATGTCACAAAGAAGAAGGGTTATTGTCAATGCAATTATTTGCATTACAAATGTGCCGGTACTTCTTTAAAACGTTAATTGCCGTTGCTTTGTGAATATCCTAATTCTTATCCGGCTATTCCTATTAAATAAACTACTGTGAAGATAAATACCCATACCACATCAATGAAATGCCAATAGAGGCTTGCCAGATAAAATTTCGGTGCATTATAAAGGTTTAGACCACGTTTAGCATTACGGACCATTAAAGCAATCATCCATCCGAGACCAAAGATAACATGGCCTCCATGAAATCCAACTAGCGTGTAGAATGCAGAACCAAAAGCACTACTCGTAAATGTATGCCCAAACTCTTTGTAGTAATGCATGAACTCATAAATCTCACAGCCAAGAAATGCGAGGCCAAGTACAACAGTAATAAAAAGCCATTGCTGCATTTTTTTGAAATTATAATTTTTCATATGATACATTGCAAACACAGACGTCAATGAACTTGTTAAAAGAAGCATGGTCATAAGAAACACAAGCGGCAGTGTAAATAAATCTTTCGCTAAAGCGTGATCAGTACTAGGCACACTATCTTTTAACGCTAAGTATGTTGCGAAGAGAGAAGCAAATAGGACAGTCTCACCACCCAAGAAAAACCAGAAACCCAAAAATTTATTTTTGCCTTCCAGCGTTGCTTGTTCAGGATTTGCAGGCCACGTTTGTGAAGTGAATTTTTGCTCCGTTGCCATTATCGATTTTCCTCCTTGTCAGTTTCATCGAGTAACTCTTCTTTATGGATATGGTAGCCAAGATCATCTTTCACAGAGCGGTAAAGCATCGCACCAAATGTAATCGCCAGACCAATAATAAGCACTGGAATTGCCCATTCTTTATCATCTGCTTGGTACATTGTGCCAAATGCTGCGATAAACAAACCCAGAGACATTAAAAATGGTGTAAAGGCATTATTTGGCATATGAATGTCCCCCACCGGCTCCGCTGGAGTCATACCTGCTTTACCTTTCATTTTTTCAACCCAGAAGGCATCCAATCCACGCACAAGAGGAAGCTGTTTGAAATTATAAAATGGCACGGGTAATGGAATTGACCACTCAAGTGTACGCCCATCTTTCCATGGATCCCTTCCAACCTGTACATTTCTCACCATTGTAATTAAGATATTAATTAAAAGAACGATAACACCGACCGCCATAAACCCAGCGCCGATGGAGCTAACTAAGTTTCCTGTCTCTAAACCCTGCCCTGGAAAAAATGTCCACACACGGCGCGGCATCCCCATAAGCCCCAAGAAATGCTGAATAAAAAATGTTAAATGGAAACCTGTAAAGAAAAAAGCAAATGACACTTTACCTAGTTTTTCGTTCAGCATTGTTCCAAACATAATAGGCCAGTAAAAATGTAGTCCACCTAGAAGAGCTAATACAACACCACCCACAATTACATAGTGGAAATGAGCGACAATAAAGTAACTGTCATGAAATTGATAATCAGCAGGAGCTGCAGCCTGCATGACACCTGTTACCCCACCCATTACAAAGGAAGGAATAAATGAGATAGCGTAAAGCATTGGAACTGTAAATTTGACACTTCCCCCCCAAATGGTCAAAATCCAGTTAAAGATTTTTATTCCTGTCGGAACAGCAATAGCCATTGTGGCGACGGCAAAAATCGCATTTGCTACTGGTCCCAATCCTGTTGTAAACATATGGTGAGCCCATACCATGAAGCCTAGGAAACCAATTAATACTGTTGCAAATACCATGGAAGAATATCCAAATAATCGTTTCCTTGAAAATGTAGGGATAATCTCAGAAAAAATGCCGAAAGCAGGCAGTATAAGAATGTACACTTCTGGATGACCGAAAATCCAGAAAAAATGCTCCCAGATAACTGTATTCCCCCCCATTGCAACATCAAAGAAGCCGGAGCCGAACATACGGTCAAACATCATCATAAATAAAGCGACGGTAAGCGGCGGGAATGCAAAAAGAATAAGCGCTGAAGCTATAAATGTTGTCCATGTGAAAAGCGGCATTCTCATATAAGTCATACCAGGGGCCCGCATGTTTATGATCGTAACGAGGAAATTAATGCCCCCCATCAAGGTACCAAAACCTGAAATTTGCAGTCCAAGCACATAAAAATCAATTCCGTGCCCTTCTGATGCGAGTGATAATGATGCGTACGATGTCCAGCCTGCATCAGGCGCTCCGCCTAAAAACCATGAAAGATTTAAGAAAAGCCCGCCAAAAAAGAAAAGCCAGAAGCCTAGAGCGTTAATAAAAGGAAACGCAACGTCCCGTGCACCAATTTGAAGCGGCATGACCGCATTCATAAACGCAAACAAAAGCGGCATTGCTGCAAGAAAAATCATGGTCGTACCGTGCATGGTAAGAATTTCGTTATAAAGACCCGCACTGACAAAATCATTGTTGGGTACAGCCAGCTGAATACGAATTATCATTGCTTCTACTCCGCCTACGAGAAAGAAAAAACCTCCTGCAATTAAATAAAGAATAGCAATTTTTTTGTGGTCCACTGTGGTTAGGTATTCCCACATGGTACGGGCGACTCCTCGTTTTGTTTTATGTGCAATAGTACTCAATGATTTTACCTCCTTTTAAAATAATTTATTGCTCTTAGCCCATTTAAAATTCTGTGGCTTGATCTCGTTCCAAATTAGAAAAGTTACCCTTACATACTTTTGACTTTGTTTGGCTTCTGTCAGCATAATGAGCGTGTTTATAACTATGTTTTAAAATCTTAGATAACCAGTTACTATGTTCAGAAAGAATGGTTAACTAACTACAAAATAGACGAATTATTAACGACTAGCACAAGGTCTTTCCTATCATGACGCCTGTCTTGCCGGACCACTCTTTAGTTGATCGATATCTCTGGTTCTGTGTAAATGCTGAAGCTAATTATGAAGTATTTTTGTAGATTCGAGCATTATCTACTTCTTTGCTTAATTAGGACATTTAAAGAAAAGACCACCCACTTGAAAGCGATACCATTCATAAGCGTATAATTCCGTTTCATCATCACATGAATCATACAAAAATGGAAACTTGCTTTACATGATCCCAACTCTATCATACCTTTTAATGTGGAAAAATACGTAATAATATTGTCGATTTTTCAACTTATAAAGGCTTTTTCGGAATTTCTCCTTTATAGGTTGAATCCTCCTACTTTGCAAGATTGAAGTCGGGTATCCTCGCCGAAAATGATAAAATTTAATAATAAACGTACTTCTCGGTAGATCCGATTAAGGACAATAATTGTTTAAGGGAGAAACGACCGTAAACTTTTCTTTCCTTTCTTTAAGCGTATGAGTGTAAGCCGGCGATAACTAAGTTAACCGCTATCAAGTTAAACATAATAATGGCAAATCCAATCACCGCCAGCCATGCTGATTTTTCACCATGCCATCCTTTTGATAAACGTAAATGTAAAAAAGCGGCATAGAACAGAAATGTAATAAGCGCCCAAACTTCCTTAGGATCCCATCCCCAAAATCTTGTCCATGCAATCTGCGCCCAGATCATGGCGAAAATAAGCGCTCCTAATGTGAATACAGGAAATCCAATAATCACTGAGCGATAACTGATCTCATCTACGAGATCCAAACTGACATTTTTAACAACAGGCTTTAAAGCAGAACCGATACGCTTTCGCAAAACAAGACGGCACAAACCATATAAGGCAAGGCCGATGCCTAGTGACCATACCAGTGTGTTTAGCTTCTTCGCGTTAACCAATGCAGGTGTGTCAACGATGGGGGTAAAACGGTTATCCGTTTGAAGCTCTCCTTGATTCGGGCCAACTAAAGCCGGTATACTGTAGGTTTCTTCCAGTTGCTGATCGTTACTGTCCACCCATGTAAATGTCGCTTCATAATTTATGAAATTAAAAGATGTTGTTACAATGACGAAACTGATGACACTTATTAAGCTATATAAAACAAACTCCAGCCAAAACGTCTTCTTTCCTACTTTTGTCTGGTCAATGGCCTTAATAAGGTAGATAAGGCCGGCGACGAAACTAATTGACAGAATGGCTTCCCCCAGCGCTGCAGTTGTGACATGAATGTAAAGCCAGTCGCTTTGGAGTGCGGGAATTA
Organism: Domibacillus robiginosus; assembly: GCF_000966195.1. GTDB lineage: Bacteria > Bacillota > Bacilli > Bacillales > Domibacillaceae > Domibacillus > Domibacillus robiginosus. Next base: position 112,495 of record NZ_LAHL01000001.1, on the reverse strand, counting down.
AAGGAGAAAGCTCTCTCGGAAACATGCTTGCATACGCAATGATTAACACCACAACCGGCATAGTGAACAGGCCGAGTATGCTCACTCTGTAGATTGAATAAATGAGTATAAAAGCGCCGACCAGCATCATGCCAAAGGCAACAATGAACTCGAATAAGTTGCTGACAGGAGCGTGGTCCGCCGCTACCCATCGCGTGATAAAGTAGCCTACATGCGTTATAAAACCAATGATCGTCACAACAAATCCAACCTTAGCCCATCCGCTGACACTTGACTGGCTTCGCTTATCACGAATTGCCCCACCGAAAAAGAACGTAGCGACAAGATATAAAACAAACGCTGTATATAGTAAACTACTGCTTAAACTAGCAAGTCCCATTTTATACTCCTCCTTTTATTTTACTTTTTATTCTCTTCTATCTGATCTTCAGGAGCTGGTATGGATGCCCCTTTGAAAACAAAGTCTAGTTCTTTTTTTAACCCGTGCCAGTTCTTATTGGTATGCCCGGCGGCATAGAAACGGCCATTTTTTTTCTGTATCCAGATACGCCGATGATTCCAGTAAGAGCCCTGTATGACACCGGCCATAAAGATAATCCCACCTAATCCAAGAATCGGCAGCGTTAAGTCTTTGCGAATGGTCAAGGCGGATACGTCACGTGTTTCCAGGCTTTTAAATGTCATCTTATAATCTGTTTCCCCAAGCGGTTCCATAGTATTTTGGATCTCCACAAAACTCACTTCACCATCCGGATGCTCCGGCGACATCATGTTAAATAAAAAAGCTGGATTATTTGGCAGCGGTGATTTCGATTTGGGCTCTCCTTCCTTAGAAAATCCATCAAAATCAGGATAAAAGCCCAGCAGTTCTACCTTATAACCACTGCCAAGATCATACGAGTCCTGCTGTTCAAATAAATCAACGGTTAATTCACCCATCTCTCTGCCAGTTGCTTTATTTGTAAGCGCAAACTGCATCGCCTTCATTTCGTCCTTCTGATAGCTGGTTTGGTACACGGCAAACTGGTCGAATTTCATGGGCTGATTAACTTGGATATCGTCTTTTTCCAGTTCACTCAGCTGCGGTTTTGCTCCTGGCAATTTATTGTTCTCATCTCGATAAAGAACGGCGTCTGTTTGATAATTTTTCACAACGGTGCCGACCCTCTCGAGTGCTTCATTAAAAACTCCAGCCTTGTCTTCTTTTTCGTAGGTTTCCACCGTAAACTTTTCGTTTTTTATATAGTACTCACCCTTTGTACTCGGCACTTGAAGTGTTTCACCTTCCCGGATCCAGAGCAGTTCATCGATATACAGGCCATCTACAGAACGCAGCATGGAACCGATCAGAAAAATAATCAGCCCAACGTGGTTCACATACGGACCCCAGCGGGAAAAACGGCCTTTTTCAGCGAACAGTGCCCCATTTTCTTCTCTGATTTTATAACGCTTTTTCTTTAGTTGTTCACGCACCCTCTGCAGCTCTGTTTCATCCGGGATTTTATCTGTTTCGGCGAACAGCCGCTGTTTTTTCAAAAAAGATTCGTGTCTGTCAACCCGCTGTTTCTTCAATGCCCGGTACAGCGGGATGGCCCGGTCCAGACTGGCGATGACAAGAGAAACACCCAGCGCAGCAATAAGCGCAATAAACCAGGCAGAATTATATAAATCATAAAAACCAATTATGTAATACCATTTTCCAAATGTGCCGTACACGTCTTCATAGTAAACAGACGGGTCTACATTGTTCGGAAGATAAAATTCCTGCGGCAAGATGGTGCCAAGTGATGCTGAAATTAACGTTAATAAGATAATCCAGATTCCGACTTTTACCGAAGAAAAGAAATTCCATATTTTATCGATGATCGATTTGTTATACGTTTGTGACCGGCGGGCACTTCCTTCATAGCGCATATCATAAAGCTTTTCTTCTTTCGCTTTCTCTGTGAGTGCACGGCCGCACAATTCACATAAAATTGTGCCATGCGGATTGTCATGCCCGCACTCACATTTTACATTTTGCATAAAAAAAACTCCCTATGATTTATTCTGTCTATATTTTACCCACAAAGCTCAGCCTGCTTTCCCATCTAAAAGGCGCAAAAGAGCATCTTCTTATTCTATACATCGATTTTTGTAGTTTGCTTACAATTAAAAAATAAACAATACCCACATAAATATTCGATTTAAGAAAAAAATCCGCCTATTAATCTTAAAATAGTTGATTTTTCATTATGCCTTTTCTTTTCAATATATAAATAAAGAGCAGAACCAGAGCACCACTTGCGACATCAAGCATTACATCCATCAACCTTCCATCTCTTCCTGTAATAAAAGCCTGATGTACTTCGTCTGTGAAAGCAAACAATGCCGTAAACCCTCCTGCCAAAAGGTACCGGCCTCTTCCTTCGGGTAAATTTAAATATATTAAAAATGCTAATAACCCAAAGAACGAAATGTGGGCCAGTTTGCGGAGAACAAATTCGCTGTCCATTTCAATACTCCAGAGAAAATAAAAATCGCTGTTTGGGTGTAAAATGGATAGGAGCGTCACGTTTTCCTTTAACCTAGGGAGGCCAATCCATGTTCCGGGGTCTGTTATTCTTACACCCGGTGTATTTGAAAAATAAAAAATAGCAACCATTAACAAGATTAAAGATATTTTGCGCATGTGAGCTCCCTTTCTGTTTTACAAATAAAGCCTCGAAAAAGTTTATGTCTTTTTCTTTCTATCACCCTATCGATACTCTGTTGTCTATTAGATTGTTTCTACAATCCAAAAATGAAGAGTTATCCTACTTCTTTAGAAACCAGTAAACCCGCCAAATAAAGGCGTAAGAAAGGAGATGATCTTTGTCAGCCAGTCGAAAAATAACATGACTCCCATAATAATCATAATCATACCGCCGATCTTCAATAGCAGTGCATTGTGCTTTTTAATCCAGCTTAACCTGCCTACAAAAAAGGACATCACAAAAAAAGGAACAGAGAACCCTAATACGTACAAGATCATATAAAAAATAGCTGAATCTGGGTTTGTCGCAGCTAAAGCAATTACTGAGAATAAGATGGGCCCTGTACATGGTGTCCAGCCTGCGGCAAAAGCAAAGCCAATTATAATCGATCCAACATAGCCAGAAGGCTTGTTTTGGAATGTGAATTTTTTATCCTGCATCATAAAAGAAGGCTTAAAAACACCTATGCTGAAAAGGCCAAGCACAATAATCAGAATAGCTCCCATCTGGCGAACTAAGTCCTGGTAACCAGCAAAAAACTCACCTGCCAGCGACGTACTGAATCCAATTGCGATAAAAATGATTGAAAATCCAATAAGAAAGAAAAGTGTATGAAGAAATGCTTTTCGCTGCATCATTATATTTTTCTGTTTGACTTCGTTAACAGATACCCCGGTGATATAAGAGAGGAATGCTGGGTATAAAGGCAGGCTGCACGGAGAAATAAAAGACAGCAATCCTGCCCCAAATGCCAGCCAAATCGTAAGGTTTTCCATTGTATTCGCTTACCCCCAATTACAACATTTCATCAGATGATATCTAATTTCCTGTTATACTTTTTTTCGTGGAAGACAATGTGGAATAAATTATTTAATAATTGAGACTTTTATTAAAGGCATGATATGCATATTCCTTGCATTTGTGTGCGCATTAATATTATAAATCCCTTCTTCTGAAAATGTTTTCTTGATTACATAGACGCCATTTCCTTTATGCTTGGCTTCTATGGTTTCACGCTTCGCGGTTTCATGCTCCTGATTCTCGTCTTTCCATATTTCAAATTTCACATCGTTCGCATCTTCTACTGGTTCATTGCCCTGTGTGACAATAGCTTGTATTTCAACCTCTTGTTTGGCTTTTGCTTCTTGTGGATTTAGTTTCACTTCCACTTTTACTGGCTTCAACGTTTGATTAGTTTGAGCGCTTTGTTCTTCTTGACTGCTGCAGGCACTTAAAGTAAAAAGAAGGAAAAAGAGAATGCCTACCGGAGTTTTGAAGAAAAAAACACAAAAATGTTTCATAAATCTCCTATCCTTTCTTCACTGAATTGAGGAGCTCATCAAATAAATCTTTAATTATCACCCTAGTAGATAATGTGTATACATACAGCTTCTACTAGGATGATAATCTGTGTATCAGACTTCGTATATTTGCCCGCTATAAAAAGAGGCGTCCTACCGTAAGTAAATAAGACACCTCTTTATCATGCAATAAAAATGATCATGCAAAGTTTTCAACAACTATCGATTTTTTTCGATTACTTTTCATCACAACCTGTATCAGAGGCTTTCTTGACTTGAGACAGAGTTGTATAGTGTGCTTCATTTAAACGTGCTTCTTGTTTTTTTGACACTCTAATAATCCACAAAAACGTTAAAACGGCACCTAGTAAAAAAGGCAGCATGGCTAATAAAGCCGGGATATACTCAGACTTGTCTTCTGGAAAATATAAAAAATCCATCATCCTTGAACCACTCCCTTTTCAAGTTAGATCCTTGTCTCCGGAAAAGCACCGCAGATTAATTACAATGCCCATCCGAAGAACAGTTTTCTCCGCCTTCTTTGTCTATTTGAATCGTCACATGGTGTAATTCAAATTCATCATGAAGAAGTTTTTTGGCTTTTGACAAAACCGATTGATCGTCCTCTTCACGACTGACTACTAAGTGGCAGCTGAGCGCTGGAAAATCGGACGTAATAGACCACACATGTAAATCATGAACCCCTTTTACTTCACTCAGCGAAAGAAGCTTCTCTTTTACTTGTTGAATATTCAAATTCAACGGTGCTCCTTCCATTAAAATATGAAAAGAATCCCTTGTCACACGGTATCCACTGATGGTGATTAAAACAGCCACAACGATGCTGGCAATAGGATCTGCCAAATTCCATCCAAAAAACATAATGAGAAGAGCGGCAATGATTGCCCCGACTGATCCAAGCATGTCCCCGATAACATGTAAAAATGCACTTCTAACATTCAGGTTCTCATCTTTATCCCCTCGCATAAGAATAAAGGCAGCGACAATATTTACAAGTAAACCAAGAGTAGAAATAGCCAACATTCCTACACTGACTACATCGGGTGGGTTCATGATCCTTTGATATGCTTCAAAAAAGATATAGACGGATATCGCGATAAGCGTAATACCGTTAAGAAAAGCCGCCAGGATTTCAAAACGCTTGTAACCAAACGTTTTCTTATTGGATGCTGCTCGTTGGCCCAATGTCAGGGCCACATAACTTAGTCCAAGTGCAGCTGCATCACTCAACATGTGTCCCGCATCAGAAAGCAAAGCCAAACTGTTTGTCATGATCCCGCCGATAACTTCTACAATCATATAAGAAGTAATTAAAAAGAACGACCATTTTAAAGCAGTCTTGTTACTGCTTCCATGACTATGGTTATGACCATGACTATGTGAATGACCCAATATTTTCACGCTCCTTCTTTATTTTTATGGCATCAAATACTGAACATGAGGTAATTACAGCTGCCATAATCTCTTCATAAAGAATATTATGAGTTTTTTCGAGCATTTAAATGTAAAAGCACCATTAAAATACTGATTAGCGTAAATGCCGTTAAAGCTAAAAAAGGAATTGTGACAAAACCAAACCAGTTAATATATTGAACATTGCATGGAACACCTTGTACGCATGGCTTTATATCCGCAAAACCAGGAACTTTTTGCACAAGGTAGTGGTAGAAAGAAATGGAACCCCCAATGATTGATAACGGAAGCACATATTTCTTCAGGTTTATTTCGTTATGAAAAGCGGCGATCCCAAGAATAATCGCCAGTGGGTACATAAAGATTCTTTGAATCCAGCAGAGTTCACATGGCACAAACTCTCTAATTTCACTAAAATACAAGCTGCCTAATGTAGCGGTAACCGCTATGACCCAGGCAGCATACAGAGCATAGGTTTGGATAAATGAGGGCTTTGTGTGACCGGTCATTTCTTATCCTCTTCCTGCCCTTTTTCGATTAGAGAGACGATTGTTTCATAATCAAATGGATCTTCAAGCATCACACCATTTATCATAATAGAAGGGGTAAACTGCACTTGAAACTCTTTTACTAACCCATCGTCTTTACTCACTTTTTCAGCCATTTCATCCGAATTAATATCTTTTTCAAACTGTACCAGATCAATATTTGGTGACGCCGCTTTCGCCAGCTCTTTTACACTTTCCATTGTTACCCACGGTTTGTCATGTTCTTGTGTTGCTGGCTGTGCTGCGAAAACAGATTTATGAAATGTCCAGAAATTTTTAGGGTCCTGTTTATAAAAAGATTCAGAAGCCAATGATGCTAATGTGGATTCTTCCCCGTGAAAAAGAACATTAATATATGAAAAAGATGCTTTTCCTGTATCTACATAATCAGCAATTAACTTTGGATAAATCGTTTCGCCCCATTGCTTACAAGACGGGCACTTATAATCGCCAAACTCAACAATTGAAACGGGCGCCTCTGCATCACCTAAAGTCGGCTGTCCCTCAATAGACGGGTGTTTTCCGCCAGTGTTTTGTGCAGTTTGTGTGGCTGGCTGTGCTGTTTCGTCTTCTCTGTTCAAAAATAATACAAGCCCAATGATCGCTGCGAATACAACGAGCGTCGAAATCACGATTTTCTTACTGTTTTTCATAAAGTACCTCCGCTTTTTTGTATGTCTTCGGCAATATATTTTGCATCGTCACCCACTCCTTGAAGAAGTGCAGAACCTCGCCGGTACTGCCACGGCAGTCCTAAAAAATACAACCCTTTCACCTGTGTAATGCCTCTTTTATGAACGGGCTGCCGTTCGTAATTTAGCGCCCCTTCTACTTCCAGCCAGCTGTAGTCCGAAACAAAACCGGTAGACCAGATGATGTTTTGAACATCTAGGCTTGTCTGATCTTGAAAATGGATCGTTGTGTTTTTCCCATCTACTGCTTTGTTCTTTTGAATGACCGTTCCTCTTATCAAGGCATCTTTTAATTCAGAACCAAAAATAGGATCTCTACTTGCCTGTATCTTTTTTCCGACCCGTGAATGTCGGGAAGCCTTTAGTATACCAGCTTTGTCGAACCACCAAAAAATACTCTTATTTCCGATTTTCATCGGTAAAAACTTCATTCTCTGGCTAACTGACAAATATGTTTCCCTTGTATTGGACAGCTCTACAGCAATCTGAGCCCCACTGTTGCCGCCCCCTACAACTAATACATTTCCTTCTATAAGATCATCCGGATTCTTATACTGGGAAGAATGCAGCTGCAGGATGTCTGGCGATAAAGAAAGAGAAAAACTCGGGATATTCGGTATCTGGAAAGGACCCGATGCAATGATAACATTCTCTGCTTCATATGTTTGGTCATTTGTTTGAATATAAAAATGGTTATATTCCTTCCAGACACGCATGACTTCGGTCTGCAGCTGAACCGGCAGCTGAAACGATTCCGCATACCGCTTTAAATAAAGGGCGATTTCATCCTTTGCAGGAAACCCATGTGGATCTCCGTCTAATGAAAGACCGGGCAAAGAGCTGTACATTCTTGGTGTAAACAACACTAAAGAGTCATATCGTTTTCTCCACTCATCTCCAATCTCCTGATTTTTATCTAAAATAATAAACGATTGATTGACTTGCTTTAGATGATACCCCATTGCGAGCCCTGCTTGTCCCGCACCTATAATAACAGTATAAAACATGTTAACACCTCCTGTCCGCTTCATCGATAGATGAAAACCTTCTTCCCTGTTTACTACTTGTTTGATGAACGGAATATATATAAATACTTCTTAGAAACAGGGGTGGTACAATGCACGCAATGCCTTACCTGCTCAGTTTTTATCTTTTTCTCGGGACAAACGTTGGAGCGCTGGCTGCCGTTACTCTTTACAAAATCCCGAAGGTGAAAGCGCCGCACTTGTATATTTTTTGCGGTATTGTTTTAACAGCGCTGCTTGCTTTTGAACTAATCCCACACGCCATGGAAGAATACGGATTTATAAACGTTGCATTCGGTGCCTCACTGGGCGTGCTGATCTGTATATGTCTTCACGGTTTATTTGAAGATGTATCCTCGCAGGCCTATCGGTCAGTTTTATTTATTGTTGTGGCCATCGCTATTCATAACATACCAGCTGGATTAGCCATTGGGTCGACCCTGGAGAATGAAACATTATCAGGCTCCTTTATTGTTGCAACGATCGTTCACCAAATCCCGGAAGGGTTGGCCATCATGACTGCCCTGCTGCTTTCAGGAAAAAGGTTCCTTTCCTTATTTCTCTTTTTCCTCTTCAGCCTACTGTTGTCTGGTATCTTTCTGTTTTTTTCAAACGCTGGGCACTTGGCAGAGCTGCCTTGGAAATCAAATGGATTGATTTTAGGCACAGCCATCGGTTTTTTACTCTTTACTGCTTTAATCGAATTTTTATTCAAGAAACACAGCTGATCCACCCTTTCATTATCCTATTGAATACTGACCATTAATGCCAAATATAGCGAGACCACGAGGAAAAAGCTCATAGCAAACGATAAAACAGCTGGCGCTTTCCGGACAAAAGAAGCCAACATTAAAATAAAGAAGGAGATAAATAAAACAGCCAGCAGCACAGACATGGCAGTTACCTCAAACTGCACATTCATGGATGGCTCTACAACGCCACCGTATATGTATTCAAATAATGGCGCAGCCCCATCGCTTTTTAACATGGTTTGGATTGCATGAGGCGGGGGCTGCTGTCCTAAGAAAGCGGTAACCGAGAAAATCATAATTAGGACAATGCTTTCCGCTTTTACCCACGGTTTTGGATTGAACGCCAAATCTTTCTGCAGCTGTTTTTTCACTAAAAAGCTGTTAATAATAGCGAAAACTAAAATGGGGATCACCATAATATGTTTTAGTAATAATGCCTGTCCATAGTTTAGCATCCATATATTTGTATAGTCGGAGACATCGGTAATGATAGTCATCATCATAAATCCAGAAACCGCCGTCACGATAAAACTGACAACAGCAACAGGCGTAAACCACTTCAGGAAATGCAGCCAGTTTTCTTTATCCGTTGAGAGCCAGCTGACCACCAGCAAAATGCCCACCCAGACGCTCACAGCTAAGAAATGCAGTGAATGATAAAAAAATCCTGGCACTTTCTCTAAAGATGCAGGATGTCCCGCCCAGCCTGCCGTAAAAATCAACAGGACAATAAACACGATGGATATGACTGCATAACGTTTCTGTTCCAAAACAGGGAATAGTGATACAAATGTATAAAAGAAAAGCGAAAGAATCAGTGTGAGTGTCCAGGCCTGTCCAACTTCAAACGTTGCAAGAACATTTGGAATCGTCACGGCCCAGCCGATGTCTTCCTGGAGCATATAAATCAAGTAGGCCACCGGCATTAATGACAAAAAGACAATACCTAAAACGGAAAGCTGAAGCCATCTCTTATGGATATGTATGGATGGTTTTTTGCCGGATGGAACCAAGTGCATCACAAAAGATCCCATTAAAACAGCAAAACAGATATATAACAACAGTTCAGTCAGGTAGAGAAGGTAGATCATTTTCTCCCCCTCCTTACCAGCCACATAACTGTTTGAAGCACCACGAACAGCATAAACCCTGTTAAAAGAGAAATGACAATATTCGTTTTTGATTGACTTTGTTCTTCAGAAGCAGCGGCAGCCGTTGAAGGATTCGATTCTTCCACTAACTCCTGTGTATCAGCAGCTCGATCGGTTACTTCAGCTTTTTCACCTGTTGCAGCCAAACTCTCTTGATTTCCACTTTCTTGTTGAACATTAAACGAATAGCTCCCTTCAATGAGATGGCCATCTTTTCCGACAATACGCCAGTTCGCTGTATAAGGACCATTTTTTAATGGTTCTGCTGTTAATGCTGTCATCTTATTACCGGTTAATTGAACACCTTTAATTGATACTTCTGTTCCACTTTTACTCAGCAAAGACAGCGTACTGCCGTTTTCAATGGTTGTTTCAAATTCTAATTGAAGTTCCTGTATATTTTCTGTGACTGTTTCTCCCTCTGCCGGCGAAGCATTTTTCACATCCGTATGAGCAGAAACAGCCGAAGAAAATGACAGATACACTATAAATAGAAGAGACAGTAATTTCTTCACAACCATTCACCTCCTTGTCCATTCGCTATCATTGTACCAATTACTGCTTCCTGATTAAACAATCGTTTGAATGTACAATTGACAATTTTCCAAACTCATCATACACTAAAATTATACAATCAAACAAGCATTTGAATAATGAATAGAGGAGATACAAATGGCTGAAAAAACAAAGAGCACACAGACGGCTGAAACATGTGATACGTCTTGTTTTAACGAAGAGGTTGTAGAACGTGTACAGCCGAAAATTAATGATGTAAATGGTGTGGAATTACTGTTCAAAGCTATGTCTGATGCAACGCGGTTAAAAGTTATTTATGCTTTGACGCTTGAAAAAGAGTTATGCGTTTGTGATGTGGCTCAGATTATTGGTTCTTCTACAGCTACAGCGTCCCACCATTTGCGCCTTCTCCGAAACATGGGACTCGCAAAATATCGTAAAGAAGGCAAGCTTGTGTATTACTCAGTAAAGGACCATCACGTCCATCAGTTAGTCAGCATTGCGCTTGAACATTCAAGGGAGGATTGAGAATGATGAGCGAAACAAAAAATGTGTACCGGCTTCAAGGGCTGTCCTGCACGAGCTGTGCAGCAAAATTCGAAAAAAATATACGGGAAATTCAGACCGTGGAAGATGTTCAGCTGAATTTTGGCGCCTCTAAAATTGCCGTCGTTGGCGAAGCATCCGTTGAACAGCTGGAAGCTGCCGGTGCGTTTGATGGTATTAAAGTTTTTCCTGATCGCCAAAAACTCACAGAAGAAAAAATCCCTTTTTGGCAGAAGCGTGAAAACAAAAATACAATGGTCTCCCTCTTCTTTTTACTATTTGGCTATATCTCCAGCTTTACAGCCGGGGAAAGCAGCCCCGCTACCATCACGATTTTTGCTCTTTCCATTTTGATTGGCGGATATGATCTATTTAAAGTTGGATTAAAAAATCTGACCAGGCTTGAATTTGATATGAAAACCCTTATGACTGTGGCCATCATTGGAGCCGCGATCATTGGCGAATGGGGAGAAGGTGCGGTCGTCGTTTTCCTTTTCGCCTTAAGTGAAGCATTAGAAGGCTATTCAATGGAGAAAGCCCGCCAGTCCATCCGCTCGCTAATGGATATTGCCCCGGATACAGCCATTATTAAACGGGGAAAGCAAGAATTTGAGATCGCTGTAGAAGATATTCAAGTCGGCGATATTATGATCATTAAACCGGGCCAAAAAGTCGCAATGGACGGCGAAGTGATAAAGGGCCAGTCTTCCATTAACCAAGCTGCCATCACCGGTGAATCGATTCCTGTTCATAAAGCAACAGGCGATGAAGTGTTTGCTGGGTCATTAAATGAAGAAGGCTTCTTAGAAGTACGTGTAACGAAACTCGCAGAAGATACAACGATTGCCAAAATCATTCATTTAGTAGAAGAAGCGCAGGCAGAACGCGCCCCTTCTCAGCAGTTTGTCGATAAATTTGCGAAATATTATACACCAGCTGTTATGATTATCGCTTTGTTAGTTGCTGTTATTCCTCCCCTATTGATGGGAGGCGAATGGCCGGAATGGATTTACCGCGGACTTGCGGTCCTTGTTGTGGGCTGCCCTTGTGCACTGGTTATCTCTACCCCTGTGGCAATTGTTACAGCTATTGGCCATGCCGCTAAAAACGGCGTGTTGATCAAAGGCGGCATTCACTTGGAAGAAACTGGCCGTTTGAAAGTCGTGGCGTTTGATAAAACAGGTACGCTGACAGAAGGAAAACCAGAAGTCACCAACATTGCTTCCTTATCAAATATGAGTAAAAATGACATTTTGGCTATTTCTGCGGCGATCGAAACTTTCTCGCAGCATCCTTTGGCCTCTGCTATTCTTCGCAAAGCAGCAAAAGAAAAAGCAGCTGAGTACACGGCTGAAGATTTTCAATCCTACACCGGAAAAGGCGCCAAAGCTGTTATAAACAAAACCGTTTATTATATTGGCAGCCCCAAATTGTTCGAAGAAATGCTTTCCATTCCGGAGGATGTCCAAAATCAAATTACCGACCTGCAATCACAGGGAAAAACGGTCATGCTTGTCGGAACCCAAGAAGAAGTAAAAGGCTATTTAGCTGTAGCTGACCAGGTACGGAAAAGCAGTTTATCCATTATTCAAAAGCTGCAGAAACTTGGAGTTGAGAAAACAGTTATGCTGACGGGCGACAATCAAGCGACGGGAAAAGCCATTGGCACCCAGCTCGGATTAAGTGATGTCAAAGCAGAATTAATGCCGCAGGACAAACTTGAAGCTATCAAATCACTTCGGGAACAGTATAGCAAAGTGGCGATGATCGGTGATGGCATTAACGATGCCCCGGCGCTGGCAAGTGCAACGGTTGGGATCGCGATGGGCGGCGCTGGAACGGATACAGCCCTTGAAACTGCTGATATTGCTTTAATGGCGGATGATTTGGAGAAACTGCCTTACACCATTGCCCTAAGCCGCAAAACACTGAATGTGATTAAACAAAACATCACGTTTGCCTTTGGATTGAAATTACTTGCGCTGCTTTTAATTATTCCAGGTTGGCTGACATTATGGATGGCCATTTTTGCTGACGTGGGCTCCACATTAATCGTGGTTCTAAACTCGATGCGCTTAATGAAAACAAAATACAACTGACCCCCTTCCGCCCCCTTTTTGTTTAATTAAAGGGGGCCAAGATACAATACACATTCGGATCTTCGATAAAGGAGAAGAGATCTTGGAGAAAAAGAAGAGAAGACGCATCACTCGTGTTCTGATTTTGGCTGTGTTAGGAGTTGCTGTGTGTTATACCTTATACAGCAACTTAACAAAAGAAACCCGTGGCACACTGCAGGCAGGAGACAAGGCTCCAGATTTTGTTTTAACCGATTTGTCTGGAAAACAACACCAGCTTTCAGATTACAAAGGTAAGGGTGTATTCTTGAATTTTTGGGGTACATGGTGCGAGCCATGTAAAAAAGAAATGCCACACATGGAGAAATTGTCAAAAGAATATAAAGGTCAGGTAGAAATCCTGGCCGTTAACGTAGGCGAATCAGAATTTCAGGTGAAAACATTCGCGGAACAATATGAATTAACGTTTCCAATTCCGATTGACAAAGGTAAAGAAGTCCAGAAAGCCTATAATGTAAACCCACTTCCAGTCACCTTTATGATCAGTCCTGAAGGAGAAATAGTAGATATTATCACTGGAGGATTAGTGAAAGAAGAGCAGGTAAGAGCCCTTTTTGAAAAAGTAAAACCATAAATTATTTAAAAATGATCATAGCTTCCTGCTAGAAATTGTTCAATTAAAATATATTTTAACGCCATAGAAAAGAGCCGAGTAATTAAGAGGGCATTGAAAAACTTATGCCTTTACATTTTTCACACAAAAACAGGCAGCTTTCGGTTCGATTTTGAACCGAAAGCTGCCTGTTTCCTTTTCATTTGAAACTTTATTTTGGAGCCGGAGTTACATGATTTTAACGACAGGCAGAGCAACAATCGACATTATAAAAAATAGAGAGAAGAACAGGGAGAACAAAGACCTTAGCGCCTAACTCCCATTAAATCGGAGATTTTGAAGGGGTTAGGCGCTCACTTTAGTTCAAATTTTAAAGAAAACGGTTTTTCTTGCTGGCGCCTGGAATTCTGTTTAACTTTAATCATTAAGGGAAACATATGGGGGATAAACTCACTAGGGTAGCACTGATCTCTTTGCACTCAACTGAGAGGTGGGTGTTTAACATTATAAAATGTCTTGGTTCCCTAATGATGGAGGGTGATAAAATATGGAGAATAAAACCAACGAGCATACCTCTAGCGATCAACACAAGGAATACGAACACGACCATGAACATGGTGGAGTTTTCGGTCCTAATACAGAGCTTATATTTTCTGTTCTCTCAGGTGTGCTATTAGGGATTGGATTTATACTAAGCTTCATTGGAGGAACACCTGAGTGGGTGAGTTTAGTATTTTACATTGGTGCTTACTTTTTCGGAGGTTATTACACAGCAAAAGAAGCTATTGGGACTGTAGCAAAAGGCGGATTTGAAATTGATTTCTTAATGCTTTTAGCAGCTATAGGCGCTGCTATTCTTGGAGAATGGGCAGAAGGCGCCTTATTATTATTTTTATTTAGTCTAGGACATGCATTAGAACATTTCGCCTTAAATAAAGCCCGAAAATCAATTGCTGCACTTACTGATATGGCACCTAAAACAGCGATCGTACGCAAAGGTGATCAACAGAAGGAGATTCCTGTTGAAGAATTACAATTAGGTGACATCGTTATTGTTAAGCCTAACAGTACAATATCAGCTGACGGAGTGGTGATAAAAGGAAAAAGCAGTGTTAATCAGGCACCGATTACAGGCGAGAGTATTCCAGTTGACAAATATCCGATTGAAAATGCATCAATAGACTTTCAAGACAAGATGCCCCCTTCTGAAAACAGGGTGTTCTCTGGTACAATAAATGGTTCAAATGTGTTAGAAATAAAAGTGATAAAGGAATCAAAAGATTCGACTTTAGCACGGTTAATTAAACTCGTTAATGAAACAGAAGCGCAAAAGTCACCAACACAGCTCTTTACCGATAAATTTGAAAAATATTTTGTTCCTTCCGTATTGGGACTGGTTGTGTTGCTGCTATTTGCTTTTTTGGTTATTGACGAAACATTTAGCGAAAGCTTCTATAGAGCCATGGCTGTATTGGTTGCCGCCAGTCCCTGCGCACTTGCTATTTCAACTCCTAGTGCCGTTTTAAGTGGAGTGGCTCGGGCTGCACGTGCCGGTGTTTTAGTTAAGGGTGGCAGTCCTTTGGAAGATTTAGGAGAACTAACAGCGGTTGCCTTTGACAAGACTGGAACATTAACAGAAGGTAAACCAAAGTTAACAGAAGTGGTTCCCTATCAAAATGTTAAAAGTGAGGAACTTCTTACCGCTACCTTAGCTGTCGAAAAACTAAGTGATCACCCTTTAGCTGCAGCTATCGTAACAGGAGCAACTAAAAGACTTGGTGAGAATTCAGTAGAAGAGGCCTCAGCACTTGAAGCAATTACTGGTAGAGGTGTAAAGGCAAAATGGAAAGGTGAAGAAATATATATAGGAAATAGAGGTTTATTTGAGGAGGATCTTTCTGTTTCCATACCCAAAGAATTAACTTCAGCTTTAGAAAAACTAGAATCTAATGGGAATACTGCGATGATTGTTAGGAAAGGCAATACTTTCTTAGGTATAATAGGTGTAATGGATACACCTAGAAAAAACGCAAAAGATATTATAACAAACTTAAAGAATATCGGAATAAAGCGAATGATTATGTTGACTGGTGATAATCAACGTGTAGCGGATAATGTTGCTAAAGAGATAGGAATAACAGACGCCTGGGGTGGTTTGTTACCAGAGGATAAAGTGAATGCTATAGAAAAGCTTAGACAGCAGGAAAACAAAGTGGCAATGGTTGGGGACGGTGTGAATGATGCGCCAGCAATGACTAAAAGCACGGTAGGAATTGCAATGGGTGCTGCAGGATCTGACGTAGCATTAGAAACTGCTGATATAGCACTGATGGCAGATAACTTAGAGGATTTGCCCTTTGCGATTGCACTTAGTCGGAAAAGCAAAGGTATCATTAAACAAAATTTATGGGTAAGTCTAGGTGTCACTGCTTTTCTAATCCCTGCAACGGTGTTTAATTTTGCTGGTATTGGTTTAGCTGTTCTTATTCATGAAGGTTCTACTTTAATTGTGGTTTTTAATGCATTACGATTATTAGCTTATCGTACTAGATAATACCTACAGAAAAAGTTGTCTATTCCAAGAGACAACTTTTTTTGTAGGTGAATTTTCTTACTTTGATGTCCAATTTCTATCTTGTGTATTTAAGTCAAACACCGTTTGAAGAATAAATAAGGATGGGTATAGATGTTACAGACTTTCCTGCTCGAAAAGTCTATAAGAAAGTATTTTTAGCTACTTGGATGATTTGCTCTCAAAATAAAATAAAAACAAGCTCCCATTCGATTGAACTGGAGCTTGTTTTTATTAATTTGCATTCTTAGCATTATAGATTGCAACCGTAAACGCTTCGCGTGTTGCAAGATGTGTTCCGTAGAACTTATCGCCTTGGAAAAGGCCTGTTCTGTCGATTGAAGCCATTGTTACAATGCCTTCGTACGCCCAATGGTCTGCACGAACGTCAGAGTATTTTACACTCGCAGCCGCAGTTTGAGACATTTTCAGATCGAATGCGCGCTGAATAATAGCGGCCATTTCGTTACGTGTCATTTCTTCTTCCGGACGGAACGTTTTATCGTCAAATCCCGTGATGATGCCTGCTTCACGAATCGCGGCAATATCGTAAGCGAAACGATATGTTTTCGGCACATCTTTAAAGTGGCTCATGACTTCTGGCTTCAAGCCAAGTACACGGTTCATGATTGCCGCTGCCTGACCGCGTGTTACTTTTGCGTCCGGGCGGAATGTGTAATCTTCAAATCCGTTGATGACTTCTTTATCTGTCAGCGTTTTAATCGCTGTGTATGTTGCCTCTGTTTTCGGTACGTCTGTAAACCAAGACGGAGTAACAGTAACTGGTTCAGCCGCTTCTTTTATTACACGTTTCGCACCTGCGTATCTTGGTCCCCAATAAGTATTGCTAAGAGAGACAAGCGCAATTCCCTGGCTTGATGTTGCATTCAATACCATATTGCCGCCGGCATACACACCTACATGTGAGATCCCTGCTTTATATGTATTTTTAAAGAATACAAGATCGCCTACCTGTAAATCGCTTTTTGAAACTGCTGTACCAATGTTGTATTGCTGATCTGTTGTACGTGGAATAGAAATCCCTGCTGCATTTTTATAGATGTACTGAGTAAATCCTGAACAATCAAATCCACTTGGTGTTGTTCCACCAAAGACATATGGGACACCCATAAACTTTTTCCCATAATCAATAATTGACTCTCCAGTAGATGCTGCTTCTGTCTTGAAAGACCCCACCGGGGAAAGTGTCAAGAACATAACAGCTGCCATAAACATAACCAGTGCTTTCTTAAAACGGTTCACCATAGACCTCCCACAGTCTTATAAGATTTATCTATCTACTTCTCTATTTCTCTATTTTTTCCTTACAGGGATAATCATAACAAAATTAAACATAAATAGTTTTAAAGCTATATTACAAATTTTCGTTTTTCTTCTGCTTTGACATCTTTTTGTAATAATACACAATTTATTTATCAATAATTGGTAAACATTGCACAGTTAAGTAATAAAAACGTTATAGTTTACAATAATCAGAAAAAATCTCTTAAACGGAAAAATGTGATAAAAAGAATCACGTGAGCAGTATTCCCACCATCATTCAATTACCATCTTGTTTTTGATCTGTAGCCGAACAGAGCGGCAAACTCACAAAGTTCGCCTCAACCACAACAAGCTATTTCTTTTCGGAGCAGATAGCTAATTAAAAAAGCAGAATTTTTAAATACTTACGCACCATAAACCTTTGATTTTTCATTGGCGCTAAGTGTTTAATCTCACTCCCCAAAAAGGGTCCTATCGTAACATAATGGAATTTCTTGTTCGGATCAGCCTGCAATCACTACATATTTTCCCCTCCCCTCCTTTAATGAAGGACTCTTATTCCCGCCGAAAATATGTTATAGTTACTTTGGTGTTTAGACTATATAGTGCTGGCCTGCAAAAGGAACAGCTGTTAATCAGGGAGTTGTTAATAGGAATGAAGAAATGGTTGCTGCCTCTTTCAATAGCAACAGGGGTTTTCGCACTTTCAGGCTGTAATGGAGCCGAGGACAAAGCGGTAGCTAACTCTAAAGCTGGAGATGTCACTACATCTGAGCTATACGCTGAAATGAAAACTAAATATGAAGCTCAGATGGAACAGACACTGCAAGAATTAATGCAAAAAAAAGTACTCGCTGAAAAGTATGAGGTAACAGACGAAGAGGTTGAAGCTAAAATCAAAGACTTAAAAAAAGAGCTTGGCGATCAATATGAAACGGCTCTTTCTCAAAGTGGAATGGATGAAGAAGGTTTAAAAGAATATCTTAAGTTGGAGATTTTGCGTGAAAAAGCAGCCTTTGCTGACGTAAAAGTAACAGATAAAGAGTTAAAAGAATTCTATAATACATGGCAGCCTGAAATCAATGTAAGCCATATTTTGGTTGCAGATGAAAAGAAAGCAGCCGAAGTTAAGCAAAAACTTGCAAAGGGAAGCAAATTTGAAGATCTTGCAAAAGAGTATTCGTCAGATACTGCTTCAGCAGAAAAAGGTGGCAGCCTCGGCTGGATTGATAACTCAGCACGTGGACAGTTTGTTCCTGAATTCACAGCAGCACTCAGCAAACTCAAAGTAAACCAGGTAAGTGCACCGGTTAAAACCCAGTTCGGTTATCATATTATTAAAATCACCGAGCAAAAAGAAAAAGAATCGTTTGGTAAAATGAAAGATCAACTGAGCGAAGAACTAAAAAAATCCAAACTAGATGATATTGCCATCCAAAAAAAGATTGACGAAGAGATGAAATCGGCAGAAGTTAAAGTTGTAGGTGAAGACTTTAAGGATGCTTTTAAAACAGAAGAAACATCTTCTGAGGATGAGAAAGCCACTGACTCAGGTGCAATAACCGAAGAATCTGCCAAATAAGATAAATTGCCACGCCTTTTTTTAGATAGTACAGCCTAGGCGAACCCATTTTTAAACCACTCTGAAGTGACCGATTAAAACCAGATAAAAAGACTGGCCACGTCTCTGATCAGCAGATGATAAAAAGTTCCAAATTTATATGGCAGCCTGGTTTCTGTATTTTACAGGAGTCAGGCTTTTTAGCTATTGCTGTGCCTGTTTTTGACACTCCCACGGCTGAAGCCGCAAGCCCTTCACCTTGCGGTGAAACGGGTGGGATTCTGAAGTGCGAAACCGTCCACTATCCATTTCTGTTGGGGACTCGCCTTCAGTTAAGGGCGGTGTCATCAGCCCGTCCTGCTTCGTTTTGTATGCCTTTGGCATCCCTGTACCTTACAGGCGGTCCTGCTGTTACCACAGGACTAGGTTAAGCTGCTTGCTTGTTTTCTTTTTTGAAAGGCCGCTGATGGCTTTCAAAATATTAATGGCCGCATTCGCATCAGCATGAAGTGTATACTGGCATTTGACACACGCAAATGTGTGTCTTTTTCGATTCTTTTTGTCTACATGACCACATTTACACGTTTGGGAAGTGTGATGTGGACTGACATATTCAACTTGAATACCAGCCATTTTGGCTTTGTATTCAATAAACTGCTGAAGCTGATAATGTATGTCCCCAAGAGTGCAGATTTCTTCCAGCTTCTTTTTTTGATTTGGCTTTACGGCGAATGCCTGTAAAATCTTACATTCGAATGCAGCGAACACCGCTCTCTGCAGCAAAATTCACGATTTGCCGGCTCATTTTATGATTTAGGTTTTTCATCCACTGTGATTCTTTGTTTTTGGATTTTTTAATAACGGAGAGAAGCTTTAGCTTTCCTAACTTTTTTCTTCTTGAAGAAAAAGTTCTTCGAATGAAAGCAGCCTCGTTTCCGCGAAAGAAGAGCGTTTTCGTACCAACCGAGGCAACAGCTAAATAGTTCAGCCCTACATCGATGCCCATTACTTTTGAAGAAGAAGCAGCTCGTTTTGGCTCAAACGAAATAGAAAGTGAGACATACCACCTGCCTTTTTTCTCATACAGCTCAGCGGCTCCTTGTTTTGCCTGCCCGGAAAGAATTTTATCTAGCCAGTGCTGCTGGTATACTTCTGCGATAACCGGCACCCCAATTCTCTTTTCTAACGTAGGGAAAGACAACTTATATAAACCGTTTTCCTTTTCGATAGCGAGGTTTTGATTATTAAAACCACACCAGAAACGGCGAAACGTTTTTGCTTTTTGATTCTTTTTCTTGGATTTCACTTCACGGATGGTCTGATTCACTACTGCCGAAGGTAGTTTTTCTTGAGAAAAAATCTTGTAGACCTTAGACGTTGCTTTAGATAGTTCTTCATAACGTAGCAGCCAGTTTGAGAAAGAAGTGTTTAATTCCGTCATTTTTTGATACATCTGTTTCTGTGTTTCCGTTGGTTTCATCAGCTCTAACCTCAATGAAATAGTTTCCACTTTTGATCCTCCTTTCCAATTTCCTTTATAGAATAAGCATACCAAATGTATGTTCGATACACAAATACTAAAATTGAAACAATAAAAAAATCGAACCTTTGACATGTCAAAAGACATGCCCGGTTCGACCTCGCTCTCATCCCACCTCTGAAGAAGTGGGCTTTCCCGCTTGGAAAGTCTGTAATTATAAAAAGAAAGATAATCTTGTGTCCTTTTTCAGGCTTATTCCATCAATTCGGTAACATAAAATAGGACTATTATTCGGTTATGCCAGCGTCCTTTATAGGTCAATAAATTATTTTTGTGTCCCCTACCACCTGGTCTATTGGAATAGCTCCAATGTGTCTGCTATCTTTACTATTTCTTCTATTATCCCCCATTACAAACAGGTACCCCTCAGGAACAGTTTCACTTCCGACTGGTGTTTCTTCTAATGTAAAAGATTGTGTTAACGGTTCATCTAAAAACTCTTTTTTATACTCAGCTAAATAAGGTTCTGCATATGCCTTCCCATTTACATACAGAGTATCATCTTTATATTCAATACGGTCTCCCGGCAAACCAATTATACGTTTTATATAATCTTCATCTTCAGTTGCATGAAAAACAATAATATCAAATCTTTCTGGTTCTTTGAACTTGTAGTTAAATTTGTTTACAATCATTTTATCTTCGTTTTGCAGGGTAGGCATCATTGACTCTCCATCTACAATTATCGGACTAAATGCAAATACACGAATGCCTCCAGCTATTACAAAAGCTGCTACAATGGCCTTCACCCATTCCATTGATTCTGATTTTTTTCGACTTTTCCTCAATCTTCCTTCCCCTTTCTTTAAAGTACAAGTGTGGTTTACTAGTGTTACCACAAATTCTAAATAGGAGATATGTGGTTCATCCTCACGTCTTTTTAAATAGAAAATGATCTTAAGTTTGGTCTATCAGATTTTGCCGGCAGAGCACCTCAATTCTACCCTTTTAGGGCAGAATTCCAGATAAGGGACAGAGTAAGTACCCGCTTTGTGAAACGAAAAGGCTGCCTTTTTTGTTACAGCCAATAAACTTGAATATACGAACGAACTTCCGCTCAACTATTCTGGCAGAGAGGCTGAAAAAGCATCTGACCATTCACAAAGCATTCCAATCCACTCTACCATTTTTTAGCCCGAAAATCTCTTAAAACTCTTTGTCTTTCATCACGTATTCCGTGTTCTTTGCCATATCGTAGGCAATTATTACATAATCTGCATCAAATAAACCATAAATATTTCCGAAGTTTGTATCTTTAACTTTGACCTTTGTTTTTAAATATTCATTTAGGTTAGTTGAAAATTTTTCAACACTGCCATCCAAGTGCTCTGCTATAGCAATACCTGCATCATTCCCCAAGCTATCAATTTTCTCGGATACTCAGTTGCTGCTTTAGCTTTCTTCATTCTCCATATCCATGGTTTCATGGTCCATGCCTTCCATATTGCTATCCGAGTTGTTTGAATCGCCATTTCCACATGCAGCCAGCGTTGCTGATAAAGCTGCTACCATAACCAGCCCTTTAAATCCACGCTTCATAAGTACCGCCTCCAATAATTTTATATCGTTTACATCCTATTAAGTAAATGTGCATTATGAAACATGCTTACAGATTTATTAAAAAATAAATATCTATTTATATGCTATTAAGATTTATTACGAGCTGTTTTCTTCCTTCCTTCCCCCGCTTACCCATATATATCCATGCCCCCATGATGTTCTTAAGTGGTCATCTACAGGAAATTTAACTTCCCTTAATTTTCCCCGTAAGTTTCTTATATGAGAGTCAACTGTGCGGGTATCTGTGTATTTATATCCCCAAATTTGTGTAATTAAATGTTCTCGTGTTAAAAACTGATTTTTATTGCTTAAGAAACATTCCAGCAGATTAAACTCTTTCTGAGTCAATGATAAGATTACATCCCCATATTTGGCTTCATACCTTTCTCTATTTAACACCAAGCCATTAAAATGGACTTCACTCAAACTTATAAGACCTTCTCTTCTTAAATTAGCTTTAATTTTTGCTAAAAAGATGTCCTCGTCTATTGGCTTAGTCATGAAGTCATCCGCTCTAGCATAGAGACCGCTTAAGATCGATTCCTTATCAGTTCTTTCCGTTAAGATTAAAATAGGGATGTTAGAAAGACCCTTTACTCTTTTACACATTTCCAACCACGATCTAACAGAGGAGGTTAGATCAAGAATAAACAAATCAATCAGTTCATTCTGAACTGTATGTATGATATCGTCTTCAGACACCGCCCGTAAACTTCTTATTTCTTCCTTGTTCAGAAGTGAATGTAGCGGGTTTAATCGATCTTCTTTGCCTTCTAATATCAAAATAGAATGCAAAAATAGCACCACCTTTTTCTTGAAAAATGTAACTGTAGTTAATTATCGAAAAAACTTGTGCAGAAATGATGGAGTTTGTTTTTTTCGTTTAAATAAAAAAAAGCGGGCAATATATTTAGGGAATTTAAATTTTAAGAGGAGGTACAACAATGAACCATAATTTCCACGATTGTATTAAGGCTTGTTTGGAGTGTCTAGAGGCTTGTAACGCGTGTTTCGATAAATGTTTATCTGAAGAACATGCCCATTTGATGGAGGATTGTATCCGATTAGACCGCGAATGCGCATAGATTTGTGCTCTTGCAGCACAATCTATGCAAAGAAACAGCCCATTCGCAGCACAAATCTGTCAGCTGTGTGCAGAAATTTGTGAAGCATGCGGAAATGAATGCCAGAAGCACGATGATGATCATTGCCAACGATGTGCCGAAGCATGTTTCAAATGTGCGGAAACGTGCCGCAGTATGGTATCTTAAGATACCATTCCGGTCAAACGGACATTGAGAAACGAATGAGATCAACGGTAAAAGACCTGAAGACTAAACTCTACCTTCACAGCTAATTCTTCAGGTCTTGCTTAAAAAGTTGCTATGAAAAAAGAAGCTGATTATCAGCCCCTTTTAATTCGTTGATATTCTCTTTGCACCCAAATAACGTTTAGACCAGTAACTGTTGTTCATAGAACTGATTCCAACTCCTTGGGAAGAAGAACTGTGAATAAATTCGTTGTTTCCTAGATAGATGCCTGCATGGGAAGCCCCAGGTTTATACGTTTCAAAGAAAACCAAATCTCCAACTTGTGGTGCGGATACTTTTGTTCCCTTTGTATAAATCTCCGCTACTGTCCTTGGAATATTGATACCCTGACTCTCCTGATAGACATACTTCAAGTATCCGCTGCAGTCAAAACCGCTTGGTGTATTTCCTCCCCAGACATAAGGGACATTGATATATTTTTTTGCTACCTTTACAAGCTTAGCTGGTTCATATGTATAAGTATTTTTCACTTGACTTGGAGATGTGTTTTTTGTCACCGAAACTCCTAATGCTTTATATGTACTTGGCCCAACAATGCCATCAGCCTTTAAACCCTTTTTCTTTTGAAAGTCTATGACAGCTTTTTTCGTTACGGAACCAAAATATGTAGTGGTATTAACTGTAAAGTACCCTTTGTTTTTAAGTACACTTTGCAACTCGGTTACGTCTTTATGGGTCATGCCCTCTTTTAAAGTTTGATCTCCCAAGGCTGCGTTACTGATAATTGGACTGGTAAATAAAATACCTGCTGCTGTGAAGGCCATTATTAACTTTTTCGCTTTCATTATGCCCTGTCCCCCTGAACAACCTGCTTATTATGTATATATCTTATCACCATTTTTACTTTTATTCGGTAACATTTCCATTACAAAATGTGCAGAAAATATGAATTTGATAAAATTATCGGGGAACGGTGCCTGAATATTCGAATAAAAAAGAAACATATAGGTTGAATACTGTCTAGTTTTTCAATTTTTTGTGTTACTAACTCTCCTAGTAGAAATGCTTACTCTTTCAAAATATGAGATAAAATTGACCTGTGCATGTCTTCATATATGCCCAGGTCAACTTTTGAAAGTGATTTTCAAGGGCTGATAGACATCAGTTTGATATGATCATTTCAAAAATCGAACTATTGGAAAGGAAAGCCATTTGTAAAACCTGCAAATTTCGATTGTATCACACAGAGAACAGGCCCCCTTAATCAATAAAATTATTGTGCTTGCGGATTTATTAGCCCATATGTAGCAAAAGTGACAAGTTTCTAACATATCCAGTCTAAATAAAACTTAGGAAGATTGTAACTCAGTATTGATGGCTAATATCGTGCCCTACTGTCCCTAAGCAGGTTTTTGAATTCTTGAAGTTCATTATTGCCTGTTGATTAAGCAGCTAATCCTTTTGTTGCTTTTAACAATATATTTTAACACTTTTAAACCTTTTAAACTTTTAGGAAGCTGGAAAACCTTGATATATAAGGGTTCTCAAGGCCTATATATGGACAAATTCGGTTTTTAATATGGACAAATTCGGTTTTTAATATGGACAAATTCGGTTTTTAATGCGGACGAATCCGGTTTTTTAATATGGACAAATTCGGTTCTAAATATGGACAAATTCGGTCTTAATATGGACAGTTTCGGTTTAAACATGGACGAATTCGGTTTAAACATGGACGAATTCGGTTTAAACATGGACGAATTCGGTTTTTAATATGGACAGTTTCGGTTTCAGGGCTTTTATCGTTATTTCAACCGAGCTAATCGTAATGATTTTGATTTTTAATATGGACAAATTCGGTTTTATAACAGAAATGTTTAAACAAAGCAACTATTACCACTTAATAAACCAAGTCACACGCTTTTTAAAGAGGATTAAATATGGACAAATTCGGTCTTAAATATGGACGAATTCGGTTTGCTGAATTGTGGATTAGTTTAAAAAAAGTCCACACTTTATTCTTTTTTAAGAGAATTATGTTAAGATGATAAAAAGGGGTGTAGAACTTGGAGAACAAGGAGATCATTGTAAAATCAAATCACCTAATCGAAGCTAAATATAAGTTATCCATGCGCGAGCAGAAAATTATCCTCTATTTGATTTCCAAGATTGAAAAAAATGATGATGATTTAAAGCTCTATCGAATATCTGTTAAAAATTTTAATGAAATGATGGGGCTGAAGGGTTCACCCAAATACTCAGAAATTAGGGAAATCACAACTGAATTATTGAAAAAAGTCCTGGAAGTAAAACAAGGAAAAACCATTTACTCTTTCCACTGGCTGTCGCTCGTTGCTTATAATGAGCAGGAAGGTACGATTGACATGCGTTTTGATCCTATTTTAAAGCCGTATTTATTAGACTTAAAACGGGATTTTACAAAGCTGAACCTCAAGCATATACTTTTGCTGAAAAGCGGAAACAGCATAAGGATTTATGAATTGCTGAAACAATATTTAAATATTCGGGAACGTACCATTAAAATTACCGACTTAAAGCTTTTTCTAGGTCTTGATGAAAATGGATACCAGATGTACTCTGATTTTAAAAGAAAAGTGATTGTCCCTTCTATGAAAGAAATTAATGAAAAGACAGACATAAGCTTTGATTTTAAAGAAATTAAGGAAGGAAGAAAAGTTGTTTCACTCCGCTTTTTTATTCAATCAAAAATCCTTGGAAAACAGGAAATCATTAGTGTGGAAGAAGCTTTGGATGATCCGTTACTTCACGAATTAAAAATGATTTTAGATAAAAAAGGGTACGATTTACCAAATAAGATTTATAAAAAGTGGCTTGACGCTGCAAATAAAATATGGAATAAAGCGAGTACCGATGAATTGGTCTTGCTTGTTAAAGATTCTGTAAAGAAAAGCACCATAGAAAACCATTTAGCCTTCGTTACATATATTTTGAATGAAAAAGTAAAGTATATTGAAACCGGCAAAGACCACCGGCAAATTACCGTACAGGATAATTATAAAAATACAATTAGAACCGAACTTCTGCCTTCCTGGTTTGTGGAACAAAAAGAGAATCAGCAGCAGGAACTTACTTTTGAAGACAATGATGAAGAGTTCTTAAAAAAGAAAGCGAAGCTGCAAGCCGAATTAAAAGCAAGGAAAGAAAAAGCAAATTAATTCCCTTTTATACGTAAGATGTCCTGAAACGCAAGTGGAATGTAACTGAGTTTTTTTAGACATACTTCTTAACCAGCTTATTCTTATAAAGCGCCTGCCATGTTTGGTTAGGTGCTTTTGTTGTTGGATAATTGAGTCCGCAACCTTGTACGACAGATTTTAAACCCAGAAAAAGACCAGTACGGCTCACGTACTGGTTGTAATCGCTTTTGGAACACTTGAATAACTTAATTTTTCAAAGTTCTTTTTCTCAATCTCCAAGCTCTTCTGGATTACTTTTTTCTCTTCCTCTGCTTTTTCGATTCTCTCTTGGTGAGTTTTAATTTTTTCTTTTACGATTTGGTCCTTCTTGACCTTCAAACCATCATCCAATTCTTTTGAAATTATATCTACATTAAGATTATCTGGTTTCTTTATAAAACCAAATAATCCTTTTTTCTCAAAAGATTTATTTAAAGACGCGGATAACAACTGCAGCTGCCGCTGTTCAAGATAGTGGTTTTGTTCATTGAGCTTAATAAGCTCAATAGAGGATTTATTTTCGCCAATAATTCTGTCCAGTTCGTTGAGGTCTTTTTCATACTTAAGCATATTTAATTGAATCGTTTGGATGGCTAGGTTTTTTTCTAAATCATTTAACCGGTCGCCAATCATATCATCCTGGTCAGATTCTCTTCTAATAACCTTCAAATCATTGGACTCTGGCCGTACAGGCTTTTTAATGCCGCTGGATGTAAATAACTCTGATGCGTGAATTCCTGCTTCTACAAGGATATCTACAGAGCCTTTCCCTGCCTTCTCCATAAGGACAAAGACCATTTGTAATTTAAAAACACTTATGTAGTCCAGACGATAATATTTTCCATAACGCTCCGGGGCAATATATTCAATAAGATCTGAACGAAAATGATTTCGAATGGTTGAATCATTACGGCCTAGAATTTTTCCTGCTTCAACTGTGCTATAAGATGTTTCTGTATGCATTTCTAAAATGCTTTCGGTAAACAAATGTGATTCTAACTTGTTTATCAAGCAAAGTTTGTAAATTGGATCGTCTTTGAATTCGTTAATCAGGATTTCTTTCATATTCAAATTATCCATCACTTATACCTCCGTCCCCTTTTACTTCTTAACACTAATGATACCTAACAAATACTTATAAATCAATATTTACAAGGCCTCAGACGAACAACAGCGATTGCGCTAAATATACCAAACGATAATGATCGAAGTCGATAATGATCGGTTACTTTAAAATCAATTTCGATATTGATTCCTTCTTTCGTTTACGAACTAATCAAAAACGATAATGATCTTTAACGATCATTATCGTTTGTCTGCGCTAACTATCGATATTACTGGATAAAACAGAATTACGTATGCGAATTTTAATGATTTTTTGTATAGTTGTTATAGGGAATTAAAAAAGAAGAAAAGTGTTAAAATAGGGATTAAATAAATGAGAAACAAAGTTTTAATTTTAATGGATTTGTTTATTTTATGAATACACGCGCGTTAGAGCGCTTTTTGATTGATCAAGAACGATAATGATTTTAAACGCTAAAGTTCGTTCGGGAGCGTTAGCCATTGATTTTAAAGGATTTTTGCGGTTTTTAGTTTAGAATGGTAATGATTTTCGAGTAGCGCTAAATAAAAAGGTTGTAAAAAAAAGACTCCAATTTCGGAGTCTTTTTTATGTTATTTCTTGCCGAACAAGCTGTTATAGTCACGTTTTGATTCACTTTGAACAGCAGAAGAATCTAATTTTTTAAAAAGGCTTCCAGCAGTTGGTTTTGCTTTTTCTTTTTTTACTCGGGTAAAAGCAGATAAGCTTGCTAAAACTTCATCTGTTTCTTCTTCCTGCCTACTTTCATCAAATTCTATTACTTTATGCTGAATGGCTGCGATTCGTTTAGGAAGCCCGAGTCCGGCAAAGACCAAGTAAAACTTGATACCGGAAAGAGTAGGATGAACATACGTTGCTACTGGTTTTTCACTGGCTTTTTGCGCATAAGTATCCATGATGATGTCCATTTTGTTTGTAAATTGAAGATTAAAGAGACTTTTTGCGGTCGTTTGATTTGTAACTACACTTACGGCAGCACGTTCTGTTTTTCTAAAGTCATATCCGTCTGATAGCACGCCATCTTCGATAGCACCTGAAATCTTATTGCTAAATGCAGAATCATTGTCCAGATCTGGCGGGGTTCCCAATTCCAATTTTGATAAAGAAATAAACCCAGGGGTTTGAATCAGATTGGCAAACTCACTGGCATCAAAGTGATTATCTCCAAAAGGAGCAAAGCTGTTGGTTACGACGTTGATTTCATGAAGAGTGTCGGCTACATAAGAATTACAGTATTTTAAGAAATCATCGATACTTTTAGCGGCATTACCTGGCTTGTTTATGTACTCCGTATATAATTTTTGGTTATCTACAATTAGAATGGCGCCCATTGCCTGCATAGCGGTTGAAATTTGCTGCATTCTTTCGATTGCATTTCCTAAAACATTGCCGCCTTCATTATCTCTTGGAAGAGTTAAAATTAGTCCGAATCGGCTCTCAAAACCATAATTGTAAAGCATATCAATCGCTTCTAAAACAGCGCCCGTTCCAGTACCACCGCCTAAACCAGCCACGATCCATACAAAGTCTCTATCAGAGAAATTACGTTCAATACTTTTTAAAACAGCTTCTTTGTTTTCAATAAAAGCCTGTTCACCTTTTTCAATATCACGTCCGGCTCCGCCTTCGTAACCTTTGAGCGGCACTTCGTGAATGGCTTCTTTTTCACGGTCTTTAATTTTCTCAAAGTCCTTTAAGTTTGTATTTACTAAAACCGCTGTATAAAGGCTTTTGTTGTCAGTGGTTTTTACGCTCGCACATTCTGCTGCGATAGAACAACCGCCCATCCCCAAACCTAAAAATCCAAATTTCAAACTGATATCAACGTTTTGAGTTAAACCGATGTTATTTGTAGTATTCATATAATTTCTTCCCTTCTTATTCATCTTTTTAGCTATTCTGCGCTTGGACATGCTCGATCATCTCTCTCCCTAAATCGGATATAGAATACATTCGTGCCCGGCCGACTTCTTGAACATCAACTAAACCTGCACCTTCTAAACGGGCAGTCCAGGTATCCAGTGTATGCCTTGAATTGATCAAATCGCGGTTATTAAAAGACCTGTATAAACTATTCACTTCATCTTTAAGTTTATCCTTTAAAATAGGCTGGTTTTCTAGTGCAGCTAAAAAATAAACACCTTCCTTAAGCCTTTCATGCAAGATATGAAAAACTTCATGATTGTTCATTTTTTAAAACCTCCCAACTGCCGCAATAACTGCGGCTATTAGATTCAATATATGCATGTAACAGCATCAATTATTGCGGCAGTAAATGCCTCTCAATCATAATTCAAGCAAATGGTGGAAGTCAATATATAAAATTCCTATTGAATAATTCTTGAGAAGGGAGCTGAAAACCTTTTTTCCTGTTCAAGAACGAGAATGATTGCAAATTAGCTAAACGCTTATCAGCGCTGGCAAACGATTTTGAGCGATCTTGTTGTTAACGCTGGCAAACGATAATGATCGCAATAGTCATTTACCAATCACAAACGATGATGATTGGTTCGTGTACATCAGGTCGTGTATGGAAAGCAGCCTAAAATGGTTGAAGAAGTAATTGTTTGAAATGATGTTTTTTAATTCAGGGACTTTATATAAAGAGAGGGGGGGAAGCAATGCACCGAGATACAATAAATGTATAAATCAAGGTTTTAATACAACAAATATATACTTTTAGGGAGGACATCACAATCAGACGAAAACAAGCAGAATTGCAAAGCACTTACTTACAAACTTAAATTTTTTCAAATCAAAGAGTTGGCTTCTTTGTTGGGATGGAAGGTCTTATTTTTTGAAGGAGATGAACGTACATAACCGAAATAAGCAGATCATTTTGATCCAAGAAGATTTAAGAAATCAAGAAAACTCGTAAGCGCAGACATAAGAGGGCATGGCTTTAAGTTTCACATAAGGCTAGGAATGAGTAGTACATCCTTTCTCCTAATTTTTCCATGAGTTTACTCTCCGGATCCCTATGGGATAAACAAACTTGTTGATTTACAAATATGGTATAAAACTACCAAAATACTAAAAATTGGTTGACAGATGCTCGATACCTACATACAATGAAGCCAAATTTAACAAAAAGATCCAAAAGTATTGAAAGTTTATTTTAGTAGAATGCTATAACGAAAACAAATGATTAAATATTTATTTTCACTGACGCTGTTGGACCGGACTTAGCAAGAAGACGAACATTCACCTAACTATTTTAACTGGCTCATTTCAGCTGGTTAAAAAAAGGAGAGGAATAGATATGTCATTCTTTGCAATTCAAGTGAAAAGCGGCCAAGAAGTGGATGCGAAAGAAATGCTGAAATCTATTTTTTATAAGAGAAAAGAGTTTCAAGTGAAGGGGATTTATGCGCTTGAGACTGTCACGCAAGTACTTGGAAGAGAATTAAACTCAGAAAATTTATCTGATTTTTTAGATAATGGTGATATGACCGCTTATTTGCATACAAAACGCACTAAAGAAAACTTAAGCAACCTGCGCGCAGCCTATGCCGGGATCGATCCGGCGGATGATAGTGATGAAACAAAGCGTATGCGTGAATCATACCAGAAAGAAATCGCCCAGCAATCAGAGGAGCTAAAAAACACGAATTACCGAGGCAGATGTATTCAAAGTGTATTAAAAGGCTATATTTTGCTGGAGCTGAAAGAAGACTTATTCGAGATCCCTAAAAGAGTGTGGCATCTCATTAACTCGATTCCTAAAGTGATAGGGGTTGTGGGTTCTTACTCTATACCTGATGAAGAGATGGAACAGTTTTTTGAAAAGATTGACCTGACGCCAGCAGTCGAAGTATGTGCTGCGGAAACAGAGGAGAAAAGTGAAGAAGAGCAGTTGCATGAGGCGAATATGTCAGGAACCAATCAGGAAACAGAGGGAGATGAAAAACATGAGGCCTCTGTAGCTGATCAGCTGGATGAATTAAAAGAACTTACTGACGACAAGAGCCCGCTTCAAAGCATGTTTGAAAAGTGCCGTTCCTTTATTCGTGGAAAAAGGGAAATTCTTTCACTGCCAGTGCCGCTCCTTGTGTACATTTACAAGAAACAGCATGCTTCATTTGGACAGGAAATACGAGACTCCGATTTTGTTAGAACGTTTATAGGAAGACTGCGGCTGGAGGTGAGCAGCTAGATTGCCGCTTTCATAAGACACACTTGCACTTAGAGTATTAACCTGCCTGTAAAGAAGCAATGAGCCGGCTAATGCAGAAAATGAGGGTTTTATGAAAAAAGTAAAAACTGAATAAATAACGATTCAGCCTGGAAATGATTTTTTTAATCGTTTTACGGGATGGCGAAGCCATGCTTTTTTTGGACAATGGGCTGCAGTTTATCAGTCTTTGGCGAAGAAGCCCCTGCTTTAACGGCTAATTAAGCAGGAGCAGCTCAATCAAATAAACCAGAGAATGTGATCCGATGGAAAAAGTAGCGGGTGATCTAGGGTAGGGATATGTAAAAGCTATATCTTCTACAGGCAAGCAGGCACTGTTTCCTTCGCTGGTATGAAAGGGATATGAACGAGGAATGAGCGGCTTATTTGGTCAGAACACTGATGCATTATCAAATATGTATATCTATTTTGCAGGAGAAGATTATTTTGTCGGGGATCTGGCAAAAGAGTCTCGATCCGCATCAAGAATATTTGAATGGGAAAGATTCAGCCATACGTATACAAATATACTGCTTAATTCGGCTATTCAGGCTGTAGCGGATGAATCGTGGAGAGGATTCAGTTGGCAACGGGTCTTCCGCTTGATTACTACAGGAATTCAGCCGGACATCGAATGGAAAACAGGGCCACTGGCGAATAGAGAACGAAAAATGTCCATTGACCAGGCGCTTATTTTCCCGCAGGGTGCATCCGCTGTTTTTTCGGCGCTGATTAATCATGAAGGAAGTTTTGCATACCCGCATTTGATGAACGAGGGGGGCGGTGATTGGGCTGATTGATATTAGTTTTCGGACTACAAATTTCGACGTGGTCGAGATGCAGCCCGGCGGTTCTTTTTTGCCGAAAGCAAGGCTTTCCGGCACAGCCGATGAAGGAGTAATTAATCTGCACCAGGATATTCGCCAGGCTTATAAAGCTGAAACTGGCGGAGCGGATCTGAATGAGTTTTTGTCAGCCGTATTTGGCGCGACGAACATGTAATGTACAAAGGCAAATACATTGATTTCAGTGGTGTGATCGGCAAAAGCAAAAAATTGATTGCTGCAAACATCACAGACCAGCTCAAAAGCATTTGGGCAGAAGAATCAGATTTATATGAGGGGATATTCTTAGCCGGCGGAGGCGGAGAATTATTTGCACCCAATATCCAGCCATTGTTGGATAACAGGTTAATTAGTGTTAAGGAAAGCCAATTTGCCAATGCAATTGGTTATTTGCGTTTGGGAAAAGCTATTTTTGGCCAAAAACCAACGCAAAGCATGATGTGACGTTTATGGAGCAAAAATGGGAAAAGCGCTACGGCTTGCATTTAAAGCAAGGGGATCAGGAGTTATACGAATGGCTGGACGATATTCCAGACTTCAACCGAAGTGAGGCTATCCGAAACCTGCTTTTATTTGCCTGCAGGGCCATCTTAAATAAAAAGCAGCAGGTTCAATCCTGGCCGAACTAGAGGCTATGCGAAAAGTGAATGAACAGCATCATCAGGAACTGCTCGATAAACTTGCATCTGTCCAAGCAGGTTCAAGGAAAGAAACAAATTCACCTGTTATAGAGCGTCAGGCAGAACTAGTAACAGAAAAGGCAATGACAGACAGTGCCGCTGCCATGATATCCTCGTTCGGTATGAAGCTGTAATAGGATCAGCTAAGGCACTCAGGGTGTGTTTTTTATTTTGTTTCTCGGAAAGGTGGTGGTCGTATTCAGACATCCGACAGCCGTTATTTTGTGAATGAAAGGATGAATACTCATGCTGAAAATGCTGCTAGGCACCCTTCTGATGATCTTTTTAATCTTAGCAATCGGGAGTGTAGTACTCGAAGAATTCCCAGGTGCTCAGCCATTATGGGAAGAAGGGAAAGTTCATGCAGTCTCACTTTATAATTCATCGCTTGGAAAGTTCGGGATGACCGGAACCCTGCTTTTGATTATAGCTATTTGTTTTTTAGCAGGAACAAGCAAGCACTACTAGAAAGAAAGGTGATGAACAATGGATGAAAAGAAGCTGAAACGAAACAGCCGGCTGAGTATGGTAAAAAAAGCGCTCCGCTCCCCTCAGCCCAAAAAAATGAAACAAAAGCCGCAGCGTCCGAGGGGATACATGGCACGCAAAACAGGAGCGGCTGCTTTTTGGGTGCTGTTCAGTTTTATGTTCCTTGTCGTAGCCGTTACACTTTTTTCTAAAACGAATGATGATCCATTGCCGCAAGCAACACGGGCTGAAGAGACGGAAAACCCTTCCGTCAAACCGGAAGCAGTTCAATTTGCGCAAAGCTTTACCGCCCATTACTTCAACTGGGGAAGCGGGGAAGAAAAGAAGAAAGAAAGGGAAAAGAAACTCTCATCCTTCCTGGCAGAGGGGCTGGATCCGCAGGCTGGGCTGAATACGGACAAAGTCACATGGAATTCCGCTCATAAAGGATCAACGCTGAAGAAAGTAGAAGACTTGGGAAACAATAAATCGCTTGTTACGTTTTATGTGACTGCAGAATTAACCCGTGAAGTGGATGGGGAAGATGAGCCGGAAACAAAGTCAATTTCTAAATATTTTGTGGTACCGGTTGCCTATGACGGCACCTCGTACGGTATCTATGAACTTCCAAAATTCACACACATTGAAGAACAGACAACGGTAAAAGCGGATCATCAGATCGGCTTACAGAAAGCCGCTTCTTCACCAGAAACAAGCAGGGTAAGAACATTTTTAGATACCTTTTTTACAAGCTATACAGAAGATTCAACCGACAAGCTCGCGTATATTCTGGAAGATGGCAGCCGCCTTGCCGGTCTGAATAAATCAATGACATTTGTAAAAGTAGCGTCAGCGGATATTTATGAAGGACCCAAAACGGGAGAATATATTGTACAGAGTGAAGTAGTGATGCAGGATCCGGAGTCGGACATGCAATTTCATACGGATTATGAGCTGGCTATCAAAAAAGATGGCGAGCGTTTTGTTGTGTCTTCGATCAATGAAAGGGAGGGGAATGAACAATGAGTTTAGAAGGAATTTTTCAGTGGTTTTCCGAGCAGGTACAGTACATCCTTTTATTCGTGCTGTTTATTGTGCTGCTGGCCGCAGCGTATAAGCGGGCCTGGCTGGCCATGATTGGCAGCCTGATCGGCCTTGCATTTATCGGCATCTTTGTGGTGAATCCAGAGGTCTTGCTAAGTTTATCAGAGTGGCTTGGTGGACAGCTGAATTTAGGCGCGTAAGCCAAAGAAACTTATAAAGAGGGCGATACGATGAACCGGGTACCCTTATATGTGATCAATAACTTTTTAAAGTTCGACCGGAAAATTTATCAGCTGTTTGGCCTTCAGCTAGGAAGGCCGATCCGCTTAAAATCAATCTTTTATTTCTTCTTTTTTGGGGCAGTGGAGCTGCTGTGGTATTTTACCCCGGGGTTGGGTCTTCTTCTGCACTGGATACCAGCCGGCATTCTGTTGGCGATTCCGGTAACACTTGCCTGGCTGCTGTCTGATATCGGGACAGAGAACCGGTCTCCGGTTTCCTATTTCCGTTCTTTTGTCAGCTTCCACTGCCGAAGGCTGGAGCGGGTTACGTACTTTAAGGGAAAGAAGCTGGAAAAACCGAAAACATTTGCAGTTGAAGGAGTCTGTACGTACAAGGACCCAAAAAAGAAGAATGCGATTAAGTCCGTGATTTACTTTTTTAAAGGATACACCACGTACAAATGATCGGTAAAGGAGTGTTGATAAGGAATGAAAAGCATGATGGAGTTTCCAATAAAGCATATTGAGGGAAACCTGCTGTTTGGGCGGGACGGCACTGTATGGGCGTATTACCGGGTTGAAGGATTCGGCTATGACTTCAGGGAAACCGAAGAAAAAATGATTCCGTTTCAGCAGCAGCTGTATTTTTTAGCAAACAACGGGCATGATCTTCATTTTATCGTTTCACCTTCTCCTACCGACACTGGTGGCGTGCTGGATGAGACGATTCAGGATATGCAGCGCCTCAGCTATCCGCTGAAAGAAAGCGGTACTGCATTTATGGAACAGCTAAAAGAAGTGTTGGGGAGACAGCGCCAGATCAATGAAACAAGCGAATACTACCATTATATAGGCATCCAGCTGAATCCCGAAAAAAACAAATACAAAGAGGGAAACGCCGGTACAAATGCCCTGGATGCCCTGCAGAAATTTTTGATGGGGTTTAAGTCACCGGTATACCGGGCGGTGGGCCTGGAACCTTACGATATTTTGCAGGAAGAAATCGATGCCTGGAAAGAGCAGGCAGAGTCTCTGATTACAACGGTTTCCGGTGGGTTTTCTTCTACGGTCAAACCACTTAGCGCAAAGGAAGCGGTGTACCTGGCAGAAAAAGTGTTTGCGGTGACAAACTCAAATCATGATGTAAAGCACCGGCCTGACTTCCTGCCTGGCGAACATGTGGAAGGATATGAAGAAAACGGAGATATTCACGAAGCGGTAAGACCGGACGAACAAGCTTTTATGGATTTACAAAGTGCAAGCGTGGAAGAAGTGGGGCCGAAAACACTGCTGATGAAAAAGATTATCGAAAACGAAGTAGAAGACATGTATGTGCAGTATCTGGTCTGTGATTCAATGGACGAAGTCAACCACCATCCAGGTTTTGAATGGTTGTACAAAATTCAAGCCAAAATGCCGTTTCCGGTGGGCGTTTCCATTCGTGCTCACCATCAGCACAATACACAGGTCCGAAAGAAGCTGAGCAATGCCCGGCTTGAGTTTGAGGATCAACGGCAGGAAGCGATAAAAGGCGGAACGGGTGTTGACTTAAGTGTTTCCACCTCCGAACAGGGTGCCATCCAGATGGAAAACTACTTTAAAAAAAGCGGGCAGCCTGCTTACAGCTGTTCCTTCATCTTCAGGGTCAATGCGAAAGATCAAAAAACGTTAAAGTCCCGGGCGGATATGCTGCGAAATGAACTCTCGAGATTTGGTGTAAGTATCCTGGCGCCTTACGGCGAACAGATTGGGCTGGCTATAGAAACAATCCCAGGATCTAAGCAGTACAACACGGACTATAAAATTGAAGCGGCTCCGGGCATCCTTGCCGGGGCCATGTTTGGTGCCACAACCAATATCGGGGATAATCGGGGGCTTTTTATTGGCTACACCAAGCAGTTCAAGCGGCCAGTGTTTATTAAGCCGGATCTGGCTGCGAAAGCATTTGAAGGAGTTCATAATGTGGTGGATTCCATTTCGGTTCTGGTTGCGGGGATGACAGGCAAAGGGAAATCGGTTTTTATGAACCTGTTTACGTATTTATCCGTATTGAGCGGTTCACAGGCACTGGTTTTAGATCCCAAGGGCGATCGTAAAGGATGGGAAAAAGGGCTGCCCTTTATCCCGAAAGAGCATGTTTCGCTGTGGACACTCGGACGCAGCAAAGAAGATGCCGGCTGCCTGGATCCATTCCGCACTAGCACCAATATTGAGGAAGCAAAAGATGTCTGCATGGACATTCTTTCGTACTTAGCCGGCATCAATATTCAAGATGACCAGTACACCATTCTGAGTGAAGCAGTAGAAGAAATATCCCGCACGGACGATCCATGTATTGATGCTGTTATAGCTTATCTTCAAGAACTGTATAAGAAGCGGCCGGAAAACATGTCGAAGAGCCGGCATGAATCAGTTGAACGGCTGAAAGGAACACTCGAAACATTGCGGCGCAACCAGCTGGCCCGCCTTCTGTTTGGCGAAGTTGGGCAGGACTACAGAGTGTTGAAAGTAGACAAGCCGCTTCAAGTGATGATGGTTCAGAACCTCACACTGCCGGACGCACATACCAAGCAGCCACGCCCGGCACATAAAATATCGGAAGCCATTATGATTTCTCTGACGGCTTTTACGAAGCAGTATATGTTCAACCAGGACCGGTCCCGGCATAAAATTATCCTGCAGGATGAAGCTAGAAGCGTGGATCGGAGTGCCGTGGGGGCTGAGCTCATGAATTTTATTATCCGGCAAGGGCGTTATTACAATACCACTCTCATAAAAGGGTCGCAGAATGCGTCTGACCATGGAGAGGATGTTGCAAACATTGGCATGAAATTCAGCTTTGGGATGAAAAAGACAAGTGAAGCAGCAGAAATGCTGGATTACTTGAACCTGCCGCCGACACCAGCGAACATTGAAACATTAAAAGGACTGAATCGAGGCGAGGCACTGTTCCAGGATATTTACGGCCGCTCGGCTGTCGTGAAAATCAATCCAGTTTTTAAAGATCTACTGGAAGCTTTTGATTCTTCCACTTCTACAGAAGAAGAGCGTAAACGGGAAAAAGAAAGGGTACTGGTTTAAGCGGAGGTGTTTTTGTGATAAATCGGAAAAACTGGTTCTTTGTAGGTGTTGGATTGCTATTGCTTTTAGTGATCACTGGCTGTGGAGAAAAGGAAGATTTTGAAGCTGCAGATAAAGTGGCTTATGAGTACATTGCTGCAGTTGTAGAACAAGACGATGATCGAAAGTCAAAAATACTAACATCTGAAGCACTTAAGCAAGGCATTGAAAATGATGTTTTGGTTCCTGGTCGTCATGATAACCCTGGATCTGAAGAAAAATTAAAAGACAGATATGAAATTAGAAGATATGACAATATTTATGATGGTAAAGAATTATACTATAGAGTCAAATATGATATGCCTAACAGTGCTTCTATGACTAGCGATACAGAGTACATCAAAATGGTTAAAGATGAAAGCAAAAAGTGGAAACTAACGCTTTCAACAGGGATTCTAAATGATGAAATAGAAGAAGTATTTCCAGAAGAAGAAAAGAAAAAAGAAGGTACTCTTGTTCACGAATATACAGATTAAAAGAGCTGTTCAATTTTTTGAAATAAGTTTCTGAAAGGAGGCACTAGGCTTTGATCCCTTTATCTATATTAAGGGATTATTTTTATGCCTAAAAATAATGCGCTACACAACTCTAGCAGTTTTTTTATGTGTAATGCTTGCTATAAACGCTCTGTCATACAGCGTAACTAAGGCGGAAGATAATAACGAGGAAAGTAACGAGAAAACTGAAGAAGTAAAGCAAACTAGTATATTTTCAACTCTTTATACAGATAAATACGGAGAGTTGAATAAGGATGAGGCCCATTACATGCTTGATATAGTGCCGCTTAATCAGGAACAAATGAAGGACGAAGAAACTAAAAGCTGGTGGCAGACTGGCTGGAGTTATGTGAGTGGTGCTGCTTTGAAAGAAGCAACGATGGGTCAACTTTATGAAGCAATTAATATACTGAATAATTATGCTTTCCAGTTTAACATTGGTTCAACTAACTTTATGCTTTCAGTGCTAAATTTATCTTACGATTTTGATTTAATTGACCAGCTTATTGAGAAGTTGCAGATAATTATGCAAGAGGTTACTGGTATTTCAGATACGAGGTTTGAAAGTTCTGGATTGTTTGGAAGCTTGGCAGGTGTAATCGCTGTTTTATCTATTGCATACGCTTGTTATTTATATGTATGGAAACGAGCAGCGACAGAAACAATCGGGGAAATGATGAAAACAGTGCTTACTTTTGCGGTTGCCCTGTTACTTTTCTCGAATTATAGCTCGTTCCTTACAGGAGTCAATCAAGTTACTACAGAAGCAAGCCAACTAGTTTTATCCGGATCTATAAACAGTGAAGCTGCTGATAAGGAGGAAAGCTCAGGTGATCTGAGCGAAAATACATTAAGAGAAAGAATGATGGATAATATATGGACACTGTTTGTAGATCGACCATACTTGTTTATGCAATATGGAACAGATAAAGTAGACGATATTGGAAACGAGAGAGTTCAAGCATTGCTTAAAAAAGAGCCAGGAGACGATCGTCTGCAATATGTTAGGAATGTGGAAGTGAAAAAGAATGGCAACATTATGATGACCTATGGATCGGTCATGGAGCGGGCGGTTTTCACACCTTTATACTTGCTCGTGAATGGACTATGCTCAATCCCTATCTTTTTGTTAGCACTGCTGCTTTTGGTATTTCAATTTTGGTTTATGGGAATTGCAGCCGTTGCCCCTTTTGCTTTGTTGTTTGCAGCGATTCCAGGCCAGTTTGGCGTGTTAAAAAAGTATTTTATTGAGTTAGGTCTGCCTCTTGTTTTAAAAATTGTTGTCTCTTTCGGAGCGATTGTAGTCTTTGCCATATCAGAGATTGTGTACAGTTTGAATAACATTGCGGTTGGAGGGGCATCTGAATATATCATAGTTTGCGTCTTACAGTTCATTTTGCTGGCGCTTATGTTTCTTCTCAGAAACCGAATCAAAAATATCTTTTCTGCAGGTTCCAAAGAATTTCAGGCATTGCGTGCTGAAGTTGGTTCACTTCAAGAAGCCGTTACTCGGCCTGTTAAAACTGGAGTGCAGGGTACAGCTGCAGTTGCTGGAGCGGTAGTTGGCGGTGTGGTATCAGGAGGAGCTGGCATTGCAGCTGGCGCAAATATCGGCAGTAAAGTCGGCCAAATTGCAATTGGCGAGGGAAATATTCAAAGTATCACGTCAGGTATCAGCCAGGCCCAGCTGCTAGTGCAACTGCATGAAAAACACGCTGCAAAAGGGACGCCTAATAAACAGAACCAGCAAAAAGCTGATGCAGACCAGCCCGGTTATAGTTCCCCAATTTCAGAGCCTGCTTTTTTAGAAAGGGAGAAAAAGTACGATGAAGAAGACAATATACCAAAAGAGTCCTTTGAACACCAGGATGACCTGCCAGCGGAAGAGATCAAAAATGCAGAATGGAGCCAGCCTCAGGAAATAGAGAATGAACCTGTTCAAATGCCGCCACACAATAAGCCGTTTGAAGAGTCAGAAGGCAGGTCTTATTCCAGCGATCAGGATGATGATTTATATGCTAATTTAGCCAGCCTGCAGGAGCACATGCCATCTAAACAAGATGAAAAGGAGAGCGACCCTGTTTTGGATTATAACAGTGTACAGATGGATACCCAACCAGCAGAAAAAATGAAAGATGTAACCGTTTATTTGGATATCGATGATACCAATCATCCTATGCCAGCAGAAGGACAGGAAAGCCATCCAGTACTGTATCCAATTGGAAATGAGGAGACGGATAAAGTTCATGCTGGACCGGTAGAATTGGACGCAGGGCCGGAAGATGATCAAGAAAGTTACAGAGACTCTCATGATACAGCGGAAAAAGAGCCGGAGGACGAACTTTATCACCTTAAACAAGACAACAAAAAGGATGATTAACATTGTTTCAGCGTCTAGATCGTCACGTTAAACAGTGGATTGTAAACAGCGTAATGGGTATAGCCATTGCGCTATTAGTGCTGGGCTTTTTTGCAGGACAAAAACAGGATAACCAGCCCTCTTCTATTGAGGAAAAAGAAAACGAGAAGCAGGAGACCGAAGCAGCAAGCTATGATCGTGAAGCTGAACCAGAAACAATGGGTCAATATTATGCTGAGGATTACGGCGATACAGGGGAGATTTCTGCTACCCGTGTCAATGAATCAGAATTGCCGCCTACGATGGAGGAAATCTTTACGAAGGAAGAAATAACGCAATCTAAAGCGGCTGCTGAAAAATTTGTTAGAGCTTTCTATCCCTACGATGGCCGGGATCCACTCCACAATATTAAAAACAGCAAAGATACAATAAGTGAAGATCTATATCAGCTATTAATACAAAGCCCGGAGCGCCCTACTTCAATGACCGTAAAGCGAGAGCTGGTCTCTCTAGAAATGATCGAGCCGTTTGCGCCAACAGCTGACGTAATGGTCTGGAATGCAAAAGTGAATGGGAAAGTAACGAATGCAGATGCTGTAAAGCGAGACGAAACAGATTTGTATAAATTGAAGCTCGAAAAGGTGAAAGGTGAATACAAGGTCGTTGATTTTTTGATTAATTATCTTGAGTAGCAAAGCTTCACAGGGAGGGAGATGAGGTGAAAAAATGGCTATTGATCATTCCCATTTTTCTTAGCGTGCCGGTTGTAATGATAATCGGGGTGCTTATTTTCGCGTTTGTCCTAGTCACAAATGTTGAAGAAGAAGCCCCTGAATTTACGGGAACACCCGGGACTGTACAGCTTAGCCAGCTTGGGGAAAATGAAGTACCCAAGGAATTCATTGAACATTATCAGAAAGCGGGAGAAGCATATGGTGTTCCCTGGACGCTTTTAGCCGCCATTCATCGGGTTGAAACCCACTTCAGCTCTAATTTATCTGAGAGCTACGCGGGAGCAATTGGTCCGACGCAATTCATGCCGTGTACCTGGACTGGCTGGAGCCATCCGACCTGCTCAGGTCTCGGACGGGGAAGTATCGATAAAGATACCATGCTTGATGTAGGTCAGATCAAAAAGTATGGCGGCTATGGGGTGGATGGCAATGGCGATGGAGTCGCCGACCCGATGAATATTGATGATGCGCTTCATTCCACAGCAAATTATTTAGCCGCTTCCGGAGCAAAAACGGATCCAAGAAAAGCAGTCTTTACGTACAATCACAGCCAAAAGTATGTGGCAGATGTGATGGGCTTCTTTGAAAGCTATACGGGCGGAATTACGGAAGTAAGTGCGGGAGCGGTCGAGGTGAAAGGCGATACTGCCTGGCCGGTTCCGCATACTAAAAATGTCACGTCTGTTTACGGAAAGCGGTGGGGCAAACTCCATGCTGGGCTTGATATAGCAGGCGGGAATGATCTGGATAAGCCGATTGTCGCTTTTATGCCCGGCAAAGTGATTGTCAGTGAACTGAATGGCGCGTTGAAAGGAAAGGGATATGGCTATTTGGTAATCATCGACCATGGAAACGGGGTGACTACCCGCTATGCACATATGAGTAAAAAGGGGATTCCTGCCGGCACGACTGTAGAAGCTGGACAGCAAATTGGAACGATGGGCACTACTGGTCATTCATACGGGGTACATCTTCATTTTGAAGTGCGGATAAACGGAGAAGCGGTTAATCCGATGGATTATGTAAAAGATTTTTCTCCGAAAGTAAATGAATAATGGCTTCGTGACGTTGGAAAACAAAGAAAAGCCGTTATAACAAGGGTTTTACCAAAAAAGTCCGACATCTTAACTTTTGACGTCTGACACTTTTAATGTAACAAAGCCCGTCATAATAAGCTTTTTGCCTCTTTACGTCAGACGTAAGGGTTTTTTAGTATGCCAGCAAAATAA
This sequence comes from Domibacillus robiginosus, assembly GCF_000966195.1. Taxonomy (GTDB): domain Bacteria; phylum Bacillota; class Bacilli; order Bacillales; family Domibacillaceae; genus Domibacillus; species Domibacillus robiginosus. Next base: position 69,621 of record NZ_LAHL01000001.1, on the reverse strand, counting down.
GTGTCCGACGTTCAGTTTTTCAGCCTTGTTCTTTTAGGCATAAGAGGTCATTTAACGTCATGAAAGGAGGTGATCATGATGAAAGAGAAAGCAGAGGAATTAAAGGAACTCCTGCGGTATATGGAGGTGCTGAAAAGTGATGTGATGGGGAGAATCTTTGAACTCGATGACAATGCCGTGCTCCCGCCAGTCTCTACTGTTTATCCCAGAGCGAGGGCGAAAGTGTTAGCAGTGAATGGCTATCCTGTTTATCAATTCGCCTATGAAGGGCTGATGCCGCTTTATCAGCAGGATGGAAAGTATAGAGCAGCTATACGCCATTATTACTTCCGGTCCACTTTCGAAGCGTGTGAGCAGCTTTCCATTGAAAAAAGATTCGATAAGGCAGCGATTTTCATTATTCATTACTTTAAAGACCGAATCATCCGGGATCTTGACAATCGAAACCGTAAATTTTTACTCGATGCCGTCAGGCAGACAGGCTTAATACGGGATGACAGCTGGCGCTATCTTGCCGTAATGGAAGAGGGATTTCATGATCCGCACGGTGATCATGTGCAGATGTACGTATTGGCAAGAGAGAATCTTGCGGATTTTCTTGGCTATATAGAGCGTCACCACCAATATGAAAGAATGCATCCGGATGCGTCATTAAAAGCGGCCATTATTGAAGAGGTGGAGCAGCAAAAAAACAAAAGAAGCGAGGAGGAAAAAATGAAAAAAAATAGAGGAATTCACACTGAGGAATCAGAAGAGTACAGGCAAATTTGGAGCTGAAAGCGGGTAAGAACCGGTTTGCAGAACAGAAAATTTTCCGGGTAAGAACTGAAGGGGTAAAAAGGGGGAGCCAGTCCTTACCTGCCCATTCTTACCTGAAAAAATCCTGATGACACCTGGCGGTTACTGCAATCAGGCAACCTATAACAGGAAAGCCCACATTCTTACCCAAAAAAGGAAGAGAAAGATGGATAAGATCACGTTTTGAGCAGCTGCCACCGGATTGGTGTAAAAGGAAAGGTTTAGTTGAACCAATCCGGAAGTATGGAGGATTGATTTAACTAAACAATCCCAGCCTAGCACAAAAAAGAGGTGAAGAAAGTGAGCGAAAAACAGGTAGTGAAGAGTATCCAGCCGCGCGATATCGAGATGCTGCACATACTCTATCAATACCGTGCGCTGAGTACGCAGCAGCTGATGCGGCGTTTTCAGATGACGTCCCATTACGCGAATAAAAAAACGCATGTATTGAGAAATTCTGATTGGATTTATTCGCTCCCTATTCTTTCAGAAAAGGGAAGGAAAATGGGTGCCTGCCATTGCTTGACCGATAAGGGCATTTCCCAGCTTCAAAAGATAGGGATTCCAGTGGAGCGAAAAGCAGAAGATTTAAAGGTAACGCGCAGTTTTTTGCCATACCTGCTTTCGGCAAATGATCTGATGATTGACCTAGCACCATTTGGATGGAGGATGCGTGACAGCAGAGAAATAAAATCCATGTACGGTCTCAACCGCGGAAACAATATTCACGGCTCCCTTATCAGCCCCGACGGAACAGAGTATGGCTTTTATATTTTCATGAGCCGTTCTCTGCCTAAATACATCATGAAAGTGGTAAGAGAAATCAAGGAATCGACCATGCACAACTTTATCATCTTTACAAAAGGACAGGCTTCTTTCAGTGATTTTATTTTAAAAGCAGTGAACCCAGGAAAAGAGTTGATCACAGGGGGCTCTCTGAAAGTTATGCCTTATACATTTGGCAAAACATATCTTCAGTTTATGGACAATGAAAAAAATATATTTCATGTGTTGTCAGAACACGACATCACACCGCTTTCAGAAAAACCGCTGCTTTACTCAGCATTTGATCGCCTTGTGCAGCACGATGGAGAAGAAAAGTATCTAGTCAGCCTGCTCGATACAGATTTAATGAAGATATACAGCCTGAAACGGTACCGGAAAGAAGCCTATGACCGGGATCAGAGGCGGATTCTGGTCCTAACACATATGAGGGAGTTTCATCAGGAACTGCTGCAGGACGTTCACCATATTGACTATGAAGACATTCATCCAAGCGAAATCCAAGCCGCCGGAACTGTTACATCATAAAGGAGGAATGAATCTATGAGCTTGCTTCCAGAATTTCAGACAATAACCGGGCTGATTGACAATGGCCATCTGTTGAATGAAGAAATTTCCGTCATGCCGCGCGCATCTCAAAAAAGAATGTACGGACTGATGAAAGAGCTGATGAAGGACGAATTGATTTTTGTGATTGAAGTGGAGAAGCGCAAACTGCGCATGAATCATAAATGAAGCAAGGTGCTTTATTACTCGTAGCCGCTACAGCAGGAGCGGCTGGAATCGCTGGGATGTACCAGGAATGGTACATTCCCCCTTCTAAGGCTCTCTTCATAATCATAGTTGGATTGGCCATCTTTTATGCAGCCGCAGCCTTGCAGCATACAGGAAACAAATACAGAACGTCATTGCTGCTTCTTGCCCTGTCTCTGTTTTTGGTGCAGGCTGCTGGAGCCTGGATCTATGAAATTTGGACATTTGAAGCCATTTTGTCCGCTGTCGGCATGATGAAAATTTCTCTAATTGTTCTTGGTACATGTGCTTTGGGGCTCAATGTAGTTCACTTCACTTCGCAGGCAGCCAAGAAAAAGCGCAGCACCCAGAGGAGGGCTGAGTCGGGCAGGAAAGGAAGTATTGTTCAAATGTTTAAAAGGAACCAAGCAGAAAAGACTGTCGCCATCGTTCTTGGAGAGTCTGTTAAAGCAGGGCGCGATTAACCAATCAGCTGTAAAGGAGGTGGTTCCAATCGGACTTCCGATTACCTGGCAGGGAAGTGACTGCTTCACCCACATGCTTGTGGTCGGCCCAACACGGTCTGGGAAGACGGCCACTATTTTAAAACCAATGATCTATCAGCTCCTGCTCCAAAAAAAGCGGGGCGTACCACTCGGGTTATCCGTGGTGGAACCAAAAGGTGATATGGCGCAGATGGTTAAGGACATGTGTACGAAAATGGAGATTCCCTGTACGCATATTGATCCTGAACGGCTCGATAGCGAAGGCTTTAACCCAATGGAAGGCGCGATAGATGATGTAGCGGAAGCAACGGTAGTCGTACTGAAAGGACTTTTCGGCAAACAGGATGCCTTTTTTGCAACGGTACAGGAGCTGTCAGCACGTAACGTTACCAAACTGCTAAAAGCTCTGCATAGTGACAAAATGGATATTATTGATGTAATGAATACGCTGCGAGATGAAAAAGAGCTGGAGAAAAAAGTGAAAGAGCTAAAAAAACGGGACGGCATGACGGACCTTGTCCACTTTTTTGAATCGGAACTGCTCGGCAGCATGCGTGAAAAGTACCGCCAGTTTGTGATTGGCCTTCGTGCGCAGCTGGAAAACATCACAAGCAATGAGTCACTGAAGCGGATCATGACCGGTAAAAGCGACATTAATATCGACCGGCATTTTGAAGAAGGCGGGGTCCTGGCAGTGAATACTGCGCTTGGCAAACTGCGCAAAGCGGGGGATGCATTCGGCCAGTTTATCATTATGCATCTGCAGAATGGCACGTTCAGGCGTCCCGGTACGGAGCAGACCCGCATTCCCCATTTTTTGATTGTGGATGAGTACAGCCGTTTCATCAATCCAGATGTGGAAATGTTTTTGTCGCTGGCAGCGGAATACCGGGTATCCGGTATTTTCGCGACCCAGTCACTTGGCCAGCTGGAAGTGGAATCAGGAAAAATTGGGCCGAGAGCGATGAAGCAGGCAATCCTGACATCATGCCGCAACAAGATCGCATTCGGCGGGCTGTCTGCGGGTGATGCAAAAGAATTCGCCGAAGAGTTTGGCCGGGACCGCGTGATTATGCGGCAGAGCACCTATAAAAATCGAATAATGATTCCAAAATTCTTTCCTGAATCTTACCGGGATACCGAAAACGAGGAGTACCGTTTTTATTACACAGACTTAATGGACGGGCTTCCTCGTTTTCATTTTGTCCATAAGCTTCTTCAGGACGGCACTCCTCAGCCGCCTGAACTGGCGAAAGGAACCTTTGTGCCGCGTGACTGGAAAGAAAAAAGAGAGTGGGAAGTGAAGCGGTCATGGCTTATGCGGAGACTGCGTGTCATGAAGAGAAAGCGCAGGAAAAATGAACCGTCTCTGCCGGTATCCGTCCAGTCCCTTGAGGCATTTGCAGGAGAGGAACCAGTCCCATTAGAAGAAAATCCAGTGGAAGCTCAAACATTAATCGTTTTGGAAGAAGAAAAGGAAAGCGAGATCGAACAAATAAACACTGAAAATCCGGCTAAAGAGAAAAAGCCTGTTGTTCAGCAGGCTTCTCAAATAAAAAGTGAAGCACAACCAGAAAAAGTGGAAAAAGAAAAACCGTCAGCCGAAACATTTGAAACTGAAACAGCAGCTGTGCAAAAGAAAAAGGAATTTACACCGCCAAAGTCATCAGACGGATTCTGGGATTAAGACGTTCATAGCTTATAAAAGTGAAAAGGAGCGATAAATCATGGCAGCAGAAAATCTTATGCAGGTTCTCATTGAAGGATTTGACCCATCAAAGGTGCAGGAAACGGAAGTCGATGAAAACTGGAAAAAAGTATTCGGCGCCTATCAGAACCAGACCATTCTGCAGGCGCCAATTACAGGCATTGAGAAACAGCTGGACATGCAGTGCGCTGTTGTCACACTTGGAACCGTGCGTGGGTATATCCCGCTTGAGTTTACCGGCGTAGAAAATGTCCGCCAGCTGCGCAGCATGACGGGACAAATGGTTTTATTTAAGGTGTTGAACTATGACCGCGAGGAAGGAATCTTTACTGCCTCCCGTAAATCAGCCATTGAACAGGCGGCAGCCATTACCATAAAGAAAATTGATGTTGGCCAGATTATTGTCGCAGTTGTAAACTATGTAAATCAGACACAGGTGCGTGCAGATATTGGCGGGATTGAAGTGAAAATACCGATTGAGGAAATGTCATACGGCTGGATTGATGACTTGATGGATAAAGTGAAAGTCGGCGACCACTTAAAAGTGAAAGTAAAGGACATTGACCAGGAAAGCCAACATGTAAAGGTGAGTCCAAAGGAAGCGGCCGGAAATCCATGGCCAGCGTGTGCCGGCCGCTACCAGAAAGGAAATGAATACGTGGGCACGGTTTCCGGTGTCCGTGAATACGGCGTATTCGTGAACTTGGAGCCCGGGGTGGACAGCCTGTCGCGTCATCTTAAATTTGAAGATGTGAAAAAAGGCGACCGTGTATTGGTCCGTGTGCTGGACACGAATGCAAAAAAGCAGCAAATCCGCTCTCGCATTACGCGGGTACTTTAGGGAGTGGTTCTTTATGAACCTTAGCTCTTTTTCCATTGAACATACCTGGAAGCTGAACTGGACGAAGGTGCCGGAGTATATAAAGCCGTTTAAGTATGTAAACAATGAATCGCCGAAAGAGAAGCGGGCGCTTGAAGCCCTTGCCTGTATTGGTGTGATTGGCGGGCTGCAGCTCTCCCGCCTTTTTTTCCTGGATAAGAAGCGGAAAAAGAAAATGGTGCTCGAAAAAAAGCTGGTCCGTCATGATATCCAAAAGAATAATCAGGTTATTCCCATTTACACACTTGGCATAAATGGAGCGAAAGCAATAGATATGCCAGGGTACGAAAATAACTACTGGCTGAAGATAAATATAGAAGACATGCTGGGAAAGCTGTTGTTTTTCCAGCTATACGAGTGGTTTCCCGGCTCCCGCATTTCGCCAGCCGTCAATCCATTTGAAGGGGTCATTTTTTATAAAAATAAGCCGATTTATATTTATTCTGCAAAAGAAGATATTCAAGACCTGTTGGTATTTTTAAAGTGGAAAGAGTTTAGTGAGCGGATGATCGTGATTACCGAATCATTAAAGCATTTGGAAGGCCTTTTGCATTATGATGATATAAGGATAAGAGCCATTTTACAGCAAGATGTACACTCTGCGCGGGAAAGACTGGGTTTTTATATTAAAAGCGGAAGCGAGTGGGTAGAAGAACAGCTTTCACAAAAAAGCTCAGTGAATATGGCTTATTGAACTACCGCCCACTTACCTGACGGTTGAAGTGGGGGTGTTCTCGTCGAAGATGATAAATTCAGCAGGAAGGATTATACCCGAAAATGTCTAACACGCTTCTTTTTTCAGAAGCCGCTTTTATCATTACGGTGCTGTTCTAATACAACTTTCACCTGATGAAAAATTTTTTTCGTTTTTAACACTCATAAGGTTTTACGAGTGTCAGCATTGTGGAGAAAATGATAAGAAAAAAGGAAGTATGCGTTAGTACGCGCACTTCCTTTTTATGTTTTAAAGAGAAAGGGCGATATCCTTTTCTTTAGTACACATCTATAGCTATTATTTGGGCTTTCCACTCACTGAATATGTCTTTTATCGTTTGATTCGAAATATCCTCTTCTGACAAAGAAGGATGATTTTGCTGGTTTCGAACAAACTCTATTTTATCGAGTTCGGACATTATAGAGGACTTGCGGCTGTTTATAATTTGCTTGATATCTGCATGTGGATTTTCCAATAGCATCTTTTCATGCTTTTTTATAATTTGTTCAAGAGCTTTATTATCCCGTTCGTTCACTTGTTTAAGACGCTGTTCTACTTGGCCGAGAATCAAGTTGTAGAATGGATCTCTCTCTGTTTTCTCTGATGGTCCCTCATAATGAGCATAATTTTCTTCAATAGCTGATATAATATAACCGGCCTGGTTCCTTTTCGATGAAGCGCTTGTCACTACATACCGGATATTAGCACGCAAATACTCATAATGATATTTTCCCGCTAATTTAATGGCTGCATTGACTCTGACGCCATTCTTTATCAGCACATTCACCAGTGACTGGACTTGATCCATGGTGGAATCAACATCGGTTTGAAGATCCTGAAACCGCTGACTTGGATTTATGTAGAAAATAAACGATTCAATCCGTCTACCCTTCTTGGTATGTACTTCATAATCAAATTCAATATCGGTTTTTTCATTGATTTCTTTTTTGGCTTTCTCCAATACGGTGGCTCGAAAGTGCTTCATGAGTTTCAGCGTATCGTCTGGAATATCGAGCAGCCGCCTTAACTCATCCACATACATAATCCGGTGGGATTTCCACGTCTTGTTTTTATCTCTCTGTACAATAGACGAGGATTTCCATTCATCCTCTTTTAAAAATTCATAAATCCTCCAGGAATATTCACTATTTAAGCGGAGGACATTAATCAGGCGGTACTTTGTAAACTTTTCAAGGTTCAACAGGTATTCAGCAAGGGCATCCGAAAGTTTGATTTTTACTTGTCCGTCACCGTGAAAATAGGTGGCCTGCTGTACCCATTGAATTTTATCAACAACCCGCTGCTTTCCGTCCGTTGAATAGATGGTAATCTGTTTCCGCATAATCCCGTCAATCGCTTTTTCCACCTGGCTGTAAAAACTTTTTCCTTTGTAGCCGATTAACTGGGCAAGGTCTTTTACACTAAGAACATATGTTTTAAAATCACGATCGTCTGGCTGAATCAAGGCGATTAAAGAATAAATAATACGGCGTTCTGTTACCGTAAGGTTTTGAGCCATATTAATAAGGCTCGTGGATTGATTCACCCAGTATTCCGGTTTTATATTGGCTTGAAACATTTCATCATCAAAAGACATTTGACGGTTTTTCATAGCAGAGTCACCTCTCCGGAATGCATGGTATTCTTTGTCTATTTTAGTCAGATTTTTTGTGAAATAAAAGGAAAGCGGGAGAAATGTAAACAAACTGCAATATGTCCCGTTCGATGGGGTCAAATAAAACCAGCTTCCAAATCACCGCTTTCTGTTTTTATTATATCTCTGTTTTAAAATGTTTTCTTTGTTTTCTTTGTTAAGAGGCTCTTTAAAGTGAGGACTGGCAAGGGATGAGAAGCCTATATGTCCCTTTATTTGGGGTGATGTGTCCTCTTAAATGGGGTAACATGTCCCTTTATTTAGGGTGATATGTCCTGTGAATTGGTCCTATATGTCCTGTGAATTAGGGTGATATGTCCTTTTAAATGGGGTGTGGAATCAAAGGAATTGATGGCAGTGTATTATATATCCCTTTAAATGGGGTACAGAACAGGAAAAAGGCACGTTATACTGGATATGTCCCTTTAAGTGGGCAACAGGGTTCTTAATTCACTTATATATCCCATTAAATGGGTTCAGCGCTCGGGATGGTTTCGTTTTTACAAGCTTATGTTTATTTATTAAGAGGAAAAAATAGCGCAGGCATCAAAATATGTCCCCTAATTTGGGGTAATGAAGGGCTTGGTATGCTGGGGTGCCGGCCGTCTTAACGGAAAAGATCAAGAAATCGGCTATACGAGTGTCTATACATATGGATTCCACCCTATTTTAAGGGACATTAAAAAATAAAAATATTTGGTTACGATTCCTTTCTGTTCGAGAGGAGATCGGCAAGTTGATAAAGATTTGCATGGACGTTTTTCCAAAAGAGCAGCGTAATATTGAGGTGATTCGTAACTTTTTAAATGTAGTGCTATTGAGTATGTTTATGAGCAGGAATTGTATCAAGCGGGGTTAAGTCAAGACAGACTGGATAACTCAAAAAATGGCATTGGTTTTTAAGTCATCATGGCAATAAGGTTTAAATAATACATGTGAAGTGGTTGAGGCAAACTAACACTTAAAACCTGCGCAAAATAAAAATAAAGAAGTAAAAGAGGAAGTGGCTGCTTTATGATTCGAGTGGCCTTTTTGCTGAATGTTGTCCGGCCAGTATATATAGCGGATTTTAAAGAAGATGGCACTTTGGTCCGAAATCTTGACGGAGAGATTTTAGATCCTCGGCTTGCAGAAGAAGAGCTGGAGGCAAAGTTTGAAGATAAAACCGTCATTCTAGCCATTAAGCATTTTGAAAAGGAAAAGGAATTGTGGGATGAAAGGGCTCGACTAGCAAAAGAGCACTGGGTTTATAAAAGTTGCATTCAACTTCTTTTCCTCGATCCGAATAAAAAGCCTGTTTTGCCGCCAGAAGAGGAAGTGGACCAAGTATAGTCACAAACTGCCACAAACAGTATAAAATTAGATTATTTTGTGGACGTCTACAAAAAAGATAAAATAGTGTAGACGAAAGGGTGAGCGGTTATGAAGACAAATGAAATTGTAATCCATAAAGTTGAAGCATGGTTGAATAAAGAGGATAAATCTTATCAATGGTTAGCGGAGCAGCTCGCTGTTAGTAAAGCTTTAGTAGGGCATCTTTTATCAGGAGAACGCACACTCCAGCCCCGGCATATCGAGCAGCTGGCCGCGGTTATGGGTATTTCCGTAAAAGAGCTCCTCGCGCAGGAACAACAGCAAAGCCATTTGACTGTTCAGATCAGGGGAAACATGTCTAATCGTTGTTCGAAAAGAAAATTGGATGCACTACTATTTGTTATTGAAGATTACGTTAGTCTAAAAGAGCAGGTGAAAGAATGAATACCAGGAAAAATCAGGGAAAATAGCTAAAACGTTCGCAGCGAGTTTTTTAGAGGATACCATTAGCTATGATTTATTCATCGGCTCACATATTAAGCGCCTGCTAGCGGACAAGGTATAGGTTGTTTATCTTAGTATCAACCAGAAGACTTCTTTAAATTGCTCGCACGGAGTATGAGAGGAATAGCCGCTTTTTTATATTTATACTTAGTAGTTGGACGGATGTTTCTTTTTGGTATACTATATTTGTTAAATACTGGAGGTGGGTCGCGATGATGCTGAATTACCGCTTCGAAATTTTTCCGAATGAGGAACAAAAAAGCACTCTTCACTTATGGGTCAATCTCTGCTGTCAGTAGTATAATTCGGCTCTTCTTGATAAACAAAGGGCCTATCAAAAGAACAAGAGAAACCTGACTAAATCTGATCTCAGTGCCGTGTTAACCCTATCCAAGAAACACCATTCATATCTTAAAAAAGTACCTTCCCAGCCCCTATAGGAAACACTGGACAGGCTGGGAAGAGCGTTTGATCAATTCTTTAAAAAAGAAGTCAGCTACCCTAAGTTGAAAAAACATAAAGACTACCACTCGATTACATTCACACAGTTTGGCATGAGCCAACAAAAAGATAAAAAAGGAAAGATTTATACTGTCCGGCGGGCCGTTTCCTTCGGAAAAGGAGAAAGCTCCTCATTTCTAAACTGGGCTTAATAGACAACCGCTTTCACCGGAAGTTAGATGGCAAAGTCAAACAGGTGATCATTAAGCGCCAGAACGGGCGCTGGTTTGCTATTTTCTGTGTCGAAAGACAGGCAGAGACCTGCCGCAGACTGTCCATCAAGCCTCTGTAGCAACCGGTATTGATGTCGGTATCAGGAAATTTGCTGTTTTGTCGAAAGGCGAAGAAATCTTAAATCCAGGATTTTTCAGTAAGGAGGAGAAAAAGCTTTCGCGTGCCCAGAAGAAACTTTCGAGAAAGGAAAAAGACTCCTCTAATTGGCAAAAACAAGTGGCCAGGCTACAGAAGCTTCATGCCAAGGTGGCGAACCAGCGGGAGGATCTCTTGCATAAAACATCGTTCCGCCTTGCAAACACCTACAGCGTCATTTGTGTAGAGAATCTGAACATCTGCAATCAGGCGAAAATAGGAAAGTGCCCAAATCGATTCATGATGCAGGATGGGGAATATTCCGCCAGTTTCTGGCGTATAAATGTGAGCTCAATGGCGGCCAGCTGGTTAAAGTGAAGCCGCATTTCACCACCCAGGCCTGTTTCGGGCTGCAGCAAAAGAGTGAAAAAATCCCTTTCCGTCCGAACGCATGCCTGTCCGGACTGCGGTCTTGTGCTGGACCGCGACCATAATGCCACCTTAAACATTGAAAAAGCCGGACGGGCCCAGATAGGACTCATTGTAAGTTATCAATTAGCGGATGTGTTCCATTAGATAAATGAGTTACACAAAGAAATCTACATACACAATTGTTCAACATTAAAACACGATTCCACATCACTTCCCCTTCAAAAAACCTAAACCAATCTCCTTCCTGTTTGGTTAACTCGACGGGGTGATAGAGAAAGAGGACATGGACAAAAGGTTATCCTGTAATGCGCCGAAGAGCATCTCCCTCAAGACTCTCCGTATGAGAATGCGTTGGTGTAGCCACATTTCCCTTACTTTTTATAATTAAAAAACATTAGCAAGTTTTTATGACAAATGACGTGTAGGTAGATTGAAAATGATTTGAGGTAAAAGATGGGGTATAGCTGGGCTTATGGAACGGGCAAAGTAAAAGGGAATATTAAGTAAAAACTGTTCTACAGGGTGGACAGTCTTTTTTGTTGTTTTTCGCATAAAATAGACGCAAGAGGATAATAAATAGATAAAAAATCAATATTATAATTAAAAAAGGAAAAAATTTTACTATATTTATGGTTAATTGTTCATACTATGATATACTTTTTATAAGAAGCGACAGGAGGAAGTCGTATGGATACCATAGTGCGTGTAAAAGAAGTGGAAATTATCAATTTAAAAAACGTAAAAAAAGGGCGTTTTCTAACTAATACGTCATTTGAACAAATGAAAAAAGCGGACATTGTTGGTTTTTATGGGCAAAACGGCTCTGGAAAGACGGCAGTTGTAGAAGCTTTTTCTTTATTGGAAACCTTGTTATTTTCTCAAGGAGGTGCTGAACTGCCTGAGATTTCAGAGAACTTGCTGTATTCAGGAGAAAAAATGATTCAACTGACTTTTCATTTTTTAATTCAAAACGAGTATGGTGAATTTTTTGTTCAGTATTATGTAGGACTTTCTGAAGGAGAAAAGCGGCTCTACGTGGTTGAAGAAGAGCTATCTTATCGGGAAAATGAGAAGAAAAAACGATATAAAAATCTCATTTCAAAAAAGAAAAATGATATTACGATTCGTAATAAAAAAGTGACCAATATGAATGAGGATGAACGTGTAGTAGTATTAGTCGCAAATAAAATGGCAACAGGTAACTCAACTTCATTTATTTTTAATGAAGAATTACAAGATGAGATAGTTGTAAAACACTTTGGGGAAGAAGAATGGCGTCTTTTTGAGAATTTAGTTCATGAGTTTCGCCGTGATCTGCATGTTATTAAGAATACACAATATGGCTTATTGATTGCCAACATTGTTATGCCGTTTAGCGTCCATTTTGAAAACAAGCGTGGTCAAATCCCATATGAAATGCATGACATGATGATTATGCCTGTGCCTTTGTTTGAAACGCTTGAGCAGGTGGTTTCACAGACAAACATTGTCCTTGAAACGATTATTCCAGGCTTGCAAGTAAAGATCAATCGGATCAGTTCACAAAAAACGGATGATGGGTCAGAGGGAATTCGATTTGAGTTTTTATCAAAGCGTGGAGACACTGAACTACCTCTTAGAAGTGAGTCAGAAGGAATTTTGAAAATTATATCTGTGTTAAGTACATTGGTTGCGGTTTACAATAATCCAAATGCTTGTGTAGTCATCGATGAAATGGACGCAGGTATTTTTGAATATTTGTTGGGTGAGCTTTTGCAGGTATTGAGTAGAAATGGGAAAGGGCAACTTTTTTTCACTTCACACAACTTACGCATTTTGGAAGTGCTTCCAGTACAAGATCTATGGTTTACTACATTAAATGAGTCAGAACGTTACATACAGCTTAAGGGAGTAAAGAAGCTAAGCAACGCTCGGGATATTTATTTGCGTGCAGTTCAGCTTGGCGGGCAACAGGAACCATTATACGCGGAAACAAATTTATTTGATATCAAAACATCTTTCCGAAAAGCTGGTGCGTATCGTTGAGTCAGCTATCCAAAAAAGTTGTCTTGCTTCTTGTCGAAGGTGATTGTGAAGAAACTCTACTTTTTAAAAGGCTCCAGGAATTATTCCGCCAGCACGATATCCGGTTTGGGGTCGAACACGGTGATATGCTTTACAATATTAAAAATCAACGAAAATCAGCGAAAAGCATTGTAGGAGAAAAGATAAAGGATTTCTTAAAAACCTACAAATTGAAGGAAAGCGACCTTCTCAGCGTCCTTCATCTCGTAGACATAGATGGGATTTTCTTATCTAATGATCGTATTGTCGTTGATTCTGGAATTCTGCAGCAAACAGTCTATGAACGTGAAAAGATTTTAGTGAAAAATGAAAAGCAAAAAGAACGAATTCAAGCAAGGAATGAAAAGCGGGGTTCGCGCATGAAAGAAATGTGCCGAACTAGAACAATACTACCTGCGAAAATTCATTATCAGATGTATTTTTTTTCGGGAAACTTGGAGCATGTTCTATTCGATGAACTTAATCCGGAGCAAGACGAAAAAATTACAGCAATTGAGGACTTTATGGATCAACTAGATGGGCCAATTGAACAGTATTTACAGTTGTTTATGTCCCTTCCGGATTTGGAAGAAAAAGAGTATAAGGAATTGTACGAACTCACTTGGGGAACTGTTATAGATAATGAATCGGAAATTTTAAGGCTAACAAATGTGCCATTACTTTTCACATTTATCGACCTTGAATTAAAAGAATCGAGTTCTTGAATTTTCTTTTAAAACTAGAACTGGAATTTGTTGAAGAATAGGGAGCAAGCTGAATAAAAAACTAGCTATCTCATAAATAACAAAATAAATGGGATAAAGTAATTGCTCCCTGTTTTGCTTAAATGATCACGGTAAAAGGAAAAGGTGTATCCCGTTGGATACACCTTTATACTTGTAATTTTATCTAATATAGTACGCTTTGTTGGAGTAGAGAAGGTACATAGTTTTACTAATAAAAAAACATTTTAACTACTCTTCTAGGAGCTGATGATATGCAGGCGTTTATCCAAGAAAGTAAACGAATTATAAAAGAAGCGGCTGATCATGATAAAATTGCGTTTTTTGTCGAAGCAGGCGTGTCAATGAATTCAGGTCTTCCTTCATGGTCCGAATAAGTGGAGTATTTCAAGAGAGGATTTGATCTGCATGAGAAGAAACTGCAGAAGCGTTCTTGAAAAGATAACTATCGTGGAACGATTACAAAAGTTGAAGAGGCTGCGAATATACTTTAGGCGTGTTAATATAGGAGCTAAAAAGGTACTAATCCCATAGATTAGAGCTTTTTGTAAAATCCTTTAATTTTATAACGTTTGTATGTTAACAGAAAATTTGTTATTCTGTCTTTAAAGTTTTCAGTTATTCGTCACTCCAAAGTGAAAGTCGTTACACCCTTCATTTTGCCAGGGGAGAATCGACACAAAGTAATTGCCGCTATTCTTACTATGCACCGCATAGATCCGAGAAACAGCAGGCCGATGGCTAAGCCATCCTAAAGTGATTATTGGATTTTTTAAAAGCAGGCATGTGATCCTTATTTCACTATGCCTAAATAGAGCAGACCTTAAAACCGGTGGATTCCGTATGGATCAAGCCGGTTTTTTTGCGTTTAAATGCTCATGATCCCGTTAAAAAAAGTGCATTTGCTCAAGTAGAGCAGTGCGCTTTTTTTATATAAAAATTTCTCAGAAAGGGTGTTTATCAAAATGGAAAAAGCATTAGTTTTTTCCCAGGAACAGAAGTCATTGATCTGGAGCCGCTTTGTCGGACCAAATGGAGGAACACAGGAAGAAGCCAGGCATTTCGTGGAAGTATGCGAAACATTTGGGTTAAATCCTCTCCTTGGGGATATTGTGTTTCAAAAATACGAAACGAAACAGGGAGCACGCACAAATTTCATTACGACTTGTGACGGGCTGCTTCGTATAGCTGCTCAGCACCCCGATTATATCGGAGCTCCTTGTGCAGCGGAAGTAAGAGAAGGAGATGAGTTTGAGTTTATTCCATCCGAAGGAAATGTGCGGCATGTGTTTGGTCAGAAGCGGGGGAACATTATTGGCGCTTACGCAGTATTGTACCATAAGCGGTTTCGTCCCTGCGCAGTATTCGTTAACTTTCAAGAGTACTTTAAAGCCAATGCACGCTCACAGCGTAAAAATGGGCGGGGCGGCTCTCCTATTTGGGATGCCATGCCGACTGCCATGATCGTGAAAATTGCAGAGGTATTTGTTTTGCGGCGCCAGTTCCCGCTTGGCGGCCTTTATACAGCTGAGGAAATGGGACTGGAAGAGTTTAAAAGCGAACAGGTGGACATTGTGCCGAATCCTAAAAAGAGTCCTGAAAACAATAAGCCTGGACTGGCACAGCCCTCTCACCAGCATAAACCAAGAGACGAGCGTTCTGCAGATGAAGAACCGCAAAGCAGCCCGAAAGAGGACAACCAGTTGAACCCTGCTGGTAACACAGATTCAAAAGGCTTTATCTTAAAACAATATGACTCTGGCGTATCGCCAAGCGGCATTCCCTACGCAAAGCTGCATGTGGTAGACCAGGAGTCAAAGGAAGAAAAGCTGGTTCTGGCCAAAGGAGAAGAATCCGTTGAACTCATCAGGCAGATTCCAGAAGAAGAAACATTTCTAATGGATGTCCGTGAAGAAAACGGCTATCTCTTCTTAGAATCAGTGAACAACGTGGAAGCAGGCGCGGTATCATGATCACTGCCGCATTTACAGATGGTGATACGTTGATTTGTGCCATTCCATCTGAGGCAAAAAGCGGCCTGTTTTTCGTTGCTGTCCGTCCTGAAAGAGAATATCTCTTGGTGACTTATTCCGGTTCCGGAAGGATGGAAAGCCAGAGATCATTTATAAAAGAAGCAATTGCTTGCTATCAGATGTGGCGGTGGTGGGAGAACTGGACAAAGATTTCCGTGGAACCCTTGTCTATTACTCTGCAGCCACATTGGATTCAAATTCCGGTTCCAGGCACAATCCAGAGCATCATTCAGCAGATCAAGGAGGGAGAATGGCATGCTGCCGAATATTTTGGATATTGCAACTGACCATCAGCTGACATTCCAACCTCGTTCATTCGGCAAAAAGCAGACGCTTGCCAAATGCCCCTTCTGCCGCGAAGACGACCAGCCCAGGAAGCGGAAGAAGTATTATTTGTCATTAAATACACAGGAACAGCTCTTTCGATGCTGGTTTTGCGGTGAGTCAGGCGGTGTTTTCCGGTTCATCGCTCTTCTTGAAGGCGTGTCGGAAAAGGAAGTCATCGACCGGTACCGCAAAAAGAGCGGCAGCACCTACAAACAGCATCCTGCTGAGAAATTAACCAGCAGCCAGTGCAAAATGATGGGGCTGGACGCAAAGCCGGACTGGGTGGACATCCGCAAGTTTGACTATGAATCCTATAAAGAACTGCGGGAACTCGTCTGGAAAGCATGGAAGCAGTTCTTATGGAATGAAAAGCGCTTTGCCTACCAGCTGCTTGTTGCAGGTGTTGCAGGAGGAACGTATGGAAATGTCGTGGAAGCAATTCAGGAAAGGGAAAAAGCCATTGGCTCTCCGCTTCTCGCAGAAGTGCTGGACATCTATTCCCTCCCTGAACGGCCGGCTCAGATCAACCGCCTGGAGGCGCTGACGCTCCATATGTGCGACCCATTGAAATATCCGTACTCACCAATGGAAAAACAATAAAATGCGCCCAATACCATTCATTTGCGGCAGGCTGTTATTAAAAATGGGACGGTATTGAGGTTCCAAACAAAGGAGGAATCATTGTGTTAGTAAACACAAATATAGAGTTTTTTAAACCATTAAAAATAATGCAATCCTTATCGGGTTTTAAGGAGAAACGCACTGTGAAGGCATTTGTCTGTTTTAAAGATACAGCGGGGAATGTTAAAAGCGTCATGTACGAGCATGGGGAATGTTATCAGTTTGATTCAGCAGCACGGACAGTTGAACGGCTGCCGCTTTCAAAATTCTATCGTACACTGATCCGGATACAAAAAGGCATCTACTCTGTCCGTTCATACGGCCATTGGAGCATTTTGGATCTGGAACGGCAAAAGAGCGGTGAACTGTCATGCTGATGGCTGTGCCTAAACTCAAGTCTGTACAGGAAGCTTCAGAGCTGGCCGCTGAAATTGAACGGATGGAATCTGCTCTAAAGACATTGAAAGCTGAATTGAAAAGATTTGTGGACCAGAACGGCGCCATTGAAACAGGTGAAAAAGTATGGAAATATAATGTGGCTGTTTCGTGGGAATTTCATAAATCCGGACTTAAAGAAATGGCAGACCAGCTGGCGCTTGAAGGGATTAATCCGTGGAAAGTGATGACAATCACTGCGGCAAATTTGAACAAAATTGGCTGGGATGAAGCGGTGCTGAGCCAATTTGGGCAAAAAAAAGAGACGAAAAGATTTTCGTCAAAAAAGAAATAAATCAAATGTTGAGTACAGTATATCACATCTAAAATAAGCCTTCCACCCCGGGCATACAAAAGCGGTGGCATGAATCCTCGTGCCGCTGCGGCGCGGGGACTCATGGAAAGGATAAAACAATGGAGAAAAAATATATTGAAACAGCGCGTGAAGTGCTTTCCAGCTACGGTTTTGGGCAGGGTGTAGACCTGCAGCATCTGCTGGCAGTGTTAATCGGACCGAAAGCAACGCCAGAGCTTTGCGGCCGTCTTTCCGCCAAAGGGATTCAGGACCTAGCTGACCTGACTGAACATGAGCTGTGTAGGGAAGGACTGACCCTTACGCAGGCTCAGCGGGTTATGGCTGGCTTTCAGGTCGGCAGAAAGTGGAGCTTTGTTTCGGATGAGCAGCGCTTTACGGTCCGTAGCCCGGAAGATGCGTATAACTACCTGCGCACAAAAATTGCCTATGAAAAGCAGGAAGTCTTTTATGTGCTGTATTTAAATACAAAAAACCAGGTCATTTACGAGCGGGCGGTATTTAAAGGAAGCTTAAATGCTTCGTTAGTGCATCCAAGGGAGACCTATCGATTTGCTGTACAACATTCGGCTGCAAGCATCGTATGCGGGCATAACCATCCATCACACGACCCTTCACCTAGCCGTGAAGACATAGATATTACCAAGCGGCTGGCCGAATGCGGCAAGTTGATGGGCATCGAGCTCCTCGATCATCTGGTGGTATGCCAGGAGAAGTATGTGTCTTTAAAGGAAAAAGGCTGTCTTTAAATCCGGCTTCTGGCCATTCATCGCAAACAGGAACGCTTTAAAGCCAAATCCACCTTCGGATTTGGCTTTTTGTGTTTTAAAACCTTCATATAAAGGAGTGCTTAAAATGAGTGAAACGATTTATAAAATGGTAACAGACCGGATTATTGAGCAGCTGGAAAAAGGAGTCGTACCGTGGCGGCGCCCGTGGAAGAATGGTACACCGGTTAATTGGGTGACTCAAAGGCCGTATCGCGGCATTAATTCCCTTCTTCTGGGATTAGGAGAATACGCAACATTCAAGCAGATTGGAGAAGCCGGAGGCAAAGTCCGTAAAGGTGAAAAAGGCCAAATCGTAGTGTTCTGGAAATGGATCGAGCGCGAAAATGAAGAGAGCGGTGAGAAAGAACAGATCCCGTTTCTTCGCTACTATAAAGTGTTTAACGTTATTAAACAGGCGGAGGGTTTGAAAAGCAGGAGGGAGACAGAAACATTTGATCATGATCCAATTGAGTCCGCCCAGCAGATTGTAGATGGATATGTGGACGCACCCAGTATTCATTACAAGTCTGGCCGTGCTGTTTATTATCCAGAGCTGGATCATATTAGTGTTCCACCGCTAAAAGATTACCGGGAAGCAGAAGAATATTACTCTGTCCTGTTTCATGAATTAATTCACAGCACAGGACATAAAACCCGACTTGCCCGCAAAGGGATTACACAGGGCGGTGTGTCGTTTGGAGACGAAGTTTATTCAAAAGAAGAGCTGGTTGCGGAAATTGGCGCGGCTATGCTATGTGGTGTGGCCGGTATTGAGAATGTAACGATTGAAAACAGCGCGAGTTATATTCAGTCCTGGCTGCGCGTCCTAAGAGAGGATTCAAAACTGATCATGTATGCGTCAGCACAGGCTCAAAAAGCGGGCGATTATATTTACTCGTTAAAAGAATAATAGGTTATTATCAGGAGCTACGTTTAACAAAAGAGCTTTCTTATTCATAGAATGTTTTAATTCTCTACGAAAAAACTGAGCCCTCTATGATAGTATAATAAGTTGGGTAGTAATATTTAATGTAGAGTGTATTGAACAAAAAATTAGCGTCGCATTCCCCTTCAAAATCTGCGATTTAGTGGGGGTTAGGCGCTAAGTTCTTTATTTTCTGTTTTATTTATATATTTACATAATCGAACGAATGTTTTTTATCCAGATAACGGCGGGACTCTACTAGTCATTGATACAAAAGAGGCAAAAAAGCTAGATTATTTTGTGTACAGTTATCAAGATCATGTGGATGTAGTCAAACAGTGCAAGAAGAAAGTAATTGCGTATAGTGTGCTTTCCGACAATCTCCAAAAACGTTTTATGTCTGTAATAGGGGATTCGGATTTAGTCTAAAAGGGTTATAAAAGAAGCATTCTCTGGCTGTAGACAAAATGGCTTTCAGATATTTGGTTCGAAGCCGTTTTGTTTTTTTTGTGTTTGAGAAGATCTGCTTAAGCTGTCTGCGGAGGTATTCACGGCTAGCCAGCTTTTTGAGGTTTAGTGATCCAAACATAAGCATCGCCTGCACAGGTCATTTCCCATCCACTTAAGGGGTTTCCACCGCATACCCTGTTTTTCTTTGGAATGCGTAAAGCCCCGTTTAATGTTTCTTTACGGATTCCAAAAACGAAATAACTACCTGAGCTGAGGCAGCTTTAGATCAAGATCATGATCAGGAATAGTTATTACACTGGGAGGCTGGTTTTCTTTTCGATATAGTTAAGTATGGTTGCACGCTGTTTTGCTTAGAACTTGTGGGAAGCTTTTTTCATAAACAGACACCATTCTTCCAGCGGCAAATTTAGATATAACAGAAAAAGTTGAAAAACGTTGATGGTGTGGTAAACAGCCATAAAAAACAACCTCTAATAAGAAAGAAACCAAATAAAAAATAAAAAATACATTATGTGCAAAATTCAACATTAAAAAATTACTCATGCTTATAAGACATTCTCATTGTATTGCATGTAGACTCACAAATGTTAACTGTTTTGGTTACAAAAAGGGAAGTGGCCAAACTCAAATTTAAATCGTGTGTATTAATAGAAAAAAGGTATTTGGCGCTAAGTGACTTTTGGCTTCATGAACTAAAATATGCTTATGAAAAAAATCAAATGGAGCTAAAAGCGAAAAGGTGTTTTCTCGTTTGGATGGCTAATGTTCGGATTTCCAACACAGATTACCGTTTTCGCTGTGTTGTTTTGCCTTTTTTTGATCCAGAAAATTTATAATCTGAAAATAGTTATTTCTATTGGTTAGCAGGAGTATATTAATATGAAACTAAAAAAGAATAAATCCAATAAGTATTGTAATTTTCCAATAGACAACTAAGGAGAGTAATATGAATATCTCAAAAAAAGCTAAGGTTACTATTTGGATGGCTGCTATTATTTTAGCGCTTGCTCCTGCGGTTATAAATTTATTTATACCGGAGGAGTTTGAAGTTATTTGGTTGATTCAATTAATTTCAATTTATTTAATCGCTTCTTATTTTACTTATTTAAGCAGTGTGATAATGTCTTTCATTTCAATAGGTGTACATATGTATTTTGAGATTTCCGAGTATGTTGATCAGTCTGTCTTTCATTCTCATGATTACCAAATGTTTGTCATGTTGACTGCAGTTAAAATTTTCTATGCCATTAGTGAAGTTTACCAAAAGAAAAATGTGCAGAGGAAACAGTTTAAGCTTGAATACTTAAATAAAGAACTAAAGGGGAAAAATCAGGAGTTTCAAAAAATCGATTTTTATGATTTGTTAACAGGACTGCCAAATAGGCGCATGTTAAATAAATATCTTGAAAAGGAGCTTTTACAGCACAGTCAAAATAAGCAGCAATTAGCCGTTTTATTTCTTAATCTTGGCCGGTTTCAGCTAGTAAATGATGAATTGGGATATCATGCTGGGGATCTTTTATTACAACAGGTCGGTCAGAGGCTGATTTCTGCAGCCGGCCAAAACGGCTTTGTAGCACGCCAAGGCGGAGATGAATTTGTTCTAATACTAGAAAACACAAACAAGGAACAAATTTTAAAAGTAAAAGATCATATTTTATGTGAATTTACCGTTCCGTTTATATTCAACCAAAAGAAATATTTTATAACACCTCGTCTCGGTATTAGTATGTATCCCGGAGATAGTCAAAAGGTTGAGACACTTATTAAACATGCAGATACAGCCATGTATGTTGCAAAAGAAAGTTCATCAATAAATTACAGTTTTTATACCTCTGCGCATGAAGATGTCCTGAATCGTAAATTGAAATTACGGAATGATTTACAGTTTGCTATCCAGAACAAGGAATTGCACGTTTATTATCAGCCTAAAGTCAATTTAAACACTAGAGGGATTATAGGGATGGAAGCGCTGCTTCGCTGGGAACACCCTGAACTTGGGTCTATTTCTCCTGCGGAATTTATACCTTTAGCTGAAGAAAGCGGTTTGATTGTAACGCTTGGGAAATGGGTCCTTAAAGCAGCTTGTGAACAAAACAGAAAGTGGCAAAATTCTGGTTTTCCTTTAATGAAGATGGCCGTAAATGTATCCATTTATCAATTTGAAGACAAACGATTTATAAAAGATATTAAAGAAATTGTTTCAGAAACAGAAATGGACCCTCAATTCCTGGAATTAGAAATTACAGAAAGTATTATACAGAACGTTAAAAAGGTGCTGCCTATAGTGAAAGAACTGAAACAGTTGGGTGTCAAGGTCTCAATCGATGATTTTGGCACAGGTTATTCCTCGCTGAGTGTTCTTAACCAATTGCCAATCGATTATTTAAAAATTGACCAGTCTTTTGTAAAAGAAGCCCTTTCAAACTCCTGCATATCTGTAATTTTAAAAACAACTATCCAGATGGGGTATAATTTAAAATTTGATCTTATTGCTGAAGGCATTGAAACAGAGCAGCAAGCAGCTTTTCTTTTAGAAAATGGCTGTCAAATTGGCCAGGGATATCTTTTTTCTAAACCTTTGCCGCCAAATAAGATAGATGAATTATTGGGTGTGAGCCACAACCAGCTTAGAGAAAAACACATATTTTAAGGACCGAAATCATTTCGGTCTTTTTTGTTTTAGGAGAAGGACGTTATACCATTTTCCTTAAAAATTGATTAGCTTAAAAAAATTAAAAGCCAGCCTGTGATGGCTGCAGCGAAAGACAGTTTATCGGCTGCCTGGGTCAGCATAAGGACAGCAGTTGGTATCTTTGGGTCTCAATTTGGGCTTCCCTGGCTGGCTCCAGTGGCAGCCGTTGTGGTCGGCCTGCTGATTTGTAAAACAGGAGGGGGGGGGGTCTTTAGGGAGCTTCTCATGATTAAGCAGAGGGCTTTGGTGAAAACCAACTGAAAGCCTATAAGGAATCTATTTTGAAAATTCCGGTGTAAAAAGGATCAACACGATAAGAGCAAGAAAGTATGGGAGCAACCCTGCGGTCAATGTGGTTATTTTGGTTAATTCCACTTTAGGTATTGGCCCATGATATTTCAATGGAAGTAGAAAGTGTGCTCGTAAAGGAACATGATGTAATCGAAGTCCATGTCCATATAGAAGCTCATTCATACATTTTGTAAAGAGGAAATCAAAACAAAGACCCCCCAAAAAGCTGTATCGGGGGGACGGCAAAAAAAGAAAACGCAAAAAATAAGCTTTCCGTTACGTCACTTATTCTTGCCCAATAGGAGTAAACTTAAACACTTATTGTATTAATTTATTTTGGACTGCCTTTAACAGTTTATTCTCTTTGAGTAAATAAGCAGAAGCAGTAAAGTGTAAAAATTTTATGCGTTATAAAATTGAGTGAGTTATTTTAGCCAAAAAACTTTAAGGCATCTCCAACGTCTTGGCATCTGCCTTATTGGACTTTTCTTGTTTTTTATTGGTAAACCTCTCCATCAAAATCTTTAATTTAGGTGGGAGGTTCACAGGCTTATCAAGAAAATTTATAATAGATTTATGTGAAAGCGTTTTTCTTTACACAGGAAAAATACTTTTTTTATATGAGGAGGTTACGAATGGAAGAAATCGGTTTTATATCTGTTTTAGCGTTGGGATTTATGCTCGGAATCAAACATGCTATTGAACCAGATCACGTAATAGCTGTCTCTACTATTGCGAGCCAGAGTAAAAAATTATGGCGGTCTTCTTTAGCGGGGATGTCATGGGGGATCGGCCACACAGCCACATTGTTTTTAGTAGGAATGACTATGGTTTTGATGAAGAGGGAAATTACTGAACAGTGGGCTATGTCATTGGAATTTCTGGTCGGCGTTATGCTTGTTTACTTTGGTATAACAACCGTTATTTCATACAAAAAAACTCATGCACACTCACCCGCGGCAGGTGGGTCGGTATTACATAATGATTCGAAGAGTGAAATGAATAACCCAAGCACAGGCTTTCAATTACTATACACTAAGTCACTTTTTATGGGATTCATCCATGGCCTTGCGGGAAGTGCTGCGATGATATTATTGACAATGAGTACAGTCCAGAATGCCTGGGAAGGGGCTCTGTATATCTTAATATTTGGCGCAGGAACGATTATAGGTATGCTTCTTTCTACTACTATTATAGGGATTCCTTTTGTACTTAGCTCTAATCAAATTTATATTAATAAAAGCCTTACTCAAATTACAGGTTTAATTAGTATTTTCTTTGGAATCTACTACATGTACAACTTGGGAATGAATGAAGGACTATTTATGCTTTGGATTCAGTGATTATGAAAAAAGATTAAAAACTGTTGCGAAAAACATCACAGCCATAACTGGCTGCTTTTTTCTAGGAAAGAAAGTAAATAAAACCGGAAGCGAAAATCCGGTTTTATTTATTTTTGTTTTTCTAAACGCTTTCCGCGTTTCCAGACGAAGTAGAGAAAGAAAATGAACGTAATGTTTACAATCATAACTGCACCAATAGAGGAAAAAAGAAGAAGCGGGATCATGAAGAGCGACAATAAAATTTTTTTCATTGTCCTTTCCCCCTGCATTTATATAGTTTGTCCATAATTCAGAGTATGCTTTTTAAAACTTTGCGTCAAACGATGCAAAGCAAGTTCATTAAAACGACACTGTATGCTTTTATATGGTGTCATTTCATAAGGTATATTTTATTTGTAAACACTTGTTTTTTATCATGAACTAACCAATCACTGTTGCTATGATGTTGACAAAGAGAAGAGAGTAGAAAACGGGGTGAATCAATGATGTCAATCGGAATTTTTGGATTTCAAGCTCTATGGAGTCCCTTTTTTCTAGGCGCTCTCTTGTTTATTACCGTTTTATATTTTTTCCTCTTCACAAAATGGAGAAACAAATTTAAGGAAAGTGAACCACTTTCGAAACGCCAAGCTCTCTTATTTATCAGCGCTATGGTTATTTTGTACGCAGTGAAGGGATCTCCGCTAGATGTAATGGGCCACATTATGTTGTCATATCACATGGTCCAAATGGGTGTATTGTATCTTATTATTCCTCCGCTGCTTATTAAAGCTATTCCTTGGTGGGTATGGAAAAGAATAATCGAACTGCCGGTTATCCGGCCCGGGTTTAACTTTTTTACGAAGCCTATATTAGCGCTCATTATGTTTAATGGTTTATTTTCGTTTTATCATATTCCAGACGTTTTAGATTTTCTCAAAATGTCCAATGCACTCCATAGTGTATACACTGTGATTTTCTTCTTCTTCGCCTTATTCATGTGGTGGCCGCTCGTAAACAAACAGAACGATGGGCGTGAACTTCATGGATTAAAGAAAGTAGGGTATATTTTTGCCTCTGGTGTTTTATTAACACCCGCATGCGCTTTGATTGTTTTTGCTACTGAGCCTCTTTATTCTACCTATTCAGATGCTTCTGCCTGGTTAAAAGCAATGGAACTCTGTGTGCCGGTATCTATGCTGTCGGGTTTAAATCTAAGCAGTCCAGAACTTTTCTCCAATATGCCCGTATTAGAGGACCAAAAGCTTGGAGGCGTTATCATGAAAATCATTCAGGAAATTGTGTATGGTGTCATTTTAGCACAAGTATTTTTTGAATGGTTTCAGAAAGAGCAAGAGCAGGCAGACGAGATTACACAAGCGGATCTTGACCGTCATAAGTCAACGTTTTAAAAGGCAGAATGGAACTCTCGGGCTTTTTAAAAGCAGGTACTCTATTGATTGGATCACTTGAACTCTTTTCTTTCCTGGTGCGCATCAATGATGGTTTCAGCATTACCGCACATCAGAAAAAAGGAATGGCCCCAGATAAAACAGATGCACCGGCTGCGATTGGGTTTATAACCGCGTATCAATCATCATTTATATGAATGAGATTACTTACCAGTTATATCAGCCTAATTAAAGAAAACTGCACTTGTAAAAAACAGAACAATTTAACTAAAATAAAGAAAAGGGGGGGTGAATAGAATGTCAAATATTAAGTGGCCATTTCTCGGTTTGGCTGTTCTTGCCGCCGCATGCTTAATGGGCATAGGCGTCGCAATTGGAGAGCAAAGTTGGATCGGAGCATTATTTTCTGTTATTATTCTTTTAGGAGTGATGGGCTTTGGTTTTTCCTACAAAGCAAAATTGCGCCGGGCTGGAAAGTTATAAAAAAGAGATTATATACTACTGTCTTTTTAAAATATATCTGAAGCATAATTAAAAAGGGAACAGGAGTGCATCAAGATGATGAACGCTCTGGCAGCATTCATCATCTTAACGGCTTGACTGATATTCTTCACGAGCGAAATCCTGCCATCACCCCCGTACATCGAAAATAGCATCAGTACTGAACGATGTACTTTAATATGCAGTTCACCCCACAACGTGTTTGACTAAAAACGGTTTGAGGTACCATCTGCTTTTATTAAAGACATTCCTCAGGCCGCCATTCCTGCCGATCTCTTTCCTACAGTCCATTGACAGTTGTTCAATCCGACAGAGGTGAAGATGCTGATTATTTCCATGCCTGGATTGATCGTTAATATTTCAGCTATCTGTCGCCTATGATGTTTTTTGGCTGAAACTCCGAGAACATGACTCGATTATTTGTTTGGTTGTTTTTTATCACCGCCAGGCGAGTCCTGATTGATAAGAAATTTTTAAAATATCCTTCAAGTCATTAACTAAACGAAAGCATGGAAGATAACGCTTGGGTTAAACGTTATTTCAGACCATTTAATTGATTTATTAGCTTTGGGCTTGTTGCGATCTTTTGAATGTGTTAAGTTGTTTACTTGGACAAACCCAAGTGCAAGAAATAGAGCGGATGAAAGTAAGCCAGTTCTAGACAAAGAGAACTTTAAACGGATGGGCAAGCTACTCCGCTCTTTGAAAGACCGGCCGTTTCTTTTTGTATAGGCGCTTATTGCTGTGGATTTCATTACCGCAGTATTCTATTCACATGTTTAGTATAAAAATACAAACTTAATATAACGAAAGGAGATCAATATGAGCTCAACTGTAGTAAACATTAAAAATTTTTTAAATAAGCCATTTAATTTATTTTTTCTTATTATTATTGTTTTTTGGATAAAAACATATGCAGCGTACCAAATAGAATTCTCGTTAGGAGTGGAAGGTGGCTTACAGGAATTCCTGTTATTCATCAATCCGATTAGCTCTGCAGTGTTCTTTTTTGCTTTTGCCTTACTCTTTAAAGGAAGGGGCAGGTTCATTGGATACTTAGCGATCTTATTTATCCTGTCCTTTGTATTATATGCAAACGTTATGTACTACCGATTCTTTAGTGACTTTGTTACCATGCCTGTATTAATGCAGACACAAAATTTTGGCCAGTTAGGTGGGAGCACGCTGGCACTGGTTAAACCATACGATCTTTTTTATTTCCTGGATTTTATTGTATTAGCCGTACTTGTCATCACAAAAATCTTAAAGCCGCAAGAAAAAGTGCGCCGCAAAACAGTGACTGCAGTATTTTCAGCTGCTGTTTTACTCTTCGGCGCTAACCTGGCACTGGCAGAGTTAGATCGCCCGCAATTATTGACGAGAACATTTGACCGGAACTACCTTGTTAAATACCTGGGTATTAACAATTTTACTATTTATGATGTCATTCAAAGTTCAAGATCCGCCTCTCAGCGTGTATTAGCGGATAATGATGATATTACAGAGGTAAAAAACTATAGGGATGCTGCATACGTAGAACCAAATGAAAATTACTTCGGGGCTGCAAAAGGCATGAATGTGATTTACATTTCAATGGAATCCCTGCAAAACTTTATTATTGATTATAAATTGAATGGAGAAGAGGTAACCCCTTTCCTCAATTCACTCACACGCGATCAAAATACGCTGTATTTCAATAACTTGTTCCAACAGACTGCCCAAGGAAAAACATCAGATGCCGAGTTTATGGTAGAAAACTCTATGTTTCCGTTACCCAAAGGTTCCGTATACACAACAAAAGCAATAAATACGTATCAAGGGCTGCCGGCCATTTTGAAGAATAATGAATTTAAATTTACGGCAACTTTACATGGCAACTATAAAACATTCTGGAACCGTGAAAATATGTACAAAGCTCTTGGCTATGACATGTTCTATGACGCCACATACTATAATATGACCGAAGAAAATACAATTAATTATGGGCTGAAAGATAAGGCATTTTTCAAGGAATCAATTCCTTATTTAAAGGATATGCCGCAGCCGTTTTACACCAAGATGATTGCGCTGACGAATCACTTCCCATATCCTATAGACGAAAAAGATCAAACCATAGCGCCAGCGGCGACAGGTGATAAAACCGTCGACAGGTACTTCCAGACAGCCCGTTATTTTGATGAGGCACTTAAACAATTTTTTGATGATCTAAAAACATCCGGTTTATACGATAATACGATGGTCGTTATGTATGGAGATCACTATGGTATTTCTGAAAACCGGCAGCCAGCTATGGAAAAGGTATTAGGCAAAGAGATTACGCCATTCGAGCAGCAGCAATTACAAAGAGTACCGCTGCTAATTCATGTTCCCGGTGAAAAAATAAAAGGCGGCACAAATCCTACCTACGGCGGCCAGGTAGACGTGCGTCCAACCGTTTTAAGACTGCTGGGTATTGATACAAAAGAGTATATTGAATTTGGTACTGATTTATTGGCCTCTGAACGCCGTCAAATTGTACCTTTTCGAAATGGAGATTACATTACACCTGAGTTTTCTTCAATAGATGGTAAACTCTACAAAAACCCGACTGGAGAGAGAGTTTTTAACGAAAAATCAGCGGAAGAAGACAGTGCTTTTGTAAAGCAGCAACTTAGACTTTCGGATAAGGTTTTATATGGGGATCTTTTACGATTCTACCAGCCAGAAGGATTTGATCCGATCGATCCATCAACATTGGATTACACACAACAGGAGCGATACAATACCCCTTAACAATACAGGGGTTTCAAAAGCTGCTGTAAGTAAATATAATTTCTGGTATGAGTTATTTATTAAAGGGATCGGTTAACTCAAAATATGGAATTTAAAATTATATCTTTAGGGATAAATCCTTTATAAAGGATTTATCCCTATTTTTTATGTGGAAGACCACTTAGAAGGCACTTTATCACCATATACCAATGTTGCAGTAAGGCCCAGCAAGATAAAAGTAATCTTTACTGATTAGCAGTAATAAAGTCATTTAACAATAAAATCTTAAACTTAGAAGTCAATTTTTAAAATGTATCACTCTTAACATAAGTTTTACAATTTTAATTAACGTATGACCGAAACTGTTGATGAAAAAAACGTATCTTTAATGTAAATGTTGCTTTTAAATACCATACAGAAGAAAGCACCATAAAGGGTTACGCTAATCCTGTTCTTTATTAAATACTCTATACTTATCTAAAGTGTCAATCCAAAGTTTTGGGTTTTTCTATGGATAAATATGTTGAAATCAAAGACAGAGTGAAGGAGGGTAAGGATGAAAATATTTCTATCGGGTATTATAGGCCTTTTGTTTGGCGCAATATCATCAATAGTATATACAATCTTTTTGGCCTTGTGTCTCAATCAGCTACGGGTGGCTATACATCTTTTTTGCGGAAAGCTGGCTGTATTACGCTGTTTTAATCCCTTTCATGCTTACTTTTTCTTTAATAGGAATTTATATTTCCATAAATGCCGAAGTAACCAATAAAAAGATATGGCTTCTCAGCGTTATTTCGGCTTTCTTTGTCAATTTGTACAGCGGCACGATCGGGGCAATTTTTGGAGAATATATAGTAAGGAGTAGAATGGAAACCATTGTTATAGATGATACATTAAAATGGGGGGTGGTCTACGCCTTTATTCTTCTTCCTTTTACGGTTCTAGTTGCTGCAGTATTTGAGCAAAAAATTAACGCCGTATTCGCCTTCAAGATCTTCGATTTAGTGGGGGTTAGGCGCTAAGGTCTTTATTCCCCCTGTTCTTCTATATACTTTTTCATTACACCAATTGCTGCTTCTTCCTTATTATTACTCATACTGATTCTCTTTTCGTTTTACAAGTGATTTCCACTTTAATACGATCAATGTAATCGCAAAAACTAAAAAATGGAAAGGGGGATTGATTATGAAAATTGCGAAATCGCTGCTGTATAAAATTACAAACCAGACTGAAATCTTCAATGATACGCTGGATATTTACAATGCGGCCCTGTCCTTCATCATCCGGGTTGACGAATTCTGCGGTTTGTTCGGTTATCGGTGCAACAGGCACTGTCTTAGGCCGGACATTTATTGACCAGCCTAAAGAAAAAGACCGTCTGCAGACGTTAACGAATAAATTGCGGAAAGCCCAGCGGGAAAGCGGCCGCATTCACGCACCGAATTTTTGGCGGCTGATCAATGGATACCAGCAGCATATTGTCCGCCACACAAGCCATGAAATTATAAAATTTGCGTCAAAGCATGGCTGTGACGTTATCGTATTCGAATATCTAGGCAGAATGAAAATCCCAAAGGGGTTCTATGGAGCCAGAAAACTTCGTTTCAAGCTTCATGGGTGGCGGAAAACAGGCATATGGAACAAAGTGGAAGAAACGGCGCGCTGCCTGGGCATGCGCATTTCCCGGATCAATCCGCGAAACACCAGTGCCCTGGCATTCGACGGATCTGGAAAAGTGGAACGGAATCCGAAAAAAGACCTTGCCATGTTTTCAGCAAGCAAAATCTATCATGCGGATTTGTCCGCTTCTTATAATATGAGGGACCGCTATTTCATTGGGGCTTTTCAAAAATCCCCTTGGAAACGAAATGGTTGTCTCTTCAGGCAAAAGTCCCTGAATTGGCAATAAGGACACTTCAAACCTTGTTTTCGGTCATTAGTCTCCATCATGCACTCGGGCTTCCAGAGGAAGCTTAACCAGCTGACGTTGTACTGTATTCAAGATAAGAGATGCTCCATCAAAATCTTTGAGTTAGGTGGAGAGGTTCACAAGTGAAAGTGTACTTTTCATTTGAGTTCTGGTATAATTTAGGTAGAAATTTTTAAACTTTTCGCTGCTTTTGCAGAAGCCTTCAAACTGCCTTTAGAGGACGGAGATTAGGCATAAATTGTGTTGAGTCCTGCGGATTCTTGTGTGCTTTTAGCATATCCCAGAAATGGCAGGCAGGCGAATGCGCCACAAATGTGTGCTTTTTTAGCACTGTGAGGTTCATTTTAAAACAGGATAGGTCTGCTCATTTGAGCAATTAAATGTAATCGAGTGTCCAAAATGGCAGTCGTTTTTTTATGTTTCTATTTAAAAAATCAGGATGGCGTGCGATCCAGCAGGCTGTTTTTTTATTGTATAGATGCTTATTCAAAACATCAAAAGAAGAAAGGGTGAAAAAACAAAAGGAATTTTGAAATGAAAAGGATTTTTTACTGAAATGAAGACAGCTTGGGCAGTTTTGTTGAATTCAGCGTAGCGCGTTGTAATAACAAAATCTCCATTGCTGTCTTTTTTTGTTGTTAGCAGTTGTAGTTTTATTCTTTTGGTTTTGCTCTCGCCGGCGAGAGTTATCCGTGAAACGGACAAACGCTTTTGTTTTGGGTGCACAGCGTCTGAGCGAAGCGAAAGTAGGTGCTGGGAAGTCATTCGCCCCAGGGAAACGCCTTATGCAATGCGCATCGCGTGAGCGGTGATGAAGCTCTTTGAGCTTCATTTCGCAGGCAGCTGAATTATGGATGATGGAGGTTGACAATTTCAGAAATGCGCTAAACAATCGGAAGGAAATTCTAATTTTGCGATGGGTCGCCTTATATCGGCGGAGTGCTTTTTTCCGCCGATATAAGGCGAAAAAAAGCGCAGCAGTGGTATATTTTGATTGTGATAGGTCTTTAGGGACGTAACGAAAAGATAGCAACTGAAAATTTCCAAAACGCGCTTTTATAGCGATTGTTACAGCGTTTTTGTTTATTTTCTTTAAAAAATCGAAGAAGGAGAATTTTCTTATGCCCAAAGTTAAATTGCCACGGCAAACTCTCGTCAAAGATGTGTCTGATGCGCTGCGTGAAATTGACCGAATCGGCAAGCCGAAACGGTCAGTTGGAGCAAATGGAAAAGTAAAAAAAGATACTGGAAAAGTCCATTCAAAAACGCAAAAACGGCACGACAAATCAGCCTGCATGAATTTTGCTAAATGGGTAAAGGTGCAGCATGGGGTCAAGCGGCTGAATCATGTAAAAGAAGAGCACGTTCGTGCCTATTTAGACTTCAAAAAGGCAGAAGGAGTCACGATAAAACACCTACAAAATATTGAAACAAGCCTGCGACATCTCCAAAATGGATCACGTGCCTTTTTTAAACGTTTTGATCGGGATATTGAAGTTTTTGCGCCTAAAAAGCGTATTGTTTCGTCACAAGGTCGAGAGACGCCTCAAAATCGGTCTTATTCATCAGAGGAAATGTTAGCCATTAAACAAGGGGTGTCTCAAAATGTGCGGAACGCCGTTGAATTGATGCGCGGTTTGGGACTAAGAAGTTCTGAGGCCCTGGCTGTGCGGAAAGATCATTTTCAGCAGGATCAAAACGGAAACTGGCGACTTGTGATCGGGCATGGTGAAGGGATCACCAAAGGTGGTCGTCCACGTGAGATACCTGTCCGGGTTTTGTTTGTACCAACACTTGAAAAGCTGTTGGAAGGCAAGAAAGAGAAAGAGCAGCTAGTGAAGTTGAACGACCGGACGGTGCGGAAGGGAATTTCAACGGCACTGAAAAAAGCCGGGATCGAGCAAAATCGGCGTGGATGCCATGGTTTTCGTCATGCTTATGCACGTGAGCGTGTACATGAATTGATACAAAACAAGGGGCTGAATGAAAAAGGGCATCAGATGCTTAAACGTTGCTTAATGAACTATGATCTAGGCAGAAAATCAAATTATGGCATTTACAGCAGAGCGGATTGTCATTTATACAGTGAAGTGAAAAATGTGATTGATATGGTTCATTCGGAGCTTGGTCACGGAAAGGGCCGGATGGATCTTGCTGCTGTTTACATGAAAGATTAATTTTTGGAAAATTAGAATTTCCATACTTAGGTTAGTTACTGGATTACAAATTGTCATTCATTGACTTTGAACTACCGCCCACTTACCTGACGGTTGAAGTGGGGGTGTTTTTGCCGAAGGTGATAAAGGTACTCCGTTTGTAGTTTGTTCTACAGAACCTTAATCAACAGTATGGACGTACTGTTGATTAAAGTTTGCTCCTGTAAATGTAAATATATGTTATCATTTCTGAGAAGGAGGGATTTCATGAATAATCGTGCAATATTCATTTTCTTTTTAGTAATTTTGTCTTTTATTTTAGCTGCCTGCCAGCAAGAACCGGAAAATAACAAATCAAAGAATCAAGAAGACATTTCTTCTTCCGAAGGTATAACTGCACAGCTTGAAAAAAAACAATACACCACTAAGGATACAAAAGCCGTACTTACACTGCACAATAATAGTAAAAAAACATTTCTTTATGGAAGAGAATATTTACTAGAGAAAAACGTAAACAGTACATGGCACGAAGTTCCCTTCAAAGAAAGAGTGGGATTTACTGATGAAGCATATTATCTTGCACCTAACGAGACGGAATCCGAAACGATTTCATTCGATATTTTTAGCGAGAAACTTTCTGCTGGGCATTATCGGATTATCAAAAATTTTAGCGATGATGAAAAAGAATACAGTCCAGAAAATATAATACCGATTGCTGCTTCTTTTGAAGTTATAGAATAAAATGAACCTTCTTAGGTTCTTTTTTTGTTTTAGTCAATTTGGATAAGATATGTAATTAACAGTATAGGTCATCTGCTACTCATTCTAAGAATACTGCTATTCATTTATATGGACGTACTGCTGATTAAATATCTGTATGTTATTCACTCAATATCCAATTAGCGTATAATTATTAGCAAACTGCGGGATGACTTGGAAATATCCTAAATATTGTTATTGTAAATAGAAAGAGGTTATTAAAATTATGAATAAACTAATGTTTTTTTTTTATATGCGTTTTTTATTCAATTTGTTTTTGAACTTTGTGCGATTATCAATCTAAACCAAAATACCAATCGGTCGTTTAGTGAACTAAGCGGTGAAGAACTTACGAAATCTATTATCATTGGGGTTTTAGGGCTTAATGCGCTTATTTTGTTCAGTGATGCTTATAGTGTAAGATTTAAAGACATTTCAAAAAGAGCAAGAATAACATTGTCTCTTTTTTCTTTATTTGTTTCAGCTATCGCAGCAGTCTTACTTGTTGGTGATTATTTGATAAATTAAAAGAATTTAATAAACAGTTTCGGTCAACTATTGATTAAGTAAATTAAAACTTTCTTAAAAAGCTAGTTACAGCCCCCTACTTTCATCCAGCCACTCGTCATTGTTCCAGTCGGCAGACATTGCACCTAGTTTGGGAAAATTCATAGCGGCGTCATTTGATTGGACAAAGGATAACAATTTGACACCTTCAATTAAAAATTGCCAGGAGTTTATTTGAATAATATTTAATAAATGAAATGCTGCTTCTGAGTTTTGTTTTGCGAAAAACTCATAATTTTTGAATACTAAAACAAAATCTGTTTCTTCTTCAACCATGTCTGATAAGTAATCGTTAAAGGCATCTAAATTTTCTCCGTAATAGCCTGGAAAACCAAGAACAGCTGCCAAATCATGATGATAGTTTTTTGGGGTCCACTTGGAACAATCAAAAGTATATATTTTAAATCCTTCACGGGATATATCGGCTATATACCTATCTAAAATTTTATTGCTCATAAAGAGCTTTACGGAGCCATTTAGCATAAGTTCCTTCCATAATTTCATCTCACGTTCACCACCAAAATTAGATTTTGTTTAAATAAATTGTCCTTTAATCAACAGGATTGGTCAACAGTTGTCTAAGCAAAGGATAGTGTAGCTCACCTGTATGGACGTATTGCACAAATTAAAGGCTAAAAAATGCGTAATGTGAAATTAAAATTTACTGTAGCCAGAACTTGTAGTACGAGAAAAATATTCATAACTTAAGAGCAGGAATATTTTTCTGCAAAACTTATGTGATGCAAACAATATCACATAAGTTGGATAAGCAAAACCTGCTGGGTTGTTATTTGTGTCTGCATACATCTCTACATGTATATAGACGCGAGTCTTGATCTGCCGCTCGGATGGCAGCAGTAAGTGAAAAAGCGATGGAGATTGGATCAAGTTTAAACTATTTATTGAAATGTACAAAAAAGCCAAGGAGCCCATCAGAATAACAGAGTGTGGATAGATATCGAATTTAAAGGGCAGGATCTGCTCAGAGCAAAAAAAACGCGCCCTCGGGGTGCGTTTATATTTTAAGCTCGTTATGAATGATCAGAGAATTTTCAATTTGTATTGTAGTATGTTCTATCTTAAACTTTTCCTTGATTTTATTAATTGCTTCCTGCAGTATTTCCTGATTACTTTTATCGTCTTCAATTAACATGTGACAGCTTAGCGAATCTAACCCAGAGGTAATCGTCCAGATGTGGAGATCATGCACATTTATTACGCCGTCTATCTCCGTTAGGGCTGCTTTTACTTCTTCCTGGTCAACTGTTACAGGTGTACCTTCCATTAAAATATGGACTGAATGTTTTATGACTCCCCATGCACTTTTTAAGATCAATAAAGCGACTAAAACAGAGATTAGTGGGTCAGCTACATACCAGTCAAATAATATCATTAATATACCAGCTGCAATCGCGCCAACGGAACCCAGGGCATCTCCAAGGACGTGTAAATAGGCGCTCCGCAGATTAACATTATTCTTTACGTCGCCCTTCCGCATTAAAGACCACGCACTAATTAGATTGGCAATTAACCCTACTGAAGCAACCAGGATCATTGTTCCACTCGCAACAGTAGGAGGTTCGAAAAAGCGTCCATATGCTTCCCAGACGATAAAACCTGCAATTACGAATAAAGTAACCCCATTGAATAATGCGGCTAGTATTTCAAAGCGATAAAAACCAAAGCTTTTATTGGATGAAGCGGGTCTTGATGCGAACCATATGGCAATTAAACTTAAGAATAAGGAGCTGGAATCGCTAAGCATATGTCCAGCATCTGACAATAGTGCTAAACTATTTGTGATTAATCCTCCAAAGAACTCCAAAAACATTATTCCCGTAGTAATGAGGAGAGCAATGATTAGCCCTTTTTTATTTCCTTCTCTTGTTTCTTCAAAATGGTTATGGCTATGAGAGTGACCGTGATGGTCGTGGCCATGGTGGTGATGGTGGTGATGGTGGTGATGTCCCATATAAAACCCTCCTTATTAACATTTAATATGTTTTAACACTTGATGTAATACTGTAATTACATGTTCATCGTCATAGGTATAATAAAAAGTGTTGCCTTCACGCCTATACTTCACAAGGCGCAGGTTCCTTAAAAAACTTAACTGATGGGAAACGGCTGACTGTGTCATCTCTAACACTTCAGTGATGTGATTGACAGAGCATTCTTCCTGGGAAAGCAGGTATAATATCTTGATTCTAGTCGGGTCTGCTAAAGCCTTGAAAACCCGGGAAGCTTCATCTACAGATTCAGGTGATAAAAAGGAATGGTCTTGTTGTTTCATAAAAAATCCTCACTTATTTTTATTTTTTAATTATGAATTTGTATACGTACATTGCATTGTCCTTAACTTTTAAGAATTGGGGAGATCCCCTGGCTGGCACCACTTAAAGTGAGAACAGCCTATGTAATCCTAAGTATTTACACTAATTATATGAGCATATGCTCATATTTAGTATGGAATCAAAAAATTATTTTGTCAAGTTTACTTGAAGTTGCAGACTATCCGGGAGGGAATGCACACTCTTTCAGGTGTGAGATGAAAGCGAGCTTGGTCCTTTGACATATCTGAAAATACATCACAAGGCCGTTTTTTCTAGCAAAAGCCCTTCTTGTTTAAACACCCGTTTGTGCACTGAAGGTAATCATCAAAACTCTGAAAAGGGAAGAGGATAATTAAAATTGTATATAAAAGCTATAAGTTCTGTCCGTACTCCGCGCCTGAGCAGGCCATACTAATTCATAAAACTATTAGGATTCTGCGGTTTTGGTATTTACAGACTTTCCAAACGGGAAAGCCCACTTCTTCAGAGGTGGGATGAGAGCGAGGTCGAACCGGGCATGTCTTCAGATATGTCAAAGGTCCGATTTTTTTATTTTTTTAAATTTTAGCATTTGCGAACAGAACGTAAGTTCAGTACACTTGCTCTGTAAAAGGGAGTTGGAAAGGAGGCTTAAAAGTGGAAACGATTTCATTGCGGTTAGAGTTGATGAAACCAACGGAAACAAAGAAACAGATGTATCAAAAAATGACCGAATTAAATACTTCTTTTTCAAACTGGCTGCTAAGTTATGAAGAACTATCTAAAGCAACGTCTAGGGTCTACAAGCTTTTTTCTCTAGAAAAACTACCTTCGGCAGTGGTAAATCAAACCATCCGTGAAGTAAAATCCAAGCAAAAGACTCAAAAAGCAAAAACGTTTCGCCGCTTTTGGTGTGGTTTTAACAATCAAAATCTCGCTATCGAACAAGAAAATGGTTTATATAAGCTATCTTTCCCTACATTAGAAAAGAGAATCGGTGTGCCGGTTATCGCAGAAGTGTATCAGCAGCACTGGCTTGATAAAATTCTTTCTGGGCAGGCAAAACAAGGAGCTGCCGAGTTGCATGAGAAAAAAGGCAAATGGTATATCTCACTTTCTATTTCATTTGAGCCAAGACGAGCTGCTTCTTCATCAAAAGTGATGGGCATCGATGTAGGGCTGAACTATTTAGCTGTTGCCTCGGTTGGTACGAAAATGCTCTTCTTTCGCGGAAACGGGGCTGCTTTCATTCGCAGAACATTTTCTTCAAGAAGAAAAAAGTTAGGAAAGCGAAAGCTTCTCTCCGTTATTAAAAAATCTAAAAACAAAGAATCACAGTGGATGAAAAATCTAAATCATAAAATGAGCCGGCAAATCGTGAATTTTGCTGCAGAGAACGGTGTTCACTGCATTCGAATGGAAGATTTGACAGGCATTCGCTGTAAAGCCAAATCGAAAAAAGAAGCTGGAAGAAATCTGCACTCCTGGTCTCACTATCAGCTTCAAACGTTTATTGAATATAAAGCAAGAATGGCTGGTATTCAAGTCGAGTATGTGAATCCACATCACACTTCCCAAACGTGTAAATGTGGTCACGTTGACAAAAAGAATCGAAAAAGACACACGTTTTCGTGTGTCAAATGTCAATATACACTTCATGCTGATGCGAATGCGGCGATTAATATTTCGAAAGCCATCAGCGGCCTTTCAAAAAGGAAAAACAAGCAAGCAGCTTAACCTAGTCCTGTGGTAACAGCAGGACCGCCTGTAAGGTAGTAAGGTACATGTATGCCGAAGGCATACATAACGAAGCAGGATGGGCTGATGACACCGCCCCTAACTGAAGGCGAGTTCTAAACAGAAATGGACTGGGAACGCGTTCGCACTTCAGAATCCCACCCATCTCACCGTAAGGTGAAGGGCTTGCGGCTTTAGCCATGGGAGTGTCAATCGGGCACTAGGCAGCTATCCTCAAAACCAGTATTAATATCTAGTGAAGAGATGGTTCAAAGCGGCCAGTTTCCTGAAAACCAGGAAAAGCTAGATTTTTCCTCTGCAGAAAACGCACGGCTTGCGAAGCCCTGCCGCAAGACAAGAGGACGTAATAAGGATAGTGAAAAGTAAATGGAGTAGAGTTTTGAGCAATTAAAACAGCCAAAGATTTAACTGCAAAGGGAATTTAAGATAGCAGATGAAGTAGATGGAAGATACAATCGGAGCTACTGCGAAAATTAAAAAATAAAGAAGATCAGCATTTTTCGGCTCTAGCATAATAAAGCTCAAATATCATGTAAATCTGATAGAAAATCCGAACTCTAGTTCCTTTACTATCAGACATATCATCGCTTTCCTGCAAAATACACAAATATTTTAAAGTTAAACAGAATAGAAATGAAATACCTAATTTTTAAGTATTTTTGTATATAAGACAGAAAAAGCGGTCATCTTGGTAAAAAGGACATTAATAAAAGGGGGAAATAACCGATGAAAGTGAGACAAGATGCTTGGTCAGAAGAAAATGATTTGATGCTTGCTGAAACCGTACTACGCCATGTAAGAGAGGGAAGTACCCAGATTAAAGCGTTTGAAGAAATTGGTAATGCGCTGAACAGAACAGCCGCGGCATGCGGGTTCCGCTGGAATGCTGTGATCAGACAACAATATGAAAGGGTATTGGACCTTGCACGTAAACAAAGAAAACAACATTTTCGTAATCTCGAAAAGAAAGAAAAAGTTTCAGGACTTCATATTGTTTCAGACAATAATCCTGCAGACCAAGATACAATAGAAATTCCAAGCTCTAATGCTCTTAATATGAGCCAAGTTATTAACTTTCTGGAAACTATAAATGCTTCTGAGACAGATTGTAAAAGCCTTCGAAGAGAACTTGAAATAGAAAAACAAGAGAAAGCGGCTATAGAATCAAAGTATGAGGTGCTTGAAAAAAGAGCAATCACCATGCAGCAAGACTATGAGGATTTAGTAAGGATAATGGACAAGGCCAGAAAGATGTTCGTATTTGGGGATGAAGCGGCTCAAAAGCCTGTGTTGCATGTAGAGGACAATAAAGATTTAGAAAAAATAGCAGAGTAAAAAGCACAGCACATTTATTTGCTGCGCTTTTTTCCTTTTTAGAACGTTCTTTTTTATGTTGAATCTGTTATTTGTTTTTTCTTGATCTATCCATTTGCTCTATAATAGAGATACTTTCTTCCTGTTTCAAATTTGTATAAAGGGAAGTCGTTTCAATCGAACTATGCCCCAATTGATCACGAAGCTTTACAATGTCACCGCCATTACGGAGCCAGCCGCCCGCAAAAGAATGCCGCAATTTATGTGGACTCATGGCTCGTCCAGACGTAAAAGCCTGCGTATACTGATTAATATTAGTCTCAATGGATCGGATAGAGATTTGCTGTGCTTTTCCCTGATAACGTGTTAAAAAGACAAAGGATTCTTGTTTTTGCGGCTGGTATCTTGCTTCGCGTACTTCTAGGTACGCGCGAAGATCTTCCATTGTAGAAGGGAGGACCAGCACAGTATCTTCCTTTCCGCCTTTACGCGTTACATCTATGGTATTCTTCTTATGATTAATACTGTTCATCAAAAGCCCTGCCGCTTCACTAACACGGATCCCGCTGCCTAACATAAGAGAGATAAGGGCAATATCCCGTTCCTTGTTGCGCAGGTACATGGCCTGTTTTCTTGGAGTCAGGGTGAGCTCATACTCATTTTTCAGGAAGATCAGAAACTCCTGGATATCATCATCATTCAAAAGTGAAGTACTGATACGCTGGGAGCGCCGTTTGGCAGTTTCTTTTGCTTTCCCGATTTTAATCTTTGTCATTACATTACGATCAAAGTAGCATTCTCCGTTTTCAAGCTCGGTTTCCTCTGTTAAATAGCGGAACAGAGATTTTAATGACTGAACGATCCGAGTTACACGGGTAGCTGAACGCTTTTTCCAAACATCTTTTTTGGCTTCAAAAGGTTCATCCCGAACATAATCAATAAAAAACTCTACATCCTGCTTTCTAAGCGTAGCCAGTATGGAATAGGGAATCTCAGAGACAGATTGGCTTGAAGGAGCTAAACCTTCTTTTAAAAGCCATTCAAAAAAGATCCGGAAATCATACAGGTAATCCAGCTGGGTAGAGGGAGTGTTGCCATATCTGCGTTTATCACGTATATATTCCTGAACATAAAAAGGAAAGGATGGCAGCATAGCTTCAATTCTTTGTTCAGCAATCCTTTCTTCGCGTGGTGCCGCCATAAAATCACTCCTGCCTCAAAGGTCAAATTTGGTCAAGTTTTGCGCCAAATCAAATTTTGGCGAACATTTATTCGTTTGTGTAATAATTATAATGAAATAAAAGGGACCTAACAGTTTGCAAAGCCATACGATGTTATTTCTTAATAAGATGTCTCTATGTATTAAAAGTTTGTTTAAATCTTATTTAGCTGCTAAATAGATCGGCTAGTCTATCTAATTGTGAAATAAATGGATAGAGAGTATACTATATCCTGTCTACATACCCATGATAATATCTTATTTTAATAGAAGAAGGAGACTAAATTGTGCTAAAGAAATATGATCCCGCTAACCCAGAATTATTATTATCTGCTGTTTGTTTTGCCGATATATTAGGCTTTTCTCAATTAGTCCTTGATGCCCAAGCTCAGGGGAATGGCAACGCTCTTTTAAAGCAACTTCATCATATCTTGACCACTGAATATAAAAAGTTAAAGCCTAGTGCGGACTATGTTGGAATCCTTAAATCATTTACTGACAATATTGTGATTGGCCTTCCTATACATGAAGACGGAGAATCACAACTAGGCAGCATTTTTTTAGGTTTTGCTGATTTCCAAACCGCCTTAACTTTAAATGGTTTTTTCGTTCGTGGTGGTGTGTCAATTGGCGACTATTATGGTGATGATGAATTCGCTTATGGACCTTCAATTATCGAAGCACATGATTTAGAAGCAAATAAAGCCGTTTACCCACGAATAATTCTAAGTGCCGATGCCGTCAAGCTAGTCAAATCTCATTTAGAATACTATGCTGATCCTAAATGGTCTCCTCAATTCAGAGATGTTTTAATAGATAACACAGATGGTGAGTGGTTCATAAATTATTTGGAATCAGTGATGTCTGAGGTTCACGATTCAGGTAACCTTAACTTAGCAGTATCTGAACTACAAAAACACAAAAAAGCTATAACAAACAATTTGATAAAACATCAGGGTAATCAGCGGATTTACTCTAAATACCAATGGGCTGCGGAGTATCATAATTATTTTTGCACTTTAAACTTTGAAGCACAATTTTTACAAGCCAATGATCTTTTGATTACACAACACGGTAACGGAAATTTTTCAACGATCGCATAAATGTATTAATATTAAATAAACCAAGAGAAATGTATCCTTGGTTTATTTTACTATAAACCTAAAATAATTAAAACTTCGCAAAATGAGTATTTGGCGCAATCTTTAATTTAAAAAAGCCCCTCTCCTTCTTACTTTAGTGAAGAAAGAGAGCGATGTATCATGCGCGATTATGTAGATGAAAAGACGTTTTATTTCCCAAGCTAAGATAAGTTTTCGCAATCCAAATCCATCCGGCAATAAACAATAAACCAGCTACTATAGTGAAAGGATGAAATAAGTACTTAGGAAAATACAATGGGCTGATGCTGAAAAAGATAATACCAGTAAACAAATAAGAATAACTTAATAAAAAACGGATAAAAAAACTTGAAGACCTCATTAAGAACACCTCTCTGCGTATATATCCACCTTAATTTTACCCAGGTTTACTACTTTTAAAAAGATCACTATTTTCTATATTTTCGACATTTCAGTGAGGCTTATACCTTAATACATAAACACAATATAAAACTGCACATTTAAAGGACTTTTGTTTTAAAAGATGTAAATTAAAAACCATTTTACATTAATTATGCGTAAAATCTCAATGTCATGAAAACACTAATAAAATAAAGAAAAAAGTGAGGCAAGTGCCCTACTAATCCTCTTCATACTTAAGTGCTGCTAGCCGGTCAAATGTTTCTTTTGCCTGGCGATAAGATATAGATTTAGACACAGCGTCAGATTTATTTCTACATTTTTCGGAAAAATTGATCCGATAAAATAAGAACGCTTGGATGAAAAATCAGCCTCTATAATGTTGTGTCTGTTACCACATAAGCGATTTCATTGATTGTCGGGTCGATGGCCACTGCTTTAATCATTATCGGGATTTCTTCAATGTCTATGAGATAGCCAGTTTTCTTGCAGATGGGGCATTTATTCTCATGGCACTCAATAAGAGGTTTTCATTGGCGTACCAGTTGCATTTGACGTGATATTTAGTCATTTTTTATTCTTCTTTTGTCTTACAGTCAATGATAGGTACTTGCTTAATCTTTTTTCCCACTCTTTGTCTCTGCAATCTAAATACCATGTCAGGAGTGCGCTCAAAGTAGCCGATGGGTTGGTGCCAGCTCACACCGCACTTGCAATGCTTCAGTCCAATGAATTGTTCTTTCATTGCTCTCCCGCAGGATATGCACTTTCTTTTTGAGTTAGCCATGTTCATTCTCCTTTTGGTTGAGATTCCCTAACAGTTCTTTCTTTTGTGAAAGAGGATTTAAAACTACCTGAGCGCTGGAGAATGTTTTCGTAAGTCCACCCATTTCTTTTCAGTTGCAACATATGATCAAAGAACTCTTGATGCTCGGTATATTCATACTCAATAAATTCAGTAATTCTAGTGACCATATTTTTAGTATTTAGAAATTTCATGGCCACGCTCCTTTGTATGCATAAGATTGGTTTATAGGAAGCCGGTTTTTAGTCCTTATCCTGTATAGATATAGTAATACACAATGATTTCACCATTATATAAATCCTGGATACTTGAAAGATACAGCGGTTTCTGCCCAAAAGGCAAGTACGTAATATCTGTGACAAGCTTTTGAAGAGGCTGACTTGCTTGAAAATTACCTTTTAAAAGATTGTCGGCAATATGATATAAGGCTGTCCCGTCTGCCTGCGTTTCTTCACTTTCACCCGGCACTGCCAGCCATACTTCTGCATCACACGCTGCACCCTTTTATGATTGATAGGGATTTCCCGCTTTAATAAGGCAGTGATTTTACGGTAGCCATATCGAAATTTATTCTCCCGACACAACGTGCCGGTTTTTCGTTCAATCGCCTACCTGGAAGTTTGCAATAGCCTTTGAATGATATTTATCATTCGTCCTCGTCGTCCTCAAAAAATTTGCGCATTCTATAACTTTTATCGCTTTTGAATTTTATTAAATCCTCTTTGCCCATTCCCTCAAACATGCGGTCAATCATGCGCGGGTGGTAGCGCTGGTATAATTCATTCATGCTCAAGTTAGTTGTGATTATTAGCGGTTTGCTCAAGCGGTCATTGAGAATATTAAAAAGCACTTCGTCAATCCATTCTCCCTCTTTTTCGCTGCCCAAATCGTCCAGCACAAGCAGATCGCACTCACGGAATGCCCGGAAAATGTCAATCTGTTTCAAATCGGTATCATTGCCAAACGTGCTTTGCAATAGCTGCTTGAGCGTGGGGACCTCAATAAAAATGGCACCCTTGCCCAGCTGCTCCGCATATTTGGCAGCCCCAAGAGCCAAATGGCTTTTTCCCTGCCCGCTGGTACCCATCATGACAAGCCGGGCTTTTTCCCCGTCCTTGAGTTTCTCAAAAAACCATTGCACGCCGGAAAATGCCCGCTTGCCTTCCTCGGTCCGCCCCTCAAAATTAAAAAGGGTAGCGTCTTTTATGGACGGGTTGACAGTCCAATGCTTTTTAAAATGTTTCAGCTTGGCTGCCTTGGCTGCTGCTGCGGTTTCACGGGAGAGCCTACAATGGCACTCGGTTGTCTCAATGAGCGGCTGCCCCTTGTTTGGTCCGCCCATTATTACGGTTTTGATCTTCTTTTGCACTGCCCGGCAGCGGATGCAGCTGAATGTGGTTAGAACTTCATACCCTCCCAGCCCGGCAAATTGGCTGGCTGCGTCTTTGAATGATTTCATGTTATTTACCTCCTGAAATTTGCGGGTGGTCCTCTCAAGCTCGTAAATGTCTCTATTTTCGATTTTACCACTCTCCATGCCTCTTTTTATCTAGTAGGGCAGGAAAAGAGGAGATTTGCCCTATTTCTGCGTGTTTTGTTTGCGTGTTTTTAATTCCTCTTGCGGCCTGCACTCTTTCTCCTCAAAATTCGCGCTTGGTTCCTGCGGCTACTCCGGTTTGTCCTTTTCCTTAAACCTGCCCGGC
This sequence comes from Domibacillus robiginosus, assembly GCF_000966195.1. Classification (GTDB taxonomy): domain Bacteria; phylum Bacillota; class Bacilli; order Bacillales; family Domibacillaceae; genus Domibacillus; species Domibacillus robiginosus. The sequence continues at coordinate 25,086 of NZ_LAHL01000001.1, read as the reverse complement.
AGCTTTTCCTCACGCACTTTTTTGTCGCCGCCCCCAACTGCCCCTTTCTTTCTTGTCTGTTTAGGTGCCTGCTGCGGATGCTGCTCTTTTGGCAAAAAGGCTGCAAGTTGTCTGTTTATTAAAATTTGGTGCAGCTCCTTGGCTGCATTCATGCCATATTTTTGATTAGCTTTTTATTATGTCCAGTAATGGTAAGAGCTTGGAGCATGTCCTCGTTTGAGTAGCCCTTGAGCTTGTCCATGGCTTCTACCATTTCCATCATGCACTCGGGCTTCCGAAGGAAACTTAACCAGCTGATGTTGTACTGTATTCAAGATAAGAGATGCTCCATCAAAATCTTTGATTTAGGTGGAGAGGTTCACACTGACATTGCTGATGGGTGACCCTAAATTAATTCAAAGTGCAAATAAAGAATAACCTTGGTATAACTGATGGAGCGGTGCTCCTTTATCGCTCGAATTTGCTTTAGGATCAACCATGTTTTACCCTTGATTTGCTACAATTCAAAATCCTCCATTAAGAAAAAACAAAATTACATTTAAGCTGTAATTTTTTAATTAATTTCAGGGTATCTTAGTAAATAATAACTTAAAAAATAATTTTTTTACAGGAAAGCTGTAATTTTTAAGAGGGAACGTTATAATAAAACTAAGGGGAGTGACGTTATGACATTATTAGAGCAACAAGGTTCCATTAATGAGTACACTTTAAAAAACATTAAGGAATTTCTTACACACGAAGGGTTAAAAAAAGATCGACTTGCAAAAAAAATGGGGATGTCTTCAGCAAACTTTTATGACTATCTCAATAATAAAAGACAGGGAGTATTGGATTTTTCGATTAAATTGGCTGAAATCCTAGGATATGAAGATACATTTTTTATGGATGAAAACTTCAAGTTAATGCCCTTTGAGAATTCCGATCGGTCTTTCGCGTTTTCCGCAGGTAATCAATTCACGGAAGAAGGAAAAGAAGGTTTTGAACATCTTCTCAAAATTTGTGACCTATTTGAAATTTATAATCTGGAGGATTAACTGATGCCAGAATTAGCTTTCAAAGACCTGTCTTTATTATTTGAAGAAAACAAAAAAATTAAACCTGAAGTTAACCAATTAGTTAAGAAATACTTGAAGGATCTACATCCAAGAGGCTGGGACATTATAGATGGTGTACGTGAATACATTAAAAATAATCACTTTTTAATTGAAGCCCCTATTAATGATCCATCGTTTGGTGGGTTTATCCGCTCAACTAATACAGAAAAATTTATTTGTTATATTAATACAAATCAACGGCGCTTATATCAAAACTTTAGTTTACTCCATGAACTATTCCACCTAATATACTTTCGAAAAATAACTGAATCATTGCATATTGTAAATGTTGGTCTAGACAGCGATTCTGACGAGAGAAAAGCTGATTATTTTGCTTCCTTATTATTAATTGATGAACATGAACTAATATCTTTTTATACGGGTAACGAAAATCAGGATAAAGACATTTTTCAAAGAATAATTCTGGCTATGGCTCGATTTTCAGCACCTTATAAAGCTGTATTAATACGGTTATTTGAGCTGGATTTAATTGAAATCGAAAAGTTAGAAGAACTTTTCGATAAAAAAGTTGATCTTGAAAAAGAATTTCAAGCTTTAGGTCTAGATCCTTATGTAGTAGAGAGAAGTGACGTTGTGAATTTCGGTAATTTAGAGAAATTAATGGATAGTAACCCTTTACCTAATTTAGCCCAGGGAGTAAACAAGCAAGTATTTAGTCAAGTAATGTCTTATTTTTCTCCCGAAAAGGATGGAGATTTGTAATTGACTAGTGAATTAGAACAATTAATAACAGATTCTAATATTTTCATTACTGACTTAGAGGAAATTAGTGATTGCATTTACAATTCTGAACAAATTTTTTTATATGATACAGGAGCTATTTCAAATCATGAGGGAGTTTTTTTTAAGGGAGGACAAGATCTTCTGGGTCGTTTTGTGACTGCAAATGATCCCATCTTAATTACAGACGTCACTGCTGCTGAGATGAGAATCCTAGAAGATACAAATAAAAGATATTTAAACTATTTATCAAAATTTCATAAAATCATTTTCTTAAAGGAAGAGGATTTTTTCTCTCTTATAGAACTTGATTACAAGTCTTCAGTAGCGAGAGGAAAATTCTTAGCAGCCAGCAAAATTGCTTTTTCTGATATTTTACCCTTAAAACAAGACATTGAAATAATCGGCAAAAAACACTTTCCTATTTCTGATTCAAGAATTTTTAATCGCTACGACGATTTTTGTCAAACTTATTCAAATAGCAATAGAGGCGAGCTATCTTTACTTTTGCTCAGTTGTATTTTAGGGATAACAGCTCCGAATACGAGAATAACATTTTTAAGTATGGATAACGATTTATACTCTTATGTAACAAGATGTTATTTAAAAGATCCTTTTAACCATTTAAAAAATCGTGAGATTTCAATTGCTAGTGATGATACCTTAATTCAAGGAACATACTTTCAAGATCCATCAATTCACTTAGATTTATATATCGATCCGTATAGACATCCTGAACGTAAAGTAATTTACTTTGATAGGATAAAAGGAATAAAAAGTTATAAATCAAAAAGAGAAAAACTCAGTAATCAATTGATTAAGGATTTAATCTTAAAAAATCAAATCGAAATAGAGTATTAAGCCCTCAAATTAATAATTTAAGGGCTTTGTTTTAATATCTTTAACCAATCACTATCATCGCCTGGTTTATGCCAACCGCCATCCTGTTTTACTTGGCCATCCTCCACGTAATAATTATAGCCTTTGTCCAATTTATTAAGGAAGACCACTTCCACTCCTCCATGATCAAGAGACACTCCTTCCTGCCTTCTAATAAACCACTTTTCACCGGGATATATTGCTCGCGCAAAGGCTTTTCTACTGTATCAATGTTTTCCATAATCGCTCTCTTCTCTTCGTCTTTTTCCCCTATGAAGTACATGACTTCAGCTGTACTAACCAAAAGAGCTAACGATAAAAAAGGCTTCTTTTCTTTGAAAAAAACAATGCGACAAGAAACAAGATTAAAATAGGCAGCACCATTAGAAAACCAGAAGTTTCGTGTACCTACGATAACACTAGGCGCTCCCTAGTACCACACTGAAAGTGAGGACACGTTTTTCTTATGCCCTTTCTTGCTATTTAGCTTTCCACGTTTTTGGATTGAGAATGATTTCGCGTTGCAAGAGGAGCTAAATAGCTTAAAGCTTATGAAAATTACAATGCTCCCTAAATTTGTCACACGGGCTGTCTGGCAAGCGGGCAGTTAGAACGGTTGAAGGCTCTTTTCTTCTTTTTGTTTCTTGCGGATTGTTTCAAGCAGCTCAGGTTATCTTCTCTTTACGCTCCTCTGTATACCTATTTATATACATACGAAGACAAATGAAGCTTTATGTATACAGGCATAGTGATGACGAATACAACTAAAGAAAAAAGCTAACCCAAAGTTAAAAGAAATAATGAAGCACGCATACTTGTGTATTATGCTGTTTGACTATCAGATTCCTCTTTCTGACGCAAAGCTTTATTAACAGAGCCACGGACCTTCCAGATAAACCGAACCATTTCTGCCGGTTCCAGCAGCTGTTCATCTGGATCACAATAGGTTTCACCCTTTCCATGAATGGTCCATGCCTTCGTATGTTGATTGAACATCAGCGTCCACTGCCCATTTCGCTGCCTGTCTTCAAAAACAAAGTAATGCTTGTTTCCTTGTTCATCGTAAAAAGTAATTTGAGGAAAATCTATTAAAAATTGTTCAATACCTTTTTTCGATTTTAATATCCTAGTCATCATTCAACTCTCCTTCACAAAAATTTGAGAAATGCAAAAATGTCTTGTTTTTAGACAGTTATTGTCAATATTATATATAATTTGAAAAAGTAATGCACATGGTTCTTTTATTTTACATTTTCCTCTTCTGAAACCTGCACCCTGCATTTAAAAAAAGAGAAAATGAAAAGAATAGGGCTCCCCGGATCTTTTTATACTGCTGTTAATATGACTCTTCAAATCTTGTGCGGGATTAGTAAGAGGATCCTTTATGCCCTCCAATATGCCCGGCCCGTTGAAGATACGTACCGCCTTTCATTAAGCTGTACGCATGAAAAATCGCTTTTTTACCAAAACGGTCCCGTATTTGATCGATGGTTTCATCTAAAAAATGACGCCTTTCATCCAGTTCAGGCGGCGTGAACAAATCCATTTGTTCATGTGCTGCAGGCTGTAATTTACTGCATACGACATGGATTTGGCGTACCGGCTGTCCGTCCCAATACTTTTTAAACAGCCGCACAAAGTGCTCACATAGTTCAGCTGTCTTATTTGTGCTTCTAGGAAGTACTATTTGATGCCTAAAACCGCGGTCTTCAATATCCCGGCTGTAAGAGATGCCAAGCGCAATCCCCGCTGCTGCAGCCCCATGCTGACGCAGACGCATCGCAACATCCTCTGTCATTTCTTTAATGACAATCATGATCTCATCTTCCCTATAATAATCCCTCAACAGAATCTGCCCTTCGGAAAAAGATTTTTCACGCGCCCCCACCTTCTCAGAAATAATGCTGTAATCGATTCCCCAGGCGTGATAATAGAGCTGCTCCCCAAGCAGGCCAAACTTTCGCTTTAGTTTCCATTTATCTGCGTAGGCCAGATCTTTTACCGATTCAATCCCTATATTGTGAAGAGCCCTGGTGTAGCCGTTGGAAATTCCCCACATATTTGTGATGGGGTCAATCGCCCAAAGCTTCGTTGGAACATCTTCATATGACCAGTAAGAAATCCCATTAGGAGCGTTTTTCCCTTCATTATCAAGAGCCAGCTTCGCAAGCAGAGGATTATCGCCAATCCCTATGGTGACAACCAGGCGCAGCTCCTGCCAAACCGTACGCTGAATGGTGCGGGCGATCGTGAATTTATCGCCGAAGAGCCTTTTTGAGGCCGTTACATCTAGAAACGCTTCATCTATGGAATAGCAGTGCAGATCTTCTTCTGCTACAAAGCGGCGAAAAATATCCAGGATCATTTTGTTTACTTTTAGATAAAGAGCCATAGAGGGTTCAACAATGATTAGGCGTGGATCTTTCGGTATTTCATAATTCCGTGATCCTGTCTTAATACCGAATTCTTTTTTGACCCGTGGTGAAGCAGCCAGCACCACAGAACCAGACCGTTCTTTATGGGCGATTACAATCACATAGGCATGCAGCGGATGAATCCGGCGGCGTACAGCCTCTACACTGGCAAAGAAAGATTTCACGTCAATGCAAAATACGTCCCGGCGCGGCAAGTGTTCATCATCAATCGGCAGCACCATCTTCATCGTCTCCCGCGGCAAATGAAATAGACACCATTTCATCTAATCGAAACCTGGAACTGTACCCTTTCAGCTTTATATAGGGATGCTGGCCGGGCAGCCGGCAAAACTCCGAGACAATCCCGTTTACCTGCATCAGGTCATGATCACCGAAGGTATTCATCTTAAACACCACTTCCCTTTCAAGATAGAGTGAGCTTTGAATGATACGGTCGAACTCCTCCAATTGCTGTTCATCAAATAGAATGTCCGTTTTCACCGGTTTACTTTTTTCTCTTTCCATCATTTCAGCATGCTCGGCTAGTATAAGTCCCTGCCATTTCATCATTCCCCGGTCATTGTACAATTTCTTCATCAAAGATAACTCCTTTCAATGAGAATGCATGTTCGTATATAGTATATAATTCAGTATAAGAACAAATATTCCTGCTGACAATGAAAACTTTTTTTATTATTCCTCTTTTTACCGAAAATATGTTCGTTTATTTATTGAATTATGAACGTTTGTTCGGTATAATGAGATTGTAAAGAGGAGGCTGTTAAAATGAATGGATTGTTTAACATGTATCATTGTAAGGAAAATAGATGACATTTATATCCACGCTTACTGCTTGAAGAGGCAACAAATCCGAAAATTTAAGCGGTCCAACATTTTAGCAGCAGGAAAAGCACCGCAAAGGAGAAAGGCTTATGCTTAAACAACTGTCTGCATGCCAGGAAAAAATGCTGCAGTTTATAGATGACTATGTCAGTGCCAAAAACTATCCCTCGTCTATTCGTGAAATCGGTGACGCGGTTGAATTAAAGTCTTCTTCAACCGTAAAGGGCCACCTTGACCGTTTAAAGGCGTCCGGATATGTAACCTGGGAACAGGGAAAGCCGCGGACGTTGAATGTGGTGAAAAGAAGCGCAATACTCTCAATAAAATTAAATCCTTAAAATACAAAAGGAGCAATAACAGCATTGAAGACTGTTATTGCTCCTTCTTTTTAAAATTTCTAGATCCCCAAAAATGAAACTGACATTATTGGTTTTTATACGTTTCAATCAAGATTTCTCACATACTTATAATGTTCCCGAAACTTATTTGACGCTCTCCAATGAATAACTGGTTATATAATGCCGCCCATCACGCCGCCGGCAAAATAGACGAAAATGCGTTTGAAGATTGGCTTTAAATCAACGTTTTTCAATTTTGTTTTAAATAGGTTTAATCCGAAATAAAAAGTTCTATGAGAAAAAGTATGAGTTTTCTGCAGATTAATTTTTCATACTAAGTTTGGTTCTTCTCCTAATAGCTTGTTGATCTCACGTTTCTTTTACACTTTACATTCGATAACCCACTTTGGAATCCCCACTCTCCAAGTCATTATTCATCTATCCTTAATTCAATTATCTTAGTTTCTTCAACATTCAAACCAGCCAATATAACACAAAATGCTTGCTTCAATCTCAACATTTAACCAATTTCTTTTACTCCTAGTATCAATTAATATTGTGTTTGTCTGTATAAATTCATAAAAGAAAATATTTAAACCCACAGTTAAAATTAACTGTGGGTTTAAATGAACCTGTTTGAAATATGAAATATTGCTGTACCGTTTAAATGATCCTCTGTGTAAAAATTATGGACGAAATCACCATCTAAAGTTGCAAAGTAATCTGCCTCATGCTGTTTTGCTACCGCAAGGTGAAGCGCGTCTTTCACTTCAAGCTGCAATTCTTTTATAAATCCTTCAGCTAAATGAAAAGTTTTTTCATCAGATGCAACATGTGCAATTTCAATTTCGAATAGCTCGCTTAAATTAATCAATAAATCATTAAAGGTTTTCAATACTGATTCATAATAATAATTTAGCTCATTACGATCAATGTACCTTTCTTTGTAAGCTTTTATTGTTTCTTTAACAGGAATATATACTTCTTTACCACTTTGAATTCTTTCTAACTTTTGAGAATCAACAAGCTGCATCAATTTTTGAGCAATGAAAGGGTTACCTAAGTATTCATTTTCCTTTTCACTAACTCTTTCTCTTAATTGAAATTTACGATATGCAATATAGATAATATTATAAATGTGACCTATAAATAGGTGCTGAACAACTTCCGAAAAGACATGATTACTTATTAGAAGCTTATTTATTTTATCAGCTTGTAACTTGGTTAAAACACGTTCGACCAATTCTCCATCTTCGCCACCATTTTCATCTAAGAAAGCTAATAAAAAACATGCATCTACATAAATTGATGCCTGTTCAAAAGATTCGTACGTAAGATCCTCTATTCTTATTATACGTGCTGACATTATTGACCTCTTCTATAAAGTTGAACAAGAGAATGCCCAGGTGCAGTTTTTACAGCAAGCATTTTTCTTAATTCAGAAATGGATTGAGGTTTTTGGGTTTCAGTTTTAGACGGATTAACTGCTTTAGGGAGCGGTTGTACAGTGGACATGTCTATCACTCCTAATAATATATTTTTCTTATTGTATCTCACATTGGAATTATTGTCCATATTAATCACCTCTAAGGATTCGTTTTTAAAATATATAAGTTTGTAACAAAGAAAAGAACTCCTTAATTAAATACTTTCCATTATTACAATACTTAATACCCAAAGAGGCTTTTATATTAACAGTTATATTGGAAAAGTCTATTTCACAAGTTTTTTTACAAACACAAGTATGAGACCGGCCTTTTCTTAACCTAAACATTTTTATTCCGTTACTAGAAACAGAATTTAGTCTCTACTTTTTCATTAGTTGACCCTTTTTGTATTTAACTTCTTTACGATGAATTTTTAGGATTTCATTTTAATTCTACCCCCCTTCTAGTATTACTCTATGTCCATATTGCACTATGAAACATCTTTAATTTCGCTGTTTTTAAGACATTAATTTCAGACTAAGTTTTAGACTCTATATTCGCACGAACTCAACCACTTATCTAAAATAAAGAAGATCGTCTAAAAATTTTAATTTCCGAACGCTATTTAATGAGATGAAAAAGTGCAGTACATTAAAAAACACCTTTCATTAAGTTTATAATGAAAGGTATTAATGGGTGAAAGTATTGATTTGAGAATAGTACTCTTTAAAAATTGATTTTGCTCAAAAATATGAAATCATGGAGGAAAATAAAATCTGGACCCTCCTGCAGCTGATCAATCTTATTCTGCGATTATATTCCACTACGTTCAAATAAAACGAGCCTAGATCAACAATTCTAACTAGGCCATCAATCTTTATATCCCACTACGTTCAAATAAAACCATGCGATGACCTCCCAGGTGTAATTTTTCTTTCGCCTTTATATCCCACTACGTTCAAATAAAACTTTAGAAACGCGGGCAACAGCATTATTTTTCATTGCTTTATATCCCACTATGTTCAAATAAAATTGAGGTCTTGTTTTATCAGGCGTCCCGTATTCGTTCCTTTATATCCCACTATGTTCAAATAAAACTAGTTTATCCTGAAGCACTTTTGGATTCATTCCATCCTTTATATCCCACTACGTTCAAATAAAATTCCGTATCTACATAGTCACGCGTCGCGCCTACGTTCTTTATATCCCACTACGTTCAAATAAAACCGCCACTCCGCTCGGTACAGTATTACTTGTCATAGTCTTTATATCCCACTACGTTCAAATAAAACACTCGCGCCCATATTAAACCGCCTGGATACGATACTCTTTATATCCCCCTACGTTCAAATAAACCCCTGATTTTTAAATTAGAAAACTCAGTCACAGCAACAAATCCACTGCAACAAGCTTTCTGGATTTGCCGTAGATTGAGAGTAAAGAAATTCAACTTTCTAAAAAATCTGCTTTGCTCCCTTGCCCCGAAAGGGATTAAGGTTATTCATTTAAAAAATCGATCTACTGTAAATAAGTCCTTCATATCCTAATTATACCATCAAGGAAATAAATCACAGTCGTTTTTCACAAAACCATAAGTAACGTTGGCCCCCTTTTACCAAAATGCCGATAATGGCTTAGTTAAATCCAGGCCTTTTTCAAATGAATACTCAAAATCAGCAATAGCAACCTCTCCAAAATCAGCCGGAATTCCGCTTCTTGAAAACAAAGAAGGTTCTTTTTTAAGCTGAGTATCGTAAACATTCACCATCAGCTGGCTGATCTGTCTCTTTATTTTCCTTTTTTCTTGTGTGTCTTTTTCGGTTGTATATTGATCTAGTAAAATTTGAGCTTCTGCCGTGAAAATCTCTCTTGGTATAACCGGTATTTGTCTAATGTCTCTCATTAATTTTTGTGCCTGTTTCCCATCTATTTCATATGGGCTCATATGCTGAAGTTCATAAAGTGTATCTCGAAAGGTCTTTTTGAAATCAGTCCCCTCAAGATCATCCTCGTCATAAAGTTTTTCAATCATTTGCATTTTCTGCGATTCTTTTAAAATGGTTCCATCTACTTCTTGAATCATCTGCTTGCTTCGATCGAAAATATCTTTATCATAAATACGGTCACGCCCTGTTTCATCTGCTGTATATACGTGGACATTCGGCAACTCTACCGGTTTTCTTCCTTTTCGGTTACATCGCCCAAGTCGTTGAAATAAACTATCCAGCGAAGAAAGTTCCGTATAGAGCCGATCAAAATCAATGTCGAGGCTTGCTTCAACGAGCTGCGTTGTCACCCAGATGCCCGGTTCGTTTTCTCGGTTGGCAAAATCCATAATTTCTTTTTCTTTTATAGATCGGTCCCGTTGCAAAAATCGCGCGTGAAGCAGGTACGCGTGGCCGCTCACTTCATTTAATTTCTCGTATACCTGCATGGCTTGTGCAATGGTATTACAGATCACAAGCACTTTTCTTGTTTCGCCTTCTTCCATTATTTCTGCTGCTGCATCCAAAATACTTTCGTTATACACGCGGATATGATGTCGTGAAATTTTATCATCAAAAAACTGGCTTTGTGCGAGTGGAATCCGACTATTGCCCATCACTCTCTCCAGCTCTCTTTTATATAAGTGTGGCATTGTGGCAGTCATAATCATAAATCGGCCACCTACTTGGTCAATCATTTCAAGCGCTCGAATAAGGAGGGCTGCAATGCGTGGATCATACGCCTGCATTTCATCAATAACTACCTTTGCGCCTGCAAGAGTTGCTAGTTCCTTTTCAAACCCACGGTAATAAAGGGGAAATTTCATGATTTGGTCAACGGTTGAAATAATAAGCTTGTTGGCCATTTGACGGGTTTGGTTGTATACAATTTCAATGTTTTGCTGCTGCTCGGGGTTTTCTTCTTCTAAATAATCCATGCTAGAAGAATGAAGCAGACCAATCGCTTCTTCCCCTTCCTCCGATATTTTTGAAAAACCGACCTTGGTTTTCACACGGTCATACATGGCGTTAATACTGGTCCGAAGCGGCAGTGTAAAAAAGCCTTTATCTTGTCCTATCCAAAGCAACCCGGCTTCTGTTTTTCCCATACCTGTTTGCGCTAAGGCTAAAATGTGCTTATTACGATTTTCCTCTGCAAATAATTGTAATTCACGCTTTGGCTGTTTAATGTCTGTTTCAAAGTAACGGTCTACAAAGTCTGATACGTGGTAGGTGGTTGCCAGTTCAATTGGCAGCTTGGCGGAAGCGCTGTGATCAAGTCGATGAAGCAAGCCCTTAATCATGATATAACGGTAAAACAAGTCGCCGTCTGAAGGACGAATACGGTCATCCAAATAATCAAGCACAAAGGATTCATCGATAGTGGAAATAGGATAAGGAAGTTGCGTTTGTATGTTTTCAAGGTCAGGAAGAACATTTTGATGAAAAATATCTCTTAATACCTGCTTATCATCTATTTCATTTCGTTCATGATGAAAGGCAATAGCCTGAACGAGAAGGCATTCATCGTCTTCTTCCAAATCTAAATCAGCATAAGGGACAAAAAGAAGGGATAAATAGTTATGACGGACGGATTTGTTTAATGGTGTGTGAAGCTTGGGTTCTTTTAAAGAAGAGCGGATTTTATTTTGAAAAACAGGATCAGCTTTCCCAAGATCATGGTACTGGGCAGCCGTTAGTAAAAGGTGCCATTCCTTCTCTTTCATAATGGGATACTTTTTTTCGTTTAATTTCCGTAAATCCTCATATCTACTGACCAGTTCAGCCGTATGCACTTCAATTGACTCAACTGGCTTTGATTTTGCATAAAGCACTTCTTTCACTCTCCTTTGAAAAAAGACCGGCTAAAGCCGGCCCCTCGTGTTTAAGACGGGAAGAAAACAGCGTGCCCCTCACCGTCACGAAAAACCATTGAGTTCGTTCCTGACTTGATCGTGGCTCCTTTTTCAATATAATCGGCCCGAATTTTATCCCATACACGGACCCCGTTGACAATGCGGTACACCCAGTTTAATTTGTACGGCATGCCCTTTAATCGTCTGCTTAAAAAAGCGGCTGGCACAAAAGCGTGATGTGTTAGTTCACAGCTACTTGTTTCTTCAAGTTCTATAATGGAACAGTCATCAATTCGAACGAGATCTTCATGCCGGCCCAGGCTGATAAATGAAGCTGATTTCATGAGTGCATCTCTTAACTGTTTAAGCACTTCTTCTTCTGCTTGTACGAAAACAACAAGCTGCACATCGTAAAGCAAGTGACGGTAAATTGGCATTGTCGTAATATCCTTTAACTCTCTTCTCCCCCCTGGAAGCCCATCCGCTGTCAATGCAAACTCCAATGTTGTATCTTTCTTAAAAAAATAATGTGTTTGATAGTCATTGATTACACAATCATATGTTCCTTGTATGCACAGCTTCATATCAATAAGCGATGTAGCTCCCAGTGCCGCGTGAAGCATCCCTTTGACGGTTGCGAATGGCGGGAGCGGATAGGTTTCCGATACTTTAAGTGCATGTGGCTTTTTATAACAGGCTGTTTCCTGATACAGTTTTAGCCTGAGTGCTTTCATTGTTCTCTACCCGCATAATAAGCTGCAGCTTCCCTTTTAACCTTTTCAAAAAAGGCTTCTACCGTTCCTGCCTCGCATAGTTCACTAAATTCAGCATCATTTGCAAAAAGACCCTTTGTAAAGCCGATTTGTGTCTGTTCTCTAATCGCTGTGCCGCCAAACGTTGTTTCAAGCGTGTCTTTTAAACTATCTGTTTCAAGCATCCACTTTTTCGCATCCGTATTTAAAGCCAGTCTGCCTAAGAAAAATGGATTCGCCGCATTATACACACCACCGATAACAAATAAAGGAGCAAGGGATTCCTGACGGCCCCGAATGTTGCGGTTTAATAGTTTAACAACATCTAAGAACTCCTGGATACGTTTTGTTTTTTCTTCCGCCGACAACTCGACATCAATATCTTTCCCGACACGGTTTAGATCAAGCGTAATTGTGTATGCATATAGGCTTTCATGCTGCTCGATATTTGCGAGATTGGGTGTTTCACCAATACGTTCCGCTAACCCCATATTATTAAGGAATTCCATATCACTACGATACGGCTCTAGGGACACTGCATGAGAAAGACGGGCTACAGCAGGGCGCTTTTTTGATTGCTTTCCGGTTTTTAAGTAACCGAATAAGTCCATTTCAACGGAGTCGTTAATCGATATGTCTTCCTTAAATTGAAGTGTGCCTTTCGCTTTATCAACCGTATCCAGGTTCCATCCAAACCATTCATTCCCTAAGCGTACAACGTCATACCGGATACTTTGACGTGAAGCAAAGGTATATACATTTCCATCAGCGCGGTGAAACTTTTTTAATTCGGAAATATTGCCAATTCCTTCTCCATAATTCAACGAGTTGGCTTGAAAAATAATAGACATTGTAATGGCCTTGCTCATTTTGATTCCTCCTCTTTCGATTTTTCTTTGTATTCTTCGCCTAAAAGACCTGCAATAAAGGCGCCACCAATCGTTGCGAAATCGAGACCATCTTTTTTCAACACATCTAAGAAGAGTGATGAAACAGGAAGATTTGCCGCGACATGAAGGCGCATAACCGTATCTAGGAAACTATCGGGATTTCCTGTTTTCACTGAATTAAGCAATCGATAAGCTATACCCTGCACTTTTTTTGATACATCGGCACGGTATACATCTCCCGTATTTGATCCAGCTTTTCCTTCAAGCCCTTTTTGCAGACTTATTCCTTGTTTGTAAATAACATAGATTTGCTTGTCCTGTTTTTTCTCCATCTCATCATTCACTCCTTTTCTCATACGTATGATCTTTGCCCGTTGCTGGACCGTTACAAATGCGCCTGTTCTATGTTGAGGTTCTTGAATTGCTTGTCTTAAATATCGAAACATTTCCTGTTTTGGATCGCGGCCGCTTAAAACAGATCGGATAAATTGATCTTTTTCCTCTTTTAAAAACAATAATCTTAAAGAATTGCTTTGTTTGGAAGTAAAATATGAAGCCGCATAAGAAGGCATATGATAGTAATCGAGCACTGTTTTTTTTGATCCATCTGTATAGACCTCGATAAATGATAAAGAGCGTTCGCTTCGATCTGCTTTTTGTTTGGCATCGTCCAATACGCCAAAAACCGCATCTGTAAAAGAACCACCTTCTTGCCGTATATTCCGATATGTTTCGTTCGAATCATAATTATCCGCAAATCGGGAGGAATTCAGGACAATTCCTGCATAGCGTCTTGTTTCTTGCGCAGCCCCATCGCCAATTCGACGATTATAAAAAGCCGCACCCACGGGGAATAAGAATAAGATAAGTCGCGCTACCGCACTCATTGGCACCGGATTTGCTTTATTAAAATCGTAAAAAAAGTTCGTGGCATTCGCTCTGGAAACGCCTAGCGGCAAAAACATCATTTCCTCAAAATTCGAAGTCCCATGCAGAGAATCCACAAACGAGCAAGGCAATACGTTTTCACGAAACCATTGGTGAATATCTGGTAAATTTAATTTCTTAATGGCCTTCAGCCAATTTTTGAACCCGCTGTAGCCTTTGTGTTTCTCTAGAAAATCCTTGATTTCCTGTTCACTTTCCGTTGACTGCATCAGTTCTGCAAACTCGATTTCAAGACGGGCAGGCTGAACAATGTCCTTCACCATTCGCTCTATATGCTCTTCATAGGTCATCGACGCAAAAGTTTTCTGCAAAAAACTGGTTTGTCCATAAAATGGTGAGATATAAAGAGACTTTACGTAATTGAGGGTTAATTTTTTGTTAATATCTTCATTATTCATAATGTTCAGATAATTGTTTGCGTATTCTTTCATCTCTTCCCATGACTCAGGCTTTTTCATATTGGCAATGATCGTTTTCAGTTCGACAGCTTGGTCAGGAAAATATTTTTCAACCTTTTTCAGCTGCTCAGATGTTAGACGGACAATTTCCTTAAAGGCCTCTTTCTCCTTCTTCAATGCCCAGTTTAATAACTTCTGCATTCTTTTTTCTTCGCGCTGTGCAATGTTATACGTATTTAACAAATGATCAAAATAATGATCAGCCAGTGTATCCAGCATCTCTGTAGTTATAGCCGGATTTCCATTCACCATCGGCAATTCGTCACGGTACAGCCTTTTTAAACCAATAATGCCTGCTGTAAAAAACCATTCTTCACTGAAAAGTTCAACAGCATAGCTGCTCATGCTCTCACTCCCTCCATTTCGATATCAAGCAGACCAAACCCAAGAGATCTGCGTCTTGAAACTCCTGCTTTATAAAGGCAATCCAAATCTTCAGGATCTCCTTCTACAAAGATCATGCCTTTATAAGCGGTTAAGTAAAGCACTTGGTTTCCACCGTTTATATGATGAGTGTTTTCTTTAATGACCATTTTCTTCATTTGCATGGGCCGGACTGTCAGTTGCTTTTTTAATGGGCGCTTAAGCATTAGCTGAACTGTCAAATTGGCGTAGTAATTAAACTCTCGCTCGTATCCTGGATCGTTCGGAGCAAGCGGCTGCTGATCAGCTGATTCAATTAAAAGCGGAGATAGGGTTCGAAATAACACGGAAGAAGATTGCACTGTTTTTTCGGGAAGCATTTGAATTTTCCCCAGCTCCCATTCGTATGTTTTATAACGATATTTCCGCCGGTTGACCAAGCCATTATAGAGCATCATCATGAAATTAAGATCTGAGGATGAAATAATAATAGAAAAGCTATCTAGGAGAATATCTTCCCCTTCAAACCGAAAATTTTTCAAATAACTGCTGTAAGCAAAAGGCTTCATATCCCTGTTATGGCTGTTGAAAAGCTGTTCCGCATATTGAGAATCAGAAACCGAGACTGCTTCCTTAATCATACTTAAAAGACCAAAACGATAAGCTACTGGAAGTTTGTCTGCTTTAATTTCAATTTTTAACCGCACTAAAACCACCTCCATATTACAATTTCAGTTAAAGATTACTTGAATTTTACAATTAGTTTCTAAGAATTACAAATAAAAAAGTGATCATCTCTTGATGATCACTTTCCGCTAAGGACAAATACAAAACAGCTTCCATACAACTAAAATTTTAATAATTTATATCCCGCTAAGTTCAAATAAAATGTTCTTCTTCAAGCATTGGATATATCTCCACTTTTTGATTTATATCCCACTAAGTTCAAATAAAACACGTTCCAATTGTCAAAGACATCGCGAATGAAGTCTACTTTATATCCCACTAAGTTCAAGTAAAACAGCATCGCGTAACATGTACAGTTTCTTTAATTGTTCTTTATATCCCGCTAAGTTCAAAGGAAACAAAGGGAGTGTATACGATATTTAAACGCGAAAAAGTTTTATATCCCACTAAGTTCAAATAAAAGGCTTGCTGTGCGGCTGGTGTGACTTGAATATTTGCCTTTATATCCCACTAAGTTCAAAAAAAACGAGTAATGCAACCAACGCCAAAGTAGCAGGTGTTGACTTTATATCCCACTAAAAGTTCAAATAAAACGCTCGACCGACTCCTTGACGTGTGTCTTGCGCTGCATTTATATCCCACTAAGTTCAAATAAAACGCGCGTTGAATTAACCAAAGTAGCTTTGATTGTTAACTTTATATCCCACTAAGTTCAAATAAAATCTCCTTTCAGCGCATCGTCTATGATTTTATTTAGTCTTTATATCCCACTAAGTTCAAATAAAACCCCTTAATTTTACTCGATGTAAATCGCTATATAACAAGATTTACATGTACACAAGGCTGACTGTTTTACCGTACATCGTTGGTTCGGAATTTAGAAGTTCAGGGAAAATCGCCTCTATCCCTTGTTGTAATTGGGTTAGGTGCTATTTATGGTCGAAAACGATTTACGGCAAATAAATTTAATTATAAAGATTTTTTAGATACTACCCATTATACATTAAACCTAAGTATTCAGATGTCGCAGCGCTAGCCCCCTTCTAAGGGGATTTTGCTGACCACCATTGAGAAACCTTATACTATTGTTCTTAAATTATACCATTTATGGGCTTGAAAAGTCTGTCATAGCAAGGTTTTTAGGCTTTTTATTTTCATAGCTTAATAGTGATTAAATTGACACAAATTCCTTTATCATTCCTGCTCAATTAAGTGATATGATTAGTCGGGTGAGGTGAGCAACATGGAAACAAAACAAGAAATCGATTTAAGTATCACATATAATATCCGAGAATTTCCCGATAAAATCAGCGGGCGTTGTGATAACTGCAATAATGCCAAGTTCAAAAGTTCAATCAAAAATGCTATCTTTTTACGTGAATGCCGCCATTGTGGAATGAAGAAGATTATCTAATTCAATTAATAAAAATAGGAGAAGAATTTTTATAATCCCTCTCCCATTGTTTCGTATATTCTTATTTTGATTTTGTTAAATTAGGAATACAATTTGATAAAGGATAATAACCTCTTACAGCCAAGCACCTGGATTTGAGTCAATAATTTGGACACAAAAAAGTTAAGTCCTAAGCGGTTCTTCTAATCTGATCCTCAATAGCTTGAGGTGTTTGATAGCCGATGCTGCTGTGAATTCTATTTCTGTTGTACCAGCCCTCTATAAACTGAAACATGGCCAGCTTCGCTGCCCGGTAGTCTGTATACAGCGTGTGATAAACTTCTTCTTTCTTTAATATGGCATGAAACGACTCTATGCAGGCATTGTCATAAGGACAGCCTTTCTCGCTGAAAGACTGCTTAATTCCATGTTTTTGGACATGCTGAGTAAACTCACTGCTGGTGTATTGTGAGCCAAGATCGGTATGAAGAATTAAGCCCCTTTGGGGCTTTTGAGAAAAACAGGCGTTTTGAAGTGCTTCGATCACCAATTCCGAAGTCATAGAACGGGAAAAAGAATAGCCAACGATTTTTTTCGAATGCAGATCCAATACAGAGGCCAGATAGCACCAGCCGTCTCTTACCGTAGGAATATACGTAATATCCGCCACCCACTTCTCATTGATCGTGTAGGTAGAGAAGTCTCGTTTTAAGAGATTATCCAGCTGTACAACTTTTTCTTTTGAGGGGAAGGGACGGTATTTCTCCTGGGTAATCGAACGGACCCCAGCCTTTCTCATTAAGCGCTGAACACGCTTCAGGCTTAGACAAAAGCCGTTGTTTAATAAGGTTTTGTGGATTTTCGGAGCCCCATAACGCGCCTTGCTTTCCAGGTGAATCCGTTGGATCTCCTTTGTAAGTTCCTGGTTTTCCTGTTCACGCTTTGACTTTGTTTTTTCAAAGGAATCATAGTAACTGCTTCTTGGCACGGCCAGTACTTCGCACATTTTCTGAACAGGGTATTGATCTTTGTGCTCCTCGATAAAATGGTTTAGTTCTGCTTCCGTTACTTTTTCGCGAATATGGCCATAGCCTTTTTTAGGATTTCCACCTCCTGTTTTAACCGAAGGTTTTCTTTCTGAATCTCGGCTAACTCTTTTAGTGTAAGCGCCTCTTTCTCTGAACTGATTGGGGTAAAGTCTTTTACCCATTTATAAATCGTTACGTCGGATACGCCATATTCGCTGCTTAATTCCTTAACGGGGCTACCGGAATGATACAAGTCCACAATCGTTTTCTTAAAGTCATCGTTATATTTTTTGCCTGCAGGTTTACGTTCCAATTCGGACACATCCTCTCAAAATAATTGTAAGGACTTAATTAAACTGTGTCCATGAAACTATACTAACTCCAGAACTTACCTTCTTCCCATACTTCTGGGAGTGGATGTTTTGGTAATTGTACAAACTTAACAAGCGGCTTTCCTATATAAATAAGAGATTTAGTTTTTTTATTTCATTGAATAATTCACCTGAATCACAATTGAAAACAGACATTATTTTAACAAACATTTTTTAATCCCTCCTTATAAAAAAGACGCCTTCTCTTATCGAAGAAAAGCACTCGCTACTTCAATAAGATCTAACGAAACATTGAGCATAGACATAAGCCTATTTATTTAACAGCCTAACACGTAGATTTCGATATCAATTCACTTTTTTCCTCTTTAACTAATCTGCTTCATTGGTCTAATAAGAAAATCAACAGTATTCTTTAACAGATCCTATTATTTTAAAACCTTTAAGTGAAAAACATACTTTAAAGCCTAAGTGAAACCAAACACAAACGTTTAAGATTAATTCTTATATGTGAAAAGGCAACTGGAAAATCAATGAACCAAGTCTGGAAAAGTATAGACGAAGGTAGAATGAAATAAGGAAAAAGTAGCTTCCAAAAGGATATAGCCTTAACTTAGATGAAAAAAATAAAAAGCACCTGCTTTTTCAGCAGATGCTTACTCTTTAAAAGTGACAAGTTCTTCATTAGAGATCGATTTTTATGTTCTTGGCTTTTTCAATGCTTTCATCGGTGCTGTTGACAACATCACTTGTTAGAATTTCAATTGCTTTAACTTCATGGGCTTTTTCTACAATAAAGCCCATATTGCCCTTTTTAATACTCTCTCTTTGTAATTCTCCCGTTAACTCTTCCAGATAAATATCATCTTCCCATGTTTTCTGTTCACCATTGCTTGTTTTAATCAAGGCCACTGGCGCGAACTTTACATCCTCGTTGGATGTATTTTTCACTTCTACTCCTACTTTAACAAAGTCAAACTCTTCTTGATGAGTGTAGGCGTGAAAAAAATCAATCATGCTGTAATCGGGAACAAAGTGCATCACTTTTAGGTCTTTTATAGTCATTTCAACTGCGCCAATATTAACCACTTTATTTATGTTTTTATAAGCTTTGAGAGTAAGTTCCCCTTTATCATCGATCACGGTGTCCCCGATCTTCACAAGGTTAATGTCATCTGTTATTTGCGGATTGGGAACATATACGTCTTTCTTTGTGTTTTGATTTGAGCTTTCCGTTTCATCAACTGTTTCTGTTTGCTTTTCAGAAACTTGTTTTTCCTCATTGTTTGCTTCTGAACAGCCCGCAAGTACGAACAACAAAGTCAGGATAGAAAATAATCTTTTCAAAGAAATCCCCCTATTATTCAGCATAATAAAAGTACCCGCTGCTTTTAAGGAGCAACGGGACTTTGATTAATATACGCTACTTTTTACTTTTTATTTTTAGCACTCTCTAGAAGATCAAAGATAATTTTAGCATTGTCTGTATTATCAATTTGTCCTGCAAATCGTTCTTTGTAAGGTCCGTACGCATATACATTTACATCTTCACCTGTGTGCCCGCCCGTTGTCCAGCCTGTGTGAGAACGCTCGTTAAAGATTACTTCAATGGCATTATCGATATCAGTGACTTTTTTAGTTGCTGCGGCATCTTTAACAGATTGAATTTCTTCTGCTGTTAAGGCCAATACGTTTTGATCAATGTACGTTTTTAATGTTTTTTCAACGTCGGCACCCTTTGCAATTTCAGCTGCCATAAAGTCTGGCGTACGCTTAGCCGCTTTGATTGGTTCAGAGAACCAGTTATAGTTTCCGTTAGCAGCAATAGAGACTCCGCCTGTTGAATGGTCTGCTGTAATTACAACCAATGTCTGCTTATCTTTTTTCGCAAAATCAATAGCTGCTTTAGCCGCTTTTTCAAAGTCTTGCATTTCGCTCATAGCTCCAACTACATCATTATCATGCCCAGCCCAGTCTACCTGGCTTCCTTCAACCATTAGGAAGAAGCCGTCTTTGTCCTTGTTTAAGCGATCGATAGCTGAAGTTGTCATGTTTTGAAGGGATGGAATGTCTTCTGTACGGTCAATCATTTTTGGCAAACCGCCGGGAGCAAACAATCCAAGAACCTGTTCGTTTTTATCTTTTGCAAGCTCCTCTTTGTTTGTTACATAACTAAAACCGGATTTTTCGAACTCTTCCGTCAAGTTTCGGTCGGCACGTACAAAGTTTGAGGATCCGCCACCTAAAAGGACATCAATTTTATGTTTACCGTTGATTAATTCATCATAATAGTCATCCGCAATCGCATTCATGTTTTTACGGTTTTCATCATGGGCACCAAACGATGCTGGTGTCGCATGTGTAATTTCTGAAGTAGCGACGAGGCCTGTTGCTTTACCTTTTTCTTTTGCTGCTTCTAATACTGTTTTCACTTCAGATTTATCGTTATCTACTCCGATTGCCGCATTGTATGTTTTAACACCAGCAGACATTGCCGTTGCAGCAGAAGCTGAATCAGTTACATTTTGTTCAGGATCTTCTGGATAAGTCATTTGTTGTCCAACGAGATATTTATCAAGTTCTGTTCTTTCAACAGCCGCTGTTGAAGGATCATCTTTTAAATAACGGTAAGCTGAGGTATAAGAGGAACCCATCCCATCTCCGATTAGGAAAATAACATTTTTAATTTTTGTATTTTCGCTTTGTTTCTCACGGTTTTTTTCCGAAGCTTGCACATCCATGGCAGGGATTGATCCAGCCAGACTGCCTAATGCAAGTGAAGACAAAACACAAATTGGGAGAAGCTTTTTCGTTAGTTTATTTTTTAACATATAAATAACCTCCATAATTTCAACTTAGTAGAACAACAAGGTTTACTATAATAGAGAACTGTTAACCTGCTATTAAAAATGAGTAAATATATATTAAAGTGATGTAAAAGTACAAGGTAATTCTATGTAACTACCCTACTGCAAAAGCAGTTCTTTTCTAATGGTATAAAAATATTTAGAATCACAATTAGCCTCTTTTGTATACAATTCTTCCAAAGAATTTACTATCCTACAAAGATACTTTTTTATGTTAAGAATGATTTTATAATAGTTAAGATTTGATTAATAACATATTAGCTGATGAAAGTAATTCTGTATCCTCGACTCCTTTTATTTCCAAATATCCTAATGTATTTAATGAAAGGCGATAAAAAAAGCAAAATCCCTAGTAAGCAAAAGTAGTATATTTAAAAAATAAATGAGTTAAAACTTCCAAATGAAAATGGAGCTAATCCCACTCTTTTGGAGAAAGAGCAATGAATAAAAGTCAAAGATTAAAGTTTAGCTAATACGCCTGTATCCTTTAAGTAATATAATTCATTTATGCCCAGATTTCTTATAACGCTTGTACCGTATAAATAGTGTTGACAACATCACCATACAGGAATATCATAAAACAAAAGTTGCACTAAGGAAAAAAAGTATCACTTGTACAAAAAAGAATGGGGGGGTCCTGAATGAAAGATCAAAGTGATATGACCACTTTATATCTAGCACAGTCAGGTCAAAAGTTCTTAATACAAAAAGTGAAGATTAAAGGAGATTTAAAAAGGCGTCTGCTCGATCTCGGTTTTGTTCCTGGTTCTGTGGTTGAAGTGTTAAAAGCAAGCCCATTAGGTGACCCCGTATCCTACAGAGTAGCCGGAACAGTCATTGCTTTACGAAAAGAAGAGAGTCAATTACTATTCGGCGAGGTGATCCAACGATGAAGGAGTATACAATTGCACTGGCTGGGAATCCGAATACAGGGAAAAGTACGTTATTCAATGCACTGACTGGCTTGAAGCAGCATACCGGAAACTGGGCTGGAAAAACGGTAACCCTTGCTTCCGGCTATTATCGCTATAAGAATATTCCGCTTAAAATTGTCGATCTTCCCGGTACGTATTCTTTGTTCTCAAATTCAGAAGATGAAGAAGTCGCAAGGGATTATATTGTATTTGAAAAGCCTGATGTTACCTTGCTAGTTCTAGATGCCACTTCTTTGGAAAGAAGCCTCAATCTGGCATTGCAGGTGTTAGAAATGACGGATCAGGTATTGATTTGCTTGAATTTGATGGATGAAGCGAAAAAGAAAGGCTTAAAAATCAACGCAAAACAGTTATCAAAAAACCTTGGTGTACCGGTTATCCCAATTTCAGCAAGAAATCGGGAAGGTCTTGATGTCTTATCTGATACGTTGCTAAAAATGTGTTCAGGGACAATAAAAACAAAGCCCTACAAAATGAAGTATAGAGAAGAAATAGAAGCGAAAATCATAAAGCTTGAAAAGGAATTAAGCGAGATTTTAGGCCCTGATTACCCTGCCCGCTGGCTCGCAATACGATTTTTAGATGGGGATTCAAAATTGATTGCTGCACTAAAAAATAAGCTGGCATCCAATGGAGAAGGGGGCGGAGTACATGGATCAACAACAGCGCTTGGACGCTCTGGCGGCGGTCACTCCTGCTGAAGAACTAGATCATATACGCGAAAGTATTGTCAGCAACTTGTTTCAAAAATCGCGAGAACTCTGCAGCAAATCGGTTGTCATCCAGGATAAAAACCAGCTGTATAAATCGGAAAAATTGGATCGGATTTTCACTTCAAAAGTTTGGGGCTTTCCGATTATGCTTGGCTTACTAGGAGTGGTCTTTTACCTGACAATAGCCGGTGCCAATGTCCCTTCATCCATGCTGGCCAACTTTTTTGGCTGGGTGGAAGGCTACATTACCCTTGCATTTACAGCCATGAATGCACCTGAATGGCTGCATGGTCTTTTAGTATTAGGCTTATACCGTGGCACCTCCTGGGTTGTCAGTGTTATGTTGCCGCCAATGGCCATCTTTTTCCCCGTATTCGCCCTCTTAGAGAATTATGGATACTTACCGCGAGTGGCTTTTAATTTAGATCGTCTGTTTAAAAAGTCTGGTGCCCATGGAAAACAATCGTTAACGATGGCCATGGGATTTGGCTGTAATGCGGCTGCTATTATGTCAACACGTATTATTGAATCTCCACGGGAACGTATGCTGGCCATTTTAACGAATAACTTTGTTCCATGTAACGGACGATGGCCGACTCTTATTTTACTTGCTTCTCTATTTATGGCAGTTGGGTTTACCGGCGGGATGCATACACTCGTGACTGCTTTTGTTGTCATGGGAATGGTATTGTTCGGTGTGATCATTACACTGCTCGTATCATGGATGCTGTCTAAAACCGCGCTTAAAGGCACTCCATCCCACTATACATTAGAGCTGCCGCCTTACCGGAAGCCTAAAATGCTTAATACTATCCTTCGCGCTTCCTTGGACAAAACGATTTATGTACTAAGAAGGGCTGTAAAAGTAGCAGCACCTGCTGGGGTTTTAACATGGGTGCTTGCCAATATCTATATCGGCGATACCAGTATACTGCTTCACTTTGTCCAATTTCTTGACCCATTTGGACAGTTGCTAGGGATGGATGGATTTATCTTAATGGCTTTCATAATCGGGATGCCTGCTAACGAAATTGTCCTGCCTATTCTCTTGATGGGCTACCTTTCAACAGGTGCCTTAACAGAAGTAGAGGACATGGCCGCGTTAAAGCAGATCTTTTTAGATAACGGATGGACCTGGCTGACAGCATTAAATATGATGCTGTTCTCCCTTCTCCACTTCCCGTGCGGAACAACATTGGTCAATATCTTTAAAGAAACGAAAAGCTGGAAGTGGACATTCGTTGCATTTGCAATTCCAACAGTGATTGCCATTGGGGTCACATTTGCAGTTGCACAGGTCATTCGTGGATTTGGTTGGGTGTAATTACATGGGCAACAACTTAATCAAAAAAGCCAGAAAGAAATTCTATTTCTTTCTGGCTTTTTCTTTAATTTTTATTATAGAAAAATATGGAGCCTACCTGTTTTCTGGACGATCCCAGTCCAACTCAATTGTTGAATGAGTAATATTTAGGTTAGACGTTATGTCCCTTATTATTTTTTTAAAAGCACTTGAATCATTTAGACGGTCTCTCATTACATAAAGTTGTGCGTTTAATGCATTCTCTTCACCGTCAGTGGACCAAATTTGTAAGGATAAAACGGAAATAACGCAAGGAATAAACGAAGTCACTTATCAATAATAAATGTGGCCCTTAATTTTCTAAAAAATTGTGCAGAATTTATGGAGTTTTGTTTTTTTCGTTTAATCGAAAATAAGAAGGATAAATTAAAAAGGACAATGAACGAAAAGGAGGAATTAAGATGAACCAACACTACCAGGAATGTATTCAAGCTTGCCTGGAATGCATGGAAGCGTGTAATTACTGCTTTGACAGCTGCTTATCCGAAGACAATGTGAAAATGATGGCAGACTGTATTAGACTTGACCGCGAGTGCGCAGACATATGTGCCTTCGCTGCTAAGTCTATGCAAAGTAATAGCCCGTTTGCCAAACAGATTTGCCAGCTGTGTGCAGCCATCTGTGAAGCATGCGGAAATGAATGTAAAAAGCACGACGATGAGCATTGCCAGCGTTGTGCAGAGGCCTGCTTAAAATGCGCAGAAGCCTGCCGGAAAATGGCTTCATAATGAACCGAAAAAAGAAGGCTGGTTATCCAGCCTTCTCAGCTTGTAGACAAAGTCT